>NZ_BAABBN010000012.1:200101-458956 GCF_039537985.1 Litoribacillus peritrichatus
GCTGTGCCGTTGAGGTGTTATCACCGAAAGACAGTGTATGGTTATTGGTCAAATTCGGCACAGCCAAATAAACAAACAAACGATCGTCATATCTGCCGGTTTCACTGATGGTCTGTGACTCATAGAAATCCACGTCCGTTTCAACGCCTTGTGCATTAGTGAACGTAATTGGGCAAAGCTTACTTTCATCTTTTAACGGCACAATGGTTGAGCTTGGCTGGGCTTTTTCTCTGACACTGGACAAGGCATACGACAACTGAGCAATGTTCCCGTCACTATCCAGGTTGCTCGGATCAAGAATAACGTCGATGTCGTTATAAGTCAGCTCATCACCATCGCTGGTATTTTTAGTAATCGAAATACCATAAGCAACAGGCAGAAAATCACAGGCAGTTTCGCCCCACTGGTTAGCACCTGTACCCGATAAATAATCCTGAGCAAAAGATCCAAACGCCTCTGCACTGTAACGCCCCGTATCAGAAACCACATGATTTCGGACACTGAACAAGTAACTGACAGGCCAAGTATCACCGGTATTTTCATCGGTATCTCCAACCGTTACCCGGAACTTAGTCGGGTCTTCATTGCCTGGGTCGTTATTACCAAACTGTGAAAATACAAACTCTCTGCCATCCACTCTCGGCACATCAAAAAATACCGTTCCGCCATTGCCATCAGACCTTAGAATGGTGTCTGCCACATGCTCCATCGAGAACGTCAATTGCCCATCAATGGTCAACCGCCCCAAATCAGCGCTGTACAAACCGTCGGTAGCTTGCTGCGCCAATGAGATATCGTCCCAACGGAAAGACGACCTTACAACCGTCTCTTCGGTGCCATCAAATCCTGAATCAAGCTGAAGCGCGATCACTGCACTTGTGGTAAATTTCAGCGTTAAACCCGCATTTGATGCAGCCACCGAGTCGGCCGTTGCACTCACCGTAAACTGATAAACACTGTCGTCAGCCTCGCCCTCCGCAGGTTCTGCAGCCAAATCCGAACTGGTCGAGTCGGCATACGTAAACAACATATTGAAGTTCGTATTTAAATAATCGCCCTCAACCCGGTAACCATTGCCTTCTTGACTAAGCGCAGCTTCAACGGCATTCCCATCTTTATCTAGAGAGTTCAGAGTAAATTCTGTAGTACCCGCTGGCGCATTCTGAATGGTCTTCAGTGAAGCAGCCAAAACCAAAGTAAAGTCATTACCCAGAGTTTCCATATAAGGCAAGGACTCTTGCTGACCAGTTCTCAGGCTGTTCATCATATAATCAAATTTATTGCGAGCCACCGTACCGGTTGCCGCTGTGTCTGAATACCAATCCAAGGTATCAAACATATAATCTTTCGCGTTATTTAGCGCAGCCTGGGTATCTGAATCAAGACTTACGTCAAACTCTTCATCGGTCGCCACATCCGCAGGCTGATCGTTCACAAACGTCTCTTTTTCCGTCAACGCCGTTTTTGCTGCGTCAGATACGAACGGGCTGACCTCTGCATGAGAGGTTATAGATTGAGCCATTGCATAGATTGCTTCCAGGTCAACATCACTTGCACCCGAGTTTCTGTAATAAAACTGATAGTTACGGTTTTTGAACTCAGAGATTAAATTATTGAGCGCTGCCCCCATAGACACAGGACTACCTTCAGAAGGCCTAGTACTTGCAGCTATTGTACCTGCATTAACAACGGACAGTATCCAAGAACTGTCATCTACCGTCCCAGATATACTTGAAACATCCACCATTGGATGTGTTAATGGATCAATACCCCCCAACTGAAATACATCTGAAATTTTATCAACTCCAGCGCGAGCACTTGATTCAGAGTAGCCACCTAAAAGCAGAATCTCTTGCTCTATTAACGAAGTTAGAACAGAAACATTTACATCTTGCGAACCAACAGAATTATCATTGCTTATTAGAGGGACAACCGTTGTGAGCTCAAAGTCGATAGGAACCAAGTCTCCAAAAGGAACAACCATCGTACCATCCGTTGGATCAGTACACCCCTCTGGTGCATCACATCGGTAATTACCCAAAAAATACTCATCATTCAAGTCAACGGTATTTCCCATAGAGTCAGTACATCCCGCTGCACGATCGCAGACCGCCTTACCCACTTTTACAACGAGTGTTTTATTTCGATAAGAATTACCGTTCAAGGAAATGCTGAATGAACCGTTGCTGTCGGTGTATAGGTTATCATCCGTCCCTTCAATATTGGGTGACGCATTAATAGAACCATTACTGGCCCTATATATATTAACAGGCGCGCCAACAACAGCACCTCTAAATACCTGACCGTTAAGGGTTATTGTATCTTCCGAGTTAGATTCTGCTGGCTCTACAGTTGTACCATTAATCCCAAAATTGCTGATATCTACCGGTAAAACCTGGAACGTTCCGTCAAGATAGCGAACCTCCCATTCATTTTCACCAGTATCAGGGTCGTAGTCCTCACAAGAACTGTAGTTGTCGTCTACTTCCTCAATTACCCCGTTAACACGCTCAATTTTCTTTCCTGAGATTAAGCCGGAGCTGAAGTCAATGTACTTTTCATCCGCCAGACATTTGGCATCATCACTGTCGGCAGCCGGAGTTGCGCAGCTGTATAGACGGCCAAGCACGTTATTGCTTGATGATGCGTAAGCACCAAAGTTCTCGCAGTCGTCATAGCTCAACTGTGCCGTAGAGGCGTTATCACCGAAAGACAGTGAGTGGTTATTGGTCAAATTCGGCACAGCCAAATAAACAAACAAATGATCGTCATATCTGCCGGTTTCACTGATCGTCTGTGACTCATAAAAATCCACGGTCGTTTCAACGTCTTGCGCATTAGTGAACGTAATTGGGCAAAGCTTACTTTCATCTTTTAGCGGCACAATGGTTGAGTTTGGCTGGGCTTTTTCTCTGACACTGGACAAGGCATACGACAATTGAGCAATATTCCCGTCACTATCCAGGTTGCTCGGATCAAGAATAACGTCGATGTCGTTATAAGTTAGCTCATCACCATCGCTGGTATTTTTGGTAATCGAAATACCATAAGCAACAGGCAGAAAATCACAGGCGGTTTCACCCCATTGGTTTGCACCTGTGCCCGTTAGATAATCCTGAGCAAAAGATCCAAACGCTTCTGCACTGTAACGCTCCGTATCAGAAACCACATGATTTCGGACACTGAACAAGTAACTGACAGGCCAAGTATCACCGGTATTTTCATCGGTATCTCCAACCGTTACCCGGAACTTAGTCGGGTCTTCATTGCCTGGGTCGTTATTACCAAACTGCAAGAAAACAAACTCTCTGCCATCCACTCTCGGTACATCAAAGCTTACCGTTCCGCCATTGCCATCAGACCTTAAAATTGTATCCGCCACATGCTCCATCGAGAACGTCAATTGCCCATCAATGGTCAACCGCCCCAAATCAGCGCTGTACAAACCTACGGTAGTTTGCTGCGCCAATGAGATATCGTCCCAACGGAAAGACGACCTTACAACCGTCTCTTCGGTGCCATCAAATCCTGAATCAAGCTGAAGCGCGATCACTGCACTTGTGGTAAATTTCAGCGTTAACCCCACGTTTGACGCAGCCACCGAATCCCCTGTTGCACTCACCGTAAATCGGTAAACACTGTCGTCAGCCTCGCCTTCCGCAGGTTCTGCAGCCAAATCCGAACTGGTCGAGTCGGCATACGTAAACAACATATTGAAGTTCGTATTTAAGTAGTCACCTTCAACGCGGTAGCCACTGCCTTCTTTGGTCAGTGCTGCTTCAACGGCATTTCCATCTTTATCTAGAGAGTTCAAAGTAAATTCTGTGGTACCCGCTGGCGCATCCTGAATGGTCTTCAGTGAAGCAGCCAAAACCAAAGTAAAGTCATTACCCAGAGTTTCCATATAAGGCAAGGACTCTTGCTGACCGGTTCTCAGGCTGTCCATCATATAATCAAATTTATTGCGAGCCACCGTACCTGTTGCCGCTGTATCTGAATACCAATCCAAGGTATCAAACATATAATCTTTCGCGTTATTTAGCGCAGCCTGGGTATCTGAATCAAGACTTACGTCAAATTCTTCATCGGTCGCCACATCCGCAGGCTGATCGTTTACAAACGTCTCTTTTTCCGTCAACGCCGTTTTTGCTGCGTCAGATACGAATGGGCTGACCTCTGCGTGAGAGGTTATAGATTGAGCCATTGCATAGATTGCCTCAAGATCAACATCACTTGCACTCGAGTTTCTGTAGTAGAACTGATAGCTACGATTATTAAATTCAGAAATCAGATTTCTAAGGCCAACACCCACTGAAACCGGGTTACCTTCAGTCGGTCTTGTGCTGGCAGCAATGGTGCCAGCATTTAAAACTGACAACAAATATGAGTTAGTATTAGTCACACCGCTGGACAAATTCGCGACATCAACCATAGATTGCGTAAGCGGGTTGATACCGTCCAATTGAAACACATTCGCAATTTTTCGATTGCCTGCTCCAGCGGTTAACTCACTAAATCCACCAAGCAGAAGAATTTCCTGCTCCATAAGCGTCGTTAATACAGAGACATTAATCTTCTGAGAGCGAACCGAGTCGTCATTACTGATTTCCGGTACAACCGCAATTAATTCAAAGTCGATTGGAACCAAGTCTCCAAAAGGAACAACCGTCGTACCATCCGTTGGATCAATACATCCCTCAGGTGCATCACATCGGTAATTACCCAAAAAATACTCGTCATTCAAGTCAACGGTATTTCCCATTGAGTCAGTACATCCCGCTGCACGATCGCAGACCGCCTTACCCACTTTTACAACGAGTGTTTTATTTCGATAAGAGTTACCGTTCAAGGAAATGCTGAATGAACCGTTGCTGTCGGTATATAAGTTATCATCCGTCCCTTCAATATTGGGAGACGCATTAATAGAACCATTACTCGCCCGAAACAAATTAACAGGGGCACCCACCAAAGCGCCCTTCATTACCTGACCACTCAAAGTAATGTCTGGCTTAGGGCCGATGGAATCACCACTTTCATCACAACCGGCAATAATCACCAACGCGGAAAGAGCACCAACCGTTTTCAGGTGCTGCATTGATTTACGTACAGATTTAAAAAAGTCCACTCTGCCTCCCAGGCAAAATCCTATCATTAGTATTTTTATTCTAACTGGCTAAACTACTTGAAATAATACGCGCTCTCAACCTTAATCAGCCAGACCTAAGCTGCGCCAGTTCACATTTTACCGTAAAGGCAATGTAAAGTTGGGTTTTAATTTAAGAGTAATAACAGCGCCGACGACCCTCAGCTATTGAAATAATGATTCCATTGATTTAACAAATCCGACAACGCCTGAGCCTGATCTTTAAGCGCTTCCAGCTCTTCCTGGCTGTCTTTCTGCCCGGTAAATAGCTTCACTTCGCGCAGTTTTGGAACCAAAGGAGAGTCCGGGTGCTCCATTCGATACATTTCTAATTTCCATCGAGCACTGTGACAAGCCATTCTGTAAAAAGCCAGTTTCACCCCCAGACTTACCAACTCATGATTGTATAGATCCGAAAATAAGTCTGCATTGAGAGAAAGCAGTATGACTTCATGGCAATTTTCATCGGCCGCAATAGTCGCATTTCGCTCATTGCCGCTGATCATTGCAAACGTGCCAAAGCTCTCACCTGGTGAGATGTAATTCACCTTCTCTTCGGGATTAACGGTTTCCCCGGAATAAACCTCTAACTGGCCTTTCAATAAAAAGTATATAGAAGAATCTATATCCCCTTTATAAATAACCACCTCTCCCGGCGATGCTCTATAAACCCGAGCCAAGGACATCAGTATCTGAAACTGATCATCACCCAACTTCTTTACATCATTAAAAAAAGAAACACCCAATAATAAACGCTGAAGCTGATCTGCTTCCATGTCGACTTCGATCAACATTCGAGACTCCTACCTAATAAGTACGAAATATCCTTGCCATAATCATAACTTAATATTAAGTTTTAAGGAGTAAAGATGTTAGTCTTTTAGAACCCTGATACAAAAATTAAGCTAAACTCGCGCAAAATAGGTGTTACTGGATGTATTTAATCAAGACTTTTGATTTAGAAGTTTCCTGCAAGGACCTCGAAGAGCTTAAAGTAAAACTGGCCGACATGAATGGCCAGTCGGTAAGTATCCAATATCCTGCTTCTCAAGGTGAAATTGATAATTTATTTGTCCATATCATGGAAGACGGTACTGTCGTTGAAACATACAACCGACAAAAGACCGTTGATTTAAACAACCTCCATCTGTAAAAGCGTGGCCAAGCCGTTAACTTTATTTAACTGCTTGGGCCTACTTTTGGTATAGCTCTATGTTCCTGGGAATAGACGCTGCAGATTCAAGCACTCATATTTGTATGATAAATCAGGCAAAAGAGATCGTATTTGAAGATCACTTAGCTACCTGCAATTTTTATACGAATACTCTCGAAGAAATCACGCCTTTCCTGAAGAACATAATCAAACAACATCCTTCAGTGCAATCCATAGTGATTGGCATCGCCGGCTGGATGAACACAAAAGAACAGTTCGACTTTACTGAAAGTCTATCTGCATACTTCCCAAAAAAACGCATTGAAACAACATCCGCCGCATTTTTAGGTCTTTTAAAATTTCAGATGAAAGGCCCCTGCATTACGCTAATCTCTGATTTAAATGCATCGGCACTTGGCTACCGGACAGACGGGAACCTGTTTACGATCGAGCCTTCTCCTGAGGCCCCTGAAATAACAGGCTCAGGGCACGGAATCTCTGCGCAAGCCATTAAAGAGTCACTGGAGCAGCTGTCCGCTGGAAACATAACCTCCCTTTACAAAGCAGCTCATAAACACTTTGGTACAGAGAGTTTGAGCCAGTTAACTGAAAAACAGGGAAACGCCCAGGATATGTATTCATTTACAAAAGTAGTAAATCAGTTGGCTCTGGCAGGTGACGCCTGTGCTCTTTCTTGCATCCGTAATGCAGCTAACGCGCTACTTAAATTCGTTGATATCGCTATAAAAAATAATAACCTCCCTTCATCCGGCTTCAACGTTGGCTTTCATGGCCGGTGCTTAAACAAAAGCTCTGCTTTAGCTATATTACTGGAAGAAGAACTCACACGGCTCTATGATGCAAACCTGCATGAGTCCAAGCAGTCTGCAAGCCAATCTGCGGCTCTAAGAGCATTGCAATATTTGACACCAACGGAACCCCACGACTGACTTCATGAAAACCACTGTCCATATACATCCACAACATACCAAAGAATCCGCATGCCAAAAGACTAACCATCTTGCGATCGTCGCTCATCAGGACGACGCTGAAATTATCGGTTACTCAGGTATCCAGCAATGCTACTTAAAAGAGTCTGACTGGTTCAGTTCTATCACTCTAACCAACGGGAGCGGAGCCTCAAGAGGTGGGCGATATGCCAACTTATCAGATACTCAGCTGAGCGCCATTCGCCAATCAGAACAGATTAAGGCAGCTCAAATAGGCGATTATGCCTTTTGCATCCAGTGGGATATTTCCAGTAAAGAACTGAAAGAGCAGATGGAGTTTTTTGCCTGCGAATTAAGTCAACAACTCGCCACCTCTCGACCTGATACTATCTATACTCATTGCCCCACCGATAAACACAGCACGCATAGAGTGGTCTGTGAAGTCGTCATCACGGCCATCAGAAAGATCATGCAATCTGACCATCACTACAAACCGACCATCTACGGTGTAGAAGTCTGGGGCAGTCTCGACTGGGTACCAAAAGAGTTTCTGGTTGAACTGGATTGTAGCCCAATGGCAAACCTTGAACAGGCTTTGATCGGCATCTACGACTCGCAAATAGATGGCAACAAAGGTTATGACAAAGCAGTCTTAGGCAGACGCATGGCCAACGCAACGTTCAATTCGAGTCATAATTCGGATTCAGCCAGATCGCTGAATTTGGCAATTGAATTAACCCCTCTGCTATCGGATCAATCTCTGACGATATCGTCTTTTTTAGCACCCATACTGGAAGCTTTCTCGATGCAGACACTGGCGCATTTCAATAATGAAAAATAAACAAATTAACGAGTCATCTTCTTAACAAAGACAACCACAAATAATGCCATGGTAAAGCTGCCAGCAAACGCCTCAATGGCGGCCATAACTTTCGATGGCCCCACTGGTGTAAAGTCGCCATAGCCTAATGTGGTAAAAGTCACCACTGAATAATACAAACAGTTGGCAAAGGCCATAAAATTATTACCAAAAGAAGAAGCAACACTGAACCCCAACATACTGCCACCAGCAGAAATTCCTAAAAAAAAGTAAGTAATTGCGCAAAATAAAATCAAGGTCATGGAAAACAGAACCACCCTCAATGGCTTTTCACCATAGCCACAAAAAACATCAACCATTTTTGACATGAAGCGGGGAAAAGAATTTGACGGCATTTGATACCGACGCATAACCATTTCTCGATGAAAAAAATAGCCCGCCGTTTCAAAAAGCCCCTGTTTTTCACAGTTTTTACGAACGTTACGATATATCTCCTCAGCTTCCTGACAATGGTCATTGGCCAACTGACTCTCACCTTCTTTTTGTGCTTCTTTGGCTTTTTCTTCCTGACAAACCAAATCCCCCCAGTTAATGTTCTCCAGCCTGCAACGACCGATATCGACCCCCAGCAAGTTACAGCCCTGCAAATTCGCGCAATGTAGATTAGAAAAGCTTAAATCCGCTTTCATAAGCGAACTGCCACTGAAGTCCATGGCAAATAAATGCGCTCGATTCAGGTTCGCACGATACAGATCTGCATCGCGAAAAGAATAGCCGACCTTGGAACCTCGTCGAACAAGATTAATATTAGAAAGATCCACTTTTTTTAACTGGAAGCCATCCATTGGCTTGCCGGTTTTTGCCCAGGCTTCCAGCTTCTCTTTAATATCGTGAGTCGATTTATCAATAACGGGGTCATGCCAATAACAAAAAGGAGAATCTTCGTTACAGGTTTCCTGGCACTGATTACCATCCCGATAAGTATAAAGACAGGAAGTTGAATGAGATGTTTCGTTCATAACTCGTTATAATCCGCTGCCGATTTACTGAGTATAGACAGAGAATACAGAAGGACGAGAAAATGTCTGACGTCTTAAATGATCTTAAAATGCTGCTCCACAGAACCATTCCTTCAGCGAATATTATTCCCACTCGTATGCCACTGACCCCCTGGTTACAATTGTGGTTACTGGACGACAGCAACATGGACAGACCATTTAGCCCAGAAGAAATACGCGTTATCTGGGAGGCACCACCTTACTGGTGTTTCTGCTGGGCAAGCGGACAAATCATGGCCCAGTATATAGAGCAAAATCCGGACTCAGTAAAAGACAAAGTTGTCGTGGATTTTGGCGCTGGTTCCGGAATCGCAGCCGTCGCCGCAGCCAAGTTTGGCGCCAAACGGGTCATTGCCTGCGACATAGATAAAGATGCGATTGTAAGCTGCAAAGCAAACGCTGCACTTAATAATGTAGAAATTGAATTCAGCGAGGATTTCTTTCAGTTAATCTCAGAACTCAACGAACCAATAGACACCATCCTGGCAGCCGATGTTCTGTACGACAGAGACAACATTCCCCTGCTCTCTCTTCTCCGGAAAGAATGCAAGAGCATCCTGATGGCCGACTCCAGAGTCAAAAACCTGAATGTAGAAGGTTATCAACAATTCTCAGAAGGTAACGCTGAAACACTGCCACCATTAGAACGGTTTGATGAATTCAAACACGTCATCATTTATCGTGCAGCTGGCGACACAGAGATCAATCAGCCTTAACGTTGGCAGATTCCATGCACCCTTTTAATATTAAGGCTAACCTATCATTTCCCATTTCACGGGCCACCCGAATATTTCTCGCCGGTATTTCTTCCGGATCGGAAATATTCGCCAACACCTTTTCCATCGTTTCCTCTCGAATAATATGAAAAGTGGGGTACGGCGATCGGTTGGTGTAATTGGAAGGATCACCCTGACTCTCACCCTCAAAGCAATAATCGGGATGGAAGTTCGCTAATTGATAAATACCTTCATAGCCATTATCAATCATTAACTGTTCTGCAAACCCTAAAAAATCAAGAAATTGCTCAAACTCACCAAGGAGTTTCGGAAAAACCACGAGCGTAGTTTCAATCTCAGAGTGTTCATCCAGCAACCTGCACTCTTTTAAGATTTCTTCTAACGCATCAAAAAATACATCTCGGCCACTGCCTTCATAGCCAAATATGGCGTATCGAATACTGTCTCTGACCACCTCTTTTTTAGCAAAGGGACAAAAATTAAATCCGACAATCACCTTCTCTACCCACGCTCGAGTTTGCAACTCGTAAGCCTTCAAAGACTCAGGCATGAAATACTCACCCATTTGTTTGAATCAAATTGCAGAGCATTGTAATGGAATTAAATTATCGAATAAAACAACAAAGGAAACTTCAGATTAGTTGACTTGTCTGACAATCTAGATACGATGCACACTCAAGTTCAGTAAAGCACAAGCAGGATAAAGTTAATTATGAAAAACATTTGGGCCGTAATGGCCATTCTTTTTGCATTTACTTTCACTGTCGCAGAAGCAGAAGCAAAAAAATTCGGCGGTGGTAAATCTTTCGGTAAATCCTTCAAAACTGCTCCCGCTAACAAGCCAATTGCTGACAATAAAAATAACGCAAATCAACCGGCAAATGCTCAAAACCTAAAATCTAACTCGAAGAAAGGCCTAATGGGTGGTCTTCTTGGCGGCCTACTTGCGGGCGGTTTAATTGGAGCCCTACTGGGGGGCGCCTTCGAAGGTATCCAGTTCATGGACATCCTCATCATCGGGCTTATCGCATTCGTTGCCTACAAGCTGTTTAAAGGCATGTCACAAGCGAAAGCGTCTTCTCTGGCACAACCAAGACCAGCGTATGCTGACTCAGGTTCACAGCAGTTCCGTACCAATGAAACACCAGCCGATGCTTCAGGACCTGCTTCGTTTGGTGGTGCCCAAGGCCGAGCAGAGAACCAGGAAACAGGTGAAGAAGTGCCTTTAGATTTACCTCCTGGTTTTGACGTTAACGGATTTCTTGCCGGTTCATGCGATCATTATCGTACCCTTCAAGAAGCCTGGAACAAAGCCGACTTCGACATCATCGCTGAATACACAAGTCCATCTCTGGGCGAAGAACTAATCGCAGAAAGAAAAACACTGGAAGGTGAACAAAACACCGAGGTTATGTTCTTGGATGCAGATTTGGTTCGTGCCCACCAAGTGTTTGGAACAGCACAAGTCAGTATCAAGTTCAGCGGACGCTACAAAGACAATATTGAAGGCATTGAAGAAGACATCACAGACATCTGGCATTTAGAACGAGACCTAAAAGAGCCAAACGCACCATGGTTCATCATCGGCATCGAAAACTAAGCCTTCGATACTTTAGGCTTCAATACTGAAAAGGGCTGCAAATGCAGCCCTTTTTTAATTTCTGACGATCAGCAATCAACCCACCGCCAACCACAAGCCAACCCCCATCATTAACGTACCTGCTATCCGGTTAATGATCCGTACATTATTCGCATTTTGAAGCAGATGACTTACTGTTTTTCCGCCTGCGGCATAAAGCAGCAAACACAGAAACTCCAATATCAAGATCACTCCAATTAATACCGCTAGCTGAGGCGCCATTGCCTTAGATACGTCCAAAAAAGGAGGCAATAACGCAACAAAAAATGCCCACCCCTTTGGATTAGCAATTGCGGTTACAAAGCCTTGCAGAGCAAGTGCATAAGGCGATACATCGAAGCTATGCGACCCATCCTGCTGCAACGCCATTTTTCCTTTCGATTGCCATAACTGAAGGCCTAGGTAGCCTAAATACCCACCTCCCAGGTATTTAAAAACGTTAAACACCTGAGGGTATTGAAGCATTATGGTTGCCACACCCACCACCGATAATGTGGCGACTAAGCCCACCCCTAAAAGCTCACCAGCCATCATCCAAAACGTTCGTTTTAAGCCAATGGTCATTCCCATTGTCAGCGCCAAAGTCATGCACATGCCCGGAGTCAAAGACACGATAAAAAATGTTGGGATAAAAACGGCCAAGACCGTCAGGCTGATGATACCCAGTTCCATAAGGCCTCTTTCTTATTCTTTATGCTGAGTCGTGTTAAATGTATAAGATGCAACTGAGCCATCTTTATTGAAACGTATAACAATGTCTTTGGTTTGGGTTGCGCTGAACACACTGTATTCATACAAGCCGTATGTCCATGTGGTCTGACCACTTTCAGACCCGACTCGCCAAGGCGAACCAAAGATGTTTTTGACCTCTTGCTGAGACGTTTTGCCTATCTCAATTTGCGAGACCCGATCTTCTGAAAAATCCTTGCCTACTGTGGCACAACCGCCAACAAGGAGACTCAAAAAAATACTGACAACCAATACTCTGATTTTTCTAACTTTTAGCACGTGATCTAACCTCATTTTTTCTCTCTCATTCTATCTAAAGAGTCATAGACAAGCTTGAGTAAATCAGGTTCCTTCAAACGGAACAAGAAAAAATAACGCAACAAGTCAGCTTTTCGTGTACAAGTTCAATGCTAATGTCATATGGGAAATCACATCCTCCCTAATCACTTCCGGCGCAATAACCTGACAAGCCTGACCCATAGACACCAACCAACTTCTTAACTGCACCGTTCGCCTTACAGAAGCTTCAAGAAGATATGTACCATTCGCTTGCTCTATAACCATCTGGTCTTCACTGACAGGGGACTCCGTTAGATCTTCTATGAGCCGAAATTGACCTTGCTTTATCTGCAACTTTAGCCGGTAGGTTTGTTTATCTCTGGATTCAATAAAGACATCCATATTTCCTTGCTCTAGATAGCGTTTCAATTCAAACCCATCCGGGACTTCAGCCGTTCTATTCTCAATCCAAATCGTTTTTATTTTGTGAATCAAAAAATTACGTGTTTCATCAACACTCGTCACTTCACCTGCCTTCATGCCCACCAAGTAAAGTTTTGGCAGCAATATTGCGACACCCAAAGGATGAACGCGATATAACTTATCCCGGTATTCAAAGGAAACTTGTTTTTGTTGAGCGATCGCCCTGTAAATCGTATCCAGATGATCCAATTCATAGTCGGCTGCTTTCAGCGTTTGCCCTCTCTGATAAAACTCAATGGCATCTTTCAGCCGCCCATAGTTTTTGGAGGTCAGCACTTTCGTCGAGTGAGCCAGTTTATGCTCTGCTGCTAAGAACAGGCGCTGAAGTTCCTGATGGGTATTTCTTGGCAGTAAATCTGACAAATGCTTTTGAGTCATAGCGAAAGCAATAGCCATGTTCTGAGGCATCTTTTCAAAGTCGTAGCTCAAGCCATTATATGGGTCAACTCGCCACAACCGACTTCTTCCGTCCCCCTGCACTTCATCCAAACCAAAGTTATTGTCTGGCTCTCCGTCTTCCTCGCGACCTAACAGAAAGTTTAAATCTCGTTGAACAGACCGATATCGGGTTCGTGCTTTCGCCTGCTCATCCAAATAACCTTCATTGGTTAAGAAAGAGACTATTTGATCCGTTGATACATGCTCTTTTGCCTGTCGTAAATACTCAAGAATCGCCAACCGTCTTAAAAAACTTTCCATAAAAGTCACATCCGCCCATCTTTGGCGACATAATATGTCGCTTCAATACATAAACTGAATCCTATCAGCTAAATCAACTTAAATCTAAAAAAGGAATACAGCCATGTACCGAATTAACGCTTACACTCAAAAAGGCACTAAATTTCGTTTTCGTGTTCAAGGAGAAGACATTCAGGACGTACAAAACAAAGTACATTTGATGTTCAGGAGCATGGAAATGAGGTTGGTTCTCGTGGAGCCGGTTAATGCTTAAACTGAAGTTTAAAAAAGCGGTCAATTTAGCTAAATTGACCGCAAACCACTCAGCGGAGGGGGTGCTGAGTATCCGACCGGAGCTGCCGAAACAAACTGCCTGAAGTAATGCTCTTGCGATGTTTACTCAGGCAAAAATATTAAGTCTTACCAATTCAACCCTCTAAAACTCTCACATGCTGAATTTAGCATGTCGCCGTTCACGTAATTCCCGAAACTCTTGAGCCTTCATCTTTTGCTCGTCCGTTAACACATTTTGTACCGCCTGTATGACCTCGGCACGTTTAAGCACTCTTTCTCTGGCTTGATCTGCGGCCTGGTCGGCTATCGCGTTTATTTCATTGGTACCAGCGCCATTCTCTATCGCGGTATGTAATGACTTCATCAAACCTTTTTTACTTCCCTTGGCTGAATGACGGTCTTCTTGCTGTTCAAACACGGGCTTTAACTGCGCCACCTGGCTTTCTGTTAAATCCAACATTACAGTCATATGCTCTAGGCGTTTCATTGGGTCTGCACCATGGCGCCCCTTACCTGAGCCCCCAAACGCAAACGCTGAAACACTTAAACCTGTAATCACTGTAAACACGATAATTTTTGATGCTTTTTTCATAATGAACTCCCTGCGCCTTCAAGCCACATAGATTTTATTCTGAAGCTACGATGATTCGTTGCTAGTGGATGAACCCATTGTAGGGCGCTGAAAAGTTAAGTAGGGTCAGAAAAAAGTAAAGGCGAGGTAAAGAAGCGTTAAGCCTCATGAAATATAAATACCTACGTCAGGGTCTCCTCAGCCGAAGCCAACAACCAAGTACACATATCATTCACATTGAGAGGACGACTCAGTAAATACCCCTGGATATTATCGCAGTTCATCGCACAAAGAATGTCTAATTCTTCTTGAGTTTCAACACCTTCCGCGACCAGGTTATAGCCTAAGTTATGCGCCATTTCGATGGACGTCTGCACAATGATCCTGGCACTGTCTGAATGAGCAATCCCCGTTATCAAGGAACGATCGAGTTTGATTTCGGTAGCAGGCAGTCGTTTCAGATAAGAAAGCGAAGAATACCCGGCACCAAAATCGTCAATGGACAGTTTAACGCCAACTTCAGTCAAGGCCTTTAATGCAATAATGCCTTGCTCCGGGTCTTCCATAATGGCGGTTTCGGTCAGCTCCAAAATAATCTGACTGGCATCCAATTGGTAACTGCTGATCAAATTAGACAAATACACAGGTAAATCCATTTCAGTGAGGTTTTTGGCTGAAATATTGACAGATAAAGAGCCACTGAATCCTTCTGCTTTAAAACGAACAAAGTCTTTCAACGCTCGCTTAAAAACCCAACGGGTCAAATCAGAAATAAGACCGGTTTCCTCAGCCAAAGGAATAAACTGATCCGGCGGAATAAAACCAAGGGCAGTATGTTCCCATCGAATCAACGCTTCCAAACCGACAACGCCATCACCGCGCGCTGATAATTTGGGTTGATAATACAGCTCTGGCTTATCAACTTCTAAAGCCACACGCAGCTCAGACATTAAAGTGAGTCGCTGCTCGTTATAAACATCGTGTTGTTTGGAATATAGATTTATATTGGATGCGGCACTGTGGCTTAAATCCAAACTCACACTGGCATTTCTTAATAATACAGAAGCATCATCGCCATCCTGAGGGTATATCGCAGCACCACATTTGGGGTGGAGATCCACATTAAAACCCATAAATTCATACGGCTTGCGTAACGCTTCAATAAACGCCAAATATTTGTCTTTGTCGGCTTCAACAAAATGTCGATTTAAGAGCACACCGAATGTGTCAGTAGAAAAATTACAAATGTAATTTACAGAAGAAGCACTTTCCTCAACCTTTACTACGCCTTCAAATAGAGAAGCATCTTTATTTAAGCGTTCGCCCAGCTGCTGAAGCAAGTTTTCACCATTGGCAAGGCCAAGTGTTCGGCTAACTTCCGTAAACCGACCAATCCGTACCAGCAACACAATGGATTCAGAATCAGGGTACTGTACAATGTGTTCATTAATCGTCATCTCAAACAACATACGATTAGGCAACTTGGTCACCGGATCATGCAACATCAGATCAACCAACCGCTCCTGACTTTCCCTTTTTTGCCTGGTTTGCTCAATACTCAATTGCTGCGCCAGAATTTTTGCTTCTCTTTCATGATAAATACGATAAGCCAACGCAATCATTAAAATAAGTGACTCCAGGGCAGAGCCTATCTGCATACCAAATTGAGTAATCACACTATTTGGAAGCACACCCACTGCACGGAAAAAAGTCAGCAACATGCCTACAGTCAACATAAACCAGGCAGCAGAAAAGAATACACCTGCATTATTGCCTTTCTTCCAAATAACAGGTCCGGAAATAAACAATAGAAGAAACAGGGGCAGGGTCAAAGCAGCTGACAATCGAATAGCTTGATTATAATCCAGCACCAAAACAGCACACAGCTTCAGATACTCAAGCCCAAGGAGAACTTTCAGAGCCAAATCCAGCCTCGGAGCATACGTCCGGGTTTTAAGAAAGTCCCGGGTAAATAACACGGAAAATATGGCCAAGCAAGGCATCGAAGCCAAAAATACGCGCTGATTCAACTCTGGCCAATCAAAGAATAGATGTTGAAAACTGAAGCCTCTTAATCCACTGAAAAACATGAGGTAGCCCACCAGAGCAAGCGAATAATAAAGATAGATGCGCTCCCTTAGCATCATATAAATCGAGAGATTTAAAAGAATAACGACCAGCAGACCGCCAAAATATAGAAAATGAAACTTCATTGCTTTTGATGTAACTTCAAAAAAGCGCTTTTCTTGCCAAAGGTTTATTGCAAATACTGAAGAACCTTGCGTCTTAACACGAACATATACCGTACTGGTTTGGTCTCGTTCCTGTAGGACTCTGAACACGAAATTAGGGTGATCAACGTCACGGCTGTCGAAAGCCGCTTTGCTGCCTGTTATCAGTTGGTTTACAACCTGGTCCTCTTGGACCGAATAAAACTCAACCACATCAAGTGTCGGCTTAGCCAGCTCTACTAATGAAGTTGCAATCTCATCAAGGTGGTTAGCGAACTGAATCCGAAACCAGTAACTGGATTCACTAAACCCAAAATGCGCACCATTGCTTTCGACATGAGTCCAGTCCGAATCCGACAATTCAAGAACCTGTTGCAGGTTTAGCGCTGATGATCCATCTTCAAAGTAATCAAATTCAGCATCTATCCGTTGATTCTCATGAGTAAAAACATTGGTCAGTTCTCCGCTCTTGGCGTACAACAGCGGAGTGATAAACAAGCTAAGAATGGCCAAACATTGAAAAAAACATCTCAAGATCATACGGATACTGTTTCGGTAGTTTATTATTTTAATTATTGGCTATTTCCGAACCAAGCTGTCCGGAAATAACAAAAAACAGTATAGAGGAAAGGACTTTTAAGAATAGTAGCGAATGACAAGTTCAAACACTTGTCATACAAAAGATAACAATCAGTCGATCAGTTTAATACCTTCACGGTCAATCGTAATTTTTCGTTGCTTATATAACGCGCCAATTGTCATTTTATAAGCATTTTTACTTACACCAAATTTATCATGAATCGCTTGAGCCGGGCTTTTATCAGACAATGCCAGATACCCTCCTTCCGCTCTTAGTACATTCATAACCCGGCGGCTTAAATCGTCTACTTTTTGATAGCCAACTTTTTGAAGACTTAAATCTATTTTACCGTCTTCCCGGACTCGCTTGATATAACCATTGATTTTCTGACCTTTCCTTAACGGACGATAAAGGTCTTCTTCAAACAACACCCCCCAATGGGCATTATTAATGACGGCACTGTACCCGATGTCTGTCCGATCAGTCACAAACAGTTCAACCGGATCTCCGCTTCGATAATCCGCTTCAGTTTTTCCAACAAACCGGTTCAACTTGGACGATGCCGCAATACGATGGGTTTCCTGATGCTGATAAATATAGACATTATAAGAGCGTCCCTCTTCCATTTTGACGTGCTGCTCACCAAAAGGAACAAGCAAATCTTTAGGTAAGCCCCAATCCAGAAATGCACCCACCTCGTTCACAGAAACGACCTTCAACTTTGCCACTTCGTTCAACATCGCTTTCGGGTTAAGTGTCGTTGCAATCAACTTATCATCAGAGTCCAGATAAATAAATACATCAACCATATCACCGACAGCACAGTCTTTTGGCACATAACGCTTGGGCAATAAGATTTCATCAAGCTGCTCCCCATCCAGATAGACACCAAAATCCACTATTTTTACAACTTCTAAAGTATTACGTCTGCCGATAGTGGCCATGAAAGTGTCCTTGTTACAGAAAGAAAGCTTGAGAAAAGAAACCTTCGCAATGGGTTTTTAGCGAAGGTGATAGACCTGTCTATTATGACATGATTTCAGGGTTGCTTCGATCTTTCATAAAGACTATTTTAAGCTCAGTAAAGTTGGGTAAAGTTCCAAAGCTCCAGCGCTAAAAAACGATAAAATTACGTTGTTCCTTTCAACACAAGCGACTTTCATGACACAAGTATTATTAGTTGATGATGATCAATCTTTAAATGAACTGCTATCCACTTACCTATCAAACGAAGGATTCAGCGTTGAACAGGCCTTTGATGGTGAGCAGGCTTTAAAAAAAATCAATACGTCGCCATTCGACATCGTAATTCTGGACATCATGATGCCGGTTAAAAATGGCATCGACACACTGCGGGATTTACGACGAGACCATCAAACACCGGTCATTATGCTCACAGCCAAAAGTGAAGACATTGATCGGATCATCGGCCTGGAAATGGGAGCGGATGATTATCTGCCCAAGCCCTGTAACCCAAGAGAACTGATTGCAAGAATACGAGCCATTTTGAGACGAACCAGCGCTCCATCACTGAGCGGTGATAGTGATGAGTCTAATAGGCCAGACCAACCCTCACATAAAAAAGCAGCGACTCAAATTCGGGTTGGGAAACTGACTCTTAATACGGCCCGCTTTGAAGCACATTATGACCAGCAGCCCATTACGCTGACGGGTGCCGAATTTAAACTATTGCAAGTCATGTTGTCCCACCCGGGAGCCATCTTAAGTAAGGCACAGTTGTCTCTGGACGTATTGAACCGGCCCTTAGAAGCCTATGACCGATCCATTGATGTGCATGTTAGTAACCTACGAAAGAAATTAGCAGGCGTTGAGATTACGACCGACATCATCAGCAACATCCGGGGTCAGGGTTATTTGTTTAAGCACGAATTACTGACCGATGAGCTCAGTGAATGAAAAGCCTGTTCACAAAAATATTCTTATCGTTTTGGCTGATGATCATTCTGGTGATCATCACGACTGCGTTTTTGCTGTATCAATCCCGCCTTCAGTCCCACGAATTGCCATTACCGCTAGAAAGAGCCTCATTTAAAGCAGAACGAGCTTATGAAGTCCGAGGCGAATTAGGCTTACAGCGCTGGCTACAACACACGAGAGGCCGACTCAGGCCACATAACGTCTTCTTACTCAAAGATCACAAAGGCCTGTTTGATGATGACGTACCGAAAAGCGTACGCCGAGTATCCAAAAAGCTCAGTGAAGAGGTAAGCAGTATTCAGGTACCCACTGGCGGCCATTTGTATTTTGGACGTTACTTTAAAACGGACGACAATAAAGAATTCACCATCATTTACCAACGCCCTCCGATTCATAAAGCATTTTTAGCGCACATGGCGAATACCGGCTGGGCATTATTTGCTTCACTGACGTTAATGAGCGGCATTATTTGCTACTTGCTCGCCAGACACCTCACGCTCCCCGTTCGGGCACTTCAGGATGCAACTCAATCCTTGGCTCAGGGAGATCTGGACGTGGAAATCACCCCTCGTCTTGGCAAACGAAAAGACGAATTATCTGAGCTGGCCAGAGACTTTGACGAAATGGCCAAACAAATCAAAAATGCCTACAACTCACAGCGTCGTTTAGTCCACGATATGTCCCATGAGTTAAGAGCCCCCATCGCAAGAATGCAAGTGGCACTCGCCATCATGGAAGGCGCGGACAAACACGACACACAAATGATTCAACGAATGCAGCATGAAGTAGATCACTTCGAGTCCATCATCAAGCAAACGCTGTCTTTACCGGCGTTTGAGCTTTCAACCATTGAATTAAGCGATAAAGTAGATGTACGCGACACCCTCTTAACACTGATCAGTGATTTTAAGTTTGAACATCAGAATTCTCAGTTAAACATTCAGCTGAACCAAGGCTGTTTAATTAACCAACCACTCTGGGTTCAATCGAAAGACAACTGGATCTCTACAATATTCAGAAACGTCATCAGTAATGCGGTGCAATACAGACTGCCCGATACTGCAATTACTATCTGCACATCACAAAAAACATTCAAAGGTCTAACCATTCACCGGGTAGAAATCACCAACGAAAGCCTAGGTGTCGACAACTTACACCTCGAGGAAATATTTGAGCCTTTCTCTCGTGCAGACCAGGCAAGAACACCAGGCAGCACCAATATTGGCTTAGGACTGTCCATCGTGAAAGCTCTGGTGAAATTACACGATGGGAAAGTGTTTGCAGAAAACATTCAGGATCAACACGGTCAAATCAAAGCATTCAAAGTGACGATTGAACTGCCTGCCGCTAAAAACAGCTAAGAATAGCGAACCAATAAATGACAACGCCATAAAAAAAGCCGGGTGGTACTTCACCCGGCTTTTTTATTAAACACTACTCAAAACCTATTACACGGTTTTGACTTTCCAGCGAACGGTCTCGCCAGCAAAGAACGGCACAATCGGATTGCCATTCGGTAAGATAATTTGTTCCGGAATGGTCCAGTCTTCACGCACCAGAGTCACCTTACCTTCGTTTCTTGGAAGACCGTAAAAATCAGGGCCATACTGACTTGCGAACCCTTCAAGCTTCTCAATAACGCCTAAATCTTCAAAGACCTGAGCATACAACTCAAGCGCACTCCAGGCGCTGTAACAACCCGCACAGCCACACGCAGATTCTTTACGATGCTTTTCATGCGGAGCAGAGTCAGTCCCCAAGAAGAATTTCTTAGACCCCGTAGCCACAACTTCACGAAGTGCCTGCTGATGAATATTACGCTTCAATATCGGCAAACAAAAATTATGAGGTCGAATGCCTCCCACCAGCAAATCATTGCGATTTAAAAGCAAGTGCTGCGGGGTAATGGTTGCCGCAATGTTATCGGAACCCGCCACCACAAAATCGGCCGCATCTTTCGTCGTAATGTGCTCAAAAACCACTTTCAGGTTCGGGAAGTTTTCAGTAATCGGGCGCATATGCCGATCAATGAACATCTTTTCGCGATCAAAGATATCAATGTCATGATCTGTAACTTCGCCATGAATCAGCAACAACATCCCTTCTTCCGACATCACCTCAAAAACCGGATATAAAGATTCAAGTGCACTGACCGCTGCATCCGAGTTGGTTGTTGCTCCCGCTGGATAAAGTTTTGCAGCTTTCACCCCTGAAGCTTTGGCTGCAATGATGTCTTCTTTTGAAGTGGTATTGGTCAAATAAATCGTCATCAAAGGTTCGAAATCACTGCCTTCAGGTCGAGCGTCCAAAATACGCTGACGGTATTCCAATGCCATATCTGCATTCGTTACAGGCGGAACAAGATTCGGCATGACAATCGCTCGTTTAAAAAGGCGAGCCGTTGCAGGCACTGTTTCCTTCAACATGTCACCGTCTCTGAAGTGCAAATGCCAATCGTCTGGTGCCTGAATAGTAATTTCGTTCATAACTTTCCCGTCAATCAATGATACTTTGATACTTACCAGTATTATGCCCGAAATCGTTAAATGGATCATCGCTCATTTGTCGATTTCAATTTCACTCAAGCTTATCCCACAGACAACGGTTGATACCAAGCAAGCGCTTGTTATAAGCTCATCAGCCTGCCATCTACAATAAAGGGAAGATTATGAGTTTTGAGAGTGTGCTTAAACCCGGATTGTTTAATCAACAACATTTCATCGTAACAGGCGGCGGCAGCGGGATCGGTCGTTGCATTGCACATGAAATCAGCGCCCTTGGCGGCACTGTTTCCCTGATCGGAAGAAAAACAGAAAAACTGGAAAAAGTAGCTAATGAAATTACATCCGACGGTGGCAGTGCAGATTATTATTCCTGCGACATTCGAGAGGAAGACACGGTCAGAACCACCGTTCAAAAAATCCTGGGAACCCATAAGAAGATCAATGGGCTAATCAACAACGCCGGTGGACAGTATCCTGGCCCAGCATCCTCTATCACTCAAAAAGGGTTTGAGGCCGTCGTCAAAACCAACATGATGGGTGGCTTCCTGTTTGCCCGTGAAGTATTCAACCAAAGTATGGCCAAAACGGGTGGAGCCATTATCAACATTACCGCCGATATGTGGGGAGGCATGCCAGGAATGATTCACTCCGGCGCCGCCAGAGCGGGTATGGATAATATGACGAAAACACTCGCCTTCGAATGGGGCCATAAGGGTGTACGAGTTAACTCCGTTGCTCCTGGCTGGGTTGCCTCTAGCGGCATGGATACCTACGACGGCGCATTCAAAGCCATCATTCCTCAATTAAAAGAAGCCGTTCCCATGAAACGATTAGGCACAGAATCCGAAGTAAGCGGAATCATCTGTTTCTTACTGTCCCCTGCCGCTTCATTCATTAGCGGTACGTCAATCCGGGTAGACGGGGCAGCCTCATTAGGCAACCGCATGTGGCCACTTCCCGATGCAAGCCACTGCGAACCGTTTAACGGCCTCCACTTGTCCGAAACACCAGACGTTTTAAAATAATCCCAAGTACTCAATAATAGAAATGAATAGCCATACGATGCCAATTCATCTAGGCTGGAAAACTTTATTAATCAAAATTATCAGCCAAGGATGTTGGGAATGACCGAGCAACAACTACCACCTTTAACCGACGAAGATCGCGAAACGCTCAAAGCGTTTCTCATCCATGCCGATCGACCAGAAGGCACATTGAATTATACTCAATTCATCGGTTTTATTTATTCCGTATTATGCGCTCCAGAGTTTTTAGCAACGGATCAGTGGTTACCGGTTATCTTCAATGGTGAATCCGCCAACGCCGAAAAACAGACAGAAATGCAAAAAATCATCATGATTATGATTCAGCATTACAAAGAAGCATTCGACGATCTCATGTCGGGCAGCTGTTCTCCTGTCGTCAAACTGGACTGGACAGAAGACACCGCAGAACGAATGGGGCTAGAGCACTTCTGTCAAGGGTTTATCACAGGATTTACCTGGATGGAGCAACTTTGGAAAGCAAACATCGAACGCTTTTCAGCGATCGATACCAGCATACGCGGTGAACTGGATCTCGGCGAACAGGTTTACGCCATCTTAGGGCTGATTTCTACTCTGGCATCACCCGACTTAAATATAGAAAGATCAGAAGATCCTGAGCTGTTAAAACAAAGCTTACCTGAATTTGCTAAACAATTGCCCGAAGTGATCTATGCCTTGGCTGAAATGGGTGGCAAACTGGAAGAGCTTTTCCAAACATTGGAAGAGGCAAGTTCCGAACCTCAGTCCTCCTGATCACAAGAAGCCACAACCACTATGAGCAAAAAGATTTCTAAATGGGTCAGTCACAGAAAAAGAGCGTCCAAGCTGGCAGGAATGACCGTTTCTGTTGCCAGCAAGTACGCAGGAAATCGCATCAAGTCGGCCTTCAGCAACCAACCTCATTCGGATGAAGCGAAGGCTGATTTCTATCGGCACATAGGCAAACAGGTTGTGTCTACCTTAGGCGAACTGAAAGGCGCAGCAATGAAAGTCGGTCAAATGGCTTCTCAAATGCAGCACCTTTTCCCCAAAGAGTTCGCCGACGAACTGGCCGCTCTTCAAAACCAAGCGCCACCGATGGACTTTTCGGTTCTGGAACGTCAAATCATTCTTGAGCTGGGCGACTACCCGGACAATCTGTTTGCCAAGTTTGACAAAACGCCAATGGCAGCGGCGTCCATCGGTCAGGTTCATCGTGCCGTCACCCACGACGGCAAAGATGTAGTGATGAAAATCCAGTACCCAGGCATTGAAAAAGCTTGTAAATCGGATTTAAAACACCTTCGTCGTCTTCTAAAGTTAGGCGGGTTGATTAAAGTAGACCCCGATGCTTTAGAAGCGGTGTTTGACGAGCTCTCCGAAACCTTGATACGAGAGCTGGACTATATCGAAGAAGCGAAACAACTGACCCGCTTTTATGAGTTCCATAAAATGGATGATGACATCATCATTCCTGAAGTCATCCCCGAACTTTCAACCAAAACGATATTAACCACCACCCTGGAACAGGGCGACAGCATCAAGCAAGTTCTGTCAAAAGGTTATTCTCAGCAAGCAAAAAATCAAATTGGCGAGCAACTGTTTCAATTCTTTGGTCGCCAGGTCTTTGAGTTTGATGGTTTCCACAGCGATCCTCACCCAGGAAATTTTGCATTCAGGCCGGATGGCAAAGTCATTATTTATGATTTCGGAAGCATCAGTCCTGTGTCAGAAGATTTGAAGCAAAACTTCTATCAATTCTTGAAAGCCTCCATTGATCGAAATTATAAAGCACTGGACCAATCTCTGATTCAGCTGAAAGTTCGAAGCTCAACCGACACCCGAATACCCGATGACTTTTACGCGTTATGGAGCGAAATTTTTATGACTCCATTTGACCAGGACACACCCTTTGATTTCGGGTCGTCCAACATTCATAAGCGCGCCATCAAAGAGTGGAAGACATTTCTGCCTTACTGGAAAGACTTTCAGCCTTCGCCCGACACGGTTTTCATTAACCGGGTCATTGGAGGCGTTTACTTACTATTGGTTGAAATGGGATGTCAGTGCCAACTTCAGGAACCCTTAAACGAGTTCCTAAAGCTTGAACACTTGCAGAACAAAACAGAGATTACGACTTAATTCCAGAAAGTTTGATTTAATTCATAATGAACTTGATTTAATTCAGAAAGAGTGTGACTTAACTCATCACACTCTCTGTTCTATATCCTCTGTTTTTCCTTTCCTGTATGAAGGTCACGTCAATAGCCATTACGCAACTGCTTTAGGCTTTCTTTTCTCGGCCAACAAAGACGCGCCCATATCTGGCGATTGAACCACCGCTTCTAATTCCTCAAAAGCATCGTAGATATAATCACCCAACACATTCAAATCCGGCAGATAGGCACTTGCGGCAATCAAACCAAAGTGCAGCTGACCATCGTACGAGAACATGGTGACATTCAGGCGATGACCAGGGCCTAAGGTGCTGACAGGATACCATTCAAGCAATCTGGCCCCTTCCACATACAATGTCTTTTTCGGACCTGGTACGTTAGACACAATGGTGTGAGACAACGGTGGTACAAACTGAGATGCACTGGCACTTTCAACCAACTGAGAAACACCGTTAGTTACCAAAGAAAACGCCTGAATACTGGACGCTGGCGAAGTATCAATTTGGTTTCGGATATTCTGCAATGAAACGCCGATTTCTCTCAAACGAATGATAGGGTCATCCGTCTGAGGCGCCAGCTTAGTAGCTACCAAACCAATTTGATTACCTCCCACTTTCGCATCTTCTCGTCGCAGAGAAACAGGCATAGTGATCGTCAATGGCTCTTCCAACGGTCGGCCTATATGCTCCAGATAACGATGCAGAGCACCATCCAGACACGTCAACGCAATATGATTCAGAGTATTTCTTGCAATTTTCTGCAGGTGATTCACCCGAGCCATCGGCAAAGACGCTGTGGTAAAGGCTCGCTGATTATTGACCGGACCGGTTAAAGCGGATTTGGACGAAGTAAACGGTAAAGAAATGGCGTTGGTTGTTAAACCCACAGCTTCAAGGCAAAGCTGAGTTGAAATGCGAGATAAACCATAGGCCGTTTTTGCATTGGTTGTTGCGGCATTGATCAAACGGCCAAGCAATTTAGGCTTCGCCCGGCTTGATTTTCGATTATATAAATTATCTTCCATCGCCCAAAATGGCGGTCGGTCAAGATCTTTTACATTGGTTGCCAACGACTGTTCGGTAATTTTACCGCCAGAAATGCCATCCATCATGCAGTGATGAATTCTGAAATAGAGCGCAAAGCGGTCTTTTCCTATACCGTCGATCAAATAACAGCGCCATAGAGGTATCGACTGATCAGTCAAAGGCTCGTGTAAATCCGATACTTTTTTATAAAGCGCCTCACGGGTCGAGCCTTCCGGCATTGTGAAAAATTCAAGATGATTGGACGCTTTAAAATCTTCGTCTTCCGTCCAATACGGCGTGAGCGGGTTTGAAGCATTCAGTTTTAAGTTATACGGCGGGTAAACGGTATCCACGGTTACCCATTTCTTATACAGATTTTCTACAACATCCGGGTCGGCATCTTTCGGCTTTTCAAAGATCAATAAACCCGCAATATGCTTAGGACTGTCTTCCGTTTCTGTAATTAAAAAGCCATTATCTGCGAGGCTTAAATAGCGCCTTTTTTCGACCATTAATAGTTCCTTTGTTAGGTTAGTCCATAAACAATGAGTGATGATCAATTAAAACAAAAGTTATAGCTCGATAAAATGTAATTTTTCGTTTTTATAAATTATTTTTTGTCACAAACAAAAAAGCTGCACTTTCGTACAGCTTTTTCAAGCAAGGTATTTCAGTTCAGACAACGCTAGAACTTATAAACACCTTTCACCCAAAGCTGTCTTCCTGGTTCATTTACTCTGACGGCTAACGGGTTGAACGGATCAGCATTGGCCGAGTTCACATGATAAGCATAGGTTTTATCAAATACGTTTTCTACACCGGCTTCAATTTTGACCGGCTCTGCAACCTGATAAAATGCCTTCAAGTGCAAGACACCAAAGCCGTTGCTTTCACCTGCATCAAAACCGCTGTCATCATCCACTCGGTCCTGGCCTTTCGCCACAACCCACTCCAGCCCTGTGCCCCACTGCTGCGTTTTGTAATCAGCATAAAAGTGGGCTTCTAAAGGCGCTATCTGAGCAAGATCCGTATCATCGTCCGTATTCATACCGCGAGTGTAAGCCAAGGTTGCGCGAGTAATAACTCGTTCAGTAAAAGCGTATTGCCCTTCCAGTTCAAAGCCTGCCAAGGTCGCGGTCACATTGCGGTATTTAAGAACGGAGTCGTTTCCGGTGCCTGCCTGATAACGCTCAATATAGTCCTCTACATAATCATAGAATGCAGTTGCAGACCAGCTGTAAGATTTAGCAGCTTGCTGGAGCGACAAGTCCAATTGATGATGAATCTCTGCGTCCAGGTCAGGATTACCCACCCAGTCGTCCTGACGAGTCATCCCCATCATCCTCATTTCTTTGTCCGAAGCGATGTAGAGTTCATTTGCATCCGGAATTCGGGCAGTGCGGCTTAAATTGGCTGAGAAGGTCATGTTATTGGCCATGTCTCGGTCCCAACCAAACACAAAGCCAAGTTCATTTTCAGAACGTTTGTCCGCTTCAGAGCCATAGTAGGTTTCATACAGGCCATTCGGGCTCTTCGGAGGCATCATGCCATATGTATCATCCGCAGAAGTTGCTTCCGCAGTCCAGTGATCCACACGAACACCAGCCCGTAACATGTCTTGCGCGTTCAACTGATAATCAAACTCAGCGAACAACCCAGTATTTCTTAATTCAACGTCAGGCCACAAAATAGAGGATGCAGTAAAGCCGTTGCCCATCATATCCATGTATCGGGTAACTTCCTGATCACTGGCTCGGTAGTCCACACCATATCGAAGCTCACTGGCTTCACCATAGGTTTTAGCCAAGAAACGTCCCCCCCAGCTTTCGGACGATGCAGGCGATTTCATTTGCCCCATCATCCCTACCCGGTCTCTGACTGAATAGTTATCCATTAAGTGTTCAACGTCTGTGCGATAAAAGTTTAATTCGAATGCATCAATAACACCGATGGGAGCTTCATGAACCCATTTACCACGTACATTATCGGCATCCGCGTAAGGTGAATCCATTCCATTCCCAGCATAATGGATATCATCCTGACGGCTTTGCTCATAACCCAGCTGAATATAGTCGATATCCGTCACATCAAAACCGAGCATTACACCTTGCGTCAATGACTCGTAAGCAGAAGACACTGTATTTCCGTCGCCATCATCATAATTGCCTGAGTCGGTTTTCTCTGCGTAAACTCGTACAAAGCCTCGATCTGAGCCTGCGGATAAATCCACCGAACCACTGGTTGCCTCTGAATTATCAGTATGCCCAAGCGTTACGGTTCCCTGATAGGGCTTACCGTCTTCGAATTCAGGGCGCTGACGTTCAAATAAGATCGTTCCACCTGAACCCCCTGAACCATAAATCACGGATCGATTGCCCTTGATTACCGTCACTTTGTCGAAGGTTTCCATCCCGATGTAGCTGGTAGCCGGGTCCATTCTTCCTGGGCAAGCACTGACGATGTAGCCACCATCGGAAAGAATATTTAACTGGCTTTGTTGCTGACCACGAATGATAGGTTCAAAACCATGCCCTCCGCGTCGGGTTGCAGTCATACCATTAATTGATCGTAATAGTTCCCCCGAGTCATTCATTGGCCGGGTAATGGCCGATTGCTCAGTGGACAATGTGGTTTCTGTCGCCACTTCCTGAGCTTCACCGATAACATCAATGGCCATGCTGTGATCCGCCTGAGCCACAACAGAGGCAGCCAACATAGGCACCGCAAACAGAAACGGACGACGCACAACCATCCGGTTGGAAATGAAGCTCATCAACTTAGATGCTTCCAATTTATAAGACATAATACTTCCCCTTTATGTACTAACTTATGTTTTCAATAATTTGGTAGTGGTCATCCCTCCTAATACTTTGGGCGACCGACAATCTAAGTTGTCTTGCTACTTAATTCGGTACGTTAAAGTTAAATCAACTTTAATTGGGACCTCAATTCCCTCTGGAGGAGGAAAAGGCAAAGCATTCAGCACTGCAACTTTCGCAGACTGCTGGAATAACCTATGCCCGGTTTGAATATCTAGAGCAGACGCAACTCCTTGCTTATCAATTTCAAAATGCAACTCTACTGCACCTTCCAAACGACGCTTTTCTGCAATTCTTGGATAACGTTTGTTATCAGAGATGCGCTCTTTCAGCAAAGCAACATAAGAAGCCTGAGTTCTCGCCCTCTGCTCCATTAATGCTTGAGCGGCAGCCGCCTCGTGAGCCGCAGCCAACTGTATCGCCTGCTCTTTTTTCAAACGCTCTTCTTCCAAACGTTTTCTGTTTAATTCTTCTAACGCTAATGCTTCTTTTTCTAAAACTTCTTGATCTATTATCTCTTGGTCTGAGACGTCTTCCTGAATTAAAGGAGTTTCTTCAACCTTCTTAACCACTTCTTCTATTGGCTTCGCTTCCTTCTTAATCGGATCAGGCGCTGGCGCTTTTTTCACCTTTTGCTTAACTACTTTCTTTTGCGGTAGCTTCTTTTTCTTTTCAGGCTTTACCTTTACAGGCTCAGGTTTTACAGGCTGTGGCTCCACAGGTTTGGCCTGTACCACTTCAGCTAAGTCATTCACGATCAGATTATCCGGTTCTGGTGATCTAAGTTTCAATGTGGCCCGGATAGTGAATTGGTCTGGCACTTCGGTTATCTTTTCTTGGTGGGTATAAGGCGTGACAACTATAAAAGCGGCATGAAGCAACGCAGAAAAAATCAATATTCCCCAAATAAAAATATGTTTTCTAAACACGTCCATGCCTCACCCCTTTGAAATCACTTATCCACGACACTCATCCGAATTAATCGCGATAATGCTTTTTCTGAAGTTTTCTTTGCAGCGTTCGTCGGTGCATATCCAACTGTCGAGCGGTTGCGGAAATGTTAAAATCGTTATCTTTTAACGCTTGCTGAATGCACTCCCATTCATGCATGCCAATGGTGTTTGGTGTTTCGTTAATAGGTTCATCCGGGTTCGGCTGATAAGTCGTCATGGCCTGAATGATTTCATCAATGGAAGCCGGTTTCGCCAAGTAATGCGCCGCCCCCAATTTAATGGCTTCAATAGCCGTATTAATACCGGCATATCCCGTCAGCACCACAATGCGGATTCCTGGGCTGTGCTCAATCAACTCTTGAATCAACGTCAAGCCAGAAGGCCCAGGCATCCTTAAATCAAGCGTTGCATAATCAAACTGTTTATCTTGCATTTTCGCTTTGGCCTCTTCTGCATTATTAGCCACCACAGGTAGGTAGCCTTTTCGGCGAAAAGACATTGCCAATACTTCTGAAAAATCCAAATCATCGTCAACCACCAATACTACTGGTTGATCACTGTCTATATCGCTTTGTGTCATGTATTTTTCCGTTTAAACTTTGCTTACTGTTCAAAGTTTTGAAGGTAAATTTTTTAAGGGACAAAGTTCTTTAAGATACAATGTTTTTAAGGTACTAAGTTTTATAAGGTACAGTCGGCAGCCTTAAAATTACCTGAGAGGCACCCACCTCTGACTTATTAAAAATCAAAGCGCCACCAATTCGCTGTACCAAAGTTTTTACTAAAAACAGTCCCAGCCGTACATTGCCGTTTTGGTCAGTGATCGGCATATTGTTTTCTAACATCTTCTTTAAATGCTCCGGCATGCCTGAACCAGTATCTTCAATGATGACATCAACCGAGTTGTTTTCTTGTCTCGTTATGATCCGAATAAAATGAGAAGAAACCCGGGCGGCATTGTCGAGTAAATTAATAATCGCCTGTGCCAATAACTTGTCAGTGATAATTTCGGTATCGTCTGTCGCTGTGAGTTCTTTTTCTAACACCATACTCGGATTAAGGTGACACCAGTTATCAGCCACTTCATTGACAAAGCGATTTACGGATTGCTCTGTGGCACTCATCGCTCTTGGCTGCCTTACCACGGTCATCAAATCGTTCAGGGACTGACTGCATCGATTTACTTGTCTTTCTAACAAATTCAAAGTGGGCTTAAATTGATCCTGATCTATAAGAGATTCTTTTAATTCGTCCGAGATAAGTTGAATAGCATTTAAAGGCGTACCTAACTCATGTGCGGCACCAGCGGCTAACATCCCTAATTTTAAGATTTCAGCTTCCGAATAGGCTTGCTGCTGTATTCTGTAGAGTTCCTGATCCCGCTCACGGAGGTTTTTAGACATCTGCACCACAAATAAAGCCACTAAAATGGCGGTTATCAAATACCCCAGCAACATCCCATGCAAGTGCATATTAAAAATGTCGTCATTATTAGCACCGGCCATATCACCATGCATCCCATGATGCATATTGGCGGACATCGAATGGTTCGAAAGCCCCTGCACCTCATAATTAAAATACGACAACAGGAGATACGCTAACCCCGTCACAGCAACAATGGCCCACGTCTGTTTAGGCGTTAGCAAAATTGCCGCGATGACCACCTGCAATATAAAAAACCCTATAAACGGGTTTGATGCACCGCCACTGAAGTAAATCAGAACCGCCAACGCAGCCACATCTATAAGCAATTGCACGAACACTTCATGGTTAGAAATATTGAGTTGATCCTGTTGCTGCTTCAATCGAAAGCCAGTGAATACATTCACCAAAACCAACACAGCAATGCTCACCAACATAGGTTCAATTGGTAAGCTAATATCTAATCCGAAGTGGACAAACAGCACTGATAATAACTGCCCTAGAATGGCAATATTTCTCAACCAGAACAGTAACTTCAGGTTTTTATTCTGGTTTAATTTTTCTAACACAATTTCAGACATAACCGCATTATCCCGCAGACAAAAAAATAGTCACTGTGACAAATTGTCGCACCTTAGGTGAAGACAGGACGAAAGACGAGTGTTTATCTCACTTTCAGCAAAAATGGTTATAATAGCGAAAAGCCAAACATTTGAGGTAAATCAATGATCGCATGTGCCAGACACATACTCGTTAAAACCAGAGACGAAGCGGATAAGCTTAAAAAACGAATTGCAAAGGGAGAAGACTTTGGAAAATTAGCCAAAAAGTACTCACAGTGCCCTTCCGCAAAGAAAGGTGGGGATCTTGGTGAGTTCAAGCCCGGTCAAATGGTCAAAGCATTTGATAATGTCGTGTTCAAAAAAGCAGTACTGGAAGTGCATGGGCCGGTTAAAACCCAGTTTGGGTTCCATCTTATCCAAACGATTTATCGCCAGTAATACAGCGGGCCAAGGTTTCTGCCCATTGTTTATAAAGCTCTGGCCCCGGATGAAAACCGTCTGAGGCCATTAATGCCGAATCCAGCTCAAAGCCGGGTTCAACCAGCTCACACCACGAATGTTCTTTAACGAGTGTTGCCAGTTGCACATTCAATTCATAAGCCCGATGCCCTAAACACCACCGCAACGGCTGTGGTAATGCGGGAAACGCATTCATCGGCGGCACGACTGTCATCAAAATACGACTTGCTGAAAATTTAGTTCGAAGGGTACGAACAAGCGCAGATTGCTGTTTCTTCCATTCCTGAGGCTGGACGCTGCTGGTAACATCATTGACCCCGATGGATGTGATCACAACATCAAACGTCTCTGCATCCATGGTTGCCAGACGGGATAAGACATCCTGAGTTTTATCCCCCGTATTCGCTTCCAGGCGCCAGTTAACGGTATAACGCTTCGCTAATCGAGCAACCAGCTGGCCAGACAGCGCCTGGGACTGGCTTTCCACGCCAACACCAGCGGCTGCCGAATCCCCAAGGATGAGCACCTTAATCGCAGGGCCGGAACCGATGGAGCCAAATCTAGGCCCTTCTGCTTCAGGTAGCCTGGGAGTTGTCATACGAACCCAAATGCCCTGTGGAAGCAAGACCGGAATCAACAAAAGCGTAGAAAGCGTATTAAACATCATCAAACCAGTCCCTTGCTTTAAACTCTTAAGAAACTAAACCGGTCGTTTCGGCTCAGTGTTGATTAGCGCCCTGTAAAAATTCAAGAATGGTATAGCCTTCAACGCCTGCCGTCACAACCATGACTCCGATAAAAATGGGCATTGCGACGTAAGTAAAACGAAAACAAATCATCCCTTTCTTATCGCCGAGTGTCGCTCGCATCATTTTCAAACGGCCATCCGTGTCTTGACACTTAACACTGCGATAACCAAAAATAAGCGCGATCAACCAACACGCCAACCCAATTGCAATCGTTACTGCATTCATTTTTACAACCCAAATTAATTTTTTGCGCATTATAAATCATCATCAAAAATACAAAACCTCTATTCAGGATTTATATTTTCAGGGAGCCTCTGAACAAGTCTATTGATCTCTGCACGCGCTTGTAAGGCTTTAATGCAAGGCGAAGTTAGACGTTAATGGTTATTCCCTTAACTAAAACTTCAACGAAGCAGTAAAAACTTACAAGCCGTGCCTTTCAGGGCGTTTAGAGCAATTCAATTTCATTGTTGCAACTTTTTGATGGAACCCGTTAAACCTGCAAAATTGCGCCTCGAACTTGAATTGCCCTAATAAGCCAGAGTTTTAAGAGACTTAATCAGAGGCTCCCTAGCAATTCGCTCGATACAATGCTGACAAATACACGCAGTATTTTGCTGCTCTTTCGTTAAAAAGCGCTGATAGTTTTCAGGAAATTCCATTTGTGTGCACCAACAACCATCAGAATTGCCAGCGCATGTTCTGGGCGGCTCAGCCCCTGCCATTGAGCAAGCATTCGAGCCTCCACACAAAGGACAAACCTTAGGATCGTTCAACTAACCAATCCGCAACCATAGGCCAAATTTCTGCCGGTGATTTACTTCCGGACAGAATTCCCATGTGTCCACCCGGTACCAATTCAAGACGCGTTTCCTTACTGGACACCAACTCTAACAGTTTCGCGCCACAATCTGGGGTTACGACCGGGTCTTGCTTACCGCAGACCATAAAGAGATTGGCTGTCACATCCGAAAACTGGCCTCTTGAATTCCGGAATGGCAACTCACCTTTGGCCAAAACATTATCCGTCAATAAGAATTGAACTACGTCCTGCATGATAGCGCCAGGGTAAGCCACCATGTCATCCAAAAAAGCACCATTAGTGGCATGAGAAATCACATACTCTTCGTCATGAAGGTTACGCAATAAATCCAGATACCCCTGAATGCTGCCAACAGGGTTAGTCAGTTTGAAAGCAACTGAGTTGGCCCAACCCGGTGAACGCCACCAGCGCTGAGGCGTGTTATGCACCCGCCAGCCAGTACGCTTTTCTAACCAACGTAAGTTTTTAGAGATTCGCTGATAATGCACGCCTAATTCACCATTGGCATGATAATCACAGGGCGCACCAATCAGGGCAACATTTTCTATATCTTTGTCCATGGACGCATAACAAGCACTGAACAAGCCCCCCAGACTCCAACCATGAAGAGACAACTTGGTTTTGCCGCAGTGCTCTCTCACTTTGGAAATCATTTCAGGCAATAACTCAGTGATATAGGTTTCAAACGAGAAGTGGTTCTGACGCCAACCCGGTCTTCCCCAGTCCACAAGATAAAGCTCGAAGCCCCTGGCCCGGAGATACTTAACCAAACTACGATCCGCAAACAGATCATAGATGTACATATTTACTGCCAAAGGCGCGACGAGAACCAAAGGCACTGCATGGGTTTCTTTCTCAACAACAAGGGTATTAAAACCGCCCTTTCCATCGGCTACCACAATGGAATCTTCTTCCAATGGCGGGTAGTAACGCAGCGTGACAATGTCTTTCTGATGAACGACATCAAACTTGGTTTTTTCTGCCTGCACTAATGACCCGGCTTTAAAAAATCGCTGTTTGGCGTTTTCTGTGGTTTTTCTAACCAGACTGACCACTTCAGTCTGCTTTTGCATTCCCGTTTTCAGGCTCTTTTTAAAGTTGTTATTTATAATTCGGCGAGCTGTTTGTTGCATTACGATTCCCTAAACATCCAGATTGACCGCAGTTTAGAGGTTTTTGACTTCGAGGTCATTTTTTTGCACGCCAAGCTGCAAGCTGATTTGAGTCGTGGTTCCAAACCCAATACATCACTCAATAGCAGTACTCTTAAAGACTCAACGATTTTTTCTGTGCCTGAGATTCCTTATTCATCGAGAAAAGGTTATTGTTTCATAGGCTTAAACAGAACATACGGACGTACAATATGAGTGAATGGCACCTTCACAGCGAATCTCGTTTTACCGTGGGTCAAAAGTCCATCGCGGGTAAAAAACCTGAAAATGAAGATGCCATCGGCATTAGAATTCCTGAAGGAACACTCCTCAGTAGCAAAGGTGCGGTCGCCGTCATCGCCGACGGTGTCAGCGCAGCGGAAGCCGGCAAAGAAGCCAGTGAAACCTGTGTGCATAATTTTCTCTACGATTACTACTCCACGCCAGACACCTGGTCTGTCAAAAAATCCACCACCAAAGTTTTGACTGCTCTCAATCGCTGGCTATATGGTCAGGGGCGGCACTTTATTGATGCCGGGAAAGGTTACGTCAGTACCTTCAGTTGCATCGTATTCAAGTCCCACACCGCAACGGTATTTCATGTCGGAGACAGCCGCATATACCGGTTGAGGGGGCAAGATCTGGAACAGCTGACCCGAGACCACACCACCTACATCAGCGACAAACAATCCTACCTGGCCAGAGCCATGGGCCTGGACATCAATCTCGATGTGGACTGCCGCTCCCTGGACGTTGAGCAAGACGATATCTTCTTTTTAAGTACCGATGGCATTCACGATTTTCTTCCTGACAAAAAAATCAAAGAAGTCTTACTAAAAGCATCCGAGCCAGAATTAACTGACTTCGAAGACCTCTGCCAACTCCTGATCGACCAGGCTTTATCAAATGACAGCGGCGACAACTTAAGCTGTCAAATTCTCAGAGTGGACAAACTGCCGAAGCAAAACGTCAATGACGTAACACAAAAATTGACGGAGCTCCCCTTCCCTCCTTACTTGAAAGAAGGGCTGACTTTAGACGGTTACAAAATTGAAAAAGAATTACATGCAAGTAATCGCAGCCAACTGTACCTGGTGACAGACACCGAAACCGGCAACCGGTACTGCATGAAAACACCTTCTGTTAATTACGAAGACGATCCGGCCTACATAGAAAGATTCATCATGGAGAGCTGGATCGGCAGCCGGATTCAAAACTCTCACGTCATCAAAGTGATTGAAACTCATCGGCGAAAGTCCTGCCTGTATTACCTGACCGAATACGTAGACGGCATTACCTTGGAACAGTGGATTAACGAACACCCCAAGCCCCCCATTCAGGAAGTGCTCTACATTTTTGAACAGATTATAAAAGGCGTTCGGGCATTTCATCGTAAAGAAACGCTTCATCAGGATCTCAAGCCTGGCAACATCATGCTGGATCGAAACGGTGAAGCCAAGATCATAGACTTTGGTTCCTGCTATGCCAAAGGTGTTGCCGAAATTTCATCGCCAATCGAGCAGGACGGCATTCTTGGTACAGCAGGCTACTCTGCACCTGAAACCGTCTTGTCCTTTAAAAGCTCCATCCGTTCAGAAGTCTTTTCACTGGGTGTTATCTTGTATGAAATGATGACAGGTAAAGAGCCTTTTGAAGGAAAACTGAACCACTGCCGAAGTAAGGGCGCTTATCTGCGACTGAAGTACATCCCTAGTTTTGAAGTGAACCCATTAGTGCCATTCTGGGCGGACGGTGCCATTCGTAAAGCACTCAGATACGAGCCTGAGCGACGCCATCAAGACATTTCAGAATTCTTGTATGAACTGCAGCACCCTAATCCAAAATACAAAAAAGTAAACGATTCCGTCTTAGCCGATCGTAATCCGGTGCTTATGTGGCAGATCATTTCGGGCATGCTATTCACAGCCCTTTGCATTTCATTGTACTTTCGATAAACGCTTAAAAGGTGAACAAACAGTAAGATTGTGTGAAAAACGATTTTTCACACCATTTTACATCGCGTTCTCATTTCTCACCCAGGTCGTCCATCGGGTCTAGGCTTCCAGAAATCCGCGCCATACACCACACAAAAAATACCATAGGCCAAAACCCAAAACACACCCGCCAAGGCAATGCCGACGTTCGTAAAAGACGGGAACAACCATGGAATGACAACTCGGGCAATGGCAGACACCAGAATCAAACCGAATGCCAGGCTCATAATTTTCACAGGTTTTAAAGGTCGGCCCATGTGCCCTAAACTGACCCTTGAGATCATAGATAAGATCATGCCTCCGATCGCGCCTACCGTTAATGCGTGCAAGGCAATACTCAACGTAGGAACCACATTGATGAAATACAGAAACAACGTTAAAAAGCCAAAAGGCACAAACGCGTAAGCAAAGTGTAACGACCACAACAAAGGCACTTTGCCACACAACCAGAACTGCCAACGCCAGAACCGATAACCATTCGCCAATGCAGCAACTAAACTCACAAACGCTAAAAACACTGCATTCAGCGTAGAAAACCCAACAAACGCTGAAACCAGCAGAATCAACAACGAAATGATCGAAACGGCATCAACCCAACGAATCGCCTCTACTCTAGGAACGCCCAACCCATTTGCAGTGAAAAACGGAACCACCCGCCCGCCAATAATCACAATCATCAGAGTAATTACAAATACAGCACCATGAATGGCCGACATCGATAAACCCAGATCCCCTCTTACAATGCCGACGTGACTCGCCACATTTAACAACGCCAACATTAAAAGCATGGGTACGAACATAAGGTTTCGCCACATCTTGGCTTTAATCACAGGATATGCCATCGCCGCTGCGACCATCACTAGATAAAGCACATCTCCGATCAAAACCAACACAGCCGGTAAAGACGCCCCAAATGCGATCAATCCTCGCCCTAACAACCAAGAACCTGCCAAAACCGCCAATAAAGGCCCTTTGATGCCAGGTACGCCCGTCCAGTTTTGAACGGCCGTCAGCAAAAAACCACCAACAATGGCACTGCCAAAACCAAACAACATTTCATGGCTATGCCACCAAATAGGTCCACCGTAGGGTTGCCAATTAAATGGGAACAACCAAAAGAATACCCACCAAGCCATCAACAACGTTGAAAACAAGGTGCCTAAAAAGAACATAGGTCTGAATGCCAACCTCAAAATTGGGGCAGGCAATTTAGGGCTTGCAGAAACAGAATCATTCATAGGCGATATCCGAGGTCAATCATCAATAAGTACAGCGAAGAGTAGAATAGTTCGCATTATCACCGCATTCACTTTGTCACTCTCTGAGCCAGATCAAAAAACTCTTGATAATAAAAAAGGGCCTTAAAAAAAGCCCTTTCTATCCAAACAACAAAAATTCTAATAACTGAAACTTACTTGTATTCACCCCGACGAGAAGCGTCCAGATATTTTTGATAACGACCATCATCCTGAAGTTTTTTCAGGCCCCGATTAAACGCCTCTAACAAACGCTGAGCATTGGGCGACTTTTTAGAAAAAATCACCGAATAATTTCGGGATTTAAGCGTTTTCGGGTCTGCTGTGATTTTATCTGCCAGGTTCAGCTTGTTCAGAGTTTCATGACCCACTTCGGTATCTTCCAAAACAATATCTAAGCGGCCTGCCGCAAGTTTTTTATAATTACCTACGTCTTTACCAATGCGCTCAACCTTCAAAACGCCCTGCTTTTCAAGCTCTTCAATGCCATAAGCATAACCAATCACGCCGCCCATTTTGTATTTCGCCAGGTCTTCGGCCTTATCCCACGTTAACGGCTTGTCTTTAAGATGAAAAAGAGACGTACCCAACTGAGCAACCACATCCGAATACATGAAATCTTTCGCACGCTCTTCGTTGTACCCCCAAATCAATGTCCCCTCGAATTTACCGGACTTGGCATCTTCAAAGCCTCGCTTCCAAGGAAGGAACACATATTCAACTTCAATGCCTTCTTCGGCAAAAGCCTCTGTCACGATATGGGAAATATACCCATTGTGTTTCAACCCTTTAGAAAGGTACGGAGCCCATTCACCATTCGCCAACGTAATTTTTTCAGCAAAACTCAAATTAGTAACCAGCGCAAGCGCCATAAGCATGATAAAGCGTGACATTTTTCCTCCTTTTTATTCGAAAAATCCACCCTTATCAATATAGACAATACATTCAAACTAATGACAAATTCTTATAAAAATGCACACCAATGCCTCTATTTCATGTCCCATCCGGACTTGATAAGCAAATAGTTGGATTGGCAGAACCTCAAAACCCTACCCATACTGAATAAAAAGCCACAAATTTATGGATAAACAATGAGGCAAACCATGACAGGGACATCCAACAAAAACAAAAACAAAAACGCAGAACTCAGGCCACTTCGATTCATTACCGCAGCATCACTGTTTGACGGTCATGACGCAGCCATCAATATCATGAGGCGCCTCATTCAGGCTCAGGGTGTGGAAGTCATACATTTAGGCCACAACCGAAGTGTTGAGGATATCGTAAAAGCAGCACTGCAAGAGGATGCCGATGCCATCGCCATCAGTTCTTACCAAGGCGGGCATATTGAGTTTTTCAAATATCTTTACGATAAGCTGAAAGAAAGCGGTGCCAATCACATCCGAATTTTTGGTGGCGGAGGCGGAACCATCACCCCGGAAGAAATCCAGACCCTTCATGAATATGGCATTGAACGTATCTATCACCCTCAGGATGGCCTGAAAATGGGGCTGATTGATATGATCGAAGATGTCATCCAGCGAACCCGAAACAATCAAACCGCCATTGAACTCATTAACATAGCGCCGGACCTCAACATCAGCCGAACCCTTAGCCAGCTGGAAAACAACCACTTTACTGAACAAGAGCTAACTCAGTTAAGAAAGGAATGGCACACACAATCACAATCCCCGGTATTAGGCATCACAGGCACTGGCGGCGCAGGTAAGTCCTCTCTGACCGACGAACTGTTAAACCGGATAAGTGAGACGTTTCCCAACAAAAAAGTGGCCATGCTCGCCGTCGACCCAAGCCGACGACGAACCGGTGGAGCACTTCTGGGCGACCGAATCCGAATGAACAGCCTACGAAGCAACAATATCTTTATGCGCTCAATGGCTACCCGCCGGCAGAACTTAGCCACGAACGAAGTACTGAATGATGCAATCTCTTTTCTGAAAGCACAAAAGTATGACTTAGTGATCGTCGAAACTGCAGGAATTGGCCAAAGCGACTCCGCCATCATTGATTTAGTGGATGTTTCCGCTTACGTCATGACCAGTGATTATGGTGCAGCCAGTCAACTTGAAAAAATAGACATGCTCGATTTCGCCGACGTCATTGTCATTAATAAATTCGAGAAAAAAGGCGCACAAGACGCCTTAAGAGATGTGCGCAAACAATACCGGCGAAACCACAACGAATTTTCTGTTCCCGATGAAGCTCTTCCCGTATTTCCAACCATTGCCAGCCAGTTCAACGACCCAGGCATTAACTGGTTATTTGCTAATATTGTAGAGCTACTTGCAAACCAAGTGCCTATTGAAAACTCCAACAATAACAACACTTGGGCTCTGGGTTCAAAACCCCTACAGCAATTGCCAAAAGGCAATGCTTTAATTCCCTCAGAAAAAATAAGGTACTTAGCTGAAATCGCAGACCAAGGTGCTGCCATTAACGCATCCATTAATCAAAAAGCAAAAGCGGCCCACTTGGCTCAGCAGTATTATGGCAGTCTCAAGCTGCTGGAAGACCCCGAATTACCTCACCCACTCGTTCCCTACTCGGCATCACAAGTGAAAGACGACTCAATCGAGCCAGCCATCATTAAGTTGAGGAGTGGTTATCAGGAGGCTATTGCATGCTTAAGTCTTGAAGAAAAAAGTACCATTCAGCATTGGCCAAAGACACAACAAAGCGTAATCAACCCGGAATACAGTTACCAAGTCAGAGGAAAGTCCATCGTTGGCGAAAATTACCATACCTCACTGGCAGGCAACCCCATCCCCAAAGTTGCTGCACCCAACTATCGAGATTGGGGGGAAATTCTGACCTTCATCAGCAAAGAAAATTTACCGGGCTACTACCCGTTTACAGCCGGAGTTTATCCTTATCGCCGTTCAGGGGAAGATCCAACGCGCATGTTTGCAGGCGAAGGCACGCCGGAAAGAACAAACAAGCGCTTTCATTATATTGCTCAAGGCCAACCCGCTGCCCGGCTTTCAACCGCCTTCGACTCCGTAACTCTTTACGGCAATGATCCGGATGAACAACCCGACATATACGGCAAAGTAGGAAACTCGGGGGTTTCCATTGCCACCTTAGACGACATGAAAAAACTGTATTCAGGGTTTGATCTCTGCCTGCCCACAACGTCTGTCTCCATGACCATTAACGGCCCGGCCCCCATCATCCTCGCTTTCTTTATGGTCGCCGCCATAGATCAGCAAGTCGAGAAGTACATTTCAGACCAAGGCTTGTGGCCTGAAATGGAAAACAAAATAAAAGCCATTTTCAAAGAAGCCCCCCAACCGACATACCAAGGAGATATTCCCGCCAGCAATAACGGCCTAGGGTTAAAGCTTCTTGGAATCACTGGCGATCAATTGCTGGCGACTGAAGTTTACAATGAGATTAAAGTCAAAACCCTGAAGCAATTGCGTGGCACCGTTCAAGCCGACATTCTAAAAGAGGATCAAGCACAGAACACTTGCATCTTTTCCACTGAGTTTGCCATGCACATGATGGGCGACATCGAGCAATTTTTTGTCGATCATCAAATAAAAAACTTTTATAGCGTTTCAATCTCGGGTTACCACATCGCTGAAGCCGGAGCGAACCCCATTACTCAATTAGCGTTCACGCTCGCAAACGGATTCACCATCGTAGAATATTATTTAGCGAGGGGCATGCACATTGATGAGTTTGCGCCGAACCTGAGTTTCTTTTTCAGCAACGGTATGGACCCGGAATACACCGTCATAGGCCGAGTCGCTCGACGCATCTGGGCCAAAGCCATGAAAGAGCGATATGACGCAAGTGACAGCGCACAAAAACTGAAATACCACATTCAGACCTCCGGTCGATCATTGCACGCACAAGAAATACAATTCAACGACATACGAACAACGCTGCAGGCGCTGTATGCTTTAGTCGATAATTGCAACAGCTTACATACCAATGCATTTGATGAGGCCATCACCACCCCCACGGAATCTTCTGTTCGAAGAGCGGTTGCCATTCAACTTATCATCAACAAAGAACTTGGCTTAAATTATTGTGAAAATCCCTGGCAAGGCTCCTTTTTCATTACCCAGTTAACGGACCTTGTAGAAGAGGCGGTTTATCAAGAGTTTAAATCCATATCCGACCGGGGTGGTGTGCTGGGCGCGATAGATACCATGTATCAGCGATCCAAGATTCAGGACGAATCCATGCTTTATGAGCACAAAAAACACGAAGGCTCTTTGCCTCTTGTTGGCGTAAATACCTTTCAATCAAAAGACGAGACAAACACGACAGACACCATTGAGTTAATGCGTTCCAGTGAAACGGAGAAACAGCAACAAGTATCCGAATTAAACAAATTCAAGAACCGGCATAAAACACAATCTGCCTCTCGGCTAAATCAATTAAAAGCCGTAGCCAGAAGTAGAGAGAACACCTTTGAGTGTCTGATGGAAACAGTCAAACACTGCACGCTTGGTGAAATCACTCAGGCTTTGTATCAGGTGGGAGGCGAATATCGAAGGAATATGTGAACCCGGTTAATCCAGAGTAAAGCCTAGTCAAGCCAGCGGGGTTCTACCCAAAACGGGGTGTGATTGACTTCCGTCACCCAATTATCCGACTTTTGAGGCAGCGGGTATTTAATATTAATGGTTTTACGTTCAGCAAGACGAGCCCGTTTCACTGTTTTCTGGAAGTACTCCTTAAAGAGTGCGTGATAACTGCCGTCTTGTAATACCAGTAACAATCCGGTTTCAAACCGCTGTTTAAGCTCGGTATTGCTCGGGTTAAACCAATAGTAGACCTGAAACGGATACCTCAAAGTGAGGCCGGTTTCAACGCTCAGATTAGGAAGCTTGCTATTATTTGCTTCAACTTCGGCCCAAGCCTCATGCAGCCCCCGATGAAAATAATCAAAACGTTCATGGTTCAGCATATTAAGTAGCACTGAGGTATTGGCGGCACCGATCACAGGCAAATCATTCAGACCAAAGACTTTGAAATCCCCCCATTGACTACCAAACCCACCCACAAACCGCCTTAGATCGTCCAGACTTTCAACCTGATCAAATCGTCTCTGATCATTCTCACGAATAATAAAAACCCGATAACCCAACATACCGGCATGAATATCAAATGGAATATAGTCAAAGCTTTCCAGCAAATTATCTTTGGGCGGTAAATACAATAAATCCACTTGCTGCTGCTTTAGAAGTACCACACAGCGATCCTGACTGACGGTGGATGTTTCTTTGCGAAATGGCGTCACACGCGCATCACCGTATACCGGAGCTGTTTTCGCTAAAATCAGATTCGCTAAATCAATGCGAAATAAATACTTGGCTTTCTCGACCTGACAAACCCGAACCGGTGTAATAGAGCCGTCCTCATTAGGGAAAGCCATCGAGCTGTATAGAAAAACAACCACTAAAATAAGATACTGCATCGTAACAACACGCTCCGGTCAGATTTACTAATTCTAGACACCCTTTAGCCCTTATGTTAGTCCTTATGCTCAGCAGACATCGGTACTTCTTAATCCTGATGTCTTCGAACCTTTCCGGCACTCACTGAAAATTCTTTACTAAACGCCCGGGAAAAGGACGCCTCTGAATTGTAACCTACCGCTTCTGAAACCTCTGCGACGCTTTCCCCAGAACGTAACTTTGACCACGCTAACTGCATCCGCCACCATGTGACGTATTGCATGGCGGTCCAACCACAGGCTCTCTTGAATGTCTCCGCAAAAGTCGACCGGGACTGATTCGCAGAGCTTGCCAAGGCTTCAAGAGTCCAGGGGTAATTAGGCTGTTGATGTATGGCCTGAATCACTTTCGAAAGTTTTGGATGCCCATATAAGGCCAGAATTCCGGGCTCTTGAGGGTTGTGAATAAAATAATCCCGCAGCGCATAGGTAAATAATAACTCTGACAACCGATCCACTATTTCATCTGAAGCGGACGTCGGATGAAAACTTTCTTCAAGAATCAGATCCAACAAGTGCTTTAACCAAGGAGTTTGGGAGGAATTAGAAACAACAAACACTGGAGGTAAAACACCCAAAAGCTTCTGACTGCCCGAATGTTCAAACATCACTTGACCACACAACATGCCGACGCCAGAGCCAGGAGCGCTGTATTTTTTGTGTTGCTGAGGGCCGACCTGTTGACCAACCGGAACCATTTTATGAGGTAGTTCGCGAGGAAAAATAACCAAATCGCCGGCATTCAAAATACAAGACAAATGCCCAGGTACTTCCAGTTCGCACGCCCCCAAGGTTGCCATATGAAAGCAAGTATTACTTTGACTGTGCTCTCTGATTAACCAATCACCGCAGACTTTGGCATTATGATAAATAGTGACCTTTAGCCTAAATACACGAATCAACTCAGAAAAAGCATCCATATTCGGACTCTGCATCAACAAAAGCATACAATTAGACATTCATCATACGTCTTTATCAAACTATATTTATTCCTAAAGAACCCAACTCTCACGCGAACAGGAATAAAAAAATGACCGACTTTACTTTTCACGACTTAACCACTGCGACCGGTGAATCCAAAGAAATTCTTGAGCAGGTACAAAAAGGATACGGTTTCGTTCCTAACTTATTCGGGTATATGGCCGAAGCGCCCATCGCATTAAAAGCGTACCTGCAATTGAATGAGCTTTTATCAGAAAGTTCGATACCTGCGGGTCAGCTTCAAGTGGCACTGCTTGCCATCAGCAAAAAAAATGAATGCGATTTCTGCTCCACAGCGCACCATGCCATGAGTAAAAACTACGGTTCGAATGAACAAACCGTCTCGGCCATATTAAACGGCACAGACATTGAAGACCTTCAGGACAGAGTATTGGTTAAAACTGTAACCGCCATTCTGGAGAATAAAGGCTGGGTTTCAGAAGACCTGCTCAACACCTTCTTTGAGGCTGGCTTTACTAAACAACAGTACTTCGAGTTGATGGTCGTTGTTGCTATCAAAACCCTTTCCAATTACACCAATCATGTAACCAAGCCCGAAGTTAACCCCGAGCTGATCAAAATGATTGGTTAAACTGTTTACAAACCCCTGTCTGTTAGAGGTGAAAACAACACCTCTAACAGCATTAACCACGTATCTGCGCCGCAAGAAAGTCCCCGTCCTTGAAAACACTCTCACAAAAGCAATAATTTATAGTAAACTTCCAACCAATTTTATGGGACATCTGACCCTGTTAACATTCTCTGTACAGCCTATATTGGAGCAAGCTATGCCTTCGTTTGACGTTGTGTCTGAAATTGACATGCATGAATTAACTAACGCGGTCGATCAGGCAAATCGCGAACTGACAACCCGATTTGATTTCCGGGGCGTGGAAGCCAAATTTGAAGTGAAAGACACCGTCATCACAATGACGGCCGACGTTGAGTTCCAACTCAACCAAATGGAAGACATTCTTCGCGGGAAGATGGTCAAGCGAGGCGTTGATACAGGTTCTTTAGAAATCAAAGATCTTGTTGGTGCCGGAAAACAAGTAAAGCAAGACATCATTGTTCGCACTGGCCTTGAGTCGGAGCATACCCGGAAAGTAGTTAAGCTGATCAAAGACAGTAAGATGAAAGTCCAAGCGGCCATTCAAGGTGAGAAGGTTCGTATCACCGGCAAAAAACGAGATGACTTACAACAAGCAATGAGCCTTCTTCGAGAAGGTGATATCGGCATGCCTCTGCAATTCAACAACTTCAGAGACTAGAAGAGCTGCATTAATAGCCCCGAAGGAACAATCCGGGGCTATTACCTTTCTGTTATATTTCAAGGACATTCAAGAAACAAACTACATCGCCTGGATTAACATCACCCCAAACAACATAAACATAAGCTCAATAACTTCAAGAATTCCGCCAGCGGTATCTCCGGTCGTTCCACCGATTCTTGCCATCAAATACATACGAACACCCAAAAATACGAATAAGCAGCATATCAGAGTTACAAATAGCCAGGCACCAAACAGAGCAATTAAACCGATGGTTAATACCGCCAAGCCAGGCCAAACAATATCTTTCGGAGCATAATCCACCAACCAGCTACCAGACCCGTTTTCCCTGACATAAGGTGTCGTCAACAACACAACAGGCAAAAAAGCACGACCAATCAAAGGCGATAAAACCAAGACATACCAAAGCCCGTACTCAATGAGTGAATGTAACAAAGCAAACTTTAATAACAGAAGAAGCACCAAGGCTACAACGGCCACTGGACCGGAGGTAGGGTCCTTCATGATGCTAAGAATCCGCTCTTTTTTAAGATTCTTTTGTTCTTCAGGTGATCCCTCAGAATGTAAGCTGTGGCCCGCCATGAATGCATCTACAGAATCGGCAAAGCCGTCTAAATGAAGAGCCCCTGAACAAACTACCCATACGATTAATAAGAATGCAGCCAGAACTGGAGATGCCATACCTTGAAAGAAATATGAAACAGTAAATAATACACCACCAATTATCGCCCCCACCAAGGGATAATAAATCAACGACAAACCCACAACTGTCTCATTTGGGTACGATTTAAATCGTACCGGAAACACAGTCAAAAATTGCAGTGCCGTTAAAAAAGCCTGAAAGTGCATGACAGAGTTCTTCATTTTTTGCACGATTAAACCATTCCAACATCGGACCAAACAGCGAATTCATTATTGCTTGGGTCTGTAAAATGAAATCTTCGCCCTCCCGGGAATGTAAACACCGGTTTAACGATCTTTCCGTCCGCAGACTCAACTTTGGCCAACGTTTTTTCCAGGTCACCACTGTAAAAAACAACCAAAGCACTGCCTCTGGCAACAGATGCATTTAATGTCGACTTATAAAAGCCGCCATCTAAGCCCTCATTCGAAAAAGCAGTGTACTCGGGGCCGTAGTCCGTAAAAGACCAATCAAATACTTTGGTAAAAAATGCCTTAGTGGCCTCAATATCTTTGGCAGGAAACTCGACGTAGTTTATTTTTTCATGGTGATTCATCTGTTCAATCCCTTGCGTATATTTAACGTTCAACATTACTTAACAAAAGAAGCGGGCTTTTCAATTTCGTAAATTGCCTCTGTAATGGTTTCCAGTTTATCCTCCAACACAGAACGCGCATCGTACAAGCCTCTATTATAGTAATAGGCCCCCACTTCTTCAGAAAAGAAATCCAATAAAAATTCTGCATCGAACTGACCAAGATCCTGATCCAGTTCCTCATTAAAATACATCTGTAACTTTCTTACGATAATTGCTTTTTCATCCTTGGAGAATTCAATTTTCGACATACTGCTCATCCTTTGTATTCTATTTGCGAAGCACACTACTCTGCTTCACAAATAGAATACAAGATATAAACACAGAAAAAACGTTCAGTTAATTCTGAAACATCCCGGCCAAATCTTCATAATCCAGCTCACTGATTCCTAAAATTTCAAACACGCACCCTTTCATTCGATCCCACTCAGTTTGATCAGAACTGTGCACCAGCTGAAACTGCTCTTCCGCAATGTTCTCTGCAATTTTGAGTAAAGCGAGTAAAGTTTGGGTTTTATCATCTGCCACCTGAGATTTACAAAGTATGTCCTCACTAAAATGATGCAGCCGAATGACTTCACAGACAGAGTGATCAAGGTTTAAGCCTTTAGCGATATAGAAACCAATAGTCGCGTGATCACATTTGAACAGTTCATCTTCGCGGGCAATCAGTGACTTTCCATCCAACTCTTTAATCTGATCAAAGTAATTGGGATGTTTTTGCCATAAGAATGGCATACCTGCGTTATGAAGAATGCCCACGCATTGCGCTTCATCCACCAAGGGGATATTTAATTGACGCGCCAGTTCAGTGGTAATGTCGGCCACTTGTTTACTGGTTTCCCAGAAATCTTCAAAGTCCCATTGATGAAAATCCCCGTGCTTCGCCATGATGAACATCACTGCTTTAATCATAATCATCAAGCGTTCCCCTCCCAGTTCATCAATGGCTTCCTGAATGGAGGTTTGTGATAATTCCGAGCTTTTCTGAAAGGAGTTGGCCTTTAAGACACTTAAACAAAGAGCCGGGTCTGCCATAAGCAACTCACTCATTGCCTCAGTGTCTGGATAAACAGAGCTTATGTTGGAGAGTAAACGGGGTTTAACTGGAAAGACGATCCCTTTTAGTTGATTAACCGCATCATCAAACAATTCAGACACAGGATCTAAAGCCATTAAGCAGCACCTTTCTTACTAAAGGGTTTCCAGCTCCCAGACCGGAGCCGACTCAAGCGATACTCAGCCACTGAAATCAGGGCAGCGTTTAATAACAATAGTAGTCAATATCACCAAATTAGATACTATCTGCCATCGCATAAAAATCCCTTGTTTAAAACTCCCCCCTTGGGTCACCTAAAAAAGGGGGATGATCACAAGAATGCAACCAACAGAATATAATTTGTGCATTGTCAGCGTTCAAAGAATCAGAACCATATTTCTTTATAAATCATAGCCGGAAGCTGATTTCTGTTTACTTTACCTGATTTCAAATTCACACTCTGCCACCTAAAAGAACACCGCCTCCATTCCGAAGTGGTGTTAAAGAAGTCACATCCAACGGGCGTATGAATTTTATTTAGATAATTTCGATAAAAAATCTATAAAAATTTTGTTAAAACCCTGTATACTTGCTCGAAATTTTTTCGACGCTAATTTTTTGATAGAGTAAAACAATGGCAGATTTATCACATTACAGAAACATTGGTATCTTCGCGCACGTTGATGCGGGTAAGACAACTACAACTGAGCGTATCCTGAAACTTACGGGTAAAATCCATAAGACAGGTGAAGTACACGACGGTGCAGCGACAACTGACTTCATGGAACAGGAAGCTGAGCGTGGTATTACCATTCAGTCGGCAGCAACGACTTGTTTCTGGAAAGATCATCGCATGAACATCATCGATACTCCTGGACACGTTGACTTCACTGTTGAAGTTTACCGTTCATTGAAAGTATTGGATGGTGGTGTTGGTGTATTCTGTGGTTCTGGTGGTGTTGAGCCTCAATCAGAAACTAACTGGCGCTATGCTAACGAATCTGAAGTTGCTCGTATCATCTTCGTAAACAAGCTAGACCGTATCGGTGCTGACTTCCTGCGCGTAGTTGGTCAGGTTGAAGACGTTTTGGGTGCAAATCCACTTGTAATGACGCTTCCAATCGGTCGTGAAGACGAATTCGTTGGTGTTGTAGACATCCTAAGTCGTCAAGCTTTCGTATGGGATGACTCTGGTCTTCCAGAAAACTACGAAATCAAAGAAATTCCTGCAGACATGGTTGATCAGGTAGAAGAATACCGTGAGAAACTAATCGAAACTGCAGTAGAGCAAGACGACGACCTGATGATGTCCTACATGGACGGCGAAGAGCCTTCTATAGAAGACATCAAGCGTTGTATCCGTAAAGGTACAATTGCTCTGGACTTCTTCCCTACTTACTGTGGTTCTGCGTTCAAGAACAAAGGTGTTCAGTTGGTACTTGACGCTGTTGTTGATTACCTACCAAGCCCAACAGAAGTTGATCCTCAGCCATTGACTGACTCAGAAACTGGTGAGCCTACTGGTGAAGTGGCAACTGTATCTGCAGACGAGCCACTACGTGCACTTGCGTTTAAGATCATGGACGACCGTTTCGGCGCCCTGACCTTCATCCGTATTTACTCTGGTGTTCTTGAAAAAGGCATGACAGTTCTTAACTCATTCACAGGTAAGACTGAGCGTATCGGCCGTATGGTTGAGATGCACGCTGATGACCGTACTGAGATCGATCGCGCTCAAGCGGGTGACATCATGGCCGTTGTTGGTATGAAGAACGTTCAAACTGGTCACACTCTATGTGATCCTAAGCACGAATGTACTCTTGAGCCTATGATTTTCCCTGAGCCAGTAATCTCTATTGCTGTTACTCCTAAGGACAAAGGTTCTACAGAGAAGATGGGCGTTGCTATCGGTAAAATGGTTGCAGAAGATCCATCGTTCATCGTTGAAACAGACGAAGAAACTGGCGAAACTATCCTTAAGGGTATGGGTGAACTTCACCTAGACATTAAAGTTGACATCCTTAAGCGTACTTACGGTGTTGAACTAGAAGTGGGTCAACCACAGGTTGCTTACCGTGAAACAATTACTACGCCTCTAGAAGACAGCTACACGCACAAGAAGCAGTCTGGTGGTTCTGGTCAGTTCGGTAAGATCGACTACCGCATCAAGCCTGGTGAGCCAGGTACAGGCTTTAAGTTCTCTTCAACAGTTGTTGGTGGTAACGTTCCTAAGGAATTCTGGCCAGCAGTTGAGAAAGGTTTTGAAATGATGATGGCTGAAGGTCCTTTGGCTGGATTCCAGGTTCTTGACCTTGAAATTGAATTGTTCGACGGTGGCTTCCACCCGGTTGACTCCTCTGCAATCGCGTTTGAAATTGCAGCGAAAGGTGCATTCCGTCAATCTATGCCTAAAGCCGGACCACAACTTCTTGAGCCTATCATGAAAGTTGACGTGTTCACGCCTGAAGACCACGTTGGTGACGTAATCGGTGACTTGAACCGTCGTCGCGGCATGATCAAAGATCAGGAAGCTGGCGTAACAGGCGTTCGTATTAAAGCAGACGTTCCTCTATCAGAAATGTTTGGCTACATCGGACACCTACGTACTATGACTTCAGGTCGTGGTCAGTTCTCGATGGAATTCTCACACTACATGGCATGTCCAAACAGTGTTGCTGAGAAAGTAATCGAAGAAGAGAAAGAAAAGAAAGCAGCTAAGAAGTAATTAACTTCTAGGTCGCTTCAAAAAGAAAAGCTCTGCTGGTGAAAACCAGTAGAGCTTTTTTAATGCCTGGAACTTTTATGCCAGATGCTTACTTCACCATCAACGAAATCGCTTTGCCTTGGCTGCGCCGTGTTCTTTTCTCCGCTTCATTGCATTAATTAGAATGATTTCTTTCTGTCCAGCGTCCGCCCCACCCCAGGCTTTGATTTCCTCCAACGTTCGAAAACAGCCAAGACAAACATCTTGCTCATTCAAACAACAATTGCGAACGCACGGGGAATTAACGGAGGACGAATCGACAAAAGACATAGTTGCGCCTGAATAGCATGCACTCTGCCCTAATTTTAGTCTCGATCAAGACAAATTGCGTATTAGCCCAACTCAAAACTCGTGACACCAAATACGCCATCCAAATTGATGTCGGGTGTTGACTTGGTATACATCCGAGCTGTTTCGAAAACTTCAGTCATATTATATTTTTGGGCTAAAGCCATGCCATGATGATTAATAGCAGGGACATCCAAATAAATCGATTCAGACTCAGCAACGTTAGCCTTAAGCGCCAAGTATAAAGCTTCGGCAACTTCGGGTGTTGTAGAAAAAAGAGGTCCAATCTTATACCCTTCCCTGCACTTTCTAATCATCCCGTAGCCAGTAACTTCTTCACCCGCACGGTGAACAAACGCACGACTCTCCGGTAAATTTAACCATGCTTTCAGAAAGCCTGTGCGAGCAACCGGAAAATAATTTCGATCGAACGCAAGCAGCGAATCAAACATTTCAGACGAGTATTCAGACACGGCAGGGTCATTACATTGCTTGCCAATAGATTGGTTTCGGTTTCCGCCACACCCTTGAAACCTGATATTAGCGTACGCATATTCGAAACCGGACTTTTTATAATTATTCTGCTGTTCGACTACCCCATCTAAGCCAACATTACACCCATGCAAATAGTCCATCCCGGCCTGCCAGATTTTAATACCATAGCCTTTGCCCCGATGTTCGGGCTTTACAATATAAAAACCCAAAAAACCAAAAGAATCGTCGTACCTCACAACGGAAACAGACCCAATAACTTCTCCGTTTAACACACCAACCAAAAAGCCTGTTGGGTCGGTATCAAAAAATGCATTGAGATCGTGCAAACCGGGGTTCCAGCCTTCTTGAGCCGCCCAATCAATCACTTTAGCAAGATCTTTACGTACCATTTTACGAATCTGAAAGTCCATAACTACGAGCCTGTTTGGATGTAAACTATTGGGTGAGTGCTTCTTCGGGCACAACTACTAAGGTATCAAGCATCTTATAAACCTCGGAAAACCTCGGTCGATCCCCCATTGATGGTTGCATGCAGTCATCCCTAAGCTCGCTTAATGCAGCCTTTAAAGCAACCGCCTGCTCTCCATGCGCGGAGTAAGACAACTTCAATAAATCATCAAGCAAACAGCCTAAAGCTCTTATCTCAATGCTTTCCATCGCTTCTTTTTGTAGTACAGACAGTACCGATAAGTCTGAAGCCGCGCCAAAGTCCCCAAATAACATGGACGCATTTGAATCAACCATAGTGTTATGAGCATATACATCGCCATGACTCACAGATTGAGAGTGCAGATGAGCCATCGCATCAGACATCTGTAACACAATTTCCACAATATCTTTCAGCTCAATTTGTGTACCGGCTTTAAAGGTATCTCTTGTGCATGACACCAGAGAAGGAGGCAAGCCTAAATTCCCGTATGTATCTGGAATCAATTCCATCACCAAACCTAACTGGCCTTCATCTGAAATTTGAGCAACCACTTTGATTAGATTGTTATGTTCACCCGCAGACAAACAGCACTTCAACTCGTCTTCAGGATAACCATCGCTGGTAACCTCGCCTTTAAATAACTTCACTGCCACAAAAGCACTCGTATCTTTCAGTGATTCTGGCTGATTAATCCACTCGGCACGATATATAACCCCTGAAGCCCCTTCGCCCAGTTGCTCCTTCAAAGCCAAGTCTTGTAACCCAACCTGAGTGACAGAGTCTGACATATGAGAATTATGCTCATTAGCGGCTTGCAGAGGATTACCCTGAAACGCAAGCCAAGACAACTTGGGAAGCTGAAACAACCAATCCGGTAAGGAGGTTAACTGATTTGCTGAAATACGAGCCAATTCAAGGTTTTTACAATTCGCCATAGAATCAGGCAAACGGGTTATTTGGTTGCCTGCCAAGGCGAGTTTCTGAAGTCTATGCAGCTTACCCATTGAGTCGGGCAAAACTTTAATTTGGTTATTGGTCAGAATTAACCATCGCGTTTGCTCTGGTAAAGACTGCTCTGAAACGGTTTTAATTTGATTCGACTTGAACCCGATCATTTCCAAGTTAGGGCACTGAGACAACACCTCCGGCAAATGATCAAACTTATTATTTGCCATGAAGAGGATTTTGAGTTGTTTCAAACGACCAAAGTCGTCTGGCAAAGCACTTATATTGTTGTTCGATAAGTCCAGAACTTCCAAAGTCTCGGACAGTTCCAGGATTTCCAGAGGGAACTCCAATAAGCCCTCTGCCAACTGTAAACGAGTTATTCCAAACAACGAGCCAGACTTCAATTGGTCTAAAGTATGCAAAGTGTTCCATCCAAACTAAATTAAAAGAGCGCACATAATAAAAAACTGAGCGGTTGAATGGAATCAATGATTAAAGGAAGCCACATGAAAGTCATTAATGCTCGACTGAGAGGAATGGACGGTCTTTACAGCTTGAACGTTCATCAAGGGAAGTTTTCAAGCATCGAAGCACAATCAGGCATAATCCCCGCAAGCCCGGAATCAAAAGCAACTCAACTCATTGATGCTCAGCAAAATCTGGTATGCCCTCCTTTTGTCGAACCTCACATCCATTTAGATGCCGTTTTAACTGCGGGTGAACCAAACTGGAACATGAGCGGCACATTATTCGAAGGCATTGAAAGATGGTCTGAACGAAAACCTTTACTAACCCCCGAAGACATTGAGCGAAGAGTACTAAAAGTACTGGAGCTACTCATCAGTCACGGCGTTCAATACATTCGAACCCATGTAGATGTTACCGACCCGAGCCTAACAGCCCTCAAAACCATCGCTCAAATAAAACGCAAAGTTGCGCATAAAATTCATCTTCAAATTGTGGCCTTTCCGCAAGAAGGCATTTTGTCATTTCCCAATGGCAAGCAATTAATGAAACAAGCCATTGATGAAGGCGCTGATGTGATCGGAGGCATTCCTCACTTTGAGTTCACCCGGGAATATGGCGTCGAATCGATGCACTGGGTGGTGGACTTAGCAAAACAACATAATCTTTTAGTGGATGTCCACTGCGACGAAACAGACGATGGCTCCTCCCGGTTTTTGGAAGTTTTGGCCACCGCCGCCCTTGAAACCGAAATGAAAGACAAAGTAACCGCCAGCCACACCACCGCAATGCACTCGTACAACAATGCCTATTGTTCAAAACTGTTTCGTTTGCTCAAAATGTCAGGCATTAACTTTGTTTCCTGCCCGACAGAAAGCATTCATCTTCAGGGGCGCTTTGATACTTTTCCTAAACGCCGAGGAGTTACCAGAGTAAAAGAACTTACCGAAGCAGGAATGAATGTCTGCATGGCTGAAGACTCCATTCAAGACCCTTGGTACACCCTGGGTAACGGAAAGTTATTAAGGGTTCTGGATGCAGGATTGCACATATGCCATATGATGGGTTACCAACAACTGTCAACGGCTTTAGACCTGATCACGGTCAATGGAGCAAAAACACTTCAAGTCATCACCGAGTATGGCATTGAGATCGGTAAACCAGCGAACTTCATCATTCTTGAAGGAAGCTCAGATCTAGACGTCATCCAAAAACAAGGGGAAGTGCTTTGGTCGGTTCGTGAAGGGGCGATTCTTATCGAACGAAAACCCGCTCAACTGATCCAAAGAACCACATTCAGTGATGTGTTCGAACCATAGGCCGATCTGTATAATTTCTCAATCTAAACGAGTTAAACACCTTTCTGTCACTTCAACCCCAACCGCTCAAGATCACAAAACAGGTCTTTAATAAACGAATATTGATATAAAGCCACAGCAAAGCGATCAAATAGTAAACAGATGAAGTGACCTTGAATCGGCAGAAATTACTCGTATAATGCGCCCGACAAGCTGAGGAACCGAGCAAATTTTACTTGGCCCCCTTCTACCCACTACGAAGAGACCCACTTTAATGCTGAAATCCTTTCGCATGATCAGTCTGATTGAAGGACTATCCCTCGTTGCACTGGTATGTATTGCCATGCCCGCAAAATACATGTTCAACAATCCGTCGCTGGTTCCCTATGTCGGCATGACCCATGGCGTACTTTGGCTAATATATCTGGTGATGTCTCTCAGCGCATCCCATAACGCAAAATGGTCTGTCGGTTATTGGCTGTTTACCCTGGTCTTATCTGTAGTACCCTTTGGTTTTATTGTGCTTGAGCTTCAACTTAAAAAATCAATCACTGCTCAAGAAGGCAGCGAGTCGCCAGAACTGACTTAATGAACCTAAAAAGAGGCCCACTACATTGCTGTACTGGGCCAAATGTCTGTATCCCTTTCTTACATTCTTTCTCAAAAGCAACGAGCTAATCCGTCGAAGAGTCTGGATCAATATTAAACTGATTAAACACCAGCGAAGTCCGATTCTGGTCAACAAGAATCTGCTTGTCAGACACCTTAAAAACGCCATCGCTCAACCAACCACGAATCTTCACCTCTTCACCATTCGGCAAACGCACTCGTAAAATAACCTCTCCGCCGGTAGCGACCGTTAACTCGTCACTTTTGTACTCTTCTTCAAACTGATAAAGTCTTGAATAGTCAGACAGTCGAAGTGCTTCGATTGCCTGAAACATCGCCCCCTGATAGGGTCTGAACTCAGGTTCGTCAAACTGCTTCCGCCAGCGCTCTGAATTAGTGAAATACGGTATGAGAGCGGCGAGAAACTCTGAACTTCTGCTTTGCCGTATTCCCTCAATGCGTTCTAAAGCCACCTGATAAGGTAATCTCAGATCACCACGAGCAAACACAAAGGCGTGGTCACCGCTGGCCTGCATGATTAAATCAGGTAGAGACAGCTCCGAGTCAATCAGGATGTATCCCTCGCGATACGCATCCATCACAGGCGTCGAGACATCGCTATACGCCTCAAGCGGATACAACTCACCCATAGAGTCATAAGTCCTCTTGGTATGTTGCCAAATGTCCAGTTCTTCACCTTGAAAGTGAACGCTGATGATCTGTGGAATCACCGGCTCATGGGGGAAAAACTTGCCCAAAATCATCCAGGTGGTCGCTTCTTTAAAAGAAAATTCACCTCTTTCGTTGGTCTGCGTTGTCTCTTCTATATCCTTGTTCACCCACGTAAAGTGGTATTTTCGAGTAACAACCGCATCAGCAACCGGCTCTCCCTGATATTTTACAACCCCCTTCACTTCAGAAAAAAGCGAAACGGTTAATCCTTTATTTGCATTATTCCCGGCAAACACATTCATCCCTAGAAGCAATGATAATGCTAACGTTAAAAATCGCTGTAACCTGAATTCTCGAAACAATGGAGCCTCGAAGATCGACAAGTAATATTTTTCAGAGAGTAACTGCATTTAGCAAGGATATCAAAAGCCAGCAATCCATTAAGTAGACACGGCCCACAAACCTTTAAAGAGATCATTAAATCCGTTATAACCTACCCACTAAAATCATCAAAGCGCTTGCACAAATAACAACACCCGTTAAAAACAATCCACAAACCCGAAACCTAAGGTCTTCTTTGATCCTGCTCACGCCAAAAGCATGAGAGCATCGAGCGACTAAAAAAGTGATGCTCAGGGCATGAATCCACATCGCATTGGTATTTTCGATTTCAACAAAATAAATCAATAAAAATGTGAGCGGCACATACTCCGAAAAATTACCATGCACCCGAACGGCACGCTCCAGCTTTTTATTCTCACCTACCCCAAAAGCAACTTTATAATGCCGCCGAATCCATATCACCCGAGCACTTAAAAATACAAAGAACAAGCCAAAAACCGCAGCATACAAAGGCGTAATCAACACTTTAACTCCTTATTTCAAATTAATAATTTTCATCCAAAGAAAAAATATATTCTTTTCATAAAGGGCTGACAAAACAGAATTTATGTTTTATAAAAAATATCTACTTTTTCATAAAATAAGCAAATGAAGTACAAACAGTCTCCTCCAATACAATACATCCCTGTTTTTGAAGCTGCAGCCCGGCACCTGAGTTTTAAAAAAGCCGCAGATGAACTGTGCGTTTCAGCTCCGGCGGTAGGCCAGCAAATTAAAGCCTTTGAGGATTGGCTTGGAAAGCCATTATTTCAGCGACATACTCGAAAGTTAAGCCTTACCCCTGAAGGTAAACATTACCAAGCCACAGCAATGGCCATCATGAAAGTCCACTATCAAGGCTTTGCTGAATACGAACGTCGCTTTGAGAAGTCAGCCTTGAAGGTAAGTGCACCTCTTTTTGTTGCGCAAGAATTGATTATGCCTCACTACCTGGAGTTTTCTGATTATCTGCCCAATACCGAGCTACGATTAGAAGCGCGAATGTCATTTGTCGACTTTGACACCGACGCAGTGGATGCCGCCATTCGATTCGGCGATGGCAACTGGCCAGAATTAGACTGCCGCCCCCTCTCCAATGCATTTGTGGCTCCTGTATGCAGTCATAACTACGCAAAGTCACACCCACTGAATAACCCTGAAGAACTCCATCAGCACCGGCTCATTTATGCTGAACCGGCCATGAGCGGATGGGGTTCCTATTTTTGGAAAGGAGAGGAAACAAAGCCATTTGATATCATCACATGTGACTCCTATCTCGCCGCATTAAAGGCGGCATCAAACGATTTAGGCATAGCGCTTGGGATCTTTCCAACAGCCAATCGCTGGATTAACGAACAAAGACTCCACTTGCCCTTCCCTATGCAGATCAAAATCAATCGAGGGTTTTGGCTGGTATCGCCGAAATCTGAAAAGCCCCGACCAGAACTGGATGTGTTATACCTATGGGTGAAAAAATTGTTTGATGAAATACCAAAACTTGATTCAGATACAAAAATTCTTGATCTAAAAGAGCTCAGTTAACATTGAATACCAAGTATTCGATTGCTAGCACTTAGGTCATCAAACCTTTGCCAAAGAACCATCTGTTTGAAGTTCAAAGCAGTCCAAGTCATTGGCTAAAAATAAGTGACCTGAATAAGAATTACGAGCTTCGTTTTCTATGTCATTAATCGACATGGCTGAATCGGTTTGAGCACCATACCTCGGGCTAAAATGGGTCAACACCAAATTCTGAAGTTCATTTTTCTCCGCGCTATCGGCAACTAATTTGGCCGAGCTGTGTTGTGGGCCAGGCCCTATTTTTTCAAGTACATCATGGGTATAGGTAGCCTCGTGAACCAAAACATGGGCATTTTTCATAGCCTCAGACAAAAGATCAGGATTGTCGTTATCTCCGGCAATGATTATTTTCCTGGAAACTCGTGCCGGTAAAAAATAATCTTCACCTGAAATGACTCGACCATCGTCCAAAGTAACCGATCGCCCTTGTTGTAACTGCCCCCATAACGGCCCAGAAGGAACACCGTCCTTCCGAAGTTGGTCAGCATCCAGTTTCCGTCCAGAAACCTTCTCACTGAACGCATACCCAAACGAAGGAACCCGATGAGAGAGTTGAATCACTTCCAGTTTAAAGTCCAAGTCAGCAGGCAATGATGACGCCTCTGCAACATCCACAAACTGAATTTCAAAATTCAACCACAATTCAGTACTTGCTATAACACCCTCCACAAACGACCGAATCTTAGCCGGTGCCACCAGCCATAAAGGTGCTGTTCGGCCAGCCATAGCAGCACTGGCCAACACACCGGGTAAGCCGTAACAGTGATCGCCATGGATGTGGGTAATAAAAATTGCCTGCAGGTTTTTAAGAGTGAGGTTTGTTTCTAATAAACGATGCTGAGTGCCTTCGCCACAATCAACCAAACACCAGGATTTTGAATTTGTTTTTTTAATTGCAAGACCAGAAACATTTCTGGCTTTGGTTGGCGTACCAGACGAGGTACCTAAAAATTGAATTTGCATGTAATAAAAAGCCAATATATAAAAAGTTTCATCAAAGTGCGTCAGCAGAATACAGCGCAAGCCAAGCATCCAACCTTTGCTCTGCAATTATTTCTTCAGAAATAAAAGTACCAAAACACAACTGCCGCTCACGACACGCTTTTTCGGCCAGACCGAGCATTTCATTATGCTCTGGAATGTCTTCACGCCATTCCTGAGATCTAAACAATGAACACAGAAACACGTGACCAAGTACCAAGTGATCATTCGCTAGCTCAGCCTTAACCACCTCTTTTGCGAAGGTTTCCGATTTTTCATAAACCAGACATACCCCGAATAAATGGGCAGAGTCATCCATAACAAAACTGCATTCAGGCAGAACTTTGCACTTAAAGAGCACAACATAAAGGGCTTGTCCTTCAGGGTATGAACCTGCGCCGCTATCGTTACTCATCTACCCTTTCCCGCCAGTCCTTGAGACCGTATTCAGCCAAAATCTCATCCAGTTCACCGGACCGTCTTAAACGATCAACCCCATCGGAAAGCATAGTTGCGTACTTACCAGAGGACGGAAGCTCGGGAGAAAAAGCGATATATGATTTTTGGGGTGAAGTTGCAACGCCTACCTTCTTCAACCTATTTGTAGCGCTCAATTGTTTAGCCAGATGCCAAAAAACAGGTTCTGTAGACACGACCAAATCCACTCGATTTGAAAGCAACATTCGCAGATTATTCTTCACAGGAGTATTGCCATAGTTAACCTGAATTCTATCCCGGTTGGTTTTATTCTCGTAAATATATTGATCCAGTTGCTCGCCGTACGAATAATTCGCCGCAACAGCTAACTTCATCGAATGAAGCGACGATATATCACTGAATCGCCAGCTGTTTTCAGCAGTCACAAAAAATGAAAAACCGATCATTCCCAATTCATTTTCAGGAAATACAAAGTCCGGACAATCTTCAACATATGGCCCAACCACACCATCCACTTTCCCTTCCCGAGCCATTTGAATCGCTCGACTCCAAGGAATAACTCTGTATTCCACCTGATGGCCTTCGTGCTCAAATACGTTTCGGGCGATCTTAATCATATAGCCCTCTTGGGCTGAGCCCGGTTCGCAATTGATCGGACACCAAAAGTCGGCGGCAAGAACAATGCTATCTCCGTGAGCAGACAAACAGGACAAGAGCAAACATAAAATACCAAACCTGCCATACGCCATAGTTACATAGAATCTCGAAATTCATTCATTTACAGAATAGACGATAGTGGTTAAGCCCGAAAATACCGACATTTATATCGTATTTTTACTCCCTGTTGATCAGATTCGTCAAAGGGTCTTGGCAAGTGTCGTCTTGAATACAGCGCTGATTCGCATAAGCCTGCTCTCTGATTTCTTTAAAGTCAGGAAGCACATTCAAAAAAGACTGGAATGTTTTATCCCTAAGACCGTCGTCCAATAGCTGATTAATCGCAGCAATAATCTTCCTTCCTTCTGGAGTATCAGGGCAACTGGCACGGATCGGTGCGAAGTTTACGCCCTCAGAAAGCATCATATATTCAAGATCATGATCCGGAAACAATCTCGTGAAATTCTGAAATTCTTCAGGAAACACCAATACACTGCCCACTTTTCTGCCTGGTGTATTTGCCATCCGAAGCAAGCTTACTGGTCCTTGGGCTGCCGTCATGTAACGGATATCACCGGTCTTAGTGGTTTTAATAAGATCACCCATTAAACCAAACACAGGACGACCATTAATGATCAGCAAACGCCTGAGATCATGTGAATCCCTGATAACATCTCGGATGGACGCAATCCGTGTCGCCCCGTTATTCGAGAGTAGTTGATAGACTTCAGGCCGGGCCGCAACTCCGTAATCCACAGTATTCATGATGGAATCCGAATAAACACGGTGGTCGGTATCAGGCAGTTTCCAACTGCCCGAGCTACAAAACCGATCGTTTTCCGGATCTTGCATATCTCGTTGCCAGCGAGCCGCGTTCGCCAATACAATTTTGTTATTAAACCCGGCCTCGATATACGCATGCGCAAGGTCATAACCAATCCCAACTTTTTCAGGCGATCCAAACGGAGGGATATTAAAGGTATACCACACGTAAGGCGAGCCGGCATACACCACCGGGCTCAAGCTCAAGACCAAAAGAGAACTGGCTGCAATTGAGTTGCTGATCACTTTTTTCAACACAGACCTTAGATCAATCAAAACCACTGGCCTGTTGTCATATCACCCACATCAATCATCAAGCCAGGAAGACCATCACTTTTATTCATTGAGTTTAAATACCGCCTGCCGCTGCCATCACTACGCTCATGGTTCCATAATCACTGGTCAAACTGAAAGGCTGACTGACCTTAAAACGTTTAAAGCCTGCCCCATCTAACGCGGTACTAATTCGGTTTTCCGTGAGCCCAGTTCCAGATCCATCCAGGTCTAACCAATCCCATTGAATAAAAATACCTTTATCAGAAAGAAGACGCTTAAGTAGCAATAGCGTTTGTTCATAATCTGGCAGAAAACTGCACACCGAAGAAGCCACAACCAAATCAAATGGCGTTTCAAACACAGATGAACTGGTTATCAGTTCTTCCGTCAGTTCAGCCGCCAACGTTTCAACGCAAGGCAATTGCTTAGCATCTAAGGCTGATATCATTTTCGGGGAAGGGTCCAAGGCAACAATCTGATCCACCAACGGAGCCATTCGCTCAGACAACAAGCCAGTGCCACAACCAAAGTCCAATACTCTTAAACCTTTAAGATTCACTACATTAATTAAAGTTTGGTACGCTTTATCTGCGTATAAAACGGCATCTTTATTTGCATCCCATTCCGATGCGTAATCATCCCAACTGTCACTCATTCTTTCTTCTCTTGTAATAGGATCATACTCGATGAATCCTGATTCTAATTATGCCGAAATCGAATCTTCTGATGAACACAGTGCTTTAGTCTACACTGATTATATTCAATCACTTGAACGCACTTTTCATTTCAATCCGGCGTGCAATTTTACTCAAACAAATCGATCAGACGCACTCATATGCATTTGTTTAAGGATTATGAATTAAAGGATCAGCAACAGCACTCTGATAACAAAATAGTGTTTGACGCCGTCCGTATAAGTGATCAGCAACGCGTTCAGCTGAACTATTATCAGACAGAGGTAGCCAACTACACAAACCTGCCTTACATAAACAACACATTTAATTGCTTAAAAGCCATTCAATCGCCTTATTTACTGAAAATAGAAGATCTGGTCTACATCGACGAAGGCGTCGCGATTGTCACTGAGCCATACTTGGCCTCTTCACTTAAATCCATGTTATCTGAAAAAGTGAACTTCTCCTTAATTCAAGTGCTCACCATTATTGTTCAGGTCAGTACAGGACTCAAAGAAATTCACAGTAAAAAAATAAGCCATCAGGCAATAAACCCCAGCAACATTACATTTGATCCGGAAAACAACAAGGCGACGATCGTCGACTATGGCATCAGCCAGACTTTTCTTCACAAAGAACAATCTGATCAGCAGTCTAAATACCTGTACATATCACCCGAGCAAACCGGCAGAATGAACCGAAGTGTTGATCACCGAAGTGACCTCTATTCATTAGGAGTGGTTTTTTATAAGCTACTGACAAACCAGTGCCCCTTCCAGTCGAATGACATCCTTGAACTGATTCACGCCCACATTGCTCAACAACCGCCACCACCGCATAAAATAAATAACACAATTCCTGAAACCATTTCAAAAATTGTCATGAAGTTGTTGTGCAAAGAAGCCGAAAAACGCTATCAAAGTGCTGCCGGGCTGAATGCCGACATCTTTGCCTGTCTTGAAAAGCTACAACAAACAGGCCAGATCTCCAGACACTTTGAGATTGGTGCCATGGATTTGCGCAGCAAGTTTCAGATTCCTGAAAAACTTTACGGGCGAAATCACGAGATCCAATTACTGCTCAACACCTTTGAGAACAGTGCTGCGGGTAATTTTGAAACCGTGATTGTCGGCGGTTACTCAGGGGTCGGAAAATCGGCCTTAATTAACGAAATACAAAAACCGTTAGTTGCCAAACGGGGGCTGTACACACAAGGCAAATACGATCAGTTTAAAAAAGCGCAACCTTACAGCGCCATTCTCCAGGCTTTAACTGACATCGTGCGCCAGATATTAACTAAACAACAAAACCAAGTAGATGAATGGGCAGACATTTTAATTAAGGCTCTCAACGGTGAAGGTCAGTGCCTCGTCGAAGTTTTACCCATTTTAGAGGCGCTCATTAGTAAACAACCTGAGCTGGAAAAACTTAACTCCGTTGAAACTCAGGCCCGTTTTAACCGCACCTGTGAAGCGCTTGTTAAAGCCTTCTCATCCAGAGATCATCCGTTTATTTTATTTCTGGACGATCTTCAGTGGGCGGACCTGGCCAGTCTCAATCTGATTGATCATTTAATAAAATGTCAATGTCCCTACATGATGCTCATCATGGCCTATCGAGATAACGAAGTAGACAGCCACCACCCGTTTACCACACTGATACTTCATGACAGACATGAAGACCCGCATACCCAAGAAATCGCCCTGCAGCCCATTACGCTCATCGACATACAACATTTAGTCAGTGAAACCCTGCATAAAGACATCCCACAGATTGGGCCACTGGCACAGGAACTGATGTTAAAAACACAAGGAAACCCTTTCTTTCTTGGTCAGCTCTTCTCTTTGCTTTATCAGGATCAGCTTGTGATGTTTGATCCTGAACGAGGCTGGCAGTGGGATATGCAAAATATTCAACAAGCCCGTTTAAGCAGTGATGTTGTCATACTGATGACCAGTAAACTGAAAAAGTACTCACAAATAACACAAAGCGCACTCAATATGGGAGGCATTCTTGGTGCTGAATTCCAGATCCATTTAGCCAGTCTGGGGTTAAATCAAGACCCTGATAGCACTTACCTGGCCTTACTGCCTGCCATACAGGACGGATTACTTAAAGAGCAGACAGACCGTCTGAAGTTTGCTCACGACAAAATTCACGAGTCCAGCTATGCGTTAATGCCCAAAAAAGAGCGAACCAAGCGCCATGCCTTGGTGGCTAAGTTTATGCTTGAAACCTTCGATCAGGATACCATTGAAGCGGAAATATTCACCATCGTTGAGCACCTGAACAACTCAAGTGAGCTTATCACCCAGCCCGAACAGAAATTAGAACGTTCAAAATACAATTACCAGGCAGGTATCAAAGCCAAGCAGTCATCCGCGTTTGAACCCGCTGTAGACTTTTTGTTGCAAGCCAAAAACTACTTGGATAACACCATTTGGCAACACCACCCTGATTATGCTTATGATCTGCACTATGCATTAGCGCAAGCGGCTTATACGACAGCAAAGTTTGAACTTTCAGAAAACATCATCCGTCTTTGCCTCGATAAAGTACAAAACCAGACTCAAATCCCCCCGCTTGTACAGCTTTATCAGGATCTGCTTTTTGCGGACAGTCGACATGAAGAAGGCATTCATTTTGCCCTAAATAAACTGAAAGAATACGGGCTCACGTTACCGGCAAAACCCAGCAAGTTTGCCATTTTAAAAGAATACTTCACCTTAAAAATACGGCAAGGATTACGCCCAACGGAAACCTTAATTGACCTCCCCCAAACCACCAACCCCAAAATACTCGACATCATAGCAATCATCGCTAACATGGTACCTTCATGCTACATGATCAATGGCAACCTGATGGGCCTGATTTCTCTGCGGATGGCCAATTTGAGCTTAAAATACGGCAATAACATCTACTCTTCGTTTGGCTTTGCAATGACAGGCTTGGTCGAAACAGGCATTTTCAAACGCATCCAAAGCGGTCGAAAATACTACGATTTAAGTTATGCCATCGAAGAAAAATACCCAAACAAACCGATCAAAGGCCGGAATATGATGCTGATGAGCAGCTTTGCCGGCCCCTGGACAGAACCCATTAGCCAATATAAACAATTACTGGAGCCCGCCCGCGCCTTAAATGCCGAGCAAGGCATTTTACAATGGTCCGACTTCTGTGTGGTATTCACCCGAGCCCAATCGTTATTTTTTGGAAGCGACGATCTGACAACCGTATACCACGAAAATGAAAAGTGGCTGAAGTTTCATATTAAAAACGGCGACCAGCAAGTCATCGCCAATCAAAAGTTTCTGCTTCATTTCATCCAGAGCCAGCTGGGTTCCGAAGGCGCTTCTACTCTCCAAGCAGACGACCCCGACGATTTCAGCCAATCAAAACAGAACCCGCAAGAACAGAACGATCACGCACAAAATACGCCATCGGATTTTGACGAAGAGCAGCATGCAGCCTACGTTCAACAACAACAAAACGTCACCTTTGAAGCCTATTACGCCGTGCTTAAACAACTGGACAGTTTCATGAGTGGGGATCACAAAAAAAGTGTACTTCAGGGCCTGGCTTTATTCGCTAAAATGTATGAAATCTATGGCATCGGATTAGATGCAATTCACCGTCATATCTATGCCCTGGCTTATTTGGCACTCGATAAATCTGCTCTGACCTTCTTGGAACGCATAAAAAGCAGCTTGTACTTTAAGCTAAACCAGTTTTACCTATGGGTTTATCAAAATAATCGCCCGGATAATTTTGCCGCGCATTACAGCTTACTGAAAGCAGAGTTATACAAAAGTAAAAACCGGCAAACGAAAGCACTGGGGTATTTCGAAAATGCAATTCACCTGTCACAAACCATCAGCCTTTTTAATGAAGCTCTGAGCAACGAACGCTTTGCTGAATACCACATGAAATTTGGCCGACCTCACTCGGCACTGCTTTACGCGGTTCAAGCCAAAAAGCTTTACAAGCGTTGGGGAAATCATCTCCAGGTTGACCGCCTCATTAAACGCTACCCGGAACTGGCGCTCTTAGGAGATTCCGCCCCTCAAAGCAATTCACCTTCATCCATTATCCGGGAAGAACAGGAGCAACTGGATTTAATGAGCCTTACTCGAGGCTCCCAGGCCATTTCAAGTGAAGTACAACTTGATCAGCTAATTACAGCGCTTCTGAAGCAACTGATACAATCAGCGGGCGCTGAAAGAGCCATATTGCTCTTTGAAGAATATGACCAATTACACATTCAAGGCATCGTTGATGTTCAGCAAAATGAGCAAGTAACGGTACTTTCAGACCAGGCACTACCCCCTGACAGCGACAGCATGGCGGAAACAGTCATCAGGTTCGTTGAGCGCAGTAAAACCTGTGAGGTACTCAATGATGCGGTCAACGACGGAAATTTCACTCAAGACACCTACATTATTAAAACCCGAATGAAGTCTCTCTTATGCATGCCCATTCTTAATCAAGGTAAGTTGCTGGGTATTCTTTATCTGGAAAACAACCTCGTCACCGGGGCATTTACTCAACAACATCAAGACGTTCTACAAATCCTTGCTTCCCAGGCCGCAATTTCAATCGTCAATGCCCGTCTCTACGCCCAACTGGAAGACAAAGTCGCCGAGCGAACCCAAGAATTACAAAACACCATGGATCAACTCATTGAAGCAGAAAAAATGGCGTCTTTGGGGCAACTGGTCAGTGGCGTCGCACATGAAATCAACACTCCTGTTGGCATAGGCGTAACGTCCAGTACGCTGATGCAACATAAACTCGAACACATTACAAAACAGTACAACGCCAACACTATGACCAAGCATGACTTTGAAACATTTCTGGAACAAAGCAATGAAGTCATGGACATGCTACTAAAAAGCATCAATCACATTGCAGAATTAGTTACTCGCTTTAAAACCATTTCAGTTGATCAATCAGAGGAGCAAAAGAGCCGCTTTTATGTGTATGAATACATACTCGACATCCTGGACAGCTTATCTGATGAACTCAATAAAAACCGACACATCGTGGAGATTGATTGCCCGAAAGAACTGGAAATGCAAAGCTATCCTTTAGCATTTTCTCTGATCATCAGCACATTGGTGAGCAATTCTATCCACCACGGATTCAATCATAAAAAAGGCGGTAAAATCACAATCCAGGTTCATTCGATTAACGACAACGATCAAGACGAAATTCACATTGAGTATTACGACAACGGAGTCGGTATCAAAGAAGAACACAGAAAGAAAATATTTGATCCCTTCTTCACCACCAACATGGGTGACAGCACAGGGTTAGGACTACATATCATTTATAACGTCATTACCCAACAATTCGGGGGGAGTATTCGCTGTGAACCAGGTAACAAAATCCAGAACATGGGTGCTCACTTTTATATCAGCCTTCCCAGAATAACAAAGTCCCATCCGAAATAAGCGTCGTCAAAACGGCCTAAAGATTACCACCCTCATAGTGCTTTCCCATATCGACAGATTGATGCAAATACAAACTGAAGTGATCTCCATGATAGGTGTAAGTCAGCGGGTACTTAATCTCACCTCCGACCTGCAATCGGTAACGCCGATGCGCCTCAACCTCCTCCCAACCGTCAGGCCTAAGTGGACACTCGGAGTTAAGCCGACAATCTTCATTAAACGAATGAAAAATTTCGTCAGCCTCTTCAACCGCCACCTGATAGGAATAATTTGCCGCTGAAAACAAGCCGCTGAAAATGATTAAAACCAATCCGGGCCGAACAATTCGAGACCTATTTTTTTTGAGATTGAACAGTTTTATAACCAGCGAAATAACGCTGATCAAAAAACATAATGCGGGAATGCCCAGTAAAAACCAAAAGCCAGGGCCACTTCGACTGAAAAAGCCAAGTAATAACAGCGGAGGGATGATCTGAGCGAGCCAATGGCCTAATTTCTTCCAATCGAATTCCATTCAACACCTTACGGACACACCTTGCCCAAATATCTGTATCAACCATCTTAAAGGTAGCTCACCCTCAACCGATTCGTGAATGGCCGGTTTGTAAATGATCTATTTTTGAATGATCTATTTGTGAATTCCTGGCTCGACGCAAAACAACGCAGAAACTCATTCCCGCAAGGCAAAACGTCGGATCTGAAAATGATAGAAAGGAAACGGAAACACCCAAGATTATTAGCCTTAGGAGTTTCTTCTTACGGATATAATTAAATGAAGCCGAGACTTACAGAGACATATGCAGAATAGGGAAAGGTTTGCCCATATCATCCAACGGCGAACGGGAGACGATCTTAAAACCCATGTGTTGATAGAAACCGACCGCTAACGGATTTTGCTCATTAACATCCACTTGTTTGGCGCCCAAATGCTTAATGGCATGATCCAAAAGCAGTGTGCCAATTCCCTGCCCTCTGGCGGCATTTAAAATAAACAGCATTTCAATTTTCAGCTCATGGACGCCCACAAAACCAAGAATTGATCCGTCCTCATTTTTAACGCACTTTAACGTTACATTAGGGAAGGCCTGTTCGATGATAATCGGTTTAAAAAACTCAATATCGTCTTCTGTAATAAAGTCATGTGTTGCCCGGACTGAATTCTCCCAAACATCAAGCAATTCTGCGTAATATTCAGGAAGCACACTTTCTACAATCATAAATACTCCCAAGGCTGAAGTCTAAATCCAGATAATAAGTGCAGCCGCGAGCGCGAATATTATCAATCGAATCTCCCCAAGTATATTATTTGTATTCAATCACAGAACGTTCAAAAAGCCCGACAATCGTCGGGCATAAAGCGTCAGGAGTTAAAGAGCTCGAATTAAATTATTTAATCCAATGCTTACCCCAATGAGTCATGTCGTATTTGGATGCGCTTGAAAAGCTTCGAAGGCTTAAAGCTTCCGGTTTTTTGTCAGCCATTTTTTCATCATCAATCACTTGCGTAGACTGAGCCAAAGAGGTGGTGACAAAGGCCACTGCGTCGATATTTATCTCTAATGCGGTTTCTGACATATTCATAATGTCATCACAGGACTGGTGATAACAGGGGTCGTAAGCAACGTTAGCTTCACCACCAAAGGTCTCTGCTTGAGCTTCCGTTTTAAGCCCTTCAGCGCCCGAAAATAAGCCTCCAAAGGGAATCTCTTCTAAGAAAAACTGCGCATAGTCTGACCGGAAGCTGATTTCACTGCCTTCAAACGGCAAGCCCCGCATGGTGTAATATGATTCAAACATAGTTTCAATTGCAGCGGAGCCGGCCGGCCCTTCCAAATCAAAGTCCGAACCATCCCCGTCATAAATGGCGTAGGTATAGTTAGGCGAACCTATCATATCGAAATTTAGATACGCCTTGATTTTGGCCTTTTCATCCTCAGCAAGATTCTCTACGTAATGGGTAGACCCTACTAAACCTGCCTCCTCTGCACCCCACCAGGCAAAGCGAACTTTATTGTTGGGAAAGGTATTACGCATCTGAATGGCAAGTTCCAACAAGGCTGCACTGCCAGAACCATTATCGTTAATCCCGGCCCCTTCAAACACGGAATCAAGATGGGCACCTGCCATGATGATGTTGTCTTCCGCACCGAACCGTGTTTCTGCAATTACATTCAAGGTTTCAGACTGCTCTCGGATTACATCCGTAATCATGTGCAACTCCAGCCCCGCCAGTTGCGACCATTCAACCCCAAGATCGTAGGTCGCAAATAACACAGGGATACCACCTGAGTAATCATCGCCCAGTGTCGCGCTCAACAACCCTTTCCGGTCATCACTGTTGCCCTGATTAAAAATCACCACACCCGAAGCACCCGCCGCCGCTGCATTTTCAGCTTTCACTTGAAAAGCGCATGCCCCACGTTGAATCAAAGCAATAGCCCCTGCAGGAAAATCAGTAAAGTCAGTGGCTTCACAACCGCTGGTCGACGCATTCCCTTCGCCTAATGCTAAATCGACGGCTGCTACTGGTCCGGTCACATCTCCGGCGTCAGTTTGAGACAAGTAACCAAAGTCCACTTCCCATTCATAACTGGATGAATCCTGCGCTATCAATTCCAGCGTGCCTGGCCCTTGCGGATAAAACACCGAAAACGGGAAAGACTGCAACGTCACTTCATAACCCGCTTGTTCCAGTTCACTTTTGACGTAATCGATAGAAGCCTGATAGCCAGGTAAACCAGCTGCGCGAGTACCGTCATTGGCGTTCGCAATATCATTGAGCATTCGCAGCTTTGCCATCACATTGTCCGCTTGCATACAACGAGGGATTCCCCAAGGTGAGTTATTTAACAACCCATACGAACACTCAAAAGGGAATAATCGGTCAGGACTCCAAAATTTATTGAGAACTTCCGGGTTAATCGATGCCTCTTCCGCCATCAATGGCGTTGAAAGTCCGGTGGTGATTAAGGCAGCTAACGCGCTACCAAGCAGTGTTGAGTTCATTGTTCCGTTTAGCATGTACCACTCCATTGATCTGTTGAATGATTATTTCAAACGTTCCTAGATTCCAGCCCCTTCTGACCTGAGGTTGAACCACCGAGCAGTAATATTCGTCAAAATTTCGAATACACTGATTCCGCAATTCAGGTAAAAGCACCGGAGTTCATCAAGGTATAGCACAGCGTTTTAGAATTCTTAGCTGATAAAAATGACAGGGTAAACCGCCCCCTGCGTTCGAAGAAAAAGCCCGGTTTTCCTTAAAATAAAAGGCTTCCGGACGTTGTTGATAACGAAACCAGAATTACTCAATTAAGAGATATTGATCTATTAATCATCCGTATTGAGTTCCGATGAAAGAAAGTCTAAAGCACAAAACCAGCCAATATTCGGCTGGTTTTTATCGAACAGCTATCTATGTCACAACTATCTATGTCACAACTATACACGAACGCCTCAGGCCAGGGCTTTCACCAATGCATGACCCACGCCCGCAGCGGATGCAGGGTTTTGCCCCGTGATCAAACGACCATCCACAACCACGTGCTCTCCCCATGGCGCAATTTTATGATACGCACCCGCTTTACGCGTCAGCGCTTCTTCCAATAAGAAAGGAATGTGTTCGATGGTTCCAAAATCAATTTCTTCTTCACGAGTAAAAGCCGTGATCGTCTTTCCTGAGAGAATCGAACTGCCATCCGACAGCGTGATAGGTAGCAGTCCGGCAGGGCCATGACATACCGCACCGACCACCGCCCCTCTCTCGTATAAACCGGCGGTAATTGAAGCAACCTCGTCATTCAAGGCCAAGTCAGATAACAGCCCGAAACCACCTGGGTAAAAAACAGCACGGTAATCGTCTGCATTTAGCTGAGAAACCGGAATGGTATTATTAATGCGCGTTAAAAATTCGTCGTTGGCCAGCACCACTTCGTTCACGCCATCCACCACGTCTTCGCCATAGAGCGGTGCTTTACCCCCCTGAATGGAAGCAATGTCGTACTCCAAACCTGCGTCCAATAAAACATGCAAAGCATGGGTTAATTCAGGGGTGTAAGTGCCATTTTTCTGATCCGTTTCACCCAAGGTCGCGTGATTAGTGACTAAAATTAAAACTTTGCCCATGTTCTTCTCCTAACCCGTTTCCGGGTATCTTTCAGTGTTTTTCTGGATTCCAGCCAAGTGATTGGTCAATACTTGATGACACTTGGCAAGTTGATGAAGCCATCTTAAACTCCATCACAAACAATGATAATTACCCGAAACTGATAATAACTATTGCTCAGGAACAACAATGATCTCTTTTGAAGGCATTGCAGAGTTTATCGCGGTCGCTGAAACTCAAGGCTTCTCCACCGCTGGCAGGCGTTTAGGGGTTTCTACCTCCCATGTCAGCCGCAGAGTGGCAGCGCTGGAGTCCAGCCTGGGTACGGCACTGTTTGCCAGAACCACACGACAAGTGCGCCTGACGGAAGCTGGCCACCAGTACTATCAACGATGTACCGAGTTAATGCATGGTTTGGAGGAAGCCAACGAGCGCGTATCCAGTGAACAGGTTCAGTTAAGTGGGACGTTACGAGTGTCCGCCGCTGGCGAGTTTGCAGAAAAATATGTAGCGCCCGCTCTGCTTGAATTTGTGTCAGCCCATCCGGCGCTGAGCCTTGAGATGGACTTCAACTCGCGCATGGTGAACTTCGTGGAAGAAGGCATTGATTTTTCCATCCGGTACGGGCGATTACATGATTCCGGGTTGGTCGCAAGAAAATTAGCCCATCGCAGTTTAATTGCCGCCGCCAGCCCTGAGTATCTGGCGAATTATGGCGAACCTCAACATCCAAGTGAACTAGCTCAACACAACTGTCTGATTGCCAACAGCGATGTATGGCTATTCGATACAGATAAAGGCCCCCTGGAAATCAAAGTAAAAGGTAAACTCAAAACCAACAGCGCACGCAGTCTGATTCTGGCCTGCCAATCCGGTTTAGGCATCACTTACATGCCCAAATCCAGTCTCGGAAGCGCCCTCTCAGACGGCAGCTTACAGCCGATACTGACTTCTTTTGGAACCAAAGATCTCACCACTTGGGTGGTATACGCCAATCGTAAATACCTGCCTTCCCGAGCAAGGTTGGCCATTAACCACTTATTAAATCACTTTAAAGACTGGCGAGAAGAATAGACTGATCTTAATTTAAAAAGCCCCAGCAAGCGGTATGCTCACTGAGGCTTTTTAACTATCGGCGTTCTAATCAACCAATACAGTTAAATCGGAATCAGTTAATCCAAACCCACTGTTGGGTTTTGCCACCATGATACCCCCAGATATGGGAGTCACTGCCACGATAACTCCAGGTGTTTCCGCCATCAATGTCCAGTGCTTTACCTGACGCATGCTTAGGTCGGAAAGAGTTATTGGTGCTGCGCAACCAAACCTGGTTATTGCCTGTATGACACGACCACAAATGAACATCAGAACCATTGCCAGTTCCTGCGCCAGAGACATCCGCACACTTAAAGCGAGCAGCTTTATTATGCAAACGGCCTAAGCTGTCTTGATACCATTTTTGATAGTTATCACTTTGGCAACTCCATTGATGAAGGTCTGAACCATTACTTGTGCCTTCATCCTCAATATCAAGGCAGTAACCCTTGCCGTTTTTCAATCGCTGGTATTCAAACGCCTGAACCACGCCGGCAGACGTTGTCAGCTGAAAATTCGCGCTCTTACCGGAGTCGTAGGTTGCAGCCACTAACATGTACATACCCGCATTCAAATCCATGGTGATTTGAGAACGATGGGCATCACCGCCGTCGTCATTCACCGCGATTTGGTTGCCGTTGGCATCCAGCAAATACAAATAGGTATCTACCGAAGACACCAATGTCAGTGTCACTGTGGCGTTTGTATCCAACTTTAAGTCGATCAACGGGTTATTCAAACTGGCCACACTTCGACCACCTGAACCGGACCAGCTTCCATTCACTGCCTGGCCTGGCTCAGCCGGAGCATCCGGAGCCCATTTGTCATACGTTGCCGGTGTGTACCAATACCACATTTGAGTTTTGCCGCCATGATAGGTCCAGATATGGCTGTCGCTGCCATCGGTGCTGTTCCCACCGCCACTGATGTCCATCGCCATATGCGGTGCGTGGGCGGGTCTTAAAGAGTTATTCGTACTTCGCTGCCATTGCTGGTTAGCACCTGAATCGCAATTAGCTAACTCAATGTCCGTACCTTCGCCCGTGCTGTTGCCTACTACTTCAACACAGCGGTCAGAATTCAGTTTACTGTGCAAACGGCCTTGATTGTCTTGATACCAAAGTTGGCTGTCCATATCCGCCGGATCAGAGTGACAACCCCACTGGTGCACCGAAGTTCCAACATCTGTACTGCGGCCTTCCAAATCCAGACACTTACCTTTGCCGTTTCTTAATTGGCGATACACCACAGGATTCGCTTTTGCAGGAATATTTAACGCCCCTGCATCGCCCGGTACCCACTTTCCTTCCTGGTCAACGTCCGAATAATTAATCCAGGCTTCGTTATTGCCTTTGGCCTGAGTTAATAAATAGTTTTGATAACCATTTTTAGGGACACCAAAAGTACCACCAAATTCCGTCGCACAAACACTGGCCCCGTTTGCCCATACTCCACTAGCCGAACTGACTTGCCAATTACCTGCACTGTCCAGACAAGCGTAGTTTTTGGAAGCGTCGCAACTTAAATCATTGAAACGACCCGAAGCGGTTTGAACAGCACAGTCTTCGCCTCCCGCATCATTTGGTTCACCTTGATTCCAACTCCAAATGGCGGCTTTATGGCGGCTGTCATCATGATCCAACTGATCAAGACCTATCACGCCCATACCACAGGTGACCAAACGTTCCATGTAATCGGCATCAATCGCCTTTGGCGGATCACCAAACCAGTCACTTAATGTGGTTGAATCCTCATAGATACGCGTAATTCGGCTACCGATCACACTCGGGTTAAAATTATTGTTTCGGCAATCCGGCGCGCCGGACAACTCGCTGTTATCCGTGCTGAATAAATGGCCAAAGGAGTAGTTTTTCCAAGACGTATCGGCGCCACTGCAACCGCCACTGCCGCCATAAATCACGATTTGCTTGCCACTGTTCAAAATATCGGCTTTAGAGACATTGACCGGAAAACTTTCGCCACAGTTTTTGGTTTGATAAACCAGATCACCAAAGTATTTATCAATCATGTCAGACATCTCGGCGTACCGACCGTCCACATGATCTTCAAAATAAATAAACAACACTTGATCTTCTCTTTCAGGTTGGCGAATCCAGGTATTAATTTCTCCGATTCGCTCCTCCATGCGGCCATCAAACTCACTGCATCCGGTATGAGTATCTGTACCGTGACATGCGGTTAATTCGCCGCTGAACCAGTGCGTATCCAGCTCCAATAAGCGAACCCCCATATCCAGTTGTTCGGTGATGCTGTGAATTTGGTTTGGGTCCACATAACTGCCCAGGTTTGCATAGTGGTTTGAGTTGTAAGAGTTATGAGTCATCAGCACGGTGGCTTCCGACATAGGCGTAAACTTATCAATTTCGCTTTGGAGCATGAGTGCACGATACTGCCAACTGTCTAAATAGCTTTCAATCGCTGCATCAGCGAAACTATTCGAGGCAAACAGGCCTGAACCAACCGATACTGCACCAGCCAAAGCAGCTGCCACAGCCTTATTCAAAGGACGTTTGTACATGTACGTTACCATTTTTCTTGTTGTTATTTTAAATGCATAATTGGAAGTTAAAACGAGCGACCATCGATCCCGCCGCCATCAAACTGCCAAGAGCCGTAACGTAAATAATCACACCAATTTCTTACAAATAGAGTGTCCGATTCGGCCATTTCAGAGACAAATCTTTAAGATGAACCCGAAAAGTCTTTTTCGGACTGAAAACGGTCTGAACAAGAAAGTCGCCAAACAGTCGCTAAAGCGCCTTTCTCAGGATCAATAAAGTCCCAATAATCTGGTCGTTTGAGTTTCGTATCGCGGAAATGGATGGCACCACTTCAATGACCGTACCACGCTGCGAAATAATCGTAGAAGTTTGAACCAGGTTCACCGTGAAACCGCTGGCCAGCACCTGCCCCCGATATTTTTCAAGTTGCTCGACGGTCTGACTTCCGGACAAACCAAACAACTGCTCAACAGAGATACCTTGCGCATCCGCCTGAAACCAACCTGTCATGCGCTCAGCAACACTGTTGAGATAGTACACAGTACCATCAGCCTCGACTGCAACCAGTCCGTCTGTCACGGCATTCAATGTTGAATTAATTCGCTCTGTCGCTCCCTGCAGCGCAACCCTCATTCGTTGTGGCCGACTTAACAACACATAACACACAAAACCACATATTAAGGCCAATAACGCATTGGCTGTTCCGAGATAGTAGCTTTGCACTTCTCCGGCCATCGAGTAGCCATCCTTAAACTTGGCCGTCAAAAACCAACTTCCAACAGGTAACTTCACCGTAGAGTAAATCAAGGGTTCCGAAAAAGCAGAGGCACCAAAAAAAATACTACCGGACGCCCCTTCTGCATTTTTGCCCCGAATGCCTATGTCATAATCCGCTTCAATGGGTTCCAGTCCCGCCTCCGATAACAAAGCACGCAGTTCAACCAATACCGTTGCAAATCCCCAAAAAGAGTCCGGCTTACCGTCACCAGAGTCCACAAAGACAGGCTTTCGAATGGCGATCGCCCAACCACCCTGAACAAGATCCATTGGGCCTTCGATGATGAACGATTTTTGATCCACCGCCGATTGAATTAAATCCCGGCTACGACTTTCAAAGAGATTGAACCCCAAGGCTCGTTTATTAAGATCCATATTGGTCAGATACTGCACCACACCGTTAGGGGCTAACTGAAGACTGCGAATACCTTTTAATTCGTACACAATCGACGAACTGATGACATTGAAGTCATGCTCATTAAAATCAGAGTTATTTTTTACAAATGCAGCTAAGGTATGAGTTAATGCCGTTCGCTGCCTGACGCCCTGAGCCAAAGCAATCGCGAATTGGTCGAGTCGTTTTTGTGCCAGAGAAATCTCCTGTTGATGGAGATGTTCCCGAAAAGAGTTCTGAGCCAGCGTTGCGGCAAAAAAGACCAAACAAGCCAAAATGAATGCGACAAGAAACGGGTGTCTGTTTAACTTCATTCGCTACGCCTGTAGTCCCTATGAAAGAAAGCAAGTTAACCATGAAACATTAATGAAAGGGCAATTTATCTAACTATATGAGAATAGACCAACCTCTGGAAGTCCTGTAAAAGAAATATCACCCCCTGAGTACCTTGGTTTTATGGTTTAATACGCCCCTGATCAACACAAGCTAAGCCGTCCAGTGCAAGACCATGACCGATAAAAACATTCACCCTACCCCCGAGCCTCATGATTTAGCCCAGCCCGAAGGCACACGGGTGAATAAATACATCAGTGACTCCGGATTCTGCCCAAGAAAAAAGGCAGATAAACTGATTAAAGCAGACCGGGTCACGATCAATGGTGAACTTTGCCGGCTAGGCACAAAAGTCGGCCCGAATGACATCGTCAAGGTGGATGATCAGGTCATTACCCCAAGAGAAAAAACCAATTTCAAACACGTGTATATTGCTTACCATAAGCCCGTCGGTGTTACTTGTACGGCCTCACCTGACGTTGAAAACAACATCATCAATGCCATTGCTCATCACGAAAGAATCTTCCCGGTCGGCCGCCTTGATAAAGCCTCCGAAGGATTAATGATTCTTACCACCGACGGCAGCATTGTGAATAAAATCTTGCGTGCAGAAAACGCCCACGACAAAGAGTACCGAGTCACCGTCGATTCCCCTTTAGACAATTCATTTGTTAAGAACATGTCTAACGGACTGCCCATTCTCGGCACCATAACCAACCCCTGTACTGTGGCATTGGAAAGCCCTACCGTTTTTAAAATCACTCTGAACCAGGGCTTAAACCGACAAATACGCAGAATGTGTAAGTTCCTTGGTTTTAAGGTTTTGCGGCTTGAGCGCCTCCGTATTATGAATATTCATTTGAATGATTTACCACCCAATGAGTGGCGTGATTTAACGCCTGCCGAACTGAGCGACATTTTCAATGCCGTTTCTCAATCGGTTGATTCTTCAGAAGAACTGCAAGCAAAAAGTGTAAAGTTATGAACTCCTGCCCCAGACAACGTTGATAACGCTATACTGGGAAAACCTGAAGACATTTTCCGGAGCCATCCGTACACATGACCTTTGTTCAACGACTCAACAAGAAACAGGCATTGCTTCTCTGCTGGTCGCTGTCGGCTTTATTTACTGTGTTTTTTATGTTTTTCCATTGGCTGGACTTCATGGAAGAACAAAAACAACACGACCAACTTGCAGACCAAATTGCTGAGTCTGCCGCCATCGCCGCTCAGGAACGGATTCATAACGTTTTAAATAACCTCATCGTTTTATCCAAATTGATAGCCTCTCAACCTGAAGTAAAAGCCATCGCCAGCCAGCAGCAAGAAGCCGAGTTAAGTACGGACAAAATGTCCCATTTAAAAATTCTGCTGGAAGAAATCAAAGGGGCCATTGTTCTCATCGCCAACAGAGATCAGAAAGTTATTTTATTGGAAGACGAATACCAAGGGTATCTCAGCACCAATGCTCAGGAAATAAACTACCATCTGACAAAAGCAATGAATGATGGCCAGAACATTGCCTTCTTTTACGATAAGAAAACTGAAAGCAGCGATATTTACGCCTACATTCGAATCGACGACGGCCCCGAAACCATAGGCGCCGTTGTCATTGACTTTTCCTTGTCATCGACCTGGCAGAACTTAGGCAAACACTCATCTAAAGTGTTTATTGCCAACAAATTTAACGAAGCTATGCGCTTAGGCACAAATAATATCAAACCGATTAATCTGATATTTTCCGGGCACGCATCACCACAGGCGCAAACCAAAGCCACGCCGCCAGAAGCCAGTCAAGCTGACCACGTACATCGCCTTTGGATCAATGCCAATCAAAGCCTTCATATTCACCAAACCAGCCAATATGGCATTAACGTCTATCGCATTCCGCAACTGTTCAAAGGCCGGACCAAGTTAGTGAGCTTGCCTATTTCCGAACACGACGGCTGGCAATTACTTGTATTTACAGACGCCGAAAATGTATTTGAGTCACTAGCTAAAGAAAGAGATGAGGCGTTATACGTCTTAACAATCATTTTAATTTTCGTACTTATTCTGGATCGCTTTATTCGATACCATTTCACCATACAAAGCCTGACCTACATTGACGCGCTAACAGGCCTCAACAACCGAACCCACCTCAATTTGTTTCTGCCACACACCATATCAACCCACGACCGAGGAGAGTTCAATCACCTTGGCGTGTTATTGATGGACATCGATAAATTCAAATCCGTCAATGATACTTATGGCCACGACATAGGCGATAAAGTGCTGAGAATGGTGGCGCAAACCTTAAAAACAAACAGCCGCACCAATGATCTTTTGTACCGCTACGGAGGAGAAGAGTTTCTGATCTTAAGCAATGGCAATGATTATGACTCCTTAAACGCCTTTGCAGAACGGCTTCGGTTAGCGGTGGAGTCCATGAACGAAGTTAAAATCTATGTACCTGATGGAGTCACCATCTCTGTCGGGGTAACAGAGCGACATCCAAAAGAAGACCCATTGAAAATGTTTTCCAGAGTTGACGGCCTTCTGTATAAAGCTAAGAAGAATGGTAGAAACCGGGTGGAATCTGAACCCTAGCGTGATAAATACCCGCGTGGCTCAGCGATTATTCTTTAAGGTATTTATCATAAATCGCTTTATATCGGCCTGTTTCCTTCAAATATGCCAAACCTTCATTAAAGTCATCGCGCAATACTTTATCCCAAAAAACAGGGCGATAATCTAAAGGGTTCAACTCAACAAAGTTATGAAATTGTACCGGGTTTATATCGTGCCCTTTTTTCAGTTTTACCTGCAACGCGTAATATTGAAAAATATTTTTGTCACTAAGCACCACATCGTAATGACCTTCATTCAGCGTAAGCACCTGTAACATCTGGTTGTTTTGTTCAAGATACTTACCTGCAGTTTTAATCGGTTCTAACCATTGAGGGTAACGCTTTAATGCACCTTGGAAAGAAATCACAGACAAGCCTGTTAAGTCCTCTGGTTTGTTTATGCTTATGTTTCGCTCTTTCAGTGTTATCAAAACATTGTTATAGACCACCGCCGGGTCACCATGATAAACAGGGTTCGCCATCTTTTTTCCAAGGTCGGTCATCGCAGCCTGAACTTCCCCAAGCGCAAAAGCCACTGGCACCCGAGCCAATGGATAATATTTAGGAACCAGCCGATGATTTCGATGCGCTAACGCTGCGCCAATCACTTCCAGTTCAATACCAGAGTTCGTTTCAGGAAACGAAAACGGCGGTATTGCATCGCCAAACGCCATCACAACGTCGTCACTTCGTAAGATGAAAGAGCAGAACAACAGACAAAAGCCCACCAGAAACCGAAACATCACAACCTCCATCACAACCTGTGTGCCCAAAGGGAATAAAGCCTGAAGCCCCATCACTTAAACGCGTCTATGTAAGCCATTAGTTCCTATTGTAGTTGAGTCTATGATTACCGGTTTCAAAGCACAAAAAAAAGCACAAACCAAAAGTTCTTCTTGGTTTGTGCTTCTTACATTAATACAACACTTGGTTGTTTATGACATTTGAGACTGGATGTAATTCTGCAAACCAATCCTGTCGATTAATCCGAGATGCTGTTCAAGCCAATAGATGTGATCCATTTCAGTGTCATCAAGCAGCGCTTCAAGAATCTCACGGCTGACATAGTCTTGTTCTTCTTCACACACCTTGATGATTTTTCTTAAGCTTTCAGCCACCACACGCTCAGCTTCCAAATCGTTTTGAAGCATTTCTTTTACATCTTTACCGACATGAATCGGTTCTCTTGATGCGGTGTCAGGCGTCCCCTCAAGAAACAAAATCCGCTCTGCAAGCTTCTTCGCGTGGTCTAGTTCCTCTTCGTATTCATGCGATAGTTTGTCATGAAGTTTATTAATGCCCCAATCTTCGTACATTTTGGAGTGGGCCAGGTATTGATCCATGGAGGTTAACTCCAAGGTCAACTGTTTGTTGAGAAGGTCTATTACCTTTTTACTGCCTTGCATGGTTAATCTTCCATCATTGATTGTTGATAATTTTCGATTCCGGTATTGGCAATCAGGAACTGCTGAGATTCAATCCAATCGAGATGCTCTTCCTCTTCTTCCAGAATTTTCTCAAGCATTTCACGGCTGACATAATCCTGCTCGTTTTCACACAGCTCAATCACTTCACGCAACGCAGCGATCTGCTCGACTTCAAAATCCAAGTTGCACTGAAGCATCTCTTCGGTATTTTCACCAATACGCAACTTCTCTAACTTTTGTAAATTGGGCAATCCTTCAAGAAATAAAACACGCTCAATAATACGATCCGCCTGCTTCATATCTTTAATGGACTTTTTGTAATCTTTTTCATTCAGTTCTTCCAATCCCCAGTTTTTATAAATACGAGCATGCAAGAAGTACTGATTAATCGAAGTCAATTCGAATGTAAGAATTCGATTCAACGCAGCTAAAATATTGGGTTTGGATTTCATGGTTCTGTCCTGTTACCTGAATGTACTGATTTATGACAAGATAATAGATCATTTTGAGATAGAAACAAGACTATTTTCATATAAAGAAGAAATCAATATATTCCTTATAAATAAGCAACTTAGAATAAAAAATAGAGTCATTATCATTTGTATTTCGCGTTCAATTACCATCCAAATTCCGCATCAGAAATTGGACAAGATCTTCGTAATAAAAGCCAATTTCAATAAGAATTATTCTTGAAAAAATTGATCCAAATCTGGCTTAAAATAAATATCTTGATACTATTAGCCTTAAGGCAGTAACTTCACTTTTTAATTATCTGAATTCAAATATCAGGCAATTTTTAAATAAGGTTTATTATGAATTTAGAAGAATCCATTACACTCATTAAGAGTTTCATTACCACAGACTTTAAATTGGCAGAAGGCATTGATATTGCCGAGCGCCAAGCGCTAGAAAACGAAAAAGGGATCTCCTTCCCTCCCGAACTCAAAGCCTATATCGAAACCGTCTGCCCAAACCTAAATCTGGCCATTGAAAGCGTCGGTCCGCCCGTTGAATTATTATCCCGAGACAAAATGTCCTGGACGTTGCCGGGTTATAACTTCAACCCGGAAACCAATGAAAAAATCGAAAACTGGGATGACGACTGGTTTCTGATTGGCCACGAAGGCGCAGACCCAATCATTGTTTCGTTGAAAGACCAGGGACCTAACTCCCCTGTTTACAGTGCCATTCACGGCACGGGTGTTTGGGAGTTCTGCCCGATTGCTGACTCCATTGGCGAATTTCTTGCCTGCGCTTTTGCGGTAGAACACGCACTTAACTTCCCTGGCATAGACCAACCGATGGACGATGACTTCAATCTTCTTGAAATCCCGGCCCAATGGCTGTTTCCATTCATTAAAAAGTACGCCGAACCCTACTATGATGAGTGGGTTGGTGTGTTTGAGAATTATTTAGACGAATACTAACCTTCACTTTATCTACTCTATGAGCTTTAAGTTCAAGGCATAACTGTGCTTTAAATCCAACCCGAAACTGTACCTAAAAGCGTTCAGTTTCGGGTGCTAGACTGTTTTGATCATTTCAACGATAAGCAGGACAAAGCATGGAGCTCCACTCAATCAAAGCCAAACTGGTCGATGTATTCGCCAGCTCAAAATTAGCAGGCAATGGCTTAACCATCTTCTGGAACTGTTCGGATATAACTGAACAAGATATGTTGAGTCTGACACGTGAAATGCGCCAATTTGAGTCCATCTTTGTATTAAGTGAACCTGGTACTTCTCCTGTTCGTGCCCGAATTTTCACCATGGAAGAAGAGTTAGATTTTGCCGGCCATCCGCTTATTGGTCTCGCCGCACATCTTCATGAAGAGTATGGTTCTGAAGCAACCCATCACTGGACAATTCAGCTTAATAAGAAACAAGTTGAGATGATTAGTACTCAACAAGAAGGGTTTATTACCGCCGAAATGAATCAGGGTACACCGGAGTTTTTGGGGGTCTTAGATGAGCAGAGTCGAGTTGAGGTGTTTAATGCACTGAACCTGCCCGAGTCCAGTAGAGCCGACATGCCTTGTCAGGTTGTATCCACTGGACTGGATTACCTGATCGTCCCGATCACTTCAGGCATAGAGCACGCCAAAATATCAATTCCCGACTTTGAAGCACTGCTTGAGCAACACAAAGCCAAGTTCGTTTATGTGTTAGACATAAACACTTTTGAAGGCCGAACCTGGAATAACGAAGGAACGGTGGAAGACATCGCCACGGGCAGTGCTGCTGGTCCGGCCGCTGCCTTTCTGCACCAGGCGGGTTTGGTTAAAACCCGGCAAAGCTTTCAAATCAGTCAGGGACGTTTTGTCAGTCGACCAAGCAAAATAAATTGTCTGGTATCTGACCAAGAATCAGAACTTGAAATCCTGATCAGTGGCGACGTTCATTCGATTGCAAACATCCATTTTTCCAGTTAGTCGGATTCACCAGCACTCAAAATAAAACCCGCCAGTAATCCAGTGGCGGGCTTATACTTTTAGAATGCTTGACTTTATGAACAAAAAACTAAGGCAATACGGTATCGGCTCTTGCACTTAGGTTCTGAATGCGTTCATCATCTGCAAGGTCCGTTTCAACGACGTTAAACGAAGTATCAGCTGCAAAGTTCGCTTGCAGATATTCCGCCAACGCATCTTGTTCTGAACCGGGATCAGCAAAAGTAGCTAACCCGTCTTCATCCAAAACATCTTCAAGCTCAATTTCATTCACCAACGGGAACGACCAAGGATAACCATCACCACCCACGCCTTCGTTATTACTTGCCAAAAATCCTAACGTAACAATTCGGAAAGTACGCGCTGGGTCACCTTGTAAAACACCATTTTCCACAACCGCATCCACCACATTACCATCGGCATCTAACACAGCTACAGAACGAACACGTTCACCCACTTGAGTAACGGTAGCGCCATCCGCCATGCGCGGATTTCGAGCGGGATCAAAGCTGAAGCGAACACCTGCCACCTGAGCAAAACGACCAGCCCCATTCTCAACCCCGGACACCGCATGCTCTAACACATCAAATAACGTTTGAGCGGTAATATCCATAATCGTGAGGCTGTTGTTAAAACGTAATGAGCCTTCCAGATCAAACTGGGATATATCGCCGGTTCCCTTACCAACCTGGGCATTGGCTGGGTTCGGCGAAAAAGTAAGATCATCTGCATTTGTAGATCCGGGAGGAAACGATACTAAACCGATATCATCTCGAATTCCCCCTCCGTTTTTAATGGAGATTTGTACGGTGTTATCGTATTGCTGAGCCTGCCACAGGTTCGCGTCCGCAGTGAGATTCCCCAAGTTCGTTTCCTGAGTTCTGACCTGGCCACGTCGACCATCCAGGTACACGCTGGAGTTACCTAGAATATTGCCATCACGCTCCGCAAGAACCAGCTGTAAACCCGTGACAATCTCAGTAACTTCGGAATTTATGTGACCACTCAAATTCTCAACGGTCGTTTCATCTGAGGCATAAACACCATTTACTGCCTCATCCAACGACGACATAACCAAAACACCACTCGCATCAAACTCGGCAACTAAGCGCCCAAGATACTTGTAATCGCCGTCGGTATTCACCACTAAAGTTGGATTGCCATCTGCATCGTCAAAACTCAACGGATAATTGTCTGCCGCTGTATCCCCCACCAACAAGCGATCATTGGCATCTGCCAGTAAAGTATTTGAGCCTCCGGCAACGATTATATCTACGTCCGTCAGTAATTCGGCCAGATCTTTTTCAATTTCAATCACTTGCATGTGGGAAAGAAGAATAATTTTATTGACCCCTTCCTCAACCAATGCATTAACCGCAGGCTGAATCGACGCAGCCAATGCCACATGATCCGTCGTGGAATCAGGCAGAATATCAATGTCTCCGGTATTGGTGATGCTGGCTAAGGTTGGAGTGGTTGCGCCAACCACGCCAATTTTTTCTCCACCCACCTCAATGATCGTTGATTTCGCCAAAGCATTCGGAACATCACCGGCATTCTGGCCGTCAGCTTTCACCAAATCGCTCAGATTCGCATCCGTTGAAAAATTGAGATTAGCACTTAAATATGGAAATTTAGCTCCGGCGTAGTTGCCACTTGCCGCAACAATGCTTGCGAACTCAGCCGTACCACCATCCAGATCGTGGTTGCCAACCGCTGAAGCCTGATACCCTATTGCATTCATAAAGGCGATGTCGGCACGGCCATTACCTGCCTCACCAACGCCACTGATAAAGTTCATGGCATTGTCTGATGCCGCAAAATACCTGGGGCCAGGAATATAGTTATCGCCAGAACTCAACAACAAAGTGTTGTTCGGGTAATCAGCACGAAGTGCGCCTACAATTGCCGAAAACGACTCGACATTGTCCAGTGCACCTGTCGCGCCATCCATATCAGCATTATGCAGCAACTGTAATGTAAAGTTTCCCGCAGAGGATGCCGCGTTAGCGTCAAAAGAACCTGAAGAGCTGTCACTATCACTGCAACCCGTTAATAACGCAGCCATTGCCAATGAAAGTGCACAAACTTCAAACCTGATGTTAAGACTCATAAATCAATCCTTTGAAAATGATTGGTAATTTACGAGCCAGTCTATGAGCCAGATAGTGACAACTTTATTAAAAGATTTTAAAGACTTCTTCTATTATGAAATAACATAAAAATAAATATCTAAGTATCTGGCCATTTGGAGATAAGAATGGAATTTTTGCAGGGACTGCAGAAGCATCTACAGCAAAACAATAATCAACAAAATGCGGAGTCAGTGTGCCCCTTAGGTATGGCAATCTGTCAATGAGCATTTTAAAACAACGATTAACGAGGCAGTTTATTATTGAGGTTTTTGGAGCAAGGGTTCAACCCATTGTTCAGCTTAATTATTATATTTTGACCCTGATAGGGCTATGCTGCGCCACCGGGATGACTTATGGTGAAACGCGCTCAGACTCACCGACCCTCCAGGTTGTCGGGGCTGAATTCCCTCCCTACTTTACTGACAAACACAAAGATCACGGCATTTTGGGCTTAGTCTTGCGGGCAGCACTGAGTCGCCATGGTTATCACTTAGAATTTAAGGTTAAGCCCTTCGCCAGGGCAGTCGAGGAGGTAAAGACAGGACGGGCAGACATTCTCGCAGCCACCTACAAAACACCAGAGAGAGAAGTGTTGTTCCACTTTTCCTACCCCATTATTGAATCTGAGGTGCTTCTCATCAAACACAGTGCGACGGACATTCATTACCAAACACTGGAGGATTTAGTCTCCTATCGAATAGGTAAAATTCGCAGATCCAGCTCTACCCTCAACATAGATCAGCTGTCGAACTTAAATATCATTCAGGTAAACTCTTACACTCAAGGCCTCAACATGTTGCTACTGGACAGAATCGACCTGATGATCTTCAACCAACTCGTACTGAAACATTATCTTAACAGTCCCAGTTACTCCAAAAAACGATCCAAACTGCAAACTTTGACGCCTGCCTTAGGTAAGCAAAAGACGTACGCTGCGATCTCGAAGAAGATTAACAACCACCAGGCATTGTCAAACACCCTGAACACCACGTTAGAAACGCTCTCAATGAACGGTCAGCTGGAGCGGATGATTGAAAGCTATCTGCAATCCGCTTACCCAGCAGACAATGACCACAAAAATTAAGAACGTGGTAATTACCAATTATTTTTCATAAGACGCCAGAAACATATCCACCGTTCGCTCAACGATGACCGCTTGCGCCTCTTTTGATGGCTTCGGCTGACCCATCACCACAACGGGCCAAAATACGGCACCTTTAATCAAGCTGGTGAATTGGTTACTCGCAAAACAGATATCTTCTATCTGCAGTGCACCCTGCTGTCTTGCTTCCTCCAAAAAACGGCTGAACAAGTCATCTCCCTCTTGAGCTTTATCCATAAGAGCACACATTTTATCCGGCGAACGAATCGTCTCCGATAATACGAGTCTCGCCAATTGCACTAAATCTTCATTCAACATCACTTGAATTTTCGCATCAGCAATTGCGATTAATTGATCTCGGACGGGTCGATCCGCTTGAAACGTAAAAGCCATACTTTGACTGAATAAAGCAACCAACTCCAGAACTATGGCTGAGAACAAATCCTCTTTACTTGAAAAATGGTTGTATACCGTCCGCTTGGAAACACCAGCAATGCTCGCGACATGATCCATACTGGTCGCGGCAAACCCTTGATCAATGAACGCTTGTTTGGCGCCGTTTAAAATTGCGTGTCGTTTTTGTTCAGACACAGATAGCTTTTTATCCAATGCGTTAGCCCATTCATAAATTACATTTCATCGGCAATTTTACACTTCCAAGTTTACTTTTCAAAATCCTTATGTAAACTAGCCAGTGTAGTTTACTTTTATACAACCTGTTACAGAGAGCTCCATGAAGCCACATAAGACGAAAACAACAGTCGTGATCGCAGGTTTATGCCTATTAGGAGGGCTTACCATGTCGGCGTGTTCCTTGAACGCAAATATCACCGAAAACCTCAACGATAAAGTCCAGTCCAGTAACTTTGCGAACGGCAAATTTTACAACGACAAGCGAACACCCGGATTTGAATGGGGCAAAACGTGGAAGATCCTAAAACGATACATCACGGAGCCACAAGTCAATACCGAGCCTTCAGCGGTGATTCCTGTCACCCCTATGTTGACTGAAGATTTACTTTCCACTGAGCAAGATTCCGTGTGGCGACTCGGCCACTCCAGTATGCTTTTGAAAATCAGCAACGAATTCGTTTTGCTGGACCCCATGTTTTCGGAGCGCGCTTCGCCTTTTTCAATGATGGGACCAAAACGATTTCACCAACCCCCGATTAGTATTCATCAGCTGCCTCACATTAAAGCGGTGGTCATTTCACACAATCATTACGACCACCTTGATGAAGCCAGCATCCAACAACTTGCTGACCGTGTAGACCAGTTCATCGTTCCATTGGGCAATGGCGCGGATTTAATATCCTGGGGAATTCATCCAGAGAAAATCAAAGAACTCGACTGGTGGCAACAAACCGAGATAAGCGACATTACTATTACGGCTACACCGTCCCAGCACTTTTCAGGCCGGGGTTTGGGGGATGGGAACAAAACATTATGGGCCTCTTACGTGATCAACTCGCCTCAAACCAAAATTTTCTTTACCGGTGATAGCGGGTATTTCAACGGTTTCAAGGAAATCGGAAAGCGCTTTGGTCCCTTTGACCTCACGTTAATCGAAACCGGGGCGTACGACAAAATGTGGTCAGATGTGCATATGCAGCCCAAAGAAAGCCTGCAAACGCATTTGGATGTAAAAGGTAAAAAGATGTTGCCCGTGCACAATGGCACGTTCAATTTAGCTTTTCATGAATGGACAGACCCATTCGATCAAATCAGCCAGCTGGCACAAGAAAAAGATGTGGATTTATTAACCCCTAAAATGGGCGACAGAGTGACCATCCACGATAAAAACCAAACACTGGCCTGGTGGCAACCACTGAAAAATTGATTGAGAGTTTCTTCGCCAACTCAACCAAGAAAAGCCGAACAGATGTTCGGCTCTCGTGATCTAGCTGTGAGCTAACTAACTTCCTTACAGAGATCACATGCTCAGAAGCCATTGCTACGGTTGTATACGGAATCACACCTGCTGAACAGGCGGTACACTGCCAGAAATCCGGTCTTTAACCACATCGTAAACCCAGTTAAAAATAACGGCATAGATCAGGAAAAAGATCACGGCACCAAAATCCAATGCCAGTACGGTCCAGAAGTCCAACTGCAGGACAGCCATAATGATTGGGAATGAAAACACCAGCATTCCTACCTCAAAAGCAATGCCGTGACCGATTCTCATTGCCAGGGTTCGGTTAATACGATCACTGCCATACATACGATCAAAGGCAAGATTAAATAGATAATTCCAAATCATAGCGACGACTGAAATCGTCACAGCTAACCCCGTCATTTTAAGCGGGTCTTGCTTAGTTATCAGATATGCCAGCCCAGCCAACAATATTAAAGCCACAGCTTCGAACAATAAGGAATGAAAAATTCGTTCTTTAATGGACATTTCTTTCACCTCAATTAACGTGTAGGCTGAATTCTATAAAGATGAAAGATAATAGAAAGTTAGTTACTATCACTTTTAATGATAGTTAGCTTGGTTACCGTATTTAGGATTCGATCATTATGTATAACCTGGAACAACTGAAAATGTTTGTGGAAGCCGCTGAGACCGGGTCATTTTCTGCGTGTGCCCGCAAACTAGGAAAAGCGCAGTCGGCCATTAGCCAAGGTATCGCGAACCTTGAAATAGATCTTGGAAATCAGCTCTTTGACCGAACCTCACGGAAACCTACGTTGACCAAACAAGGACAACGACTGTTGTCTTATGCTCAGGCGATACTTCTCCAAACACATGAACTGAACAGTGCTGCAAGCTCACTGTCTCACGCACAAGAAACCCATTTAATGCTGGCCGTCGATGGTGCCTTAATGGTGCCCGCCTTCGACACCCTGCTTCATCAGTTTTCTGAGATATTTCCTGCCACAGGGATAGAGTTACACTCAATTGCCAGCCCCGACATTGCCGCATTGGTACATTCAGGGAAAGCAGACTTAGGCCTCATGTTTTGTGATCTGGTTTTTCCAAAAGAAGTGGATTTGTGTTTTCTGGGCAACCTCCCGTTCTATGCGGTGTGTAGCCCGAATCATCCTTTGGCACAACTGGAAAGTGCAAACGTCCCGGATCTGTTGCCCCACCGCCAAATCATGTTAAAAGGTGTCGACGGTCGGGAGTTGGCCCAGTTTGTAGCTCTGTCCACTCAAGTCTGGTGGAGCAACAGTTTTTACATGATTTACGACTTGCTGAAACAGGGAATGGGCTGGAGTTACTTGCCCTACCATATGGCAGAAACGGGCATCCAGAAAAAAGAGCTACACCGGATTTCACTCAGTTTCGACCATAAGCCCTGGAACCCGCCTATTGATCGGGTTATGCAAAAGAACAAGACCTCTGGCCCGGCATTATCCTGGCTGGCTAATGGCCTTAAAAATATTTTTGATCAATAATTCAGATAATAAGCACCTGGATCATTTAGGACGAATACATGGACATCTTAATCATCACCTTTGCGATTATCATTGTATTAATTGGGGTTTATCAATATAAAAAGGCGCTGAAACGGAAACGAGCAGTGCGAATAGACAGCTACCAGTTTCCTAAGTCCATTCCCGAAAAAATCATCAAAACATACCCTCACCTCTCCGAAGAGCAGGTCAATCAGGTGATGTCTGGTTTAAGAGAATACTTTCACATTTGCAATCTCGCCGGTCGTAAGATGGTCGCTATGCCCTCCCAGGCTGTCGACCTTGCCTGGCATGAGTTCATTTTATTCACCAAACACTACGAGTTATTTTGCAAGCATTGCCTTGGCCGGTTTCTTCACCATACTCCCGCTGAGGCCATGAGCACCCCTACCCTCGCACAAGACGGCATTAAACGTGTGTGGCGAATCAGCTGTCATCGAGAAGTCATCAGTCCGATAAAACCCAAACAACTGCCGATGTTATTTGCCATGGACGCCTCTCTGAAAATTCCGGACGGTTTCAACTACTCACTCAACTGCAAACACAAAAATCAAAGTGGCTATTGTGCCAGCCACATTGGTTGTGGCGGAGGCTGCACTGGCGATTCCGGCGGAAGCTCCTGTGGTAGCAGCTGTGGTGGAGGTTGCGGCGGCGGAGATTAATTACAACAAGTTAGACCACGCCATAAGCCTGTTTCATAGATGAAGTAAGTTCGCCCCCACCTCTGTTGCCAAATGGGTCAACCGTTTTACCACCTTGGAAAGTTACTCCCTCAGCCGCTTTTGCCGTCGCCTTTTTTGCCGAATCAAGTAACCAGTTAGCGGCGGCCTCTTCACTGACACCACTCTCAATCTTAGCCGCCCACTCTTGATTCAGGCGATATAATTCTTTGAACAAATAGTGATTACTTGTTTGCACCATGCCATTCCGCAGGTCTTGATCGTCTTTGAATACGGCCTCAATTTTGTCTTTGTCAGGGTGGTCGTTCTTAACGATGACGTTCCCCTCGAAATCAAAACCAAATTTAATCGGGATGGACGTATCCACCCCGGCCGCCGCCAATTTGTTGGATAAGGTTTTTTCATACGCCTGAACGTCTGCTTCAGTAAAAAGTTTTACCGGTTCCAAGTCCCTTATGTCGACTTCTTTAGCCGGTTGAACACCATCTGGTTGTCTGCCGTATTGCTGCGCCATTTGCTCATACTGATCCACCGCTCTGGCGGCACTTGAGTTCGGGTCTTGTGCACTTTGACTAAGCGATACCTGGATAGACGAAACGGCTGAAGGGTAATCTTCTGCCAAAGGAACCAAAGAGGATGATTTAGCTGGTGTGGTTAATACCCCTACACCTGAGACATTGGTTGGTCGTAAACTGTAATGATTGTCCATGTTTGCCCTCTCCCTGAAGTGATGAATACACTCAAAAAGCAAAAAGACAGCCAACTTTAATTATTTACTTAAATTTTCACAGCTTAGGCTTTATATCGTGACTTTCGGTTAATCATGTCAGTCTGGCTCAAGGGGCAACCCCTTGCCCTTTGCAATCATTTTTTCCTTAGTTAATCTTGCCCCTTCAACGACGTTGGCATATTACTCAGCCCCCACCGATTATAAATGGCTTCCATTCTTCCGGATTTAACCAATACGGGAACACGTTCGTTATAAATCTTAATCAGTTCTTCAGAAATCTGATCAACTCTAAAGCCCACAAAAATTTCAGTGCCATCCGGCATTTGAGCCACTTGAAAGTCAACCGGGCTAAGGCCATTCTTCTTCACGCCCTCGTCTACGACATCCGGTTCATCAATCAAAAAATCAATTTTTCCGGCAATCAAGTATTGAATACCCTGATCAATATTCCGGTACTCTTTCAGCGTGAAATTACGCTTATCCTTATCAATCAGTTCATAGTCTTTCAGCCAACCAACCGTTTTCCCTTTGAAGCTTTGATAACCTTTAAACGCATTTCGTTTGTTTGACTTAGTTAAGACTGCCAGGTACTCCACATCAATCGGGTAATCAGGAAAAATAAGCGCCTCTTCTGTTTTCAGAGTTTCCCCGGCAATGGCGTTGTAAACACGGTATTTACTGACCATCTTCATCGCCCGGTTCCAGGGCACACTTTTCGTTTCAACCTTAACGCCCACTGGCTCAAAAATTTCTTTAACCACACTCCAATACAAACCAGAGCCATCTTCATTGGTGAAGTTTTTCCAAACCGGCGCCACTATGGTCATCGACTTAATAAACTCTCGCTCTATTTTGAGCTGTTTCGGTTCCTGAGCCATAACGAGCGAATGACCCAGAATCAAAACTAAACACAAGAAAGTACGCATAGACACCTCAGCAACGGTCAAACCAATCGCTTAAAGTCTAGCCGAACCTTATAAGAGCAAGTAAACGGTCATCGGAAAATGAAGATATTCATCCATTGAAATCCGCCTTCATACTTCGACATGGTTGAAATACTTAATCGTTGGAGGCTGCTCTAAGAACGAAGCCAGTTGAGCCAATACCCCGTTCGCATCAATAAAGCGGAGGTAAGCCTGATGATGATCCTGACTTAGCCATTCTTCTTCAAGCAACATTTCATGCGATAAAGCATCAAAAAACACTCGGACTTGAATGCACCCTTTAAAGCCTCTGACAACCGGCAAGTTATCTTCTAAAAAAGGGAATAAGGTTTCAAATTGGTCAGTCTTGACCTGACAATTCAGAGTCACTCGTACGCTCATAACGTTCTCCTTAAATAATTGAGCTTCAACTTTAAAGAGAGACACATGTACGAACTACTCAATAGCAGTCAAGGATGCCGTTTTTCTGTCACTGATTACTTTTTTTGAATTTTCAATGTACTGTTTTGGAGTGGTTCCAAACCGGCTTTTGAACACCTTGATAAAGTGCGAAGCGTTCTCGTAGCCCACCGATAAAGCCACATCAGTTACCGATGCGCACTGGCGAAGTAATAAATCTTTCGAGTAAGCGAGCCGTTGTTCAATCAACCATTGATTGGGCGGCACGTTATATATTTTCTTAAAGTCACGGTGAAAACTGGAAAGACTTCGACCTGATAGATGCACCAAGTCCGCCACCGTCAATTTCAGATTGTCTTTATTTTGCAGCATGCGAGATAAGTTACGTCTTGGTAACTTTTGATTGTTGGTTTGCAGTAAGCTTTGCACTGCGCCTCCGGCACCCAAAGCGAGCAGCAGGTGCAGCAGCTCCTGAAGCTTAATATCAAACCATGCCGGAGAGGCCACCCCCAGCATTTGAGAGGTTTGCAGTGAATCAAAAAAAGCCCTCATGCAACCATTATCTTTCACCACACATAAGTGTTCTCCGCCCTTTGGTTTTTCGATAATCGCCTTATTTCTGCTAAGAAATTCGAACACCAGATCGTCGTCAAAAAATACAAGAAAAGCTTTCAGAGACTTCGTCGTTTTGACAAAGTCTGAGTGCAGATTCAGCCCTTTAGGAAGCAAAACGGCATGACCGGCTACCAGTTCTGTCGCAGTATTACTGCTGTTAGTGAGCACTTCTCGCCCTTCATCAATAAACACCACGCACGCCTTATTGGTATAGAACTCAACATTTTCCAGGTCATCCATCAAGCACTTATAAAACACAACAGAATCTCTGTGGGCTGCAACCACGGAGGCGTCCTTCATGGAATACAGCGCTTGAGGAATCACCAAAATGTTCGATTGGGTGTATTCAGAAATCGACTTCATAGAAATGCAATAGGCTCTTGAGGAAATAAGGCTTTGTAAATAAATAAGTTTTTAGTAGTGAAGAGTTATACCAGAGGATAGCAAGGCCTCAAAACGATAGCATCCAGATTTAGGTTGTTTTACCCGAAGACCAAGACTTAATTTTAGTCCGTTCTTCCTTCTCAATACCTAATGACTCAAGAAAATCACTGTGCACCTCCGGCAAAGCACGTTCGAACTCTATGTGCCATTGGCGCATATCTTCCTCACTCATACCACATGCACTCAAAATCCCCACCCATTGCTCTTTATTCATCACTTTAGCGGATCGAAATAAGGTCTCTTGACCCAGCATATGAAGTATCAGCCGCTGCTTTTTTCTTAAGCCAGAAATTTCCTGATTAAGACTTTCCAGCCTGTGCTCAAGAATTCTGGCCGTCGTATTCTCGGCACCGTCCAACACCTCAGCGACCTGCGCTAACGAAAGTCCTGACTCTTTATAAATCAAAATCTGAGCCAGCCGATCATACTCCTTCTGTGTGTATAAGCGATAACCCGCCTCGCTGCGTGCAGAAGGTTGAAGCAGCCCTATTTTGTCGTAATACAAAAGAGTACTTCGAGAGAGACCAAACGAATACACTAATTGACCAATCGTATACAAACTAGCTCCTCCCTAAATCCGGTTCCAGCCAGACGTGCCTGGCTTCTTCACTGAGCAACCGCTCTTTAGTGTAGTCACGACATAACACTGACAGTGCATTTTCAACAATATCTTGATTATTTGCTAAAAAATACTGCCAACTTCGCTCCTGTGGCTGCATGCGCGCGGCAACCAGGCACACCATGGCTTGGGTAATCGTCACATGGAACTTGTCGGGTGCCCCCAAATGCGTTGCATAGACATTGATACCTTCACACACTTTTTGAATCGACACATCCAGCGTGTATTGATTCAGATACAACCAGGTTAAACGCAAATGTCCGACGTGATCAAAATACACTGGATCAAGTGTCAGGTTTTCAAATTGCGCAATAAACGCTTGATCGCTGATTTCACGGCTAACGTCTCTCATACTCACCTCTTTATAATGCATTAACGGCATCATAAAGAGTGAAGTAATAGTCAGGTCAAGCTGTCATTTAAGTTTAGATTTCTATCACCACTTCCGGCATCGGCTTGTCATCCAATTCGGAGGGCACAGCGCAACACAGCAAAGCTTCATTGGCATTTAGCTCAACGCCAGGCTCCTGAGTGTGCACCAGATGTCCGGCTTTCACGACCGCTTTACACGAACCACACTGGCCGGTTCGACAACCAAATTCGGGGGTTAATCCATGAGATTCGGCGAAATCTAAGATCGGCCCATCCTCTTTCGTCCAGGATTGTTCTACACCTGACTTGGAGAACACAACCACAGCTTCATCCGCTATTTCAGCCTGTAACGGTTGATCTTTGGTTAATTCCGGTCGACGGTGCAACGACGAAGGCCCAAAACTTTCTGCGTGAATATTGTTATCCTGAACTCCAAGCGTTAATAACAAATCGTAGACCGATTGCATAAACCCGACCGGGCCACATAAGTAAAAATCGTAATCATCGATAGGAAGTACTGCTTGCAGCAATTCCTTGGAGATTCGGCCGTGATGATGAAAATCCCTTCCCGGCTTTAAACCCGGCTCTGGATTACTCAATGACCAATAGCTTTTAACATGACCATCAGAGCTTTGAACCAACGCACTTATCTCATTAAAAAACGCACGCTGCTCAGCATTTTTTGCTGCCGAGATCATCGTAATAGCTCGCATACTGCGAGTTTTAATCCCATAAGCAAGCGCTTCTCTGGCCATTGAAATCATTGGCGTGATACCAATACCACCGGCAATTAAAACGGCCGGTCTGGTTTCCGACGGGTCAAACGTAAATACACCAGAAGGTGATTTTATCTCGACCACATCCCCCACAGAAAAATCACTGTGTAATCGGTTAGACACCAGCCCTTCCGGCAGATCATCAGATGCAGCTGGCTCTTTCTTAACGCTGATTCTTAAAAAACCATCACTGGGTGCACTGGAAGCCGTATAGGTACGAACCACGGTTGAGCCTTGGTCTTCTTGGGTAACTGGCATTCTTAAGGTAATGAACTGCCCCGCCTTGAACCTCGCGGGAATAAAATCCGATGACCGAGGTTCAAGATAAAACGATTTAATAACACTGCTTTCTTCTTTGATTTCTTGGATTACATAAGGCTGAAACTGATTTCTCTCTCGTTCAGATTGTGCCAGTTTTTTTGCTTCCGGCCATGATCCGGTTAATAAACTGTTTTGAGAAAAAGCGCCAAATGTAAAACGAAACGGTAACGCATTTTTTAACCAGCGACCGGACTCTACACGAAATCGCCATAATCGTTCAGCCCCTTCAAAATATTCCGTTTCCGGCGAATCCCATAAAATTTCGGTCCGCCCTGTCAGCGTTAAAATATCCCCAGAGTCAAAGTCGATGAACAACAGGCCCGCTTTCGGGTTTTCAAGTAAATTGCCCAAGGTATTAAAGTGGAAGTTTCCCAGATAATCAGGAATGGTCAATGTCGTGCCGTTATCGACTTTGGTAAAACCGGGCTTTCCTCCCCGGTGCGAAACATCCACCCCCTTATTCTGTTCATTAGTGACCTCGCCTTTGCTGGCATAACTGGCCACAAAAAAGGTGTCCGAGCGGGTAATCAGGTCAACAGCCGCTTGATCAAGTGACTTCTCAAACGGAAGTACTTCCGCCGAATTGGGTGTTGAATCGTCCAGCCATTCGAGATCTCGGGTTTGAATGTATTGCGGACAATTGCCAAATGCTTGCCGAACCGACACATTCAACCGCTGGTCAGTACCCAGCTCCACAGACGCAGATAAACGATTCCTACGCCGGGTGGTCAATTCAATCCCTAACAAGCCTAAATCAATCGGCGCCTCACTATTAGCAAGGCTTTCTGTTAAAGGATCACCTTCGAGCGACCGGGCGTCTATGGTTAAACTCGTTGGCTGCGGAGACTGAATAAACCCGGGCTGTCCAAAGAGAATGGAGGCCCAAGGCCATCCTTGATCGTCCGCATGACCCACAAACACATAAGGCAACTGCTGGTAAAATTCGCGATGCTGATCCGGCATGAAATCACGAATCACCTGACGACCAAAGCGTTCCATCTTATCCCGAACGCCAGTCATTGCCTGAAAAGTCTGCTCGCCACGATGAAACGGCGAAGCTGAATCATAGTTATCTAACGGCGTTATTTCTGAAGCCTTGCCCATGCATCAATCCCTTTTAGTCTATATGCCTTAAAGGCCAATCAAAAATCGCAGCGTTGGAACATTCAGAATAAAACAGGCTACGAATTTCAAATAATTAAGAAATTAGTAGCCCGATACTCTAATAAAGTTCAGGCGTTCTTACAGAGAGCAGACAGGTCAGGAAGAAGTTCGACTAAAGCTCTTTGTTATTGGTTCACTTGGGCGGCTTGGAGTCTGATTGGGACAACCTCTTTGCATTGAATAAATTCAGCAGTTCGGCTGCAGCCTCTGCATCGCATAAAGCCCGGTGATGACTGTTCAGATTAATATCGAATTCACGACATAAGTTCGCCAAACCATAAGACTCATACCCTGGAAAATGCCGTCTCATTTCTTTGCAACTGCATAACTTTGGCATATTGAACCGCTGTCCAACACGTTCAAATTCATCTTTGATAAAGCCATAATCAAAATTCACATTATGGGCGACAAAAATACACCCTTCCATAAACTGAAAAAATGTTTCCGCGACCTCCGAGAACAAGGGCGCCTCAGCCACCATCTCATTGGTTATACCCGTCAGCTGAGTAATGAACGAAGGGACATGCCGCTGAGGGTTAATCAGGCTTTGCCAGCGGTCAATGACTTCTCCGGCAACCACCTTTACCGCACCGATCTCGGTAATGCGGTGCACGCCTTTTTTACCGCCTGTGGTTTCAATATCGACCACCACATAAGGTTGGCTCGGATCAATAAACCATTCTACCCGAGTCACGCTCGCATCGAAGCCACAGCTTTTAAGCGTATTAATCATGACCAGTTGATTTTTCCTTAGCTGATCACCCGGCGCTTTCACCTCCTCAAACCTTAACTGGCCCTTCTCAACAATCATAAGATCCGGGAAGCCGTCATTATGATTATAATAATCCTTGGCCATCAATCTCAGTAACTCACTCAAAGGTTCTGGCTGAGCATTTCGAACCAAGCACAGCACACTCTCCAACACATCCGGTTGCCAATAAAACAGCCCGTTATGTTTTCCATACTGTTCAGAGGCCACTTTCGTTAAATGCCTCTCAGCTTTTTGGGCATCACCCAACAGAGCCAAAAGCTGCTCTATTCCGGGGGAAAATAACGAATAGAATGTGTTCTCAATCAACACCTGTGGACGATCATCGAATTCATTGCAAACATTGGTTTGCGGATCAAAAATAATCTCCCAAAACAACAAACCAAATAGACTGCGCCAAACATTATTCTCAGAAAAATAAACCTCGGTAGATGAGTTCTGATAATGTGCCTGAACACCCAATTCCACATGATTACGGTACAGCTCTTCAACCGACAGAACCTTTGCCGCCCTCAATACATCAGTGTAAGGACTTGTTTTCTTCTGATTGAATTTACGGGCGAGAAAGTCTTCTGCAAACAGCAAAATATGCTCTGATTGAGCGTCATCCAGTAAGTGCTCCAGCCGAGCCTGAACCTCACTTCTTTTACCTTGCTTGTACTGAAGACGTATCCACTGCTCCTCTGCCTCTGGTGTTTTTAAAAATTCCAAAACAGAAATTGCATGATCCACGCTTATTTTTTCAAGCCGTCGCGAAAGTTTAAGAAAGTACTTATTAGCAAAATTCTCAGCCTGAGCGCCAACTATGGGTTCCACCCGTACTAAAGACGCCAGATCATCCTCAAGCGCTTGATCCGAAATATCTTTTAACTGCTTTGCACGCTTGGCGTAAATAAATGCGCTTTTGGCGGCATCCGGATCATCGAATCGTGCCGAATGATTTATCGGAGTGTTGGCGTCTGATCGTGTTTGAATCACCCCCAAATCGCGCATCGAAAACTGTTTTAAACGGCTATCAAGATTGCCAAAAAACAAAAACAACCAATACTCAAAGACAGGCATTTGTCGTTTAACTATGTGGTTATCAAAAAGTCCCAGATCAACGGCATTCGGGTATGAGCAATGCGCTTCAACCAAATCTATCAGCTCCGGTTTCTTAGCGGACTTCTTATAAGAAACACAGGGGTGAACATCCAGAAGCTGAGTCAGATGGTGTTTGTTCAAAGAAGACAACACCAAGGGCCAGTCCGATTCAGAGACATATCGGATAAAACCGGCATGGCCCAATGTATCTAACTGAGCTTCAATATCAGGAATTTCATCGTACCTTAACGTTTCAACATCCACTAAAGTGATATTGCGATTCAACAGCCGTACAAGCAAACATTGTGCTGGCTCAGGCAGCGCCTGATACGACGAAAGATAAGCTTTGTCTTTATCATCCAATAAAGAACCGCAAACAGAAGAAATGTAAGCAATAAACTCTTCAAAGTGCTGAAGATAATATTTCTCGGGTAATTCTTTACGATAGCTCACTGCTTATACCTGCTTTGCACCTAATCAGCACTATTGTATAAGCAGCAATCCATAAGAGGCGAACTCTTTTGTTTAATAATCTACTGCATTCCAAAAACGCATTATTTCAAATGATCAGTAACCGCCTTCTCAGAAAGTTCGGCTGGGTTGAAGTTATAATAATAGTTATACCACTGAGACCATATTCCAATGTTATAACCATAGGTAAACGTTACCCGAATCAAGTCTAAGCCAGGTGCCTCAGGGTAACTTTTAGCCACCAACGATGCCAGTTCACGGGCGAGTGTTTCATTCTCAATGTTCTTATCCGTTACAAATGCCCGAACATTAACATAGGTAACAGTTTTAGCTTCTTCATCAGACATTTTAAAATTAGAAACGCCCTTCATAACACTTGCCTGGGAAACGAGCGGCTCTTTTAACACTTCTCTCTGAAGAAACAACATATCCTCAAGCACTTGATTCTGTTGAGCAAAGAAGGAAACACCTGGAAGAACAAGTGAAATGATACACAGTAGAGCCACTACCCCGTAATGTACTTTCCAAATAGCTTCTGTCTCTTGTTTCTCAACGTCAACATTCACCACATAACTGCCCACCACTATGTCATGCAAAGACTGTCGGGTTTTCCGGTTAAACAGATAAAGATATAAAATGGAGAGCCCGCCACCAAAAACAGCCAAAGAAATAATAGATAGAAAAACAGTGCTCAAAATACTTTGGTCAGAGCCAAACCCGGCTCCATTCAAAAGAAAAGGAACACTCAAAATAGCATAGCGAATACCAGATAAAGTCAGGCTTAACGTTGTGTTCTGGGCATTAACCACACGGATCTTCAAGACGCGTTTACCCAAGGTTTGACCTGAGCCTAGGGTACTGTTCAGAATTGCAAAATAGGGGAAAGCAATTACAAAACCAACCAATCGTCCCCAGTCCCCCAGCTTTACGAAGTAGTCTTCAAGAAAAAGCCCTAAAAGAAACCCAACAACACAAAGTATCAATGAGTCGAGAAAAAAGGCGCCCAGCCTTCTCCAAAAATTAGCTATCCATGCTTGTTCCACTGCGTCACTCATTCCTATCTATCAACCTACTGGCAAATGCATTTTTGTCGCATTAGAACAACATAATAAGAATTTAGCAACGGAGCCAAGACACCTACTTTTTAGAAAAATTGATTTTCTAGCGTGGTTGAAAGGGGGTCATACGTCAAGGTCGTATAACGCTTAAAAATTCAGCTATCTCTTTCAGAAGAAGACAAAACATAGCCAGCCACTGTCCCCAGCAATGCAGCCAATGTTTCACTTCCAAAGTTGGTCAACACAGCAAAAATAACCAAACTTGGGAGAAACACCAACACACCCAGAGCTTTAATCGAATTCGCGCTGAAATTTTGTTCGAGGACATGCAATCGATAGAAAGTAAGAATTATGCCCATCAACATGGCGACAACAGCACCACTGATGGCTAAGAAGTGTATCCAGGTGAGTTCCTGTCCCTGCATTTGCCTGCTCCTGTTATTTATTCCCTAAATACGGATCACTCATACTGCTTTGTGTAAGCGTAGTTGCGATAGGCAGCGACAACCATACAACACAGCAACCCAAATTAGACATCAAAATAATGCAGGCAAAGAAATAAACTAAAGCGAGAATTTAACCCTTTGTTTCAGTTGATAATTCCGTAAGACAGAGGCGAAGAATTGTAGATCAAAAACAAGCGAACAAATAAATAATTTTCAGGTTTTGAGTGTCAGCTTAAGCCAATCTTCTTAGCTCAAGCTGACGTCGTTCAGACTTTAACTGGCCCAGAAAACGAAGAAAGATTTCTGCGATTTAAAGCCTTCATAGAAGTTACTTCACAATCTCAACCTTATAGCCTCGCTTTTTCAGCTGGTGAATAACGCCATCTTCACCGACTAAGTGCAATGCGCCGACCAAAACAAACTCAACACGCTTATCTTTCATCATGTTTTCAAGCTGAGGCAACCAGGCATTGTTACGCTCGACCAACATTTGATGGTACACATCAGGAAAATCCTTTTTTAGCGGCAACATCATATCTTTTTCCATTTTTGCTAAATCCCCGTGCCGCCAGGCATGTTTGAGATCTTTCATCAACTCGTTCAGATTTTTTAGGTCTTCTAAGGTGTACCGAATCAGCTCATCCTCCTGGCCTTCACCCATATTGGCGATGAAGTCTACCTGCGTTTCAACGGTCTCCAGCTCACCGATGCCCTTTTCATCCTGTAACGCTTTCAGGTTATAAAATTCATCCACGCCTGTACCAGTCATACCCAAACGCTGAAGCTCGACCAGCGACATAGTCACAGACATCATTCCCGCTTTGAAATTGGGTAAACGGTCCATAGGTACACCGCGCTCAGAGAGGTAATTTGCCATCGCTTCGTAGGTTTCTGCGCTGAGAACCTCTTTCAAGGAAGTGCCGTTCTGGTAGGTGACAGCATTCATCATGTATTTCTGAAATTCCGGATCAGTCAACGCTTCAAGATCCGTCTCAAACACAAGCAATGAGGCCTGCTTATAGGCTTGTTCAAATGCCGGTGGCAGAGGGTAATCCGATTTAGATAACAAATGGATTGTGCCTCCTACAAACAGATGATGATCACCTTTGGATACCTTCCACACAGGCGAGTCTGCAAAGCTTGGGGTAACCATCGACACAAAAATGAGTAGAAACAAAACCCATTGTTTGACTAATGCCATAACCGTATTCCTTATAGGAAGCAGCGCTTAAACCAAGCGATCCTTCAGTTTAATAATTTTCTTGGCAAGTTTTTTAAAGTCGCCCGACTTAGGTACAACAAAGTAGCTGCAATCCAGATCCAGCTGCTCCAACACCTCTTGAACCAGCTTATCGACGCTGCCAAATCGTTGCTTAAACTCGATAGCAATGCCATAAGCAGGTACATGAGCATAATATTGCATGGGTTTCTGGGCAATCCATACTTTTTTTACGTTCTTGTTGGCCGACAATGTTTTGATGATGTGTTGCTTCATCGTTTCATCAATTTCAGCTTTAACCAGTTTGCACTTTAGCGTGAGCTGAGAGCGCTCCTTTTCACTGATCTCGTCAATGTGGGACTGCTCTTCAGACTTAGTTAACCACCAATTTGCGTCTTCTATACGCTCTGCTTTGATCAAAAAGTAATATGCGTACTCACACGCTGAGTGAACCAGGTTTGGCTGATTAAGCGCGATTTTCATCTGATCCAATAACGCTTCATCGTTCTTATCGTACAGAAGACGTCCGAGTACGAAAGCAACATTCGGGTCATCGGGATAGCGAACTTGAAATTGAGTGAACAAATCAAAGGCTTCTTCTTTATCAACAAACTCTTCAACCAAAGAGGCCTTCTCCCAAAGCTGCTCATCGGAGAGCTCGTCCTTATTCAGCTTATTGAGTTCAGTCAGTTTCGCCTGGCTTTCCACCACATACTCGTGTCGTTCTTTCCAGCGTTCACCGTGCTCAGCAATCCAGTCTGTATCAAAATCACGAATAATGCCCTGGTATTCATCTGCCAACCAAATTTCAGCGGCCGTTTGATCTACCGGTTCCGGTACAGCTGCGGTTGCAGACAAAGCGCCGATTCGGTCTTTTAAAGCCGGATGCGTGTCTTCCATCCCGGTTTCATTCGTAAGTTCTTGCTCCATTTTCTTCTGAAGCTCATCGCGTGAGGCCACGTGTTCACCCAGAAAATGACTTAACCCCTGCCACGGCCCATGATCTGGCTCAGCCATACGATCGGCTTTTTTAAAGAAAAACTGCCAATAATTTTCATCTACATAGGGGCCGGTGACGTGAGTATTGATCAAGGCTTTGCTTGCGGCCTGTGGAGATGTCAATTGTGCCGATATTTGATCCGCTTCGTATTCATTCGAACGAGCTAAAGCAAAGGAATACGCAGAAAACCTTGGTGTGTACCAGTCGAAAAACTTACGCATCAGCTTGGCACCAAAACCGTCATCGTTTTGAAATGCATACATGATTCGATGCCAGGTCATTCGAACCCGGTATATCCAGCCATTAAACCGGCTGTGGTTCCCCGATAAATGACCAAACTCATGAGCCAACACGGCCCTGGCCTGTTCAGGAGAAAGAATCAGTAACAGTTCCAAACCTATGATCAGCGTATTCTTTTGCCAACCCAACACGCCTAATCTTGGCGTCTGGCTAATTGCAGCGTTTAGCTCCGGTGTTAAAATCACTTGATGAATCTTCGGAGCTTTCAGTTCCGTTCTTAACCGATCTAACTCATCGAATAGTCGTGGCGCTTTTTTCCTTGTCAGCAGGTAACCGTTTGGCGCTTCCACTTTGACCCACAAGGATTTAAACAGTATCCAAATGGCCGGAATAATAAACAGAATCAGCTTCTTTTTAACCAGAAGCAGCAACAGTGCCGTGCTGTAAACGGCCATACCTATCATCCCGCCGATTAAGCCAAACAAAGCAAACAACAGCGCGAAAATCACGCCGTAGCCCAATAAGGCATAGCAAAGCAGTTTGAGTTTATAGAGAGAGGGGTTGGTCTGAGCCAGCTTTTCAGCGGCCTGAACGCGCCGTTCAAAGTCAGACATATCCGGAAGGTTACTCATAATAATCCCTTATTCAAAATTCTTTTCTACGAAAACCCTATCCATAGGGCATGTTTAACAGAACTCTATCAGACAAGCACCTGACAAAAATGTCAATTGTATTGGTTCAGATGTATGAGTTCAGACTTGATGTAACTGTTGCCTGTTTCTGATGTTTGACTTTCTTAAGTTCAAGATCAGATTAATAATGAACCTGGCTAACAACTAGCACCAGTTCTTAAACATTAGCTCTCCAACACGGCAACAACGTGATCCCAATTCAGCTTTTTAGCCAAATCCAGTGGCGTCTCACCTGTCTGCGTTTTTAGAGTCTTATCTGCACCATGATCCAACAATACTTTTACGGAAGTGGAATTGCCCGCCAAAGCTTCTTGGTGCAAGATGCTCCAACCCTTCTCATCCAAATACGTTAACAACTCACTGGATGACTTTAACTGCTCAGCTAAAGAGTCTCCCATGTTCAAGCTCATTGGGTGTTCAGGCGATTCTATCGTTTCACCCGCACCGGAGGTGCCGAAAGCACTTTTGTTCACAGGCTTATGTTCCAACAGAATATTAAATGCATCGCCAAAATCAAAACCCCATGCGGCATCGTGGTTTTGTCGTTCTTCGGGACTCATTCGCGATCTCATCAGATTAACAGTAAAAGCACCGTAAACCTTGCCTTGAATGACAAACATCCAGTCTCCAACGTCTGCAATATTTGCCGTCACTGAATCGGCTTCGTTCAAACCGGAAATCCAGTTTGGCGCGTTGAGCAAAGTGCCAGAAATAACCTCACCATCAAAATCAATATCACCGACCCACATATGCTCAAGCTCAGGCGCTTCTCCTTTCGGTTGATCTGTTCGAAAAGCAACTTTTACACACGCCAATTCCAAAGCAGGTACAATTCTTCTGCGTTCCCAAGACACTTCACGCCAAAAATACTTAAATTCTTTTTGGGCGCTTTTGCTTGCCTCGTACATTTTCGGATCATTACTATCGAGTAAAATCATATTTCCTTGATCGCTCATTTGGCATCCTTATCTTGTTTCATAAAAAATGGGTAAAAAATTGAACATTCACACCCCAGGCCAAGCCCCCGAATTTGGTGTGAGAACTCGAGGATTCATCTGACATGAAGCGCTTATTAGCGCCGAATCACTGTTCACCATAACTTAAAAATGCTTCGACACCTTGGACTAATTGATCCGCACCTAAGTACCTGCCACTCATTGGATCAAATGCCACGCCATTATATTTCGCAGAATATATCATTGCCGTGTACAGAGCCGTCGTCCCTTCATAGAAATCACCACCCCAGCGAAATTCAATAACAACGGTATTGTCAGGATCAACACTGTCACTGGAAGCTAATAACTCAGCCACTTGTGAATACGGTGTTTTGTAGACTTCAACTCCTGTCTTTAAGCCATTCAGTACAGCAGGTAAAAAACCGGCATGTCCCGCTAAATCAATGTTTTCTTCGTAGACGATGGGAACACCTAAACTCTTGGCCGCCTCATTCAAATTTTTTGTTTTAAGTGGCGTATCCAAGGTCAAAAACAAGTATAGACTCATCGACATATCATAATTCCTTCTATAGATGTGTCATTCGTTGAATTCTTTGCGCTAACGAGCAGGATAATAAAAACCGAAGAACGAATCTATTAGCTATCCTGACGCCCCTTTCGATAACATCAGAAACCCAAATGCTTCAAGATTCTCTTAACGTAACTCACAGCACCTTATAAAGGCCCCCCTTTAACTCTCTTAAAAGTTCCCAATGAATAAGCGTCAAAGGCAATTTACTTAAACTTCTGATTTTGCACCATCCGTTCATGTATAAAATATCTACCGTCCCTTCGGCACATTCATTTATAGTCAGCTCTTCGAAAGATTGTGATAACACATCTAAAGCATTATGCAGTTCTTCATCGTAAAACGACGAAAGAGAGCGGTTATTGAGCTTTTCCCTGAAAGATAAAACTTCACAACAACAGTTGTACCATAACGTCAAAAAAGGGCATTCTCCTTCTAGTGTGTCAATTTGAAGCAAAGGATCACATGACAGCAGCTCAAGAGCTTCTCCAAATGAAAAAAGACTAAAAACCAACCTTTCTTCTTTCTGAAAAGCCCATTCCCAAACATAGTCAGTAATATTCATACTTAGTATTTTAAGTTAATCAATTATCAGATGAAGCCATTTCCTGACTTCTTTGACCTTCTAAAGCCTTATTACTGACGACAATGGTACTGGTTACCAAATCATGTATCGCTCTTCGAGCTCTTCGCGCAGGAATTGTTAACATCGAGATAATACCGAGAGGTATTTTTATTATATAACGCGACAATGCCTGAAAGACGCCGATACGCTTATAATCACCCAGTGTGCGAACACGATAGCCCATCATAAATTGACCTAACGTACATAATTTTGAGGTAAAAACAGGTTCGTACAAAAAGACAATGGCATACACCACAAAGATATTCGCTTTTGCTAAACTCGCAACAGGGGATTCAGACGCAATGTAAAAAATACCCAAAATTACAAAGACATCAATCACTGCCGCAAAGTACCGTTTCGATACCGATGGATATTGCATATATAAACCTTTAACCATTTCCGCTCTGACGGAAAACATGAATTTGGTGCAAGAGGATAGTACTCGAATCATATATTTCTTAAATTGCTTCGCCATACGAAGAATAAGATTTTTCGCAGATAAGAACTGTGCCCCCGCCTTTCTTTGTTTTTTACTTTTGCTGCACAGGGTTAATTTTTAAACCTTCTTCTTATTATTATCCTTCGTATTTCTGGACACAACAGAGCTCAATTGTTTCTAGTAACAGAACAATTACTTGGCAGGCTAACAGCAAAGTAATTCAAAAACCAAGAAAATGCCAAGGCCGTAACTCAGCCATTGGCATCAGATTGATTTAACTAATAACCATTCAAGAGTGCAGCCATTTCTGATTTTCGCTGGTCACCACAAAATGCGCCTTCAATGCTATTTTGCACCAATGCTCGAGCCTGACTTTCATCCAGTGCGAGATCAATGGCCAGCGCAACGAAGTTTTCAGTCATGTAGCCACCAAAGTAGGCTGGGTCATCTGAATTTACGGTAACGCAAATACCCTGAGCTAACATGTCCAGAATATTGTGTTGGCTCATGTCATCAAATACACACAACTTGGTGTTGGAAAGCGGGCATACTGTCAGAGGCATTCGTGTTTCAGCCAGGTGTTTCATCAACTCGGCATCTTCACTGGAACGGACACCATGATCGACTCGGCCAACTTTCAAGTCATTAATCGCTGTCCATACATAGTCTGCTGGCCCCTCTTCACCGGCATGGGCAACCGTCAGCAAGCCAAGCGCCCGAGCTTTAGCAAACACACGGCTGAACTTTTCTGGTGGGTGCCCTTGTTCTGAACTGTCTAACCCCACACCGATGATCTTATCTAAATGAGGCTCTGCCATAGCAAGCGTATCGAAGGCGGCTTCTTCAGGTAAGTGACGCAAAAAACACATAATCAATTCACTGGAAATGCCCAGCTTTTCTTGTCCGTCTTTTAAAGCTCTGCTAATTCCATTAATCACCGTTTCAAAAGCGATACCGCGATCTGTGTGCGTTTGAGGATCAAAAAACGGCTCCACATGAACAACATTTTGCTCTTTACACTTAGTGAGATAGGCCCAGGTAAGATCGTAGAAGTCCTGTTCATGAATCAATACATTTGCGCCTTGGTAGTAGATGTCCAAAAAATCCTGAAGATTACTGAACTCATAAGCTGCTCGAACGGCTTCAACGTCTTTGAACGGAAGCTCTATTTGATTCCTTTGAGCCAAAGCGAACATCAGTTCAGGCTCAAGACTGCCTTCCAGGTGCAAATGCAGTTCTACTTTCGGTAATGCGTTCAACCAGCTTTCAGTCAGCGCAGACATATTCAATCCCTCTCATCGATCTAATTTTTGACTACAAAGACAGATTTTAACTTAATCCGCCTTAAAAGGCTTGAGTGACCCATGCATTAAATTCAGTTTGTGGAAGAAGCGACTTAACTATAGGTGATTGAAGCAAAGGAGGGTAAACTCAGAAGCAATCATAGACCCCCTAATTTCACATCATGGAGCACAATAATGAGCCTAATACCTTGCCTGGAAATCAACCCAAGCCAACCCGCCACTGCATCGGTCATTTGGCTTCACGGGCTGGGCGCAGATGGCAATGATTTTGCTCCGATTGTGCCTGAGCTAAACCTGCCTGAAAATGCGGCTGTTCGTTTTGTATTTCCTCACGCCCCGAGCATCCCGGTCACCATCAATGGTGGGTTCGTCATGCCTGCCTGGTACGACATTCTCGAAATGAACATTGACAGAAAAGTCGACGTTGCACAGCTCGAAGCGTCGTCGGACGAAATCGTCAGATTGATTGAACGTGAAATTGAGCGAGGGGTTCCGTCTGAGCGAATCGTCCTGATAGGGTTCTCCCAAGGTGGTGCGGTTGCCTACCAAACCGCCTTAAGCTTTCAAAAGCCGCTTGCCGGGTTATTGGCATTATCCACTTACTTCGCAACGTCGGACTCCATAAAGCTAAGCGATCAAAATAAAAACATGCCTATTTTCATTCAGCACGGTGCACAAGACCCGGTAGTCATAGATCAACTGGGGCGAAAAGCGCATAAAACCCTGAAGGATCTGGGCTATTCTTGCCAGTATCAAGGATACAATATGGAGCACAATGTTTGTATGGAGCAAATCGGAGACATCCGTGACATTCTGGTGAAACTTTTGAAGATGTAGCGCCTTGCTGTTAACTCAGCAAGATTTGTTAAAAAGCCTGGTGTTATGGTTTTATCTTCACTGAAATGCAATACGAATAAGGACATTCCATGAGTGGCGAAGCCTCAACAGCACTCTATCAAAAACGATTTCAATGGGTTATTGACTACATTTATGATCACTTGGATCAACCATTAGATCTTAATAAACTTGCTGAAGTTGCTTGCATGTCGCCTTATCACTGGCATCGAATTTACCATGCCACCTATGGCGAGACGCTTGCTTCGACGGTGAAGCGCTTGCGCTTACACAAAGCAGCCGGAAAGTTGGCCAATAGTGATTCGGCCGTAGCCGAAATTGCAAAAACTTCCGGCTACACCAGCTTGCAATCCTTTTCCCGTGCTTTCAGTGAAACCTATGGTATGCCACCCGCCAAATATCGAAAACAAGGCAGTCATACCCAATTTCACATTAATGACCGATGTGCCTCAGGCACGACAAGGAGTACCTCCATGCACGAAGTTAACATAAAGCAAGTCGAAGCATTTGAAGTAATCAGTTTTCCTCATACCGGCCCCTACATCAACATAGGGCACGCGTTTGAAAAGTTATTTGGCTGGCTGGCAGTAAAAGGTCTGTTCAATCCAGAAATGAAAGTTTTAGGCGTCTATTATGATGACCCAAGCTCTGTGCCGGAGAACGAACTCCGATCCGCTGCTTGCGTTACTCTCTGTGGCTCAAATGACATTGATCTAGATGAAAACATGGCTCTGGCTACCATACAGGGCGGCGAATATGCAGTGTTACGCTTTAAAGGACCTTATTCAGATATGCATAAAGCGTATGCTTGGCTATATGGCGAGTGGTTTCCTAAATCAGGTCGTGAGCCTGGCAATCAACCCGCATTCGAAGATTACCTGAACAACCCGAGAGAAGTTGCTCCCAATGATTTACTCACGGACATCTACCTAGCCTTAAAATAGCAGTCATACGCTCATAAAAAAGGCTGCACTTGCGGCAGCCTTATCAAAATAGCTCTGTGGTGTATTAACCGCAATGCTGATTGTACTTCCTCTGAACATTCTGACGATTTCTTTGCACTTCATCTTCGGATAAATAACGTCTTTCACCTTTGGCGTCCAGGCTGTACCAATTACGGCCCTCTTCATAAGTTTTGAGGCGATCGCCCAAACGAACACATTTCTGCTGTTGCTTTGCCAGTAATACCTGCTGCTTTTCTTTCTCTTCCTGTTGCTTTTGACGCTCGGAGTTGCTGGTTTCATAGACAGACAACGCCTTTCTTACTCTGTCCATGCTGTTGTTAGACGCAACTTGCTCCGAACCATCCTCACTGCTACTGACAAGGCTCTTAGGTGCTGGTTTAGATTTTTCACCTTTTCTTAACTGCTTGAGCATGTATTTGGCTTTTGGTAACCAAGCACTGTTGGGGTAAGTATCAATAAATTTTTGAACCGAGTCAGATGAACCGGAATTTGCTGATGCAAAATACGCTAAGCGGTCTCTTTCATAGACAGCTGTTCTGGTTAATTTGCTGTTCGGGTATTTACGAATGAAGCGATTAAGGGCAGCAACCGAACGAGATGCTTTTGCTTCTTCATATTCTGCTTGTTGATAGGAAGTATACTGACTGGCCCCCTGAGCGAACGTCACTGTCGAAGCAACGAACAAAATCGAAATCCAGAAAAATTTAATAGGCAAAAGGTTCATAACGGCCCCATATATTTGCAGCAATTATCTAATCCATTAGACAGAGTATGTTTCAAAATTTGGAACGCATTGTACCATTCAATTCCCGTTACCTTAAGTAACGAAAGTACCCGTTTGTCTGTAAGACATCGACCAAAATAAGACTTTCCTCCTACTTACGCCTTCACTCTGGCCACCAAAAAATCGACAGCCGCCTTAATTTTCGGTACCAAATAGCGTTGCTTTTGGTACAAAAGAAACACGCCAAAGTTAGGATTTTCGGTAATACTGACCTGAGGTCTGATATTCAGTTCAACCAAAGACCCCTCATCCAAATAAGGTTTCAAAACCCACCGAGGCACCATCAGAATACCTTGGTGTTTAAGCGCTTTATTAACCAACCATTTTCCTGCATTAGAAATGGCAGCGGCAGGCGCCGAAACATCATGACGCTGTCCATCCAGAGTACATATCCAAGGGGTTGGGCCAACAGGTGTACGGTAATACAAACCTTTGTGCGTTTTAAGTTCAAGAGGATGCGTTGGCGTGCCATGCTTTTCCAGGTACTGAGGCGAAGCCGCTGGAATGAAGTTATTGTTCATAAGCTCAATGGCAATAACACGCTCATTCGGCGCATAACCACCACGTATTGCAATATCAACGTCGTCCCTGCTTAAGGTAGAAACCGTATCACTGAGCGTAATGTCCAGAACCACTTCGGGATAAAGCTCGCTGAACTCGTCCATTAAAGGCATTAAAATGGTTTCACCGAACCCAGTCATGGCGCTGATCTTCAACTGCCCCATAGGTGTGGATTGATAACTGCTGACCGCCTCATTACTGGCCGCCAGATCCATTAAAATAGAGCTGATTTGCTCAAAATACATTCGGCCGATTTCAGTCACAGAAACAGTTCTGGTGGTCCGTTTCAACAAGGTCGCACCTAACGCCTCTTCTAAATCCGCTACACGACGCGATAAAGAAGACGGTGGCACACCAAATGCCTTAGCCGCTTTGGTAAAGCTTCCGGTATTTACCACTTCAACGAAATATTTCAACGCCTTTAACTGATCCACAAAAGCCTCAATTATTGTCTTAATGACAATAAAGATTAACAAATACGGCCATATATCACAGCATATTATCAATCAATAATAGCCAGCATCGAATAAACAAGATCACCACACGAACAAAAACCTAAACGGAGTGACCAATGAGCACCTATAAAGCCATTAACCTAATCGCACGCCCTGAGCCAGGACCTATCACACCTAAGTATTTTGAAGTGGTAGAAAAAGACATTCCAAAGGCCGAACCAGGCCAACTATTGATAAAACAAACGCACATGTCATTAGACCCTGCCATGTTTGGCTGGATGAGTCCCGCCACCGACAGTTATATTCCACCAGTCGAGCTGGGGTCAGTCATGCGCTCATCAGGTATAGGTGAAGTGGTAGAATCCAATCACCCAGACTTCGCAGCCGGAGACAGAGTCATGGGCATGCTGGGCTGGCAAGAATACGCATTGAGCGAAGGACAAGGCATCAACAAAGTTCAGGCCCCTCTTCCTGATGAAACCGTGCTATCCATTTTTGCTTTGCCAGGCCTAACCGCCACTCAAGGTTTATTTAATATTGGTAAGCCTAAAGCGGGTGAAACCTTAATCGTTACCGGAGCTGCTGGCTCTGTGGGGTCACTGGTCGGTCAACTGGCCAAGGCTGATGGTCTTACCGTAATTGGCGTAGCAGGTTCCGATGAAAAATGTGACTGGATCGTAAATGAATTAGGGTTTGATGCGGCCATCAATTACAAATCTGGCAACCTTTCTGAACAACTCGACGCTCTGACCCCAAATGGCATCGATCTGTTCTTCGAAAACACGGGTGGCCCAATTCAAAACCTGATCTTTGAGCGAATGAATAATCATGGTCGAATTGTCGTATGCGGCATGATTGCAGACTATTCAAAAGCTGAGCCAAGCCCAGGGCCAAACTGGATTCCGTTGATCAAAAAACGAATCACCGTTCAGGGTTTCGCCATGCCAGACCACTTCCACCAGGTTCCTGAGTTACTCGCCAAGCTGACACCTTATGTCATGGAAGGTAAAATCAAACACCGAAGTCATATCCTTGAAGGGCTGGAGTCAGCCATTGACGGTTTAAACCTGTTCTTTACCGGAGAGAATAAAGGGAAACTGATCGTACAATTATAAATTACAATCTGACATTGAATGATTTCAGGAGAGGCCTGAAATCATTCAATTTAACATCATCCGAATCAATCCTCATTTGGCTTCAGCTGATTCAACCAGTGCTTGATCACAGACACCCGAACATCCATTGCTTCTGCAGCCTCATGTATGGTGTATCCTTTGTTTATTAAAACCTGAACCACCTCAAGCTTCAATTTCACCCCGGATGTTAATTGAGAGTTGTTTTCCATAGTCATCTCCACCGTTATGACGACAAGCCTGCATAATTATGTGAAAAACACTTAGCTACGCACGGAATCAGTCCTGTCCGTATATCACTTTTACTTAAACGATAATCGGCACCCGAACGCTCAATCACGTGATTCGAGAAGGCTGACGTTTTTTGTTTACTGGGTAACTTGTAATCAACAAGGACAATTATTTTAGGTCGGGAAGATATGTTCATCAGGTAATTGATAAGTTCCATACCATCCATATTTGGCATATCTAAATCTGTAATCACCAAATCCGGCAAGTGATGAGCAATCGAAATCAATGCTTGCCGGCCATCATTTACCAGCGCAATATCCAAAGACTCGTCGTAATCGGACAAAATATTACTGACTAACATTTTAATCGACTGCTGATCTCCAACAATCAAGACCTTGTGAGTAAATATCATCCCCTTGCTCTCTTCGTATTCTCGATAACCATCAACTTACGAACATATCAACCTACGAACAGCCACCTACTGGTTACATCAAGTTCTTATAAACGAAAGGTAACGACCCTCTGAGGTGGCACTTCTCATCCAGCTCCCGAGCAAATATTTCTTGAAGTAACTTTAAATTAGACAAGATCAAGCACATCAATACTAAAAGGCATATTTTACTTACAGCAGTATTGATAGATCACTTACATACGCCTTAAATAGCCGACAAAGTGTAAGATAAACAATATTGAGCACTGAAAGTTGTATTTCTGAAAAGACCAAATTTGAGAAAGCATGGATGAAAAGATAAAAACTACCTCTTTGAATTCATGAAAAAATAGCAAGGAGATAGTCTTCAATTAAAAACTCAGACCGAAATAATTCGAAAATCCGTAGTTGAAAGCGCATAAGATATGACGCTCAATAACTCAAAAAAAAACCTATTTTTCAAACTTAAATTCAGCGCCCTCTGGTAAATCATGCAGTTGCTTGCCTACTTCCCCAGACTTTTTGATCAGAGCGCCAAAGGCAACACTTTTTATATTCTTCGCATCGTAGTCACCACCCAAAGCACCAGGAACCACCAGACAAAATTTGTGACCTTCCTTAAGCTCACCCAGTTTCTTCTCGCCAATCGCAACCATGTCCGCCATGAACCAGTCTTCGTTAAACTCATCATCCTGAATAAGCACGTTATAAGCATCGATAGAGTCAGCAACAACTTCACAGGTAAGCTCTTCCGGGCATATCCGCCAGAATTTATCTTCTGGATCTTTAATGATTAAATTGCCAAACTCATTTTCTGTCACCAGTTCATCAGGAACAATGCCAGTCCAACCCCAAGCCGCGCTTACTTCATCTAAAATATTCATAATCACTCATCTTTTATAACTTGGCACGATAGCCCTTTGTACGCAGGCCTTCAGAACCGAAACAAATTTCAGCTATTATGCCGTAACTTTAAAGATTAAACACGAATAGCCTTGTCTTAGCGGCAACCCTGTCCACTACTCAACGCTTGCTGATCAGCTAAATAGCTCATGATGCTCGACGCCGTCAGTTTAAACGTTGTAGAAATATCCAGACCGGCACTCTGCAACCCTTTGGCCGTCCATTTATTGCAGGTGTTCATTAAATGGTAATTTCCAATTCCGGTATAAAATTGACTCTCGCCATAAAGGCCGGTCTTGGTTGATATCACTGAGCCTGATGCATCTCGGGCAAAACTTTCGGATATGAACTCAACCAAAGCCGCATATTCAAGTTCAGCCAAACACAACCCTGAAACCTCACTGCTTCCGAAATACGCTTCAACGTCTGAAGGCACTGCCACCGTATGAACCACAGAATCTGTCGGCCAGAAGATGGCCTGTAACGTTAAACCCACAGTGATTTCAGGAGATTGATAAAAACCTTTATCCCCCCACCCAAACTCCAGATAGCCGGTATTTCCAAAACGTGCTCTCAGCTCAGGGATGACTCGTTGAATTTCCTGAGCAGGAATCACTATGCCGGTATGCCAGCCATGACTGACAATATAAACCCGATGCAACTTAACTGGCTGCTGACTTGGAACAAGAACATCTGGGTTCTGAGCGTCAATGGCTTTAGGCAGGGTTGAACAAGCAGTCAATGCAAGTACACCGACGACTATAATCATTCGTATCATTACAACAAAAGCATTCATACAATTATTTTTGTGATGTCGTAAGCCCTCAACTAGATTTAGAGAACTCAAGGAAAAATTCATGATATAGCAGGATTTGATCAATGTCTCTCTCCCAAATAAAAGGCAACACTTGCTTGATGCTCTGCTTTTTATGTTTGAGTACACCCTCTGTATCAGAAATTCTGGAAGCGTCCACGGCCCACTGGAGTCCTTATGCGATGGAGGATTCAGAGGGAAACCTGAAAGGAATATCCGTAGATATTTTGAACGAGCTGATGATCAAAACAGGTCATGAAGCCATCATTACCTTGCAACCGATCAGTCGGCTTAATCAACTGTTCGATGAACACAAAATAGACCTGAATTTTGCGGACTCTCCGAAGTGGAACCCCCAGCAACCTGAAGACATCGCTTTTACAGACCCATACACCATCGTGTATGAATACATTTACTTCCTTAAACCCAATTTCATCGAAGTCACCAAACCGTCTGACTTATCCGGTAAATTCATAGGCATCACCAGAGGCTACTATTATGGCTCCTATCAATCACTCTTTAAAAATAAAATCATTGATCGACATGAAGCCTACTCCAACAAAAACTTACTGACTTTATTAGTCAAAAAACGTGTAGACGCAGCCTTTTTCGATGATTTGCTCTTTAACTTTTTGATCAAAGCCGAGCATATGGACAGAGTAAAATTCAAGCGAGGCGCCAAACTCAGCGAAGCCCCACTATCCATTAAACTGAATAAAAATAAGTTTTACTTACTTGAGGAATTAAACACGGCCATCGCTGACATGAAAGAAGAAGGCCGCATCCAGCGTATCATTAATAGTTATGTGAAGTAACAAATCAATCAGATTGGCAGTTCGGTGGTAAATTTATTTCGTTTCATTGAGATCAACGTCCTGAACTTTCTCATATTTGCATCGCTGTACAACACCCGCTCCGTAAATGCCTGAAACGCCTCCATATCAGTAACATTCACAATTAAGACAAAGTCCACTTCCCCTGTAACGGTATAGCATTGAGTCACCTCAGGGCTGGATTGCACGCGCTTTATGAATTGTTCATTCATATCCGTTCGGTCTCGTTCCATCTCAACCTCAACAATCATGGTGATTCCAATACCAGCCTGCTTAGGATTGAGAATGGAAACGTTCTGTTCAATCACACCCTGCTCATGCAGTTGCTTAACCCGTTTAAGACAAGCAGGGGCAGACAAGCCAATGCGCTCAGCCAGTGCAGCATTTGTGATATTATTATCTTTTTGCAATTGACGAAGTATACGTCGATCCAATTCACTTAAGCTCATGGCGTAATAATTTCCCTCAGGTTTCAAGCAGCATTAAGAAATTATATTAACCAAACAACATTAAATTCAAAATATTATTACCCTATTTCTTGATTAAGATAGAACCATGTTTGTTCAAAGCCCAGCACAACACACTGTAAACATGAGTTTATTAATACTATGAAAGCGTTTTTCTCAGAACTGTCTAAAGAAATCTGGCAAGTCTCCTTCACCCTTTTCCGCTTAATGATTCCTGCCATCATCGTCGTTAAGATTCTGGAGCTGTGTGGCTTTCTCAAATACCTCGGCTTAGTGCTCGGACCTGTTATGGAATGGGTCGGTTTACCTGAATCCATGGGCATTGTCTGGGCAACCACCATTTTTACAAACATCTATGCCGGCATGCTGGTCTTCTTTTACACCGCACAAACTGAAGTATTGACAGTGGCTCAGGTCACCGTTCTTTCTTTATTGATGCTGTTTGCGCATGGCTTACCTGTGGAAGCACGCATCGCCCAACAAGCAGGCGTGCGTCTACGAGTGACTTTATTACTTCGCATTGGCGGTGGATTGTTAATTGCCTGGATCATGAACACACTTTATGTCGAGTTCGACTGGCTACAAGAAGCCAACCAACTCGCCTGGCAACCAGAGAAGCCAGACCCAAGTTTATGGTCTTGGGTAGTCAGCCAGGTGGAAGGCCTGATCATGATCCAAGTTATCATCATTGTGCTGCTAACTGCGCTTAAAATCCTGAAACTGGTAGGGATTGAAAAGCTAATGACACTTTTACTGACGCCAGTACTCAAAGTGCTTGGCATTGGCCATCAGGCCACAACCATCACCATTGTGGGGGTAACACTTGGCCTGAGTTTTGGCGGCGGACTATTAATCAACGAATCCAAAGCGGGCCATGTATCTAAGCGCGATGTTTTTGCGGCAATGTGTTTATTGGCCCTTTGTCACAGCGTCATTGAAGACACACTGCTGGTTTTATTATTAGGCGCCGATCTTTCCGGAGTGCTTTGGGCAAGAATCTTTTTTTCGGTTATCGTCATCGCCCTAATGACACGAGTGATGGATCGAATTCCAGCGCATTACTGGGACAAGCACCTAACCAACAAACACCTCTGCGGCACAACTTGTCTCAACACTACAAAACCGCCTTTAGCAACCTGACACACGAAAGAAGGGCCACTGCTGGCCCTTCTCTTTAGCCATACATGGCTGCTTAATTCCCCTGCCCTTGAACCAAATCCACAATACCTCGTGCTTTGATCCAGCCAAAGTTTTCAACACTGCCGTCTTGCCAGATAACCATTACTTTCGCAAATCTCGACTTTCCAACACCAAATGTTGGCCACGGAGATTCAGACGAGGCAAAACTTGACCCCGATAGAATCTCACGAGTCTGCGTACCTGCAATGGTCGTCACCTGAATACGTGCACCAATGGCTTCCGAACGACCATACTTGTCTTTCAAACGAACCGTCAAAGAATGGTTTTTGTTTCCTGCATTCTGCAATAACACCGGAGTTCCAAGGTCCGTTATCTCACCCGTCTCAAGATCAAACTGAGTACTGGTCTTAACAAGCAGATCAACAAAGCCATCATTATCGAAATCCGCTCTTGCTACCCCAGAAGTAAATCGATTACTGAGATTTCCACCCGTTTGAGACTGAAACGTAGGGTAAAAACCGCCCAATCGATTGTTCATATACAAGCGACCTGGATTACCTTTCAGATTCCCAATAACCCCCATCGCAGGCATTGACCCAGCAAAATACAAGTCTAAAAATCCATCGTTATTGAAATCGGCAAAAGTAGCCCCCCAACCAAATTCCAGGTATGCAAGCCCCAGCCACTTAGCAACATCGGTATAAGTACCGTCCCCATTATTTCTGAACAAAGCATGAGGATGATATTCATATTCTTGTTCCGCGCCGGGAAAGTATTTCAACCCAAAGTTGGAAGCAAAAATGTCTAGATCACCGTCGTTGTCATAATCACCATGAGTAACCGACATCCAAAAACCCAGCTGATCCAGACCGGTTTGATCCGCCACATCCGTAAAGGTTAAATCACCATTATTGCGATACACATTGAAGGGCGTAGTTTCTAACTGAACGTCATTACAGTTGGCGACAAAGATATCGCTGAAACCATCATTATCCCAATCCGAGAAACTGACTGCACATGCACCCAGATCACTGTCCACGCCTGCGGTTTCAGAAATGTCGGTAAAGGTAAGATCCCCATTATTTAAATAAAGTTTATTCTTATGCTGTTTGGCCGGCCCACCAAACGACCCTGGTGGTAAGCCCACCGCTTCAGAAATATCGAGATGCCCCGGCGCTGTTATAAAAATATCCAGATAACCATCATTGTTGATGTCCGCCATGGCCGTCGCCAACGCACTTTCCGGGGTTTGAATTCCCGCTGTTGAAGAGATATCAGCAAAGGTTCCATCACCCTTGTTTAAATACAAAACGGTAGGCGTCTGTGCAGCTAACATCATATGGCCTTCGCCCGTCATAAAGATGTCCGGGTAGCCATTATTATCAATATCCCCTACAGACACCCCTGAATTGCCCGACGTATTACCCACACCAGCAATTCGCGTCACGTCGATGAAATTCCCATCATCATTCCGAAATAACGCACTGCTTGCGCCAACACCGTTTGGCAAAAAGAGATCCAGGTCGCCGTCCTGATCGTAATCCAGCCAGGCAGCACCGGATAAGCCTTCACCAGTAAAAGGCGGGGCACCTTCAATGTGAACAAACCCATCCAGTTTATCTGAAACATCAACCAACTTTACTGGGCTAAACGCATGAACGCTGGTGATACCAGACAACAAAGCCACAGTAACAGCAAGTTGACTTACCCGAAATGATTGCTTCATTCCTTTCTCCTAATTTTTATTTTTGTTAAAAAGCTGAATGCAACTCAGCTGCAAAAATTATTTAAGAAAGGGGCAATAAGGACATCGGACAAAGGGATTAATTTACACAGGAGTATGAGACGCTGAATTAGTCAAAAAGGAGGAAAAAAATATTATTCAATCCTACATTATGACCAGTCTTGATCTCATACTTACGTCAAACAATATGAGCCATTATCACGATTTCCATTGATATTTAGGCTTAGGCGCAACACCGTCCCGGTATTTAAGTTGCAGTCCCTGTAGAAAGTTCCTCAACACCTGATCTTTACAGACACGATAATGCTGATGATCTTGTTTTCTGAAAAAAGCACTAAGTTCATGCTTACTCAGACGGAATTCAGCCAGAGATAAAATTTCAAGCATATCTTCGGCTTTCAGATTTAAAGCAATTTTTAATTTTCTCAAAACAGTATTATTGTTCAGACGTTTTTCAGGAACGGGTTGCTCCCCTTCTTTTTTTCCGCGCTTCTCATTAATCAAGCCGTTTAAAAACGTCGCCAGAGTAACGTCAGGGCAATTTTGAAAGGCATCATCATCGTCTTTCTTAAGCCAGTTGCTGATGTCATCCCGACTCACGCTCAGGTCTGCCGCCGCAAAAATTTTAATCATCGTTTTATCATTAAAATCAAAGATAAAGCGAATTCGGCGAAGTACATCATTATTGGTCATTTCATTACCTTAAGGACGAGATAAAACGTTGGATATGTTCCGCAGACTCTTTAGGTTGAGCCTGAAGAATAAAGTGAGGACCGTCGATTATAACGGTTTGCAGCTCTCGGCACACGCTACTTATTTCTTCAGCTTTCTTTTTGGAGACTAATCTATCCGCGTCAGGTTGAATGTATCGACTGAATACCAGCTTCACTTCACAGACTTCCGGTAAGAGTCCTTATCAGTGTCCGTTACTTCCACTGAAATAGAAATATCTGATAAATTCAGTCCGCGTAACTGGTTCAGAACACTTTCCGTGAGTATGACTTTTTGTTCATTATTTCGACCAGACAATATCTTCAGTTCAACGTGAATGAAGCGCTGAGAATCATGCCCTCCCAGGTAAGTTTCATAAGACATAGCTCTCAGCTTGATGTCTTTACGATCAAACAGTGCCGAATTCAACGCCCCTTTTAAAACCGCTTCCATCATTTGTGTCGGCGCAGTTTCAGGCATTAAGTCAGATGAGTACTCAACAATGCAATGTGGCACAAAACCTCCTTGTTCTTTAGGTAAAACACTTAGTCGAGTTGAAAACACTTGAGGGAATCACAAACCAGCCATATGGAAAACAGCCAACTCAAGAGCAAGTTAACCATCTTACTGCAATGCTGGATCATTGTTTAGAATGACATCAGCCCTTAGTTTAGGTTGATCAACTTCAAAGTGATGTTTCTGCGCCGGAAAATAAATCTGTCGATAATCGGTGAGCAACGCTTCTTCCGTTAAACCTTCCTGATTTCGAGATAAAGCCCTATCTAGCGCCGTCTCAAAACTGCAATCAATCCAAACTCGGTAATCCAGTTCAATCGTTGGCTGAAAAAGAAAGATACCTTCGATAATCACCACATCCGGGTGTTCCAGGCAAAACCGACGATCAAAACGCGTCTCATCGGAAGATGGTGTCGTTTGCTGCACAACAACATCCAAGTAACCTTGCATTTTCAACGGTGTCAGAATCTCTTCCACAAATGCACTCAAACGCACACCTTGCTCATAAAATATTTTGGCCGGGCTTTCAGTGCCTGACCTAGGATCAATATCAGACAACCAACCGTCGATACCGATCAAATATGTGTTTACCCCTCTTGCGGTGAGCGCTCGCTTAAGCTTTTCCCCAATGAAACCTTTGCCAGAGCCATCAATGCCAGAAACACCAACTACAAGAGGCTTTTTCAGTTCTCCCTGAGTAAGCAACGAAAGAACCAGTTGATCGAGAGTCACGCAATTATTCATAACCTAAAGCGACGCCTTATTTCATCCAATATGTCATCTGATTCAATTACATCTGATAAATGGTGATGCCGTATTTCAGCATACAAGCCAACAACAGCAGTTGAACCAAAGGGCGGGCTTGCTTCAACATGCCCGGCATCTTCTTTTCATTAATAATGTAGCCCGCAGTAATGACCATTAATGACCCGGACAGCAATGCGGCTATTCCCCAAAACTCGGTCAGATGACGAAGTGCATACCACAAAACATTCCATAAACCGGCAGCAAGTACAACAAAGCCAATGACCATCATCACACTTTTGGGTAACTGTTGAAGACGTATCAAAACAGGCAACCGAGACGCAAATATAAGCCCAATCAACATACAAAAAGTGACAATGGTTCCCATTGGCAACATAGTGAATCCTTACGTTGTATCTGTTCTTGAAATAAATGAGACAGATAAACACCCGAAATGATCCCTGACAATACGATGAATTAATGAATCAGTCTGTATATAAGCTGCATGTGGGCACAGCGACGTTTGGAGAGGGCCAAAGAAAGAAACAAAGATAAGAAACAGCGGGTTTAATCTTAAACCCGCGTCATCAGAAACTATCGGCTGATTCGGTTCAACAATTCAATAGAGGCGTCAATTTCCACTTTACGGATAGCCACACTTTCAATATTGCAGCCAATAGGAATATTTTTTTCATCCGCAAACTTTTTCAGTTCCAACCAACTCTGCTCAGAATAGTCGACGGACTGCTGGAGAATATCATCGGAATGAATCAATTCATTTTCGAGCCACTTAGGAATACTGATCCCCAGCCACTTCATGAATTCCAGCGTTTTTACAGAACCGCACGGCGTCAAGGTAAAAAGAATAGGCACCAGCGGAATGTTATTTTCCTTTCCGTAATAATAGTACTCAGACAGCAAGTTCTTAGAGGCATTCACATCATAAACCCCCTGAGAAACAAAGAAAGAACAGCCCTGTTTGATCTTATCAAACACTCGCAAGTGCTCGTCGCCCTTACTTTGGTGCCGTTCAGGAATAGTCACCCCACCTAATAAAATATTGCTATTAGTTTTCGATCTCAGCTCATAGGCCTGGCTCATGGTCAAGGTAACGTCCTGAGACTTAGAAGCAGCCCCGACAAACACCGTAAGCACTTCCTCCGGAGAGGCGGTTTCCAAGAATTCTGTTAACTCGGTTTCGGAATATTTACCTACCGCACGATAAACAATTTTAGGAATATTGAGGCCTTTCAAATGCGCCTGACTGTATGAAAACGCATCCAGTGTTTCCATAAACGGAAACGGACGGGCTTCCGAAGTACGGGATTTCTCATCCTGAATATCGTAAAGCACTAAACCATCAAGGTTCAGAGACTGTAGCCGCTCAATTTGTTTAGTCGATATTTCTTCAACCTTCTCTTGATCCGTACCTTTCTTAGGTGGCGTAATTCCATAGAGAACGATGCCGCTCTCACGATTTTTAATTTTTTCTAATAACATGGTGACTCTCTATGTCTACGCAGCAAATGCTTGATAAGGCGGATATAGGCCTCTGAAATAAAACACGAAAAATTATAAAAGTACTGAGGAATGCAAACAAGATAAACTCGAGATATTCTGTTTCAATAGAAGAATGATGGTAGGTTCGCCGGGAGAATACCTCAGCCTCCGCAATAGCTCTCATACAAAACACACCGGTTCCGACCTTCGTTTTTCGCTTGGTACAACGCTTTATCTGCCTGATTATACATTTCAACGTAACTGCAATTCATTGCATACGCCAATGAAATGCCGATAGATGCGCTCAACTGAATACGGACACCCTGATGGGACAGAGGATTGTTTTCAATAATGGATCTAATCCGTTCTGCGATTTCTAACGCTTCTTTGGCTTCGGTTTGACCAAGAAAGACAGCAAACTCCTCACCACCGATACGACCAAAAATGTCGTAATCTCTTAGTGTTTCTTTGACCAGCGACGCTACATGTTTCAATACTTCATCCCCCGCCTGATGACCGTAGGTATCATTAACAGATTTGAAGTAGTCCAAGTCCAATATCATGTAAGCCACGTTTTTTCTTAATCGTTGACAACGACTCAGCTCAGCCTCCACCGACTCAACAAAACACCGACGGTTGGCTACATGAGTCAGCTCATCCGTCAGGGCCAAACGACGAAGTTTATCCCGAGAAGAAAGCAGTTTCTTTTCCAGGTTTTTCTGCTCTGTAATCTGCTTGGTTTGAATTAAAACATCACCGGTTTCATTCGCTAATTCAGACAATAAAAACCAGCGCCCGTCATGCGTTTCAACTTCAAACAAACGATACTGAGAAGAGCGCCATTGCTGGCTGACTCGTGCCAAAAAGGAGCCCACATCCTTGTGCTCAGTTTTCACACCTTTTTCAGCCTCAAAGCTCATTGCCAGAATTTGGCTGAACGTCTTACCTATCACCTCATTCCGTTCAAACCCCATAATTTGACCGTAGGCTTTATTGCAATAAACCAGAAAGTCATTTGCATCAAAAATTGCGTAACCTTCCTGATTAATATCAACAAACTCAAACAGTTTATTACCAATGTATTCGTGATGGTTCGACATTGCGGTAAACTTTCCAGATACGTGTCTAAAAAGTTTAGACAAGCTCATCCATATTACAAAAGATCCCCAAATGCAGATCCTTCGAATCACTGCCCTGTTTTTCCTATTAACCGGCCTGTCCGGATGCCTGATTCTTCCACAAAAAGACCCCGAGCCAGATCAATCGCTTTATTGGTGCCCACCATTGCCAAATTGCGCTTCCACTGAAGCGATCACTTTTGTTCATAGTATTCGGCCTTACAAGCTCAAAATGCCAATGAAAGAAGCTTGGCCTTTGGTACAGCAGTCGGTTAAAGAAATGCCTCGAACAACCATCGAGTTTGAGCGCGAAGGATACATTTACGCCAAAACACACAGCGCTGTTTTTCATTTCGTGGATTATTTTGAAGTACTCGCGGTGCCCGAAGAAAACAGGCTTCAAGTTCGCTCTTCCTCTTTATTGGGTATTTGGGATGTGTTTGTTAATTATTTTCGGACCGAAGACTTCAGAGGTAGGCTGGAAAGCAAGGGAGTAATTGAGAGTATTGATTCGTAGCCTTTACGGTCACTCATTAAACTCCCAAAACCATCAAGCAATGATGGCATTGGGAGAATTGCGACCATATTAGTTAACTGGCGACCCTCGGAAAGACGTTACTTTATTCTGGGACATCTTTTCGATAACGAGTTTCTCGGGTGTAAATTGATGGGTTTCACTGACCGGTCGAATCTCTCCCGACCAGCCGTTAGGTAATCGGATGGATAAAAACCGAGTTGCCACCACCGGCTCATCAAAGCCTGTCACCAGGAATTTAACAGGCCCAAAAACACCCGATATTCTTCCATGTACTGAATGAAGCGGCACTTCGTTTAACTGTATATCGTTCAACTGGACATCTTTCGTGATTGGATTTACCTGTAAAGGCTGCGAAGGTATCGAATGAAACTGACCAGTCAAACTACCGTACCAGCCTAAAGGCAACGACTCTTGATAAACCCCCGTGACATCAGTTGTAACATCGGCCAGCATGCCAGAGACAATCGCATTCGCCACAACATTGCCATTAGGGTCAGTGACTCGGCCTGTGACAACTCGTTTCGTTACTTTCGGCCCCATCAATAAGGCACTGGAACCACCGGTTAAAAGATTATGTGTATTGATCGCTAAATGATAACCAAAATCCGAAGATGCCCCCTCTGGCGCCTCGATCACGTTTGACCGTTTCCAAGAGCCATGTTCTTGGGTGTATCGAAAAATCTTCCTCAGAACATTATCACCGACCAATAAATTATGTTTATTCATTTCAAGGTTATGACCAAAAGCACCACCAGCAATGATGTCCCCTTCAATAAACGGCTTAACGCTCTGATCCAGATTCCAAAGACCATCCTGTTTTTTATAAATATGAACTACGCCGCCATTGACCGACCCGTTTTCAAATGACTGATCACGGTAGGCGCCAATTGCAAGGTAATTTTCATGAGCATCGAGTGACCAACCAAACTGCTTGGGTTGAACGCGAGAATTATCTTTATGATCTAGTACTTGCTTGACTTGCCAGGTCTGACCTTCAAGCTCGTAGACATATACACGATCCCCTTTATATGCGCTAACAAACAGAGCGTCTCCTTCCTTATCGACTGATGCACCAAACTCCATTTCTGAACCGGAATCAACCGTTAAGCGAGCTTGTTCACTCCATTGCGTTCCTTCTTCATCTTCCTCTCTTTGATAGATAACAACCGTCCCCGCCCAAGGCGCGCCGACCACAGCCCATTCCCGATCGACATAAACGGATTCACCAAAATACGATAAGCGAGGTTCATGAATCACGATTTCCTGATGCCACAATTCATCATCATAGCTATATGCGAAGATTTTAACTGTGCTGGAGGGTGAGTCCGCAACAATTGCCATCCCATCTCGAATGTTAACTCCTTCGCCGCTTTGAGTATTATTAATAGCAGGCAAAACGGCATCTTTTGCCCAATAAGCGCCCCTGTTTTTAATAACTTGATTCGCAATGATCCCAAACTCATCATCAATCGCAACTGAACGGTGTGATGTTTCTTCAGGTTGATGTACAGAGACCTTTTGGACATTCGATAAGTCATCCAAAAAGCACCCAGATAACACAATTGATAAACTGGATACCGTGAATGCGGAGATTAGCTTCTTCATAACTTCCCTATCCTTTTTTGAAGAACATACATTTCAACGGTCAGGGATTCACCACCCTAACCAAACGGATAGATATAGTCTTATAACCCAGAGATTTAATTAATACGACAAAAGCAGTAGTTCTTCTCAAGCGTTACAATTGAAACGGAAAGGGGGTTAATTAAACACTCAATTACAGCAATACGATTAATATCATTTAACAAAACTACCCTCCCCGGCAGGCCGAAGGCAAAAACTCCTTATTCAGATCCGTCTTATTCTGACCGACTGCCTCCATCCCTTTTACTGGTTCATCATAACCGCATAACCAGGCAATAGGGCTTGTGGGACTGTCTGTCACAACCGCAGGTCTGAAGCTGAGTATTTTACCTTGCAGAGGTTTAGACGCTTTATTTCCGATGGCGACGTGGATTACTCCTTGTTCAATTTCGACACCTGTAATTCGGTTGCCAATCAAGTAGTTGGACTCTGGTAGCGCAGCCGTTGCGTTGGTGTCGGGAAACTCTAAATTTTCAATGTAATACTCCGTAATGGTTTCTCTGAGCGCGGCCGCCATACTGATCGCTTCCGTCACTTCACTTCGCTGCACATAGACTTTATAAGCAGGCAAAGCCACAGACGCCAGAATACCGATGATGGCCACGACCACCATCAACTCAATGAGAGTAAACCCCTGAGTATTTTCAAAAGAACGATGAGTTTTCACGAAAGACATCATATGGTCTCTCCCAGTATGAAAATGGGTGAATAGGCACTGATCAGAAAAAAGAAAATGGCGGCAATGATAATAATTGCAATGGACGCAGAGATAATTCGCATTTGTCGTTCGCAAAGTACGGTGAGAGCACGCCCCTCTCTTTGAATGATGGACTGTATTTCTTGAGTTACATCCATCCCGGAACGTTCCATGGCCCGTAAATGCTCGGTAATCAAATAACTCGGAATACCTCTTTGCTCTGAAGTATCAGACAACGGATAAAATACCGCTTCTAGAATGTTCAGATAAGCAGTACGAATGCCTGGTAGCGTTAATCGGTTAAAAATAAACGATTCAAAGTGAGTATCGGCAAACTGAAAAAGTCGTTTGAGTTCAAACCCCACCTTTAATGCCAACAATAACAGCACAAAAATTACCACTGAAAACATCAGCCAGTAATCCTGATACCAAAGAACATGGATCGGAATATCCAGTTCAAACGTTCGGTAAGTTTCCAAAAAAGTAGGCGCAACTTTCAGTTGGTATAAGCAAGACACCAAAAAAAACACCACGACCACACAGGACAAATATGCAATAACCCGCTTTAATTGCATCGGTTCATTGAGTTGAGACGTAAAATCTAACCCACCATACAAACCTATGACCCGAGCCGCAGCCTGTTGGTTTTCTATGTCTTTGATTTCGGCCAACAGCAAATCCGGTAAAGAACCCGGTTCAGGCTGTTCCCCATACAAATGAACGCCAGGCTCGCTTTCAACACGAGTAAGACACTCATCCACACTTTCCTTGGCTTGGAGTGAATGATGGCTACGCCTGCAAATAAAATGAAACCTGTCCCATGCCATGGATGAAGCCTAAAAGTGAAAGAATCACTTCTAGGTATAGCAGAAATTTTTACAACACCAACGACATCTCATGCCAACTTAGGCCACCATGCTCAGATTCAGACGGCCCCAAATCCACAAACCCAAATTTGGCATACATTGCAGTTAGCTCCCTCTGACAAATCAGATAGATGTCTTGTTTGTTCATGTTCCGCATGATGTGAATGAAATGAGTCAGCAATTGACTGGCGTAACCCTGCCCTTGAAAATCAGGGTGAATAGCAACAGACATAATGACGATATGTTCACCTTCTGCATCATGGCCAACCAATTCTTTAAATTCTTCATCTGAAAGCTGTACTTTATGAGTCGCTCCGCAGTTTACAAAACCAAGAATCTGTTCGTTGTTTTCAAGTACAACAAAACCTTCGGGATAGGTTTTGATGCGCTTTAAGATTTTACTTTTACTAGCGGCCTCATCCCCGGCATAAGCTGCTGTTTCAATCTCATAACACCGATTCAGATCTTGCTCATTCACTTGACGGATGTTCATTTTTGACATGCAGACTTCAACTCCTTCAAAACGAATAAATGTTTACCGCACAACGCTAACACAAAGGCCCAAACGGCAAAACCTCGGTCTATATCGTCTGCACTTCTTTCAAGAGCAATGCAGACTTAGGACGGCACTGACACGCCAGCGTTAACCCCCGATCCTTCTCCCCAGATAACAAACCAGGTGCATCTTCAATAGCCAACTCGCTCTCACCTTCAGCAACCAGCATCATACAGCAACCGCATTGGCCCACCCCGCAAGCGTGTGAAATCTTCACGCCTTCCTGCTGGGCTGCTTGAAGAACCGTTTGGTTCTCGGCAACGCTCAGCTCATGTGTTAAGCCATTGGCTAATTCAATCTTCACCGAATGAACGTCGCCTTCAGGCCTAGGTGTCACCTGAGCAAACTCCTCGACCAACACCTGGCTGTCCTTAACTCCAAGGCCTTTTAACGTTTTAACCACGTTGTCTTTCATGGGCGTTGGGCCGCAAACATAAAAAGCACTCTCCAGAGGGTCCGCTTGTAATGCCAAGACCCTAAGCAAAGTTTCTTCTGTCAGATACCCTGTCTCTCCATGCCAGCTAGCATGGGGTTGCTCAAAAATATTCGTGAGATTAAATCGATCTGAATAGTCAAACAGCAGTTGATTCAATTGAAGCAGAAACATCATATCCTTGATGGATCGATTCGCGTAGATCAGGTGAACCTGAGTATCCGGACACCTTGCCAAAGCCGTCTTGGCGATCGCTAAATTCGGAGTAATGCCACTTCCCCCCGAAATCAACGTTACCTGTTTCGCGTTCATAGACGCATCGGAATCAAATATAAAATCGCCAAACGGTCCTGCAACCGTCAGCTCATCGCCAGCCTTCAGTATTTCATTCAAATAGACCGATAAGCGCCCATTTTTAACCCGCTTGACACCCACCGTCAGTTTTCCTGAGTCAGGGGCTTCGCACAGAGAATAACAACGAGTGACAACATCGCCGTCAATGAGCTTACTTAACGTCACATATTGACCCGCTTTGAATGAAAAGACCCGACCATTCATACGCTCAAAAGTAATGGCTACCGACTCTGCTGTAACTTGTTGAATACTCTCTACACGTAATGTCAGTTTATGAAAACCGTCCAAACTCCGGGGCTCCAAAGCATTCAGAGACTGACCAAAGCCCGGAACATTACTTGGAAACAATTCTTCAATGGGCGCATTTTTCTCTTCAAGCTCAGGGCGAATCAGATCAAAAACCCGCTTGTAGTTATACCAGGTCACTCGCGGATATAAGTGATGAATATGATGGTAGCTCTGCCCCATCGTTAAGAAGCCCAAACCTGGGAACAAATAACTTCGAGTATTCTGGTATCGACTCTGTTGACGAGTCGGCATGTGAGGAATCCAATCAAACAACATCCCCAAAACATAACTGGCTAAGAAAATGGGCAAAATGCCTACGATCAATAACTCAAACCATAAACCGGAACCAAGCAATCCCAAAACAATAGATAAGGTAACCAAGTAATACACCAAAGACGACCGGTGAGTTTGAGTAATAACAGGGTCATCTTTAAAACGAGTTGCAGTTAAATACAGATAATTAAAGGCCAGCGTTGGTGCTCGAAGGCTGGCTTCCAACCAGGTGTCCCCCGATACCCAATGATCCGGGTCTCGATCCGGATCATTGGTAAACGCATGATGATAGTCATGGATTTTAGCAAACAGTCCAAAAGGAAGAACCAAGAACAGTAACGTCGAAATCCACCCCATTATCCGCTCAAATGGTTTCATCCAGGTGACTTCATGAGCAATATTGCCATGACCTGCTTCATGAACCACCGTGAATCCAAGATAGATCAACAAGGTTGCTGCAAACATGCCTTCAACCAAATTTAACGTTCCCGTAAAGAGCGCTACAAGCATAGCGATGTATCCAGCTAATACACCAAAAAATAAGGTAACGGTTCCCCAGGCAACGCCAGAGGAATAGGCACGCCAGCCGTCAGCTTTTGAGGTGACTTGTACTTTCTGGGCAACAACGGTGGCTGACACTTTCGCATTCATAACCAATCTCCAAACAACCTAATTGTTTTTATAAGTGTTGGTTAATGTAATCTATCCCAAACAACACACTTATCTTTTCACGCCACCGACTTGCCACTTGACGCCAAAATTTTTAAGGTCATAAAACCAACACATGAAGACAAATGAAGAGCGCAAAAATGCGACGTCAGGAGAGCGCTATGGATGCACCGTACATTAATGCCAGTTTCTTACGTGGATTCAGCGCTTTAGTGATTGCGAAAGGAGGCAATCCATTATCGCTTTACGAATCCGTCGGGTTGGATAAAGAAATATTCATCGAAGAAAGTCTGCAACCGGAAAAAGTAAAAAGTCTGTTAATTCCTTTCGATAAGTTTGTTTATCTTCTCGAAACCACCGCCAAAGAACTCAATTACCCCGACGTCGCAATACAACTGGCAAGACAGCAGGACATGATGATTCTGGCCCCGCTCGGCCCTATGCTGAACCGGTGCAATAACGTTGCGGAAGCACTGACGACCATCATCAAGTATCTGAAAATTCTGGTGTCCGGCTATCAGGTGGAAGTTATTAATCAACACGATTGCGTTACGCTCACTTTCAATGTGGACCTGCCACATATTCAGGAAATGGTGCAATACCAGGACTACGCCATGGCAAGCGCAATGAATATTATTTTTGGGATGTTAGGAAAATCATATCCGATTCGGGGGTGTTATTTTCTTCGAAGTGAAAGAGATCAACATCGCATTTCAGAATACGCCAGATACTTTGGCTGCCCGGTGGCCTTTAATTGCCGTAGCCTGTCCATCACAGCAGACCAATCCATTTTACTTGAAGACGTAAACAGCCTGATAAAACAAATCAATACGCGCGTAAACAAGGCGCTGTCATCCTATAGTCAGACCATCGTAGAGAAAGTCACGCAAGTTATCAGCTTTTCTTTAGCAAACGGCACCACCAACATCCAGGACATTGCTTCGTCCATGCATTGCAGCCAGCGAACACTTCAACGAAAGCTGCAAGAGCACAACACCTCGTTCAGTGCCCTGCTGGACTCTGTACGATTTAACATGGCCAATCAATACCTCAAAAATACCTACTATCGTTTGACAGATATCGCGATGTTGCTGGGTTATAGCAACTTGAGTTCATTCAGCAGAAGTTATCATCGTTGGAGCGGAGTATACCCAAAAGAAGTACAGAAGCGGATGAAGAATGCAGCGGACAGCAAAACCAATAAACCCTAACAAGATCCGCCCGAAGTCAGCGTTTCTGTTGCTAAGTCTAAACCAAAGCTGCACGAATAATCGCCTGCGGGAGACTTGCCGCAAGAAACAGATTTTCCTTGTTTAACGAGCGACCCGTCATCCAGACATATATCCGGCACCGCTTCCTGAGGCATGGAGTGATATAAATACTGTGCACTTTCTCCGCGAATAACAAAACTCATCCCGGTAGTACGGGAAGGGTCATCGAATGCAGATTCGCTCCATATGAAGTAAGTACCTTCAAGCCTTTGATTCATAGATTCTTGCGCATAAACATTACCCGCGCCGAAGATCAGGCACAAGATAACGAAAGATACTGGCCATAACATAATCACCTTAATACTTAACCCGCTTCTTACTCACAAAGGATTTACTGATACTCAGCCCGCCGAAATAATCCGCACTGGATTCACTGAACCCAAGGCCCGCTGCAAAGCTCAGCTTCCATCCCTCTTTAAGCTGTTGATTAAAATATGTGGTCAGCGAGCGTATTGGCTGACTTCGCTCGGTAGCCGCTTCCTTGAAACGATAGCTAACACCAAAATTTTGGGTTCGGTTGTAAAGATATTTACCACCAATCGAAACAAAAGTTCGGTCGTTGTAATCTGTTTCATCGGTGTCTCCCATCCATTGGTATCCCAAACGGGCATTAGCAACCCAACGGCCATCTCGCCATGAGCCACCAGTGAAAACAGTATAATCGAACTCGCCAGAGCTCAGGTTTTCATCTTCACTGCCCGTCGGCGCTTTGACACCCGCCCCAAGATGAAAGAGACTATTTTTAACCGGAACCCAAGGTAATGAATACTGCCCATTCAAACGTAAATCGCCGAAGCCCCAGCGCTGCTTGTCTTCTTTACTTGCCTGAGTGATGGTCTCGCCGCCTTCACGCAAAACTAAAATATTGGCCGGGCCATCAATGTAAAGATAAGGAATTTGAGCACTTAAACGCCATTGCCTCAGACTGTAACTGGCTCGGAATGGCATACTGAAGACCTTCGTGCTGCGGTCTGTCGTGTAGTCTCCATGGCTCATATAAGCCCCCACACCCAAGGTTAGTTTTTCATGCTCCGTTTTCACTTTTAACCGTTTGGGAGCATCTTTGGCTTGTTTTTTCTTTAATACAATGGGTTTGCCTGACTTCGCCCGCGTCCCCGAATCTTGATGAACGTCGTTTCTGACCTGTAATGGTGAATTTGAACTTTCTTGCGAGTACGACACTGAAGCAAACATCATGACTAAACCACCCATAAGAATGCCTCTGATAACAGCGCTCAAACGACCACTCAACACATCAAAAAGCCGTTCGGTCTGAGGCACTGGTTCCTTTAAAAATTGTGGTTTCCTCAAAAGTTCTGATTCCTTCAAAAATGCTCTCTTCTTCAAACGACCGACATGGATTGCCGCATTACTTACTCTTAGCTCACTCTCCAACGTTTTACCTTCTATTTGCCGGCTTCACCAACAATAAATTTTCTAAAATAATGGGACGATCAATATCAACTTTACTGCCATCGTACCCCTTGGTGATTTCTATAATTCTCGGCATTTTCCGACAACGATCCATATTCAGTCGCTCTATCCAAAGTCGATTGGTTTCATTCACAGGTGCAATACCAATGTGGAAGTCGTCTGCTCGTGTACAGCCGTTGCTTTTCACTTCAAACGTGATCTCTGTCGCTTTTACATTCACAGAATACAGTGGCTCTAAATAGTTTGCTTGGCTCTCCAAACTGTTGCACGCCGACACTGAAGTCAAAATCAATAAGCCTAAAGTAAAGTGCTTTTTCATGTTCAATTCCAGTTTTATCAAACCTAAAGGTATCTGTGGAGTTCCCCGGTTAAGGGAACTCCACAATAAAGACGTCCATATCCTACGTCCGTGTGGCATATAATCCTTTATATTCGTTGTGAGCCTGCGCTCATCACTAATCGCTTATTTGCGCCCTTTTTTGAAACCCAACTTCTTTAAGCTCAAACCTAATAAAGACAGCAAGCCGAACAAGAAGAAATCCGAGCTACCACCACCAGAAGAACTGTCAGACCCTGATGCTTTGCTTGCAGGAGAAGCCGATCCCGAACCAGCACTTCCAGCGGCTTTAAATTTCACATTACTGACATTAGCTTTGGCAGATGCTGTGTTTGCAGCCGTTTTACGATACACCCAGCTCACTTGATGCTTACCCGCAGATAATTCCGCCGAGTGGCGTTTTTCTCGGTTCGAGGCCCTGTCACCTGACAAACTCACGACCACTTCACCATCCACCATGAAATGAATCGTATTTCCAGGGGCATCACCCACCAAATTTACGTCAAACTCCAACACGCCAGGCCCTTCAATTTCGGTCATGATCAGAGCATCTTCATTTTCCGTCACTTGGTCACACGCCAATTCAAAAGCATCGTTTTCGCTGTCCCCGGTCCATTGAGTTTCACCATCAAAGAACCACTCCTCGTCATCCACACCCTCCATGCCATCAAAATCTTCTTCAACAACAAGGCGAGGTAAAGCAACACCAAATAAATCTACATTGATGCTCGAATGTTCTGTATCCGTGGTTGAAATAGTGAGTTTTCCTTGATGAACTTGAGAATCCGAGGCTTTAAAACCAATCAATACTTCACATTCTTCATCTGGTTCAATGGTTTTACCATCACACTCATTTTCTAAGATCTCAAAGCTCGAAGTATTATCAATACTAATACCCTGAACCGTTACAGCAGCGTCTGTATTGTTATAGAACAGAACAGCGTCTTCGACTTGATGGTCTTGCCCTGGCGCCATAAACCCTAGGAATGTCGGTACTTCATACGGGGAATCAGAAAAATCAAAGTCAGGCAGGTCAATACCATTGTCATCGTCTTCATCGTACTCGTCATCAAATTCATCATCACAATCTTCGTCGTACTCGCCACCTTCATCAGCTAACTCTTCATCAGCTAAATCGTCATCTCCGCTTTCTCCTTCCTCAAGGTCTTCGCCGTTGAAGTCATCACCAAAATCTTCATCGTCTTCGAAATGGCCGCAATCGCCTCCCAGTTCATCATCCCACTCATCATCGTCGCCTTCACCCTCATCAGGGCCACCCGGTTTAGCAGTTAAAGGCGGTACCTCGCCTGCTTTTACTTTAGCTATCCACTCGTTGTAATTAGCAACTTTGGTGTAAACCCCAAAAAAGTCTTTTTGAGCACACCCTTCACCAAAACTGACTACCCCCGCCTGAAACCAATCGCTGTCTTTTTGATACACCAGCGGCCCACCGCTATCGCCCTGGCAAGAATCCTTCCCCCCTTCAGCAAAACCGGCACAAATCATGTTATCCGTGATATCAATACCAACTTTATCGTAGTTGGCATCGCAGGTTGCACGATCGGCCAAAGGCACCTGGACCTCCTGCAGAATATTTGGAAATTCTTCACCGGACGTTGAGCGGTTTCCCCAACCCATCACTTTCAAATTTGAGCCAACGGAAAGCCCACTCATGAGAGCAGCATCCGCCAGTTTCACTGGGGCTTTGGCACTGGCTGTATCAAGCTCCAGCACGGCAATGTCGTGGTCGTCTTTGTATTCCTGATGCATGAAGATGTTTTTAACCGTCAAGGTCTCTTCTGCCGAACTTGTTTGCTTTAAGTCGTATTCACTGATCACTACCTGAATGTTGGCAGCGGTTTCATCCTCAATACAGTGAGCTGCAGTCAATACATATTTTTGATCGATCAAGCTTGCCCCACAAAAGTGCTCACCACCCGATTTACTTTGAACAGACACCATCCAGGGGTACGTGTTAGGTACTGCGTCTGTCCCGCCAATGATTCGAATCATTCTTGTATCTGCTTGAGCAGGGATTGCTGCGATTGCGCTTGATACTGCGGTAGCCAGAGCAAGCTTTTTTAAATTTTTCATGTTATTTCTCCGGTGTGCTTGTTTTGTGGGATTTTTTCCCTCTTTTCGATTATCAAGATATGTGGGAAAATTTCCCTTGTCAAAATATTTATTCTAAAATAATTGATAGAACGAGCACTGAGTCACACACAGAGAATTACCATGGGAATAAATCCCTCACTGAGTTATGATTGGCATTATGCCTGCTAATACACCCACACCACCGAACGCCGCAGAACCACCTAAAGCGGTTATTAAGGCACTCAAGAAAGTGCTTACGCCCTTAGTACGTCTGTTGCTCTCGTTCCAAATAACGCTTCCATATCTGATTGAATTACTGAAAAGTACCTATGTGGACGTGGCGGATCGCGACTTTAAACTCGATAACAAAAAACAAACCGACGCGAGAATCAGCCTATTAACCGGCGTACACCGTAAAGACACTCGTCGATTGCGCAACCAAACAGACAACGAAGAAGAGCATTCAGCAGCAGGTATCGGCTCCCAATTGGTTGCCAACTGGATTTCCAAACCAGAATATTTAGACGAGAGCGGCGAGCCCCGACGCCTGGCATTCAAAGCCAAAGCCAACGAACCTGATGAAGCCGACTTTGAGCACCTCGTCCAGTCGGTATGTAAACAAGACATGAGGGCCAGAGTTATTCTGGATGAGTGGTTACGGCTGGGCATGGCCTCCCTCATCGACGACCACTGGGTGGAACTTAATAAAAAAGCCTTTTTGCCAGACAGCAGCCTCGATGAAAAAGCCTTCTTCCTGGGAATGAACGTTGCGGATCACCTGGAAGCCGCCAGTACCAACTTACGCTCAGAACAGCCCCCCTTCCTTGAGCGTTGTGTCTATTACGACGGTTTGAGTGAAGCATCCATTCAAGAACTGAAAGTAATGGCGGAAAACCAGGGTATGGAGTTACTTCAAGCGTTGAATAAAAAAGCCATTGAGCTGAAAGAAAAAGATCAACTCAAAAACACCTCCTCCACACTGCGAATGAACACAGGGCTATATTTTTTCAGTGAACCGAGTGATTCGGATAATGAGTCGGCTTAGTCGCCTTAAATCTCTATATCTCATACTGGTTTTACTGGTAGGTTGCAGTACGCCCCAACAAACGCTGAATACCACCGCAAACACTATTCCAACTGGCCAGGAAGGTTCAGGCATTGGAGGCACAGGCGTGCACAACCCCCAAGGCATCGGAGGCACCGGAAAACCCGCCGAAACTGGCATTGGTGGAACTGGCCAAGTAGCTCATAAACCCGGTGGCATTGGTGGAACGGGCAAACAATCAGGCGAAGGCATTGGCGGTACAGGGAACGTCGCTCAAAACAAGCAAACAAAACCTGGTGGCATAGGCGGAACCGGAATTGTTGGGACCATCACGGGCTTCGGCAGCATCTGGGTCAGCAATGCGCACATCACCTTCGACGAACAAACGCCCATCACCATCAATCAGCAACCGGCATCCGCAGGCGCTTTCCAATTAGGCCAGGTAGTCGCAGTGATTGCCGATAAAACTACAGGGTCTGCAAATACCGAATTTGATTACCCGGCCAAATCCATTGATATCATTTATGAAGTATCAGGCCCGATCAATCAGATCCTGCAAGGAAAACAAGCGCTCGATATTCTGAATCAATCGGTACTGGTGGATCATCACACGGCGATTTTTGATCATAAATCCGGTGAAACCCTGACACTCGCACAATTGGATTTAGGTGACCAAATCGAAGTGAGTGGTTTCAGACGAGACGACGGCCAAATAGTCGCCAGCCGTTTAGATATCGTCCCTGAGCTGGACCAGGTTCAATTGATTGGGGAGCTTGAACAAACCTCAGAAGGCCATTGGCAAATCAACAACCAAAATTTGGCATTGGATAAATTACTTGCCGAAGAGTTGCTTGAGTCAGAAGAGCTCGATCAGAGGGTTCTGGTCAGTGGCCAGCTTGAAGGAGACATATTCCATGTTGAATCCATCAAGGCCGACTCCATCGAGTTTGTGCTCGAACACGTAAATGAACTCATTTACGAAGGCTATGTGTCAGAAACGGAAGAAGACGGAACCATCAACATTGGTGGCTACGAATTCGAACTTGAGGATGCCATAGAACTGGATGAAGGTATTGACGTTGAGGAATATGAAAACCAACTCCATGATGATGACGAGGAGTACTTCGACGAAGATGAGGCCGATACCGATTTTTACGAAGACGATTCAGAACAAGAAGACTATTCCAATCAAGAAGATGAATACGCTGAAGACGACTTCCACGATGAAGATTTCGAGGAAGAATATTACGAAGACGATGACGCGTTAGATGCTGATTTTGAAGAGGAATTCTACGAAGAAGATATGGAACCGGAATTCGAAGATTACTACTACGAGGAAGACTTCGATCCCGAGTTCGAGGAAGATTTTGACCCCGAAGAGTAAAATCAGATTATGGAGGGGTTAGTGATCTGTAGTAGTTCAGATGTATTAGTTCAGACTTGATCTAACTGCGAACCATTTTCAGCATCATACGACAATGCTTCATTTTTAAGCTGATCTATATCTGGCGAACATAAAAACCTTTTAAGTGCGTCAAACTTTTCTGCTGGCCAATCGTAAACATTTAGAGCTAATAATTCCTCTACAACAGACGGATCAAAACGATACTTAATTACTTTTGCGGGGGAGCCAGCGACAACACTATAAGGCTCTACATCACTGGTAACCACACTGTTCGCAGCGATAATGGCACCTTCTCCTATCGAAACACCTGGCATAATCATGGCCCTCATACCTAGCCATGAACCATCGCCAATATGAGTATCGCCCTTTCCAATATACGCTTGCTCAATGAAATCCATAAACGGATACAAACACAACCAGTCAGCTCGGTGGGTATGATTTCCTCCCATCAGGATCACAACCTCCGCAGCGATACACACATAATCACCGATGAACAGCTTATCTATTTTCCAGCGCGGTTCCCACTCACGGCTGATTTCATCTCCGTGCAAATACCTTACAACAGACTCCTCAAATCCTTTGTCCCATGCGTCGCTGTAATAACTGTGTTTACCTTTTACAGTAATATTTGGGTTCGATACTACTTCATGCAGCAACTGAACTTTTGACCAATGCTTATTTTGCATACTTCACCTCAAGCGAATGTTAAAACTTTCAATATTTGGTTAAAACACTAGGCAAGTCAGTGAACTTTTGGACGCTTTAAAAGAGGAATTTGTTGCATAAGCTGGTTCTTGAATGTGTATTAAAATAAGAAATCATCTTGTGAAACATACTTGGAGTTAAGATACCGCGTTTAGTTCCACCATTCGTCCTAAATCAACGCCTGAAACCTACAAAACACCTTCACCAGCAAACATGAAAACCGATAACCAGTTCTCTTTTTCTAACAGGTGAAACCAACAATCTCTTCCAACTATTTGAGACATCCAGAATTGTGAACTGATCATAATTTAGCGACCCTGTTATAAATAAACCTTTATCCTGTTTTGTTTGGTTCCTCACAATGAGTGTGAGTCATCCATGGATATTTTTATAACAGGGGAAATTATGTCTATTTCACTGATAAACTCTGAAGTTGAATTTGATCTTGATGTGAACCATGGTAATGAACAGCGTCTCAGAATCATTGAGGCATTAGAAGCCGAGATCGCACATTTCACTTTAGCAATGGATGCAATTCAAACCTTACCCAGTAGCAAGGATGAATCTATGCCTGAAGCGTTTAACGCTTACACCAACCTAATAGAATCCTATCGACACATGATCAGTGTACGAGAAGAAATCATCAAAAATCTGAAGCGAAAAAACACATAATCACATGCCATCATACGTCTACCCACTCCAGTTCGTTTAGCTTAACATTCAGGCAGATTGTCGTTGGTTTTCCAGTAATACGCGAAGCATTTTCTGCCCTACTTTCGCTGACTGTTTTTGGCATGCGGTGTGGGCAAATACAATCGCGCCCTCGATCAATATACAAATCTGCAGTGCAAAATCTTCCTCGGCTTTAAAGCCGGATTCATCAAGCACATCTTTAATAAATCCAGCAAAATTCAACTTATGTTCGGTCGATAATTTATGAACCGGATGATTCTGGTCATTAAACTCAGCACAGGCATTTATGAAGTTACATCCGCAAAAGTTCGGGCAGTTAAACCACTCATGAAGCGCCTCAAACAATGCAAATAGCTTAGCGACAGGTTCATCAGCAAAGGTATTCTCGCAGTGAAAATCAATACGCTCACTTATCCAGGCATCAAACTGCTCATCACGGAATTTCAACACCTCAAGGATCAGGTCGTCCTTCGACTTAAAGTATTTATACATCGTCGTTTTTGATACTTTCGACTCGGCTTGAACCTTATCAATGCCAGTTGCATGAAAGCCGTTTTCGCTAAAAAGTTTCAAAGCGGTTTCCAGTACAAGCTGTCGTTTATCTACTGCCATTTTATGCCTTCATCAATAGGGTCGGTTACCCGAATAATAGAACCTGTCACAGGCGCTAGGTTACCACAATCCCAAAAAAGTTCATTTTTTCGATAAATAAAAACGAAAATTAAATCTTGACTGAACAGATCTGTACACTTAATCTAATTAGCAACTGAACAGATCTGTACACATTCTTTCAGAATAGTTCGAAACGAATAAAGAACCCATTGAGCATGGCCGCTTCACTGCGAAGCAATTCAACCAGAGGACGACAGTATGAACAACTTAGCAACGACAGTATCGCCTACAGAAGAACTTAATAACTTTGTTCATTGCCTACAACCTACGGCTGTTGATACCTCTGTAGAAGCCGCCAACCAGTGCTCAAAACAACTCATTGAAGTTAAAACGCCTCTTTCTAACGATGAAATCTGGGTGGCTGCCACCCTCAAGGGTGATACTAGCGCTTTCAATAAGCTCATCAACAAGTACGAAAAGAAAGTTCGCAATATTGTGGCTCGCTATATCCCGAATAAGTACGACATCGATGACGTTACTCAAGATGTATTCATTAGCGCATTTTCTTCTTTGCAGAATTATCGTGGCGAGGCCAAGTTTTATACCTGGCTGTATCGCATTGCTACCAACACGACGCTGAACTCGTTGAAAAAACAAATTAGAACCAGAAAGTATTTCGACACACCAACCAGTGATGAAGAGGAGCAAGGAGATGTATTTGACCAATACGTCAGCACTGAACTCTCGCCAGAACAGGAAATGGTAGAAAACGAGCTGGATCAGCAATACGAAAACCAGCTTGCAGGTTTACCAAATGAAATTCGCCAAACGTTTGTTTATCGCGAGCAATTCGGCCTCTCTTATCAAGAAATTGCAGACTCACTTCAAGTGCCGATCGGCACCGTACGGTCTCGAATTTCAAGAGCAAGAGAACTTCTCGTCACAGGAATGAGTTTCTAATTGGCTATTGCCTTATTATTCAACTAAGAAAATAGGATGTTTTAAGATGAGTACACGACCACCACTCCCCCCTTTCAATGCTGAATCAGCGGCGGCAAAAGTACAGGCAGCCGAAGATGGCTGGAATACGTGTGACCCTAAAAAAGTAGCACAAGCATATACCCTGGATTCCAAGTGGCGAAATCGTTCTGAATTCGTTGAGGGTCGAGAAAATATCGAACGTTTTCTGGAACGAAAATGGAACCGCGAATTGGATTATAAACTGAAAAAAACGCTTTGGTCTTATACCGACAATCGCATCGCTGTGACCTTTTTCTACGAGTGGCGAGATGATTCCGGCCAGTGGTACCGCTCTTACGGCAACGAACTCTGGGAATTCGACGAAAAAGGTCTGATGAAAGAGCGCATCGCCAGCATCAACGACTTACCGATCAAAGAAGACGATCGCCAACTTTAACCCTTAAATTTCGCCAAACAGGAAATAAAGATGTCAGCAATCAAACTTTATCGCTACCCCATTTCCGGTCACGCACACCGAGTGGAAGTTTTTCTTGGGCTACTGGGTCTCGAGCATGAACTCATTCATGTAGATATACCGTCCGGCGAACATAAAAAGCCTGCCTTTTTAGCAAAGAACCCGTTCGGACAAGTCCCTGTCATTGAAGATGGTGATAAAGTTCTGGCTGACTCGGCTGCTATCCTTGTTTATCTTGCCAAAAAATACGACACGTCCGGCCAATGGTTACCTGAAGATGCCGATAGTTATGCCAGGATACAAAGGTACATTGCCATCGCTTCAGGCCCTGTAACTAACGGGCCGGCAGCAGCAAGACGAGCAAACCTGTTTGGTGCTGACATTAACCGAGTAGAAGTCGAGAAAATCTCAAAGCAAGTTTTAACCATTCTCAACTCAGAACTTGAAAACACCCACTGGCTGGTCGGTAATTCACCTACTTTGGCCGACGTCGCTATATACAGCTACGTCGCTCATGCGCCGGAAGGCAACATTGACCTGACGCCTTACGAGAATTTAACCGCCTGGATTGAACGGTTTGAATCTTTGAGGGGCTTTATTCCTATGCAAAAATCACCAGTTGGTCTTTTTGCATAGTTAGATCTGCCAGAATACACGGCCCTCTCTTTCAGAGGGCTTTGACATTTACAGACACAGAAATTGAGAAAGGAATCACGATGGCTTATGAAATGCTGGTTGGCTTAGAAGTTACTGATGATCACGCCTATCAAACGTACCGCGAAAACATGGCTCCGATATTAAAAAGATATGGCGGGGGCTTCCATTACGACTTTACTGTAGATCAGGTTTTAATGTCCGAAACACACAACCCGATCAACCGGGTGTTTACAATTTATTTCAAAGACGAACAAGCGAAGAATGATTTCTTTCATGACCCGGAATACTTACAGATCAAAGCAAAGTATTTCGAGTCTTCCGTTAAGGCAACCACGATTATTGCCAGTTACAACACCGATAATTGAATGACAGCTTAAACGATAATCCGAACAAACGAACAATAACTCAAGACAATTTCACATAGTGAAGTTTGAAATATTTTAGATAATAAACAATCAGAATCAAACATCATTTCGTCATACCGATGTCTGCACGTGATCACGGGAAGTTACTTCAAGTGATGAACGTCAAGAAATGGCGAGGGAGAAAAATACCATGCAACAGGCTTATTATTATTTACTATTAACAGGAGTCATCTCCACCCTACTGTGGATTCCTTACGTTGCTGCCCGGTTATTCTCTTGGAGTGTAACCTCATTTTCTCACGCCCCAACATCCGATTGTTTATCAATGAATTCTGAACTTAAAAATTCAGTTCAGAGAATACCTGCTGCAGATTGTGACAAAAGCGATAGAGCACAATTGCCGTCTTGGGCTGAACGACTCAAAGAAGCACACTTAGGCATGATCAAAACCATCCCTGCCTTTGTTGCTGTTTTACTGACCACGGATTTCCTAACTGACGTGAGCACTCACAAAATAAGTGCTGAAATTACGTATTGGTCAGGAATATTTTTCTGGGCCAACATCTCTTATGTAATCTTACACATTCTTGGCAGCGAATTTGTTAAGATTCCGGTTCAGCTTGTTGCTTGGCTGGCCATCATTGCCATTGCCGCTCAAGCCATTCTTTAATAGCTACTATTATGTTTCAGCCAGCGACAATGAGATTCGTAAATGAGTGATTCCGATTTAATTTGTCGAGTAAGAGCATGTACGATTTGCGAGCAAGAGTTACCTCTCAAACCAAAGCCCATTTTGCAGTTCAATCCGGACGCAAAAATTTTGGTGGTCGGCCAAGCTCCCGGCGCCATCACACATGAAAAAGGCATTCCCTTCGATGATCCCAGCGGCGACCGTTTACGACACTGGATGGGCATAACACGAGAGGTCTTTTACGATGAACAAAAACTGGCCATCATTCCCATGGGATTTTGCTATCCAGGCAAGGGAAAAAGTGGCGATTTACCCCCTCGTAAAGAATGTGCCGAACTGTGGCGACATGATTTACTTTCGGCTCTGACCAACATTGAGCTCACGCTGGTTATAGGTCAATACGCCCAAGCATGGCATTTGAATTTACCGAAGCAGATGACGCTAACTGAAACCGTTAAACAATGGGAATCCTTTTACCCAGCCATTATCCCTTTACCTCATCCAAGCCCGAGAAATAACATTTGGCTCAAGCGAAATGCTTGGTTTGAAACAGAGCTCCTGCCCAAGCTAAAAGACAGGGTATCTGAGATTATTTAATTGTTTTGATATCCAAGCCAGAATACTGTGTCCTAAAAACAATATGAGTAAATAAAGAAGAACACGTAACGATGAGTACACCCAAGAACACCACACCTTGCCAACTACGCCATTACCACCCCAAATACGCGAACGAAATAGCCGATGTATTTCATCATGCAGTACATGCCATAAGTTCCGAGATCTATAGTCCGGCACAAAAAGAAGCATGGGCAGAAACACCACCGAATTATCTATTTTGGAAAGATAGACTGGAGGTCAAACAACCTACGCTTGCCATCATTCATGGTAGCGTTGCTGGTTTCATCGAACTGGAACCGGATGGCCACATTGATTGCTGTTATGTACACCCGAAACATCAAAAACAAGGCGTAGCCAAACATTTATATCAAAGACTGGAAGCAAAAGCCGAAAGTCTCAACCTCAAGCAACTGTATGTCGAGGCGTCCATCATTGCTTTACCCTTCTTTGAAAAACAAGGTTTTAAAGTATTACGTGAAAACCTTGTTCTTCGAAAACAAGAAACACTGGTCAATTACACCATGGAAAAAATACTGGCAAACAAGTCATAAAATCTCGTTTAACTTACGGAAGCATATCAAAGCCTTCCGAGTCGGACGCAATGAAAGCAGTATCATCAAACACCACCCCTGCCGGCATAAAACCTATCGACCACGAATAGGCACCTAAAGGTAATGCAGGCATCAGCACCCCCAATAAACCATGATTTGATAAATTGTAACCCGTGACAATATTCCAGGATGAAACAATGGGCGAAGCAGTTGGTGTCAGCCCGCTTCCGTTATAAAAGTAAACACTGGCGTCAGGTAAAGTTAGATAAACATAAACATCCACCAGCTCATCCGGCCCTGTATTCATTATCGAGACATTCACAAGATGAGGATCTCCCGCAGAGTAACTTGCGGCATTTAAAGTAATGTCTGTCGCCAACCCAACGCCCGGTGCTGCATCATAGCCTTCCCAATGAAGAGAAAGGCCATTCGACAATGCTGGTGAATTATTATAACTGTACTGAGCTACTGCATAGTCAGACAGCTGAACACCGACAGTGGCCGTTAAGAATGCCGGAGGCAACGTTTGATAATTAAATTCTACGTCATCGGAACTCTCAAACAACACCACTTGAAACGTTCCGGGTAAGCCAGTATTGAAGTGCGGTACCCCGCGCCATTCAATCACAATTTCCCGGTTTGGCACCGAACCAAGTACATCCCAATATACACCGCCACCAGCGGAAGGGTTCCAGTCATCCCAAAGAGGCGCCAGCACGGGCCCCTCAGCAAAAAGACCACTCGCGGGTAATGGGGTATTTAAATAGCTGCAACCACTGGGTGCAGTTGTACCAACACAACCATTACTGCCCACAATCAGGCTCGACAAAACCGAATGGCCAACAGTCACATCAAAAGGCAGTGTAATTTCAGCACCAGAGTCATCTGTGAGAGGCAAAAGTGTGCCAGAGATAGACCGATAATTTCCAGATTGCACATCTGGCGCAGGATATGGCGGAGCAACCTCTAAATTAAATACAGCGCCCCCCAATTCCAACTGAAACGGCCCCTCGACTAAAGCTTGCCAACTGCCCGAATAAACACTGTCTCCGGCAACTAAATCCATCCCCAAGCCGTCATCCTCCAAGTTAGCAACCGGAACATTGTTTTCGGTCACCGATAACCCTCCAGACGAGGTAAAGCAATCGGAGTGGTATGCACTGAAAGTAACCAATTGCCCAACTTCAACCGTGAAATCATTACTTCTGGGCGCATTGGTATTGGCAATACTGATGTTGCAAGTTAAAGCCCCTAATCCACCCACATCATGAGCTCGAATGTGCCTGCCAGTTACCGACTTTCCAGCCAATGCTGTGTTCGGTTGACCACTGACTAAAATATGCCGTTTCAGTTCGTCCCAGTTAAGCGAAGGTAAAGCCGCTTTGGTTAACGCAACCAATCCGGCCACATGAGGAGTCGCCATAGAGGTGCCATTAAAGAAAACATAACCTCCGCCTAAAAAAGTGCTGAGAATGCTGGAACCCGGAGCGCCTATATCAACCGAATTTGCCCCATAGTTTGAAAAACCGGATAACGCACCATGATGATCAATTGAGGCGACTGAGATGATGTTTTCATTGTCTAAACTGGATGGGTAATGTGGACTGACATCATTATCCAGTGCATCGTTGCCCGCAGCAGCAACAAACAAAATTCCCGCCGCTTGATGAGCCGCAATCGCGTCTGCTAACGCTTGCGAATATCCGCCGCCACCCCAAGAGTTATTAGTCACAACGATATCCACGCCTGCGTTTTTCAGGTCTAGAAAATAATCCAGGCACGTAATCGCGTCCGAAGTAAAACCATTGCCCGTATTATCCAAAAACTTACACGACGCAATACTGGTTTGCCAATTAACTCCGGTAACACCAGAAGTGTTATTACCGGCTGCACCTATGGTTCCTGCCACATGGGTTCCATGGTTGTTATCGTCCATCGGGTTCCCGCTCATGGTGATAGCATTAATACCGTGGATGTCATCAATAAAACCATTCGCGTCATCATCAATGCCATTTCCGGGAATTTCGCCGGGGTTGACCCAAAGATTACCGACTAAATCGGGGTGGGTATGATCTATACCTGAATCAATAACACCCACCACATAGTTTGCGCTGCCGGTAGTTACATCCCATGCTTCAGGTGCATTCATATCAACATCATTGGCCCCTCCGGTTTGGCCAGTATTATTCAGCCCCCAAAGGTTATTAAAGTGCGTATCATTCGGAAGTGTTGCCGTTGCATGATGAACATAATCAGGCTCGGCATACTCGACACCAGGTATGTTCCGCAATCGGCTCATAACCTCTTGCGGGTCATCATGACCAGCCACCTTGATCAAGTCCAAACGCGAAACAGACTTAAACCCCCGTAATCGGGTCACTTTATTCTGATCAAATACAGCTGACGCTTTAAGCGAAGCAACGGAGTGCCCTTGGGCATAACGCACAATATACCGTTCATTGGCGTCAACAGATTTGCTTTGCTTAGGGTTGCCAGGGTCTATGGCGAACGTCGGTAAGCTCGTACCAAGTAAGAACAACAAAAGGAAAAAAACACAAGGCGGAACAAAACGGAATGGGAAAATACGGGATGGGCTCATAACGAACTCCAGGTTTTTTGCTGAACCTGAATCCAGTTCAACAAATCAATCAGGGTTCACTCACGTTTTAGACCTCCCTGACACAGGCTATCTGATAGCTTTGTTAACGTGACATCTGATACTTCGATTATCAAATAATATAGCCTAAATAATTCATGCTTTTCTCCCGCCAGTCGGAAGCCATTAATGCTTCCACTCAACGGTCATTGGATACTGCCACTGCCTTGCCAGCCAAAGAACAAAAAACGAAGTAAAACATCACTTCTCAGTTCTTCAGATTTATACGCCAGTATGAGCCGCTATCATTCAAATTTAAGTTCTTGAGCCAATTGCTGGTATTCTTTGATTAAGGTTTTCTGTTGGCTTTTCAGTTTTCCTAAGTACATCTTAGCTTTTAATAACTCTACGTTCTCAGACACCTCGTCATTCACAGGCAGCTGATTGATGTAACGTTCCTGACGCTGGATACGGTTTTGATAACCGATGATTTTTTCTTTCAGTGACTGAAAACGTCTTATCTTTTTATCGAGCAATTCAGGCATGTGAATTTTTTCAAAACTAAGCGCCAATACAGTTACACCAAACTTCAGCTCATCATCTTGCCCCTCCTCTGCTTGGGAGTAATCAGCAGAAACAGCATCAAACACCTTGGTTTCAATAGCACTGCGGTGGGTAGACAGCACTTCACGAAGCGAATGCAACCCAGACACGGCGTTAAGCTGCTTCATAACCGAAGCTTTCAACGCGGTGTCGTGCTTTTCTTCAAATTGGCTCGCCTGTACTTTCAATAACACATCAAAGGTCAGGGTTTCGCCTGTTTTCACATCCGAAGGTAACCCGGTGTAATGGACATTTTTTACTACAGGCTGAGTTGGCGCGGAAACACATCCCCCCAAAACAACCAGCACACTTAAAACCAACCACCTAAAACAAACGGGTATTAAACTCATTCCACCTCGATCCAGCGCACTTTGTCCGATGCCTTTCGCCATTACAGAAAACATAGATGACTTCTCCCAATACGACTTTACGAATACTTCACTGAATCAAAAGCTTAGAATAATATAAAAATAAGGAAAATCCGGAGGTAAGTAACAGCGAATATCCGAGAGAGTTAAAAAAGGGAATTATAAAGAGAAATGGAACCTAAGAGCGTGATCTGTGCCAGAGAACCCAACACAGACCACCTAAGCCATTAAAGGCGCGAAACTAACACATTCTTCAACTCGGAATCACTTAAAACAATAGGGTTGGTCTTCATACTGTTTCCGCCACTTTCTGCCACGATTTGATCAACATGGTAGGCAGTCATACCATAATGGCTGAGCTTGGGTAACGCTAAAGACTCAGTCCAGCGCCATAAGACAGAGACTAAATTGGATAGATGCTGTTGCTGATCACCTTCAAATCTTGTATCCAACATTTTTCCGACTAACGCATATCGCCCCAAAGCAAATGAATTCGGGTCGCGCGTCTGCAAAGCCTGAATGTTGGTTTCAGTCACTTTTGCCAGATTCGTCCCACAGGCCACCCCATGCGGTATCGGGAAATGCGCGCCTAACGGCGAAGCAATGCCATGTACTGCCCCCAGACCGGTTTGAGCCAGGCAAATACCTGAGATCATTGAGGCATACGCCAGATAGTCGTACCCTTTCAGATCCGCTTCTTCGTTTAAGCTAAAACCTCTTAAAAAATACTGCAATCCACTGAGTGCCAGCCCGTCAGTAATGGGGTTATTCTTTGGCGAGGTATAAGACTCTAACAACTGAGTAAAAGCGTCCATGGCATTTGCCACCAACTGGGCTCTTGGACAAGACATTAATAAGTTGGAATCTATAATCGCAACTTGTGCAGTGAGCCGTTCATCCCGAAACGACTTTTTAAACCCTTGATCATTCGAACTTAACACCGCGTTTTTAGTCATTTCGCTGCCCGTTCCTGCTGTAGTAGGAACTGCAATGTAAGGTAACGAAGGCCCCTGATAGCTGACACCGTGACCCACACCTTCAAGGTGATCCATCACGGAGTTGCCGCCAGGTAACAAGCCAGCAATGGCTTTTGCAGCATCCAAAGGGCTACCACCACCAACACCAACCACCACATCAAAACCATCATTTTTATGCTGAGAAACGGCTTGATCGACCCACTCCGGGGAAGGCTCGCCAGGTATACGAATCAGCGACCAAGAAATACCGGCTTTATCCAAATCGGCTTGAAGTTCAGACCAATGCTCTGAGCAGGTAAAAGACCCTCCTCCCGTCACAATCAGTGCTCTCTTACCGTAATGGGCGATTTCTCCTGCCAGCTTTGACAGCTCACCTTTTCCAAATAGAATCCGAGGTAACCGGGAAATGGTAAATGGTCGTATGGACAAGCCGGACTGCGAGTTCATTGCTTAATATTCCTTAAATAATTACCGGATGTGTAAAGTGGATTTCGTTTTTTTGCCATCAGCAAATTCAACTTTGCGCCACGAACTTTCATTGTTCAGGCTCTGCCAACGTCGCTCTTCCTTAATGTAATTCCAGTCTTTATCATTCTGAAAAAATACCTGAATATCTTTACCTTCGATGATGTTCAGGATTTCATTGTCGTGGTAGTTGTACTCGTCAAAATCAGTAATTGCCTTCTGCGCCATTTCTGAATAGTACTCGCTCATCTCTAATAACAAACGATTTATTTCTTGATCCAGCGACTTGATATTTAAGCCTATTTTCTTAGCCTCACGAGAAGTAATGGGGTAAGTATGCGATGGGTACTCTGAATTTAAATAGGTACTGATTCTTAAACATTCGTCCGAGTCCTGAATATGATAAGACAGAATTTCCTGACAAATCTTAATCGACAGCGAACTGGCACGGTCAATGGCACCGATCACCAGCGGATGAACGTATTTAAAAATATCTGAATACGGATTGCCATGATGGTCTTTCGAACTGGAATTCCACAGCTGAATAAGACGGGATAACTCATCCTGGCTGACACTGACCCGACGGTTATCCGTCTCGTCGATGGGTGACAAATCGTGCCTCAGCGAAGAATCAATGGCTGTTAAGTGTGCCAAAGGCCCCATATGAATTTCGTTCGCCCCCAAGCAAATCATGGTAGCAGCAGAAGCGCACTCCAGTGGGATGTACGCCACCAAGTCATCAAAACGTTCGCGAAGCATATTGACGATTCGCAAGGCAGCTTCAACATCTCCGCCGCCGGATTTGATAAAAATACCGGCCTTTCGTGAGGGGCCAATTTTTTCAAGGATTTCATAAAGCGCAATGACATCGTTATCACAAACGCTGCCTCTGCCAGACGACCAATAGACAATAATTTCGCGGGAAGTCAGATCACTTATTTTTTTAAGTACTTGCTGGGTTTCTTCGAACAGCAACGGCGGCTCTTTCACATCTTCCGTTCTTTCGATCATTACGTAAGTCCTTCTACGGATAACGAGTCTTTTCAGGTGAATTTATTTATCACCATTCTGCCCACAATCCGCTGAAGTTTTCAATCTTCTGCGCGTTTTTAATCCTTACTGAATTAACCGTCCGAACGGCCAAAACAAATCAATGCCAGCAATAAACCAGCGGCCCCCAAAACAACGACGCCAGATACCAGCGTCAATAATAATGCCTGTACCTGATAAAACTGCCAGCCACTCACGCCACCCGCAATGCAGGCAAGGGAAAAGTGTATTAACAACACCCAGAACGAAGTATGCCCTTCTTTAATTGAACTCCATGAAGTTAATAGCGCATACATGAGCAAGCCTAACAAAACAGCAACCACACCTTGCCCCCAAGCGGAAGCAATCAAATCACTGCTGACCAAAAAAAAGATCAAGACAGACAGTATGGGAATAATTTCATCTAATGAATGGTACATCATGGCAGGACACCTCTTACAACACACCTTGTAGAAGCCTAGATTCAGAACCCGTTAAGTGCCATAAACGGGTCAGAAACCACCAAAAATGGTCACTTTTCACCCAACAGGCGGGTCTGTTTTGATAAACAACAATTGAGCTAAATGGAACAATGACTTCAAAACAGACGAACGAAGATAACATTTGAGAACGCATTCACACTTCCAGGCCCTGTTAAATTCAGCTCGGCATATTGGCCTTTTCAATGCTTATCCAACTCCAACAAAACAAAAAGTTTGGAGTTCATCATGGCATCTAAAACATCTTCTGCACTTCAACGATATTCCGTCGACCAACTTAAAGTTGGCATGTACATTTCTTCGCTGGATGTGCCTATATGCAACACCCCGTTTCCGGTAGAAGGTTTCTACATTTGTACCGAAGACGACATTCTGAAATTAAGCAAGTTCTGTCGATCTGCAGAAGTTAACATCAAAAAAAGCGCGTTTGTTCAACAGTGCCACAGCGTCCTTCAGCTGGAAGTCGTTGACTTACCAAAGGCAATTACCACAGGTTACAATGCCGCAGCGCAGCAAGCTCAAAAGCGTTATAAGAAGCAACCTAAAAAGCCGAGTCGAGTTAAAAACCTGTTAGGACTGGGAATGATTGCTTTGGTGATGTGGTATTTCATCTGATCACCAAAGCCATAATTTATGGAAGTCGAGAAAGGAGGCTTAAACAGCCGTTAACTGCTTGGCAGTGTCAGGGATTCACGTGCATCTTCAATCGCAAACCGAATGTGATTATTCGCAGGCTTCACCTGTTTCAAGAAATTATCCGTTTTAGCACGATCTGTTTTGAACGTGCCCATTACTTCAATCATTCGACGCTGTACGTATTGTTTGGCCTGATCAAATTCAACAATCATCTGAGGCAAGGCTTTTGAACCCAAGTGCGTTAAGCTCGCTCTGGCCTGATCCTGCGTTTTCTTACTTGCACCGCCCAAGCCCCACACCATCAAACTGACGGATTGATCATCTGTGGCGTCAATTTGCTCAAGTACTTTTAAAAGAGACGATACCAGATGCGTAGGTTCCTGAACTTTATTCAAAGCCCGGATACGCTCTAATTTTTTAATGACTTTGTTCTTTATCGGTTTAGCGCGTTCACCATAAGCGACCAAAAATTCTGCGCCGGTTTGTTGTGTTCTTTTATCAAGATCAAACAACATTGCAGCACATTCTTTCAGAGAGCAGGCAGAAGAATTTGGCAAATCAAACCGAATAGACCATAAGTTCCGGGTCTTATCATTCGTTCGGGCAAGCTCCATCACCAAAGCCGCTTGGTCTTTATTGGAGTTAATGATGGATTTCAACGCCGCCATGCTCAGTTCAGGAGATTTTCTTTCCCGCTCTAAACGCTGAAACAAGCCATATAATGAATTACTCACCGCTTGGTTTATCACCACTTGATTAAAGTAGCTTTTCACGACATTCAATCGTTCTTCGTCAGGCTGTTTTTTATAGTAATTTGTCACGCTATTCGACAAGCGCTGGAGACCTGCGCGATTTATCTGACGACTCAAGCGCTCGTAATAGTCCGGCACCAATTCAGGTTGATAGCTCATTAACCTAGGCAAAATCGACGAAGACACCTGCGAAACAGTTGCAGGTTCATCCAACCCGATTTTATTCTGCCCGGTAAGATGAAGAAGCTCATCCAGCTGTGCCTTTAAGGCATCATGGGTTTGCTTTTGTGCATTACTTTTTTTGCTGGATTCAGAATACTTATGATCATCAAGCACCTGCGTGCCGTTGATCAGAGTGGCGATCACACTGTTTACAACGCCGGAATGCGTTAGAGCCAGGGTTTCCGTCACCACTTGCCATTCATCATCAGACAACCGATTAACTCGAATGGCGTAATTCAAAACATCCACCAACAGACGATCAATCAAAGAACTTTTTTCTTGTTTAATTTGCTCAAATAGAAATTGACGGTAGTCGTCATCATGAACACCCAAAGACTTGAAGTTATGAATAATCATGAACTGCCAATCATGGCAATCTTCATCAATGGGGTTATTCATCGCCAATTCAATGGCCTCGGCCACAGACTCTCTACGATGCGCGTTATACAGTAGCTTTTTAACCTTTTCCCTTGTGTCTTCACACACCGTAGTCTTGGCCGGAACATTCACCTGCTGAACATACACTTGCTGAATTGTCTCGATCAAATTATCGGTATCGACAATGACTTCGGCTTTAATATAAAACGTTTCACCGTTCCAACGTTCATCCAGAATTTTGGTTTGAGTGAACGCACGAGCGAACGTACCGTAGTTGGCTTTTACTTCTCGGGTCAGGACATCGTTTGACACGGTATCGTCCACTTCAAACGTCGATCGTACTTGCACCCCTACCTCTTGAATCAGTAGGGATTGAAGTTGCTGCATGGCGGCTTTACGGGCACTGACTTTGGAATCATTCTCACTGGCATTGTAGGTATAATCACGAACAAAAGTTTCAACTTCAGCCGTTGCCACCCCACAAAAGAAAATCATCAATAACAAAACAAAACGCAAACCAAACACCCCTTTCACTTTAGCTTCAATGAGCTTTTACCAAACAGAAAATACAACAACGGAAGATCATTTACTGAAGCGACGCCTGAATGGCGGCCTCCGCTAACAACCGATTGGAATTTAATGTGGGCAGTTCAGAATTACCATCATCAATGATTAATGGTATTTCGGTACAACCCAAAATAACAGCATCACAGCCTGAACGCTTTAAACCTGAAATCACCGACTGAAAATACAAAACGGATTCCGGCTTAAACACGCCATAAACCAGTTCTTCCATAATAATTCTTCCGATTTCCTGAATTTCTTCAGGTTCTGGCCGTAGCCAGGACAATCCGGCTTGATCTATTTTGTCTGGATACACCTGGCTTTCAACCAGCCAACGAGTACCTAAAATGCCCAACGTTTTATAACCACACGCCTTTGCTTTAGCAATAACGCTATCAGCAATATGCAACCAAGGTAATGGCGAGCGGGACTCCACATAAGAAAAAGCCTGGTGAATGGTATTATCAGGGCAAATCAGAAATTCGGCACCGGCACGTTTCAGCTTATGCGCCGAAGACAACATCAGATCGCCAATACCATTGAGGTCATTCTGATCCAGACAAACCACATAGTCAGCCAATGAATGGGTATGCATAGACACTTCGGGGTGGGAGTGAGAACCCATTTTACGAGGGCTTTCAGTACAAATGGTTTTATAACACAGTGCTGCCCCTTCTGCAGAACAGCCCACTATTCCAATGTGTTTTGAAGTCATTCCCTAACCTCTTTATGAAAATAAATACGACCTGAAACCCAATTATCAACTCATTGGTCAAACTACTTCATTACGGGTCTCATTGAAAGTTTTTCAAGAATTCAAAGCCATCAGCAGCCATTGAAGGGATAAACTCAGTCACTTCGTAATCTGCCAGCTCTGCAATGTAAAACGGGTCTTCTTTCAAAACAACGTTAAGCGCCTCAAGACTTGGAGCATTCGCCAATATCACGCCTCCTGTTCTTGGCACTTTCCGGCCTGATGCAATAAATACCTTCTCTGCATAATACTTTTCAAGGTATTGCACATGCGCATCTATATGTTGATCCACCTCGGACAAATCTTTTTTATACGTCAACGAAACTACAAACATCTCTTCCCTCAACTGACCGCTGAATTATTCCATTAAATATTCTGAATCGGCGCTAACAAAGCTTTTAAATGACCAACGTTATGCTGGTTAAATACCCGAATGCCATGTTGCTTTAACAGCGCGGCTACCACACCTGCTCCCGGCACAGTTTTACCACTAAAGCGGCCATCATAAACATCGGAACTGCCACAAGAAGGGCTCAACTCCGTCAACACAGCATACTGAATACCTTCAGCCAGACAAACCTCAAGCGCGATGTGAGCGCCCCGAATGAATTCGGCCGTCACATCAACCCCATCATTCCCCATGACGTTTGCCTTAGAGGTCAACACATCCTCCCCTGTGCCAAACTGAATTTCAGCTGGCGGCCTGGGTGTTGGTAATCCAGCCGCAACTTCCGGGCACAATGGAATGATCTCATGATTGCTCAACAACCACTCAAAGTCATCATTTTGAGCCTTTTTATCCGTACCGTTGTAACGGACTTTCGACCCAAGTAAACAGGCACTGACTAAGATTTTGATACGCAAAGTTTCCTTTATGACAGACAGAATGAAAACTCTAACCCTGAGAGCCAATACAAAAGTATCACATTTTACCTTCTGACTCCGATATGCATAGAGGCTGTCAGGCTCATATTTAAAATTTGTGCACTCAATCGACGTATTGATTTATGACAACGACTAAAATGCGCCCACTTTAGGTTAAGGATTAACCAAGTAGAAAACACGGAATGTTCAATGAGATACCTGTTCTCGCTTTGTTAAATCCCATCTGATTTTTTCTGAATTAATTCTATGGGTACGTTTTAAAATGTCTGGTCTATATATTTGCCAAAATGGCGATACACTGGAAAGTGTTTGTAACTCATCTAACAATCAAAATCTAACAAGCGATCTGAAAAGCTTAAACCCCCATCTTAGTCCCTCAAGTAATTTAAGATCGGGTCAGGCAATTATTTTACCAGGAAAAACGAATGAGGTAGGTTCAGCGTCTCAACGTTTTTTACTTCAAAGCTCTCCTTCAAGTATCCAAAACCTATCAAAGATAACGGAAACAATGACGGGCCACCAAGCGCTCGCGTTAGCAGAAGTGTCTGAAAGATTAGGATTAAGGGATATTGCTCCAGATTTGAATACGTTCGGTGGCGGTGGCTTAGGAGCCGCCACGGCCAGAGCAAGCAGCTTTCTAATGGCTTTAAAAAAATACGACGATGCCCTTGCAGAATATCATGGTTTTAAAAATCATCGCGCTGCGCCAAACACACTTTCAATGGCAAAGCTCAAGGTAGCCAACGCGTTCAAAGAAATGCAGATAAAGTTTAATAATGAAACGTTGAACTTCTTCAACAAATACCCTGCCAAAATGGAATCCTACACAATAGCAAGGCCAGGCAGACCTGTTATCATGGCTAACCGAACCATACCAATCACAACCTCTTCCGGAGCAACCAGTTTGGCCAAGTTTGCCAGATACGGTAAAGGTCTTGGTTATGGGATGGTAGCTTTAGATGGGTATTTCAGATATCAAGCAGTGGATCAAATGCGTTTAAACGGAGGTAACTGGCAGCGCGAAGCCTGGGCGCAAGGCGTAGGAATGCTTGCTGGGTTAGGTATTGGAGCCTATTCCTTCGCCTTCTTGTTAGGACCATTTGGAATAGTATTAGGTATTATTTTGGCTGGAGCGGTAGCTGTTATTTCTGATAAATTAATAGTCTCTAGCACACGTCATATTTATGATCAGATAGCATACTAATTATGAAAACATATGAAGCATTAGAGACCTTAATTAGCTTTGGTTCTGTTGGCTGTATACTTATTATATATGTCGCTTTGATATTTATCTCAGTAACGCTAGATCGGCGTTTAAAGAGAAAGTTCGAAAGCCACCCAGAAATCATTATTCAAGAGACTTGGTTTTTTCGAGTAGTTTCTATTTCCCTTAATGTTGCGATTAAAAATAGATCAAAAAACGACAGAGTAATGATACACCACTACAAGGGCTTTGATTTCAGAAGTTTTGCCACGTTACCCGAAAAGATATTCTGTTTTCTGTCCCTGTATGCTTTTATTGTTTTTATTATCATTCTGCTTTCAGCATACCCCCTTGAGTACTTAGGATTTATAAACTTAGGGCTACTTTAGCTTGCCCTAAAGTTAAGTATTAGATAGACATCATGACAAATTACGATTTATTTTCAGTGGTTTTTTCTTTTGGGGTAGCCGGTCTATTAATTTTGACTTGTTTTACATTAATACTTGTGAGCCTCACAGTTGATAGACGACTTAAAAAAGTATTCATTAATCATCCAGACATTACTGTACAAACAACTTGGTTTTTTAGAGTAATTAACATTGCATTAAATGTTGTTTTTAAAAGCAGATCGATAAACAACAAAATAATGCAATATCATTACAACGGGTTTGACTTTCGTAGTCACGCAACTGCTCTAGAAATCATTATTTGTTTCGTTTACGTATTTTCAGGCCTAGCAATGATTACTTTAGGGCTATTAGCCTACCCAGCGGAATACTTTGGTTTAATAGACTTTGATTTACTTTAGAGAAAATTTAAGGTTGGCAAATTTGTCAGCCGCTAGGAAGATATGACCAGAGTAGATTTAATAGAAATTTCTCTCGCGATCCTGGCCTTAGGCTCACTCGCTCTAATATACATGTCACTCATATTTTTAGCGTTTACATTGGATAGAAGATTAAAAATTGAATTTCAAAATCACCCAGATATCATCCCTCAAGATAGTTGGTTTTTCCGTGTTATTTGTATTTCATTAAATGTTGCACTAAAAAACCGATCTAAAACTGATAGGATCATGAAACACCACTATAAATGATTTGACTTCAGAAGTTTTGCCAATTCAATTGAAACTCTTTTTAGTATTATTTTTATGTATTCTTTCTTTACTTTACTTTTTTCAGCCCTATTCAGTTACATTTTAGACTACTACGGCTATGTAAATTTGGGACTATTTAGTTAGTCCATTTCTCTTTCCTGAATCCGTGACTTTTCAACCGGATTCAGCCTGTCAACTGATCTGATTCTTGTCTATTTCAGCGAATGATGAATAATTTGATAAAAAGTATGATGTTAAAAAGGGGCACTACAACGAAAAGTTCATACAAGCACAATAAAGACAATGTTTTCTGGCAACCATTATGAATGATGATAAAGCGCAAATAATACTAGAATGTTCAAAAGACTTACCAGCCACAACAATCAATACCCGACAGAAACCAGAATACTGGTTATCTCTTGCTTTCAAAATTCCTTTATGTAAAATGCGCCCCCGTAAACGGTTCTCTTAACTGAGATTAATAGGGAACACGGTTGAAATCCGTGGCTGCCCCCGCAACTGTAAACAGCGAGTTCCAATTCAAAATACCACTGAGCATTTTCTCGGGAAGGTGAGTTGGAGACTAAGACCTGTGAGTCAGGAGACCTGCCGTTGAACGCGTCACCTACCTTCAAACGGGGATGTTTGTCAGGGCGGATTCCGAAACGGTGACAATAACTCAATTATTGTTGCTGGAAGTGAGTCCGTGGTGTATGCCTCGTTGTTTCTCTGTTCCCGTTTTTTTGCGATCTCCGTTCGTATGGCGTTTGTCTGCTGTGCGTTGAACCTAAGGAGAAACGCACATCCAGCTCCTATTCCTGCACCCCAGGGCAATGACGGAGCGTAATTATGACGCCAAACAAACAAACAACATTATCATCTGCATTCAAGGTATTAATCCCCTCTTTGACACTCTGTTCTCAATCTCTGCTGGCATCGGAACCCGCTGAAACAGAGCACGCAATGGAGATTGTTGTCAGTGCTTCCAAAGTGGAAATGAGCCGTGCAGCAACCGGCAGCGCTATGACCGTGCTGGATTCAGAATACCTTGAGCAAAATCAGGTTCGAACCGTTTCGGACGCATTAAGAGACGTACCTGGTGTTGCCGTCAGCCGTAACGGTGCCGCCGGTTCTTTCACCCAGGTGCGTATTCGCGGCGCAGAAGCCAACCAAACACTGGTATTAATTGACGGCATTGAAGTGAATGATGTTGCCAACGGTTCCGAATATAACTTTGCTCACCTGATGAGCCTTGAGATTGAACGTATTGAAGTGCTTCGCGGTGCTCAAAGTGCGCTTTGGGGCAGCGATGCGATGGGTGGTGTGATCAACATCATCACCAAAAAAGGCAATGGCCCTTTGAACGGAAAAGTCAGCTTTGAGGCCGGCAGTTACGGAACACATCAGGAGTCATTCAACTTAAACTCAGGCAGTGATATCTACCACTATTCTTTGAGTGGTTCTCTTGTTCATACCGATGGCATTTCTGATGCCAACGAGAAAGATGGCAATCATGAAGAAGACGGTTACCGAAACGGCACGTTGAGCTTTCGTGGAGGCGTACAAGCGAACGACAATCTATCTTTTGAACTGAACCTCCGACATACAGAGGCAGACAGCGACAGTGATAGTTTTACTTCCGTTCCCGGATCAGCTGATCCCCGCCCAAGAGCAGTGGATGCTGACCAAAACGATGAAGTACGTCAGAAATTCGCAAGACTGTCTTCAAACCTTTCACTTTTTGATGATCAGTGGCAGCAGTCGTTTGGCGTGTCCAACAGCGACAGTAACAGAGAATCTTTCAAAGAAGGAACGCTAAGCTCAAAAAATAAAGGCAAGCGCAGAAAATATGAATATCAAAGTGATGTCTATTTTGAAAGCGATGCAGCATCATCCAACGTAGATCACCGAATAACCTTTGCAGCTGAACGCGAAGAAGAAAGCTTTTACACCAAAGGATGGTCCACGATTGATCGAGAAATGGATGCTTCCGGTTTCGCATTGGAGTACGGCGTGAGCTTAAATGATCAATGGTTTGCCACCCTAGCCGGTCGTCGAGACCTCAACAGTGAATTTCAAAACGATAATACCTATCGCTTTACCCTGGCAGGGTGGCTCTCATCTGACCTTCGAATTCACGCAAGTAAAGGCACTGGTATTAAAAACCCAGGGCTATACCAACTTTACGGTTCTAGCGAAACCTATAAAGGGAACGAAAACTTAAAACCCGAAAAAAACGTCACCTGGGATTTGGGGACTGAATACCATTTCGACGCCGTTGATGGATACATTGATGTAACTTACTTCCATTCCGACGTTCGAAATATGATCACAGGTGCCGGACAAACCTCCATCAACCTGCCAAGCGATTCTAAGATCAAAGGTGTGGAGGTCAGTGCGACACTCAACCCAGCGTACAACTTTAGAATCGACGCAGGCTACACCTATACGGACAGCGATAATGGCGACGGAAAAGAACTGGTTCGAAGAGCAAAACACATCGCAAGTTTGAACAGTAGCTACCTATTTCCAAACGACAAGACCCGGATTACCGGTGGCGTTCAATACAACGGCCAGCAAGATGACTTAATTTTTGATGAAAACTGGAACACCAGTCAAAAAACACTCTCCGAGTTTGCCTTGCTGAATTTAGCCCTGAGTCATACCTTGAATGACCAGGTCGAGTTTTTTTGCAGGGTTGAAAACCTGCTGGATGAAGAGTACGAGGAAGTGGCAACCTATGGCACAAAAGGCATCAACGCCATGGTAGGTGTAACGTTACGGGGCAGCTTATAAAGTGCCCTTCTCCTTTTTTCTTTAAATAAACTCTAAAAGAGAATAAACCATGCTTTCACTCACGAAACCCACGATATGCGGCCTGCTGATTCTTCTCAGTGGCATCTTGCTGTGGCTTTCAGAGCTGAAAGTAGGTTTATTCGATGCCAACGCGCTTTCCTCAACCGCCATACTGATCACAAAAGAAAGTACAAAAGAAAGTACAAAAGAAAGCACTGACGAAAGCGCTGGTTTCCCTATGGTATTAATTGATCCCACCAGGGAAGAAATTATTTTGCAAAAGCCACCTGAACGGATTATTTCCGTAACCTTAGGCACCGATGAAATTCTTCACGAACTGGTCGACCATCGCCGCATCGTGGCCGTCACTAATCTGGTCGATAACCCTCAGTTATCCAACATTCCCAACGTCTATCCACCACACATTAAGCGAATCAGCAGTGAAGTAGAATCCATCCTGGCACTTGAGCCGGACTTGGTATTCATAGGCGAATACACGCAAGCGGATACGGTTCGGTTATTGTTGAATGCTCAGGTTCCCGTGGTTCGGTTAGCTGGCGGTAATACCTTCAGTCACATTGAGAACAACATTAAAGTTGTGGGAAAAGTAACCGACACAGACTTTCAAGCCACTACATTGCTTAACTCGTTAAAACACACTAAAGATACCCACCAAAAGCTACAAAGCTCACATAAGCAAAGCCCACCCCGCGTCCTGTATTACAACCTGAACGGTTATTCCTCGGGCCAAAACACCACCATCGATGAAATAATTACCTTGGCTGGCGGCCACAATGTTATGCGTGAGACGGGCTTAACCGGAATACAAAAAATCAGTGCAGAAATGGCCATGGGCTTAGAGCCGGACGTTATTCTCATGCGAGGCTGGTCAATGGATTCAAAGTTAGATCCGGCTCAAACGTTAAAAAAGTTGCCCGCCTGGCAAAACGTGAATGCCGTTAAGAATAACCGGGTTTATGGCTTGAAAGGCGCGTGGGTTCTTTCTGTTTCGCAATACAGTTGGGATGGCATTCAACAGGTTTCTGAACTTCTGATCAAAGCGCATAACCCCAACAAAGTCCCCTTCATAAACACCCGCCCAATACCAAAGGATCATGCCCATGCGCCTTAATCCCTCAAGACCAATCACAAAACAAGCCTTCGGCTTATGTGTCTTGTTACTGCTATTAATCCTCTGTGTGATGATCAACATGGTTCACGGGCCAGCAAACATTTCTCTGAACCAGCTTTCCGGCATTTTGGCCAACCAATTTGTGGCCATGTTTGATTTAGAATTATTAAATACAGACCACATCAATATTCGCCCCTGGATGAATAATGTCATCCTGGATGTTCGTATGCCACGAATCATCATCGGCATATTTGCAGGTGCCTGCCTGGCCATTTGCGGCGCTGTAATGCAAGGGATGTTTCGAAACCCACTGGCCTCCCCTTCAGTCTTAGGCGTCTCCGCCGGTGCTTCATTGGGCGCCGTCATCGCGCTCTACTCTGGTCTTGCAGCCATAACAGTCTGGGCTTTACCCACATTTGCATTCATCGGTTCGGCCATCACTTTATTTGTAGTCTACCGAATCGCCAGCCACAGAGGCCAAACCACCATTGGCACTTTACTTCTGGCGGGCGTCGCTCTCGGGGCTTTAAACAGTGCTGCATCATCGATGATTCTGGCTTTATCGCTCAACAATTGGGATGTCGGCAAAACCATTGTCTACTGGACCATGGGAGGCATTGAAGCCCGGACCTGGGATCATGTTTTATTGATATTGCCGTTTGCTGTTTCAGGAATCAGCTTACTGTTGTTTTATGCCCGCGATTTAGACGCCATGTTGTTAGGGGAAACACACGCGGCCTCAATTGGCGTGAGTGTTGATCAAGTCCGAAGAAAATTACTGGTGATTACTGCACTTTTGGTCGGCGCTACGGTCTCTGTGTGCGGTGCCATTGGCTTTGTCGGATTAGTCGTGCCTCACATTATGCGTTTAATGCTTGGGCCCCATCATCGTTATTTGCTGCCCGCATCCGCCTTAGGTGGTGCAATCACGTTGGTTGGCGCGGACTTACTGCTTCGCTGGGCATTTACAGACCGGGCTATTCCACTGGGAGTCGCTACCGCAAGCTTGGGCGCGCCCTTCTTTTTGTTTCTTTTGATCAAAAAAGATTGGGCTTCAAAAGCCTCCATCTGAGTCAACGACAACAGGTTCGTCCTAATAGGGAAATACATGAAAAGTTTGATTTTAGAACACCTGAACAATCACCAAAGCAGCTGGAGTTTAGGCACGTTCGGTGCCTTAGGTGAGTTTCTCTACGATGAAGGGGAAGAACGGCTTATAACACCAAACGATCAATCACCAAACGATCCGCTCACCATTGCAACCAGCCGTGGCGCGCTGCGCATCGAAAACCTCACGGAATGCACCGCTGTAGCCTACGAAACCTCCCGTAAAGATCGCGACCTTTGGGGGCAAGCGGTTGCGTTTTGTTTGCCTGAAAGCTCAGCCAAAATGCATCACCGTGAAACCATTACCGAGCTCGGGCCTGATCAACACAGTATTCTGGAAGCAAACCAAGCTGATGTTTTGTTTGATTTAGGGCTAAAAACCCCTTACGTCGATGTCTGCATCCGAACCTCGACCCCAGAGTTAATCACCGCACTCAGAGCCGCTGAAGGCACCGACATTCTGGCTGAAGACAACGTTGCGTTTGGACATATTTTAAAACATCACCCACATAGAGCCTTTTTATCCCGGATAGGTCGCCTTGAAGTTTATCAGCCCATCGGGATCGAAAAATCCCCCGAAGGACCACACACCCACGTACTTCCTAAACTGCTCGCATCCGGTTTGCATCACCCGGCGAACTCCCCCATCCCTAAAGGGTTAATCTCAGGTCTGATGCTTTATCCTGCCTCTCCGTGTTTTGATGCAGTAGGAAATCAGACTCCATTCGATCTCAACGCCCATCAGTGTTTCCAACAAATACTCAAACAATATGGTCTGCCAGATTACCTCGATGAAAAAGAACGCATTATCGCTGCTCTGAATCATTCAGAAAGCGCCGGCAACTACCCTGCTCCGGCTAATCGCTTAAGACGGCTTGCCGCCAGAATAGCGCTACGCCAGCGATTTCATGTTGTAGGCGATTCCAACCAGCTACAACAATGGCGAACAAGGTTCGATCGACCAGAAAATAAATCTCAAGAAAGCCAACCAGAACACGCAGGAGCGCACGAATGACTTCAAAAAACGCCCCTCTTCTGAGCTGTACAAAGCTGACGTTTTCATACCCCAAAAACGTTGTGCTCGACAATATTTCACTCGAATTTGGCATACAAAGCCAACACCTAAATGCTCAGGAAAACAACAAAACCAGCGGTGAGTTTGTGGGCTTAATTGGGGCGAACGGTGCGGGCAAGTCCACCTTGCTTAAATTACTCACAGGCATATCAAAGCCCAATCAAGGGGAAGTAACACTCTCAGGCGCATCGCTGAAAACATTCAAGCGAAAACTCATCGCCCAATACATTTCATTTGTACCACAAGATACCAGCATTGATTATGCATTCTCGGTTCGGGAGGTAGTCGCAATGGGTCGACACCCGCATCTGAAGTCCTTTGAACCTGAAGGTGAGTACGACCAGTCCCGCATAATGCATGCAATGGAAAAGACCGACCTGCTCAAGATGGCCGATCGAAGTGTCACGGAACTGTCTGGTGGTGAGCGGCAACGGGTATTTATTGCCAGGGCCCTAGCTCAGGAAACGCCCATTCTCATCCTCGATGAACCCACCGCCAGCCTGGATTTGTGCCACCAGCTTGAAGTATTAGCGCTGCTGAAAACGTTGGCCAGAGAAGGACATGTCATCATAACGGCAATTCATGATCTGAACATGGCAGCGCGATTTTGCGACCGATTAATCATACTGGCGAACCAGCAAGTTGTAGCGGATGGCAAACCGGAAGAAATACTCACAGAGAGCCACCTTCGCCAACATTTCTCTGTGGAAGCCAGAGTCGATAAAAGCGACGAAGATGGGTTTATCCGTATAACAGCGTTACAGCCAGTAAGTCACATTTGCTCAGCGTAGACTGAAGACTCAGTAATACCACTCCCAGGTCAGCTGAACATGGTCATCATCACGAATGGCATAAATCTGATCTGCATCGTGAGTACTTTGGAACATCCTAACGTCCAGGCTGCCTTTAAAGCTTTCGCCAAATCGACGACTCGCTTCAATCAAAAAGCTGTAAGCGTTGTGATCAAGATCAGAACTGAAACCGGCCAAAAGTTCACTGCTTTGAATATCATTCAAAGCAAGCCGAGAACCAAAGAAGATATCATTTTGGAAGGCAGAACCCGGGTCATCAAAATCGCCTTCGCCGCGAGAATCCCAGCTGTATTCAACCAGCCAACCTAAATCTGCAGCACTTTCAAATACACCCACGTAGGTATACTCAAAACCCGCCTGAGTAGCAAAAAAATCCTCTTCGTCTGTGCCACGATAGATGGTCTCAAACTTCCATAACCACTCATCTATAGTGGCCTGAACATCAATCCCGACTTGATCCATCTGGTTGTAATACTGTTTCAGCACCACTTCGCCATCTTCAAACGTTGGCGTTAACACCGGATCACGATTGGTTCCGTGGAACCAGTAGGTTCCGACATCAAAGTCGCCCAGTGTGTGAGTCCACCTGGCAGCCACATCCAAATGCTTTTCTTCTGCAGAGGATTCATATTCCACATCATCGGTATCAACCCTGACAGGACCACGAAGACGACCATCTTCACCCGGAAAAGTACGCTCACGAAAGCCCGGCAACAAGAACAGATCCACAATCCCCCAGTCATTCACCACCGAAAGGTTGATCATTTGCTGGCCTAATTTGTCTTCACCATCAAAATCTTCAACTGCATCTGTTTGGTTAATGACATCCACCAAATGCTGGAACTCAGTCACCCCCCAGAACTCTTTTCGAATGCCTGCACGAAGCTCCCAGTCATCACCTGCATGTATGTATGAAAGCTCTCGGATATCCCCATGAGAACGTTCACTGTCCTGACCGTCTGCTCGAATAAAGGGTTTGAAGGTGACACTGTCATTACCATCGTTCCAGCCCCAATACACCTCAGGCTCCGCAAATACTGACGCTTGACCATGATTTAACTGATCCTCGTATTGAGCGGTCTCAAAAAAATACCGTCCCTCAACACCCACCCGGCCGGAGAATTCAAACTCGGCCGATTGAACGTTGACGCCCAGCAGCATGGATGCTGCCAGGGCCGATATTTTAGTCACGCGATTAAGTGCTGATTCAGTTGTTTTCGTGCTTGTTATTATTGTCGTACTCATAACATTTATCGAACTCGTTTCAGAGAGTTACGATTAAAGTCTCCATCTTCCAGGCCAGTCTTAAAGGCATAATTATCCCACTTCAACTCAGTGCTTTTACCGTTCTGATGATTCACCATCTGCATAAGGTCAGCGCGCCAATGTTTACCTAAATAGCGCTGATAATCCACATAAGTTAACGTTTTCAGCAATGAGTTTTTACGGTCGTAAAAATCGATCTTCTGAACTCGATATTCTTCTTTATCAATCCAAACGACGCGACGAGTATAACCGGAGTTTTCATCAACCGGGTACTGTTCCACCATAAAACTGTCCAGGCCATGAACCACTTCATCACCTAAATATTTATAAGTGTACTTTTCAACTTCAAACGAACTGAGATCTTCAAAGGCAAATTCTGACCCCATAAAAGGGCCGGATTTATTACGTGAAGCAATTCTTTTCACGCGCTTTAGCGAGGGTAAATACAACCACTGGTCATCAGCACCCACCGGATGAGAAAAGCTCAAAAAAGCCGTTCCTTTTACATCTCGCGGTTTATTAAAGATGGTTAAACTCTTATCACCGTCGCCTTTCACTTCCAGGTTCCGCATTTTAATTTCACGGATGCTCTCCTGCCCTTGCTGGTTTCTCAACACCATCAACATATCCGATGTACTGTCGACCCAGCCCAGATCCCGTAACTTGGCCTCTTTTGAAATATCCAGGCCTTTTTGTTCTTCAGCAGTCAAAGCAAAAGACAGATTACTTACCAGGGCCAGAGTCACGCCAGCCAAAATCGCTTTAAAGCCAGATTTCTTTTGTAAATTTGGTTTTATTACTGCAGTCATATTCGTTCTCCTATCGTCTTAAAACAGACGCTTATACCGTTACTTCGGAAGAATTATTTTTTGTTTCTGAATGCTCACCTGATGCTTTTGATACATCGGCGTTAGCCTTCTTTTTTTCTACGGATTTATCAATGGCCATCAATAATGGAGGCAAGAATAAGAAATCCACGACCAGAGCAATGAAGATGGTCATCGCGGTCAACATGCCCATATCTGCGTTCATCTTAAAGGTGGACTGCGCCAACACCATGAACCCGGCAACCAACACAAAGGTGGTGATCCAAAGCGCAGTCCCCACGTTACCAAAGGCATAATGGACTGCGGCCATGGAATCGGCCTGGCCTTCACGACGGGCACGGAGGTACTTACTTAAAAAGTGAACCGTATCATCGACCACAATACCCAAGGTCATGCCCGCAACGACCGACAAACTCATGCCAATCTGACCATTTGCAAGACCCCAGATACCAAACGCCATTGCAGCAGGCACCAAATTGGGAATCAGGCTGACTAAACCATAGCGCCAGCTCTTCAAAGCAAATCCCAGCAACACAGAAATCAGTAGTAAAGCAATGGTGGTACCACCCAGCATACTTATGATGCTGCGTTGCCCAATATGAGCAAACATCAAACTTGGGCTGGCAATATCCACTTGATACTGCGGAGCATTCACCGCAAACCAATCGTTAATACTCTTCTCTGCGGCAATCATTTCATTGCTTGATAAGTTCTCATAAGTAGCGACGACACGCGTGGAAGATTTTGCAACGTCCAGCTGATTGTTCAAGTCTAAACCGTAAGGCAACGACATTTCGTACAGAAGCAAGTATTGTGCGGCCATTTCCTGATTGGTTGGCAATTTATACCAGGCAGGATCATCGGCGTGCATATTCATATTCAAACGCTTCAAAGTGTCCGTAATGGTATTTACGTGATCCATTTTAGGCTGAGAACGCAACCAGTCGCTGAAATCGGAAACCGTTTTAAGAAATTGCGGGCTGTTAATGCCACTTTGCTCGCCTGACTTGATTGAAAGTTCCAGCACTGTCATACCAGATACATTTTCTTGCATGAAGTCGGTGGCTGAACGGTAAGGTACCGTTTCATCAAAGTACTTCACAAAGTCATCATTCAGTTCATTGTTAGGAATAAACGCTGCCGAAGCGATGATCAACACGCTCACCAATGGCAATAGCAACTTACGTTTGCTCACCACAAAGTTAGCAAGTGCCGTCATATTGTCTTGCTTATCTTCTTCTTGAACTTTCACCCGAATAGGCAGCACCGTCAGTAATGCAGGGAACACCGTGACCGAGAATACAAACGCCAACATCACGCCGATTGCCACCAAGTTGCCCAAATCCCAAAACGGCGGAGAATCCGAAAAGTTCATGGTTAAAAAGCCAATGGCGGTTGTAATGCTGGTCAGAAAGATCGGCTGTAAGTTAACTTCCAAGCTGCGTCTGATGGCTTGTCGTTTTTCAGCACCGTGGCGCATTTCATAGAACATGGACGTTAAGATATGAATACAGTCAGCCACGGCCAGTGTCAGAATCATGGTCGGAGCAGAGGAAGACGGCCCTGTCAGGTAAAAGCCCATCCACCCGGCCAAACCCATGGTCGCAGCAATGCTCATGATAATGATCGTCACGGTGGCGATCGTGCCAGAGATGGTCCGTAGCAAAACCCCAATCACAATGATCACAACCAAGAACATTAGTGGAATCAAAGTCGAGCCATCATTCATAGCGGCTTCAGAGAAGGCGGTGTTCATCATCACCATACCCGACAAGTACACTTCCGTGCCCGGATTTTCTGCCAGAAATTGCGCCTTCATTTCACGGACTTTCGAAGCTACTTCCGGAAACTCGACGATAGGATCAATACCTGGAAATTGCACCGTAACATTGACTACCGACACATGGCCCAATTCCGAGACAATTTTATTGACCAATTGGGGCTCACTAATGGCAATCCGCTTAATGTTTTCAAGCTGTGCGGCATTGAGACGATCCGGGTTCATCACCAGATCTTCAACGATCATGTCGTCTTCTTCAGCGTAGGTATATTGAAAGTTTGTCACCGAATCAACACGGGTTGAATACGGCACCTGCCAAGCATCTTTGGTCAACTTCTTGAGTGCACCCAAATGTTCAGGAGTAAACACATTACCGTCTGCTGGCACTACCACAAAAGAAACATTATCACTCTTGGTATAGACTTTTTGCATGGATTCAAAAGCGATTAGCTGAGGGTTATCCTCACCAAAAAACACTCGATAATCACTTTTAAAAACAAGGTGTTGAGCCCCGCTTGCGGCCGTAAAGACGAGTATTAAACTCACCAAAATGACCCATATGGGATGTTTCCCCACAAAATCAAATATCTTATCTTTCATTGCCCCTCCTAACATGACGAATCGTCACTTATAATGTAAAAAAATACGGCGAAATATTCAGCCCTTTCAGGCTGGAACAATGTCACCGTAATTTTATCTTTTTTATTAAATCTGCAATTCCCGGCCCAATCGCTTAATCAGCAAAAGTTCCCCAGGGAAAATCTCTTCCAAAGCCTTTCTTAACCCTGCTCTGTAATCATGATCTTTGGTAAACGGCGCCCACTGTAAACCATCAAACAACAAGTTATTCTGATTAAACAATTCTCGCTCAACGATCAGGCCATTACTGCCTTCGCACTGTTCTACATCGTCCGACAACAAACCAATGGTGCCGTGGCCTACCGACCAATTCGCAAAACAAACCTGCTGTATATTCATGTGTTCCGGCAACGTAAAACTGCCACTGGCCAACGCTTCTTCAACAATGCTGTGAATCGCGCCCAACAGCTTAAATTCAAGCTGTTCCTGTTGGCCTAACCGCTCCTCACTGCACTTACCGTATACATTTGGGCTTTTTGCACATTGCGCCGTTTTAAACAACGCCGGATGCAAAATGGCATACAACAAATACGAGAAGTTCACTAACATCATTCTTTCACGCGGGCAGCCCTGAAACTGAGCCGCACGACAAAATAAATCTGCCAAGATCGACATGGCGTAATTACTGATCGCCAAAATCAGGTCTTCTTTACCTAAAAAGTGTTTATAAACCGTGCCTTTTGAGAATGGCACGCCGGAAACAACTTTATCCATCGTTAAGTTCTCAACACCATTTCGTTGAATAATCTCAATTGCGGCTTCGATGATTTGTTGCTCTCGCGCCCTAAGGCTGTTTTCGTCTAATAGTCTTGGTGCCATAATTTTAGGTGACGATCCGTCAGTGACGTTTCGTCAATAATAAAAAGTTAGAGTTTAAAGTCAACGATAAAATCAAAATTACCGCCAAAAGGTCATTTGCATTAGATCTATCATGTATGACAGGTCATACTCCCATTTTATTACATTCGACCTCAGAATCCTTTTGGTATTTTCACTCACTATCACATTCAAAAAATTATCCAGATGACAAAAACAAGCGTTGGCCAATTGCTTCCTGTATTGCGATGGGCAAAAAACTACAATCGGGCAACTTTAGTGGAAGATGTCATTGCTGCTCTGGTGATCACCATGATGCTGATTCCTCAGTCCCTAGCATATGCTTTATTAGCTGGGTTGCCTCCTCAGCTCGGTCTGTACGCCAGCATGTTGCCCCTATTGGCTTACGCGCTGTTTGGTTCGAGCGGGCCGTTATCAGTGGGACCTTTTGCGATCACCTCCATTATGACCGCAACGGCTTTAGGTTCGGCATTTTCAACCCCTGAACTGGGTACTACATTGAGTAATGACCAATACATCATGGGCGCAGCTGTATTGGCAGCGATGTCCGGTGGGTTTTTATTGGCCTTTGGCATCTTCCGACTGGGGTTTTTAACCAACTTCATCAGCTTTCCGGTAGTCACCGGATTTATCTCGGCATCAGCGCTGGTCATCGCTTCCAGTCAATTCGGCAATATATTGGGTATCGAACTCGACACCTCAAGCTTCTTTAATGTTTTAAGTTCTACCTTTCAAAACATCAGCGAGCTTAATACTTACACGTTGATGATTGGCCTTAGCGCCTTTATCTTTTTGTTTTTCTTTCCGAAACTCTTGAATCTTTTTATTTTCAAAATCACTCAGTCCCGCTTCCTGGCGGAAACATTAAGCAAAACAACACCGCTATTGGCGATGTTGGTGTCCATTTTGGCCGTCTTTTTTTGGGATCTTTCAAAGCAAGGCATTGTGGTCGTTGGTGATATTCCGGCCGGCTTACCCTCCATAGCTTTACCCGATGTGCAATCAATGCATTGGGAATCCGCAACGTGGAAAAGTCTGGCCAGCTCCGCCCTCCTCATCAGCATCATTGGCTTCGTCAGTTCTTTATCCGCAGCACAATCTTTTGCCGCTAAACAAAGGCAACGAATTAACCCGAATCAGGAAGCTGTGGCACTCGGCATGTCTAATCTGACCTCAGGAATTTCAGGGGCTTTTCCGGTATCAGCCAGCCTGTCCAGATCAGCAGTCAACTTTAAAGCGGGCGCTAAAACACCGGCAGCAAGCGGTTTTACTGCCATCGGCATCGCAATCAGTGGCTTATTTTTAACCCCTTATTTATTTTACTTACCCGTAGCAACGCTGGCTGCCATGATTTTAGTGGCTGTGCTTTCATTATTTGATTTCAAAGCCATTCAGCGTACTTGGGAATTTAACCGGAAAGATTTTTCTGCGCTCATGGTTACTATGGTTGTTACACTGGCCAGCGGGGTAGAATGGGGATTGATCAGTGGTGTGTTGTTATCCATAGGTTTGCACCTATACCGCTCCAGTCATCCTTATGTGGCGATTTTGGGTCGGGTGCCCACCACAGAGCATTTCAGAAACGTCGAACGTTACAATGTCATCACGCACCCGGAAGTCGTTTCTTTCCGAATCGACGCCAGCCTGTATTTTGCCAACGCAAGGTTTTTGGAGGATAAAGTGAACGAGTTAGTCGCCTCTCATCCAGACGCCAAACACTTGGTATTGATGTGTTACTCCATTAACGACATCGACGCCAGTGCACTTGAAACCCTGTTTGAGATTAACCAATACTTGAAAGATGCCAACATGAAATTTCATCTTTCAGAAGTCAAAGGCCCGATTTTAGACCGCTTAAAACGCAGTAACTTTCTCGATCAATTGTCAGGAAACCTGTATTTAAGCCATTATCAGGCCTGGACAGACCTCACCGGGTTACCGCTTAAAAATTAAGCGAACGCCAGATAACTGTTCAGCTTTTGAGAAGAAATATTGTTTGGGTTAAGTTTGTCTGCAATTTGCAGCGCAAGGCTCAGTTCATCCAATGTTTCTTTCTCTGTCTCAGACAATTTCTTCGCTTGCTCACTGTTTAAATACGCGTTCAACTCAGCGTTCACCGTTTTGATATCTGCTGCAAGACCTGATGGTTTGGAACCGTCGAGATTACTGATGATTGCATCGGATTTTTCGAGAATATCTAATAAGCCATCCTGAGGATCAATGGTTCTCAAGCGTTCTTGCAGTGCTTTAATTTCAGATGAAAGCTTCCCAACCGTATCCCCGGCGCCCGTTTTCGCTTGTTGCGCGCCCAGGCTTTCAGCTTCTGCCTTGGAAATGAAGCCATACTCCTGAAGGCGCTCGATAAATTCCGGTGTAATTTTCACCGTCGACGGACCACCAGGAAAAAACTCCTCGTTCAGTTTCTGAACTTTCTTAGCACGACTTGAAAGTCTTATATCACTCTCAACGGCGCTTGTTTGTTCCTGATTCGAGTTAGAGCTGGTATTGGTCGCAGATGTTGTAGATGCAGACCCTGCACTGTTGCCTGTAACAGGTGCAGTATTGGTGACTGCGTTGTTCACTGTTGTAATAGCCATGATTCAGCAATCCTTTGAGCTAAATGAATAAGATTTAACCCTCTACAGCAGAATCCGTGCCAGAAACAAAAACTCGTTTACAAACGCTTACATGATCATAATTTAGCCAACCTCCGCCCATTCACCCAGGCAACGACTTGCCGCTTTAAAAACACGGTTTGCCACCCCGATACAAGGTGCATGAGCCAAACAATCCAGAAATGAACCAAGCAATTCAGGTGTGAATCAGTAAATCCACGCCCTGTTTACCCTCCTCTCTAAGTAGACTTACATTTAAACTCACCTGCCAGTTTCATTTAAGACGCCCACCTTTGCATTACAAACGCACCACAAACCTTCGTTCTCTGAAAATCACTGAAATTATCGACTTTAAATTGCAAATCAAGCAAACTGACCCAGACTCAATAGTGCAACACTGAAAGACTTTCTGAGAGATACACTGAGAGATAGCTGGAGCGCTATGACACCTTCTTCCAACAGTGAAGTTCTGATTCGACGGATCTATCAAATCACGAACGAGTTCGACAAAGGGTTTGATCACCAAATTCAAGAATTGTTGAAGCTGGGGCTGGAACGCTTTAACTTAGACATCGCCATTTTATCGCGAATAGAGAACAACACTTATACGGTTAAATATTGCGTCACACCAGAAGGTGTTGACCTTAACCCTGGCGACGAATTCGACTTTGGTGTCACTTACTGCAATATCACCTGCAATGCCGTCGAACCTGTGGCCATTGAACACATGGGTGAACACGATAAATACGCTTCGCACCCGGCCTACACGGCGTTTCAATTAGAGTCTTACATTGGTGTGCCCATCCGGCTTAAAAACAAATTGTACGGCACCCTCAATTTCAGCAGTCCATCAGCCTATCCCAGGAATTTTCTGGATACGGATATTGATGCCCTAAAGTTAATGGCCAGCTGGATTGAAGTTGAGCTTATTCGTCAGGACCAGGAACGACGAATAACCAAGGCCAACCAATATAAAACTGACTTCCTGTCTAATATGAGTCACGAAATACGTACACCGATGAACGGTATTATTGGTGCGTTAAAACTGGCACTCAACTCTGAGTTGAACGACGACCAAGCCCAACTGATTAATTTAGCACTGAGCAGCTCAAATAACCTCAACGACATACTGAATGACATTTTAGATATTTCCAAAATTGAAGCGGGTAAAATTGAACTGTCTAAACATAACTTTAACCTTGATCAATTATTGACCGAGATTGTTAAAATCCAAACATTTAAACTGACGGATGATCAAATCGCTTTAAAGCACTCGATACATGAGAACACCCACGTCCACCTGTTCGGCGACAGCCTAAGAATTCGTCAGGTTCTCAATAACCTGATCTCCAACGCATTAAAGTTTACGACTAAGGGTAGCGTCACCATCACGGTTTCGGAAACCTCCGTACGCCAAGGAAAACCCAACTCGGGCCTATTTCGTTTTGAAATCCAAGACACAGGCATCGGCCTGAACAATGACCAGATAGAAAAATTATTTGGCCGATTCAATCAAGCAGACCAATCAACGACCCGACTGTATGGCGGAACAGGTCTTGGATTATCGATCTCAAAATCATTCATCGAAATGATGCAAGGCGAGATCGGCGTCACCAGCAAACCAGGTAAAGGCTCAACCTTCTGGTTTACCCTGCCTTTAGACCACCAACCAGAAGAAGCAGCCCAGCCTGATCACTCAGCAAAGGGCTCGACTGATGCAAAGCCTGACATCACCCCGGACAACCTCAGCGGCCACATACTGCTGGTAGAAGATAACCTCACCAATCAGCTTATAGCCCAAGGTTTTCTGGATACTATCGGCGTTACCTATGATGTGGCTCAAAATGGCCAAGAAGCCGTTGAAAAAGTGGCCTCAAACACCTACGACCTGGTACTCATGGACTGTTTAATGCCCATAATGGATGGGTATCAAGCAACCCGCCTGATCAAACAACACGTTCAATCCGGCAATGCCGTTTTGCCTGTGCTGGCATTGACGGCTAACGCCTTCTCCAGCGACATAGAGAACTGCCAGAACGCAGGCATGGACGACCACATTGCAAAGCCTATTGACCCGGATGAGTTATTTAAAAAGCTCGCACTTTGGCTAAAGTAACCAGCTTTAACTTAGATAAGTTTCATCATAATTAAACACATCAAGTCCGGTCTACCTCTGGCCATATCTCGAGCACTGTTCTGCCAGTTCTGTTTACCTATCAAACCTATGTACCTAGCAAATCTATATACCTAACATCCTTGTTCAATTATTGAAAAGCCCCACCAACTAAATTACAATAATAATCGTTCTCATTAACATAACACACGCAGTTAAAGGAGTGTTTATGTCATCTGGTGAACTGACTATTGAACAAAAAGCAGTTCAACAGCAATTGCATACTCTCTACCATCAACATCACAATTGGCTATTTTCTTGGCTCACCGGCAAGTTAGGTTGCAGCACTCAAGCAGAAGACCTAAGCCATGACACCTTTGTCCGCATTCTGCGGAAACAACAGGTTCTCAATTTATGTGAACCCAGAGCTTTTCTGACCACAATTGCTAAACGAGTACTATCAAATCACTGGCGACGGGATCAGCTGGAGAAGGTCTACCTTGAAGTTCTTTCTCAAATGCCAGAATATTTTGAGCCTTCGGAAGAAGAACGAGCCATCTTACTCGAAACATTAACGGAGATTGATCGATTACTGGATGGCCTCCCTATCCCGGTAAAACAAGCCTTTTTATACTCACAATTGGACGGTATGCGACAACAAGAGATTGCTGAAAAGCTGGCCATTTCTGTCACCACGGTTAAACGATATCTGGTTAAGGCCAGTGCCCACTGTTATTTTTCAATCGCTGTCGACTGAGCATCCTTAATGAATGCAAGAAATACAGAATCACCAAACGCTCAAAACGGCTTAGGTTCTGTCAGTGACAACGTCCCAACGGATATCTCGCCTCAAATAGCCAAACGCGCCGTCGAGTGGTTAGTCGATGTCAATGAAGCCATTGACAAAAAAGCTGATATTTTAAAGGCGCTACAAGAATGGCGTGACCAACACCCCGACCATGAACGCGCTTGGAAGCACATCGAGTCAGTCAACAACCGCTTTGGCATGCTCGATGTCGTAGCCAAATCTGTCGCTCACAGCTCTGTCACACATCCTCAAATGATTTCCCGCAGGGAAATGATCAAGGCACTGTCCGTTGCTTTGTTTGCAGGCGGAGCTGCCTGGACAGCAAAAGAGCAAACGCCTTGGCAACAATGGATTGCTGATCAAAAAACAGGGGTAGGAGAACAACGAACCGTCCAATTGGCCGACGGCAGCCAAATTGAAATGAATACCGATAGTGCATTTAATCTGTTCGATAACACTCATCAAAGAGGTATTCATCTAGTCAATGGTGAATTATTAATTTCTACAGGCTTAGAGAGAAACCACAAACCATCTCGCCCCCTGACAATCCAGACCTCTCAAGGCAGTTTAGTTACATCAAAAGCCCGTTTTTCAATTAGGCTGTACGATCGATCCTGTCAATTATCGGTGTTTGACGGTTCCGTTGAAATCAAACCTATTCTTGCTAATGACAACACTCAAACAATTAAAGCAGGTCAACAGGTTAATTTTACAAAAGACGTCATTAACAAGCCGTTACCTGTCAATTTGAATTCCATCGCCTGGGCTCAGGGAATGATTGTGGCCAGAGGCATGCGTTTAAAAGACTTTCTGACAGAACTCAGCCGCTATCGTCATGGGCGTTTACGTTGTGCTGATAACATTGCCGACTTACGAGTGTCCGGTACCTATCCGCTTGCCAGCACAGACCGAATTATCGCTGCAATTGAAGCCAGCCTTTCGATTAAAGCACATTACATGACCCGATATTTCGTGACCTTAAAGCCCGCAACGTCCTAATAAATAAAAATATCTAAAAAAAGTTCAATTTACATGGTCTGTTTTAAATTCTCACGGGACATAGAGGGTAGAAACAACTTTTTTTATCTATGCCTGGCATCAAGAGGACTTGAAGTAATGGTTCCCCAAACAACTAAATCAGCACCTTCGAAAAACTTCCACCGAAAACGTAATCTCTTTTCTCGCACTGCAATGGCAAACGCCATATCAGGCGCTTGTATTGTTACCGTTTTAAGCTCAGCAACCCTCATCGCGACATCAACAAAAGCGATTGCTCAGCCACTTAACAATGCCGTTTCAGTCCAAAGAATGTTCAGCATACCCGCTGGCCCATTGGAAGATGCTCTGAACCAGTTAGGGCGCGAGGCTGGTATCTTATTGTCGTTTCCGTCCAGCATAACTGAACATAAAACAACTCAAGGAATACACGGCCTCTACAGCACAGAAGAAGCGTTAAAGCAGCTATTAAACGGTACCGAACTTGAAGCAATCCTCTTAGAAAATAACAGCTATTCGCTCTCGCCCATTGAACTCAGAGCACTTGAAACCCAGGTAATTTACGGCACTGTGTTAAGCCGTTATGAATACGATGAAGCCAGCTCAGCAACCGGATTTACAACGGATGTAGACACCCTTCCCCGCTCGGTTCAGGTTCTTCCTGAGCAGTTAATCATTGATCAAAATGCTACCCGTATTACTGAAGTGTTATTAAATGCAGCAAGCGTTACCCGCTCTGACGGCTATGGTGGTGCTGAAGACGAAGTAAACATTCGCGGAATGGAAAACAACCACCTATTCTTCGACGGCAGTCCGGTGAGTAACCGCACTCGGGTAGACGTTGCCAACGTAGAGCGTGTGGAAGTGATCAGTGGCCCGGCATCCGTGCTTCATGGGCAAGTCAGTCCCGGTGGTTTAATCAATATCGTCACCAAGAAACCTCAAAAAGAAAGCGCCCATTCCATTCAGGCAGAATTGGACGAACACGGCAGAGAAAAACTGATATTTGACAGCACCGGGTCTGTAAACGACAAATTTCAATATCGCGTTGTTTTAGCAGGAGAAGATTCGGAATCCTTACGAGAAGTAAAAACCACGGATGGCACTGTTGAAGCAGAAACAAAAAGTATGTCTGTTTCCCCCTCATTAAGTTACACACCTGACGATCAAAATACTTTCATCCTGACTCTGGGTTACAGTGATCAAACCATTCCAATCGATCGAGGCACAGTCGCAGTGGACGACGGTACTGGCAACGTATCGATTGCTGACATTCCGATTGAACGTCGCCTGGGCAGTAAATACAGCGAACGAGAGAGCATTGAAAAACGGGTCCAGTTCAACTTCGACCACGAATTTGATAACGGTTGGACCAACAAACTAAACGTGAGCTATTTTGAGAAAAACTTTGATGATTATCAGGCACGACCTGCCTTTGGATTAGATGGCGTTCCAACTAACCTACTCGAAGTTATAGAGCTTCGAAATACCAATAGCGTACAAAGTAATGGCTTATTAGTACGCACAGCAGACACAAATTTAAACGGTGAAGAAACAGACTTTTTTATATCCAACAGCCTTACTGGTGATTTCCAAATTGGTGATATCGATAACACCTTATACATAGGTGCAAACTACACGGTTCGGGATCAAAAACGGGAGAACGGCTTTGCCCTTCAGGACATTACAGGCGTCTTATCTCCTGCCCCTCTGTTTGCCCTCGACCTGGACATCATCGACATCTATCAGGACACACGACCGGCTTATACCAAACGGGAACAAACCATTGTTAACATAAATGACGACACCTATACCGAATACGGCTTTTCAATACAAAATTTAAGTTACCTGACTGACGAACTGAGCCTGCTGACAGGCTTACGCTATGACCACTTTGAACGAGATAGCAAGGCCACTGAGTATTTTGAAGATGGTCCGTTCACAGGTACCTATGCGCCCCTGGCAACGGAAAAAGATTCCAAACTCAAAAGCTCGAATGAAAACATCAGCGGCCAGTTTGGTTTGATGTATGAGATTACCGAAGGCATTTCTCTCTACGGCTCCTATTCTGAGTCTTTCTTGCCAAATTATCCGGAAGTAACCACGTTTGTTCCTTCCACGCAAGAAAAAGATCTGGACCCGGAAGAAGCCAAACAATATGAACTGGGCATAAAATCCAGTTTAATGGATGACAAGCTGCGTATTACTGCATCCTTTTATGAATTATCCCGAAAGAATGTCTCTACGGTGGACAACGATTTTGTCCAACGTTTAAACGGCAAAGAAGAAACCACAGGTTTTGAAATGTCTGCCACCATGCAGTTTGTACCCGGCTTAAACGTGTTAGCCAGCTACACAAACCTGAACGCGGAAATTGTTAACGACAACGATGACAGCAAAGAAAATGAAGGTAATTCACCGCAAAGTGTGCCCGATCAAAAAGCGCGCGTTTGGGGCTCCTACGAAGTACAAAGTGGCAGCCTGATTGGTCTGGGCATGGGCTTTGGTCTGGAATACGCGGACGAACGCCAGGGTGATGATGAAAATACCTTCACACTGCCAAGCTACACCATTTATGACACAGCGGCCTGGTATTACATCCCGGTTACCGAGAACAGTAAGTTACGTTTACAGGCCGGTGTTAAAAACCTGACGGACAAAGAATATTACCCGGCGTCCATCAACGCATTTCGTATCAATGTCGGCGAACCCCGGACAGCTTACATGACTGCGAGACTGGAGTTTTAAGTAACACGGTTTACAGTGGCGTTCTGAAATTAATAACGGTACCCAAAAGGTGCCGTTATGACCTTTCTGAATTCAAAATATTCAAGTTAAAGTGAGATTCTTAATTTTTTGTCTCATCCAAGAATGGAAAGGTTCATCTTTAGAACGGTGATGCCACACCAAATAATACTTAAATCCTTCGTCCCACATATCTAATGGCCATCCGGTTAACTTTAGTTCCTTCTCAAATTTACGAAATATCCGACTTGGCACAGCCATTACAGCATTTGAAGTCGGAAGAAACCAAAGTGCACTCTGAAAGTACGGCATTGCAATCGTGTTTAAAGGTGGTTCAAAACCACATCGATCAAGAACATCATCAAGCGCAAACGCCTGGCCCGTAGGATAACTTAACACAACACGGGTAAACTCATGAGCATGCTTAAAAACGTCATTAATTGTATTTAGGCCTTCAAGAGGATGACCAGATCTAACAACCAAATAGTATGTCTCATCAAATAGATATTCCCGATGAAAATCCGCTGGAAGTGAACTTTCATCAAAGAGAACCATGTCGACTCTACCTTGCTCTAATTGACCGAGTGTATCTGATGCCCATCCCTGACAGTGAACACTTACCTTTGGTGCAAGATGTTGTAACTCAGCATTTAAATTGTTAATCACAGTTAAGATGCCGAAATCAGTCGTGGTAATTTTTAACATGCGTTCGTCCTGAGCAGGACAGAAGGATTTAGGTTCGAATAACGCTTCCGTTAAATGAAGCGCATTAGTCACCTGCCCTTTTAGCTGTCGGGCATAATCCGTCAATTGATACCCCTGTTGGGTCCGAACCAACAGAGGATCTCCAAGTTGTTTTCTAAGTTGAGCAACAATTCGACTTGCCGCTGGCTGACTCAAACCAAGTTCCAGTCCTGCCCGCGTAATACTCGCATGTTCAAGCAAAGCAGATAGAAACGGCAAATTATTCAGATTAGGTTGATTCGGGATTGAGCGAGTTTTTTGCATAAGAGTCTCATTGCAATTTCATACAACTTAAACATGCAAAATTTGCATGTTTAACATCCACTTTACTTAGTTTATATCATACCAACGATTCATTAATATTATTTCATTGAACAAACAATAATCAGCACGCTACTGATTACCCGTTCACTTTTTCCAGAGTTCAGACCAGGAGACTTTTATGAAATTACAAAAGCTCAAATTATTACAGACAGCGATTGCCAGTTTAGGAATTATTTTCTCCCTATCGACACAAGCCAACACGCCCTCTCACCTGTCAAACGTGAACAACGAAGAATTCGAAACTCAACCATGGTCATTAGGGCAAATTGAATTTAATAACCATTTCGTGAAGAAAGTTTCCTTTACAAGTAAAGGTAGCCAAATCATTGGTAATTTATTTCTCCCAAAAAATGCGATCAAAGGCAGCATTGTCATTATTGGCCCCGTTGCCTATGTAAAAGAACAAGCACCAATTCAATACGCTAGTCGCTTAGTAAAAGAGGGATACAGCGTACTGATTTTTGACCCAAGATATCATGGTGAATCCGAAGGAGAACCACGTCGATTCGAATCAAGAAAAGCTAAAATAGAAGATCTTCAGGCAGCAACCGAATTCATGAGCGGGTTAAACTCGCTTAATAACCAACCTATCTATGGCTTGGGCATATGTCAGGGTGCGAACTGGATCATTGAAGCCGCGTCTATTGATCCAAGAATTACCAAAGTAGCAACCACAGCCGGACATTACCTCACCCCACAAGTTGCCAGTATGTATCTTGGTGGAGAGGAAAAAGTTCAAGCGCGTCTAACTGAAGCCAGTGAAGCTCGTGATCTATTCCTGCAAACAGGAAAAGTAGAATATCAACCTATCATTCGCACTGATCTTGTATCAAAAAGTGAAAAGGTATTACTTGGTGCGCCTGTTATTAAAGAGTTTTACAACCGTTGGGAAGACAAAGGAAGTTTTTGGAATTTCCATGGTCTCTGGGAAAATCGAATAACCACGATGTCGGAAGTGGATATATGGGGTCACGACATACGACCTGTCGCTGCAAAATTAACGAAACCTCTGCTAATGATTCATGCAGATAACGCGGCATCAGGCCCTGAAGTACCCAAAGAAATATTCAAGTTAATTCCTTCAGCTCAGAAAGATTTAGTCTGGCTGGAAAGCCGGAATCAAATGCAGTTTTACGAAGACCCTCTGACCATTGATTTAGTCACAGAACACCTGATTAAATTTTTCAATTAACTTCTCGAGAGCTTGAAAATGAAAAGCCCCTTATTTATCGCCCTACTGCTTTCCTGTGCTGTCACTATGAAAACCTACGCAGAAAATTCATTTAATATTGATGATACAGTGATTAAATATTCTGTCTCGGGTTACGAAATCCAAATGGAGTTTTTACCAGAGAATAAACTGCGTTGGACCTACCTAAATGCCCCGAATAAAAATGAAATAGGCAAAACTGCACTTGAAACCACGGATCGAACAGACTTGAGAACTGGTTTGATTTTATTCGCCTGGACAGAAACAAAAGGCACTCACGTCATTGATATCTTTGACTTTAATGACAATAAAGTTTACGCCAATTTTATTCTGCCCAATGGAGAAAGATACCAAAGCCAAAGTAATTTTTCGAAGTGAACATACAGAAAGAATGAATGAAGCCCCTGGTTGGGGTTTCCTGCCTGAATTCAGGAAGAGACCGCCCTTAGCTTCTCTCTAAAAAAATCACGCATTAATAACACCGCAGGGGTGATTTGTTTACGGGTTGGGCAAATCAAATTCACCACGACGTCAGGTGTTCCGTAATCAGGTAATAAACGCATTAAACGACCAGCCTGGATATCATTAAATACATCTATATAAGATTTAAACGCAATCCCTTTTCCAGAGACGGCCCACCGACGGACCAAATCACTGTCGTTGCTGGTTCGGTTACTTGTCACTCGAACTTTATATTGCCCCAACGCCTGATTTTTATTTGAAGAGAACTCCCAATGATCGTACAGACGATTACTCAATTGATAAATCAGACAGTTATGGTTTTTCAACTCATCAGGCTCATTTGGCGCGCCATACGTCTTAACATATTGAGGAGAAGCGCAAATAATTCGCTCTACCTTGGCCAATTCAAAAGCCACCATAGAAGAATCTTCCGGTGTGCCATACCGAATTGCACAATCCACACGATCAAGATAAAAATCCGATAAAGAATCTCCAAGCGTCAGGTTAATGGAAAGCTCCGGATGTTCATCCATCATTTCATCAATCCATGGCAACAACACATTTCGTCCGACGTCCGATGGAGCTGACATTCTGATCTCACCCGCAACTTTTCCTTGGAGCGCATGAATGGAGTCTTTGCCCACCTCTAAGCTTTCCAGTGCAGCTCGGCAATGCACCAGAAAACGCTCACCCTCAGACGTCAGGCGAAGTTGTCGCGTCGAGCGAATGAACAACTGAACGTTCAGTTGTTTCTCCAGCCGCTTCAAGGCTGCGCTGGCCGCTGCGGTGGAAATATCCAACTGCTCTGCTGCACGAGTGATGCTGCCAGAATCTGCGGTGCGAATAAAAAGATCAAGGTCTGCCGTATTCATTATCAAAAATATTTTGAATTTGTTTCATTAATTACCCCGTTTATACCATGCATCCATTCTTGAATAATAGCCTCATCCAAACATTCAACGGCTCTTAAACACCAATTCAGGACGCCAGGTGAATAAGCTGTTCAACCTACATTAAAGAGAGATAAACATGAAAGCGATCGGTTACTTACAACCCCAAGCCATTGAAAACAACGATTCACTTATTGATATTGAATTAGAAACTCCAACGCCAATAGGTCGAGACTTATTAATTAAAGTCCAGGCCGTTTCAGTGAACCCGGTGGATACCAAAGTTAGAGCCAATAGTGCACCTGAATCAGGATATAAAATTCTGGGTTGGGATGCTGTCGGTGAAGTAATTGCTGTGGGCGAACACACTGAGTTATTCAACATTGGTGACAAAGTCTGGTACGCCGGCGACATTACGCGGCCAGGCTCTAATACGGAATACCAACTGGTGGACGAGCGTATTGTCGGTAAAAAACCAACTAGCCTTTCAAACACTGAAGCAGCTGCCATGCCTCTCACTGCAATTACCGCCTGGGAGTTATTATTTGATCGTCTCGATTTTGTTGCCCAAACAGAAACGGCTAAAGTACAAAATACTGCTTCTGAAAAACGCATTCTAATCATAGGCGCTGCCGGCGGTGTGGGTTCAATTCTGACTCAATTAGCCACCCGGCTGACAGATGCATTCGTTATAGGCACAGCGTCTCGTCAACAAAGCCAGGATTGGGTGAAAAAATTAGGCGCGGATCATGTGATCAATCATCATCAACCGCTATTACCTCAACTGAACGACGTAGGCATCGATGACGTCACTCATGTTATCAGCCTAACACACACAGATCAGTACTTTGATCAGCTGGTAGAAGTACTTACCCCTCAAGGTAAACTGGCGTTAATTGATGACCCACGTGATGGCTTAGATATTATGAAACTGAAAATGAAGTCGATCTCGCTTCACTGGGAATTTATGTACACCCGTTCAATGTACCAAACATCCGATATGATCAAACAACACGAGCTGTTAAATAGCATCGCCAAGTTGATTGATGAAGGTCGCATTCAAACCACTTTGGGCGACCACTACGGCACCATCAACGCTGAAAATTTAAAACGAGCCCATGCTCATATTGAAAGCAACCAGACCATTGGGAAAGTCGTTTTGGAAGGTTTTTAAATAACCCATAGGAGAACATCGTGTCACAAGCACTCACTATTGTTGCTCGAATCGAAGCAAAATCAGACAAAATTAATCTGGTTAAAACTGCACTTATGAAACTGATTGAGCCAACGCGCAAGGAAACAGGTTGTCTTCAATACGACCTTCATCAAGACAATGAAAACCCTGCGGTATTCCTGTTTTTTGAGAGTTGGGAGACCCTGGAACTTTGGCAAAGCCACATGAACAACGACCACCTGAAAGCCTATATGGAAGAAACTGAAGGCGCTGTCGATCGCTTTATTCTTAATGAAATGACCAAAATTGGATAATGGCATGTTCTGACTGAAAATGCCCTTCAGCTCAATCAGATCCGTATTTGGTACGGATCTGATTCACTGTTTTAGTTGTAGCAATCCAAAACTACATCGCATTTACAAAATAAACGTGCTGAGCTTCAACTGCAGCTTGGCGGTATTTAACACATGCCTGATATTCTTTATCCATCAACAACTCAATGAAATTTTTTCGTTCTGGGTATTGGCCTACAGCAATCAAATCCCAGTCCAGCAACTTGTCACCCATAAAGTCATTTTCCACGACGCCTCTTAGAGCAAAGTGACCTCCAACTTTATCAACCGTTGGTACGCTCACTTCTGCATACTTGCTGAATGCTTCCTCACCGGAAATCGCATCATCAATAATTGCTGTATCAGCATTTTTGCGAAGCTTAAAAAAATTAACAACAGTCAGCGGCTGACTTAAATCACCCTCTAATAAATTCTTCCATTGATCTCGGCTGGGACAGTTTGAACCTTCACCATACACTTTAACCAACTCATCAATCGAGTATTCCATCCATGTTCCCTACTAATTCGAAAAATTAAACCCAGTGACGACACGCCACTACGGAGCCTAAGATTAAGTTTTTGAAGCTCAGGCTAGCGTATTTGTAAAAAACAGGATGAATAAGTTCAGCCCAGAAAATATTCAAAACAACGTTTTAACTTTCAAACTTCTTGGCTAACGATTTAAGAACTGTTAATGCGGTTTCTAGCTGCTCATTGGATAGATGTTCTGCGCAATCTGCTGCCCATGGCCGTTGAGTTTCATCCAGTTCCTCATAAATTTTTTGACCTTCTATGGTCAGTTGAATGAGCTTTGCTCGCTTGTGATTAGGGTTATCTAACATCGCTAAAACTCCATCTTTCACCATAGCGTCAACCAGCCGCTGAGTCCCTTGCCGGCTTTGGCCCATTAATCGGGCAATGTCTGACACAGTAAGTGGTCTTTGCTCCAAACCAATTGCGCCTAATACCTTCCATCGGGCGCTGGTCAGTCCAAAAGACGAAGTCAATTGATCCCCTTCTATGTTGAGCATCCCATTCACTTTAAAAATTTCTAACACCAATTCTGTAAATTTCTCACCTTTCGTCATGCTTTCTCCAATTGAACAAAATACAGTTTGACAACATACTGTCAAAATATAAAATGACAACATATTGTCATAAATAATAAATCTCAGGAGATAGAAATGAAAGCTAAAATACACGTTTCAGCAGCCATTCTTGCAACTTTATGTGTAATTTCCTTTTTCAGTATCACTTTGTTAGTAGAGCTCTTCGGCACTTTAGACCAGGTCGCCTGGATTAAAAGCATCATTGTTTTTCCTGGCCTGTTTATTTTAATTCCTGCTATGGCGATTACAGGAGCAACGGGGGCCTCACTAGCAAAACACCGTAAAGGAAGACTGATTCAGGAAAAACAAAAACGGATGAAAATCATTGCAGCAAACGGGCTACTGATACTCATTCCTTCGGCTTTAGTGCTGCACTACTGGGCATCTCTTGGGCAGTTCAATCTGGCCTTTTACACAGTACAAGTTCTTGAATTGACTGCAGGGTTTATCAATGCTTCGTTAATGATAATGAACGCAAACAAAGGCCGTAAGCTCGCGCATAAATAATCAACACTGGTTAATAGTAAATGGCTTTCCACCCGGATCGGTGCTAATTACACCAGAGATCATTATTGAACTATATTTATAAAAATTGGGCACGAAGAGTTCACTATGAAACCTGTAACGTTTGTTTTCATCTCCTTAATTTTCGCCTTCTCTTTTAATCTATCGGCCAACCAGCTGGCGCCTGCCTGTACCGTGATTAAAGCCAGTGGTAATGCTGAATATCCCCCTTATTTATGGCGCAATGCGGACAATAAGTCCCAATTAACCGGTGCCATTTCGTTCTTGATAGACGATCTATCTACAGCGCTGGAAATTCCTATTGAGCTAAAATATCACGGCCCCTGGGGGCGAGTTCAGGCCAAAACCGCCCATGGCGAGCTGGATATGGTCAGTGGCGCTTTCTTTACCAAGCCAAGAACCGAATATATGGATTACATTTACCCCAAATTTCTCGGAACGAATACTGCGGTATGGGTTAACGAAAGCAAGCCCATCAACTTTAAAATATGGGAAGACCTTATGCCCCACCAAGGCATTACAGTGGTCGATAACAGTTTTGGCCAGGAATTTGATGAATACGCTAAAAAGTTTCTCACCATTGATGAAGTCGGCAGCTTAAGCCAAGGGATCGGTATGCTCAGTTTAAAACGAATAGACTACCTGATTTATGAAGAAAACCCCGGTTTAGCGTACATCAAGCAACTGGACATCCAAGGGATTGTGGCCCTGCCAAATAAAGTTACCAGCCAGGCACTTTTTCTGACCATTTCAAGAAAGTCGCCATGCAATACCAGTGCGTTAAAGGATGCGATTCGAAATTTATTAATCAAGCTCACCGAAGAAGGACGTATGGAATTGTATCTGGAACGCGCACTCTCTTTATGGAAGCATCAATCAGAAAGTTCTTTCTGAACCGGCACTTTGAACGCGCTTTGCAGGTAATAACTCAGTCTGGTTTACTCGCTATCCAAACCCTCCATCCTGATGATTCCCCCCAGTTTATTGAACGCGTGTTTAAGCGTTCAATAAACCAGTCAAATATCAAATAGTGAATTGAGATATTGCAAGGTTCAGGTCTTTAGCCTGCTGTGCCACACGGGACGCTGACAAGGAGTTATTTGCTACGGAGTCTGAATTTTCTGTGGTAACGGCTCTGATAGCATTCACATTGCGCGCGATCTCTTCCGACACCACACTTTGCTCTTCCACTGCTGCGGCAATTTGTGTGCTGTTATCCAAAATCTGCTGCATATTACTCATGATTGACTGAATTCTGGTAAGAGCAAGTTCGGACTTCTCAACACTTTCATTCCCTTTTTGCTTACATGAACTGATGTTGCTGACCACTCGTTGTGTCTGATTCTGCACGGACGAAATAATGGCAGAAATCTCCTCTGTGGAGCTTTGAGTTCTGCCAGCCAACGTCCTCACTTCATCAGCCACTACAGCAAAACCACGCCCTTGTTCACCCGCCCTGGCCGCCTCAATTGCAGCATTGAGCGCCAACAAGTTGGTTTGCTCTGCAATGTCTTTAATCACTTTTAAAACGGAGCTGATCTTTTCAGACAAGGAAGACAAACTGATTACTTCTTGATTAGCAGCATCTAAATCATTGGATAAATATGAAATCGTCTCTTTTGTGGAAGAAATATCCGTCAACCCGGTTTCAGCCATATGATAACCTGACTGTGTATTCTCAGCCGCCATTTCAGACGTCGCTGCCACATCTTTAATCGTTTCCCCCATTTCAGTGATGGCCGTTGCGACGGAATCGGTTTCTATTTTCTGTTTGGTTAACGCATCTTCAGTTGAGCTGCTGTTTTGTTGCAGTTCTCTCGATGCTTCACTCAATTCACTCACCGTTCCCTGAACGTTACCTACCAAATCCCGGATGCTGCTCAATAATGCATTAAAACTCCTTGCAACCAACGCCAGCTCATCACTCCCCTTTGCGTTCGCCGTAAGGGATAAATTTCTTGTTTCTGCAACACTTGCCATAACATCGCTAAGCCCGCCAATACGAATCTGTATGTCTCTGACAATCCAGTAAGAAAGCGCCATTAATACCACTATCACAATAGAAATTGACGAAATGATCCGAGACTCCACCAAATCTATTCCATGGCTAATTTCTTCCTCCAGCACATGTTCTGTTTTCAAAAACAGCCCCTGAATGGCTGTAAACAAGTGCCGCATCTCTTTTTTCAATTCAGTATCTCGCGCAGGATCACGGCCATAATTATTGACTAATAATTCAAAGTCTTTGCGAAACAGAGTGATCTCACCTTTTAACTTGGCCAGTTCAGGAATGTCTATTCCCAGCACTTCAAGCTCCTCGTTCAATAACAAGGACAAGTCCTGAAACGACTTGTATTCTTTAGAAAACTCGCTGAGTTTCGACTTATCTTTAGAAACCAAGAATTCCATTTCTACTCGGTTCAGATTTAACAGGGAAAGTTCGAGGCTTTTGACGTCTATGTAAGTTTTTTCCAAATCCAGTAATTTGAGATTCAAAATTTCTGTAATGGCGACCACCACAATCAAAGAAATGATGGACAACCCGGTTAAACCAAATAGCTTATGTTTGATTTTCATACTGCTCTCTTCACTGCCATATTAAAAATACACTTCATGCTTCTGCATTTTTCATAATATCCATTGAGTATAGACAGATTTTATAAAAAACAGGTTTATTGAAAGAAAATCGAACTACTATTCGTTTAAAAAGCCTGTACCAACACTGAACTTGGCCTGAAACTTGACCTTCCATTCGAAAATTGTTCAACAAATGACCTAAATCATTATCGCTTTGCCTTGAAACCGTATATTTAAAGCTGAAAACAAAAAGAAAAATTCAATTTAAACAGCCAAGGAATTTAGGTATGACACAACTACAAGTAGGTCAAAAAGCACAAATCACCCGCAAGTTTACAGAGCATGATGTAGGCCACTACTCAGAGCTCTCGTTGGACTTCAATCCGGTTCATCTGGACCCCGATTACGCCAGAAAATCCATGTTTGGCCAAAGAATTGTTCATGGTATGTTGGTTGCGGGCTTATTTTCAGGATTACTGGGCAAGCACCTTCCGGGTGAAGGGACTATCTACCTTGGCCAGGACATTCAGTTTAAAAAACCGGTGTACCTCGACCAGGACATTACAGCTACGGTGGAAATCATTGAAGTGCGGAAAGATAAACCCATCATCACGCTCTCTACCACAGCCATCAACGATGAAGACGAAATAGTGATTACCGGCCAAGCTGTGGTTTTATACAAGGGCTGAATTAGCTGATACTAAAAAGCCGCAATGGATTTAACGATTGCGGCTTTTCTCATGAAATACACCAGATTAAGACAAGGTTCTTTTTACATACTCCCCTGGCGCATCACATTCCACAGCAAGTGAACCAGCTCCCGGATCTCGGGCACTGACGGCATCGCCTTTATTTTCTTCTAACCAATCATTCCAATGCGACCACCAGCTGCCCGAATGTTGCTTTGCATTATCTAACCATGCGTCTGCGCTGTCTTCAATCGTATCGTTCAGCCAATAAGAGTACTTTTTCTTTGCAGGCGGGTTCACAATGCCCGCGATATGGCCAGACTCACCCAGCACAAAAGTTGCGTTGTTTTTACATGCTTTGGCACCTTCGTAAGTCACCTTCCACTTGGCAATATGATCTTGCTGAGTGGAAATAAAATACAAGGGTATCTGTATTTTGGCCAAATCAATCTTAGTGCCATTTACCGAATAAGCGCCCGGCTTAATTAATTGATTTTCTATGTAAAACTTACGCAACATATCATTATGGCAAGCTGCGCTGATGTTGGTGCTGTCTGAGTTCCAGTACAGCAAATCAAACGCAATCGGCGATTCACCCTTCAGGTAGTTTTGAATGAAATAATTCCAGTACAGTGAATTTTCTCTCAAAATACTGAAAGACACCGCCATGACCCGACCATCAAAGTAACCCCTGTGATTATTCTGATCTTCAATGGCTTTCACGGTTTGATCATCAATAAACACCCCGATGTCGCCAGGGTCCGAGAAGTCCGTCAAAGTTGTAAATAACGTGGCGCTCTTGACACGGGCTTTCATTTTTCTTCCGGCCATATAAGCCAAAGATGCCATTAATAAGCTGCCGCCAATGCAATAGCCTACCGTATTGACCTCTCGTATCCCGGTTTGCTCTTCCACAAGTTCGAGTGCTTTCAACACGCCATCGGTAATGTAGCGATCAAAGCCAATGTTCCGGTGCCGTTCATCCGGGTTGACCCAGGACACCATAAACACGGTATTGCCCTGCTCCACCGCCCAGCGAACAAAAGAGTTTTTAGCCGATAAATCCAGAATATAGTATTTATTCACAAACGGAGGCACTATCAACAGCGGGCGTTCAGCAACCTTTTCCGTCAACGGTGAGTATTGAATCAACTCAAATAATTCACCCCGATAAACCACTTTGCCAGGCGTGGTAGCAATGTTTTTGCCTAACTCAAACGCGCTATCGTCCGTCATCGAAATTTTAAGCGCATCAGCACTTTTTTCCATGTCCTGAACAAATCGCTCCATTCCCCGGTAAAGATTTTTTCCTCTTGATTTAACGGTCAATTTCAAAAGCTCAGGGTTCGTCAGCAAATAATTAGACGGAGACATGGCATTCACAAACTGCCGAACAAAAAACTCTGCTCTGTAACGCGCAGTATCATCCAGCCCCGGAATATTCTGTATACTGTCCAGCCATGCATGGCCGGTGACCAAGTACATCTGCTTTACAAAGTTAAACCAGGCATTTTCCGACCAATCCGGGTGTTCAAATCGCAAATCCCCCCTTTCAGGATCAATCACAGCAGCCGACTCACGACCCACTAATTGAAGCAACGACTGTTTCATCACTTTGAAATAATCCACACCAACCCGGGCGGACTGCTTTGTCGTCAACCAAGGATGCTTTGCACATTCATTCAGATACTTGGTGTAGGCTTCACTGGCGTCAGCGGCCACAGCCTGCATACTGCCTTGATCGGTATTCATTTTTGCAGCAAACGTCGAAAACAGTTTTTGAGTCTCCTCAAACGCTTTCACAGACATCTTCCAATACGGATTTTCAAACGGAGCCATCACTCTCATCTCTCAGCGGATATAGAAAAAGAACAAAACGTCAGGTGCAAGCCCCCATGGCCTAATCAGCCAACGAGTACCTGCATCTGAATGACGTGTTTAAAGTGAAGTCAGACCAACGGTTAGGACGCCGTTTTCCCCGTCTTTGCTTTAGCTTTTGTGGTTGATTTCTCGTCTTGTTCATCGCCTCCCTGAACAGGATTAATGATGGACTCAACGTCAGACTTAAATTTAATACCTGCATCAGACATTGCTTTCAGGTCAGCCATGAATTGTTCATTGAACGCTTCATAAGCGCCTAATTGTTTTTGAAAGAATGATTGAAGTGACTCAACATCTCGAATCTCCGTCGCGGCCTTGACTTGCTCCATGGTCATTTCAGAATAACGTTTCGTCGCAGCCATTTGTGCTTTAAACATATCTTGCATAGACGCACTCAGCAATTCATTGAACTTAACCAAAGGAGCCAGGCTTTCTTGGGTTTTATCACCAAAATCTTTAAAAAATTGTGAAGTCATAATTCGTCCTCCATGATGGATGTTATTATTTTGAAGTCACACCAGTACTTCCTACACTGACTATGTGACTGTTTAATGATCAATTTTACTGTATACCAAATAACCCGCAAAAGGTTGATCAAGATCAAAAAAATGACCTAAACATAAAAGCTCGTTTAGAATTATTTTTTTCATACACAGGGACTATTTCACGTCACTTTTTAACAACCTGGCTGCGACATTAAAATAGATATGGAACCATTCATCAAGATCTAAAAGTATGACTCCTTGAGCCTGAATTCAGATAATTATTCCAACTCTCGTGGCGGATTTCTATCTGTTCTGACGACCTAAAAGTTCTACGAAAACACCCTTCCTATTTTAAATTCAATCACCAAAAGCCCATAAGTTCCTATACTGTTATACATATTCTCTTTTTCAGCCATCACCGAAGGCAACCCTGATGAGCGAAGCCAAGTTTTACGTTGGACAAATCATTGTTCATAACAAGTTTAACTATCGAGGCGTCATTTTCGGGGTGGATAACCGATTCATGCACACAGAACAGTGGTATGAAGACATGGCAAAATCAAAGCCCCCCAAAGATAAACCCTGGTATCATGTTATGGTCGATAAAGCAGGACACATGACTTACGTAGCAGAGCAAAACCTCAAACAAAGCGAGGATACCGGTCAAATTGACCATCCGATGCTGGGTTTTTATTTTAAAAATTACGACGGTGTTCGTTACGGTGTTCGTAAGAATCATCATTAAAGGTATCGCGAGTGCTTCACTGATTCACCGCCCAAATCACAGACTTTTTCACGAGGATTGTTATAGTTAACCGCCTGACAACAATAAAAATCAAACATAAAACAGGACGTTTACTATGAGAATAAATACGCTATTTCAGCTTCTTTCTTTGGCTTTTTTGATGACCCTAACCACTGTCGCAAGAGCCGAGTACGCCAGCATCAACGGCATACAAATGTTTTATGAAGTGCACGGAGAAGGCACCCCATTGGTACTTTTACACGGAGGTTATGTTGACTCTGATATGTGGACCATCGAGACTCACATTTTAGCGAAGACCTACCAAGTCATTGAAATTGATAGTCGAGGCCATGGTCGCTCCACAGATGGCAGTACGCCCATCACCTATGAGCAAATGGCACAAGACACTCTCGACTTATTGAATCAATTGAATATCGATAATGCGCATTTTGCAGGCTGGAGCGATGGCGCGGTCATCGCAGCTCAGATTGCAGCTTACCAACCTCAGCGCGTCAATAAACTCATATTAATAGGTGCCGCTTTTGGAGGTGATACTTATATACCAGCATTCTCAACGGTTCTGGGCAGCGAAGTCTTGTTTAAAACCTTTGCAGATTCAACCTTTGGCTTGAAATACCGAACTGTAAACCCCGAGCCAGCACACTGGCCTGTATTCAGAGATAAGCTGTACACCCTCTGGAATACCGAGTGCTATTTACCAACTGACCCGGAGTTTTGTTTAGAGCCGTTGCAGCGCATTAATGCAGAAACATTAGTGATGGTTGGCCAGAATGAAATTATCCGCTTCGATCACACCCAAGCTATAGTAAATGCCATTGCAGGCGCTGAGCTTGACATTGTTCCGTTGGCCGGCCATTTCTTACCAAAAACTCGGCCTTTTACCACCGGATTTAAAATTCGTGAGTTTCTGGACTAATCTTTTATAAGGAACGTCAGACGCTCCAACTGAGAGTCTGACGGAAAATCATTCAATATGCAGTGAACTTAACGACGAGAGTTTCAGTATGAACGGAGAAGAACAAACCAATATTCAATGCCCCTACTGCGGAGAAACCAATACTGTGTTTATCGACTGTTCAGAGTCAGAGCAGGAATACATCGAAGACTGTCAGGTTTGCTGCCGACCCATTCGCTTTGAAGTACAGATTACTGAGAATGAAGAGCTGAAAGTGTCGGTATTCCACGAAAACGAGTAACACAGTAAGCAACTCGTTTATCGTTACGCAAAATACATGCGCCACCACATTCCAAATAAGCTAACGAAACCCGTTGCGATGTGTTCAACCTGCCCGTTTTTTACAACCACGATACTCGGCGTGACCTGAACCGCCCATTCAGAGCCTACTTTATAATCGGGGTCATTTAATACCGGAAAATGGTAATCGTTATCCTTCAAATATTGTGTCACCGCCAGCTTTGAGCCGGAACTCAGAGCCACAGTCATAACCGGAAAATATTCTGAAATGGTATCCACCGAGGGACTTACAAAATTACAAACACCGCACCATGATCCCCAGAAGTACAGCATCACAGGTTGGTCTTTACTCATTACCTTGAGATTTACGCTTTCACCCTGAATCGTCGTGCCGACTAAGTCAGGTAAGTCAATTTTAGGAATGTCTTTCGCTCGCCACCAGTCCACTGACGCACTGATCACCATGAGTAACACCAAATACATGGCCACTTGCCTGAGTACTTTGAATATACGCTGAGCCATGAGCAATGTTAGTCCCTTTGCAAAAAGTAAAATTCAGTAACAGGCAGTAGACAAAGAATTTCGATAAGAGTTCTACCTAACAAACCAAATTGTACTAAGGTGCATAATGATTGGATTGAATTAAAGCTCAGAATCAAAACCTGAGGAAATCTATGAGCCAAAATCAATGCTTGGAAGCCTATTGTGCCAACGTCGTGGACGCAGTGATGTTACTATACTCTAAGAACCTGTTTGAACAGCTGCTGATCGTGGTATATACCTCCATCGACACCTTGGGGCTAATCCATTCGGATAAAATCCAAACCGAAGCAGACCGCGAAACCTTTAAAATCTGGGCTGAAGATTATTTATCCGACACCGCTGCATTTGAGTTTACCCCGGATGACTTATGGTTGGATCGATGCAAGACCTTACGAGCCCCAGAATCTCTCATTGGCCAATGCAATAAAGCCAGAAACATTCAGTTCATCAATGAATCAACTCAAAATATCTTTATTAAGGCCGTCATGGAAGCCACAGCCAATGACATTGGCAACCAACGAGTGGTCGTAAATATCGATGACTTTGTAGTGTATTTTCTGGATGCTGTTTTAAAATTCAGCAAAGAGTATGGCAAGAAAGTAGCGGCCCATGAAATCAACATTCATCACGCTTCGAAAATACTAAGCGCATAGCACTTTAAGTTTTATCTAAGTTGTTTTTTTCTGGGCCTGTTTTTTTCGAAATCAATTCAGCCCAAATAGACAAAGCAATTTCAGGTGGCGTTTGCCCCCCTATATTTAATCCCGCCGGGCCTTTAACCCTGGCTCTGTTTTCAACCGAAACGCCCGCTTCCGTCAATAATGTCAAACGCTGTTGATGAGTGGCCTGGCTGCCCAATGCTGAAATGTAAGATACGTCTGAACTCAGTGCCTGAGTTAAAACAGGCACATCCCATTGATGGTCATGACTTAAAATCACCAATGAGCTGTATGCATCCAACAAATCGTGATCAAAACTCTTTGCCGACTTCAAAGGTTTAAAACATTGATTCCCCGAGTAAATGTCTTTTTCCAATGATTGATAAAACTGATTACTGTACGCCACCAGTTCCGTATCAAAGGATTCGGCCATTTTGAGAAAATAATCAAACACCGCGCCTTGGCCAACCACTACGACCCGATGTTTCGGGTTATAGCTTCGTTGAAAAGAGGTCAGAGTTTTCTCGGCCTCAAAGCGAGTAAGTTGCAGGCTTTTACGGTACTCACGCTGCCCTTCTGAAGAAGCTAATGCGTGCACTCTGCAAACTTGCTGAATGACATCCATTTCAAGTTGCACCGGAACACGTCGTTCAAGTGCATGCTCCAACTCAACCAACCAGGTATGAGCAACATGCGGTTCATGCAGAATAGGAACAATCAACACATCAATGCCCGAGCCACAAGGCAGCTGAATGTCAAAATAATCGGACGCTTTTCCATAACGAATCATCCGCCACTGGTCTCGCTCGATGCAAGCCTGCGCTTCACTCACCAACGCAGACTCAACACAGCCACCGGAGAGTAATCCAACCGACTCACCCGTTTGGCTGACCAGCATTTGACTGCCGATTGGCCTTGGTGAAGAACCTTCCACATTCACTAACGTCAACAACGCCAGGTTTTTCCCTGATTTACGCCATTGAATTAGGTGAGCACGAACATCATCCACAAAAGCCCTCAAGTCAGATAGCGGGTAATTCCCCTCTTCACCTGACTGGTGGTTATCTTGCTTGATCTCCGCCGTATTTAGCTGTTCCACAAACCTGACTCTCTCAACTCAACCCATACTTTTAACAAATGCGCATCCAACAAATGCACATCCAACATGCTTTCAAAGCATCGATTGATGGCTCTGAATACTAACACTGGATTACAAACACTGATTACAAGCGCCCTATCACAGCGCTCATGCATCATGAGCGCTTTCAGGCAAACAGTTAAACCAATGGCGTTTTCAATGGCAAACGGTATTCACGTTCAGCCCCTGCAGTCACCAACGCATTCGCTAACGCAGGGGCAATCACAGGTGTACCAGGTTCACCAACGCCTGTTGGTGGCTCCGTAGAAGGAACAATATGCACATCAATGGCAGGCATATCCTTCATTCGAATAACCTGATAATCATGGAAGTTGCTTTGAACCACCTTACCTTGTTTAAAAGTCACTTCACTCAACAACGCAGGCGAAAGGCCATAGCCAATGCCCCCTTCCATCTGCGCCTTAATCACATCCGGATTCACTGTTACGCCGCAATCAACTGCACAGGTGACATGCTCTACTTTATAGCCCTCACCTGTTTTTGCAACTTCCACCACTTGTGCCACATAAGTGCCAAAAGACTTATGCACTGCCACACCCACTGATTTGCCCGCTGCTCGTTTTGCAGCCCAATTGGCTTGCTTGGCAGCCAATTCAAGCACACCACTATGCCTTGGGTGATCTTTCAATAAGGCCATTCTCAACTCAAGCGGGTCTTTATTGGCAGCTTTAGCCACTTCATCCAAAAAAGACTCGGTTGCATGTGCTGTATGAGTTGAGCCCACACTGCGCCACCAAAGAATCGGCACCTGATTTTCTGTGGTATGCAATTCAACACGTTTGTTTGGAATCCCATAAGGCAGATTCGATGCACCTTCGACCGAGGTATGATCAATGCCGTTCTGAATCATGCCTTCAAAGCCTGTGCCTTTGACAATGGACTGCCCTACAATGCGATGCTGCCAGGCAACTAAGTTGCCCGATTTATCCAGGCCTGCTTTAAGTTTATGGAAGTACATAGGACGATAGTAACCCGCTTGAGTATCGTCCTCACGGGACCAAACCAGCTTCACCGGAACGCCTTTACCATGGGCCTTTGCAACCTGCACCGCTTCCACCACATAGTCAGAGTGTGAATTACCCCGACGGCCAAAACTGCCCCCCGCAAATAACGTGTTTATCTTCACCTGATCCGGCTTGATGCCCAGCACACCGGCCACCGCCATCTGATCACCAGTATGAATCTGAGCGCCATACCAAAGCTCCGCGCCACTTGTACCATTCGCTCCGGCCTTAATTTGAACCACACAATTCATTGGTTCCATAGTCGCATGCGCCAAATACGGAAACTCGTACTCCGCTTCAATGATTTGAGCCGCCTCAGTGAATCCCTTATCAACATCGCCACTTTCTGCCGCCAATAATCCCGGCTTTTCTGCCAAGGCTTTGTACTCTTTCATAATGTCGTCTGAGCTTTGCTGAAATGCCTTAGACTCATCCCACTGAATGCTCAACTGCTCACGGGCTGTTTTCGCGGCCCAATAATCTTTCGCTAACACCGCGACCCCGTTGGGAATAGCGACCACAGCTTCAACACCCGGTACTTTCTTTGCTTGGGAGGCATCGAACGATTTAAGGGTCGCGCCAAATTTCGGAGGATGCGCGACCATTGCCGTCAACTGATCTGGCCGTTGGATGTCCTGAGTAAAGATGGCCTTACCCGAAGTTTTGCCTACATCTTTACGAGGTACTTTTCGGCCGATCAATTTGAAATTGGCCGGATCTTTCAAATTTACAGACGAAGGGACTTTCTGCAACGCAGCAAGTTCTGCCAAAGTACCAAACGAAACACGTTTCCCGGATGATTTATGAAGCACTTCACCTTGTTCAACGCTGATTTCAGATACAGGTACGCGCCAAAGTGTGGCCGCAGCACTCACTAACATAGCTCGTGCGGTTGCCCCTGCATTACGCATTTGCGAATAAGAGTTGGCAATCGCAGTACTGCCTCCCGTCCCCTGAAACTTACCCCACATGGTATTAGCAAAGTGCTCCGTGTTTGCTTCCGCACCCCGGCATTCCACCTGAGACCAATCAGCGTCCAACTCCTCTGCCACCAATGTGGCTAAGCCCGTAAAAGTGCCCTGCCCCATTTCCAGGTGTTTGATGGTAATGATGACTTTATTCGACGAATCAACCGAGACAAATGCATTGGGAGTAAAGGTTTTTGTCGTCGCAACAGCACTTTCTGTTTTGGCCTGAGCCTGGGACAAAGGCAATGCCATACCCAACACCAAACCGGCACTGGATTGAGCACTGGTAATTAAAAAACTACGTCTGCTTATACCTGATTCAGAAGACCTTACTTTGGAAACGTTCGAGCTAGAGAATTTATGCAGCATTATGATTTACTCCCTCTGAATCCGTTGTTGCATGAGCGACGTTTTCTTCAGATGCGTTGTAGAAAAGATCCGATTCGCTTTGTGCTATTTGCATTGTTTGAGCGGCCTGTTTGATCCCGTCTTTGATGCGTTTATAGGTCGCACAACGGCAAATATTGCCGGACATAAAGTTGTTGATGTCTTGATCAGAGGGATTCGGGTTTTGTTTTAACAGCGCAGTGGCAGACATAATTTGGCCAGACTGACAATAGCCACACTGAACCACGGCAATGTCTTCCCAGGCGTCAACCACTGCATTGGCTTCTTTTGAAAGATCAGACTCAGTAACACCTTCGATGGTAGTAATGCTTTGACCCTGAACACTGCTAACAGGTGTTACGCATGAACGAATCGGATTGCCGTTCATATGAACAGTACAGGCACCACACAACGCCATTCCACAACCAAATTTCGTCCCTGTCAGTTGCAGGTGATCTCGAATTACCCACAATAAAGGCGTATTCGGATCAACATCCACTTCTTGCTGATTACCGTTAATATTAAGAGAGAGTTTCATCAAGCATGTCCCTAAAGTGACGTTTGAATTATTAATCACGAACGACTTCTGTTTGAGTCGCAATTATTGTTTTATAAGAATAAGAACAAAGACTAGATAAGAAACGATTAATACGAAATGGGCGGGCCGAAATTAAGCAGAAACATGCAACAAATTTGGAGAATCGTGCAAACATCCGAAAAAAGCATGAAAGACGTGTGTCATTTAACGGCGAGTTGAGTGACCTAGCAAGCTGTAACACCGGCTAAACTATGCGTTTAGCCAGCCTACTAATCGATTGAGTGAACAATTTTGTTACGGATAATTTCAACAGAATCCCGGTTATTTCCAGCTACTGCAACCATTAACTTGCTTTTATTAGGCGATATCGACAAACACTTAACCACGACTCGATTCGATTTTACATTGCCATAGATACCATGTTCAGTCTCTTTTTGATTCTCTAAAGAAAGTGACTTAAGAACATACGAGCTTTGAATCTCACAGGCCTCCTTGGACTTATTAAGATCTTTAAACCAAGACCATAGTTCAGGTGGTCTTTCTCCAGCGACCGCCAGAGCAGGTGCGATTAATGCGGTTAAGATCATCCATTTCATATCCATTTCTCCATTCCGTGAAAACATCTATGGGTCTGACTATTCAGAAGAACCTTCGGACTCATTCACCCTGCGCACACCAAAAGTAACAGAAGGCGGGATGCCCATGCCCAGATCAATATCCGCAACTCGGTAGTTACAACCCTTCTGTTTAAGAATTGCATTTACTTTTTCTTGCTTCTCTACCGCTTTAATGACGGTATTCGCAATCACCTCATCACTGCTGAACGCCGTAACAGACTCGTTAACCTTGTCTCCAAGCTCTTTTGCTTTGTCTAGAATTCCCAATTTTTATCTCCTTGATAATGACAAAATCAATACTATTTAATCATAAACATAATGATGACATCAGGGGTGCGGTATGGCCAGAGGGATGCTCAACCTGATCAGGAGATTGATACATCAGAGCTTTAGTAAGAATCAGATCAAATTCGGTGCTTTTATGACACCTTTTTCAGAAACAACCCCGGTTTCGCTTTTCCCTGCGCCTTACTCGTTTTATTGAAGGTAATCACGACCCTCTTACTCAGTATATTTTTGGATGATCCGGTCAATCGTTCCGTCTTGCTTCATTGCTTTAATGGCTTGGTTGAAGCGAGGTAAAACATACGCTTTATCGGCGCGTATTTTAATTCCTAGCTTTGTATTACTGAGCTGAAGGCCTCTTTGGAATTGGTTTGTTTCATACTTGAATTTGGAGGTAGTGTATTGAAACGCAATGGAGTCCATGAAAATAGCAGCAACCCGCCCCCTGACCAAGGTTTCTATTAAGCTCGGTTCACTGCCCACTTCGTTTTTCACGATCGAGCCATTTGAAAACGCCTCTTCAAACAAGGGATAATAATAGCCACGCAAAATATTGACCGTTTGCCCGTTCAGGTCCGAGGGTGTTTTTACCTCTATGAAACTGGATTTCAAAAAATAAATATACTCTTGGATAGACATCACATCATCCGAGAAAACCATTTGATCAGACATCTCAGGGTCGTTCCAAAGCGGCGAGTCCAGAATCATAAAATCAGCCTCCCCCACCTCGAACATTTTCATTGCTCTCTTGTTCGGTGCCAGCTGAATAGAAACCGTATCGCCCGTTCGTTTAACGACTTCGTTTAATATATCGACTCCAATACCAGAATACGATTCTTCAGTTGCCATGATAAACGGCGACCAAATGTCTGAAGCCGCATTAAAGTGCTCAGCATTGGCCTGCAGCGAAAAACACAGAAGAACGAAAGAAATGAGCCGTCTAACTTGGTTAAACTCTGATTCAGGTGGATTCGAATACACTCGCTTGAAACTCAATAGACCAAGTATCTCCATATACAATGCTATTCCGTTTTTTAGCACCATTAAGCCATTTATAAAAACTTATTAGTATTTTGAGCTTAATAACTCTCTGAACTCTAGTCCTAATTTCAGGGGATGTCACGAAAGTTGAATACGAAAATAAGCAAGATTAATACGTTGTAGACAATTTTTCGGAGTTTCTGGGCTAGAAGTGGCTAAGGCAGTGAGACTGGAGCGGATGAATTGATTCACAGGAAGCCCCCTGAGGTTCTGACCAGTGCAGAACCTCAGGGGAGAATATTTATAAAACTAAAGGCATTAACTACTTAACGCTTAGGTTATCAATGTACACGTCCGTGGACGGTTGGGGGCCAAATACATGCAAACGCATTTGAGTAATGGTTCCTTCTCCGCTGACCGTGAATTCGGTTTCAAGAGAGTTCCATTGAGACATAGACACATTTTTTTGAGCTAAACGCGTCCAATGACCTCCGGTATTATCCACATAATAAAGCCAGATCTGAGCAGAGTCTCTTGATCGCTGATCACTCTCTAAATACACATCAACAGACACCTGATAGGTTTTTCCTTGCTCTAAAAGACCATGAACATTATAGCCAGGGCCTGAATACCAATTCTCTCGTACAGTCGATACCAGGCTGTAATTGCCCTCTTTTGCAGATCGTGAAAGTGCCAAATTCGTTGTGAAGTAAGCTCCCCACCCTGTGGTTCCGTTTTCAAAACCTTCATCTACCAACAAAGTTGGTGCCTCTTTCACTCCGGTCTGGGAAAGTATCACTTCATCCACTAGGAAATCCGTACCGGATTGTGGGCCGTAAATTAACAACCCAATACTCTGAAGGTCACCAATGATATCGGGCTTAAAGATCTCATCGTATTGAGACAGACCATTGTCGGTTACTGACATTGAAGGTAAGTATTGATAGTGTGTTCCGGAGCTGTCCTTGATTTGTAACGCCATGCGCACATTATCACGGCTTGCTCCCGCTTCAATACCCAGTTTTGCTTTAACTTGATACTCGTAACCTGATTCAATGACATTCGTTAAATCCTGAAACGGACCGCCATAAAATTCTTGTCGGCCATTAACGGAAAGTAAAAGATCTTTACCACAGTCTGCTACGGTTTCCACGAGGCTTAAGTTGGCATCATTGAAAAAACTTTGCCAATTTTCCAGCGAAGTGAAATCACCGTTAATGATCAGGTTACCTTCGAGTTCTGGCTTATTACAAACAGGAAGATCACCTCCGTTATCCCCGCCTCCTGTATCAACAGCAGGAACAAAAGCGGCCACCTGTGAAGCAGTTATCTCAAGGTTGCCAACGGCGTCTGCTCCTCTGGAGAGAGACGCGTCTACGCCACAGGCCCTGTTTTCACATTTATTATGATCAGGGTTGGAAAGTTGTTGTAATTGGTTGTTTGTACCAAAAGCCTGAGGATAAGCCATGATGGTACTGAATACACCGTATTCACCGTGTCCTCTGGCCCATGAGAAAATACCACCTTCAGAATTTTGTTCGTAGGAGTGCCCCAGACTCATGTTATGCCCTAACTCATGAGTAAACGTGTTGTATCCGCAGTCCACACCAACAAGGCTGAAACCGACACTGGATGAATTACTGTAGAGAGTTTCTGTCTGTTCGTTTCCTTGCGGAACGTAACCAATACCGCACACATAACCCCCTTGCATCGGTTGACGCAGGTTTATAAGTGAAACCAGATCTGCACCATACTGCTGACGTAATTTCGCAACATTTCTATTGGTTCTTAATGCGTCCAAATTTTCGCCATTAACGTAGGTATAGTTATCTTCTATTCTCTCAATACCCACCAAACGAAGCTTCATATCCACTTCGCTGTTCTGGTACGCCTGATTACTAAACTCAATGTATGCAGCTACACGTGCATCTATATCCTGGCCATTGCTGGTTTGCGTGGCTTCATCCACATACAGCACCAGCACATCAATGACTTCAGTGGCATTCACCACCGAACCAGACATTAACGTCACGGCAGCTAACGTTGCTCGACTAAATTTTTTCATATTGGAAAGTCCTTTTTAACGAGAAAATTAATATTGATTGAATGTATTACAGTTAACTTCCTTTAATTTACAGGTTGATTTGGCGGATGCATTTCAATTCCTGTAACAGTGACGGAATCATCTTTATTGGAACTATTCTTATTAATATCGGCTTCATCTGTCATAGAGGTTTTACCAGTAGCATTATCAATAACAGCCGAAAAAATACCTTCAGAGGTAGAAACAACAACATAAGTACTGGTTTTTCCACGAGTAATAATAACGTTATCTTTATCAAGACCATTAAGGATTGGGCCCTTGAAAATTTCTACTCTGTTTAATTGATTGTGAGTAGACTTAATTTCAGTAAGAAGTGACTTATTTAACTGTGGAATCGGTATCTCTATTTTTTGACCGAGATGAATGGAGTCGACGACCTCTGGGCTGGTTGTAAGTGCTTTTGCAGCAACGCCGTTTATTTCAATATCAAGGGCATCTTCAATTTGGCTCCACAGAGTGATAGAGGATGGCCTATCTTTCACAGCGGCTATAGGTTCTGGGATAGGCCCAGATACAGGAGCCGAAGACGTGTTTCTGTTCACGGTCGATTGGGGTTCAGCCTTTGATAATTCGGGCAATGAAGACGGGTTTAATGATTGCTCAGTTTTTCTATTCTCCGCTTGTTGAGCATCCACTGACGGAGCATCCCCCTCTTCTTTTTGTATTAGCAAGATAATACTGACTATTGATATTAAAAAACCGAAGAACACCAGCAAAGGCTTATTCATTTCAACTCCTTTTAAAATAGAAAATCTGTAAGACGACAATATAAGTTACGATATTATTATTTTTCAGAAAAAATTACTAATTTATTAAATTTGAGCACCCACCTTCAAAACTAGCGTGAAATAAGTCTCAAATGCCATCAAGAAAATAATTTAAGTTAAAGAATAAATCCTAAATTCAGGCTAATTTCAGACATTAAGATACAATACTAAAAGAAACTGTTTGAATTAAGTAAGACGATAGTTTTGTTAGGGAGGGTTATTTAAGATGTACCTGGTTAAGTATTTTGTGACTCAGGCTTATAATAAAAGTCGTTTACATCACAGTTTCTTAATAAATAATAAAAACATCCGACATTGCCAACTACCGCACAATTTGTATTTTTTTTGCTTCTAGTCTGAAAAACAATTATCCACTCATTCATTAACGATAGCGTCAGTTGTCTGTCAGGGCTCTATCTATACAACTTTGAGAGTTTTGTTATGGAAATGAAACTGTTCACCCGACCTACAAAGATTGCAGAACACGCGATTCATTTCTGAAGCGATGCTGAAAATGCCATTATTGAACGAAACACGGTTATTAACTGTGACCGGGGCATCGGCCTAGGTCTAGGGAGCCGAGGGTATTCAGGAGGAATCGTTCGAAACAATGTAATTTATAGCAATAATTTTGGGCTGAATAATGATGTCGGAATTGGTCTTGAGAGCGCCAGCCATGTGAAGGTATACAACAATACAATTTTTTTGGATCACCAATACAGCAATGCCATTGAATATCGATTTTCCCCATCAACCGACAATGTAATTTTCAACAATTTAACGAATAAAAGAATCCAGTCTCGAAATGATGGCACGGCAACGGTTCAATACTACTTAACCAATACAGAAAAACACTGGTTCGTGGATGTTGACTCTGGAAACCTGCATTTAGCGTCTCAAAAAAACCGAGGGCGATGACCAAGGACAATTACTCTCGGAAGTCACAAAAGACATAGACGGAGAGAACAGACCCATAGGTAATGGCGTGGATATTGGGGCAGACGAGTTTAACGAACACTAATATTACGACATCCGGCTCAAGCAAATAGCGTATCATTCTACAAGGAAGGGGCATGAGCCAGTTTAATCGGCCGAAAGGGGGTTCCGGTTATGGCCATCACCTGATCTGTAAAAACCTGGATCTTATCTGACAGGTTAGTTTGCTGAGTTTTGACGCAATCAGACCTCCCATATTCCTGGAGGTCGTTTCTACTGCCATCTCAGAACTTCCGCTTCTGCCCCGTTGCTGACTATGTGCCTGGCTTCTACTGGCATCTTGTATATCATCAAAAGCGGACATTGTTGCCCGCACATTAACCCCTTCGGTTTCTTGCCTTAGATATGAGCTTGGATTTAGTGACACTTTCTATGAAAAATTCTGCTTTGAACAGTGAGGAATTCCTTAGAAATTTCTTAAAAGCCTTGGTACAGTTGAGCTGAGACAAATTCTGGAAAAGTAGATAAAGTAATGGACGGACCGGCAGGGTCCGTTCATTACTCTGTTATGAGTAAATTTAATCATGCCAACTCGAGAAGAAAAGAAGAAACTAAAAGAGAAAGCACGGGAACGCTCAAACCCTTCTTTTAACCTTTTAGGTCCAGATGGAAAAGAGGTAGCAAAGGTGCTTTACAAGGGCTTCGACTTTCCTTGGTTATATGGAAACTTGCAGCCTTCTGAGAATTTTTCAGACTATTCAGAGCTGTTTGAAAAAGTATCATCGCTTAAAAAACTTGAAGAAGAGTCATCTGAAAGTGGTAACGAAGAATTGGAAGAAAAATATTCTGACGAAGCGCGTAATATTCTAAATAAAATAAGTGATATGGGGTTTAAAATCCTCAACAGGAAAGGCGAAGAAATAAAATACACCACATTCAATATTGTAGGGTTAGAGTGGGAATACAAGTAACTCATACCAAGGCCAATCAAAATCGCCCACGCAAAAAGCGCGAGGGCTGGACCTCGCTGTCGTTTGGCCTTTGTTGGCGACGCTAACTTAATTATGGGCGAAATTACAGATTCAATAGAGGACTATGAAGCGATATTGACTGAAGTTGGTCGAATGGCTATAGATGGATGTCTACCCTCTACAATTCTGAAGTACTTGATTGAGAATCGAGGAATCAGCGGTAAAGCACAATTAATGGCAGTATTCCGAAATGGATTTGAAACTAATCTCGGAAGCGTTACCTGTATTGGTGGATGGTGGATTGACGGCAATTCTGAGCTTGATGATTCTCAAATTGACGACCTATTAAAACCGGTACTTGATGGTTTTATTAATCAGAAAAAGTTAACAAGTCATTGCAGCAGAAAATCTGTTGAATGAAGCGCTCAACATGTCTGCTCTGACAACCAAAGCGGAAGCATTCGTCACTCAATCATAATGACCGCTTTGGCGTATTAGCCGTCGAAAAAAACACTCCATAAAAGATTTGCTTAAATCACCCACATTAACAGAAGAATGTAAGGACATGTCTAACCTTCTAATTCAGAGATGTTGGATCGGATCTTAATTTCTACACCTGATCTTGTTAATACCTGATCTATCAGATCAAAGCATCACTTGCACTTGTAACTCTCCGATCAAAAAGCCGAGTGCGGCACCAGCAACAATCAAAGTTTTTTCGTCTTCCTTAAAGGCGGGTCTCAACAGCCCTTCAAACTCCTTTGGCGTAAGTTGATCCATGCGAGCAATAATGGTGTTGTTAATGTCGAGAGCATCCATAGCATACGCCTCTACGTGCCTTGAAGTTTCGGGCAGCATTTCCATACTCTTCTCCACCACATAACTGCGGATCTCTTCAAACCGTTCTGAGCCCAACGCGTATTTCACTAAAGGACGTGCTCGCCCCAGTTGTTCTTCCGAAGCGACCTCAACGTGCTTTTGAATGAGATCCACAAGGCGATCGGCACTGGGGCCTCGCATTACTTCTTCAATCATATTTGCAGGGGTCAATAACTCTTTGGCAATGAGAGTCGCATAGTCCTTTGCGACTTCCTGTTGCCGGGCAATGAACTTCCCCTGCACGTCAAAACCAAAGATTCTAATTTTATTTAAAGGTCTAAAGAGCAGCGTTAAGGCCAACCAATCACTGAACAAGCCAACCGTTCCGCCGAATAAAGGCATTAACCAAGGTTGATGCCACACCAACCAACACCCCAACTGAACAACGCCTAAAACAAGTCCGAACCAAAACCCTGCATTGCGAAAAAAGACAAACTCCTTAGCCCCAATTTGACGAAAGATTTTATTCAATAACGCTTTGTCTTTAACCAGATTCGACACCAACAGGTGTTTGATATCAATGTAGTGATTCGGGTCTTTTCGAATATCAAGCCAGATCGCTTCTGCGATGTCCGGTATTTCTTTTTGAATGCGCTTGATCACGGCGTACTGAGCAAAGTTAGGAAGCCTGTGCCAATACTCCGGAACAAAGTTGTCTCCAACGTCCCGAATCATTCTGTCGGTCATTAATTTGAGATGCTGCTCTACTTCATTCACCATTCGTTGAATGTCCAAACGATCAATCAATTCTTCAAGAGTAAGCAACCGACTTAATAACAAATCAGTGGCCGAACCAGCCATTTTATCGGCTTTTCTGGGCACAACCCCCTGCCAACCAAAATACGGTTTTATGCCCTTAAACTCCACAGGCAAAAACATCATTTCCAAGGCCAGCACCTTAGTAATGTAGCCTACGAAGCCGGCAATTAAGGGCATCAGCAAATAGTGGGGGTTATTCTGTAGGTCTAACCAAATCTCATGTAATTCCATTTAAATTCGTCGGCGTCCTGTTCTTATTATGGATAATTGACCAAGTAACTTTCATTCTACCCAATTTGGCCATAAAATTGACAGACAATCCAACAAAACAACCCTAACCTATTAAATGACTACTCTGAGTATTCAGGGTAATCGGTATAACCTTTATCTGTGCCACCATACATACTTTTTGAAGTGATTGCCGTTTGGCACCAACGCTCCGATCAAGACCCCTTGCATGTTTGGATTCGAGAGCAATTAAAGCAACTCTAAGAAATTACGGCGCCCAGGAATAACGAGACCAGCCAAATAGACATTTAAGGTCCCAAAGGTAAATTTCCTACCTATACTGATTGCTACCCTCACAAAAAACAGGTCTAACACCTAATAACCCTATGCTTGATGAAATCACCCAGTTTAAGTTCAGGCTTCGTTTATACCTTTCCGTTTTTGGCGTCGCAGCGGCCTCCTTCTTCAGTGCCTTGCAATACAGCCGAGGAGAAACGATCACCGCCACCATATCGTTTCTGGGCGGAATATACTTCATACTGGTGATCTACTTAATGATTCATAAACGTCATTATCTGTGGAAAGGCCGAGGTTTCCTGTTTTTTATTCCGATCACTATCCTGAACATCATCTATTTACAACCCAGCTTTGGTATTTATTGGGCGTACGTCGGGGTCGTCAGTTTCTTTTTGGTGATGGAACTAAAAGAAGCTTCTCTGGGGGCACTGGCCTTCATCTCAGCCGTGTTTTATCTGGCCTACCCTCATTACCCGGATTACGTGCTTTACCGAATTTATGGCACCATTTTGCTGGTCGGACTCTTCACGTTCTCGTTTTCTTACTTGATTGAACGTCTGCACGAAAGAATTAACCAAATCGCCACCCATGATTCTCTGACCAACACCTTAAACCGCTACACCTTTAATACGTCAATTGAAAAAGCGTTGAATGAGTTCAACCGATACCAAACACCAGCAACACTGTTATTGCTGGACCTGGATCACTTTAAAAAAATCAACGACATTCACGGCCACCAGACTGGCGACTACGTCTTAAAAAAGGTGTCTGATCTGCTATTGGATCGGCTTCGTTCAAGCGATCAGGTGTTCCGTTACGGGGGTGAAGAATTTGCCATTTTGTTGTCACAAACCAAGCTCGATATCGCCGTCCAACTTACCGAAGAGCTGAGAACCATGGTGGAAAGTCATGATTTCAAAATTGGTAAATCCGTCACCTTTAGCGGCGGGCTGTCAGAAGTACAAGAAGGCGACTGGGTAACCAGCTGGTTAAAGCGTTGCGATCAGGCACTTTATCAAGCGAAAGAAGACGGGAGGAACAAAATTGTGAAAAACTAATAATCAACTCAATCACAACCAGCCAATTTTTTAATATTTCACATAAAAAAACAATTTTGAAAAATATCCGCTTTTTCTTAATTATCCGGATACCCCCCATCTTTTATTTTTGTATGTAATCCTCCGTAATTTAAATCTCCCTCTCATCTTCTACATTAAAAAATGCATCGAGCGTCATTTCAAAGACACGAGAGCAATCACAATAAAACCAGACAGGGAATAAATCATGACTCACAAACATCATCACGGACTTAATTGCTCTTGCTGCAGCCCTCTATCAAAAGCGCTGATCTCCAGACTCAATCTTTCAGCCAAAGCACTTCATCCTAAGCAAAACATAACAACGACAGGTCAAAATCTGTTAATTCTTAATTGCGGTAAAGGAGCTATTCAAACTTTAAAGAACGGAGAAGACACTGATGTAAAAGCCTTGGCTGTATTTAACAATAAGATTCTCGCCGCTGGAGATAAAGCAGAAGTCACAAAAGCACTTGACGCACAGTGCAGTCAATACACAACCATCAAGCTTACTGACCACCAAACCATATTACCCGGACTCATCGAGCCACACCTTCATATCGTTCCGGCGGCCATTTTTAACACTTGGACAGACTTAAGCCGATTCATAACTCAACCCCAAAAAATCAATAACCAAAACGTACTAGGTCAAACACTTAAAGACACCTATACCAGAAATGAACAATTCCAAGTGCTTCTGGATAAAGGGTTCTATTGCGATAACAACCCGAATCAATGGTACTTAGGGGCCGGGATAGACCCTTCCCTATTCACAGCCAGTGAAGACGACCCGCAAGTTAAAATCATCAATAAAGAATCCATTGACAAATTTAACGACAAGTTCAGCAGCCACCCGGTGTTTATCCTTAATGCCTCGATGCACATAGCCTATGTAAACTCAAAAGCCATTGAGATATTTTTAAACACAGCCGATGACTCAGACCCCGGCGTAGCTGCATTAAAAGCCATATTGTCAGAGCCAGACTGCAACGGACAAATTTTTGAAATGACTCAAATTCTTCCGTTTTCTACCGTACTCCCCTTACCGTCCTTAGATTCTTTTAAAACCGAAATCAAAACGTATTTTGATGTGGCCTCTTCACGAGGGGTAACCTCAGTTTTCGATGCAGGCGTTGAACCCGCAGAGGAAAGCTCAAACGGAGTTCCAGCCTTAGCCAATATGCCAAATTACTTATATCAATTGGCTAAGAACAACGAGACACCAGTAAGAATTGGAGGCGCTCTGGTTGTCGAATCCCTTAATGATTTTGAAACCAAAGTCAAAGATCGAAACTACAAGCCAATAGACAGCATCAAAACTCAGCCTGCAAGTGAGAGCTATATTAAGGGCGCTCGATACCCGTTTTTCAGCTTACCCTATATAAAAATCATGTCGGATGGATCTAATCAGGGCTTAACAGGATACCAATCAAAACCTTACCTATGTGGGGACGATTACGAGCGCTACCCAATGCAACCCACACGTGGCACTCCAAACTACTGTTGTTCACCCACCTCAACAGACCTGAATGAATTAGTAGATCAAGTATCCTTATCGGACTGGCCAATGATGATTCATGCTAACGGTGACGATGCGATAGAAATAACTCTCAATGCACTTGAGAACGCCTCAAACCATTCGAAACGAAATCGAATTGAGCACGCATCACTGCTGAATGCAGACAAAATCAAACGAATGGCCACACTTAATATCTCGCCTAGCTTTTTAATCGGGCATGTAGGCTATTGGGGACACTCCTTTAAAAACACCATTTTTGGAGAAGACAGAGCAAACCTGTTGGACCTGTGCAGAAGTGCCCTGAACAGCAATATCAAAATCAGCCTACACAGCGATAACGCTGTCACGCCTATGGGGCCGTTAAGAATGATGGATCAAGCCGTTCATAGAGTCATGGAGGCAGACCCAAAGGCTGGCGTTCTCAATGAGAATGAGAAAATAAGTCGCTTGGATGCACTTAAATCGGTCACCATTGATGCAGCAGCGCATTGCTGTGTTGAAGACTTGGTTGGTTCACTGGAAGTAGGCAAATACGCTGATTTTGTGATATTGGAAAACAATCCTCTCAGTATGAAACTTGATGAAAATAAGCCCTATGAAACCTTCAGAAATATAAAGGTTATTTCTACCTGGAAAAATGCGACCTGTTATTACCACTTCATGCAGACAGAAACACATAACCAAGCCAAACAAGAAAATGAAGCCGAACTTGTTTAACCCTGAGTTCAACTTGCATCCGGTAAAATACGAAATATCAAACTGTCCTGAATACAATGGCTTGTATCACGGCAAAGGAATCTATCTTCCTGCAAAAAGCCCGGATGATAAACCGCAATGGTTATTGCGGTCATCAAGTGCAGACTGGATTAACTCAAGTCTATTAACGCTAGAAGATTAGAGGCAATAGCTTTTCATGCTTTTACAGCCGCTGTGTCTACTCCCATACAGCGGCCATATATCTTCTTTAATAGCGACTTAGTCAGTCCATCAATAAATAATATTTAGCCCCCTGGCAGGCGGTTAATACCCTTTAATTTAACAACCATACCTTCTCTTTGCCGGAAACCACGCCTTTAATTCCACCCGGAACCTCTCGGCTTGCCAACTGGGAAATATGATAGTGCTCACCGTAATGAGAGTTGATTTCATCTCCCACAATCGAGAAAGGAGGCCCCTCATACTTCGTTTGATCATACTCATATGTGATCAAAAGCAAAGGCGCATTGTCTGTTATGGTTTGAAGATGCTTTGTATATTGTCTGCGAGAGACTAATGGCAAAGCCACCAGCGCCGCTCTATCGTAAATAGCATCCACTGGCCCGAGAATTTCCGCTGTGACATCAAAAATATTACCAACGAAAATATCGATGTTTTGTTCATGGTATCGAATAAGTCCTTCTGCCTCAGACGCAACAGGCTCAATATCCAGCTCCGAAAACAATTCAAGCACAGCACCTTCATTAAGCTCTACACCAACCACGTGATAACCCTGAGATAACATCCAGGCGATATCCCGTGTTTTACCGCAAAGCGGGATAAATATTCGAGCGCCTTGCGCTAAATCCAGCTCATGAAAACTGTTGACCATTAATTGATTGGCATCGCCTTCATGAAAACCAATGTCCCGACTTGCCCATCGTTCATGCCAAAAACTTACGTCCATGATTCCTCCTAAACATCGCTCAACTGAGCGAATGTGTTGTTTTGATGAATGTTCAACGTTAGGATACGAATTCAAGTCAACTTGAGGTCAAGTAAAAAATGTCGAACTCTGATGCATTGGATATTGGCAAGGTTTCTAAAGAATCCGGTTTACCGGCGTCCACCCTTCGCTACTACGAAGAAAAAGGTCTGATAAAGTCCAACGGCCGCAACGGGTTAAGACGTCTTTTCCCCGTCAATGTATTGCAACGTCTGGCCTTGATTTCACTGGGCCGCACGGCAGGTCTTTCATTGGATGAAATCGGCTCCATGTTTACGCCTCAAGGGCCGGAAATAAATCGGGAGCTGCTCATATCTAAAGCAGATGAGCTGGACATTAAGATCAAAGAATTAACCGCCATGCGCGACGGATTACGACATGCAGCAGCCTGCCAGGCGCCCAGTCATTTTGAATGCCCAACGTTTTTAAAGCTGCTCAGAGTTGCAAAGAAGTTGAAAAAGTCAGGACAAGCTTTAGAGAAGAAAAGTTAGCGCTTCCCCATTATTACTCAGGCTGCGCCCTTGAAACACACCCTTGCTGACAAAGATGATGGTCCGGCCCAAACTGGAAGTACTCCTTCCTGCTTACCAGGTATTCCAGGATGGCCTCCACCCGCTTCGGCTTATTCACCCCAGGCCGATAAACCAAATAGATGGGCATCATCGTAGCATGCCATTGCGGTAAAATTCTTACTAACGCCCTGCTTTTCAGTTCACAAACCATGTTATTGACAGGGATCTGTGCAATCCCCATCCCCTCCATAGTCGCTCGTTTGATGGCCTCAATGTTTGAACAATAGAAGTTACTGGAAATATCCAAGGACACAGACTTTTCTCCCGAAACCAAGATCCAAGGAGTCACATCTGGAGAGTACTGGAACCTAAGACAATTATGATTCATGAGTTCTTCAGGTGTTTGCGGAACACCATGCTCTTCAAGATACTGAGGGCTGGCTACCAGTACCCTGGTGCTGTAGCCAATCTCCTTCGCCACCAAGCGATCATCCACAACCTTCCCCACCCGGAGAGCAAGATCAATGCCCTGAACAAAAAGATCGTCAAAGGCATAAGACAACTCCAAAGAAATTTGAGCCTTAGGCCACTGTTTCAGGAAATCAGGAAAAATGTCTTGAGCTAAATTCGCTCCCATGGCCGGCGGCGCAGATATTCGAATCAAGCCTTGCACTTGCTGTTGAATTTCACGAACGTCCTCACTTAACGAATTAAACTCCTCCACCAAATGAGAAGCTCTGTTAAGCACCACCTGACCTGCTTCAGTAATTTGAACTCTTCGAGTAGACCTCTCTAGCAACTTAGCCTGAAGGTGTTCCTCCAGTTTGGAAATGGCTTTACTGACCGTGGATTTCGGCAACCCCATTTCATCTGCACACTGAGTCAGACTCAACAACCGACAAGTCGTCACAAAAATTGACAAGGTTCTAAAGTCTATAGTTTCTAAATTACGAACAATCACTTTCCAAACCACCCATTGTTTCTTTCAATCCAGAAGCATAATCTACGTCCAACGTTTAAACAATAGCTCTGATACATCGGAGCTCTGACCAACAAACACATTAAATTATTTGAAACGGAGTGCTGACATGTCTGCTTCTTTAAATCTCTTCTCTGCCGTGCAACTGGGTGATATTCAACTTTCAAACCGTGCCGTGATGGCGCCTTTAACCCGAGCCAGAGCAGTTGATCATGTACCTACCGATATGATGGCTGAATATTATGCGCAACGTGCCGGTGCGGGTTTGATCATTGCGGAAGCCACCATGGTAGCTGAAGGTACATCTGCCTTCATCAATGAACCAGGCATCTACTCTCAGGCTCAAATCGAAGGTTGGCGAAAAGTCACCGACGCCGTACATGCGAACGGAGGGAAAATCTTTCTGCAACTTTGGCATGGCGGTCGCGCAAGCCACCCAGACTTAAACGAAGGCAAAGCAGCCGTTGCTGCAAGTGCCATCGCCATTGAAGACGAAGTCCATACGCCAGAAGGCAAAAAACCGTATACCGTACCGAGAGCGTTAGACACAGAAGAAATCCCGACTATTGTTGAAGCCTTCAAACAAGGAGCCATCAACGCCAAAGATGCCGGTTTTGATGGTGTAGAAGTCCACGGTGCGAACGGCTATTTGCTCGATAATTTCCTACGCGATGGCACCAACCACCGTAACGATCAATACGGAGGTTCCATTGAAAACCGGGCACGTTTATTGTTTGAGGTATTGGAAGCTGTCATCGGTGTTTGGGGCGCAGGAAAAGTTGGCGTTCGAACCTCGCCGTTGAATGGCTTTAACAACATGAAAGACAGTGACCCGGTTGGCTTAACACGCTGGCTTGCAGAGAACCTGAACCAGTTTAACCTGGCCTATTGGCATGTAATGCGCACCGACTTCTTAGGCGAACAACAGGCAGATGTAATGACGCCGGTTCGTGAACTTTATCAAGGTAACCTGATGGGCAATATGGGCTACACCAAAGATGAAGCATCGACGGCGATTGCGGACACTAAACTCGACGTTGTCGCGTTTGGTGTTCCTTTCATTGCCAACCCGGATTTGGTCGAACGCTTTAAGGCGGATGCCGAGTTAAATGAACCTAAGCCAGACAGCTTCTACACTGGCGGTGCTGAAGGTTATATTGATTATCCTGCGATGGCCTAATAGTCCATAAAAATAAATCAGAACAACTACCAAAAGTAGTTGTTCTAAATAACTTCATTAGGGAACCTCTGAACACTTCTATTTAAACTATTATAGGCTGCGGGGTTATACAACACTCACATAATGCTGCAGCTGCGCACAACCTATCTGTTGTAGTAATATCTTTACTAAACCATTGCAAAATTGACTTCACGAACATTAGCCAAGTTTAAATTCTGCTTGGCATGCCAAAGATCATAGTTATCTTGCATAGCTAACCAACTTTCTGGTGTTCTACCTAGCGCCTTAGATAAACGGAGAGCCATTTCTGGCGATATAGCACTCTGCCCCTTTAAGACTCGGTTCAAAGTTGATGAGGCTACATCTAATTGCTTAGCCAAATAACGACAACTGAAACCTGCTGGTTCAAGGTATACATCACGTATAAACTCACCTGGGTGTGGAGGGTTATGCATACTCATTAGTGATAGTCCTCGTAGTTGAGAATATAAGCATTACCATCAATAAACTCGAAAGTAATACGCCAATTACCGTTTACGGTAATAGACCAAATCCCATCACGGTTTCCTTTTAAAGGATGTAATTTAAAACCGGGCAAATTGATATCATCAATTTCTTGGGCGGTATCAATTGCTGCAAGTTGCATACGTAATTTATTTTGATGCTTTGCTTGAATACCTGAAGTGCTACCTGTCTCGAAGTACTTCTTAAGGCCTTTGTGTTTAAATGATTTAATCATAGAATAAGTGTAGCGTGATGCGCATCAGTACATCAATAAAAATATAACGGCCCACCAGCCATCTTTAACACTTGATTCGCGAACTCAACTCTCAAGTGCAATACACTTAGCCCTTTCCGTCTTCGCTCTTTCGATCCCGAACAGGGATTGACTTCATAAGCCTAGGCAATGTAATGTTTGTCCATTGGCTCGGTCGAAGCCACTGTGTCTGCGGAAAGGGCTGCGCCCACGACAAGGTGAAACACACATATTATTTGTTTCCTTTTCAATCTGATAGGCAGACACAGATACCATGAAAGGGTAACGAACATGACCGACCTATCTCCACGGGTAAACACCCCGTTTCGTATTAATTTAGAGCAACAGAAGAAACGCGCCAAAGCGTTACTTAAAGACATTCATGCATCTGATGAAAGTGGCATTGCCCGGCTCCATCGCAATCATCCTCAATATTCCAAAAACAATCATGCCAAACCCGCTGAAACAGCTAAGTTAAGTGATGCTCAGTTCGTCATAGCCCGAGAGCTTGGATTGCCAAGCTGGCCTAAACTGAAAGCCCATGTTGAAGCCATGCAATGTGCTGTTAAAACGATAAACTCAAAAAATAAACCCCAGGATAGTGATCTGAAGACGCTTCATATTCGATGTGGAACAGATTTACAAAACACATTACCACTGGCGGGTTTCGTCGGAGATTTTCTGGAGTATTCAGATCCAGTTTGCCAAGGCCCAGTGCCTAACGATCCAAGCCTTATTGATGTTCGGGTAGATTACCTGACCTCCGCCTATGGCCCTTACATCCAACAATCCAGAAATCAGATACTTGAAGACTTAACGTCCGAAGAAAATCGTTTAGAAACCGCCGCCCAAACCTATGAAAGAGTGGTTCTCTGGTTTGAGCATGACACTTACGATCAACTGATTTTAGCCAGAATTCTGGCCCACTTCGCAGAAAATCAACGTCCGAACGTATTCGAAATAGTCTCCATCAACCACTTTCCGGGATCAGAACGTTTCATTGGTCTTGGCCAGTTACCCCCTGAGGCGATCTGGTTACTCTGGAATGATCGAAAACCCGTTTCTCAACAACAGTTAAATTTGGGGCAACGCACCTGGAATGCCTTTCAATCTCCGAACCCCACTGCGTTAGCAAACATACGCCTAGAAGACACCAGCGTATTGCCCAACCTGGCCAATGCAATACAACGCCACTTACAAGAACTGCCTTCTACAGCGAACGGTTTAAGTCTTACAGAACAAATAATTCTGGAAATGCTGAAGGAAGAAAGCCGAACTGCCGGAAAACTGTTTGGTTTATTGACGAGAGAACGGGAACCCTTGCCTTGGCTGGGCGACATCATGTTTTGGTATATTCTTGAATCCTTGGCCAAGTCATCCAACCCGGCTGTACGAATATCAACAGACCAACCTAAAACTGAATGGCCACACAGACAAGTAGAAATTACAAATACAGGCCTGGCGTTACTCGCTAAAGAGAGTGACTGGTTAACCATGAACCCACCTGAAAGATGGCTCGGCGGAGTGCACATTGATCCTCAATCGTCTTGCTGGCGTTGGGATCAAGCACCCGAAAAGCTCATTTTAAAATAATGACTTTTACTATCTAAAAGCCGGCTCCGCGCTGGCTTTTTAAAGTCCCAACAACGAATGAGCAAGACCCTTTGCATATAAAATTTACATTCAAAAAGCCCGACAGCCCTCCCTCAACGCTCGATGTAAAACCACTGAAGCCTGAGAGTCGTTGTACGTATCTTCATTTCTAGACTAGGTTTAATGAGTAACCAACCAAGCTAATCAACTGTTAGCGCACAGGTGATGCCTGTTAATAGCCTGCTAGGTATTTATTCGACACCTTAAGTAAAGAAACGCAAACGTATGTGGAACCTTCTTTTCCTTCTCTTCTTAGCCTGCATTACTCCTTTCTCATTTGCAGACTCCCCTGCACCCACGAAACCAAAACTTACAGTTTGCACTGATACCTGGACCCCCTTCACAGATAAAACCCTACCTGGTTCAGGGCAATCCTGGCGGATCATCCAAGAAGTTATGAGCTCTCAAGGCTACGACACCGAATTAACAATTATGCCTTGGGCTCGGGCCGTCAGAAGTGTTAAAGATGGTGAATGCGATGCCCTGGCCGATGCCTTTTATACAAAAGACCGAACTCAGTGGGCGCGGTTTTCTGCACCTTATGGAGAAGTAAATACCGTTTTTTTTAAACGCACTGACCGAGAAATACCCTCCCTGTTGATGCAAGATTTGAAAGACTATCGAATCGGCATCATCAGGGGCGCAGCTGCATCGCCTGCGTTTGACAGTGATACCAGCTTAAACAAGCACCAAGTACGGGATATAAAACAAGGGTTAACCATGCTTTATGCCGACCGGTTGGACCTTCTGGTTGCAGAAGATATTCCCGCGCTGTATCAGATTCAACAATTGAGTCTTCAATACCCTAACATTGACAATGAAATACAAGCCATTGAACCCTTTCTCGCCAATAATGAACGGCACCTTGCCATTTCAAAACAATCTGAAAATGGCTTAACCATCCTTCGCGACTTTAACCGTGGACTCATACAACTTATCAAATCCGGGAAATATAAAAAGTTGCTGGATGAATATTAAGTCTCCAAGATGACCCACATCAAAAAACCTAAATCGTAAAGCTTCAAATCCAGACGACTTCCAGTCTTGCTGGTATAGTGTCTCAGCAATAGTTGAATCTAATGATTTAAGGTTAAAGACCAGGATATTTAAATGAACAAAAAAGCAATAATCGCAAGTGTAATAGCCCTGCTTGTGTTGGTGGCAGCAACGCTGATGTATAAAAGTGCACAAGAAAGCAGCCAAAACCAAGCGGCCAGAGAAAGCGCCTCTGAGTTAGTTCGCCCCTACTCTCCCATGAAGGGAAGTAAGGACGCAAAAGTAACGATTGTTGAATTTCTGGACCCTGCCTGTGAAACCTGTAGACAGTTCTATCCATTCGTAAAAAATATTTTAAAGTCCAAACCCGGCAAAGTTAATCTGGTAGTAAGACACGCGCCTTTCCACCAGGGTTCGGATGTCATGGTGTTGATTCTTGAAGCCGCTAAAGAACAAGGAAAGTATTGGCAAACCCTAGAAGTCATGTTGAAGGAACAAGCCAACTGGACTGAACATCACAGAGCGCAGCCTGAGAAAATCTGGAAATACCTGGCTCCGCTCGGTTTGGATTTAGACAAGCTCCGTGAAGACATGAAGAAGCCAGAAATAGTACAGCGGGTTCAACAAGACATTGCCGATACCATGGGCCTTAAAGTAACAAAAACGCCTGGGTTCTTTGTTAACGGGCAGCCTCTGACCAAGTTTGGTTATCAAACCTTAAAAGACCTGATCGAATCAGAAATCAGCAAGAACTATTGAGACCAATAACAACTATTGAGATCACCCCTTCCAATTACTCAAACTCGTTTTGACCGCAAATCGCGGTCAAAACGTTGATCTGTCAACGGCAAAACTCACTGCAAAATTAACTCACTGCAAGATAAGATAACCGGAGCCGATTTCATTGCCACTGGCATCCGTCACTTTCATCTCTGCATACGTTGCCATGTATTTTCGATGGTTGACAATCACCTTACTGATGTTTTTCAGCGTCAATTGCGTCAATGATTCAAGCGACAGAGGCAAACCACTGGTGGGTAATTCCAAGACACTTCTGAGAATAGCGACGGTTCTGATAGACTCTGCATTTACAAACGCACTGGATGACTCTATCGCGCCCAAGTTAACATATTGAACGCTGCCATCTCGATGAAGCACACCATTCACTAACGCCAACAACGGCAGTTCAGCGAGAGATAAGCTGTTGGAAGTAAACGTCTGCTGCAGTCCCCATTTATCTTCATACGAGAGTTCAATAGTCGCATTCACGTCTCCGGCTAAAATAGCCCGAAGAGTAGTTTCTATGCCCGGTCCAGACGCTATTAAGTTGTTACCGATGGAAGCCGGCAACCAATGAGTTTGATTCTCCAGAAATTCCGCAAAGTATTTACCATCAATCATGCCTTGTAATTTCACAGGTGTATCTAGGTCTATCTCGCCGGATGTGTCTGGCAATATCAGCACCCATTCAGCTTCCACACTGACATAGGCTGATTCATCAACCGGCAACTGATAGGTCCCGAATACCACCAAGGGGTCAACAGCGCCTTCATAGACATGACCACCCAATAAGCTTTCCGGTGTTTTCGCTTCTTCAATTTTAATGGTGTCTGCAAAGTCAACGGGTGAGCCATCGGTCATCCATAGACTGTCAGCATGAGAAAGAACGCTGCTCATACTGACCAGCACAGGCAGAATGTAACTCTTTAACTTCATGATTTTTTCCTTAATTCCTAATCGATTGTTTGGGTCATATCCATTAACCAAATACACTAAGCTGGTACAAAGTGACCACGACGCGCTTAATATGGCGATCAGAAAAAATCATATCCTAAGGGGAGATTCACGAATTGAATGCAAACGCTATTTTTTGGTCTGCAAAAGTCCAGATAACCGCTGATTTGAAGTCACCAAATGAACTCTTTCATTGTCTTGGAAAAGATTAGACATAGTGAGACCAAACATGCGCTTGAACGTTCGACTGAGGTGGGGAAGATCCGAAAAACCCGCTTGATGCGCAGTTTCCGTAAAGCTGGCTCCAGCCAGTATTTGTTCCGCTGCGCGTTTAATTCGAACCCAAAGTACGTATTTAGAAAGCGGAATGCCTGTCTGTTCCACAAACAGGTGCGCCAAGCGACTCTTCGATAAAGGTATATCAGGGAATTCCAGGTGTCTGACGTTATTACTGTCCGGTTCAGCTTCAATGATTGTCATTACTTGTTTTACTCGGGCATCCAAAGGCGTGAGCACTATCGGTTTCGACAAAATACCCAACAACTTGATGGTATGCTGATAAATAAAATCCCAATGACCTTCATTATCAACATCATCGATGTACGCTTGCGAGCGGTAGCCATCCAGTAAGTTTTCCAGTTTATCCATAGACAACACATGGGCAGACGTCGTCAGTGACAACTCACTGGTTAGCCGTCGTCCATGTAATGACTCAGGCTCAATCAAAATAGTAACGTGCCAGCCAAAAGATTCCCGAACCTGATGAGGACGATCCGGCGGAATCACTACCGCAGAACATTCAAGAGTCTGATCATTACATTCAATCTGAAACGGGTTTTCTAGGCTGATCACAATCTGAATGGAGTGATGGCTGTGCTTCTCGGCATAAAAAGCACGACGCAAAAGAACCACAAGTCCATCGTAGATATAAAGCAGTGCCCGGCTGGATTCTTCTGTGTTGCAACTTTTTGTCATGATATCACTACTCATTCAGCGCATATTGCTCTATTAATCCAAACATGTAGGAAAGCAGCCTCAGAAAAATAACTGCTCAGCCCGATACTGAAGATTTATCAGCTCTGGCGAAAGCGCTTGATCGAAGATTCTAAACTCATCCAACTTGCCTGAGAAGTGTTTCGAGCCCGAGCGCCATTGCCCAACGCCTAACCTGAACTCCTGACCCGTATCAAAATTAAGGTCGGTATTTTCCGAAAATACTTGCGAATGGACGAGGCTACCATTCAAAAACACCTGCACTAGCTTATGTTCACGACTGAACGTAATGGCTAATTGATTCCACTCATTTTCCACCAGTCGAATCCCAGGAACAACATGCAACGAATTTAAGTAAATCATGGCATCGCCTTCGGCATCAAAACCGAGCGAAACATCACCTTGCCGATTCAGTCTTGGCCGACCAAATGCCTCACCCTGCGTCAAAAAGTCCGACACGTTTAGCCATGTCATAATGGTAAACGCCCCTGTGGATTCAACCGTGTTCATAGGGTCAGTCAGAATAATTTCTTGCCCTACTCCGTTAAACGCCACACCCTTTCCGACAGCACCGCTAACGGATTCAACGCCCCCATGCACAGAACCAGATGTGTAATTTTCAGAGTCTGACGACAGATTCTCCTCATCTTCGAAGGCAAGGTGCACTAAAGGCTGCACGCAACTCCACAGATTGTTTTCTGCATGATACGAAACGGACGGATCACGCAGGTCAACAAACCTAGGCTCTTCTGGCGCACAAACCTGATTGTCCGTAATGCGCGCATCATCCGTTTGAGTGTACAGCCGAACCAAACTCGAAGAACCATTGACATCAACCGTATTTCCAACGACCTGATTTCCTTTCGCATGATCTGGCTCATTTCTGGCCTGCCCCATCACAACAGCCGCCCAGTCTGTGCGACCATTTACCTCATCTTCCTCGAAAGGCTGAAGAAACACATTATTGCGAACAACACTGTCAAAAGCCGATACATTCAATGCAACCTGATTGGCACTTGAGCTGGCTTCGACGCGATTGGACTCAAACAAAATATTATTAACGCGCTCACCCTTTTTGCTGGTACCCGGCCCAATATTCACAACAATGTCAGTGTCGGCTTTAAATAAATTATCACGAATTAACACCCAGCTTGTTGGGTAGTTTTCTGCGGATTGAACAGGATTAAGGTGGCAGTCATTGATAAGAACGCAATCACCCATATTGTGAAGCTTTAAGGCATGTTTATTGGGTGAAGGATGATCAAAAACATTATCAGAAAAAATCGATTTATGGGCCAATGGCACCCGCAGAATATGCTCGGCCTGTTTAGTCACTGCGTCGAACATATGGTTACCCAGGAACATATGACGATGTGCAGGTAAATAGGCAATATTGGTTCCGCCACCAAGGCAATCCGGGTCAGACTTTAAGGCGGCCACATCGCTCCTGTACTGCTCCCACTCTTTCTTCCAGAGTTTTGAATCAATCGCGGTTTTTCCATCGCCAGTGTGCCAAAGCGGTAAACTGCGGATTTGGCACTTCTCAGGGTTAAACTGAGTATCTGACACAGGCCCAAGTTTCCACAGTTTGGAGTTAAACATGCCAATCACATCGTGTGGTTTCACCTGCCCATAAGTTCTTCCGACAATGGCTGAGTCCAGTTGTGTGATGTTCAAACGATTAAACACCACCTGCGATACGTTATCGTAAAGATTAATCGCACGGTTTTTAAAGCCACAGATACGACTGAAGGACAAATCCGATACACGTAAATCCGTGTTCTCAGACGACGAGTCTGACTGGTCATCTATGATCAACATATCTGTCTGCGATGACTTAGCGATAAATGAAAGCTCGGGCGCATTTGAACATAAACCGTATTCAGATAACTCACAGGCTTTATAAGCGCCCAAAGAAGAACCATTCGCGCGGTTTAAAGCTAAAGAATCATACAAAAGAAATGTTTCATTGCGTGCGAACAATAAACGTTTAGCGCCTTGAGCATAGCCCTCGATTTGCTTGGCCGATATAAGTTGCTCACTGTATTCCAAGGCTTCGTTCTGACAATTCCAGGATTCTTTATACTCAACCTTTTCAAAAGAATTGGAGTGTTCATACCCCAGTACATACTCTTTGTATGTATTCCAAACACGGTAATGCTTGGTGCTTTCACCGGAGAAATAACCTTCTTCTCGCAGGTTTATAATCGCATCTTTGTCCGTTGTCAGTGTTACCTGCTCCGCACCCAGCGGACATCCCTCAAAATTACCCTCCATTGAAAAACAAACGGTATTCTCTCCGCCATATACCAACTCCGGGTCAAGCACTGTTATCGTGGTCTTGCGCTCTACGGGCTCAAAGTACCCGTCAAGGCTCGATATCTGAACCGTTGCTTCGTAGGTGCCAGGCGTTTCATACAAATGAGCCGCGATAAAACCTTGTGCCGTATTTTTTGATTTCTGATTGGTCGACCAACGATCACCACTATCATCATCAAAACTCCAGCGGTAAGAAACGTCTCGAATCGGGTTCAAAGTCTCTCCATTCAATACGATGGCAGAAACATCAAAATGCACCCCAAGTGGTGCAACGCCAACTGAATTAGACGTTGTCACCTCAACACGTTCAGGAACGGATGCCAGCGTAAACGAGTGATAATTAACTAAAACAAGTAAGGGAATGACCAACTTAGTGACAATGTTCATCTAACTAATTCCTTGTGAATGTGTTTTATGTGACAGCCAACGCCTGTTCGTGTGTTTTAAACACGCACATAAAAATCATATCCAATTGTGCTGACAGCGTATTGAACGTAAACGCTGTTTTTTGATACAGAAACAATCACAGACAGAGGTAAGGCCCCTCAACAACAGCACTTCCCTTTCAGGCCATTCTTTCTGGCCGTGTTTCACTAAGCAGTCGAGACTTAATCTGAGGTTCCTCAACCCCGACGCGTTTAACATCGGGGTTCAGTGCTTGAAGAATTAGTCCAACGACGCATCCAGCACTTGGGCCATGGTTTTATTGGACGAATTTTCAATTAGAATGTGCTTATCCAACAGCAGATCCCTGTAGATAACCGTTTCAAAATCAATGTCCAGATCATCTACAAAATTACCGTTATCCATCAGCGGTGTCATGTAGTTACCGGAGTCATCCCACTGGTGACCATTATGACGAAGGCTTTCACTTTGAATGAACGGATAGTGATGGTCATATAAAGACGAAGGCGCATTTGCAAGCCAAGTAGTTTCACCATCCAGCTTTCGGTTCGATACGCAAGAGTCATAGCTCTTCGGCTCAGACGATCCACAAGAGCTGTGCAAAGGAACCACACTGTCATCCTGCCCTTTGATCAACAAATGAGTTACAAATCCGTAAGGTTCATCACCCGCCGAAGCAACACGTAAATGAGGAATACCATCCGGGTTTGATAGCCCGGTACTTCTCGCTTGATCCGGTTGCAAATTATACAGAACACCCGACTGGAAGTGTTTACCTGGTGCGAAGTACTCCACATCCTCAGTACCAAGGAAGAAGTTGATCCACTCATTGGCATCATCCACTTCATCTTGTTTTTCGGAAGACAGCACAGTGTTCGATGCCAAGTCATCCAGAAAATTAGCCAAATGATATAACAGGGTTGCGCCTTCAGTGCCTCCTCTGGCACCGGCAAGATCCACATAAGCCGTCACATCAAAGGCATCTCGGGTTGCGGAATCTAGCAGCGAGTTCTTGTTTTCTTCGACGTACTGCATAATTAGATCACCCGTTGAATGAGTAATCACGAGACAACCATTGGTACGAATACAAAAGGTTGGATCATCATCAAATAAATCATCAAGCTGCTGAGCGATGGTAGCACCAATACCCTCACCATTTGGCTCCTCTAACCGATAAGTAGAGTCAAAGTGCAATATTTTGGCATGACTGTCGGAGGCATAAACGGCTTGTTTGGACGTGTCATATATATTGAAGGTATCGCCGTTCGCATCTTTCAGCATCGGAATATTTTGATCCATCAATGTGATGCCAGTAGGATTGCCGACACTGACAGCGCCATTACCATCATTGTAAAGATCAAACCGGTTCCAATAGTTATAACCAAAGCGTTTACCATCGTCGTGCGTACGCGACATAAACACGTGCTGTAACTGAAACCCCTGAACCAGAATAATGTTCTTATCAGCCAATTGATTAGCCGACGCAGTCGTTGCTCCGGTTATAGCAGCCGATAATGCAAGTAACTTCCAAAATTTCATAGTATTCTCCTGTTTCTTATATTTTATTTTTATCATTTAGAATCAGGGCGTCTCTGAATAATCACTCTCATCTGGCGTGAGTTGCTAGTTAGCCAAAGCAGAAAGTCATTTATCCAGATGTGCTCCAGAACTAATTAAGAACTACTTAAAAACTGATTAAGAACCAAGACGTCGCAACTCGCTTGCGATACGTTTTGCCTTTTCATTCACGTAAGGTTTATCTTGGTATTCGGAAAAACTGTATCCATCCACGCCAAATGCGGATTGATCAACTCGTCCAAATTCGGTGATGTAGTCAGGCTTCGAAGGCAACCTCTTAAGCGATATGTCTCTCAATTGATAAGGGCCTTCAGAGCCGGCTTCTATGAGTGCGGTAACGTGCGCTTTAAGGGTCAGGGTTCCACTACTGCCGTTAATAGTTTCCTCAGCACGCAAGTGTAGCAGCGGGTTGCCGCTGTCAGACTCATATAAGTTTGCACGCAAACGATGGTAGCCAGGTTTTTCTGTAGAAATATGCACCGGTATGAACAAATAGTCTTCTTGCACTTCAGACGGCGAAACGTCCTCAACACGGGCGATGGTTGCCAAATACTCAATACTTTTACCACGCTGGTAACTTTGCCCCAGAAACTGAAACTCCGTATCCACCGTAAACTCTTGCTTCCAGTCCACGTCGTCAAAACGTAACTCGCTGAAATCCAACTCGTAAATATGAGCCCCTTCCTCCGCTCTGTATACGGTAGCGCGAGCCAAAACGTCACCCTCGCTTACAAGACGAGCTGATACCGCACTGTTTTCATTGTCGGATAACCCGGAAATTTGAACAGTAGCGGTCAGACGATCCCCATAAAAGTAACGGAGCTTATTGGTTTCTATGGAAAGTGTCGGACTTTCCGGATCTCTAAGGTTTGCAGGTAAATCATTGGCAACCGAAATATCTGGTAAATACTTACTCTTTAATTCTTCAGGGTTAATGGGTATAGAAAAACTCGGATACTTGGCCTGCTCTTCATAAGCTGCACTGACTTTTCTTAATTTGAGCTTCATTGAGTCATCAAAATTAAAACCTTCTTCCGTCTTTTCCACGCCCGGTAACAGCTGAAGGTTCTCCTGCTTTACAGTCGAAGCTTTTAACGCCATCGAGTTTTCGGTGATTGTTTCTGGATAAAACGACTGTGAAACTGAAATCTCATTACTATCGTTTATGACCGAATAGCTCAAAATCCCCATGCCACTAACGGTCAATACGGATAACACATTAAACCTAGAAGAACGAATTAAACGATTCATGAAAATACCTTTTTTATTGTTATATTCTTAAAAAGTACGGTTTTTCAGAAAAGTATTTACGTCCTGATTAGATAAGGCTTTATCGACAAAAAATTAACAATGTTCATCAAACTATTTCCTAATGAATGCGTTTTATGTAGCAACCTGAGTTTGCTAGTGCGCTTTACGCAAGCACAGAAAAATCATATCCAATTGTGCTAACAGCGTATTGAACGTAAACGCTGTTTTTATTTGCCATAGAAATAGTGAGAACCGAAAAATTTATTCACTAAGATTGGGGAGCCTGAAAGGTAAAACCAAGTTCCTAGTCATCAACCACCACTCGGTTTCGACCAGCTGACTTGGCTTTATACATTGCCTGATCAGCACGATCCATTGTCTCTTCAACAGAGAACGACGAACTTAGAGCAGACACACCAAAAGATGCAGTGACATTCAGCCCCGCATCCGAACCAGCAAACTGAAAACATTGCGCTTCAACGGCAGAGCGCATCCGTTCCGCAGCCTGGCGAGCCTGCTCGACCGTTGTATCGGGCATACAAATAATGAACTCTTCACCCCCATACCGGTAAATTTGATCGTAAGGCCGAAGTGCCGACTTGATACATTGCACCGTGGAAACAAGCACTTCATCCCCAGCGGCGTGACCGTATTCATCATTAATATGTTTGAAGTGATCCAGATCCAGCATCACCAACGCACAAGACTGACGACCTCTCTCAACCAACGCCTGTTGCTGGCTCAAATTGGTCAGCAAGTTCGTTCTTGTCTGAGCTTCCGTCAGCGGATCTCGGTTTTGCACCGCGTCCGCAAATTCATGCCTTAATGTTTGAAATGCAAACCTCATGCTCTCCAGATGGTTAGAGAACTGATCCCAATCGCTAACAGCAATCGGAGTGTTTTCTGTGATTCGTTGCAATAAAACCCGGGCACTGTGGTGCATTTTCTCATGAGACGTGCCCAATGAAATAAACGCAGGATGCTCTTTAATGAATTCCGCCTGCGAACTGTCATACCATTGGCCGAACAAACACCGACGATGTGCATCAGGCATTAAGTCGGTCTCTTCAGGCGATAGGTGAGCCACCAAAACACGCAACAGGTTCTTATACCAGCAGTCGTGATTTTGAATCGCCTGATCAAGCTGTGTAATGATTAACTGCAACTGCTGATTAGTGAAAGAATCCATATACATTAACCTCATTCGACTCTAATCCACTCCCTATACACCTAATTAATCAGTCAAGCGTCACAAGCTAACTCTCATTCTCAACTGAATCACTTTGAGCATTGTTCATTAATTCGTAACTATAGCCCTTGGACATCAAAAGATATAACACCAACCCACTTCCAGCGACCAAGGAAAAAGCAATGACATCCAAATGAACAACCGCAAACGGCAAAGACAGCACCAACACCCAAGCCATCAAAAATGCCAATCTCGTTGCTTTTAAAGGCACTCCGCAGTTATCGCACTGAATCACTCTGCGCTTAAACGGGTTTCGATGTATTGGTCCATTTCGGATGGACTCTGAATCTATTTTCTCACAGCACGCAGGACACTTGATAAACTTCATTATTGTTCCTCATTAACACGTTCAGCCACCGAGATGCCGGAGCGCTCGATAATTTCCGTTTCAAACCCATCGATACTCTTTTGATTCTTTCGAACCCAGTATTTTTCGATGCCTTCTTTGCCCTGCTTTTCCGACCACTTTTCCAAGTCATCACGTTCACTATCAAAGCTAAAATACGGGACAGACATACCGCACGAAGACTGGACCAAATTAACGTCCAGAACAAAAATTTGCCTTGAGGCAACGCTGTATGGAAATTGAGAACAATAGCTCTCCCACTCATCATCACCCTGATGCAAAACTCTGGCGTTGCCATATGCCCGGAGAATCAAAGGTTTCCCTTCAAAAGCGCAAAACATCAACGTCATCCTGGAATTTTGAAGCACATGAGAAGCCGACTCATTACCGCTTCCGGTCAGGTTCAACCAGGCAATTTCGGTGGGGCTGATCACCCGTAATGAATCCCCACCTTTGGGTGATAAATTCACCCTGCCAGTTTCCGCTGCGGTAGCCACGAAAAAGATTTTTTGATTCCCGATAAACTCAATGTGTTTACCGGATAATTCCGAAAACTGCTTTGCCATACCATTAACCTCCTTGTTCAATCTGAAATTAAATCAGCTCAATACACACCCTTCACACAACACCAAAAGAAAAGGTGAAACCACCACTCTATGAGCTCTTCAGCTAAATTCCTACGTTTTTTAAATAAAAATGGTTTTGAGAAATTCATACGCCAAACTAGGGTTAATAGGATCAGAGAGAGGAAAGGCGTTGCCACGACGGGTTAGAATTGCTGGCTTGTTCTCAATTGTTAGAAGTTCAATACGCCTTCTTTATGCTTTTCTTGAAGCCTTTCTAACTCACCACTTTTTATCATTGTCCTGATCACCCCATCCAGTTGAGAGACCAGATGTTTATTCTTCTCATGAAGATAATGAAACAGCTCATAGCGCTTCAGTTGGGGCTTGAGAGGGTGAATCGAATCAATATTCATTTTCTTTAAGTGATAAGTCACATTGAAGTGTGAAGAAATTGCCAAATCTGCACGATGACTATTTATAAGATTCAGCATTGATTTTATGTCATTCAAAACGATAATTTCTTTTGCCCCGGCATTTTCCAAACCAATTTCCGCGTACTTCATTCCCCTGATCATCACAACGGTGAACCCTCTCATTGAGGACCAACCATCAACTTTAAAATCATGTTTATTAGAAAAAACAGAGACACCCCAAGTCATAAAAGGCGTAGGTACTCGAATGAGAGTAGGATAGCTTTCTCCTATCTCAAAAATCCTCTGCAATTCAGCATCTACATTGCCTTTACTCGACTCCACCAACGCCCTTTTACCAGGAAACACAATAAACTCTAACGAAATACCCAACCGATGATAAATTTCACGTAACACCTCTGCTGCCACCAGCTGATCAGGAGTCTTTTCTATCATAGAGACTTTCAAAGTTTGCGCGCCTGAAGCGGAGCAAAAGCAGAAAATCAGCGCAACAGATACCAAGAGACTAGAAACGAATTGCTTTTGAAAATGCTCGAATAAAGACAGTCCTATCACTTTGGGTCAGCCCTTTATTCACATAAAAGCCAGAGGGAAATGATCTTTAAACTATAGCATATTCGCAATGCGGCCTTGGTACTTAAATGGTGTTTTTTTAAGTACAAATCCTACGCGAAACATCCTTTTAGGTTTATAAAATGATAGGTTTGAGTTCAATCACATTTTCTATCTCATTAAAAAGATAACATCGCAACTTCAATTTGGCTGATCAGTGCTACCCTCAGTTACCTAACCTAAATGCCATGAACACAGGCTATGAGTTTTAAAAGGATTTAAAATGTTTGGAACAAAATATATTGTAAAAGCAGGAGATACTCTTTGGGACATTTCCTCTTCTAAGTTAGGTGACCCGCTTAAATGGCCTGCCATTGTTGAATTGACCAACAAAGAATTTAATAATCCACACCTAAGACAGGTTTATAAACCATCTCACTTTATCAAGAACCCTGATTTAATTTTTGTGGGACAAACCCTTCTCATCCCTAAGACAGCAAGAAGTCGTCCCCAAATAGATCCAACAAAAGGTAAAAAGAAAGCCTGTATTGCATGCCAAGCTCCAACATTAAGTTTTGACTTAAGTGGCCCAGAATTAACCAAAACATCAGGCAACGTTAAAGTTACGATGCGATTCGCAGGCAAATTAGCGCTCAAATCAGAGAAATCTATTTCTCCTGCTGAAATAAATAAAAATGGTGGCGTCCAAACCAAGTTAGAAAATAAATACAAAAGTGCCTATGGTGAATTAACTCAATCATTTGACGCGAGTTTTGACCCTAAATCCAAGAGAATTTCTTTTTCTACTGGATTGACCTCTAGCGCGACAAACCTACCTAATTCACCTAGTACTTCTGCAAAACTTTCGGTTTCTCCTTTAGGTAATCCCGTAGCAACAGCAACATTCTCTTTTCCAAAATTAGAAGGTAAGCATAATGGAATGCAATTTACCGCTTTGGATTATCAAGTTGACATTGAAATTGAGAAGTTAAGCGATCGAAGCAGGACTGCGAGTCAACCCGTTGTCGTTCCCACTTCTGTACAATCCTCAAGCCCTGAAAATGAACTAGACCTTTGGCTGGTTGCTGGAGGTAGTATAGTGATTCTGGGAGGAGCAGCAGTTATCATTGGAACCCTAGTTGAAGATGTCCTTACAGCAGGCGCCGGAGTTGCAGATGATGCACCGAGCTTTGCTCTAGCTGCCGGAATGTTTGCTCGTGGTTGGGCAATGATAAATAACGCAAGATTACCTGTTGCTGTAGCTAGTACAGGGGCGGCATCAACTGCATTTGCAGAAGAAAAGTAACATGGAAAGTAGCAAAGTGAAGTTTCTTAAAATAGGTATTATCGTAAGTGTCGTAGCTGCTTTGCTACTCAACGTTTCTTTTGGAAAAAACAATATAACTAAGCAACAAATCAGAGATAAGTTCTTTATTGATATTACACAAATGCAGTCAAAACAAGAACTGCCAGTAGAGATGTTTCAACAATATCAATCTATTCAATTTCAACAATCAACAGAAGAAGAAATATCAAAAACACTTAGCATATTGCCTGATGCTTTAGAAAAATACCCATCAAATATTCTTAAGAATACTCTTGGAAATATCACACTATTCAAGACGTTAATTGTTGACAGCATTGGCTTTGCCGGGACTTATGGTAATCAACAAATATTCATCTCGACACTCAATCCTGAATACGTTGAAGCCACACTTCATCATGAACTGAGTACGCTTTTAATTTTAAAATACCCTTTTAAGCAAACCGATTGGATTAACAGCAGCTCTTCTAGCATCCCATATCAGTTAAGCTTTGAGCCGAGTTCTCTGGATTACACGGCGATAACTAATGAAACATTATTTCAGGAGGGATATCTGTCTCATTACTCAACCCAAGACCCTGAAAATGATTTAAACATGTATGCAGAAACCATATTTTCCAATCCAGAAGGCATGTCTCAACTTGTGGCAACGTACCCGAAGATCAAAGAACGCTATCAAATAGTTAAAGCGTTTTACCTATCCATCGACACTGGTTTCAAACCCGTATTTGATCGAATCGACCAGTGATATAAACTTCGCAAACTAAAGCCAAGTAAACTAGGTAAGCAAACAATGATGAAGAATCTACACGCCATTTTAGTTGCAACGCTCTGCTCGTTTATTCTTGGCTGTGGAGCTGAACATACAAACCCTATTGAAACGCCATCTAAGCAAGCCACTCATCTGTCTGAATCTCAGCAATATTGTGATTTATACAAACCACAACGATGGCTTGAGATGAGAAAAACAATGACCTTTCCTGAAATGGTAGAGCACCAGAGCAAAAGCGTTGAGTCAGTCATTAAAACAAAGGAGTTTCGCCTGGTTTTAAGCGAGCTTCATAACATTGGTCTTTATCCCCATGAGCATCCTAAAAGAGCCGCTAATGCTGAGATTCTTTATAGATATACTGTAGACGAAATTTCAAAACTGACTCATTCGGATTTTTCTTGCCTGAACTTAAAAATTTATTACCAACAATTGTTTATCGACACCACTTTATCAATATGATAATTCACGAATTTGATTATGAAAAAGAAGCCTTTAATTTGTTTCATCACCCTAGCCGTTCTGTTAATTCTTCAAGGCTGTTTTGGGGAGACAAAACTTGAGTCCTTACAAAAAGATGCAACCGCATTTTGTGAGGTTCATAACCTTAACTCTTGGCAAGAATTCTTTTCACAACAGCCTGCTGGAATCAATGAAGTAGATTCTGGCCTGTATGATGAACTGGACAGCAGGATTGAAAAAGTCATTAAAACCTCTGAATTTTCAGAAGTAATAACAGAACTCAATCAGGTTCAATGGCGAAAACAGCTGTATCCGACTGTGGCTGAAAAGATCAGCAAACTAATTAAAGAAGACTGGGAATGCAGTCATTATGAAGAATTTTACTCAATCAAAGCTGAGAAAGTATCCAATTTTAAACAAGCAGAAACGTTGAGTATTGAGATCTCAGGTGAAGGTTTGATTTCTATATCCCTAGCTACGCCACAACAAGTTGAGATGACGGAGCTCTACGATTCATTGAAACAAGTGCTCCGTGAACAAGTAATCTCCTCCGTCAATATTAACCCTCATAAAACTATTTCCGCAAAAACCATTGCAGAGCTCATGAAAACGGTAGGTAAACTCGGAATTAATAATGTGAATCTGAAAGCAGAGGATGAACAATTGGCTGAACTGCAGAACTTATTGAGCCAAGAGTAACAACCCAAAGGCCCAAATAAAACGGTATGGGCCTGGCACCTTCTCTATTCAAATAAACCTACGGTTTGGTAACTCTTTGATTTATTTTGCATCCTGACATGGTGGTCCTCTCTTCTTTCCATTGACCCCGGTTTCAAGCCCGTTTTGATCAGATCAACCAGTGATCTACAGAGAACAGGGGTCAGAATCTTAGGTTTTTAACTTAACCTATTCTTAAAGTCAGGATTAAGGCCCTATTTCATTCCCACCAAAAACGCCTGGTGACGAAGGCAAAATTAAAAACCTTTCCTCCAGGAACACCCCATAATCATCATTAATCCCCTTATCGATTCTTCCGGCCCAAGCAATATAAGGTTCGATGATATTCGAAGTATCGGATACATTGATCTGATGAAGCTCTTTATCGCCCCGATATACCCTTATAAAACCTTGAGAAAAACTTCCATCACCCGGAGCAGTTGAGATTGTTGGTGTAAAAGTATGATAAACAACCAACATATATTCCTTGTTAGGGCTGTAAAAAGTAGCGCCTTCGGTCGCAAATATATCTCGTAGAAATAGTTGCCAGCTCAGTAAAACCATCAAAATCGAACTACCAACAAAAACACCCTTTCTGGCGTTTGGTCTGTTTTTCAAAGATCGATTCAGTTTGGTTAGTAACGGTTCCATTGTTTTTTACTCAATGATCTAAGAACCACAAGCCAAAATAATTCTGACATCAGTGACATCTTTAAACCCTAACTGAATATCGGATGAAAGAATCAGCGATACCTTTCGTGACCTCTTCAAAGCAAACCTGTCCTTTCTTTGCACCTGTTTATCAAACATCACTGAATAACCAGTTATTGCTGATTTGCATCCGCAATATCCGGTGCTCTAATGACTTTTAAATCAAGATCAAGTAACCAAAGATTGTTATGCGTCCAAGTATTCAAAGACTCAATGTTCACACACTCATTTAGATCATTTTCAATACTGACTTCATCTGAAATTGAGTAAAAAGAAATGCAGGACAGAAACAATACAAATAAATATTTAAAGTTCACTAACATAAGTTTCATAAATGAGACTAAGTAAAGTCACACTCCAGTTTCCTTAAAGCAAATCTGCCTCGTTCTGACACCGGGTTCGATTCATCCGACGCAAATTTTTGAGCATATGTTTTAGACTCGTCCCCCATATTCCCAAGCTCTCGAATCAAAAATTCTGCTGAGACCCTTCTTACAATGGATGAACGATCTTCAGAGGATTGTTTCAATAGTTTCAAAAACAGAGGATTAACATCTATCTTGCGTTCAGAAACAACGGCTTTATATCGCCCCTCATTGTAACGAATGTCTGTCCACTCCCATTTTCTGCCTTCAATCCAAACTATTCGTCCTTCAAATAAGCAGCGAAAAGCTTTAGCCCTAAGAGAAGGCTGAATAGCTCGGGTTGAAATCTCTTCAATATAATTATCGAGAATTGAAGTTCGGCCAAGTTGAGAGAATAAAGAAGTCATAGGCCCAGCGGTTGCAGTAATTAACTTAGATTTTAGTGCCTCAGCAATTTCATTTCTGGATATAATGTGTAAAAGAACGTTTTTGTCCGCCTCTTCAATCCTTCCCCAAGAGTTCCAATTTGAAAGAGTAATACAAAGCGCTTCAACCACATGAGTGGGGTCTGTTGCTATAGCAATTTCCGGAAGTTTCTCCCTAGCAGCCTCTCGGACTTGGGGCACCCAGTCATTTAATCTACGAATCGCAATCAAAAAGAAGAAAGCGTTAGGCGCTGCACCAGATAACGCCCTTAAGGTTTTCTCGCGTTTATAGCCATCCCAACTGGTCAAGTCCAACCAAGTAAGTAGCTCCCGAGGCTTAGACCAAAGCTTCCACGTCGATTGACAAGAGTTATCAGTACATCGGGAAAATTCATTTCTGATCAACCGCTCCCAATAATCTAAATTAGACAAAGGTAACTGAGAAGTTGCTTCAACCAGAGACGACATATCAGCCACAATCTTACTTTCCGAATTAATCGAACAAGCAAAGTCTTTGACTGCTGATCTGACTTTATCTTCCATGATTTGAGTCTGTTGCACGTGTTATTTACCTCCTAAACTCGGAATCAACTTATATAAAGAGCAATCATATAAGACTAAATCTCGAATAAAAGCGCGAATTTAACTTCTAATTACAACCTTCTCGCATATCGCTGCCGATATTCCGCCAGCGTCAACCCTGTGGTTTGCTTGAACAACCGTCGGAATGAGCTGATGTCTTCATAACCCACGTTGTTCACCACTTGCTCTGGGGTGAGCTGTGTTTCTACCAGCAGCTTATGGGAGACTTCGATTCGGGTTTACTTAATAAAAACGAGCACTAATAGTGTAAAAACGCCCCCATGCAAAAAAAATATAAAGATTTCAGTTAAAAACAGAACAAATAAAACTTAAAATCACACTTCAGTGATGCTTGATGGAAATTGATTATTTCATGTTATTAGAAATTGGAATTGGCGATGCCTACGGGGCTGGCTTTGAATTCAGCCCGTATGAAAAAATTAAAGCTCATAATAGTCTTACTTCTTACCAATCCCACGAGCTTGGCATCCCTGCCGGTAACTATACCGACGATACACAAATGTCCCTAGCCATTTCAGAGCTACTGATTGATAAAACAGATTGGAATCGCCAAAATATTGCCAATAAATTTGTACAATGCTTTAAAAGAGATCCGAGAGAAGGATACTCAAAAGGCTTCTACTATTTCCTGAAATCAATCAAAGATGGGAGAGAATTTCTAGAAAAAATAAATCCTGAAAGCACTCGAAATGGCGCAGCCATGAGAGCCGCGCCTCTAGGCATTATAAAAGACATTGATGATCTACTTGCTATGTCTGAGATTCAAGCAAGCTTAACTCATAATACTGAAATAGGTATTAAATCTTCTCAAGCAGTCTCTCTGGCCGCCCATTTCTTCGTATACAACATTGGTTCAAAAAACGTCTTATTTGATTTCATAGGTGAATATACAAACTTTAAATGGAACAATAAGTGGGAAGGCGAAGTTGCATGCTGTGGTGAAGAAACAGTAAATGCACTACTGACAGTTCTAGACCAAAGCAACAGTTTAAAAGACGTATTGATAAATAGTGTTGCCTTTGGAGGCGATGTGGATACTGTTGCAGCCGTTGGTCTCGGAATAGCCAACTTAAGTAGTGAATTTGAGAAAGAATTACCTAACTTTCTCTTTAATGATCTCGAGAACAACACTTTTGGCAGAGAATATCTTAAAGAAGTTGGCTCTCAATTGTTGAGCTTAAAAGCCTAATCCCACCACTCTACGACCGCCGGAATGAGCAGATGTCCCCATAACCTATATAGTTCATCGCAGCTTTGTACCGGCGGATTGAGGGTCGTTTACAGATTATAAAATTCAGTAGCAACGCTAACTTTCAGTATAGCTTTCAACTCTTATTTCCTCATAACCAGTACCTTTATTTAAGATGTAATACCTATAATATAAAGGCAACCCACTTTTATCATAAATAAAAATTTTCAATTTTCTGTCTTGTACCGAATAGCCTGGTAAATTGTAATACCAAAGTCCATCCCTATATTCAGTAAAAACTTCAGCCTCTTCACCATGAAGATTAGTAAACTTACACAACCCTAATTTGAACTTACATTCCTCAAACCTAGAAGCGATACTATAGGACTCTACTCCGCCTTTCAATTTCCGATAAAACATCTTACCTTGACCCCAAATATAACCTTCGTAAACCTTATTTTCGGGTAAGTTTATGTAAACAAGATGGGTTTTATCCCCTTTTATATCCACAACTTTATATTTCGTTGCGCTCAATGTTTTTAATGATGGATCTTGAATTTTATACTCGTAACCAATTGGCCTATTAAAACTACCAATATCATCAACGTTTTCTGGATTTAATATAAGGCCTGCATGTTTATCAAGCACACCCTGTGCTACATCAGTAACAGCAATATCTGGTATTGTCAGGTCTTTTTCCCAGTGTTTATCACAACCGTCTAACTTTTTAGAATTCTTTAAAAGGATATCTACAAGTAAAGATTTACCATTACGATCACCTTTCACGACAAGCCTTTTTTCTTCTTCTGGTACAATTTCATTTAACACCTGAACAAAACAGCCACAATAACTTTCATTAGTTCCTTTTCTAAAACTGCAAGCCATTCTGCTTGCTGAATCAAATTGTCTTTGAACGTCAGAACTAGACTTCAAAAAAGTAGAGCTTGTTGAGAAATTGGTACAAGCTGATATCGTCAACACCATAAATAACGTAAATAAGCGTTGTAACTTCTTACTACCTAGTACATTGATAAACTTCAAGGCTCTATATTTCCTGTCTAAACTGTTTGTATGGAGACTTTCCCACCTGTAATCCAGAATGTACCAGTTAAATATGGGAAATCAAAACTCGGAATTCAGTAATCCAGCACACACTTAAAATCATAAAAGTTAGTCAAAGCCCCCTACAACCTCCTCGCATACCGCTGCCGATATTCCGCCAGCGTCAGCCCTGTGGTTTGTTTGAACAACCGCCTGAATGAGCTGATGTCTTCATAACCCACGTTGTTCACTACTTGCTCTGGAGTGAGTTGGGTTTCTGCCAGCAGCTTTTGGGAGACTTCGATTCGGGTTTGCTGCAGGTAGGCGTACGGCGTCATGTTCATTGCGGCTTTGAATCGGCGTATTAAGGTGCGCTTACTGATGTTAAATTTGGCGGCTACGTCTTCCAGTTCCTGATTTTGGTGGTAGTGGTCTTCAAAATAGCATTGTATTTTGGCCACCAGCGCGTCGGTGTGGTTTTGGGCCATACGCGACAGGCTGTAACTGAGCTGGCTTTCTCGCCGATAATCAATCACAAAGGCTTTGGAGGTTTGCAGCGCCCAATCGTAACCGAACTCCTTCTCGATCATATAAATGGCTAGGTCAAACCACGCCAAGCCCCCGCCTGCGCAAAACAGGTTGTCATCCACAGTGATCAGTTGGTCGGCCTTGAGTTGTACTTCAGGGTAGCGGGCTTCAAATAAGGTTTTATAGCCCCAATGGGTAGTGGCGCTTTTGGCATTTAACAATCCGGCTTCGGCCAGAAAGAAATTGCCAGTGCAGTTGCCTGCTATCACGCGGTTGTGTTGATGCCCCCACCGCAAGAATTCAAGCATCTCTGGGTTTTGAGCCAAGGTAACTTCAATGGGGCTGCCAATGGTGGGCACGAAGATGGCGAACAGGTTTTCTTTCAACTCGGCGGAGTTCATCACTTGCGCAAAGCTCATCTGAACACCGATTTCCAGATGATTAATGCACTTAATGGCAAGGCCGTCGGCACTGGCCAGCCACACCTTAAACCGGGGTTCGGGCGGTTCATCCATGATGCGTTGCCAGCTGACGCCCGTGAGCGACAAGATGTCCATGACTCCGGTTATTGGGGTGGCCAATGCCCCATGAAAGCCTGCGATGACGATGTGTTTCAAGGGGTGCCCTTCTTGTTTACGTTCTCAGCCATTGTTTAACCATTGTTCAGCCATTTCTCAATCATCACTCAACGACTGACACTTTTCACAACTATAAAGTCAATAATGACAATCCTATTTTTAATAAGCAAACCACATACTGAAAGAAACCATATGTTGAAAGAAATCATGCAATAAACATGAGAACCAAGATAAAAACAAAACCATTGGGATGGCCACATGTTAGTAAACCAGAAAGATCTTAACTTCTTGCTGTATCAGGTGTTTAACGCCAATGAGCTGACCGAATTACCCCACTATCAAGAGCACGATCAAACCACCTTTGATGAGGTGATCAAAACCGCCCACCGCATTGCGGAAGATTACTTCGCGCCCCACAACCGCAAAGCGGATGAGCGCGAGCCTCAGTTTAATGGCGAAACGGTCTCCACCATTCCGGAAGTCAAAGAAGCCTACAAGCATTACGCCGATGCGGGTTTGTTAAATGCCCGCCAAGAGTATCAAGACGGCGGTATGCAGTTACCCGCACTGGTTCACGCGGCTTACAGCGGTTTGTTTGCTTCGGCCAACCCAAGCACGGCGGGTTATACGTTTTTAACCAGCGCCGCCGCCAATGTGATTCATGCCTTTGGCAGCGAAGAGCAAAAATCCCGGTTCTTACCCGGCATGTGGGACGGTCGCTTTGCAGGCACCATGGCCTTAACCGAACCGGACGTAGGTTCCAGCCTCGGTGACTTAGCCACCAAAGCAACCAAACAAAGCGATGGCACCTATAAACTCAAAGGCCAGAAGATGTTTATCTCCGGCGGGGATCAAGACATCACAGAGAACATCGTCCACTTGGTGTTGGCCCGTGCCGAAGGTGCGCCTCAAGGCGTCAAAGGCATCAGTTTGTTCATTGCGCCTAAGTTCCTGATCAACGAAAACGGCGAACTGGGCGAAAGAAACGACGTTCAACTCGCAGGTTTATTACACAAGATGGGCTACCGTGGCACCACGTCCACGGTACTGAATTTTGGTGAGCAAGGTAAATGCACAGGCTATTTGATTGGCGAAGAAGGTAAAGGGCTTTCTTACATGTTCAAGATGATGAACGAAGCCCGAATCGGTGTGGGCCTCGGTGCCGCTATGATTGGCTATCGCGGTTATCTGGAATCGCTGGAATACGCCAAAAACCGCCCTCAAGGCCGCCACCCTTCGACGAAATCGAATGACAGCAAGCCCATCAACATCATTGAACACGCCGATGTGAAGCGTATGTTACTGGCGCAAAAATCGTATGTGGAAGGTTCATTGGCGTTATGCTTATTTGCCTCCCGTTTGGTGGATGAACAGGAAGCCGCCAACAATGAAGACAGCGCCCTATTGTTGGATTTACTGACCCCGGTTGTTAAGAGTTTCCCTTCCTCCTACGGTTTAAAGGCCAACGAGTTGGCGATTCAGGTATTGGGCGGCTCGGGCTACATTCGTGAATACCCGGTGGAACAATGCTACCGCGACAATCGCCTGAACCCGATTCACGAAGGCACCCACGGCATTCAATCTTTGGATTTATTAGGACGTAAACTGTGGATGAAAGGCGGTAAAGGGTTGCAACTGCTGTTAACCCGCGTGAATAAAACGTTAAAGAACTGCCAAACCCATGATGCCCTAAAACCTTTGGTGGACAGCTATCGTAACAAGTTGGATATATTCTCGAAAACCACCATGCAACTGGGCCAATCTTTGCAAGCAGGAAAGGTCGATGAAACCTTGGCCAACAGTGCCTTGTACCTCGATATGATGGGCAAAATGGTGGTCGCCTGGTTGTGGCTGGAAATGGCCAATAAAGCCCAGGAAGTATTCGAAGAAAGCGCATCCGAAGACGACAAAAACTTCCTCACAGGAAAGCTACAGGCGTGTAAATATTTCATTGAATGGGAGCTGGGCGAAGTTCATTCTCAATCTACACTGTTAACAGAACTCAACAGCACCTGTGCAGACATGGAAGAAGCGTGGTTCTAACCGCTTTGATTACAAAGCCATCGACCCTTTAAATACATCACGGAAGCATTGTTATGACCAACGAACATGAAAACGAACAAGCAAACCCTACGGAACCCAAAGTAAAGGTCGAGGTAAAAGGCCATGTATTGGTCATTACCTTCAACCGGCCACACAAGTACAACGCCTTAGACCCGGAGAGCTTCAAGCTGTTGGCCAAAGCCTTTTACCGTTTAGAGCACGAACACAATCTGCGAGTGGGCATTCTGCAGGCCGCTGGCGACAACTTTTCCAGCGGTTTAGAGCTGGACAAATGGGCGCCCATTTTTGCCAAAGGCATCGATTTTACCTTTGAAGACGACGAGCTCGACCCCTTCAGTGTCGAGGGGGCGGGGTTCACCAAACCCCTGATCTGTGCCGCCCAAGGGTTATGCTACACCTCCGGTTTGGAACTGCTGCTGAACACCGACATTCGGATCGCCACCGCCAATACCCGTTTTTCACAATTGGAAGTCAAACGCGGGATTTACGCTTGCCGGGGCGGCACCATTCGTTTACCTAAGGAAATCGGTTGGTCCAACGCGCAACGTTATTTACTGACGGGGGACGAGTTCACCGCCGAACAAGCATTGAACTGGGGCATGATTCAGGAGATCGTCCCGCAGGAATCACTCCACCTACGGGCCTTGGAACTGGCCGAGAAAGTCGCCAAAGCAGCTCCTCTCGGCGTTCAGGCATCGCTGCGTTCGTCCAAACTGGCGAGAAAACATTCTCAGGAACTGGCCTTTGCTCATGTGTCGGACGATATGGCAGAGCTGATGACAAGCAAAGATGCGAAAGAAGGCGTGATGTCGTTTCTTGAACGGCGAGAGGCCAAGTTTATTGGCGAGTAAACTAAGAGCAGCCTCAACCTCATAGTGATTTTCTGATAATTTCAATATAATCCGCGCAATAGCTAAAAAGCACCGACTCGCCTAGTTCCTGCATAATGGCGAGTACTTCACTCTTGGGATTATATTCATTGTTAATAACAAATCAGAACGGTCTGCTGTGCATCACTTCTAATGGTTGTGATCTTCTCAAAGATATGCCAGATATCGCACATATTCACTGGCGACCATTGGATCATGAACTTAATATGGACGCGATTCATTCAGTAGAACAGACACTGGGTATCGTTTTCCCGACTTATTACCTCGACTTTATCAGAGCTTGCGGTGGCTTTGATGCGGGTCGGGATTTTATTTACCCGAGTGCAATGGGGAATGAGTTCAGACGTGTCCTGATCGAATTTAACCATCAAGGACGCCTCTGGCAGCAACACCTGGAGACGTTACTTTCTCCGGATGAACCGGGTTTTATCTCAGACATTAGCGAGATGCAGTACTTTTTAGAAGGCGAAATGCCCAGCGATGACAAACTCATCAAACTGGTTCCAATCACGGTGGATAATGGCAATATGTTTATCTGCCTGGATTTCCGGGAAAGCGCAACAGAGCCATCAATCGCCTTTGTGAATGTTGCCGATGAATTAGCTGTTCATCCAATCGCAACTTCATTCATGGCACTATTAAAAATGCTTACCTTTGATAAAAATTGACGGGTGCTTTAACGAGCAGGCTGAAATAGCAGGTCACAAAGTATCAGACAGGCTATTGGGACTTTACTTTCTTAAAATCAATGAATTATAAAGAGGTATTGTTCATGTTGTATTTCATTTCAGACAACTATTGGGTTATTCATATTTAGGAGAAAGTATGGCATTCGATTATGGATCGATTGATTTAGGGCTTAGAAATCCGTTCAAAACAGAAGGATATGTCACTGCAATTCGTGGCCTGATTCAAACAGGCCTTGGAATTTTTTTACTCGTACTTGCTGCGAGCAAAGTAAAAGACGATGCAGGCAGCGGCTGGATTCTAATGATTTTTGGTGTCGCAGTGTTAGCCATCGGAGTAAAAGCCTTATCCACCGGCATCTTTGCCACATTAAGGTATTTTGTTGGCCGTAACCACCCCACATCGTTAGCGGTGAATTACAGCAAGTCTGAAAGCTCAACGGCTAATGAAGAAAAGCCTTATGTTGCCTATACCGCAAAAGAATTGGAAGAAATGCTGGTCGGCCGCAAAAACACCACCTTTGTTGAGCCTCAGGGCTTTCTGGCACGTTTGCTACACAGTCTATTGCCTAAATTACTGTTCATGCCCTACCCCATTCGTAATATGGCCCAGAAGTTATTCGGCGCCTGGATCAGCACTTTAGTCGCATTGTGCTCTTATGGCTTGGTGGCTTTTATCTCGTTGGCGGGATTCGCTGGCGAAGTGGGAGAGTTGATATTTCCTTTCTACTCAGCCGTATTAATGATTTATATGCTATTAACTTGGCGAACGGCCGGTCAGGCCATTTCACGCCAGGCTGAAAAGAAAATTCAGTCACTGGGTGGTGGCGCCTTAGTGAAAATCATTACGTTCTCATTATTGTTGCCTGTGGTGATCAGTGTTTCAGCGTCTTGGTTGATTAATACCCTTGGTCTGTCCCCTGAGCAAATCTCTCAATGGTTAGAAATCATTCCCAGCTTCTACGTTGGCGCTTATCTGATTTGTATTCTGGCTGTCGCAGCCGTTTGCAGCAGCATTTTGCTTTTCATGCTTAATAAACGTCTGAATGCCATCTCAAACAAATCAGAAGTTTCTGAGTTAAGAGAAAACTGGCAGGAGTCTGTGCATCCCAATGAAATTTTCATCAACTTGGATAACCTGGTAATGGCCAACCGCCGTTATAAGGAAGTACCGAACCGAGTGTATCGTGAACTTGACCCCAAACTGAACGAACAAGTCGACAGTAAGGGCGGATTTCACGGTGAAATGATTCAGGAAATTCAGCCTAAAGTTCGACCATTGGACCTCGGGGCCACTTTCGGTAAATCACGATTATTGGCGTTAGTATCCGGCAACATTTTTTATGTCATTGCTTCCCTGTTATCGGTATCTTTGGCCTTCTCGTTGATTAATGTCTATCACCAAGGTACGGGTCTGCCTGACGCGCTGGAACACCTTTCCAAAGAACAAATTCATGCTCTATTGGATGTTTTAGTGGTTTCCCTGCACCTGTTTGTGATCGGTGTATTGGTGAAATCCTTCGCCGGGTTATTGGCTAATACCGCGCATTTATTTTTTGCAGAAATGCAGTTCGAATCGCTGTTGATCTACTTCAAGTGTGAAGGCACTTTCACTGAGTCGAAAATTTCAACCGGTACAGGTATCCATGACAGTACACGCTCTGAAAATATTCTGGTACGAAGCAGCATCACCCCTTGGGTCATTGTTTCCCGTATTGTTTCCACCACATTTGCATCAACAGGCATGAGAAACCTGGAATTCCCTCGATACATCCTGGAAATGCACAAAGACGAGCAAGAACTTTCAGAAATCAAACAGGATGTGATTGGCTTCCTGAAAGACCGCGAGTCCATTGCTGCAATTACCAGTGAACGAGACTTGGGGAACGCCTCTCAAATCCATCAGCTGAACCAACAAACACGAGCGATTCCTACAGACCAGAGAATTGCTCATGATGAAGAAGCAGCAGGCTTCTTAGAAAAACAAGCTGAAATGCAAACCGAAGACTCGGACCCCAAAGACAAGCAGTAAACCTTGTGATTACACTGAAGGCAATCAGGGGGAGTGTAACCCGCTGCCTTCAGTGCATCCCCTTGAAAGATGACTTCTTTGCGTCTGTGTCACAAATTTTGTTTACCCACCCAATGATTTGCCGTACATCATCCAACGCCCGGTGTTTCACCGTACTGGCTTCGAACAGGTTTTTATACTGAAGCTCACCACCTTCAGGCAGAGTGCCTTGTATGGAACTCAGTTCAAAACTGGTGGTCATTCCAATCACTTGGAATAAGGTTGTAATCCAGCTCTGATCAAAGTTAACTGCATCGGAATACACGGTTTTACCGGTTAGTTCCCGATTCAAACGCGCACACGCATCTTGTGGAAGTATGCCTTCATCAGCCAATAATCGGCGGGTAATGCCATGAATTTTTTGCTCGGCGTACATATCCCAATGCACCCAGGAAGGGTGAGGAACAATTAAAAAACTATCAAAATTGGCTTCGTTTTCGGAATCTTGCCAGGCAATTTCTATGGGGTAACTTTGAGGGTCCAGACCACTTGCTTCTACATCAATCACTATCATTGGCCACCTCTCTCCTGCATGCAACTTCCTTTAACTATAGCAATAAAGCCATAGAGTCAGCCGTGACTGTCGGCAATGACTTACCCAACGCAGTTACTTTCACTCAGTTTCATCACATTGCGATTTAAAAATAGGGTCTATTGAAGAGTTTTTATGGCATTTACGACTTCAGTTATGGTCATAAAGAAGAGTTTAAGCGTATCATTCACGTACAGTCGCTGCTTTATCAGGCCATGGAAATGGATGGATTGAATCTCCAGCAAGCATCGCCTTTATGAATCAGGATTTATCAAATAAGGACATTACGATGACGGATCGAATCATTACGGTCATGGGACATAAAGTCCCGGACTGTGACAGCACCTGTACAGCCATCGCCATTGCTCATTTATTAAATGAACAAGGTAAACAAGCAGAAGCGTTTATTCTGGGCGAACCCAACCCCGAAGCCGTGTATTTATTAGAGCAAGCTAATATCCCTATGCCGGAAACCAAGCTATCGGTGGCCGGAGAAGATGTTTATATTGTGGATTATTCCGATATGGCGCTCGCCCCGGACGACATCAGACAAGCCAATATTATCGGCATCATCGACCATCATAAGTTAGGTGATCTCACCACCAATCAGCCTTTAGAATGCTGGATTTGGCCCGTGGGTTGCTCAGCGACCATTCTGGCCCATGTATATGATTTTCACCAAGTGATGATCCCTCCCAAAATGGCCTACTTGATGCTGGGCGCCATCATTTCTGACACCGTAAATTTCAGAAGCCCGACAACGACCGACCGAGACATTAACACCGCCGAACGTTTGGCAGAAATATCAGGCGTGGAATCCATCAATGACTTGGCGCAAGCTCAGTTCGCTGCCAAATCCGATGTATCCCAAGTTCCCGACAGCAAGTTAATTTTACGGGATCAGAAAGTCTTTGAAATGGAAACAGTGCGCTTCAGCATCTCCCAGATTGAAGTCACGAACGTAAACGCAGTATTGGCTCGAAAAGCCGAACTACTGGATGCCCTTCGCCACTATCATCAGGATCAAAGCTACGACCAATGTTTGGTACTGATCAGCGATATTAACGAAATGAACAGCACGGTACTTTCCGTCGGTTCACTTGGCGATGAAGTTTGCAGTGCTTTATTAGGCGAACGCCTGGATGATCAGTCTTTCTATTTGCCCGGCGTCGTTAGCCGCAAAAAACAAATCATTCCCAAACTGCAAAACCGCTTTAGTTAATAAACATACGTGATAAACACAAAAAAATCCCGCACTCCAAGAAGTACGGGATTATTCTTTACGCTTTTTGAAAACGTTTTAACCTAACCAGCTTAAAGACTCATGCCTCTGAATCGGCTAGCATGGTTCTTATAGAGCGTTTTCGGGTTGGTCTCGAACAAATTGTGCAAGCCAAACATCATGTTCGTCGCATCCAGATGATTCATTCGATAATCATCACGAATGTTCTGACCCCAGTGCTGAGAACACTTCGCTACAACACCATCGGTTTTTTCGCCATTGTAATAACCCAGTTGATCAAACAGCGCCAACAATGGATCACTGACATCCAATAAATTGGTGAAAGTCCCAGTACTGCCCCAAGAGTAATAATGAACGCCGTTCACATAACTTGGGCCTTGGCCACAATAGGAAGTCGGCTCACCATCCGGGAACTGCTCGGTAAACGCTAACGCACCTTCGGTGGACATAAACTTAATGGATTCCAGCGCATCGTTGCTGTACTCCGGGTTACCCGCCAAAGCATCAATGACATTACCCATTAAGTTTAACAGCCCTTCTGCCGGGCCTTGCAATGGCGTACCGACAATTTCTTCTATGCCCCAGTCAGCAAAACCAGAACCAAAGTTAATGCCGTTAATAGAAGTAACCGAAGCCACGATATCCGGGTTCACCCCTGCCACATAACGTGAGGTTGGAGACCCCAAACTGTGGCCAACCAAATGCACTTGTGTTGCCCCTGTCTCTGGAATTACGGTATTTTCAATGTAATCCAGAAGTTGTTCACCCCGGCTATAGGCATCGTCCCAGGCCGTTAAATTCGGAGTATAAACCACAGCATTACCACTTCGTAATGCTGACGGAATGCCCTGAAAATACTCCACTACACCCAGCATCTTATCAAACCCAGACACCCCATGAACCAATACAATCGGATATTTAGTATTATACCGGTTTGCATAATTCTTCGAGTCAACCTGGGCTTTTTCGATTAAATACTGTGTGTAATTAATGCCATACTTAGTATTGCACCATGCCTGATACCATCGACAATTATTGGATGGCTTGGACGGTGAAGATTGATAAGGCACATAGTCTGAATGCGCCTCAGCTTGAACGGTTGTACTGGCAGACAGAGTTGTCAAAGCGAACGCCAACGACCCTGCAGCAGCGAGCAGTGATTTTTTGATAGTCATGATTTTTCCTATTATTTTTATAATCTTCGAACTTATCACCATTAAACATAGTAAGAACCACCACTGAAATACTTGTACGTTTTGATGATCTTCAACCTTCGTTCAATGAAATGAGAACCCAATCACCAAACGGATGGATAATCATTCGGTTCCCGGCCATTTCGACTTAAAGTAAGCTCTGAAACAGGCCAATCACGTCCCTGTAAAGTTACAACCCCAAAATACGACAAATAAAAATAACAACAAACGAGTTAAACACATGAACCATTTTCGACCGCTCCTCATCGCAAGCATTGTAGGTCTTGGCGGCATTGTCTCTGCGTATCAATGGCTGATTCACAACCCAAGCCACACCGCTGTCTCCACCGTTTTTACTGCAGACCAAAGCTCAGGCTCCGTCCTCAACGACCCCCTTTCAACGCCTGAAAAGCCCTCAACATCCAACATTGAAAAACCGAGATTCATCGCGCCGAACATCACTTTCGATACTTACCAATCCTCTTTCGGTCCTTTGCCGAAATCGTTGCAGGGTACGCAGATACCTGCCGCTTTTGAGGTGGACGAAAATGGTCACCTGATCGTCACTGCCTCTGTCAAATCTGTCATCGAATACTTTTTATCCACCATTGGTGAAGAGCCTTTAGAAACCATCCTGGCCCGCATCGAAGAATTCTTTCATCAACAACTCGATGAACCCGCCAGCCATCAAGCCGTTGCGGTTTTAAACCAATTCATTGATTACAAAAAAACATTAGCTGAAATGGAAAAAAACCTGGCCGAAGACGTTAGTCTTTCAGGAAAAAGTAGCGATTACTTAACCATGTTCCAATACCGCCGCGAAGCCAGAATGAATAACCTCAGCCCGGAAGTTTACGATGCGTTTTTTGCAGACGAAGACAAAGAAGACAGTTACACCGCCAGCCTTATCGAAATTCAAAAGAACAATGCGCTGACGCAGGAAGAGAAAAATGCCCAAGCCATAGCCATGGAGCAACTTCTTCCTCCTCAAGAACAGCAGGCAAGACAAGCAGAACGAACACGAGAGAATCTAAACCAAACCATTCAAACGGCTCGACAATCCGGGGCCAGTGAACAAGAAATTTTTCAAATGCGATCAGAAATTTACGGTTACGAAGCCGCTGAACGCTTTGCGGCTGCTGATGCTAAAAAAGCCGAGTGGAACACCCGATTTGAGGATTATCGCAATCAAAGATCGAACATTATAAGTAACGAGGGCCTATCTGAAGAGGATAAGGCCCGAGAGATTCAAGCGATTCAAAGCGGCTTATTCAACCCAAGAGAGCAGAGACGTTTAATCACGCTTGACCGGATGGCTGATCGCCACAGAATTAATACAACAAATACAACAAATACAGAGCTTTAAATTAATTCTTAAGATAAACCTATGCCTCGCAGGCTGTGATCTACCACAAACTCCAACTCAACCAGTGTTTTTTTTGCCCGTGCCATGCCTGCCGTACCACTTACAGTGGTGGCCAGGCAAAGAGCGTTAAGCTCGGCATTTTCATGCAACCCCAACTGCTTTGCTTCTGGATCATCATTAAAAACACCCATTAATAATGTTTGTAAATACTTACCTGCGCCTTCCAGAAGCAGCCTTGCTGAATCCGGTAAATCACCGCTGGCAACTTCTGATTGGCACATCACCACATAACAACCTTTTGGATCATCCCCTTCACATTGATCAGCAACAATCGACATCAGATAGTTCTTTAGGCGCTGCTTAAACGACAAGCCTGCCTCAAACAGCTGCGGAAGGTGAGATTTTGCCTTGTTCTCCAGATAAAACTCGGTGGCTTTTAAAAACAGCTCTTCTTTGTTGCCAAAGGCGCTGTACATGCTTGGCTTATTGATTCCCATGCTTTGAGTGAGATCCGACAAAGAAGCACCCACATACCCTTTTCTCCAAAAGACCTCCATTGCTGCCTGTAACGCAGCATCCTCATCAAATGCACGCTTTCGACCACCAGCCATAAACAACCTCAAAAAAACTTAAAGATAAAACGTTGACTTATTGTACCGATCGGTATAATTTATTTCAAACCTTACCGATCGGTACAAAATATAAATTCTTCATTTAAGACAAAAGGAAAATAAAAGATGGCTATTTCAATTGAAAATAAAATTGCATTAGTGACTGGAGCAAATCGTGGCATTGGTAAATCCATCGTTGAATCTTTCATTAAACATGGCGCAAAAAAAGTTTATTTGGCGGTTCGTGATACATCTTCTACATCAGCACTTGAAGCAGCGTATGGCGACAAAGTAGTTACTGTTCAGACAGACGTTTCAGACGCAAGCTCCGTTAAAAAACTCGCTGAAGTGGCAACCGATGTAGAAATTTTGGTCAACAATGCCGGCGTATTGGTGCCTTCCACTCCTTTAAGTGAAAATGCTGAAGCAGCATTGGCAAAAGAATTGGATGTAAACGTGTTTGGTTTATTACGAATCACCAACGCCTTTGCCGACACCCTTGAAAAAAACCAAGGGGCACTGGTCCAGCTCAACTCCGTCGCCTCCATTAAAAACTTCTCGGAATTATCCACTTACTCAGCCTCCAAAGCAGCGGCGTACTCTTTAACTCAGGGTTTGAGAGAAACATTAGGTAAAAAAGGCGTGAGTATTTTAAGCGTTCACCCTGGCCCTATCGCCACAGACATGGCAGCTCAGGCAGGGTTTCACGAAGGTGAGTCAGCCTCCAGTGTTTCTGAAGGGATTGTTCAAGCCCTAGCGGCAGGTGAATTCCACCTATTTCCGGATTTGATGGCAAAACAATTTGAAGCGGCGTATCAAAGCTTTTCAGATAACATTGTGACTGCGGATTTGTCAGAATAATCACAAACAATGAAACAGTAAGCACAAAAAAACCGCAATAATTTCTTATCGCGGTTTTTAGAATTCATGGCGGTGAGGGAGGGATTACTTCGCCCTTTCAGGGCCGTCGTCGTAAACTCCTACGTTGTCTCGCTACGCTCGGCTCAAACCACGAGGCTTCTCAACCATCCCTCATGCAAAGTTTTCGGACAATAAAAAGCCCCGGCACATGCCGAGGCTTTTATATAATTCATGGCGGTGAGGGAGGGATTCGAACCCTCGATACGTTGCCGTATACACGCTTTCCAGGCGTGCTCCTTCAGCCACTCGGACACCTCACCAAATTGGACATTTTTTCTCAGGCATGAATCATAGATACAATATACCTGAACGACTGTCCTGCCGTTTGAGGTGCGCTAAGTTAACGAACTATCGAAATAAAATCAATAGTCTATTTAAATAATTATTCCCATTTGGTTAAGAAGTCATCAATTTCCAGTAATTTGGGCGTTTTCGGCGTGCAATCAGGCGTCCCAATATACATATACCCTACAATTTCTTCACCTTCCGCCAAACCCAAGCCCATTTTCACCATGGGGTGATAAGCCATCCCGCCGGTTCGCCACATACAGCCATACCCTTTGCCGTAGAGAGATACCGACAAGCCAAACGCAGCACACGCTGCTGCCATTAACTGTTCTTCTTTTGGCACCTTAGGATGTGCTTCCACTTTGGCAATAACCACCACAATCATCGGCGCCCGATGTGGCATAGAAAGCAATTTGTTTTTTCTTATTTCAGAAACTTCTTCGCCGTTATTTTTGACGGCATCAAAGTTTTCTGCGTCAAGGTACAACTGCCCTAGCCTGTCTAACCCATTGCCAGTAATCTGCATAAAACGCCAGGGCTTTAACCGGCCATGATCCGGCGCACGAACAGCGGCCTGGTAACAATCTTCCATCGTACGTTGATCAGGTGCTGGCGCCTGTAATTTTGGCATTGAAACCCGATTTCTTAACAATTCACTTACATCCATTAACAACTCACTCAATACACTGTTAAGGCCTGTTAAACAGTATTACCAAAGGCCACATTTTATTACGTCAAATCATTGAACCTGAGTTACCATAAAGGTATATTCATTTGGTTGTGAATATGAAGCACGTCTCAGTTTCTGTGCCTGAAATTCATGACCCGCCTACACATTATAACGATAAAAGGTCAGAACGTGACGTCGAGTCAAGAGTTTAAAAGCTTTGCTGAGTTTTACCCGTTTTATTTGGGTGAACACCAGAACAAAACTTGCCGTCGCTTACATGTTATTGGCAGTCTTTCGGTTCTTGGGTTGATCTTTTTCACTTTGATCACGAAAGCGTTTATTTGGTTGTTCGCATTGCCCGTTATCGGATACGGTTTTGCCTGGGTTGGCCACTTCTTTTTTGAAAAAAACAGGCCAGCAACCTTTCAGTATCCCGTCTATAGTTTTATAGGGGACTGGGTAATGTTAAAGGATGTTTTGACTGGAAAAATTAAATTTTAGTAACTCGATAGCTTAGTAGATAGTTTTTAATATGCCCATGCAACACGGTGAAGATGTAATGCATTCCACAGATAATAATAACAATTCCGGGCTAGACCACATTTCAAAAGTAGACAACATTTTTTCCAATGCCGATTATTACATCCGGGTGATAGCTTATCTGGCGGGCGCATTTGCAATTACTGTCGGCTTATTCAATGGTCATTATGAGCAGTCCGCCTGGTTAATGGTCACTTTCACTCTGGTCTACCCTCACCTTCTACACGCCGCATTGCAAGCAACCAGTATAAAGAAAACATCTACCATCAGAGGCCTCGCTCTGCACATTGACTGCGTATTTGGTGGCTTCTGGTTATTCTGGATGCAGTTCTCTCTGGCGCCATCCATCTTGTTATTAACCATGTTGTGTTTTGCCCTGATTGTCGCTGGTGGCATAAAGCTACTGATCACAGGCACCATCACAATGACCACGGTGACAGTGGCTTTATGCATGACCTTTGGCGTAGAAATGGGTGAAAGTTCGCCCGTTATTGTCAGTATTGCTTACAGTATTGGCACTTTAGTATTTTTGTCGGTCGCAGCTTATTACATCCACATGCAAGCCAACCTGCTTTACAACGCCAAAAAAGAAATTGAAAATCAGCAAGAACAAGCCAATGAACTGTCACACAAAATGTCTAAGTATTTGGCACCGCAAGTCTGGCAAACCATATTCTCAGGCAAAAAAGACGTTACCCTGGAAACACAGCGGAAAAAACTGGTTGTATTCTTTTCAGATATTAAAGGCTTCACCCAACTTTCTGAAGAACTTGAGCCTGAAGTATTAACAGAATTGCTGAATCATTATTTAACCGACATGTGCGACATTGCATTGAAGCACGGAGGCACCATTGATAAATTCATTGGTGACAGCCTTATGATTTTCTTTGGTGATCCAACCACCGAAGGCACCAAGATGGATGCTCAAAAGTGCGTTGCCATGGCCATTGCAATGAGAAAACACATGAAGGTTTTGCAGCAAAAATGGCGAAGCCAAGGCATAAAAAGCCCGTTGCAAATCCGGATGGGGATCAACACAGGTTATTGTACCGTTGGTAACTTTGGTGCAGAACAACGGATGGACTACACCATCGTTGGTAAAGAAGTTAACCTCGCCAGTCGATTGGAAAGCATGGCGGAGGCAGGGGAGATTCTTTTGTCTTACGAGACGTTCTCGCTGATCAAAGACACGGTTATGTGCCGGGACAAAGGCGAGATTCGAGTCAAAGGTTTCAGTCGGCCATTGCCAATTTATCAGGTAGTTGGCTTCCGTAAAGAATTAGGGTCAGAAAGTAGTTACATGGAACATCAGGTCGATGGTTTCTCCATGTACATTGATGAAGATAAGATACAAACGACCGATAAAAAACGAGTTCTGGCAGCGCTGGTATCAGCCACTGCCCGAATCAAAGAACAAGTCGAGATGGATCAGAATCAGCCATTAATGGAGCTTATTGACGATAAAGCCGATACGTCTCCGGTAAACGTCCATCCATTGAACGGTAAGGGTTAATATCTAAGCCACCACGACGTAAATAACGCGCATAAACCACCAAATCCGTGGCTTTAGTGATTGCTTTTATATCCATAAACGCCTGCTCCACACATTGCTCATGAAATCCTGTGTGCTGACGATACGAAATGACATATTTCAGAAACGCCTCTCGATCCAACTTAGCGCCTGTGTACTCAACGACGAGTGTTCCCCAATCAGGCTGACCAGTCACCGGACAGTTAGAACGCAACAAGTGACTGTAAAGCGTTTCAGTGACCTGCTGACCCGAAACCTTCAGTAGAGAAGCGTCCGGCTCGTATATATCCACCTCAATATCCAAGTTATCAACACATTCACCAACCACAGGCGAACAACTCAATGCTCCGCTGTCCACATCATGCAATGTCACTTTAACTGAACCACCAGAGGCTGCCGATAAATCCTTTTCCATTAAGGTAATGACATCATCATCGGAACCGAATTGCGACTGATTGAATGAGTTTAAATAAAGTTTAAACGACTTTGACTCGACCAAATTTGGCGAGTCTGCCGGAATTTCAAACTCAGCCACCTTCACGACCGGTTTTCCTTTCCCATTTAACCAGGACACTTCATAGCCCGTCCAAACATCTACCCCTTGGAAAGGCAAATTATTGGAGTCCACCGGAATTCGTGCCCGCCCTTCATTCCTGGTTATCGGAAACAACAACTCAGGGTTGTACTGGAACTGATACTCAACTTCTTTACCCAATAAAGAGTCGACTTCTTTACTGCTCATTTGTTACCACCAATTTAAAAACAATCACCAAACTACTGACGAATCCCTACGCCTTTATTTAATAGCCTTAAACACAAAGCAAACATAGCAAGAGAAGTCACAAAAATCATACCCAAAGCAAACGTCAGGTTAATGTCCGTAATGCCTAAAAAGCCATATCGAAACGCATTGACCATATGCAATATAGGGTTCAGAACCGACACATTTTGCCAAAACTCAGGCAATAACTGAATCGAGTAAAAAACACCACCAAGATACGTTAACGGCGTTAGAATAAATGTTGGCACAATGGAAATATCATCAAATGTAGTGGCAAACAGTGCATTTAAGAAACCGCCCAAAGAAAACAAAAAGGCCGTAAAGAACACGGTAATAGCGATCAACCCAATACTGTAGAGAGGCAAGTCCACAAAGAATAAAGCAACGACAGTCACTACCAAACCAACCGCCAAACCACGGGCAACCCCTCCCAAGGCATAACCTAACAGAATGATCCAGTTGGGTATCGGCGAAACCAACAACTCTTCGACCGAGTGTTGAAATTTATTACCAAAAAAAGAAGACACCACATTGGAGTATGAGTTAGTTATCACAGACATCATGATCAGGCCGGGCGCAATAAATTCCATATAGGAAAAACCGCCCATCTCACCGATTCGAGAACCAATCAAGCTCCCGAAGACAATAAAGTACAACGTCATCGTAATTGCCGGCGGCAAAATGGTTTGCACCCATATTCGAGAAAAACGTCGGATTTCTTTTACCAGGATTGTCCAAAAGGCAATCCAGTTAGCTTTGGCCCCCATGAAAGGCAGCTCCTTAATTCTTGGTTTGAGACTTAAAATAAAACTTAGTTAGAAAAAACAGCATCAGCTTGAAGCCGAGGCCTATGAAGCCTGTTGTTGGCCCAACATGGAAACGAACGTTTCTTCTAATCGGTTGGATTTGTTTCTGAAGCTATGAACATTTACCGACGCCCTATCCAGCTGTTCAAACAGCTTGTTTAAAGTTTGATCCTTGGTCACCACCACTTCCAATGTGTGATCGTCGATTCGTCTGACACCATAACCGTTAAGCTCCACCTCGTTTGGCAAGGTATCCTGGACATCAAGAATGATAGTCTGTTTATTCATTTGACCTAAAAGTTCCCGCATTGGACAATCGACCAATATCGAACCGTGATCAATAATGGCAATATTTCGACACAACGCCTCGGCTTCTTCCAGGTAATGTGTGGTCAATATAATTGTGATGCCTTGCTCGTTAATTTCCTGTAGGAACGCCCACATGGAACGTCTCAGCTCAATATCAACGCCAGCCGTTGGCTCATCCAGAATCAGAACATCCGGCTCATGCACCAAAGCCCGAGCAATCATCAACCGACGCTTCATTCCACCGGATAACATTCTGGAAGGCGTGGAGCGCTTTTCCCACAACCCCAGCTTCTTGAGATACTTTTCAGCCCGCTCTTTGGCAACTGCTGTAGAAATACCGTAATAGCCGGCCTGAGTGACTACAATATCAAACACTTTTTCAAATTGATTAAAGTTAAACTCCTGCGGCACAACCCCCAGCTTCATCTTAGCCTGCGTCCTTGCCGTATCCAGGTCATGCCCCATGATCTGGACAGTGCCGGCGGTTTTATTCACTAACGAAGAAACGATGCCCAAGGTTGTGGATTTACCCGCCCCATTTGGCCCCAGCAATGCAAAAAAGTCGCCTTTTTGTACATTCAAAGAAATACCTTTAAGCGCCTTTGTGCCATTCGAGTATATTTTTTCAAGATCTTTTATTTGCAGTGCGTACATAACGGTCATATTCAACTGATTAGCAGGTATAATACCATGATTAAAAATCTCACTCTGTTAAAAGGTAACTCATGAGCGAATCACGTTTTGCACAACTTCCTGCTCACGAACAAGAAAGTATCGTCTTTCACTTACGACTACTAAAACAAAGCTATGAAGCTTTTCGCGCCAAAGCCCCATTCAATGAAGCAGAGCTCGGCCATGACGAAATCGCTTTTCTGGCCAGTTTTGAACAGCTCATCAAGAACATGGTCGCGCTTGATCCTAACCACGTATTCCTGGGTCAACAACTGGTGACTCAACAAATATCCAAATACCCGGAACATACGGAGTGCTGGGTGCGAGACCTGTTTTGGTATTTTGGCGGCGATTGCCTTCACTACATGCCAGATGAAGAAATTGAAAAATTTCAACAACTGGACGACGCCAGATACGAAGCAATCAACGAAAATAGAGTCTTCGAACGCGAAAAAGTTCGGAACAGAATTTTAGGTTTTCATTAATAAACAGTGATAATAGAGCTGCAACCAGCGCAGCCAGGATGCAGCTTTATTTACAGGGTTATTTACTGCCCTATTTACTGTAATTATGTGCCACTTCCAAAGTGCCCTTCAAACAAACTTCAAACCGTTGTTTCAGACTTCCAATATCATCGTAGTGTTTATTTTTAAACGCATGTTCAAGGTTTAATGCCGCTTCTCGTAGCTGACCCGCTGACAGGTTAGATGCACTGCCCTTCATACTGTGCACAATAAATATACACTGCTGAGCATCCTCCGCCTGTATTGCCTCTTCTAAGCGACTGGTGACGTTAATAGACTCCTGACAGAAGATACTCATCAACAATTTCAGGCGACTTTCATTGCCACCCACTCGTTGAAGTGCGGCATCAATATCGATCCAGTCTTCTTCGCCATTAACCTTTCGACCCTGGTCTTCTAAATCTTCCAGTGCGACCAGATCCACATTGACGGTTCCGGCGTCTATAGGCAGCCAAGTCACCAGCTTGTCTTTGAGGTCTGCCGAATCCACAGGTTTAGAGAGATAATCACTCATCCCTGCGTCCAAACAAGCTTCCCTATCCCCTTTCATAGCGTTGGCCGTCATTGCAATGATGGGCAACTCCTGCCATTGAGGCTGTTTACGCACCATTCTTGTTGCCTGAAGGCCATCCATCACTGGCATTTGAACGTCCATCAAAACCAGATCAAAATCAATTCGTTGCAGAGCCATTAAGGCCTCTTTACCGTTCGCAGCAACTTCTACATGGGCCACTAAATCCGACAACATCATTCTCGCCAGCTCTTGGTTCATCAGGTTATCTTCCACCAACAAGACCTTGGCATTAGGCCAGAACAGGCTGTTCTCTTTGCTTTCAGCCCCATCATCCAAGGTGGTGAATTTACCAAACGTTTTATCAACTGCGTCCACCAAACCGGTGATGGACAATGGCTTCTCAAGAAAATTGTGAACGTCCAACCCTTGGAAAGCCGGATCAATGTCCTCACCTGTCCCCTTTACTGTCATCAGAATAGGCAGCTGATCCAGGTAAGGCATGGTTCGAATTTCAGAAACCAATGAAGCGCCATCCATCACTGGCATATCTTTATCCACGATCAATAAATCAAGGCTGGCACTGAACCTCAAATCTCTGAGCGTTGCCATCACATCCAACGAAGTAGAGACCGTTCTGGCCTGGCATGCCAGGTTTTCAAAGGCATGCTCAAAGAACTGACGCGACTCGTGATGAGCATCCACGATCATCACCCGAATACCGCGTAAATCTTCATGCAAACATGGGTAGGCCTGATCACTGTCGGCTTTATTTAGCCTTAAGGTAAACCGGAAACTGCTCCCCACACCATCTTCACTTTCAACCTCGATGGCACCGCCCATCATTTTCACAAGCTTTTTACATATCGCCAAGCCAAGGCCTGTGCCACCAAACTGCCGGCTGGTGGAACCATCCGCCTGCTGAAACTCACTGAAAAGCAGCTCTTGTTTTTCCGACGGAATGCCAATACCAGTATCTTCGACCACAAACTGGATAGCTATGGCGTCTTTTTCTTCCGCCAGTAATCGCAATTTAACAACCACATGACCGGTTTCAGTAAATTTAACGGCGTTACTGACCAAATTAATAAGTATCTGACGAACGCGTAAAGAATCACCTTTTACAATTCTTGGTACATCAAAATCCTGAATATGAACGAGTTCAATGCCTTTCTTTCTTGCTGAATCAGCAAACATACTAATAACAGCTTCAATTTCTGCCAATAAATCAAACTCAATGGCTTCCAGGTCCATTTTGCCCGCTTCAATTTTGGAAAAATCCAAAATATCATTAATGATGGCCAACAACGACTGCGACGAACTTCGTATCTTACGAATAAAATCTTGCTGTTTGGTGTTTAACTCGGTATCCATCATCAGATTTGAAAAACCTATAATGGCATTCATAGGCGTCCGAATTTCATGACTCATGTTGGCCAGAAATTCACTCTTATGGCGACTGGCATCTTGCGCTTTCTGTCTGGCTTGCTCTAATTCCAGGTTTTTTGTCGCCAACGAATCGTACTGAGATTCAATTTGCGAACTCATATTATTAAACGCCGCCGCCAACTCACCGACCTCATCGCCGGTTTCAATTTCCACCCGAACACTTCGATTGCCTGAAGTCAGCTCTTTCACCGATTTAGATAACTTAAAGATCGGTTTCACCAAGCCTCTGGCAAAAAACATGGAGATAACCGCACCCGCTGACAGCACCATGATGCACATCCACATCATATTGCTTCGCAGTTCATAGATGGGTTCCATCACTACGGCTTCAGGGGTTACATCAATTAAAGACCAGTCGCCTTCATGATTAATGCCGTATTCACTTAGATTGGCAAAGCCCGCCAACACCTTATCACCGGAATAGTCCATATAATTGACACTCCCTTCTTCCTCAACTTTCAGGAGCTGCAGTAAATCCGGAAAGTTTTGGGCATCAGGGATGGTTTTAAAAGACTGACTCCGGGGATCAAGGGAAAACAACACTTCGCCACGGGTATTCACCAAATAAGCATGCTTATTGCCCAAAGTTCGGCGATCCATCTCTGATACCTTGTTCTTAACATAATCCAGATTCACCACCGAAGTGAAAACGGCCGTCACATTAAGGTTTTGATCCACAATGGGTGTAAAAATAAACGAAACTAACTGATTACCACGAACGTGGGCGTCTCTGAAGAAAACATCGCCCTGACGGGCGGAAAAAGCCTGCATCAAGAGACGACGACTATCATCATCCCGGTTTTGAATCCAGTCAATGAGCTGAGCATTTTCAGTCACACTGATTGACTGACCATCTCTTTTAAAAAGAATGAGCTGCTTCAGGTGAGGGTTTTCAATCAAAACAGGCAACATATATGACTGAACTTGTTTATCGTCAATGCCCTGAAACACTTGTGACTGCGCAAGAATTTTCAGCTCAACCACCCGTTCCATCATGAACTCATCAATGGCACCAGCAGTATTCACCGCAACATTAACGATATTACGTTCAATGGATTGCCTGAGTGCACGCTCTGAAGCAGAGATTGCAAGCCAAGTCGTTAAAGACACAACGAAGATGGTGAGAACCACACCAAACGAAATGAGTTTTGTTGCTAACCGAACCTGAGAAAACGAAAATGCCAATGTACGATCCATCATCATTGTATTTTTGAACAACTTTAGAACAGAACCGACGATAAATAAACCTTCATAGGTCGGTATTTACAAAGTAGCCGTCAGCAATACAAAATGAAACGTAAAAAGCTAAAGCACAAGGAAGTACTGGCAATTTACAAGGATAGATTAAGTAGAATAATAAGATTATGGTTTACATAAGAAATGATTCAGACAACGATCGCCCGAATAAAAACTGGAGCGGGAAACGAGACTCGAACTCGCGACCCCAACCTTGGCAAGGTTGTGCTCTACCAACTGAGCTATTCCCGCAGTGGCGTCCCATAGGGGGTTCGAACCCCTGTTACCGCCGTGAAAGGGCGGTGTCCTAGGCCTCTAGACGAATGGGACACATTAACTAAAGAGATTTACTTCTATTTAGTAAAAAGAAGAATTGGAGCGGGAAACGAGACTCGAACTCGCGACCCCAACCTTGGCAAGGTTGTGCTCTACCAACTGAGCTATTCCCGCAGTGGCGTCCCATAGGGGGTT
>NZ_BAABBN010000012.1:459065-614202 GCF_039537985.1 Litoribacillus peritrichatus
TCTATTTCTAAACCAGATCGAAGTACGTTACTTTTTATTCAGCAGACCTAATTGCTGAATAAAAATTGGAGCGGGAAACGAGACTCGAACTCGCGACCCCAACCTTGGCAAGGTTGTGCTCTACCAACTGAGCTATTCCCGCAGTGGCGTCCCATAGGGGGTTCGAACCCCTGTTACCGCCGTGAAAGGGCGGTGTCCTAGGCCTCTAGACGAATGGGACTCCGTACTTCTTGCTGACCTCGTCAGAAAGTGCGCGTATACTAATAATCCATTGAAAAACTGTCAACTGTTTCTACTACTTTTTTTTATTTTTCTTAAGCAACGGCTAACGCCTTGAGTTATAGTGATTTTAGTCGATAACAATACTAATATTAGATAAGGTGCTTGAAATAAACCCGAAGCACCTGTTTTCGTCATGCTTTATATGTAATTAAAAGGATATGCTCTTTTATGTCTTCCGGACTCACAACGGGACTTATTGTTGTAGGCATCATCGTCATACTGATTGGCATTGCCTACATCAACCAGCAAATGGAAAAGAACCGCATAGAGCGATCTCGAATCGCACAGAACCTTCACGATCAAATTAATATGCTGGAGTCACTGCTTAGAGACCTCCCCCCCCACTACCTGCATAAGGGCTTAAAGCGCCTGTTAACAGAAAGTATGATGTATAAAGCTAACCACTTATTCTCCGTTGGCGATAAAAACCAAAAACACTTTGCCAAACAGATGTTGGGTGAGGCCCAGAGTCAGTTAAACGCCATTGCAAACCAGAAAGGCGAACCTAAAGAAATCCCACTAAAAACCGCCGAACAGGTGAGACGCACCCGCAACCTTCTGGAAGTACTGAATCAACACTTGTTGAGCCTGGCTCGTGCCGGACGAGTAGGAAAAGACAAAGCAAAAAGTTATCATACTTTAGTTAAATTCCTTTACACACAAGCTGCATTCGAGTTCTATAGAGCCAGAGCAGAAGAGCTCGAGGCTAAAAACAAGTTACGTGGTGCAATTCACCAGTACTACCAAGAAGTCACTGAGCTTGAGAAATTTGCCAATAAAAACGGCGATCGAATTGAATACGTCCGCAGCAAGATCAATGCGTTAAAACGTAAAGCGGACGAAGAAGCGCTCGAAAAACGTAACCATCAAATTGATAAGAACAGACCCACTGAGCTCGAAAAAGGAATGCAAGCGCTCAATGAAGATGAAGCAGCAGGCAAAATGAAGCAGGTTTATGACTGATTAAGACCTGTTTAAACGCTCCCCTTCTACTATCATTAAGACATCTGATTAAGGACATCAGCGCGCGACTGCGACAGCAATGAAACAATCGCGCGTAAATAAGAGAGATACATGAGAATACCTACCAGACAACGCCTATCGTATCGCCAGGCTAGAAATACGCTAATCGTTGCATTTTTATTAGGCACCATATTCAGCCTTTCTCTCATCACCATTAACTATTATCGAATGCAGCAAGCGGTTGAAGATCAAGTTCAGGCGCTTTCCAGCATCACCATTGATCCGGCATCCAGAATCGCCTACAACATCGATATCGAACTGGCCAAAGAGCTACTAAAAGGCCTGGTTCAAGTACCTCTTATTCGCCAGGCGACCATCGTCGAACCTTCCGGCAACATTCTCGCCTCAGCCTATAAAGAAGTTCCAGAAAGCCAATACACGACCATAATTGAGTATTTATTCAGCAAGTCCCCTCAATACGCTTTTAAACTTTCAGTTTCACATGACCCAACCGAAGAACTTGGGGAGTTGCATCTCACCATTAACATGCACCCAACCGGTGAAAACTTCATCAACGAGAGCTTAACGTTACTGGGTACCGTTCTGATACAAGCCTGTGTTCTGGCAATCGCCCTGCTTGTTATGTTTTATTTCATGCTTACAAAACCATTAAGCTCGATCACTGCACAACTTTCCAACATTCGGGCCAGCGACTCAAGCACCCACCGACTTGCCCCGCTTCCGCAGCACAAGAAAGATGAAATCGGCCTGTTGATTGATACCACCAACCAACAATTGAGCGACATCGAACAAAACTTTTACGAACTCAAACTGGCAGATGAAGAGCGCAAACGATACACCGACCGTCTTGAACAAGCGGTAGAGTCAAGAACCAAAGAATTAACAGAAGCCAATAATGAGCTAACCCACGCAAACGTACAGCTTGAAGAAGCCAAAGAAGAAGCCGTGAGAACCAACCAGGCAAGAGCGATATTTCTGGCCAACATGAGCCATGAAATCCGGACACCATTAAGCGGTGTTCTTGGCATGATCAACCTGGCATTAGACTCAAAGCCCGAAAAAAATATCCGTGAACAACTGGAACTGGCGAGTGCATCAGGCGACACCCTGCAACAAATTCTGAATGACATCCTGGACATCGCCAAGGTGGAATCAGGCAAAATCAATCTCGAGGCAACCGAATTTAATTTACGGGATACCATAGAACAAACGGCCGGCCTATTAAAAAATTCACCTCAGGCAGAAAACATTGATTTATTCCTGAATATCTCACCGAACTTTCCGGAAAGTATTTGCGGCGACCCAACCCGAATCAAACAAATATTCACCAATATTTTAAGCAATGCCTTAAAGTTTACCGAAGAAGGCTATGTTGCCGTCGTTGCGGAATACAACCCGAAAGGTTTCAAACCCCAAAACCTGGGGGCAAACGCACCCATTCAAAACATCAGAGTTCGGGTTATTGATACCGGCATAGGCATGACCGAAGACGAACAAGAAAGAATCTTCACACCCTTCACTCAGGCATCATCCAAAACCACACGAAAGTATGGTGGCACAGGCTTAGGTTTAACACTGGTTAAGCAGTTAACAGAGTGCATGTCCGGCAGTGTTTCTATTGAATCAACCAAAGGCGCTGGCAGCTGCTTCACACTCACATTTGGCTTGGACGTAATCAAACCCGCCAACAAAGACACCTTCCTCGCGAACACACCACAAGTGGCCGTCATCCAAACAAATCCGGTGCATGAAATTGAAAGTGAAGCCCTGATCAACCAGCTTGTTTATTGGGGCGCCACCCCCAAGCTCATCATAGAACCCGACGAAAACATTCTGGAAAACGACTTAATTATCGCGCTGTCGCATCCGGTAAACACGAACCATTATCCGAAGGAGCGCACACTGATCATCACCGACAAAATAGCTTCTTCGGAGTATCAGCAAATTCAGAGACCCGTTACCCTGGGCCAACTGACAGCATCCGTTAAGTCCATTGCCAATGCCCACGGCAACCACCAACCAACCAAAGTAAGCCAAACCACAGCGCCTACTTCTGACAGTTCAAGAGCCGAACAAATACTGATCGTCGAAGACAATGAAGTAAACCAAAAGGTGGCCCGAGGCTTATTGAAAAAATTAGGATTCAAGAACATCCATTTGGCTGAAAACGGAGAAATTGCGGTCAACCTGATTAAAGAGTTCGACATTGACCTAGTATTGATGGATTGCCATATGCCTGTTATGGACGGTTACGACGCCACCAAAGCCATTCGGCAACTGCCTCATGGCAAAGATATTCCTATTATTGCGGTCACCGCGAATATCATGAACGAAGACAGGCAGCGCTGTTTCGACTGCGGCATGAATGACTTTCTGACCAAGCCCTACCGGAAAGAAGACCTAACGGTAAAGCTCGATCAATGGCTGGAAGAGCAAAAACTCAATTCTTAAACCCCGACTATTGATTCAACCTGCAAACCAGTTCTTTCAGCAGGCCCATCAACTGATCACGATTTTCGGTGTCCGAATCGCTGACCCCAAGATTACACATCAATTGAAGGGGCACAGCTTCCGCCCGCCCCCTTAAACGACAACCTTCGTCCGTCAAGCGAATCACAACCCGACGCTCGTCTTCCGGGTCCCGAATTCGAGTAAGATACCCTTCCGCCGCCAAGCGTTTTAACAATGGCGTCACCGTACCAGTATCCAACATTAATTTCTCACAGATATCCCCAACCGATAACTTTGCCTTCTCACCCGACTCCCACAATACCATCATCACTAAATACTGAGGGTAAGTCAGGTTTAACTCATCCAGTAAAGGCCGATACAGGCGAGTCATAGACCGGGATGCACTGTACAACAAGAAACACATCTGGTTATCCAGCTTTAATTGCTCTGGGTATTTCGCCATGCCATACACCTACTACTTCACAACCAATGCACCTATAGTAATTTTTCTATATCGGACTTCAGTTTCTCCGGTGGCGTTGTCGGAGCATAACGCTCTACCACTTCTCCTTCTTTATTGATTAAGAACTTAGTGAAGTTCCATTTGATATTCTCGCTGCCCAACAAACCTTTGGCCTCGCTTTTCAGAAATTTATAAAGCGGGTGCGTCGTAGAGCCATTCACATCAATCTTTTCAAACATAGGAAAAGACACGCCGTAATTTTTTAAACAAAAAGAGGCAATTTCATTGCTATCGCCTGGCTCCTGCCCACCAAACTGATTGCAAGGGAACCCTAAAACCTCCAGCCCCTGAACATTTAGTTCTTTATACAAAGCCTCTAACCCTTCATATTGAGGTGTCAGCCCACATTTAGAAGCCGTATTTACAATCAAGAGAACCTTTCCCTGATACGTATCCAGCTTAACTTCTTCACCCACCAAGCTGTTCGCTGAAAAATCATAGACGCTCATAAACACTCCTTATTAAATTTTATAAAATAATATTGTGCACAATATAAAATACTAAAAACCAAGTCAAACCAAAACGGATGACCGGTTTCTCAATTAGATGTTATGAATCCAGGTTGATGTCCGGTTCAAAAGACAAAGAAGCACTGTTCACACAATACCGCAACCCTGTGGGCTGTGGTCCATCCGGAAACACATGACCAAGATGAGACCCACAGTCACCGCAAGTAATCTCAACCCGAGTCATCCCATGAGAGGTATCTGTGTGCTCCGAAATGGCATCATCACTTAACGCCTGATAATAGCTTGGCCATCCTGAACCCGAATCGTATTTTGCCGTGGAGCTAAACAGCGGCTTATTACAACATACACAATAATACACACCATTGCGCTGCTCGTGATAAAGCGTTCCGGTAAACGCCCTTTCTGTGTTCTTTTCCCGGCAAATACTGTATTGCTCTTCGGTCAGCAACTCACGCCACTCAGCTTCAGACTTAGATATTTTCATAGATTCTCCATTAATTTAACAAGCGTGCATTTACAGTATTGATCGCGCGCAGGTATTATTGCACGTTCTGTTTAGTTAAGGGCAAGACCGAGTCGCAGTTTATGCATACCATCAATAAATCCAATAAGTTACTCAATGTTTGTTACGATATTCGCGGACCCGTACTGCAAGAAGCTCGGCGCCTTGAAGATGAAGGCCATAAGGTACTCAAGTTAAATATAGGCAATCCAGCGCCTTTTGGTTTCGATGCACCCGATGAAATTGTACAGGACGTCATCAGAAACCTGCCCAATGCTCAGGGCTATTGTGAATCCAAAGGCTTATTTGCAGCACGAAAAGCCATCATGCACGATTGCCAGAACAAGAACATTCAAGGCGTAGGCATTGAAGATATTTATATTGGCAATGGCGTCAGCGAACTGATTACCCTGTCCACTCAGGCTTTGTTAAACAACGGCGACGAGCTACTGATTCCGGCGCCGGATTATCCATTATGGACAGCCGCTACCAGTCTGGCCGGAGGCACCGCCGTGCATTACATCTGCGACGAACAAAGCAACTGGGCACCTGACATTGAAGACATCAAACGAAAAATCACAGACAAGACCCGTGGTATCGTTGTCATCAATCCAAACAACCCAACAGGTGCGGTCTACCCGGACAGCCTTCTTCTGGACATCATTGAGCTCGCCAGACAGTACAACCTAATCATCTTTGCAGACGAAATTTACGATCGTATTTTATACGACGGGGTAAAGCATACGCCACTGGCCTCGCTTTCTGAAGATGTTTTGACGATCTCCTTCAACGGCTTATCCAAAGCTTACAGAGCTGCGGGATTCAGATCCGGCTGGATGTTTTTGTCAGGCCCTAAACACCACGCCAAAGACTACATTGAAGGCATAGACATTCTTTCTTCCATGCGTCTCTGCGCCAATGTCCCAAGCATGCACGCTATCCAAACCGCACTTGGCGGCTACCAAAGCATCAATGAATTAATCTTACCGGGCGGCCGCCTCAAAGAACAACGTGACATCTGCTACGAAGCATTAAACCAGATACCGGGAATAAGCTGTACAAAACCGGACGGAGCACTTTATCTGTTCGCTAAAATGGATAAACGCTTTAACATTCAGGACGATGAACGCTTTGCAATGGACTTATTAACCCAGGAAAAAATCCTGATCGTTCAAGGTACAGCCTTCAACTGGCCACATCCGGATCACTTTAGAATCGTATTTCTGCCCCATAAAGAAGACCTGGTGAATGCAACAAGCCGCATTGAACGTTTCTTCAGCCGATACAAGCAACTCTAACAGACGGTTTACACCATGGATGAACTGCATATTGACGACTTTTACCGCGACTGTGCGATCGTCTTATTAAGACTGTACCGCAGCTTCCCAAGAAAAGTGTCTGTCTACGTAGGTGATTTGTGCGGCTACGAAGAAACCGACGATGTTGGTCTCTACAGTGACCGGTTTCAAGCGTGCTTTGCTGCAATCATATGGCTAGAAGAGGAAGGTTTCATTCGCTACGCCGGCACCATCGGCCAGGAAGCGATTGAGCTTTCTACACTTACCCAGAAAGCATTCAACCAACTTTCCGGCAGAGCGTATCAAGCACCAAACGCGCAAACGGTTGCCTTTAGTTCGGCGCCTACCCTGGCAGCACAAATACACTCAGCCCTGAACCAAGGAACTTCGGAACAGGTCAGCCATCTAACCAGTCAACTGCTAAACCAATACACACTGCACTGATTTTTGAGACAAAAACCCAAAAAACGTCTAATAAATGAACATCATTCAACCGAGCATCGTGATTAATGGCACCAAACAAATCAATACTGTCTTAAATTTATCAATTAAACTAAGAATCATCATCTTGAAATACAAACATTAGACCCTATATCAAAAGAAACTGAACGTATTAAGGAAAGCAACCAATGCTTAGAATCGGTTTATTCTTATTAACAAACCTTGCCATCATTGTAGTAGCAAGCATCACCCTGAATTTATTGGGTGTCGGCTCTTACCTTGACGCTAAGGGTGGTCTGAATCTGACCAACCTACTCATTTTCTGTGCTGTTTTTGGCTTTACTGGCTCGTTCATTTCTTTATTCATCTCAAAGTGGATGGCTAAGAAAACCACAGGCACAGAGCTGATTACCCAAGCTCGCAATGCCGAAGAACACTGGCTGCTTGAAACCGTTAAGGAACTCTCCGACAAAGCAGGCATCAAAATGCCGGAAGTGGGCGTTTTCCCTGCGCAACAAGCCAACGCATTTGCTACAGGCTGGAACAAAAACGATGCACTGGTTGCAGTAAGTGCCGGCCTTCTGCAGCGTTATAGCAAAGAAGAAGTACGCGCCATTCTTGGCCACGAGATTGGCCACGTTGCTAATGGAGACATGGTGACATTGGCCTTGGTTCAAGGCGTAGTGAATACATTTGTGATGTTCTTTGCCCGCATCATCGGCCACCTAGTCGACCGCGTTATTCTGAAAAACGAAGAAGGCCATGGCATTGGTTACTACATTTCAACATTCGTTGCTGAGATTATCTTAGCCTTCCTAGCTCAGGTAATCGTAATGTGGTTCTCCCGTCGTCGCGAATACCGTGCAGATGAAGCAGGGGCCCGCTTGGCCAGCCCAGCAGGCATGGTAGCAGCCTTAGAGCATTTAAAAGCGGAAACAGAAGTGCCTAACCAAATGCCGGACGCACTGGTTGCATTTGGCATCAACCAAGGCATGAGAAGCGGCTTACAAGCAATGTTCTCAAGTCATCCGCCACTGGATGAGCGAATTCAGGCCCTTAAAGAACAGTTCCGTTAAAAGACCAAAGGCCCTGCATCAGGGCCTTTGTTTTATCAACAATATCACGTAGTTACAGTCGTCTTTTTCCTACACACCCTACCCTCTCTTTCGTTACGCGAAGTTTTTCCCGATTCCTATATTTAAAACAGGACAATAAATGCCGGGGTCAGAACATGTCTTTAAAGTATCAACTACTCGCAGACGCAAACCAAGACAGCGAACAACGCGGAAAGATCATTAACGCTTTGGAAACTGAAATACAGCATTTTTCAAAAGCCATGCAAGCCATCGAAAAACTGCCCAGCAGCACCGACAAACAAATGACCGATGCCTACACTGCGTACTGTAAGATGATTGACGCTTATCAGGAAATGATAAGTGTTCGAATGAGTATTATTCGGAGACTTAAAGCCTCCTGATAATCATCCGGCTACATTTAAGAAATGCCATCAGAAACAGGGTAAACCAGTTCATCCTGATAGCCACTGACGATTCGATACCAGCCAACCAACTCTTTATCCAACTGAATATCCCCTGTATCCACCAGCATAGGCCGCCCGGACAAGGTCTTAATTTTTGTTTTAGTTGCAAGCACCTGAATATTGTCTTTCCCTACCTTACGAATGACATCAGGACTAAGCTGTTGGTTTCCACGCCCAAATATATGACCTTGGCCACCAATCACTGAAATCACCAACTTAACCTGCGCTGCCGTCTCCAATGCCTGGAGTATTTCAGATTCGGTTACGTCACTGGCGATCAACTCTTGATTCATAACAAGATCCACACCAAGCAGCGTGTTATCCAAGCCAAGATTGTCCATAATCGCTTTTGTGGTCGCACCAGAACCGATGATATAAAGCACATCATCTTCCATTTGCTCTATAATTTCTGCTGCAATGTCCTCAATCACCCACTCTTCTTTTTCTATGCCACCACACTTCATCATTTGTACGAAGCGACCTTCTTCGGGAACCAGCATTTCCCCGAATAACTTGGCTTTAACCACCCCATTTCTAAACGCCTGCTCGTCAATATCCCGAACATCCGCCATCTTAAGATTAACCAACTCACCCTTAATCATTTCAATGATCAGCTTACCAGCAGCCTGAGGATTAATGGCATATACCGCAGAGTGAATTTTAACGCCTGCAGGAACACCCAACACAGGCATTTGCTCAGGCAAAACCTCACAAATATCTCTGGCCGTACCATCCCCCCCGGCAAACAAAAGCAGGTCTATTTTGTGTTGGGCCAATAATTGAACGGCTTGCTTGGTATCCTGCGCGGACGTGATTTGACTCGAGATAGCCTGAGCCGAGTTAGCCTCTTCCGACAAATCCGCCGACTCATGAGTGCAAAGCACTTCATAACTGAAGCCCAACTCATCAAGAACGGCCGTTCCCATCAAGCCTGGCGCGCAGATAAATTCAATACACTCTTTGTATTCCACCAGCTCCGACAAAGCCTGAATGACACGCTGTTGCGCCTTAGGCTTCGCCCCGAGCGAAATTGCCTGCTCCGAACAACCATCACTCCCTTTCAGGGCCACACTGCCACCCAGCCCTGCCAGTGGGTTGATAATAAGACCAACTTTGAGTTTATTCATTATGACTTTACTTTCACTTTAAAACCTGCAGCTTCGTACATGGCTGTGGTTGTCACGTCGTTCCGGCGAACTTTAACAGACAGAGATGAAAACTCTCGGCGCTCTGGGTAGTTTTTCCGTAACCAATCAAAGGATTCACTTATTTTGGTGGATTTGGCGATCGCTCGACGAAGCAGACGGTCGTCTCTCCGGATGTCATAAGCGACCTGAACCAAGCGAGGAAAGACTTCGTCAAAGTTGGCACCGGAAGCAAACCCGACATGCACCAAATCCGGCTCAGGCAGCATTTGAGGAAGTCGTTTTCTCATCGGCAAACCAAGAAATTTACACACAGATTCATAGATCTGGAAGGTGCCGTTGTACTTCCCATCCAGGCTATAACCTGCAATATGAGCCGTACCTAAGTCCACTAAATCGAGCAATTCACGATCCACTTCTGGTTCGGTTTCCCAGACGTCCAATACAACCTTAAAGTTAACTCGCGCCTTTAAATGCTGCTTTAGAGATTCGTTATTAACGACCGGCCCCCGTGAGGAGTTGATTAAAATGGCCGAATCCTGCATGGCGTTCAGTGCCGGTTCATCAATCAGATGAAGCGTTGGATACTCTCCCTCTGTCGTCAATGGAACGTGCAAAGACACAACATCACACGCCAGCACTTCATCCAAAGTAGCCAAAGGCAAATCTTCGTTTTCCACAAAAGGGTCGTAAGCAATCACTTTTAACCCAAGCTTTTTCAGACGCTGAATTAATCGGCTGCCCACATTGCCAGCACCCACAACCCCAACAGTCAGGTCTTTCATCAAGCGCTCTTCGTCCTGGCACAAACACACCAAAGCACTGATAACATAATCCACCACAGACTGAGCATTACAGCCAGGGGCGTTTGAAAAACCAATATTTGCGTCTTTCAGATAAGTTTGATCGATATGATCGGTACCAATGGTGGCAGTCCCTACATATTTAACTGAGCTGCCAGCCAATAAGTCCTGATTAACTTTCGTTACTGAGCGAACAAGAAGAATGTCTGCATCTTTTACGTCCTCCGGCGTCATCAAGCGACCAGGCACTCTGGTAACTACTCCCAATTCGCCAAATAAAGCCTCAACAATTGGCATATTCTCATCAGCAACAATTTTCATATCTTATTCTTTTCCACTTAAATCAAATAACCGACCAAACACACAAAATAAGTATGTTTATCAACCAGCAAGTACAGGACACATCCGTTTTGCTCAGATATAATCTTCATCATCCTGCTCAAAAAATCAACGGAGCAATCAGTTTTTAACACATTCAGTTTTAATTCAACACAACGGCCAATAAGTGCTGTATGAATCATTACTGTACTAATAAATACAACACAAACAAATAACGTTTAATTACTAACAGGCTTCAAAGTTCTCAGATAATGTTGATCAGGTGGCACAAAGACAATACCTACTACATTGCGCACATTCAGCAAGATCTTTTCGGTGAATGGGTTTTAACGCAATCTACGGGTACCATAGGAAGTTGCAACGGGAAAGTAAAAAACATCCCCGTGACCTGTCACAATGATGCTGTCAAAAAGTTAAACGCACTTATTTCCAAAAACAAAAGAAACGGCTTTATCATTAAAGAACGAAGTGATGAGCCGACCCAGCTTGATTGGATTCTTGAGTATACCTAGGAAGCCAAAAGCTCTCATTGTCACTTTTGGCCGCCACCTTCTGACTTTCAGTTAAAACCAATTAAGACTCGATGTACTCCATCTTAAGTTTCGCGCCAACATACGCTTCAATTTCCGGAATCACAAAAGCGTCATCTTCACAGGCAAAGCTGATCGCATGACCAGTACGTCCTGCCCGGCCAGTACGGCCAATACGGTGCACATAATCTTCCGGGTCTTCCGGCAAGGTATAATTGATCACGTGAGTAATATCGTCCACATGAATACCTCGACCCGCCACATCCGTAGCCACCAAAACTTTGATGCTGCCTTTCTTAAAGTTTTCCAGCGTCTTCAGTCGCTTATTCTGTGGAACATCCCCCGACAAAATGGCCACTTTGACGCCATCTTTTTGGAGTCGCTCATACACACGCCGCGTCTGATCTCGTCGATTTAAGAAAACAATCACCAAGCCAACGTCCGGACCGGTCACCACTTCTTTCAACTTGCTATAACGCTGTGAAGCCTCCAACAGATAAACCGTTTGTTCGACACGATCCGAAGTCACTTGTTCCGGCTCAATTTCAATACGAACAGGGTCCATCGTCCACTGTTCGGTCAAACGAATAATTTCATCGTTGTAGGTGGCACTGAACAGCAGCGTTTGACGATCTTCTTTATGTGGAGTATTGCGAACAATTTTTCGAACGTCCGGAATAAAGCCCATGTCCAACATGCGATCGGCTTCGTCCAGAATCAGCATTTCCACCTGATCCAGATACACGTCTTCTTTGAACATAAAATCAATCAGACGACCAGGTGTGCCCACCAGAATATCCACAACGCCATCACGTAACAGCTTACGCTGTTTTTCGTAATCCATTCCACCAACAACACAAACCACGTTTAGGTCGGTGTACTTAGTTAATTCTTTGGCGTCTTTTTCAATCTGCAAAGCTAACTCACGCGTAGGCGCTAACGCCAAAACCCTTGGCTCACTGGCAAACCGTTCACCATCATAAGGGTTGTTCAATAAATTCTGAATGACGGAAATCAGGAATGCCGCTGTCTTACCTGTACCGGTTTGGGCCTTGCCTGTGATGTCTTTATGCTGGAGCGCAATGGGGATGGCGGATGCCTGAATCGGAGTGCAGTAGGTAAAACCTGATTGGCAAATGCCTCGCATCAATTGAGGATCTAAATCAAAGTCATGGAACCTGACCTTTCCTTCCTCTTCCGGGACTACAAACTGATCGAGAGTCCAGGCTTCTTCCTGTGGTGCCTTATGATGTTTCTGGCGATGCTGGTCGCGAGATTTGGGTTTGGTATGATAGTGTTTTTTGGATTGAGCCTTGTTGCCCGAGCTGTTTCCTGAACTGTACTTTCCACCTTTATTGGGCTTATTTCCCTGACTACCTTCTTTTTTCTTGGAATGCGAACCGTTTGGTTTTTTAGACTTACCCTGCGGCTTACCCGAAGATTTTGAGTCGCCGGAACCATCTGATTTCCCGACCCACGATTTAAGTGCTTTTAGCACGACTTCACCTGCTTAATTTATATACCCTAACTTACTTCGATCAAACCACGTCGGGTCAATCGTATCTTCATTCCGATAAAAGTTAAGAAAAGTTGATATCAATTTGGCAGATCGTTGATTAACACCCTCATCCAGGTATTTCATAACTCGCTTATGTACGCGATCTGCAAAGCCTTTTGCATCCACCGGACTGCCATTCAGGTTATCAAAACTAAGTCGAAACGGGAAAGATGCACTCTCTGCAAAAATCCACTCCAGCGCCTGAGGCTCTACTTCCACTTGTTCGAATAGAGTCTGCTGTTCTTTGGTTCGACCATCTGGACAATACCAGTAACCGTAGTCAATTTTCTTTCGACGTTCTTTGCCGGCAATGCACCAGTGACTGATTTCATGCAGGCCACTGGCAAAATAATCTCTAGTAAACAAGATAGCATGAAGCTCTTTATTACGGGCTGTATTTGGCAAATATTCAGGTTCAGGGTTATTACCAACTAATTCAGTTTTCTCACTCTCCAGAAAACAATCATTAAACAACCTAACCAGGTCTTCTGCTTTATGTATCTCTTTCCTCATACAGAAAAACCAATCATAGCCATACAACACATATAACTTTCCAACACTACCCTTTCGTAAAGACAGCGCGTATTATAGCGAGCCTTCCTGAATAAGTCTTTTTTAGTTCTTAATCACTAACTTTTATCTATTTGCAGTCAACGACCTATGATGTCCACCGTGTTTTCCGGGGATGAGGCCAAGTCATTAGTTAAACTTGCCGCCCCCATCATTACTGCCATGACACTAAGCTGCCTGATGTCAGTCATTGATACGGTTATGGCGGGTCAGGTTTCCGCCAAAGACCTGGCGGCCGTATCCATCGGATCAGCCGTGTGGAATATGCTGTTTCTGACCATGAACGGCATTTTAATGGCTTTAACACCTCAAATTTCAAAATTAAACGGTCAAAATAATCGAAGCGCCATTTACGGTTGGTACATCAAAGGCTCATGGTTTGCTTTGGTCGTTATGGTTTGCTTCTTGGGTGCAGGACAGTTTGGCCTGAATGCCATCAATGGACTTGATACAACACTCGAAACACGCAATCTGGCCCAGCAATATCTGACCTTTATTTTATTTGGATTACCAGCTGCTGCCTTGTTCCAGGCGCAACGGAGTCTTTCGGAAGGCAACGCCAAAACCCAGCACGCACTGATAGTCACCATCATCGGCGTACTTATGAATATTCCGCTCAACTACCTGTTTATTTACGGACTGACAATCAATGACGGCCAAACCGTGATCGAAATTATCCCTGAGCTCGGGGGTGCCGGTTGTGGCCTGGCCAGCGCGATCATCTTCTGGCTGATGCTGATATCCATGAAACTCATTCAGAAAAGCGACCCAAAAATACAGCAACAAATGGCAACTAAAACACCGATTGCTACCTTAAAGGTATTCAAGCACTTAAGTATTGTCGGCATTCCCATCGGACTGGCCATATTCGCAGAAGTATCCGTCTTTACTTACATTCCGCTGATGATTGCCCATTTGGGGGAAGACAAGGTTGCTGCACACCAAATTGCACTGAACGTCTCTTCCGTAATGTTTATGGTGCCACTGGGGTTAAGCCAGGCAATTACCGTGAGAACAGGCTATCAACTCGGTCGTAACAAAACAGAACTGGCTCAGCTTTCATCCCGAACAGGTATTGTTGTAGCCTTTATCTTTGGAATTTGCTCGCTTAGTTTTATTCTATTAAACCGAGACAGCATTCCCGCTTTGTATACATCCGAAACCAGTGTCCTTGAAGTTGCTTCGACACTGCTGGTTTTAGCGGCTTTATTTCAATTGACAGACACCCTTCAGATTACCACCGCCGGTGCTCTGCGAGGCTATCAACTAACCGCTGTGCCTATGTGCATCACCATCATTTCCTTTTGGGCGATATCCATGCCTGCCGGTTATCTACTGGGGTTGGAGTCACCGTTAAGAACGCAATTGGCAGCGATCATTAGTTTGCCAACCCCACTCGGGGTCGCAGGTTTTTGATACGGACTGATCATCGGCCTGAGTGCAAACGCCGTTTTACAGATCAGTTACTTACTGTTCATTCAGAAAAAACAACTCAACAGTCAAGCAACGGCAAACTAGCCGTTGGTTTCGACTTGAGTCAATGCTTGATAATATTCAGGCGACAATAAGGACTTCCCTTCCAATAAATGATCCAGATACCAACGATCAGGCTTTAAGCCATCGACGATCGTGGCTTTATTAGCAACGTAAACCCAGGAGTGAATTGCTCCTTTTGTCGTTTCAATCGAAAATATATCTCTGCTGTACAACCGTGGTGCGCCTTCAAAAGGGTCCATTAATTGGATCTGGTGCTCGTCCGTAAGTTCATACAGCACACCCTCCACCAAAGAAGCCGGATCATAAACAATATTGGCATACGACCTCGCCGGATGATCCCAGGCTTTTTTGTTAAACGCCAAGCGGTAGCCTTTCATCACCCCTTTAAGAGAGTCTGTAAAAGCGAGCCCTCGTTCCTTCATTCGCGCTGAATTCATATTCGAGCCATACGCAAAGTAATAATGTTTCTCTAACACGTGCCGATAACCTCCATTAAGCAGGCTCAAGTATCACCTGCAACTAATACAAAAATCGTACACTAAAGAACATCAGTATGACTACAAATTCGGAAAAAATCGTACAACTGGACAGCTATCGAAAAGAAGGGAAAGCCAGCCCCAAAATTGTACGGATCAGTTCTGAAATGGACGGTCTGGAAGCCCTCTATACCAACGACCTGAGTTCAGAACGATTATTCACCATTAAAATCTTGTTTTGGGCGCTTCTGGACAACGGCAGCGTTTGTGCCATCATCCCCTGGCTAAAAGACATCATCACCACCAACGAACTCAATAATCCGCACACAGGCCAATGGCAGGGATATTACGATCAAAAGCTGGACAGAATCATGTTTAAGCCACCGGAGTTCAAAGTTAAAGAATTGGAGCTGGGCCATCATTACTTTGATCTTGATCCGTCCTCATCGGCAAAACCGACTTACCAAGAACTTACCAACCAAGAGCTTACTAACCAAGAACTTACTAGCCAAGAAATCGGTAAACCAAAGTCAGCAGGCCATCACAAGAACTTGCAGGAGTTACCCGATCACTTAGGAACACACGCAGCGTTCAAACACAAAGAACAAAAAGGCTTTTATCTGAAACCGGTGATCAGCTGGCGACTTACTGCAGACGGCAAGCTGTTAGCCATGACAATTCAGCAGGAAAATAGCCCAATCACGCCTCTGCCCGGTTCAGATGAGTTAGTGCCCGCCATTGAAGATTCAAACTTCAGGTACTACTTTCAACACGGCATAGCCTCCCGAATAAAAAGAGAAGACCCGGACACCATTACAGCCGTTTCTTTACTGATTGACCTGGTGTAAACCGGTGCTTGGTCAGCCCGACCAGAAATCTCCCCCTGTAACCACCGCTTTCTGTGTTAGACTCGCAGCCCTTCATTAACAGCACCTCAATACTTTCTTATACCATGCCCGTATCCAACACACTTAAAGCCGCTTTATTGCTGCTAATGGCAGAATTTTTACTCGCCTCCATGGGTGCTATTATTAAAATTCTTGCCATCGACCTACCAAACGAGATGATTGTATTTTTCAGAAATCTCTTTGGGCTGGTGGCCATCCTGCCATTATTGATTAGCATGGGCAGCGAACTGTTCAAAACCAACCGTTTCAAACTCCACTTATTAAGAGCGGCCGCTGGTGTCAGTGCCATGTATTGCTTTTTTTACAGCATCGGCCACATCGCCTTTGCAGAAGCCATGCTGGTTAAACTTTCCGCACCGTTATTTATCCCGATCATTGCCTATGTATGGCTTAAAGAGAGTATTTCATTGTGGTCCAAGATCGCCATCGCCCTTGGTTTTGTTGGCGTTGCCATCATTCTTGACCCCGACGCCAATAAGTTCACAATTATTGCACTCATTGGCCTGGGCGGAGCGGCTTTAGCCAGCGTAGCAAAGGTGACCATTCGAAAAATGGGCACCACTGAGCCAAGTGCCAGAATAGTTTTTTACTTTGCTTTTCTTAGCTCATTAATATCTGCTGTACCGCTTTTTTGGGCATGGGTAACGCCCAGCTGGTTCGAGCTAGGCATGCTTTGCCTGATGGGAAGCATAGGCACCGTCGGCCAACTCATGATGACCAAAGCCTACACGCTCGCCATTCCAGGACGAATTGCACCATTTACTTATGCATCACTGGTCTACGCATCCATTTATGGCTGGGTGTTCTGGGACGAAACGTTGAGATGGGCCACCCTGGCAGGCAGCCTTTTGATCTTTATCGCCGGCCTGCTTACGCTAAAGAAATCAAAAAAGTACGATTCAAAAGAGGCTTCAGACAAAGAAAGCACTAACGCCGCTTGATATAATACAGGTAGAGTTCACCAGCATCCAACGGCTCGGTACTATGAGAAAGTAGCGAGTGATCCAGCATATTACAAAACTGAGGGATATCCCTCGTAGTTGACGGGTCAGTCGCTTCAATGCGCACCACATCACCGGACGCCATTTCTCTTACTTTTTTATGCAATAGCATTACAGGTTCCGGACACATAAGCCCTTTCGCATCCAAAAGATGCTGATATTCCGGAGGATTCAGTTCAGCCATAGTATTCATCCATTCTTATTCGAGCATTCAGGACAGACATGCTTTCCACTTTGAGTCTGCCACTGTAACGTAGTTAAACGAGTGGTCGCATGAAATGCTTTTTCTTCATCGTTGTCGCCATGCCTTGAAACAAATTCCAGCGGAAAGCTTTGCTGACATACATCACACACAACCTGCCAGGTATAAATCTGCAGAGCTTTAAACGGTTCACCTGCCAATGTTGCCTGCCAATGATCGGACGGCTCGATCAGGTAACGCAACTCAGCAATCGTTAAAGGCAAAGTAAGATGTTTACTTCCCTTTAGATTCAGATACAGAGTGTCACCGACAGTTAACCCTTCACCTCGACCTTCGGCCTGATAAACCCCTTGCCTTACCGTCGATATGGCTTGCAACTCACGGCCAGGCACCTTCTTTTTTTTCGAACCACGATAGTCAAACCTGGCTTCGCATTCAGGGCTCGTGGTATTAATTAAAATTTCATCCATTGAGATCCCCACAGAAAGACACATTCAAAATATTGACCACTCAGTCTATTACAAGTATTAATGTGTAATTCTAACAGCTTGAAAGAAAGAGTCAGATAGCTAATTGCCTTAACCAATAGAAATTGATTCTTTGACAGGCTAGACTCTAATTTAGTGAACACCGTAAAAGAAGGATATTAAAGTGATCAGAGTGTTAATTGAGCGAAATATCATGGATGGGCTGGACGACATTTATGAAGACGCAGTTCGTAGCACACTACAACAAGCAATTTCAGCGCCCGGCTTCCTTGCTGGTGAGTCAATGAAAGACAGTAACAACTCTCACCGTCGCCTTACATTGTCCAAATGGCGTTCCATTCAGGACTGGAGTAACTGGTATCATTCGCAACAACGCACAGAAATCATGTATAAGGTTGAACCTATGCTCTCAGAGCCAGAAAAAATCACAATTCTAGAGCACGCATAGCAAAGACTCATCCTTTCACTGATTTTATTCGGTTCGATAAGAATGCCACCACACCGAACCGAATAACTCAGAACAATTTTGTCTCAATATTTTCAGCCACCTGCCGAAAACCACAATGACCTTTAAGCGACTACAGCTAAGGGTTCGCTATTATTCCTGGATATTGACCTATTCTTAATATTCCATCTGACTATTATTTCTGTGCAGTCGAGCTTTACCATGCGTAACAACCAACCTATCACCAACAAAAATATTCCTGTCGAAAATCGCCATGAAATCGTTTCTGTCACGACATCCAAAGGTGTCATTACAGACATCAACGAGGATTTCATCGAGCTGGCAGGCTTTTCCAAAGACGAACTGATAGGCCAAGCCCATAATCTGATTCGACATCCCGACGTGCCACAGGCCATTTTTGCCGACTTATGGGCACACCTGAAAGAAGGTAAGTCCTGGATGGGGATTGTTAAAAACCGGGCAAAAAACGGCGATCATTACTGGGTTGACGCCTACGTCAGTCCAATCAAAGAAAACGGCACCATTACCGGTTACGAGTCGGTGAGGAGAAAAGCGTCGGAAGACCAAATAAAACGAGCGAAAGAAGTTTATCAGCGATTAAATGCAGGCCAGAACCCAGTGCCAACGGCTGCAATGTTTGGCGAATTCACTGAATACTTGATTTGTTTTCTGCTTTTCGTTTTAACACTAGTAGCGCAAGAGTTTTTTGGGCTATATGCCAGCGTGCCCCTTGCAGTAATCGCGTGCACTTTATCCGGCAAACTGTTCAAAAAACAACTCAAAATGACCATACCGGATGCCTCTGACAATGCGAACTCCGCCCTGATTCAATACATGTATTTAGGATCACCACACAAAGCGAATGAACTTGCCTTGCATTTAAAAGCGGCCAGCTTCAAATTAAAAACCGTAGTAAAGCGCATTGCGCTCAATTCCGAACAACTGACCAAAACATCCGACGCAAGCTACATTGCCACCACTCAGGGCAGAAATCAGCTCAATAGCCAACAAAGTGAGCTATCCGATGTTTTCGGAGAAATGTCAGAGACTCTTGATGCCATATCGTCCGTTTTCGATAAGATAGACGCATCCAGAGAGCTGACCGAGCAAGCCACTCAGCTCACAAATAAGGGCGACTACATCATCAAAGAAACCATCAGCACGATTAAAGAATCGTCCGAAAATGTAGAGAAGGCAGAAAAAACCGTCGATCAGCTCGCCAAGCGCTGTGAAGAAATTTCAAAGTTCGTTGATGTCATTAAAGGGATTGCCGACCAGACTAACTTGCTTGCCCTCAATGCCGCCATCGAAGCGGCTCGGGCAGGCGAGCAAGGTCGTGGATTTGCCGTCGTTGCCGATGAAGTACGCTCTTTGGCCATGAAAACGCAAGAGTCCACCAATCAAATTCATGAAATCATTGAGCTACTTAGCAAAGATGCCAATGAGGCCGTCCGAACCATGCACACCAGTAAAGAGACCACCGATGCTGGCGTCGAGCAAGTCAATGAAGCCGGAGACGCCCTGCACTCCATTCAAGAAAAAGTGCATCAGATCAAAACAATTTCGGAAGAGGTATCAGCATTTACTGATCGCCAGTCCAAACAAACCAGGGCCATTCAGGAAAAGCTAAACTCGGTCATGAACCACAGCTCAGAAACGTTAAAGCAAATAGATAACGCATCCCATTTAAGTGAAGAGTTAAAAGAATTGGCCAAAAATCAGAGACAACTTCTTAACCAATTCAGCTAACCGCTGCTTCAAAGCCGATTGATTATCAGAAAAAATTAATCCATCGGCTTGAACTGAAAGATTTAATCTTCAAGACACTTCTTCGCCATCCGTTATGTTTGCCATCCATTGTGACGAAACGATGACGGCCTCTTTTATGTTCTCTTCGTGTGTGACTCCGGAGGCCTTTCTGGGTTTCAAGTCGTGATTACCGTCCTTGAGCCAATGATGCTCGACACCTGGGTAGGTCGTATAACTCATGACCTCATCTTTGGTTCCAAAGGCATCTCTTTCACCCTGTAAAATTAATATCGGCTGCTCCACGTCAGCAAAGTGCGCATCACGAACTTTCTCAGGTTTACCTGGCGCATGATAAGGGTATCCAAAACAGACGCTGCCTTTAATAGGTAAATCGTGTTCTGCCAATAACATCGTCGACATTCGGCCACCCATCGACTTACCACCGACAAAACACGGGCCTTTTATCTCTTTAAGAACTTGCTCAGCCACGGCCTTCCAATGCGCAACCAACTTCGGGGCTCTGTCAGGCGGCCTTTTCTTACCCGTGTCCCTACGTTCCGCCATATAGGGAAACTCAAACCGAATCACTTTAATGCCCAGGCTGGAATACAACTGAGCCACCTCCTCCATAAACTCAGAGTCCATCGGAGCTCCCGCACCATGAGCAAGAATCAGAGTAATGTTTTTACCCTCATCCATCGGATCAGTCACAAGTATTGTCATAAATTCCCTACTTTGTTCTACAATCAGAACATCAAAATCTTGATATTACCCAAAATACTGACATAGATCATGTGGTTATATTACTTATGCTCATTCATTTCTAAACAAAGAACTTTTATAATTCAAACCATCGTTTGCATTGTAAAGCGGTTTTACGCATACTTGCGCGCGATTTCATAAACCATAACTAACTAAGCCTGGAAACTGATATGAGTACTACTGCGAATCAGTCTACCTTTGAACACCCAACCTACAACTATGGGGTTGTGCGTCAGTTCGCTATTATGACCGTGATTTGGGGTATTGTTGGCATGGGCGTGGGTGTATTAATTGCATCTCAACTGCTTTGGCCTGAACTAAACCTAAATCTTCCTTGGACGCATTTTGGCCGTCTTCGCCCTCTACATACTAACGCTGTAATCTTTGCATTCGGTGGATGTGCCCTTTTTGCAACGTCGTACTACATCGTACAACGTACATGTCAGGTTCGTCTGGCTTTTGAGCCTTTAGTGAAATTTACTTTCTGGGGCTGGCAGGCAGTTATTGTTGCTGCGGCGATCACGCTTCCACTAGGTATCACTTCTTCTCACGAATACGCTGAACTTGAATGGCCTATCGATATCCTGATCACTTTGGTTTGGGTTTCTTATGCAATCGTTTTCATCGGCACTATTCGCAACCGTAAAACTCAGCACATTTATGTAGCTAACTGGTTCTTCGTTGCCTTTATTCTGACCGTTGCCGTTCTTCACATCGTAAACAGCATGCAGCTTCCTGTAAGCATGTGGAAATCTTACTACGTTTACGCGGGTACTGTTGATGCAATGGTTCAGTGGTGGTATGGCCACAACGCGGTTGGTTTCTTCCTGACAGCGGGTTTCTTAGGCATCATGTACTACTTCGTACCTAAGCAGGCTGAACGTCCAATTTTCTCTTATCGTCTGTCGGTAGTTCACTTCTGGGCGTTGATTTCTATCTACATCTGGGCTGGTGCTCACCACTTACACTTCTCTGCTCTTCCAGAGTGGGCACAGAACGTGGGCATGGTGATGTCTTTGATCCTTCTTGCTCCGTCTTGGGGTGGTATGATCAACGGTATGATGACGCTTTCAGGTGCATGGCATAAACTTCGTACTGACCCTGTTCTTCGTTTCTTGGTTGTTTCTTTGTCTTTCTACGGTATGTCTACCTTTGAAGGCCCAATGATGTCGATCAAATCTGTAAACGCACTATCTCACAACACAGACTGGACCGTAGGTCACGTACACTCAGGTGCGCTTGGTTGGGTTGCCATGGTTTCCATCGGTGCGCTTTACCACATGCTTCCTCGCCTGTATGGCCGTAAAGAAATGTTCAGCGTAGGCGCAATCAACCTACACTTCTGGTTAGCGACTATCGGTACGGTTCTTTACATTGTTGCTCTTTGGATCAACGGTATCGGTCAGGGCCTAATGTGGAAAGCAGTAGACGTTGACGGCACATTGAAGTTCAGCTTCATTGACAGTGTTGTATACAGCAAGTTTGGTTACGGCATGCGTGTACTTGGTGGTGCAGTATTCTTCAGCGGTATGCTGGTAATGCTATACAACTTCTTGCGAACAATTCAGTCAGCAAAAGCAGAGCAGGCATCTTCTGCTCAAGCGCAGACTGCATAACCGGATAAGAGTAAGGAGTAAATAATGCAACACGAAACGGTCGAAAAGAACATCGGTCTGATGATTGTTCTTACCTTAATCGGTATCAGTTTTGGTGGATTGGTGGAAATTGTTCCTCTTTTCTTCGCCAAGGAAACAACAGAGCCAGTTGAAGGCCTCAAGCCTTTGACTGCCCTTCAGCAAGAAGGTAAAGACATCTACATCCGTGAAGGTTGTAACGTTTGTCACACACAGATGATTCGTCCTCTGCGTGCTGAAGTTGAGCGTTATGGCCACTACTCGGTAGCAGGCGAATACGTTTACGATCACCCACATCTATGGGGATCAAAGCGTACAGGTCCTGATCTACACCGTGTAGGCGGTAAGTACAGTGACGAATGGCACCGTGCTCACCTGTACAACCCACGTGATGTTGTTCCTGATTCAAACATGCCTGCGTTCCCATGGTTGTTTGAAAACAAATTAACGGGTGATGACACTGGTAAGAAACTGGAAGCACTTCGCGCACTTGGCGTTCCGTATACAGATGAGCAAATCGACAATGCTCGTTCTGATGTACGCGGCAAGCGTGAGATCGATGCCTTGGTTGCCTACCTGCAAAACCTGGGTACAGCACTTAAAAGCAAGCGTTAATTTTGACTTAAAGTAGGACTGAACGATGGACATTAATGATTTACGAAGCATCTCTACGGTTTTAATGGCCGTTGTATTCACAGGTATTTTACTGTGGGCGTACAGTTCTAAACGCAAAAAACCATTTGATGAAGCGGCGAATCTTCCGTTTATCGACGATGATTCATCGCCTTCTGAAAGAAAGAATCAGGAGTAAACCATGGCAGAAGAAGCAACTGCGCTAACAGGATTTTGGCACTGGTGGACAATTATCATCAGTGTTGGCCTAATTCTAAGCTTCTTATACTTGTTGCATTTTGCAAAGACCATCAAGGGATCTGACTCCCCTGACCGCAAAATGCATCACACCTTTGATGGCATTGAGGAATACGACAACCCTATGCCTAAATGGTGGTTGATGTTGTTTTACGGCACCATTTTTTGGGGCTTGGGTTATCTTGCCGTTTACCCAATGGGTAACTGGCCAGGACTTTCCGGCATCAGCAACTTGTCCCGCCTAGAGGCAGACCAGGTTGCTCACCAGGAAAAATACGGCCCTATCTTTGAAAAGCACGCTGCCGTTGCAGTTGAAGAGCTGGCAAAAGACGAAGAAGCAGTAAAAATTGGTCGTCGCTTATTCCTGAACAACTGTGCAGTTTGTCACGGTCAGGATGCTCGCGGTGGTTATGGTTTCCCTAACCTGACAGACAACGACTGGTTGTATGGCGGCGCGGGTGACACAATCAAGACGACCATCATGTCAGGTCGCCAAGGTGTTATGCCTGCATGGGGTGCATCTCTGGGTGAAGAAGGCGTAACGGATGTATCAAACTACGTTCTTACCCTAAGCAACCGTGAAGATGCCGATAAAGAGTCTGCCGCTCGCGGTAAAGACTTGTTTGCAACTAACTGTGCAGCATGTCACGGCCAGGACGGTACAGGTACTCAAGCATTGGGGGCTCCGAACCTAACGGACAACACATGGTTGTACGGCGGTACTTTACAACGCGTCAAGCATACGATCCGTAACGGTCGTACTGGTGTGATGCCTGCTCACGAAAACCTATTAGGTGAGCAAAAAGTACACATTTTGGCTGCTTATATCTACAGCCTTTCTAACGACTGATTTACATCAGCCATTAGATGAAAAATGCGGCCAACTGGCCGCATTTTTTATAACTAAACTATACAATTGACTACTAGATCAACATAATACCCTCCGCATAAGTCTGCACAGCTAAGAGGCGCTCATGGGAAACAAAATCCCTACTAAGAATGTCGAGTCTGATCCGGTCATCCAATTTACCGGAGATGACGCAGTACAAAGTCGAGATAAAATTCAGGTACGATCCATTGATGGTCGCTTCACAAAATTCAGAGTCATTGGCGGCTGGCTTTTGTTCATTCTCTTTTTTGGAACTTCCTGGATAAACTGGAACGGCCATCAGGCGGTGTTATGGGATATTCCTAATCGCCAGTTTAATATATTTTCCATTACGCTTTGGCCTCAGGACCTCGTTCTTCTTTCCATGCTGCTGGTCATTTGCGCCTTCGGCCTATTTGCTGTCACCATGTTTGCAGGCCGTATCTGGTGTGGCTACACCTGCCCTCAAAGCGTCTGGTCCTGGATTTTTATTTGGATTGAAAAAAAGGTGGAAGGCGAACGCAACGCCCGAATTAAGCTCGACAAACAACCGTTCAGCATGAAAAAACTGGGCTTACGCTTAGTTAAGCACAGCCTATGGATTGCAGTAGGCTTGGCCACCGCAATTACCTTCATCGGCTACTTTACCCCCGTCCGAGATCTGGTTCTGGACTTAGTAACGTTTAACCTCGATTCCGGCACTCTGCTGTGGATCGCTTTTTTCACTGTCATGACTTACTTAAATGCGGGCTGGCTAAGAGAACAAGTCTGCATATATATGTGCCCGTATGCACGTTTTCAGGCGGTCATGTTTGATAAAGACACTTTGATTGTTTCGTACGATGAAAAGCGCGGTGAAAACAGAGGCCCACGCAAGAAAAAAGCCGATCCTAAAGAACTCGGCCTGGGCGATTGCGTAGATTGCTCGCTTTGTGTTCAGGTTTGCCCTGTGGGCATTGATATTCGCGACGGCCTTCAATACGAATGCATTAGCTGTGCCAAATGTATCGAAGCCTGCGACAGCGTGATGGATAAAGTGGGCTATGAGCGAGGCCTCATTAGCTATACCAGCGAACATCAACTGGAAGGCAACGACTGGAAATTATTCAGACCACGTTTTATTGGCTACATTGCCCTTCTCCTTGCTATGATGGCCGGACTTTTATTTGCACTGTTGACCCTCATCCCGGTTGACCTTGAAGTAGATCGAGGACGTGGCGCCAATCTCTTCCGTGAAAATTTCCGTGGTGACATTGAAAACAGTTACAACATCCGAGTCATGAACAAGTCGCAGCAAGACCAGGTTTATACTTTGACCGCCTCCGGTTTTGACGAACTGTCCATCGTAGGCAACACAACCATTGAGTTGAAGTCCGGCGAAATCAGCCAGGTTCCGATCAGCGTCATTGTCCCGGCGAGCAAATTAAACTCCCGAAGCGAACCGATTTTCTTTCAGGTTCAGGCAGCGTCGGATGAGGCAATCCATGCAGAAAGTGAGAGCCGCTTCATGGGCCCACGAAAACGACAATAATTATGGCACCATCTGATGATTTGATTGTCAGATGGCCAAACGAATACCCAAACCAATTGAGAGAAAAAAATGACAGAACAGAACGAAAACACTGGAAACTGGAACCAACCTTGGCTTTGGTTTACGTTGGCGCCCCTGATACTTTCCGTCGTTCTAGGTTTAACCATGTTGGCTATCTCCATTAAGGTACAAGACGGCCTGGTGACAGATGACTACTCCAAAGAAGGCCTCGCCATCAATGAGCGCATCGAACGTGAAGTCACAGCCAAAGAAAAGAACATTCAGATATCGCTTAAATTTGATGACATCACCGGTGACTTTGTCGCAGATTTTAAAAGCGATTTAGAAAGCCACCCTGAAAAATTACTTCTGGAAATCATCCACCCGGTAAAATCCGACTTGGATGTGATTGTCTATCTGACACATCAAATTAATGGCCGCTACATTGGTCAGCTTGCTCAAACCGTTCAGCAAAAGCGCTATCTTCGTGTCTCCGACCCAGATAACAACATATGGGTTTTAGTGGATGAGTTCCAATTCCCGCTAAAAGACACCATCACACTGAAAGCAAATTAATCCCATACCAGCCCTGACCCAATCAGGTCGGGGCGCATGATGCCAGCGTTCAGCGACCTTTATTAACAGCCAGACCCCAGTATATGAGTGATAATCCTTGCTACCATTGCGGCGAATCCATTCCGTCACACATCAACGTCTCCTCCGAAATTGATCAGCAAGAACGGGAATTCTGCTGCATTGGCTGCCAAGCGGTTGCCCTGACCATTTCTGGAGCAGGACTGAGTAATTACTATCGTTTCCGAACGGAAAACGCCCCGCAAGCATCGGATAACGCAAGCCTTCAAGAGAAGTATTCACTGTATGATGAAGAATCTGTCCAAACCCGTTTTTGCAGTTATAACGAGAATATCGCCTCCGCGACCTTACTTATTTCAGGCATCAGCTGCGCAGCCTGTGTCTGGCTAATAGAAAAACATCTGGAACACCTCAGCGGCATAGAAGAGGTTCGGGTTAACCTGACCACCCACAGAGCCACCATCAGCTGGAACACTCAAGACATCAAGTTGAGTGAAATCTTTTACGCCATTGATGCCATTGGCTATCATGCCGAACCCTGGAAAGCCAACCGGGCCGCTCAACAACAGCAAAAAGAGAATCACACTGCCTTGGCTCGCTTAGGAATTGCAGGTATCGGCATGATGCAGGTGATGATGATGGCCAATGCCTTATATTTTGGTCACTACACGGGCATTGATCAGTCCTACGAGTCTTTTATCCGATGGGCCAGTTTATTCCTAACAACGCCCGTTGTGCTTTATTCTTCATTTCCGTTTTTCCAAGCCTCGTTTCGCGACCTCAAAACCCGTCACTTAACGATGGATGTACCGGTGTCCATTGCCATAGCTCTCGCCTTCTCTGCCAGCATCTGGGCCACATTCAAGGGAACCGGTGAGGTCTACTTTGATTCGGTTTGTATGTTTACCTTCTTTTTGTTGTTAGGTCGCTTTTTTGAAATGAAAGCCCGACATCAAAATTCCCAAGCCAGTAATGAGTTAATTGGTTTACTCCCAAACACCACACTGGTTTATAAAGATGGCGAATATCAGATAACCTCCACAGAGCAAATTAAACTAGGCGATCAAGTGCTGATCAAGCCCGGGCATACCGTGCCGTCTGACGCTCGCGTCATCGAAGGCACGGCGGATCTGGATGAATCGGCATTAACGGGTGAATACCTGCCCGTCTCTAAAACCATTGGCGATGAAGTCTTAGGTGGTACCGTTTGCCTGGACCATCCTTTAGTCGTTGAGATCATTAAAATCGGCCACCAAAATACCTTAAACCTCGTTGTTGAGCTGATGAACAAAGCGGAGTCTTCAAAGCCCCGCATTGCCAGAATTGCTGACACCATCGCCAGCCGGTTTGTCGCTGCGGTCTTGATTACGGCCGTCACTGTTTGGGGATGCTGGATGTTTATCGACCCGGATAAAGCCTTTTGGATCGCCTTATCCGTGCTTGTGGTTACCTGCCCCTGTGCGCTTTCGCTGGCCACACCAACGGCTATTACCGCAGCAACTTCCTCCCTTAAACGCTCAGGTCTGGTGATCACCAGCACACACGTACTGGAAACGCTACCAACCACCACCGATGTGTTGTTCGATAAAACCGGAACGCTCACCCAAGGTAAGCTCACCATTGCGGATGTAACAACCGTCGATCAATTGAGTAAAGAAGAAGCCTTGGATATAGCGGCGAATCTTGAAGCCCTTTCAGAACACCCTATTGCCAGAGCATTCCCAAGTTCAACCAGCCCAGCCACAGACGTAGTTATCACGCCAGGTGGCGGCTTATCCGGGGTGATTGACTCAGAAACCTATCATATCGGCCATGCAGAGTTCATTGCACAACAACTGAATTCATCCGAAGTAAAATCGCCAGACTCCAACCATTGGGTCATACTGGCCAACCACGAACAACCGCTGGCTTGGTTCAAAGTAGAAGACACCGAACGAGAAGATGCCATCCAGGCAGTGACAGAAATGACCGAACGTAATCTTCAGGTTCATATGCTGACCGGTGATCGCTCTCAAGCGGCAAAGATCATAGGTGACAAACTCCAAATACCTAACATCCACTCGGGCTTATCTCCGCAAGAGAAACTCGACAAGTTAAATGAGCTGCACGCTCAAAATAAAAAAACGCTCATGATTGGTGATGGCATTAATGACATTCCTGTATTAGCTTCAGCAGGCGTATCCATTGCAATGAGCGAAGCAACAGATTTAGCCAAAACCAAATCGGATATGGTGCTCATGAACGGAAAACTGACAGCCATATCCAAAGCATTTGAAATAGCCGTTAAGTGCAGAAAAGTAATTAAACAGAATTTATCGTGGGCTTTATTGTATAATCTGATTGCTTTACCGCTGGCCGCCACAGGTTACATTCCACCCTGGGCTGCCGCGATAGGTATGTCCACCAGCTCTCTGGTGGTAGTACTTAATGCCGTTAGGCTTCGTAATATTTAAACCAACGAAGCTCAAGGCAACTCAATCAATGCTAATCGCGCGTTAAGAGGTTTCAAGTGGACAGTATTTTATTCCTGATCCCTATTTCGATTATTTTTTTAAGCATCGCTGTTATCGCCTTGGTGTGGAACATTAAGAGCGGTCAGTTTGATGACCTTGAATCACCAGCACATAAAATTCTGTTTGATGACGACGACGAACTCCTTCCTGATGATGCAAAACCTACGCAGAAAAAATAACCCTCCAATCCATTATTGCCTGATCTTACCTATATGACCCCAGATACACTTTCTTTTGCAGCAGCTTTTTTAGTCGGACTTTTAGGCGGTGCACACTGCATCGGCATGTGTGGCGGAATCACCGGCGCTTTCGGCGTCAACACAAAAGGTTCGATCAAAAATCGCCTGGCTTTATCACTGAGTTTTAATAGCGGAAGAATTATCAGCTACACCCTTGCCGGGGTTCTGATTGGTTTAATCAGCACCTTCTTTACCGACATCAACCCGATGATAGGCATGGTACTCAGAATCATCGCAGGGGTCTTTATCATCCTTATGGGGTTATACGTTGCAGACTGGTCTCGTGCGATTACCTCCATTGAAAAAGTTGGCCAGTTTATTTGGAAGTTTATTTCACCTCTGACCAAACCGTTTTTGCCGCCATCCAATCCACCCAAAGCACTGATGCTTGGCTTACTTTGGGGATGGCTTCCGTGCGGCCTGGTTTACAGCACCTTAGTTCTTGCTTCAGCCAGCCCAACGGTCATGGGTTCAGCCTCGATCATGTTTGCTTTTGGCTTGGGTACTTTACCGACCATGCTTTTAACCGGAATGCTCGCTTCACAGCTGACGAGTTTCATTCGAAATCAAAGTGTCAGGTATGTGGCTGCTATACTTATGATACTGATGGGCGTGTGGATTATTTTTGGTAACAGCCAACACATCTTTGGACATGGAAATCATGCGGGTATGGATCATTCGGCCGGAGGTCATTCAACCGGAGATCATTCGAATATGAATCATGGTAATCCAAATGACACGATTGACCATTCTAATATGAACCACTCGGAATCAACTGGCACGATCGATCATTCCAGCATGGATCATTCAGAAATGGATCACTCAAACATGGATCATGGCATGCAAGAGAGCCAGGTTGATCACTCTAAGATGGATCATTCGAAAATGAATCATTAACGTCGCAAAAAACGACCAAATGGTTATAATTTAGAATCACTAATTATTTGATTTGTAAGCCGATGAAATATCCTTGCACTATTTAAGTGCTTTATTGGTTTACTCGCATGTGATATAAAACTCAAAAATTCTTAAAGAAGATACAGAAGATGTCACAAAAAACCTTAAATTCAGTCAAAAGCTGTGGAACGGCCGTTAGCTGCCAGGATTGTACTCTAAGTTCATTGTGCCTTCCTATTTCGCTGGACGGGCACGACGTCGACCGATTAGATGCCATCATCAAACGCGGCAGACCCTTCCAGAAAAGTCACACCATCTGGCGACAAGGCGATGATTTTCAATCGGTTTTAGCAATCCGATCAGGCAGTGTAAAAAGCTTTGTTACCAGCCCATCCGGAGAGGAGCAGATTGTTGGCTTCCACTTTGCCGGTGAGCTGATCGGTTTAAACGGCTTATTTAAGAAGAAGTATCCAATCTCGACCGTTGCCCTTGAGACAACGACCGTTTGTGACATTCCATACGACAGCTTAGACGCACTGGCAGACGACTTACCAGAGCTGAGAGACCAGATTCTTCACAGCATGAGTCAGGAAATATCTGAAGATCAGCAAATGATGCTGCTTCTGAGCAAAAAAACCTCAGATCAGCGTTTAGCTACGTTCTTGGTTTCCCTCTCTGAGCGTTTTCATCGCCGAGGCTACTCTGCAACGCGTTTCAGATTAACCATGTCCCGAAACGATCTCGGTAACTTCCTGGGGTTAGCGGTTGAAACCATTAGCCGTATTTTCAGTAAATTCCAACAGCAGGAAATCCTGAGATTCATTGACAGCAGCAGAGACATCGAATTGCTGGATATGGACACACTTTACGAACTTGCTGACTTGCAAGACAGCGTACAAAGACCTTGCGGCAGTAAATCCGCCAGTTAAAGCCTGTTGATAACGACAAAAATATAAGCCCTTTCGGGCTTATATTTTAAATTGCGTTCCTCTCAAATTCAGTCAGTAATTACTTCATAGCAAGGAACGTACTTGCTGCCCGGCAACTTCATCCGCTTCTGCCGAACAAAAGATTTTAATAACTTATCCAGCTTTTGCATCAATACTTTATCACCGTGCAATTTAAAGGGACCGTGCTTGTGTATTTCAGCAATGCCCTGTTCTTTTACATTACCCGCAACAATACCCGACATTGCCCGCCGTAGCTGTGATGCCAACTGATACGGAGGTTGATCCATATGCAAATCCAATTCGGACATAGTTTTATGAGTCGGCACAAAAGGCTCCTGAAATACCTCATTAATCTTCAGTAACCAATTAAAGTAAAATGCATCCTGAATGGACTTCCGGTGCTCTTTCACCTCAGTCATTCTTTCATTTAAAGTAATTGCTAACTGCTCAGGATCAGCAATAATAATTTCATATAGCTTCTGGGCTTCAGGCCCTAACGTACTGCCAATAAACTCATCGATTTCAATAAAGTAATCCGCAGACTCTTTGGGGGCCGTAAAATACACAGGAAACGCTTGTCCGTGATCACTGCCCATCAGCACGCCGAGTAAATACAAAATTTCTTCAGCCGTACCGGCGCCACCAGGAAACACAACAATCCCGTGGCCCAAACGAATGAACGCCTCCAGACGCTTTTCAATGTCCGGCATGATGATCAGCTCGTTCACAATCGGGTTTGGCGATTCTGCTGCAATGATGCCCGGTTCCGTAAGACCTATGTACCTCGGGGTGCGGATTCTTTGCTTCACATGGGCCACGTTTGCGCCCTTCATCGGCCCCTTCATCGCGCCCGGACCACAACCGGTGCAAATATCAAACCCCCTCAGGCCCAACTGATAACCCACTTCTTTGGTGTAATCATACTCAACACTGCCAATGGAGTGTCCTCCCCAACAAACGATAATGTTCGGGTCCATCCGAGCTTTTAGCGCATTGGCTTGCCTTAGAGTATGAAAAACAGCCTCTGTAATTTGAGCCCCATTGCCTTCCTGACCTAACTCGTCCAAATCAAGCTGAGTACTCAGGTAAATGATATCTCTCAAGACCGAATATAAATTCTCTTTCACCCCTTGAATCATTTTTCCATCTACGAATGCTCTTGCAGGTGCATTCTGAACTTCCAGACACGCGCCTCTCGCCTGGGGCACAATATTGATATCAAAATCGCGATATTGATTTTCAAGCTGTTCTATATCGTCATTATCAATACCGCTGTTCATGACCGCCAACGCACATCGGCGGAATATTTCGTACATTTTTCCTTTGTTTAAACCACTGAGTGTATTCACCTCGTTCATGGACAAAACATCCACACTACCAACGGGTGAAAGCACCGAATAATCAATTACTTCTGACGGCATAATGCTCTCCTTGCCAGTACATCCAATATTAAGTTTAGTCGATCTCATCTAAGCCTTGATGATCACCTTCTTTCACAAAGTGCTTATTCATTAAGTCAGCTAACGTTGCAGCCCATACTTTAAAATCATCCAGGTCCTGTTGGTTACCTGCTTCACTCCACCCAATGGAAATTGAGCGGGCCATAATGGAAACAGCAAAAAGTGATTCCGAATATTTTGAAGTTAACTGCATTATGTGGGCTATTATTTCTTCCTGAAGTTCATCTTGCTTTATGTACCAGCCCCAACCATCTATGGGTTTATTTTCATTCACCCCGTCCAATGGTTCGGACTGATCATCACTTCGTATCAGCATCCAGCCGGTTTTTACGCCTTTGAGCGGTACATCCACAAAGCTGTATGAGGCCCCTTCATGGCAGTTTTCTTCTACCCTGCCAGATACATTAATGACTGGATATTTCATTAATTTGACTTTAATGCCTGAGACAATCGCTTGCTGCCGAAGTTTCGCGATTCTTCTGTCATGCTTTGAAGGCATAATCCACATGATTGATCCAACAACCATCAAAGCCGCCATTAACGTTACTACCATCCACACTTGCATAATTAACCGTACCTTTGAAAAACAACTAAATTGATCTAACTCAGGGTAAAGATCGAGAATTCAGGTGAAACTCGAAGTTGAAACATTAAACACTTACTTCAATAATAGAATCATAGACACATTGGATGGTCTACTTAGAAATAAGTTAAATTCTCTTGGTTTCGAAGAATTGAATGAATTAATGTCGAATTCATCGAATCAGACACTGGAGTTCATTGAGGATACCTGTATGTCCAGTTATAACACAATCTTATTAGCCATTGATTTATCGGACGAATCGGAAAAAGTCATAGAGCCGGCAAAGAGATTCATCACCGCTTTTGACTCCAAAGTTCATGTTCTGCACACCATAGAGCCCTTTGCATTTGCTTTTGGTGGCGATATCCCATTTGATGTCATTGAGGTCCAGGATCAACTGATTGATCATGCAAAACAAAACCTGAAAAAACTCATTGAAAAGACAGAACTTGAAACCGTCGAGATGGACGTCGTGGTAGGTTCGGTTAACTCAGAAGTTCACCGCAAAGCAAAAGAGATTGGAGCGGATCTTGTGATTGTTGGCAGTCATGGCCGCCACGGTTTGGCACTACTGTTAGGGTCTCATGCATCAGACGTGATTCACCACGCTGAATACGACGTACTGGCTGTAAGGATATAACCACTCAGAACCAAAGACTTACGCTTTTAGTCGCTCAAATGGACCACTTCAGATCAATCACGTCAGCTAAATTAACCCAGACTTGTTCTGAAGTGAATCCAAAAAAGACTGAGTGAAATGTATAACGCTCACTCAGTCTTTTAGCCGCTTATTCACCGCCGGCCATGGCCTCCAGTTCCACCCAACGCTCCATCATGTCTTCCAGCGTTTGCTCTGCCTTGGACATTTCTTCCAGCTTGGCGGTTACGTATTCATGGTCTTTTTGATAGAAATCAGCGGCCGCCACTTCTTCCTGCAAAGCTTCGACCAACGTTTCTTGCGCTGCTAACCGATCAGGTAACTCATCCAATTCCCGCTGAATTTTATAACTTAATTTTTTGGGTTTTGCTTTGTCAGGTACATTATTTTTAACCACCGCTTCTGACTCAACCGGCGTTTTCGTCTTATCTGACTTACCGGAGTCAAGGTGTTTAAATTTCCCCCCTGATCGCTGCCAATCAGTAAAACCGCCGACCAATTCCTCAATCTTGCCATTTCCGTGGAATACCAACGAGTTACTGACCACATTGTCTAAGAACGAACGATCGTGACTGACCAAAAGAATCGTACCGTCAAATTCCATCAGAAGTTCTTCCAGCAGCTCCAGCGTTTCCATATCGAGGTCATTGGTCGGTTCGTCCAACACCAGAACATTGGCAGGCTGACTGAATAAACGCGCCAACAGAACCCGGTTTTTTTCACCCCCGGAAAGTGCTTTAACAGGCGTTCTTGCCCGTTCCGGAGTAAACAGAAAATCACCCAGGTAACCAATAATATGCTTAGACTGACCACCAATGGTAATGCTGTCCCGGCCTTCTGAAACATTATCAATCACCGATTTTTCAAGTTCTAATTGACTACGAAGCTGTTCAAAGTAAGCCACTTCCATTTTGGTGCCAATTCGAACGGAACCTGAATCCGGCGCCATTTGACCAAGTAATGCTTTCAACAGAGTACTTTTTCCTACGCCATTGGGGCCAATTAAGCCAACTCGATCCCCTCGCATTAAAAGAAAGTTGAAATTATCAAATATTTTTTGGTCACCATAGGAATGACAAACGCCTTCCATCTCCGCCACCAATTTGCCAGAACGATCGGCTGAAGAAATCGAAAATGACGCCTTACCAACGCGGTTTCTACGTTCACTGCGCTCATTTCTCATGGCTTTCAGCGCTCTTACCCGACCTTCATTGCGGGTTCTTCGCGCCTTAATGCCCTGCCTGATCCATTTTTCCTCTTGTGCCAGCTTGCGGTCAAATTCGTGCCAGTGTTTTTCTTCTGCCGCTAACCAGTCCGCCTTACGAACCAGGTACTCTTCATAAGTGCAGTCCCAGCTCGTCAGATTGCCCCGGTCCAACTCCAGAATACGATTGGCAACGTTTTTCAGAAAACTCCTATCGTGAGTGATCAATAATATGCTGCCTTCAAACTGCTTCAGCTGTTGCTCCAACCATTCAATCGCCAAAATGTCCAAGTGGTTGGTCGGCTCATCCAGCAATAATAAATCAGGCTCTGAAACCAATGCCCGGCCAAGCACCACACGTCGACGCCAACCACCCGACAATTCGGACATCTTTTTATCTTCAGGCAAATTCAGTTTTTTAATGATCTGATCGACTTTTTGCTCGAGTGACCAACCCTCATTGGCTTCGATGGCACTTTGAACACGGGCCAGGTGGTCCAGATCTGCGTCCGGGTTATGCGTCAGCTCATGATATTCAGCAATGAGTTGGCCAACGTCCGACAAGCCTCCAGCAACTACCTTATAAACCGTCTCATCATCCGCATCAGGCAAGTCCTGCTGCAATACACCAATCTTCAAACCGTCGTTACGGATAACCATACCGCTATCCGGTAACTGATCGCCGGCGACCAACTTCAACAAAGACGACTTTCCTTGGCCATTTCGACCAATAATCGCAACTCTTTCGCCTTTATTGATCGTCAGAGAGGCATCCTCCAACAACGGTTTATCTCCGTAAGCCAAACAAACTTGGTCTAACTGCAATAAATTCATAACACCCTATATTCTCAATGTCGTGATGAGCTCACAATTCGCTCAAGGTAGCAATCTAGTAACAATGACTCATCTCTTACAAAAGCCTATACTCAGATACAAATTGAAACACATTAAAATCAACAAGATAGCTTCGATAGTTAATATTTAATGACAAATGGCCTTGCCAAACGAAAAATTCGCTTTAATCTTAGAATTTCCAGACTAATTTAAATTTAAACTAAGTGCTGGCGGACAAGTATGTAGTCTTCTGTCATCAGTTACAAATTACGGCAAAACCATGTTGAAACTACGTGTTCTATTTCTTGTCATTATAACGTTTCTGCCAACGCAATTGTTGGCAAAACTCAACAGTACCCAACAAAATTACATTGATGCACTGGATGCATTAAATGAAGGCCAACTTGAAATTTTCGATAAGCTAAGCCACTCCTTATCCGACTATGTACTCAGTCCATACCTTGAATACGAACGTATCCGCTTTGATCAATACGAGGATACCAAAGCGATTCAGGCGTTTCTGAAAAAATATCCGGATCAATCACTTAGCCATCGACTAAAACTTGAATGGCTTCTCAGTTATTCCTCAAAAGGTCAATGGCAAAGTCTTCTCGACAACTACGACAGCCAATTGTTTTCACGACAGTTGAAGTGCAATTACCTCAGAGCACTTTATAAAACAGGTAAAAAAACACAAGCACTGCAAGGCGCACGAGAAATGTGGGTGGTAGGTCGCTCTGCGCCCAAAGCCTGTGATCCCCTTTTCAAAGTTTGGCTGAAATCCAGTTATTTCAAGCAGGATTACGCCTATGAGCGTGTCAAGCTGGCACTAAAAAAAGGCAGAACGTCCTTAGCGAGCTACTCTTCTAATTTCCTGAAAGGAGATCAGAAAAAAGCCGCTAATATGATGATTTGGGCGCATAAAAATCCGGGCATTCTGTCCAGCACGAAGCGCTTCCCAAGCGCAAATCCTTACATGAAAGATGCAATCGTGCATGGTGTTAAACGCAGGATTCGAAGAAAACCAGATGCGGCTTTAGCCTATTGGAAAAAGCACAGAAACCGCTTTAATTTTGCACCAGCCACCATTCACCAGGTAGAACAAAGAATTTATCTCGGCCTGGCGCGTCAATACAATAAAAACGCATCTCAGCTGTTAGCCTCATTAAGTTCTGAATACGACTCAGAAAACATCCTTGAGTGGCAAATTCGCGTCAGTCTGCACAACCGTGATTGGCCATCGGTGTCTCGCTGGATTAATGAACTTGAAAAAACCGGCCAGATGGACGATGACTGGTATTACTGGAAATATAAAGCCGCATTAAAGCAAAACATCAAACCAAGTCAGGTCGAAAAACAGCAGTTTGTTAAACTTTCTAAAAAGCGTTCTTATTATGGATTTCTGGCCGCAGAAGTTCTCGGTAAGTCTCTGACTCTAACAAACGTACCGGTGCCGATCACGCAGGACACACACAAGCGCATCCAGAGTTTACCTGAAATAACGCGCGCAAAAGAGCTCTTAGCCATTGGCCATTCGACCAAAGCTCACCGCGAATGGCAGTTTGCGGTGAAAAAGCTGGATCAAAAAGGGCTGATGGCACTTGCACGGGTTGCTAATGATTGGGGTTGGCATAACAGAGCCATACGGGCGGTGATTGATGCAAACCACTGGAATGATTTATCCATACGATTCCCCATGCCTTATGAAAAATCTTTCGGCAAGGCCGCCACCAAAGTGCAATTACCCTCATCCTGGCTATTTGCCATCGCCCGACAGGAAAGTGCTTTCCTTGAGGATGCTAAGTCAAGCGCTGGCGCCAGAGGCCTCATGCAACTTATGCCTGCCACGGCGAAGCAGACCGCTCGAAAAATCGGTTTAAAAAGCAAAGGAAACTCCCTTTACGACCCTGAATTTAACATCAAACTGGGCTCCAGCTACCTTTCTATGATGCATGACCGCTTTAAACAAAACAGGGCCTTAGCTACCGCTGCTTACAACGCTGGTCCTCATCGTGTTGACCGCTGGATCAAATCTTCGGTTGCCCTGCCTATAGACGCCTGGATAGAAACAATCCCCTACGATGAAACACGTAGATACGTTAAGAATGTCTTGGCATTCGATGCCATCTACCAATATAAATTAGGGGAAAAGAACCCAAAACTTTTCTATAACCATGAAAAGATATATCTAGGGAAACACAGCCAAAGCAGCCTTAAAACTCCCATCGTAGCTTCGTCTGATTAAGCAATTTATACACTACCAACAAAAAAGCCTTAACTTAACGTTAAGGCTTTTTCGAGAAATCAAAAAGTTTGTTTAAGACTCTTCAGATTTATTTTCCGGTTCCAGCGTCTTAACAAGATCCTGCGAACCGGTAGGCCAATCAGAGAAAGGAAAAGGCTTCTCGTGGCTGTTATAGGTCAAATAGCGGTAGATTTGAAAGTAATAGCAACTAAGTCCATCCCCCACCTGTCGCAGTGTTTCATTGTCCTTATCGGTGATCGCATGAAACAAGTACTGTGCGAAAACAATAAGCAACAACACGATATCCAATACTTTGTATATAAACACAAATAACACCATAAACACCAAGCGTAATAGCTTCTGTTCAAGTTTTGCCTGATCATCAAAGTTCATTACTGCGTACCATCCTTTAAAATAAATTCTACATCCTGTTTATGAGCGCCCAGCATCAGGCCTCTCGCCACTTCCTTGACTGTCGCACCTTCAAATAGAACCTTATAAAGACCGGTAACAAGCGGCATGTACACTTCCATTTCAATGGATTTATCACGAATGATTTTTAACGTGTTAATCCCTTCAGCTACTTCACCTAACTCATCTACGGCCTGTTCTAAATTTTTGCCTTCGCCAATAGCAAAGCCCACTCGATAATTCCGACTCAATGGTGACATACAAGTCACAATTAAGTCTCCCACCCCTGAAAGGCCAAGGAAGGTCATCGGGTTTGCCCCCAATTGAACAGCAAAACGGCTCATTTCAGCCAAACTGCGGGTAATCAGCATACTCTTGGTGTTTTCACCCAAACCAAGAGCCGCCGCCAACCCTGAAATAATAGCGTAGATATTCTTTAACGCACCACCAAGTTCTACACCGTAAGTGTCATTACTTGCATAGACCCTGAAATAATCATTGCCTAATACCTTCTGAACGAGCTGGCAATGTTCATCATTGGTGGAAGCAATGACTGACGCAGTCAAATGGCGCTTAGCGATTTCTTTAGCCAGGTTCGGCCCACTTAAAACACCTACATTATCGGTAGATAACTCGTCCTGAATTATCTCACTCATTAATTTAAATGATTCGCCTTCAATGCCTTTGGTGGTACTGACAAAAATTTGTTCTGCATTAGTGAAGGGTTTAATTCGTGCGACGACATCGCGGAACGATTTACTGGGAATAGAAACGAAAACAATACTTGCGCCCGTCACAGCTTCGGCTAAGTCTGTTGTGGGTAATAAGTTCAGACTGAGCTGATAGCCCGGCATATACCGACTGTTTAAACGAGTGCTTTTGATTTCCTGAACCGCAGCCTTGCTGCGCATCCACTGACTTACCTGATATCCATTCTCCGCCGCAATGTTAGCGACTGCTGTACCGAAACTGCCGCCACCCAAGACAGCAATTTTGACTGACTCAGTCATGAAACATCCTATTTTTTCTAATTGTGCTTACAATCCCCTTCCAGGGTATAAACCAAATCCCTGAAAGTTTCTTTGTTAGATTCGTTCATTTCCATCAAAATTTTATGTGCTTCCAGAACTTTGGCATGCACCAAGGCCTCATTACCTTCAACAATCGGTAACTCCCTGAGCTGCTCTACAGTGGAAGTATGACTATCAAGAATGACAAACACTTTATCAAAACCCATACTTTCTAAAATACGGGTAATATCCTGATTGGTAGAAATTATGACGGGAGTAAGTTGATGCTTTTTTCGGGCAAGCACGGAAATTTTAGCTAACAATCCCAAAGAGGTACTGTCGATGCCTTCCGTTTCAGACAAATCGATCAGAATGGTATTGAGTAAACTACTTTGGCACATGGACTCCAGAAAGTCGTCCAGTGTGGCACACAAAGTAAGTCGAACATCCCCTACAAATTTCAATACGTAGGTACCGTTGTTCTCCGAAACAAGAATTCTACCGTTTTCCATGTTACATCCGGCGGGTCAAACTTAAAATTGCTATATCGTCCGGCGCTTCTTGAATATCATTCAGCTTCAAGCGCTCACATATTTGCTCAATACTGTTCATGCCAGTGTTTAGCAGGTCAAGTAAGATCTGTTCTTTTTCAGCCAAACTCATATTTCCAAGAATTTCCAAAACACCATCCGAGAACGTCAGTAAAGCGAAATCCTCAGGAAGGTCCGTTAATACCTGCTGGCTAAACTCGGCTTCTTCAAATAAGCCTACTGCAAATCCGCCGTCATTGGAAAGAAATTCACACTTACCGTTGCGTTTTATAATCGGCAAAGGTAGATGGCCACCTATACTGTAGACCAATGAATTTTCTGAAATATCCAACACCCCGTAAAAAATTGTAAGGTGTTTTCCCATCCCGGTTTCAAGCAGTTCCTTATTGATTCTCTCCAGAACTTTTGCTGGCTGGAGAATATCATCTTTATCACTCTTCTTGTACGCCTTTCTCAAGCGAATAGTTAAGTTCTTAAGCAAAACGGTGACAAACGCTGATGATGCACCATGACCAGAGACATCGGCCATGTACAGCAAAATTTTATCATCGGTAATTCTGAAATAATCAACAAAATCACCGCTGAGATACAGAGAGGGGAACAATTTATGTTCGATGTGATATTGTCCGGATTGGTATTTTTCTCTTGGTAACATCCGTTGCTGAATATGTCTGCCGGCTTTTTGGTCTTGCTTTAATAATGAAACACGTTCTCTCAATTCTTGGTTCGCTAACTCAAGCTCTTCCCGGTAAATCCGGTTTTGGTCAATCAACTTTCGTCGTTCCAGGTTCTTTTCGACCGAGTGAACTAAGATTTCCATATCTACAACGGGTTTTACGATATAGTCAGACGCCCCTAATCGAATAGCCTGCACCACGTCCGTCATCACGCCTGCGCCAGAAACCACGATAACAGGCGTATCCGGAGACAATTCTTTAACCTTGGACAATACAGTCAAACCGTCCATCCTTGGCATTCTCAGATCACACAAAACAATATCAGGCTGTTCCTGTGAAAATAAAGCCAGACCACTTTCACCATCAACTGCTTGTGTTACCTGATAACCGCTATCATCCAGATATGCGACCAGACTTTCCCTGACCGCCTCATCATCATCAATAATTAAAATTCGCCCTGGCATTACCATTTATTCGATTTTCCTCTGGAGTTACCCGACTTTCATTACGTGAGATATTACTCTGAGTAAAGCACGTTCCTGAATGAAAGACCCGTGGTGACAAGTTTCGTTTTTATATTCATTCCCAGTGTAACGCCCTATCACGGGCTGTCATAGTCATCAGCCAAAATGACTAGTCATGCACAAAATCATTAAAAGTATGTTCAGCTCATCAGCCAAACTTTGTCCTTTCTTTACAGCAGGCTAAACTAACAGTATAACTGTTACATATAAATGGATATAAAAATAAATACCGAAACAGAGGTATTGCTAATGTTAGCTCGCGATTACCAAGAAAAAAGAAACTTCATCCGCATGCAAATGGATGTAGCAGCCACCATTACTCTTAAACACGAAGGCGCACTGATCAAAGCACGCTGTCTCGATTTAAGTGGAAATGGCATGTTGATTATGTCTCCGGAGCCGGTTACTGAAGGTTCTATGTTTAATATAGTTATCTCTTCTACACGTCCAAATCTACCGCCACTCGAAGCAGAAGTAAAAACAATGCGCTGCATAGAGAAAGATGGTCAGTATGAAATCGGCGTAATCATTGAAGACATCAACTGATTAACATCCAATAAAAAAGGGCTCTTGTGAGCCCTTTTTTATTTATTCTGGTAAATCATCAAAATCATCCATCGAATCCGCGAATGGATCATCGACCTGTCCATCATTTACTTTATACTCGCGACTTTGTAAATACGCGTCCCGTATAAACACATATTTGTCATCACCAAAAATAATCTTTTCTGCAGCCAACAAATCTGCTCGTTTATCCACGGCGTTTAACCCTTTCATACCAAGCCTGGCATCCCAGTGAAACTCTTCATTCAAAGGGTCGTAATTCATCGGATCAGCGTAACCATCAACAAATCGACCAGCCGTGTCTCTCACTGTACTTGGGCCAAAAAACGGCAGCATCACGTACGGGCCGCTTGGTACTCCCCAGTAACCCATGGTTTGTCCGAAATCTTCTTCCCGCTCGTTAATACCGGCGTCTGTTGCAATATCCACCAAACCGAACCAACCCACAGTCGAGTTCAACGAGAATCGAACAACACTGACTCCGGCATCCGTAAACTTGAGCTGCAAAAGATTGTTAGCGGTATTTTCCAGCTCACCCAAATTATTGAAAAAGTTGGTAATGCCCAAATCGACCACTGAAGGTGTCACATATCGATACCCTTCAGCTACAGGTTTGGCAATGTAAGTATCCAACCACTCATTGAATGAGAAAATACCTCGGTTCAAAGGTTCCAATGGGTCAGAATCGCTCCCGTCATCTGAATAAACATTCAATGACAAACTTAGAAGAGCCAGTGACAACAACTTTTTCAATCTTCTATCCTTAACATTCACTTTACTGATCAGAGCACAAAACTACCGATTGATCTTAACGATTACAAGAGTAAAAGTCTCAATTTACCTTTTGATTTCTCAGAAACGCAAAAAGGGACCCAAAGGCCCCTTAAACTTATAACTTTTAGACTGAGAATCAGAACTTATGTTCCAGACCCAAGCCATAAGCAGTCAACTCTGCATCACCGTCATTTTCGCCATCAGCATAGTAAACGTAAGTTTTTGTCTTCTTGCCTAGCTTATAGTCAACACCCAAAGTGAAAAGTTCGCCACCCTCACCTTTAATAGAGCCCTTTGCATCTTCGCTTTGATCAGAACTGATGTACTGACCTTTCAAAGTGATCTTATCAATCTTATATGCAGCACTGACCAAGAAGCCATCATCATCATAATCTTCGTTTGAATCCAGCTCGCCTTCAGATTGCTGATACAAAGCACCCAACGTCAAATCATTCAGCTTATAGCCCGCTACTGCACGAATAGTGCTGATGCCTTTGTTTTCAGTTAGGTCATTGTCATACGCCAGTGCAGCATAGAAGGGCTGCTTCTTGTACTTTTTGTCACCCGCCATGATTGCAATGGAAGTACCTTCAGCGATACCGTCGCGTTCGTTACCATCCGCATCTGTAGCGCCATCACCCACTTCGATCATAGTGTTGATAGTAAACAAATCAGCAAACTTAGGAGAAGTATAGTTGATTGCGTTGTCCTGGCGGTTTTCACCATCCAAAAGAATGTTCATATCAACAACATCGCTGAACAAATCAACTTTACCCTGAGCTTTCTTAAGTGGCGTATCCATATTACCCAACTTAATGGTACCAAAACCGCCCTTAAGACCTACAAAGATATCACGCTGTTTGAATACATCGTCAGATTCGCCGCCATCTTCCTGGTCAGGAGAGATTTCATATTCCATCTGATAGATAGCAGTTAAACCATAATCCAACTCTGCATCACCTTTAAAACCTAAACGAGAGGCATGGCTTTCTAATTCCCAAGTGTCTGTGTCACCAGAGTCAACATTACGAACAGATACGTTTAATTTACCGTAGATAGTTGCATCCGCCAGAGCAACACCAGGAACAGCTACTGCAGCAGCGATTGCGAATGGTAGTAGTTTACGCTTCATTTTATGCTTCCCAATTATAAGTATATTAAGTGCTTAATTTTTAAGTGCTTTGTTTTAAGTGCTTAGTCTTAATGTCGAGCAAGAGCCTAAGCTCATTCGATGAAGCGTATTCTTAGCTACTAATGTTACAGAAGAATAAAAAATTTATTACATATATGTTTCAGAAATAAGGAACTTAAAAAAGAATTCTTTGTCATGGACTAAGCACGCCAATTTACACACTTTAACTAGGAGCAAACTATAAATAGCGATAGAATCAGCCTCCTAAAAATAACGACCGACTCTATTCTTTTCTCCAGGACACGTTCTTGTATGGCTAAAAAGCATAAATTTAAACCTCTTTGGCACCCTGCTTTGATTCCCTCATGGATGATGGTTTTTGTACTTTATTGCATCTCATTTTTACCCATGAGCTGGAAGCAATCGTTAGGAACAAAACTGGGTCGTTTCGGTTATAAAAAACTTAAAGGCCGGGTCAAAGTCGGTAACAAGAACATTGCAGGTTGCTTTCCTGAACTCTCAGAAGGTAAGCAAGCCCAGCTGGTTGAAGACACATTTATTGCCTGCTCAAAAGGGTTTCTTGAAACCACCCATTCGTGGTGGCAAAACGTTGACCCTTATGTTCAAAACCTAAAAATTACCGGTCAGGAACATTTAGAAGAAGCCAAAAAGAGAGGAAATGGTGTTTTGTTGCTCGGCGGGCACTTTAGTATTTTCGACATCGCCCTACCATTTTTTGCCTCACAACTCGACAAGCCAGGCTACATGTACCGGCCAAACGATAACCCGGTCATCGATCGTATGATTGAACGAGGCCGTAGACGCCACTATGGCATTCAAGGGTTTGATAAACGTCGTCTGAAAGACATGATTCAATACATTAAAGAAGGTGGCGCCGTCTGGTATGCGGCCGACCAGGATTTTGGAAGCAAGGGGAAAATTTTTGTTCCATTCTTTGGTGTTCAGACAGGCTGCATTTCTACACCCAGTTGGATCGCCAGAGAATCCGGTGCAACCGTCATGCAGGTAAGTCAATTCCGTCATCCAAATGGACAGTATGAAATTGCATTTTCTCCCATCCTTGAAGGATTCGGACAAGATGAAGAAAAGGATGCCCACGACTGGAATGAACAGTTAGAAAAAGCCATTCGTCGTTATCCAGACCAATACCTATGGTTGCATAAACGATTTAAAACACGACCAAAAGGCGAGCCTTCGTTCTACTAAATAAAAGGCAACTATCCCTTCTGAAAAGCCACCTGAAAAGAACTCTGCGGAGTTCTTTTTTTATTTATAAGACCTGGTTCCCTCTATTTGATAGAATGCCCGCTGTTTCAATTCAAAGGTAAACTTCAGTGTCTGAACTTGATTTTAAATCGCTTAATCTTCCTCCGCAGCTATTAGAAAACCTGGATCAACTGGGTTACAAGCAAATGACGGACATTCAGGCACAAAGCCTTCCTACTACGCTACAAGGCCAGGACCTGATCGGTAAAGCAAAGACCGGCAGCGGAAAAACCGCTTCGTTTGCAATTCCCATGCTGACTAAACTAAACCCCAGGTTCTTCGGCATTCAGGGATTAGTTCTGTGCCCTACTCGTGAATTAAGCACCCAAGTCGCGAACGAGATTCGAAAAATCGCCCGATACCAGCCCAACATCAAAGTCATTACACTTTGTGGAGGGCAGCCCATTGGCCCGCAAATCGGATCATTGGAGCACGGCGCCCACATCGTTGTTGGTACGCCTGGTCGCATCAAAGATCACCTAAGGAAAGGCACCCTGGATCTCTCTTCCATAGAAACATTTGTTTTGGATGAGGCCGACCGGATGCTCGACATGGGTTTCTTCGAGGAAATCACACACATTGCAGGCTTCATGCCAAACGAACGCCAAACACTGCTGTTTTCGGCCACCTTTCCCGCCGATATCGCACAATTCAGTAAAGACTTTCAGAAAAAACCTGCCAGCGTTGAAGTTGAAAGCAGCCATGCTAAATCGCAGATTGAGCAGCTGTTTTATAAGGTCGAAAAAGGTCTGGAGAACAAAAACAACGGTCTTTTACGAATCTTACAAAATCATACACCCACCCAGGCGGTGGTCTTTTGTAATACCAAACAAACCTGCAACGACGTTTCTTTATTCCTTCGTGAAAACGGCTACATCGCGCTTTCTTTACAGGGCGATATGGAACAGAAAGAACGCGACTTAACCTTAGTTCGATTTTCCAATCAAAGCGCTTCGGTGCTGGTGGCAACGGACGTTGCAGCACGAGGAATCGACATTGATGATCTGGATGCCGTTATAAACTACGACTTACCCAGAGACCCGGAAGTGTACGTGCACCGAATCGGTCGTACCGGCCGGGCAGGCAAAAGCGGCCAGGCTTTCAGCTTATACTTAGGCTCAGAGAAAATGCGCTACGACCTGATTAACAGCATGCAATCATCACCGATTGATATCTTGGACATTGACCGCCTAAAGAATTACTCCAATAAACCTGAAAAGCCAGAGATGGTCACCATTGCTCTGGACTCAGGGAAAAAGCAAAAAATTCGTCCCGGAGATATTCTCGGCGCACTGACGGGCACCATAGGCATCCCCGGTAATTGCGTTGGTAAAATCAATATATTTGACTTCGCCAGTTACGTTGCTGTCGCAAGACCTGAAGCCAGAAAAGCAGTAAACGGTTTAATGGAAGGAAAAATCAAAGGAAGAAAAGTACGGGTCAGAAGAATCTAGCGCCCACCTAAAGTACACGCTTCTCACTGACTCTTATTCCCTCTGTATTTCACAGAGGGGGTTTGATGATATACACTCCAGAGTAAATTCTGGACAAACCTTTTTGAGACGCCAGCCCCTTTATTAATGTTGTAAATATCTCCTTCTTTGAAGCATTAATTCCCGTTTTATTGATCCAAACTAATCACCCGTTAAGTTTTATATTTAAGACATGTTTAGGCATGGGGCATTGTGATAAATTTCCGCACACTTTAATTTGCGGATCATAATCAAAACGGGAGCAGTGAGTGAAGTACCTTCAAACGAAGCCCTTTATTAACCCCTTCAAAACAGTTAAGCATTTATTAATTCTTCTGTCCGGACTGTTGCTGCCCGCCATCTCAATGGCCAGCAGCTCAGAGAACCAAATCATAGATCTGACTCAAAGCTGGGTAGGTTACACTGCAATCGCAATCTTTGTGTTCGCCTACACCTTGGTCATTCTTGAAGAAAAAATTCATCTCAGAAAGTCCAAACCCGTCATGATCGCTGCCGGTTTGATCTGGATATTAATAGCCATTACCTACATCGGTCACGGCAATAAACACAGTGTGGAAGAAGCCATTCGCCATAACTTCCTTGAATACGCCGAACTGTTTTTCTTCTTGTTGGTCGCAATGACTTACATTAACGCTATGCTGGAGCGCGGTGTGTTCGATGCACTCCGAAGCTGGTTGGTGAATAAAGGGTTCAGCTACAAATCCCTGTTCTGGACCACAGGCATCCTAGCCTTCTTTATCTCTCCCGTAGCCGATAACTTGACCACCGCACTGATCATGTGTGCCGTAATTCTTACGGTCGGCCAAGGCCAGCCCAAGTTTGTGGCCATCGGGTGTGTCAACACAGTTGTTTGTGCTAATGCGGGCGGCGCCTTCAGCCCATTTGGCGATATTACAACGCTGATGGTATGGCAAAAAGGCGTTATCACCTTTTGGGAGTTCTTCGCGTTGTTCATTCCTTCCGTGGTAAACGCGCTCGTTCCTGCCTTCATCATGAGCTTTGCGGTACCTAAAGGAAAACCTGAAATACTGGGCGTTGAAAATAATGATGACATCATTAAACACGGCGGTTTAGTGATCGTTGGGCTATTCCTGGCGACCATTGTTACGGCCGTCAGCTTCCATAACTTCCTTCATATTCCACCAGTATTCGGCATGATGCTCGGGCTGGGTTACCTGAAAGTTTTTGGCTTCTATCTCAAACAACAATCCAGAATGCATCACTTCAGCCCAGAAAACCCGCCAGGATCACACGTTGACCCTTACGATTTCGATGTATTCAATCGCATTGCCCAGGCCGAGTGGGATACTTTGTTTTTCTTCTACGGAGTAATATTGGCTGTGGGCGGGCTTGGTTTTATTGGTTATCTGGGCGTCACTTCGGAGTTCATTTACGGAGACTTAGGGCCAACAACCGCCAATATTTTAGTCGGCATTATGTCGGCCATCGTAGACAACATTCCGGTTATGTTTGCGGTCTTATCAATGCAGCCAGACATGAACCATGTACAGTGGTTGTTAGTCACGCTGACAGCGGGTGTGGGCGGAAGCCTATTATCCATTGGTTCTGCAGCGGGCGTCGCACTGATGGGACAGGCACGAGGCCAATACACGTTCTTCAGCCATCTGAAGTGGACTCCAGTCATCGCACTGGGTTATGCCGCCAGCATCGGTGTTCACTTTTTGGTGAATGGTTAAGCCTCATTCTGAGATTGTTTTGCAGATGAGCGCTTAAATTCAAGAGTACTGAAAATCAAGAGTACTGAAAATCAGGGTAGCAGTTTTGCTACCCTTTGACCGTTTGCCAACATTCTTCCAGGCGTTTATCAGAAACCTTTTGCACCGTTCCAAGTGCCTGCGCAAAATAAGAAACCCTAAGCTCTTCAATTAACCACCGAAACTCTTCCAGATTCGGGTCGTATTGATGCCGGACTTTATTTTTTTCCAGTGCGGACTCATACCGTTCACGAAATTCATTCAGCGTATTCATGTACTCCTGAGCCTTCAGGATATTGCCCTGAAGCTTATCAAGCCGATATTCGATGGCATCCAAATATCTGGGCAGATGCCTCAGGCTTTCAGGAGACGTTTCACTTAAAAAGTTACGATACACCAGTTGAGTCAGATGCTTTTTCTCATCGCTGAACACAAACGCCGTGGTCAACGAGAATTTGCCTTTCAGTTTCTTCGCCAGCCCTTGATACTTCAACATGATTTGATTGAGTAAGATCGCCAACTCGCAACCGTCATCAAATAAATTGGCTTTCACATGATCCAGTAAAGTATTAAAGGCCGAGGTATTTCGAACGGCATCAAACTGATCGACGTAGCGTAACAACAAAGCCGTAACAAAATCGCCCGTCAGTTGATTTCGATTGCCAACCGTCGCATAACACAATGCCGTTTGTTCAAACTTAGGAAGTTGTTTGACCAAATGCTGGATTTGATTTTTAAGGGCTAACTTTAACAACAGGCTGACACCATATCGATGCTGATGTGTGGCCCACAATTCAGAGTCACTTAGTGCGATGGAAGCCGAACTTTGATCATCCTGTAAGTACGGAAACCCTTTCACTACCACACCCGAAGTTTCGTATTCCCATGACTCGGGTAACGAACCAAAATCCCAATCAGAGATGTCTTTTCGGTTGAACTCTTCAGGTGTCTCAGTTGAAACCTGCAGCTGATTAGACCGCTCCCCCCACTTCTCAAGAAGCGAATGAAGATCGCGGCTTTGGTCAATCACTTTATGAGCATCATCGACCAACTGAATATTCATGCTTAAATGAGGGTCTACGTCCACTCGCTCCCAGTGCTCTTCAGCGACACGAACCGACGTCAAATAATACAATTGATCAGCAATTTGCTTCGTTAACTTACCGTTGCCTTGTATCAATCTTGGAAGAATTTTTTCAACGTAATCCGGGACAGGAACGAAGTTTCTTCGATATTGCTTAGGCAACCCTTTAATCAAAGCCACGCAGCGATCTTTTAAAAAGGCAGGTACCAACCAATCTAGGTCATCCAAAGGAACCTGCTTCAACGCTGACAAAGGCACTTTGACTGTCACCCCATCATCTTCTTTTCCGGGTGAGAATGCATAGCTTAAAGGCAACTTTAACGCGCCGAAAGACATCACTTCAGGGTAGTGGTCATCTTCTAAAGAAATTTCTTCATTATTGAACAATAAGTCTTTAGTAAGTACTAACTTCTCATCGTTTTCCAATTGACCTGAAGCAGACTTTTTCTTTCGCCATCTTTCAAAAGCCACATGACCTGTAACCTGCTCAGGTATGACCTTGTCATAAAAGTCGTACAAAGAGTCGTCATTCACCAGAATGTCTCTTCTCCGCGTTTTTTCTTCTAACGCCACAACTTCATTAATCAAGGCTCGGTTTTTATTGAAGAAAGTCGCACGAGTATCGTAGTCACCTTCCACCAAAGCGGTTCGAATAAAAATTTCGCGACACAGTTTAGGGTCGTGTTTCTGATAGGAAACTTTGCGCCTCGATGTGGTAGTAAGCCCATACAAACTAACGCGTTCGTAAGCAACCACTTCGGCTCGCTTTCTTTCCCAGTGAGGCTCTGAATAATTTCTTTTAACCAAAGCGCTGCCCATTTCCTCAACCCACTGAGGTTCAATACGGGCAACCATTCTGGCGAACAGCTTATGGGTTTCCATCATTTCAGCGGCAACGACCCATTTCGGGGTTTTCCGCGCTAAAGGCGTACCTTGGCCGATGTAAAACATCTTTTGACGCGCCCCTTGGTACTCTTTATTTTCTTTAAGCTGACCAACCTGACTGATAAGCCCTGTTAACAGCGCTTTATGAAGCGAAGCATAATCCGCCGGCGTTTTATTTTCTTTCAACTCCAGATTTTTAGCCAGCATATGAAGCTGTCGGTGCATATCACGCCATTCACGCATCCTCATATAAGAAATGAAGTTCTTTTGACACCATTTCCGCAACTGGCTACTACTCAGCTCCTGACGCTGCTCTTCGTAGGCATGCCACAAATTCATTAACGTTACAAAGTCCGAAGCATCATCTTTGAACACACTATGCTTTTCAGCCGCTTGTTGTTGCTTATCCTGCGGCCTTTCTCTCGGGTCTTGCAGGCCCAATACTCCGGCAACAATGATGACTTCAGCAAGACTGCCCAATTCGTGACCGGCAATCACAATTCTTGCTATTCGGGCATCCAAAGGCAAGCGAGCCATTTGTTTACCCACATGCGTCAACGTTTTCTTCTCAACGGCGCCTAATTCTTCCAGTAAGCGATAACCATCATTTACAAAACGACTGTCCGGCGGCTCCACAAACGGGAAGCTTTGAATATCCCCTAACCTAAGATCCAGCATTTGTAAGATCACGGTCGCCAGATTGGTTCTTTGAATTTCAGGGTCAGTAAACTCTGGACGCTGAATAAAATCTTCTTCTGAGAAAAGGCGAATACAAACACCCGGCGCTGTACGTCCACAACGACCTTTCCTTTGATTAGCACTGGCTTGAGAAATTGCCTCAATCGGCAGGCGCTGTACTTTGGTTCTGTAGCTGTAGCGGCTCACCCTGACCTGACCGGAATCAATCACATAACGAATGCCAGGGACAGTTAATGAGGTTTCAGCGACGTTGGTTGCCAACACAATCCTTCTGCCGCTGCCTGTGGGCTTGAATATCTTATTTTGTTCAGAACTGCTTAGCCTGGAATACAAAGGCAAAATTTCTGTGTCCCGAAATTGACGCCCCCTCAGTTCTTTTGCGGCTTCTCGAATTTCCCGCTCACCCGGTAAAAAAACCAACACATCGCCATTTCGGCTCAGGTTTTGACCTTCAGCCCCCCCCGAACGTTCGAGCTGTTCCAGCTCTTCCACCGAAGATGCAATGGCCTGAAATAAATCAAGATCCGAAGAGTCTTCATCTTCTGCATTGAGCGGCCGGTATAGTGTCTCAACCGGATAAGTACGCCCAGAAACCTCCAGCACTGGCGCATCATTAAAATGCTTAGAAAAACGTTCTACATCAATGGTTGCTGAAGTAATAATAACCTTTAAATCTGGGCGTTTAGGCAGAATATTTTTGATGTATCCCAGCAAGAAATCGATGTTCAGGCTTCTTTCGTGGGCCTCATCAATGATGATGCAGTCGTATTGATTAAAAAAACGATCGAAGCGGGTTTCATTCAATAACACCCCATCAGTCATTAACTTGATCAGTGTTGTTTCTGAAGAATTGTCTTTAAAACGTACCTGATAGCCAACTTCTTTGCCCAACTCCGATTTCAACTCTTCTGCTAACCGTGTTGATACAGAAGTGGCCGCCAATCGACGAGGCTGAGTATGGGCAATTCGGGCTTTTCGTCCATAGCCTAATTCCAAACACACCTTAGGTATTTGGGTTGTCTTCCCTGAGCCGGTTTCACCCGCCACGACCACGACCTGATGGTCACGGATCGCCGCTTTGATTTCATTAATACGCTGAGAGACCGGTAAAATTTCAGGGTATTCAATCGTTAAATCAATGGCTTCCCTTCTTTTGCGCAAAGTAAGCGAAGATTCCACCTGGCGAATGTATGTATCAAAATAGGGTAACTTTTTATTTTTCCTATGCCGACCGGTAACAGGGTTCTTTTTAGGACGGGTATTTTGCGGAGTTTGATTGGCAGCTTGTCCAGCCTCTTTCTGCGCTCGCTGAAAATCATCCAAAAGACGAGAAAACTTACGCTGATCTCTCAACATACAAGAATTAATGAGAGACTTCAGAGCTTTAAAATCAACAGAATCAGACATGGATAACTACAAACTCAACAAATGAATATAGACAAATAAAAAAGCCCCGCTACATTAGCGGGGCTTTTTGAAGAGCTCAAGTGTTTCTTTAATTCAGACACACTTGCAACCGGTGAATCAAAATCAGATTAAGCACCAATTTTCTTCATTTCTTCATCACGAAGTTCACGACGAAGAATCTTACCTACGTTTGTTTTAGGAAGTTCTTCACGGAACTCAACAAACTTAGGAATCTTATAAGCAGTCAGGCCATCACGACAGAAATTACGAACTTCTTTTTCTGTTAAGTTCTTGTTGGTTGTCACAGCAAAAATCTTAACTGCTTCACCGCTCTTGTCGTCTGGTACACCAATGGCCGCACATTCAACGATGTCCGGATGGCTTACAATAAAGTCTTCAAGCTCGTTCGGATAAACGTTAAAACCAGAAACGATGATCATATCTTTCTTACGATCAACGATCTTCATGAAACCGTCGTCCTGAATAACAGCAACGTCACCCGTCATCAACCAACCATCTTCAGTGATTGTTTTGGCAGTCTCGTCCGGACGCTGCCAATAACCTTTCATCACCTGAGGGCCTTTCACACAAAGCTCACCACGATCACCCAACGGCAGATCATTACCGTCGTCATCAATGGTTTTACAAATGGTGTTTGGTGCAGGAATACCAATTGAACCGATTTGACCGTATCCCGGTGGATTGAAAGATACGATAGGTGACGTTTCAGTCATACCATAACCTTCAGAAACAACACAGCCAGTCACCTGTTCCCACTGATCAGCAGCGTCTTTAGTCAGCGCCATACCGCCAGAGATCGTCAGCTTCAATGAGCTGAAATCTAACTTGCGGAAGTCTTCGTTGTTGCACAATGCAACAAACAAAGTGTTAATGCCCAACATTCCAGAGAAATCCCAGTTACCCAGCTCTTTAATGAAACCAGGAATATCACGTGGGTTTGGAATCAAAATACTGTGATTACCTGTATACATCATGATCATACAGTTAACAGTAAATGAGTAGATATGATAAAGCGGTAACGGAGCAATGACCGTTTCCTGACCTTCATTCAGTACCGCCTCAAAGAATACGTGTGCCTGACACATGTTAGAAATCAAGTTTCCATGCGTCAGCATTGCGCCCTTGGCAACCCCTGTTGTACCACCGGTATATTGTAAAACGGCAATGTCATCACGGGTGAAAGCAGCCTTGGTATAATTACCAGCAGAACCCAGCTTAAGCGCTTTGTTCAAGGTAGTGTGTACCAGGTTGTCATAAGCAGGAACCATCTTCTTAACACGCTTAACAACCGTATTGATGATTTGCTTTTTCGGGAACGGATGCAGATCAGCGATTTCCGTAACGATAACGTGCTTAACACCTGTTTTAGGTACAACACTTTGAGCAAGTGAAGCCATACCAGCATAACAAACCAGCGCTTTTGCACCTGAGTCGTTAAACTGATGTTCCATTTCACGTTCAGTGTAAAGTGGGTTGGTGTTAACGACGATCATACCTGCACGCATTGCACCGAATACAACCACCGGGTACTGAACGATATTTGGTAACTGAACGGCGATGCGGTCGCCTTTTTCAAGACTTGTATGATTTTGCAAATAAGAAGCAAACTGTGCTGAAAGCTTATTTAATTCGCCATAGCTCATGGTGCGACCCATGTGCGTAAAAGCAGGCTTATCAGCGAATTTGCCGAAGGAGTCTTCCATTACTTCAACAACGGAATTGTATTTCTCTACGTTTACTTCACTTGGAATACCTTCTGGGTATTTATCCTTCCAGAAATTCTCAATCATACTGCCTCCAAAACAGAGCATCATCCTAAAAAACTATCCAAACCCTTAAACGAGCGAGGCAGAAGCCTATCAGCTTTCTGCCTCTGTTCAAAGGTAATTAAACATCAAATTTCTGTCCATATTGAAACTTAATGTCTTATTTTGCGGCCACCTCTGCATCACGCAATTCACGACGAAGAATTTTACCTACGTTCGTCATAGGTAATTCATCACGAACTTCGTATTGTTTCGGCACTTTATAACCGGCCAAATTTTCACGACAGTAAGCTTTAATCTGATCAATTGTCAGGTTTTTATCTTCCAGAACAACAAACAGCTTAACGGCTTCACCAGTCTTCTCGTCTGGCAGCCCGATCACCGCTGCGTGCTCGACGCCTGGCAACTTAGCCACTACGTCTTCAATCTCATTCGGATAAACATTAAAGCCAGAAACAAGGATCATATCTTTCTTACGGTCAACAATTGAGATATAACCGTCTTCGTCGACCTGAGCCACATCGCCGGTCTTCAACCACTCACCATCAAGGAATGTTTCAGCAGTCGCTTCGGGGCGCTTCCAATAACCTTTCATTACCTGAGGACCACGAACACAAAGCTCACCACGTTCGCCTTCAGGAACGTCGACACCGTCATCGTCCACCAAACGGATGTCAGTAGAAGCAACAGGCATACCTACCGTACCGTGCTTAACATAATCGCCTACCGGGCTCAAAGACACCGCCGGAGAAGTTTCCGTCATGCCATAGCCTTCGCCAATGTCACAGCCGGTCATTTCCTTCCACTTGTCTGCAGTTGCACGAACCAATGCAGTACCGCCGGAAAGCGTAAGTTTCAATTTGCTGAAATCCAATGATTTGAATTCTGGGTGCTGCATCAAGCCGACAAACAAGGTGTTCAGGCCCGCAAAAGCCGTAAACTGGAACGGTTTGATGATCTTAATGAACATGCCTGGATCACGAGGGTTTGCAATCAAAATGTTATGATTACCCAGCGACATCATGCACATACAGTGACAAGTGAACGCATAAATGTGATAAAGCGGAAGAGGTGCAACAATGGTTTCATTACCGATGTCCATGAACGGACGATTGGTTTCAGGATTTTCTTGTTGCAATGAAGCACGAACCTGAAGCATATTCGCCACAAGGTTACGATGAGTCAGCATGGCACCTTTTGCTACACCCGTAGTACCACCTGTGTACTGAAGTACTGCTACATCATCGGCATTCGGGCTTGCTAACTTAAACTGATGCTTAGCACCTTGCTTCAAAGCAGTACGGAAAGAAATGGCCTGAGGAAGATTAAAGTCAGGAACCATCTTCTTCACGTGCTTAACAGCACCATTAATCAACCAACGCTTTGGTGCTGAACGCATGTCAGCCAAGCTGGTAACGATCAGTGTTTCAATGCCAGTTTCAGGAAGCACTTCCTGAACTTTATCACCGAACGTGTCCATGAAGATCAAAGCTTTTGCACCGGAATCATTAAACTGGTGCTTCATTTCCCGAACGGTATAAAGCGGGTTAGTATTCACCAACACCATACCAGCACGAATAGCGCCATAAGCAGCAATTGGGAACTGAGTGATGTTAGGCATTTGAATCGCCACTCGATCACCCGGTTGAAGGTTGGTGTGATTCTGCAAATACGCTGCAAAGTCAGCACTCAAACGATCAATGTCACCCCATGTGAATGTTTTAAAAACACTCGTAAATGCTGGACGATCTGCGTACTTCTTAACGGACGTTTCGAATACATCGACAACGTTTTTAAATTCATCAGGATTGATTGTGTCTACAACGCCTGGTGGACGTTTACCATTCCAGTAACTGGCATCCATGGTTGGACTCCCTGTTCGTATATTGATTATTTTTATTTGCTTGATTTTTTTATGAATAGCGACATTAGCAATTATGTAAACTTTTGTGAATAGTTTCGCTCATATTTTCGCTCCCCTTTTGTCGAAAAGCGCCGCATGGTTCTCGGAAGTTGTGCAACAAACTTCCTATTTTGAGCCCAAACGGGTTAAAATCCCCTCTCGATACAAAAAATTACCTTTTGAAAAACACGCTAACGGATACCATTACTGCATGGAAAGCTGCACAGGTACGGCTCACGGTGCCGACAACTCCCATATTTTTTATCGCTGCTGGTTACCTGATGATGTCAACCAGGCAACCGCTGTTCTCCACATTGCGCATGGCATGGCGGAGCACAGCAAACGATATGAGATTTTTGCAGAGCAGTGCGTCAGGAAAAACATTGCTGTATACGCCCATGATCACCGTGGACACGGCCATACGGGAGCAAAAGACATGCTCGGCCATTACGGGGACGTGAACGGCTGGCAAATGGTACTGTCGGACATGAACGAATTACAATCGCTGATTCGGTCAAACCACCCAGGCCTCCCAGTCTTTCTGATGGGACACAGCATGGGTTCTTTCATTACCCAGGGTTATGTTTTTCAATATCAACCAAACTTGGCTGGTTTGATTCTGTCCGGCAGCAACTACGGTCCGCCGATTAAATATCGCGCAGCCAGACTGATCGCCAAGCTGGAGCGTTTAAGAAAAGGCCCTCGCTACCGCAGCAAGTTCTTTGAAAAGCTCACCTTTGGCTCTTTTAATCATCGATTCAAACCAAATCAAACCAATTTCGACTGGCTGTCCAGTGACCTGACAGAAGTCCGAAAGTACATAGAAGACCCACACTGCGGGTTTGTATGCACCACCCAACTCTGGTGTGATCTATTAAAAGGCTTGGCCAGTATTTCAACGAATCAGGCATTTACCAAACTACCTACGGAAACGCCTGTGCTTATTTTCGGGGGCCAGGAAGACCCGGTAGGCCACTTTGGCAGCGGATTAATCAGCCTCGCCAACCAGTATTCATCGGCCGGAGTCAAAGATGTGGACTTACAAATTTACCCGGAAGGCAGACACGAAATGCTGAATGAGGTAAACAAAACAGAAGTGGGCCTTCATTTAATCAGCTGGATCGAATCAAAAATCAATTAAAACACTGATCGGCGGACGCCTGCAGAATCAGAGGCGTTCTGTTTTTGAATTTCAGCTCCAGTACCTCACTCTCTTTAATTTTTGAAACTTCAGCAGCAAAAGCCTCAGAATCAGAAACCGAAACACTGTTTAATTCCAAAAGTATGTCGCCTTTTCTCAATCCGGCTTCATACAAAAAATTCAAAGCATTTAAGTGTGTAACCTCTAATCCCTGAACAACCCCTTCTCCCGATAAAAACGGCATATAGCCTACCTCTTTTTCCCAGAGGTTCCTGTTCTCAGACCAGTTTTCAATCAAGCCCTGAGGAATATAATGGCATTCAGCAACAGAAATGGCTGAAACAGCACACAATAACACTGACATTACGATTTTCTTCATAGCATCAAAGACCCTCTTAAAATAAAAAAGGCCGCCTGACGGCAGCCTTTTCCACTAAGTTTAATAAGGTGCAAAGTCCATCCAACGAGCGTATGTTGCTCTCGCTACGTCTTCAGCACCAAAATTCATTAATTGAATTCTTGCCGCTAAACGCGCCTCAAGCTTCTTATCATTTAAGTCACTCGAAACGACCTTACATGAGGAAACAGATCCGTCCGGCTCAATGGTAAATTCGAACTTAACCCGGCCTTCCAACAAAGGGTTCTTGCGCAATGCACGATTGTAAATCGTAAACATAGGGCCTTTGTTAGCATCAAAGACTCGATAAACCTCTTCATCGCTACGTTTGCCTTTCTTTCCAGCTCGCGCTTTCTGATCGGCCTCAGCACGCATGTCTGCCAACGCTGTTTCGTCGTTCAAGTCGGCCACTGCTTGACCCTGAAGACCCGAGCCAGCTGTGCCACGTGATACACCTGAAGCAGAAACACCACCACTGCCAGACACCGCGTTCGAAGAAATAATCGCACGTTCAACCTTAGTCGCTTGTTTGCCACCCTGGTCGACCTGAGCACCTTTGGCCAATGTCCCCAAATCCAAAGACTGACGAAGTTCTTTCAGAGCATCAGTATGTTTCAACAAACCACTCTGTTTCGCTTTCTTCCTCGCCTGATCCAGCTTTTTAGGGTCTGGTTTCGGCTTTGGTTTCTCAACCTTCTTCTCCGGTTTCGGTTTTGGCTTTTCTTCCTTTACCTCCGGTTTAGGCTCTTCTTTCTTCTCTTGTTTTGGTGGCGGTGGAGGCGGCTGTTTTTTCTTCTTTAAAATCACCTTCGACAGCTGAGGAGGCAACTTTTCCAACTCCTCCCTGTCCGGCTCAGATAAAGTGATAAAAGGAATCACCAACCCAACCACAAAACAAAGCCCCAGCAGAACCAATAAGATTTTTCTAAATCGGTTGTGCTCTTCAGGGTCAACCGACCAAGGCAGGCGGTAGTCATACGTTAACATTGCCATTTACACCTCCTTGGACGCTTTACGGTTCACCGCAAGCGAAATATCGGTGTAATTGGCATCCGCACAGGTAGCCATAATACGCTTCAACAAGTTATAGGGAATTTCCTTATCACCAGCGATGGTGATGGGACGCCCTTCCTGTTCAACACCCTCAGCAACCAGCTTTTGCTTTGAGGCTTGATAAAGCAGCTCATCACGAAGTGATGAAATCAGCGCTTCGGAGCCATTCAGCTCACTTACTTTCGCCACAGATCGACCCTGCACCAGAATGTTTTCTTTGTTAACAAAGATCACCAACGCTTCTTCAGGCAGGCTCTCTGCTTGAGATTCGGGTAGTTTAATCGAATCATTACTTTCCAATACTTTAACGTCAGACTGATTCACCATTAGGAAAAATACCAGAATAGTGAAAATATCCATCAACGAAACCAGATTCAAAGCTGGCTGTTTTTTATTTCGGGCAAAATGGCGAGACATTCGTTTCGCACGTCGAGACATTTTCATGCGTCACCTCCCGTCTTTGCTGTGTCGTCAGATTCTTCCGGTGCATCCCCGATGGAAATATCCGGAAACAGTTCTGCATCAACTACCGAAGCCACTAAGACGGTTTTGTATGAGCGAACAGAGTCCATCACCGAGACCAACGTCTGATATTCGGTAGTCTCTTCCGCCAACAATGAAATATCCCGTTTTTCAGGCACCTTTTTCTTAATAGAAATTAAGAGCTTTGATAAACCCTCAAAATCGTACTTCTCATCTATTTTTGGGAACTCTTGAATCGGACCTTTAATTGTGTCGGCCAAAACAAGGCGATCAGATCGAATGACTACCTCTAACTGGAGCTTTTCAAGATCAACCTGATCTTCACTCATTTGATTAGGCAGCTTCAATTCAAGAACCGTGATATTGGCAAACACCATACTTAACAGCAGTACAGGCACCAAAATAATCATCAGGTTCATAAACGCCGTAATATTGAGTTCCGCTTCATCGGCATTATGCCGAATACGCTTTTTCAACATTAGTTATTCGCCTTGCGTTGGAGCTGCATTATTTGTTGGCTGATTAGGCTTACGGTCAAAAATGGTATTCAGTACTTTCACCCCGGCCATCTCAAAACTATCAATAATTTCATTGGTTTTGGTTTGCAGTAAGGCATGGCAAATCAACAAAGGAATGGCTGTCATCAAACCAAAAGCGGTCGTGTTCATCGCAACCGAAATACTTTGAGACAACAGAGTTGCTTTTTCTGCCGGATCAGCATTGGCAACGGCAGTAAAGGCTGCGATCAAACCGATAATGGTACCTAACAAGCCCAATAGCGTGGCAACGTTTGCCATTGTCGCTAAGTAAGGGGTTCGTTTTTCCAACCGAGGCAGAGACTCCATCAAGCCTTCCTCCATGGCATATTCAACATCATCACGTCGGGCACCGCCGGCCAAACGAGAAATGCCGGCAGCAATAAGGCCACCCATAGCCGCGCTTGAGTCATTACCTACTTTCATTGCCGTTTTAAAATCACGTTTGGAGATCAAAGGCATCATAGTTTCAAAAATTTTGCGGTTACTTCTTCTTGCTGCACTTAAATAAATAAACCGTTCTATCGCTATTGCCAAACCAATCGCAGCAACTAATGCAATTGGGTACATAAATGAACCACCTTCCTGAAAAAAACGAACAATAACTTCGAACGAATCCATGAATTCCTCTCTCGTATAACTTACTTATCAATTAAAAATTAAATACCCAAAATTCCACTTCAGCTTCCGTCGATTAACTGAGTTATCGATTTACTCAGTTGTCGATTAATTCAGTCAATATCAGGAATCAGAAGAAGATTGAATAGCTTGTTGGTGACTGTCCACCTGTCGTTTGAATTTAAAATAATCCAAATAATCGTCGGTCGGCGTTAAATCAGGTTTAATTTCCTGTTTTAATCCATTCAATTCCGCATCCGTCTGCCAAGGTATAATGAAAAGCACCTTAGGTTGTTCTTGATTTCCCCGAACAAAAATTCCTTCCAGCTCAATTACCTCTGATGCCAGCGACACATTCGCAATGAAGGACAGGATCAACAGCAGGAATACCCTTAATCTCATCTTTGAGCCTCTTTGGCTTGCAAGCGCCTTTCTAAATCAACCACCCACCCCTTGACTCTACGATCTTCAACGGGCGTTTTTGACAGGTAAGCCTGATATTGTTTTAGCGCAATTTGCGGGGTTTGTAGGTAAAGATCCAGTAAGATTCCGTAGTTTTTATGTACAACTGGGGACTGGTCCTCAAAACTTAAACAGGTTTCGTACACCTCTTTCGCTTTTTGGAACTCACCCTCCAGGCGAAGTGCTCGCCCGTAAGCATTGCATACACGGGTATTTGCAGGATCAATAAAATGCGCCTTTGCGAACAACTCAAAAGCCAGCTCCATCTGTGATTCAGACTGAGCTAAAACCGCCCGATTGTACAACGGCGTCACCAAATCAGGGCGTTGTGAGATTAACTGATCCAGCTGAGTTTCAGCTTTTGAAGTCTGTTTCTTCTTAATTGCATGAAGGGCAAGTGCAAACTTATTTTGGAAGTCCGCATCCACATTAACCAAACCTAAAGCCGCATAATCACTGTAATCTTTAACGATCGCAGCAGGCTGAATAACCGTAGCTGGCGATGGGTCCCCAGTAGAGAACTTTTGTGTCGCACAACCGGCCAAGACAGACAATACGCCAACCAGAATACATTTATTGAATAACTTCAGCATACCCTTCAACCTGCTCTTCTTTTGCGTAACGGGCCGGCAGTATTATTGCCAATTTACTAAAGCTGTCTTTAACCCACTGATCATAAACGCCGTCTTTAGTTCGAGCCACATTCGTTTCATAGACTTCAATGGACGTTTCCTCAAACGGATAGGCTTGTTCTTCCAGCAAGATATCGTATTGCTCCAGCTCAAGTGCATTCAGCCCTTTCGGACGCTGAGAGTCCATCAAATCCTGGCTCATCCGATAATACGCCTCAGCAATGCGATGGGTTGAAGCCGTACTGTATTCCGCGACCCCATAGTCCGCTACTGAGGTGTATTTCTTGATGACTTTTTGCATCGCTTTTTGCTTAACTTTGATCGATTTACCTAATGGCAAAGTTAATTTAGCCCGGGTAAAGCGCTTCCAATCATCTTCCGCCAATTCAAAAGAGGCGGAAGCCGCCAGGTATTGAGAACGGGCTGAACGATCAGAACCGGCGTTACGATCGTTCTTAATAATTTTCTTCAGCCAAAACTTACGCTTATTCGTTTCGCCTTTGGCTTTATACAACTCGGCCAGTTTATTCTGTGTTTCCAAATTGACCACAAATGGGTCGGGGTATCCGTGCGCATAGGTTCTGTATCGATCAATCGCTTTATCAACACGGCCATCTTTTTCATAATACTCAGCCGATTGATACAAAGCCTTGCGACGGGTGTCCTGGTTTTCCTTCTCGTCATTCGACAAGACAGTCAATTCATTTGCGGCATCAGCCCAACGACCACTTTCCTCATAGGCATAAATCAGCTTGCCTCGGATGCCGCCTGAAAGTTCATGTTTAGGGTAAGTCTTCCGAAATGCGCTCAGTTTCTTAATGGCTTCAGGCCATTGCTTTAGAATCAAGAGTTGAGCTGTGATGTCGTACTGAGTCTGAACCTTAATATCGGCTTCGGGAATCACCACTAAGACGCGAGAGTACTCATCCAGAGCCTTTTGGTTCTCATTGTTTTTGGCAAATAGCTCGCCTTGTCGATAAATACTGATCGCGACACGCTGACGCAATGACGGATAAAGCTTGTGTTTTTTGCCCATTAGGCGCAAGGCTTGAGTATAAGCATGCTCTGCTTTCGGGTAGTCCGCTAACTCAAATGAAGCATGACCAACCACCACCCAGGATGCCCGACGGTGTTTACGGGTCGAATACGGCTGCCAAGACAAAGAACTCCGGTCTTGATCAATTGAATATTCCGATTTACCCGACTCCAACAACCGGACAATAACACTCTGAGCTGTTTTTCTGGCTTCTTCGTAATCATTTAATTTCAACAGGCTTTCAGACGCATCAACCAGAACCCCAATAGACCGCGCGTCATTAGCAAATTCAGATGCGTACCTCATAGACTGAGTAATTTTTGCTCTCTGGTCGGCCTCTGACTGAGAGGCTTCGGCGATGGTTTGATATGCAACGACGGCCGAGTACCCTGCTGATGAGCGAGCCAGAATGTCATAATCCGGGTACTCATAAGCCGCACTCAAATAAACGGCCGCAGCTTTGTGCGTTTCACCCAACAGTACGTAAACATCGCCGGATCTATGGAATTTCTGAGCGACATCCGCCTCTTTAGGAAAGTCTTCAATGTAGGTTTTATACCAGACAATGGCTTTGCCAAAATACTCTTTTTGCTTTTCAGGCGCTTTCTTAGCTTTCTGACCGCGAGTATGGAAGTAGCTCGCGAGCTGACTAATATATGACTTTAATCTCAGAGTATGTGTTTCGGGAACAGAAGACTGCGCCTGATGCCATTGGCTGTGAATACCATAGCGGGTTGCATACTCTTCTTTGGCAGGAATAATTACAGATGGGAAACGGCCTAACTCATACACCTTGATCACTCGAGCATACACATCCGGGCCATCTTCCGCTAAAGGGTGGCGTTTAATGTAAGCAAGATAAGTATCAGCGGCATCCTGATAACGCTCCTTGCTTTGATAGAGCAACCCTAAACTCGAAAACACCAGCGACTCATAGTGTTTTTTACCGTGTTTATTGAAGTGAGCAACCACCGAGTCTCCACCTTCCTGGTAAGAGAAACCGTAACTCATGGCTCTGAAGGAGTCTTCAATCAACGCTTTTTGGTTCTTGGTTAAGGTGTCGTATACCGCTTTAGTCGGTGCAAGTTCGTCCAATAACACAGTGAACTGATCCAGAGCCAGCTCATACTCAGATTGCTTAAAGAGCGACCAAGCCAACATGTATCGAGCATTTTTATCAAACTTAGATTCGGAGCCCTGTTTCAGCACTTGTTTGTAGGCTCGTTCAGCAATATGGTATTTTTTTGAACTATAAAAGTATTCGGCCCTGCGATAATTCGCTTCCGCCGCCAACTTTGAATCCGGGAACAAAGCAAGTAGCTTCGCCAACAGTTTATCACTGGTCTCCAGATCACCTTTCAGCCCATAAGCCTTGGCCAACTGGTAATAAACAATGTCGTTATCCGGGTGATCAGGGTAATCTTTTAAGAATTTCTTATACGACAGAATGGTCGAATCAAACTTATTCAACGCGGCCCGCTGCTGTTCTACGGTTTCACCCTGAACCTGCATTTCCTCACTTTCAACCATCGCCAAGCCAGCTAACCTTCGCTCAATTTTAGCCCGGATGGCAGGATCAGAAATTAAGGCTAACGCTTTTTGATAGCTTTGCACCACTGAAGTGTGAGTCACAGCCTGCACATTTACAGGTGCGATGTCAGGGATAACCGCACGGTCAATCTCGTCAACGGACTCAATTTTGGGTTTCTGGCGCTCAACAACATTTGGTTGTTCGCTCTGAACCAGTACCTGTTCGGATGCACAAGCCGCTATCAAAAATAACGAAACAACGATGAGCCCACAACGGATAAAAGCAATCATTGGGCACCTCCCTGTTGAGCGACCTTATTAGTCTGTTCAAAAGCACTGGCACCCAGCTCATTGGAAATTTCATCGCGAATTCTCGCTGATGCCAAAATAGATTGTTCCAGATAATGCTGGGCAACCCGCTCACGCTTTTGAAGCTCTTGTTCTAATAATGCAATGGATTCGCTTTTCAACTGATTTCTTAGCGCCACCGAACGGTCAACCACATCCGAAACCTGATCCGTTAACGCCACAATACGTTTAGAAAAGCCCTCAAACCGTTTGGGCGCCAAGGCCTTGGCTTTGTTCATTTTATTCAAAGCCTTTGCTGAATCTTCAAGCCCGGACTCCAGCGATAGAATTTCGCGCTGATAAGTCCGGTAATTGGCTGGGAAGGCTTCTCTCATTTCCCATAAATAGATGCCCTGAAGATGATCAAACCGGGATTCATAAGGCGCTACATTCACTTTTTGAGCGTAACCTTTCATCGCCTTAAGCTTCGCCAGGTTCTCTTTTACCCGGTTCAGCAACCCTTGGTCGATAAGTTGTTGCTTAGTGCCGATCGCAAAAACATCTTTATAGTCAGACACCTCTTTCAGTTTTCGCTTATGGTGCTCGGCTTCTTTGCGATAACTGATCAACCTTGCTTCCGGCTCCATCACTGTTACCCGATCCACTGAGTTATCATAAGCCGCCTTTCTGTTCTCAACCATAAACTCAAATGTAGGCATATAACTTTGTTTGGCTTTAAGAAGTTCGGTAAGTTGCACCAGATCCCTGTAATCCGCTAACAACTGCTGAAAGCCTTCAGTTTGCCAAACCGATTCAGTCCATAAGTAGAGTTCATTCTGCGGATCAATGGTTAACACTACCGGAGACCAAAAAGAATCCGAAGAAGAAGTTAAGCGCTCAAACCACTCACCTTGCTTCAACGTTTGGGTTTGTGAACCAATTTCAGTTAATTGATCGCTGTAAAATCCTATGCTGCGTTCGAACCAAGCCAAGGCTTTGGCCTTATCACCAATAGCTTCAGTAGACGTGGCAGCCATGATATGGGCATCTATCGCCTGATAACCCGGAGCAGTTGTTAAAGTTCGCCACACTCTCGAAGCGGGCTCAAGCTGATCATTATTTTCCAGGCTCCATGCCAGCCAGCGTCTGGCTTCTACTATCCTCATCGAGTCCTTTGGCACCTTAGAGAAAGCAGTCACCGCTTTAGGCCAATCCTTCGCGGTTACGGCATCCATCCCGGCTTGTATCATCTGAAAAGCCAACAACTCTCGTTTCATTGGAACCAAGTCTTCTTTATCCAACGTAAGCAAGGGGTTATTCTGAAGAAAACGAGACGACTGAGTACCCTTGTCTTTGTTACTGACAATGCGATCAGAATTGTAAGCCAATATCGAAAGCCACTCGCCTTCTGAGGCTTTATCAAACACAGCAGACGCTCTTTTGACATCACCTAATCTAAGGTAAGAATCAATCTGATAGTAATAAGTCAGGCCCTGGGTGTTCTCGTTCAGTAACTCTGTGTCTATCTTGGCCAGCCACTTAAGTGCGTTCTTGTACTGCGTCTGCTCATGATAATATTTAGCAAGCAGTAAATAGGCCGTTGGTAAGTGTTGCGAATCACTGTTGGCTACCGACAGATACCGCTTTTCAGCTTCCGCTTCCAAACCAAAATAATGGTATAAGCTGGCTTCAATCAACTGTAGGTTTTGTTTTAAGGGTTCTTGCTGTTCGGAACCTTCGCGTAAACCATCTTTAGGGAGGTGGTTCCAGATGTTTTTTGATTCTGCCACGAGCACATCTGTAATCGCAGTCAAATAATCTTCTTGATACTGAGAATACAATACGTGCTTTAAGGACAACCGAGCAACCGACTCGTCTGATGTGACAGAATTGGGAACAGAATCTGCAGCCAAGGCATTAGAGAAGCAAAACGAGAAGCTGAAAATCGCCAACAATCCACTGACCAGCAAACGACTCTTCAACATTGGTTTAGGGTCCAAACGAAGAAGTTTTAATTGAAAAAGTGACAACACAAAACGCGCCTCGATTATTGCCACTCACGAACCTGAAATTCAGGCTGCAAATCTTCAGATTGACCCACAATGCTTATTTCAAGGAATTTGGCTTCAGTATCCTTGCTAAAAACATGCTCTTTTACCCGACGGTATTCCCGTCCTTTAGGCCCAACACCACGGTACGTAACAACCAATTGATGGCTACCTGACTTCAGATGACCAACATGCAGCCGATGAACACCACCTTTTTTCAAGCCTTCGGACTGCTTTTCGGTATAAAGGTAATTAGCAACCTCTTTGCCATCAATATCTAAAGACACTGAGTCCAGTTCAAATAAGTTGGTGGTATTCACGGACACAAACACCGACACCTGAGTGCTTGAAGGAAACAGTAACGCCTCTTCCAACAAGTAAAGGTCTCGATTGAGTTCCAGTACAACTTTCTTCAAGGATTGCACCTGCTCATGTAAAGGAACAATCGTTTCGGAGCCATTGTCATTTGCAGACCAAGCATTTGCAGACCAAGCCGCGATGGAAAATGCAGAAAGCAATGCGAACAAAGAAGTTCGGGTGAAGTTCTTAAAAACCTGTACTGAAAGAAACATAAATTATCGTCGCGTCAAACTCATAGAGTCGTTTGTTATTATTTTGATTAAAGTCGCCATTTTGGTACTGGTAAAAGTCGTTATATTGATAACGAATCCACTCAGAACCTATAGCAAAGGAGGGTTCCTTTAACCAATCTGTATCTTCTATAAGATACTCGAATCCTATTCCTAAGCTATATGAATCAAAATCACTGAGTTCTTTATCCCGACTTCGATATTGAAAGATCGAGGAGAACTGATCCTGATAAAAACTCGCTGAGGTTTGGCCATAATAGCGAACCCACCCCTCTATGATCCAGTGGGATCGTAAAGATTTTGTTACTGAAAGTCGAAAATCATCCGCTTTTACGTCCCAAGTATCAGAAAAATACCGATATTGAGCTTTAATCGCTGCCGACCAAGTCTCAATAAAGTAATCTGCACCAAACGAAAATGCATCGCTTCTTCGCGTTCTCGGCAGGTTTTCATCAAATAAAACGCCATTAACTACAGACTTACGATAAGGACTGCCCAAAAACCCTTTATCCGAAACGTGTTCGTAATTAGCACGAATTAAAAACACGGGCGTCAACACCTGAGACAACCCTAAACGATAAAACTCATGATCGGCAAAATCCTTAAAATCACTGGTATTACTTAATACATCATCACTGCCTGATGAGTAACCCAAAGACGCCGTAGTCAAACCACCAAAAAACTCTTCCTGATAATCAAAATGGATCGTATCCGACTCATAGTCACTTTCTTCACTGTTAACATACGCAACGGTAATTTTTGCGTCGTTTTCTACATAGTCCGCAGACACAGAGTATTCTGTCCGGTCTTCTTCGTAAGGGCTCGCGTACGTCTCAACATCAATCGAGGCGGAAGTAACGGCATCCACGTAATAAGACGCCGTTACAGACACCGTATCCGCCACCGATTTTCGAACGAATAACGCAGGCCCGGAAACTTCAACGCCTCCTCCGTCATAGTAGTGATACGTCGCCTCCGCTTTATCCTTGGGAAGCGTGATCGCAAAACACGACCAGGAAAACGCCAAAAACACGATACTTACAACAACATTCAGAAAACGGATTACCGATTCCATGTGTAATCTCAATAAAGAAAATTTAATTACAGCCACAACCACCGCCCTGCGTACCTGTGGCGCCTTGTGCAGCTCCACGAACCGCATAAACATGCTCTCTGAACTGTCCCGGATGAGAGTGGCGTACCCGTATCATTTCTTCTCGGCTTAACAAGCTTCGCTCGTAAGGTGCCACCCAGGGTTTGATTTCAGGAATTTTTACACAACCAAACATCACCAGAGCCATCGAGAGCAAAATCATGCATTTACTAACCTTCAGAGCCGAATCCAAATAACGCACGCCGTTACTCCTTTAGCAAAGATTCAATGATTTTCGAATACTTTGCCTCATCGCCTTCTTTATAACCCAAATGCACATACTTGATTTCACCATCCCGGCTAAGAAACACAGACCCCGGCATGGCCTGAATATCATATTCTTTTACCACTTTGTGCTCTTCATCCAGCAACACCGGAAAAGATAACTTAAACGGCTCAACATAGTTTGCAACCTTGGCATCGGCTTCATCAACACTGACAGCAAGAACAGAAAAGCCGGCTCGTTCGTATTTTTTTTGTAAATTATTCAGCACTGGCAACTCTTTACGGCAAGGGCCGCACCAGGTTGCCCAGAAATTCAACAGAATCACTTCACCATAATGCTCACTCAACCGAACATTGCCATCTGCCACCGACTTCAGCACAAAATCAGGCGCCTGCTGTTCTGCATGAGCTTGGACAAAGCAACCGCTCAACAGCAAGATAAAAAACCAATACGCTTTTTTCATAATACCTCCGGATTCAGGCTGTAAATATCGTTAAAAGAAAACACTGGTACCCAGCGCTAACGCCAAATTGTGCTTCATTTCTTTTTCACCTAATAAATCGGATTCAAACATGTAATCTCTCGCTTCAACACGCAAAGCCCACCAATCGGTGGCCAAAACACGAAGACCCAGACCAAAATTATACGTTTCCAGATCCTCATCCAGTAAGCCGGTACTGCCAATACCTGCAACCAAATACAACGAAGAGGAAAATGCCCATTTACCAATAAACACCTCACCGGGCATCAATTGCAACCCGATGGATGCGTCGTAGTAATCCACCGTTTCAGTCTCTTCGTCAAACAAAGGGACACCAAATCGGCGATAGTTATCATCATCAATTTCTGTTGTTGCCCAACTGCCTTCAATGAATAAAAAGTCTAGCGGATGATAAGCCAGGCGAGCACCACTGAATGTATTTGAGCCAAAATCCTCCATGGAAATAACTCCGGTAAAAGCAGATATTTCAAAGTTTTCAGTGTCAATGGCCGGAATATCCACATCCTCTTCACTCAAGTCAGGTCGATAAATCCAATCGCCTTCCTCGCTGGCCGTTTCACTTTCTTCGGCTTGCACAGTGGTTGAAAAAAAGACACCTACGCATAAAGTCAAACCAACTGCTCTTACTAATTCAAACACGTTCAAAAGAAAGCTCCTATCCCAACACTGATTAAATCCAAATCATCCCTACGATCGTCATCCACATGCAGCAGCAAACGACCGAACTCCCCTCTTAATACGAAGTTACGGGTAAAATAAAACCGAACCCCTAACTGCGCCATAGTAATATCGTCGGTGGTAGTTTTCGCACCAATGACAGAGTCATTCGGGTCATTTTCTAACTCGCCTGTGGCCAACCCGAAATACGGTTCCCAACGACGGCCTCTTAAAGGCTTCGCCTGAATGCCCAGGCTGTAAAAACGGGTATCAGAAAAGTCGTTAAATGACTGGCCATAAGTGCCTTCCAATTCCAAAAATTCCGTTAACTTAAAACCCAGCCGCACATTGACCTGAGTATCTTCTTCAAGAACACCCGCCATCGCAGTCAACTCAAAGCGCGCCTCGTAAAAATCATCCAGCACCGCTTCTTCAAAGTCTTTGCCATTACCATTCAGTAACTCCAGCCCGGCGAGTTGCTCTTCTTCCACCCAGCCTTCTATACCAGAATCAGTCACAACCCTGTACCAACTGGTACGACGACGGACAATTTCTAACACTTCTCCGCTTTTGACGCTGTATTGACGAGGAAATCCGTAACCAGGCCCGGTATACAAATCAACGAAGGTGTCTTTCACCAACAAAGAAACACGCTCTTCACTCCCCCCAAAAAATGGCAGCTTATTTAGAAAGCTGTCTTCAGCATTAACGGAGGTTGTTATCAAACCGAACGACAGAAAACAGATAACCCGGATCAACAATGCATAACGAACTACTCGCATTAAGGGGTTCCTTCACTGTCAGTTATTTCTTCCGGATTAGATATCCAGGCTAATATGGCCAGATAATTCACATCATTCACTGAGTCGAAGATATCCCCTCCGGCATGACTTCCTGTGATAGAGAAAGTGCCTGCCAACGGCTCCAGCAACAACTTACTTTGCGAAGGTGTGGTCAAATTAGATAATGATTGTGCGACGCGATAGTTAAAGTCCATTTCAAACGAGTCAGGCGTCGCATTCGAATACAGTTTCAAACCACCACCGGAGCCATTGCCGATGTTATGGCACCCGGAAGAGGAACAGGTTCTGCCATCAATATCGAGGTCAAAAATAGGATTAACAGTCGCTTGATAATCACTGAAAATCAATTGCTGATTCACTGCGGTTTCAGTATTTGACACTGACTCTCCGCCACAACCGATGATCGTCAAAGACAAACCAAAGAGTGGCAGCGACAGTGTCCTTCGCAGTCCTTTAAAAAACGTCATTTAATTTCCATGTTCAATTAATTTTTCTTATTTAAAGCCCGGCACTGATCCAATCTCGCACAGCCTGATACTCTGCAGACGAAGTATCCCAAATAGGCACCCATATTGTTGGTGCAATGTAGCTCGGGTGCGTCGGATCGGTTGAAACAAAGTTAGGGTCATCCGGGTCCGACGAAGCATCATCAGGGTACAAAGGGTTTGCCACTTCGCGCTGTGGATGCAACGGGTTAGGGGCAATGGCATCCGACGACGCTCGTGCCAGCAATGCTGTATTATCCGGGTCTGATATATCATGAATCATAGACGCAGTGATATTAAAGTCACCCTCAATGCTGCCAGTTAAAACAAACTTAGTGAATTCAAAGCCACCATTTAGCGGGCCTGAGACGCCACTTCCCCCAAACGGTTGGTGACATCGTGAGCACCAAGTCATTATGACCGGATGCACATCGGACTCATAAAGCTCAGAACTCAACCCACTGATTGAGCTTCGAATTTCACTGACGGCATAAAAGCCATCGTCGCCAGCGCCTGTCTCATAAGGGGTATTCAGGTATTGAATCCCCAGATCGATCCACTCCGTCACCAAACGTAGCTCAGACGGGTTCAAAAAGCCCGTATGATCTGTTGTGATTTCCGATAGATCCCCACTGGCTCTCAGTTCCTCACCAAACAACACCTCCGTTAAGAAGCTTGCCCGACTGCCGCCTCGTGAATTACTGGCACTGACCATAGGCGCTTCACGAACGACTTCCAACTCCAAACTGTCTTCGTCCATCTGTCTTATAATCGGCAGCCCGTTCTCATCCATTAACGGATCACCGATCACCAATTCATCGTAGGACTGCAATCGGCCACGACCGGTCGTTGTATTTCTTAAATCCAAACCGGCCGACGTGGCATTATTACTGTCCGGGTCGTTATGACACACCACACAATTCGCATCCCAGATCGGCTGAATGTGCTCTGGATAATTAATCACGCCATTCACCGGAGGGTTAGCGACACCAGAGTAATCAATCGATAAATCAGCATCCGCAGCTCTGACGGCCGGGTCAGTCCAAAAATCAACAAAACTTAAATCGGGCTTAATATCAAGACGGGTGGAATCCACACGAGTTGCGGTCTCAGCCATCGACTCACCGGACTCAGCTTCCGTCGCTAATAAAGTATTTATATGGTTTCCGGCAATGCCAGCACCATTCAGGGCACTGCCACGGCGAGGCGAGTGACAGCCATTACATGTCCGCGTTTCACCTGGGCGAACGTGTATCCAATTGGTGTGTACCTGTATGCTTCGCCCTTTTTCATCCAACACAGTAATGCCCAGCGGTGTATCGGCAGGCACTTCAAGTTTAAACGACCCATCCGGCTCTAAGGGTGCATAGCCAACGATTTCCTGCATTTCAAACATGGACTCACCAATGGACTCGCGATCCAGGCCAGGCGGCGAAGGAACCGCTCTGGTGATCCGAACAAAACGTCCGGGACGCTCCGAAGCGGCCGTCAATGCAGGATCTTTCATTACATTGAGGTCTGGGCTGCCGTCCAGCTGGGGAATATTCTCGCTCCCGACCAACATAGCACTGCCCATCAGGTTTTGACCATCCGTATCGTAAACGCTTTTCACGTTCAGAATCGCCTTATTTTCGGCCACCAAAACTGGGTCTGCCGTTTTATCGGAAATCACATTCGGCACAGGGCGCGGCAAAACCGGGATAGCATCCGTAATAGCCACCCCTGGTGTCGGCAGGGCTAATGGTCGCATCGTGGTCTTATTCGGGTCGTACATGTACATGCCATAAGCTGGTGTACCTTCTGTCATTGCGACTTCACCAGTCAGTACATTGGTTTCCTGCCCTTCAATAAAGGGGGTCCAGCTCACTAGAATTCTTTTGGTGCCATCCCACAGAGGGTAAGGCGTAGTAAAGCGACCGTATTGCGAAATACCCCTGCCCAGCGGGATTGAATTAGGCGAAATTTCTAACTGCCCTTGGGCACGCGTTCCCGCATAATTTGGGGCAACTTCATTATTCTCAGAGAAATTTCGCACATCAATTTCATACAAACCACCCCCTTCATTCGTACCAGAGAGCGGCATCAGATCACTGACCACAAAACCATCTTCTGTCTCGCGGGGATGCAAAAAACTGTTTCCTGGACTGAAGGCGCCATAAAATACAAAGGTATTGGTGCCATCCGGATTCATGGTAAAGACGGGAAAATGGTTTCGGCCTCCAACATGGTCCCAACGGGAATACATGATCTCTCCGGTTGAAAGCACGGTCGGGTTACGATCATGACTTTGATTGAAGGAGATTTGCTCGATGTCGGTTCCATCGGCATTCATGCGATGAAGCACAATCACTCTTTCACGTTCATATTCATCCAGATACTGGAAGCCTTCTTTGTTTTCGGCTTCCATCAACGCCAAGCTGGTTTGCTGACGATTCGATGAAAACACAATACGTCCGTCCGGTAGGTAAGCCGGGTCAACATCATCGCCTGCATTGGCTACCGCATCGTCCTGAATGATCCGGGATAAAGTACGTGATGCGATGTCGTACTCCCAAATATTCCAGGTACTGTCATTCGGGCCTCGCATTGAGAAAATAACCGTTGAGCCGTCGTAAGCCACTTCAGGGTCCGACACATCTCCGGCACCTTGGGTATACACTCGCGTCACATTCAGTTCAGAAGCACTGGCGGAAGCAATTTCCCGAAAATACAAATCCCCTCCCGCATTAGTCCGAATCCCATCAGTTGGATTGCCCAGTGAATCCGTAGACCGCTTCACATATACGACCGGAAATTGTCCCTCAACAAGCAACCCATCTTCCGAAGAAGTGCCTGAGCCGGGTTCAGAAGAACAGCCTGAAATCAGCACCATTGGGAGTGATACTGAAACAACTGCTAGACAACGAGAAAAGAGCCTCATGATATTTACCCTAGATTGAGATATGCCTTTATTATTAGCCATATTGAGCCTTGGCGAGTGACCGCCTTCACATATCTCTTGTTATTTTTTGAATCAATCAGTTACCAGATGAAATTAAACCACTGGTCGCAAAAATCTTACCGTTCGGATCAACCACAATTGCATCATAGCCGGGCAAGGACTCAATCAAAGCCATGCCTCTTTTAGCCCCCATGACAAACAAAGACGTTGAGAGAGCATCCGTTTTCCAACCTTGAGGGCCGATAACCGTCGCACTCATCAGCCCATCCGCAGACACGCCGGTATCCGGCGACAAAATGTGATGGACCCGCTCACCACCATCAATATAAAACCGCTCATAGTCCCCGGACGTAGACACAGCTACATCCTCCAGTGGAATCCGAGCAATAGGAGTATCCTCAGATCTTGGATGCCTGATCCCCAGCATCCAGGAGTACCCCTTTTTCTGCCCTAAAACATAGGAGTCACCGCCTAATGAAAAATAGGCAGAGCGAACGCCACGCGCTTTTAATAGTCTCAAGAGCGCATCTATTGCCTCACCTTTAGCGATCCCTCCAAGGTCAATTTTGACTCTTGAATCCGCCAACTGAACCTGCATTTTTTCGACATCCAACTGAACATTAGTATAGTTAATGGCATCTAAGTGGGCCTGCAACTGGTCTGTATTTGGCCGTTGATGTTTCCGGAAATCGTATAAATAGCCCACCGATGCGAAGGTAATATCAAACGCACCACCAGTCAGTTCAGAAATTTGTCGCGCCCGAGCCAATAAATCAAAGGTCGAGCCATCAACCGACACAAAAGAAGTACCACTTTGATTAATATTCCAAACATCACTTCGCTCAATCCAGGGACTCCAGCGAGCTTCAAGGACATTCAGCTTGGCGAGGCAAGCATCAAAAATTTCGCGACCATTTTGCCCTGACGGAACAGCCAGCTCCATCCTAAATAAGGTCCCCATGGACTTGCTTTGGAAGGTTTTATATTCGGAGCCGTCCTCAGCTGTATGAGTAAACGCCACAGCCTCAATCGCAGCAAAGAAAAACACGCTACCGATCAAAGTAACAACAATAGAATTGATGACACATTTAACAAGAAAAGTAACAAGAAAAGCGAGACGAGACTCACCGGAAGAAAGGGGTAACGAATTCAATTTAGATTTCCATATCTTTGGACCAAGGGTCCATCACTGAACTGGTTTAACAGACATTAAAAAGCCACCTGTTACTGCCTTCACAATCGCAGGTGGCTTTCTAATAGTAGCATTAATCGAGCCAATGAATCTCAATTCAGGTCACATATTTCGAAAGTGAACCAAATTATTTATTCAAATCCTTCATTGCCCGCTCCATGCCTTCAATCGTCATTGGGTACATACGATCAGAAATAAGTTCACTCATGATCTGAATTGAGCCGCCCCATCCCCATTGACTTTCCGGCAGAGGGTTAAGCCAGGCCACTTTATCGTAGTGATCCACAATTCGCTGCATCCAGGCTGCACCGGGTTCATCATTCCAGTGTTCCACACTGCCGCCGGAATGAGTAATTTCATAAGGCGCCATAGATGCATCGCCAATAAAGATGACTTTGTAGTCCGAAGCATACTTATGAATGATGTCATAAGTATCCATTCGCTCAGCACCGCGACGTAAGTTATTCTTCCACACAGATTCGTATAAACAGTTATGGAAATAAAAATATTCCATGTGCTTAAACTCTGTCTTGGCTGCAGAGAATAACTCCTCACAAACCCGAACGTGCGGGTCCATCGAACCACCCACATCAAAGAACAACAACACTTTCACTTTGTTCTTTCGTTCTGGCACCAGTTTTAAATCGAGATAACCGGCATTTTTCGCGGTGGACTCAATGGTATCATCCAAATCCAGAATTTCTTCTGCACCATCCCGGGCAAACTTTCTCAAACGACGAAGCGCCACCTGAATGTTACGAATACCCAAAGCAATGGAATCATCCAGATCACGAAACGTTCTCTGCTCCCAAACTTTGGCGGCTTTCTTATGACGAGATTTCTCTTGGCCAATCCGAATGCCTTCCGGGTTATAACCGTTTGCACCAAAAGGTGACGTTCCGCCAGTTCCGATCCAACGGTTACCGCCTTGGTGACGCTCTTTCTGCTCTTCCAAACGCTTCTTCAGAGTTTCCATCAGCTCTTCAAACCCACCCAGGGATTCAATTTGAGCCTTTTCTTCCTCAGTCAGCATTTTTTCGAGTTCTTTGCGCAGCCAGTCATCCGGAATACTCGCATCAAACAGATCATCCAGCATTTCAATGCCTTCAAAATAAGAGCCAAACGCCTTATCGAAGCGATCAAAATATTTTTCGTCTTTTACCATGACAGTACGGCTGAGCAAATAAAACTCATCCAGATCCGCAAAAGCTAGCTTGTGCTCCAGAGCTTCCAGCAAATCCAGAAACTCACGGATAGTGACAGGCACTTTCGCTCTGCGAACCTCATAAAAGAAGTCGACCAACATAATCAGGCCTCTGCTTTAGTTTCGGTTATTCGTAGCTCTTCGGCTCATAAAAGCCAACCGGTCTAACAAATGGACATCCTGTTCGTTCTTTAGCAGTGCACCATACAAAGGAGGGATGGCTTTGGCACTGTCTTTTTCCAGCAACGCTTCAGAAGATAAATTATCCGCCATTAATAACTTCAACCAATCAATCAGTTCAGACGTGGAAGGCTTCTTTTTCAAACCAGGCACTTTACGAACATCAAAGAACAAGTCCAACGCATCGCGAACCAAATTCTGCTGAATTTCGGGATAATGCACTTTAACGATTTCTTCCATGGTGTCTTTATTCGGGAACTGAATGTAGTGGAAGAAACAACGACGCAAGAACGCATCCGGCAGTTCTTTTTCATTATTTGAAGTAATAATGATAATCGGGCGCGTTTTCGCTTTAATGGTTTCCTGTGTTTCATACACATGGAATTCCATTTTATCGATCTCTAATAACAAATCGTTCGGGAACTCAATGTCTGCCTTATCGATTTCATCAATCAGCAAAACTACTTGCTCTTCAGACTCAAAGGCTTCCCAAAGTTTACCTTTCTTAATGTAGTTTTTGATATCGTGCACACGATCTACACCCAACTGCGAATCGCGCAAACGCGAAACCGCATCGTACTCATACAAACCTTGGTGTGCCTTGGTCGTAGACTTAATGTGCCATTGAATCAATCTGGTATTCAAAGACGCTGCCAACTCTTCAGCCAGCATGGTTTTACCTGTGCCAGGCTCACCTTTAATCAACAAAGGACGCTGTAGCGTAATCGCTGCATTCACTGCGGTTCTCAGTTCATCCGTAGCTACGTAATCATTGGTGCCTTCAAATTTCATCGTACAACCTCTAAAGCGGATCAAATATAGTTGATATATTAACTAGTTCATTCATCAACCACAATCTTACCTTGATAAACGGCCGAATTTATCCACCACTTCACCTACCAACGATGAAAAAAACCAAAAAAAGAGGAACTTCAACCCACTTTCCTTTTCTCAGTAAGCGTCAACCTGTACAGTCTGTACTGAACAGCTGAAACCACATAAAAGCTGTCGTATTCGAAAGACACAGACTCGAAACTCACAAACAGATTTAGGAAGGAACGATCATGGCTAAGGTTTTTGAAGACAATTCTCTCTCCATCGGACACACCCCCCTCGTTAAAATCAATCGAATCGGAAATGGCAACATCCTTGCTAAAGTTGAGAGCAGAAACCCGGCAGGCAGTGTAAAATGTCGTATTGGGGCTGCGATGATCTGGGCTGCAGAAAAAAGCGGAAAGCTAAAATCAGGCATGGAATTAGTAGAGCCAACCAGCGGCAACACAGGCATTGCACTGGCGTTTGTCGCCGCATCACGTGGTTATAAGCTTACCCTGACCATGCCCAACACCATGAGCATTGAGCGCCGTAAAGTCATGAAAGCACTGGGCGCTAACATTGTATTAACCGAAGGAGCAAAAGGCATGAAAGGAGCTATTGCGAAAGCGGAAGAACTGATCGCAGAAGCACCAGAAAGCCGCTTAATGCTGCAGCAATTTGAAAACCCGGCTAACCCGAGCATTCATGAACAAACCACCGGCCCTGAAATTTGGGAAGACACCGATGGTAACGTGGATATTTTTGTTGCTGGCGTGGGGACTGGCGGAACCATTTCCGGTGTAAGCAATTACATCAAGAACACTCAAGGGAAAGCCCTTCTTTCCGTCGCGGTAGAACCGGTTGCCTCTCCTATCATCAGCCAGACATTAGCAAAAGAAGAACTCAAACCTGCGCCTCATAAAATTCAGGGCATTGGCGCTGGTTTTGTACCTGCTAATCTGAACCTTGATTTGGTGGATGCCGTTGAACAGGTAGACAACGAAGAATCCATTGCGATGGCTCAACGGCTGATGAAAGAAGAAGGCATTTTGGCTGGCATTTCCAGTGGAGCAGCAATGGTTGCCGCTGAAAGACTTTCTTTGAAAGCGGAAAACAAAGACAAGACGATTGTCGTTATTTTGCCTGACTCAGGTGAACGCTATCTTTCTTCCGTACTTTTCGACGGCATGTTTACTGAAAACGAAACGGTTCAGTAAGCAACTTCGAAACACCATGGAAAGAGCCTGAGCTATCTTCAGGCTCTTTCCATTTGCCCTATCATTCCAACAAGCGTAAGCTGCATCATTAAATCAGGCCTCGCCCTCAACACGGCAAACCAGCTCACCTTGCCGAAAAACCACCAACTCCCCTGCTTTCATCTGATGCCATTCTTCATCATGGGTCAATGGTTCTGTCGCAACGACCGTCACCACATCATTAGGCGTCGTCTCTGTACCAAAATCCACCTGCAATTCCACATCTTTCAGTTTCGCCTCACCAAACGGCGCTCTGCGAGTAATCCAAGACAGTTTGGTGGTGCAGTATGCGTATAAGTACACTGAGTCAGACATCAGCATATTAAACACGCCCAGTGACCGCAAATGATCCAGCTTTGGCTTCATCTGAAAAGCAAAGTCACACTTTTCGGTTTCATCCGGGTTAATTTGTGAAATCTGACTCAGTAACCAACAAAAAGCATGTTCGCTATCCGTTTCTCCCACCGGTGAGTACATCTCACAGGGCAAACTTTCAAACTGTTTTAATTGACCATTGTGCGCATAACACCAGTGCTTACCCCATAACTCACGAGAAAAAGGGTGGGTATTTTCAAGTTTAATACCGCCCGAGTTTGCCTGCCTGATATGGCTGATTACAGTGTTACTTTTCATTGGGTAGTCTTTTATCAAACGAGCCAATACGGAATCACAACACGGCTCCGGGTCTATAAACGAACGAAAGCCTTTGCCCTCGTAAAACCCTATGCCCCAACCATCTTTATGAGGGCCAGTACGCCCGCCTCGCTCCAACAATCCCGAAAAACTAAAACAGATATCAGTCGGAACATTGGCACTCATGCCTAATAACTCACACATTCTCAACCTCGATAAATGCTGAAAAAATAAAGAATAAGAATCTAAACATACCACTTATTTCAATTTAAAGAAGTAAATTAAAACCAGCTTCAGTGCATCTTCCTATATGATCAATTTATCGAAAAGACACGCACTAAAAAGGCCTCCGAAGAGACCTTATCTGATGCCATCCGCTGCTTGGGCAGAAGTTAATCTTTGTCTTCTTTATTCATCCTCATAGCTTCGGCATCAATTTCCGCCATTATTTTATCCACATCAACTGAGTCATCACCGTCTGACGTCAATTCATCAGCTGAAATGTCCTCCAACGCAGTCAAACTGTCTTCTAATGCGGGCTCATCATCCCCAAGGGTTTCCTCAAAAGCCTTTTCCAGTTCATCTAGGTTCAGGTCATCCGATGAGTCACCGTCCAGATCATCATCAGAAGTTGCTGAATCCAACAAGCTTTCAAGATCATCACCGGAACCGGAAACGATGTCGTCCAGATCATCACTTCCACCAAACGCGTCATCTTCCAGATCTTTTGTTAAGGCATCCAACTCAGCATCCAGATCATCAATATCAAACTCTTCTGTGGTCTGAGGGCCATCGTCTGCTTCGGCCAACAGATCATCCAAAGCCTGATCAATGCTGCTACCAAAGTCATCATCCTCATCCATCAGGTCTTCAGTGTCATTTTCAGACTCAACATCTTCAAAGTCATCGAGTTCAAGATCATCGCTTTCCAAAGTAGTCTCTGTGGTACTCGTTTCCTCCAACACCGGCGGCTCAACAGGTGTCTCACTGTCTTCCTCCAGCAGCTCGTCCAGCGACGAGTTTTCATCTTCGGTTAACGCGTCCATGTCATCAGTCAGATCCTCATCGGAAGAGTCAGGAAGTATTTCATCAAACTCAACTTCAATTTCCGGCTCCTGACTTAAGCCTGCATCCTCTTCATCATCAACAAGTTGATCTTCAGCCACAGACTCATCTAACGTAGGAATATCAACTTCCGGTGGAATTTCGGCGTCCTCAGCGTCTTCAAGTAAAGCATCCAACTCATTGTTTAAATCTTCCTCTTCAGAGGCTGTCAGCTCCGGATCATCGAACGCGCCTGCTTCGGAAGCAGAATCTTCATCCATGTCATCCATCATGTCGTCAGCATCGAGATCCATTTCGTTGCCAGAAAGCTCATCCAAAGCTGACACCAATTCATCCTGCTCCAACTCTGGCACTGAGTCTTCAGACACACCTTCATTAAGAGCATCTTCGGGCACCTCACCCATCCGCTCAAGCTCATCTTTGACAGCATCCACCTGCTCGCTCAGCTCAGGGCTTTCATCAACGTCCATATTAAGCTCATCACTGCCAAGCTCGCTGAGTTCTCCCATGTCATCGCCGTCATCAGCAGAATCTTGTTCCTTATTAAACTCCTCCTGCATCTTCTTATGGCTACGCAACTTGTAAAACAAGAAGCCTAAGATTGCAGCCACTAACCCCAACACCCCCAACATAATCCAGGTGAACAGGTTATCTTCTTCAGGCTCAGCTTCAGGTTCTTGCTCAGGCACTTGATCCGGCTGCGTTGCATCGTCGGTCGGCGCCGACATTTCCTGCTCTTTAATCGTTGGCTTAATGAATTCGTCTTCTTTTACTTCAGGTTCAGGCGCGATATAACCTTCAGGGAAATGAGGTAAAACCACCTCAAACGGCTTTGGTTTCAAGCGAAACTCTTTCCCCGTATCCAACACCAACTTCATATCCAGACTAACCAGGTATGTTCCCTGCCCTTTGGTCGGGACAACCTGAACAACCCATTTTTGACCATCCTGACTCAACACTAATTCCGCTGACGCAATCAAGTTAGAATCATCGGGCGCTCTCACCTTCGCAATCACCGAGGTTTTTTCCAGATCCAACCCCGACAAAAGCGGCGTAGCAGACACTATCCCAACCGATTCATCGCCCACACCGTCATAAGACACGTCATATGCGAAGGGTTCAAGCACCTCAATGCGGTGCGTTCGTTCACGCTGGAAGGTTTTTCCATCCACCACCACACTGATTTCAAAGTTACCCGGACGACGTAAGTTCCGAATCTTTTCATAATAGGAATGCGGGTACTCACCTTCCGTTTGCAGTTCAATTTCTTTTTGGATGCTCTTACCGGCTTCATTCGTCAGACGTAACTGACCATCCAGTAGCGACAAAAAATCCATTTCTTTGACTTGACCATCCGCCGAATCAAACCAGGCATGAACATTAATCTCTTCACCGGAAAAGATCGTAGGGGGCAATTCAGCCAACTGCAGGGACAAGTCACTAACCACAGTCACCCGGTTATCCGGGTCTGCTTCAGCTTGCAGCATCCATTCGCCTTCGTAAGGGCGTTTAATGGTGATCAGGTCATAATTTGCGTCGGCATGCCAAGTCACATCCGGATCGTCTGAGTCGGCATTAATGATGGACTCATCAGGAGAAACCAATTGCGTAGCCTGACTGCCTTCTTTCCGGAAAATAAGGGCTGTAAACTCTTCAATACTGGAGTCGATCAGGAACTTATTATCGGTCAGAGGCACCTGCTCGGCCGGTACAGACTGATCAAACAAGCGAACAAAAGCTTTTAGTAACTCATCCGAACTTTCGGCAACCGTACTCTTACCTCCGGTACTTAGCGAAAGCTGCTGAAGAAAATCCTGATCCGCTTTATCGGAAAGCGCGATGGTATGAAGCTTTACTCCAGCTTCTGCAAATTTTGGAACCAATTCTTTAATGATTCGTTCTTGTTCTTTCTTATTCACTTCCGGGTCTTTATCCACATCAACCATGCCATCGGTTAACAAGATAAAAAACGGTTCGTATTCAGGTTTCAGTCGGTCTAAGTCGTATCCGGCCGTGTCCAGTGCTGTACCTATGTTTGTAAATAATCCCACAGACGAAATATCGTTGGATTTAGACTTAGCTTCTTCCTTCCACTTATCATCAATCACCCGATGCTTTACCAGCATATTCACGTACTGGCCAAACGTCCAAACGCCGGATTTGCTGTCTTCCGGTAACAAATCCACCAGCAATCGCATGGCTGGTGCTCGTAAGTTGTTAGGGTCGGTCTTTTTCATACTGCCGGACATGTCAATAATGGTTCGAATGTCCGGTATCTTTTTCTTACCCGAGCTTGGTTGAGTTGCTTCTGACGTGCCGGCAGGCTGAGCAGCTACCTCAACACCAGAGACCTCTTCCTCAGCAAAAACGAATCCTCCACCAAAAGCCAACATTGCCAAAGCAATCAGCTGCATCATCAAGCGCATGAAATCTCCCTTAAAACCTGTCATCTAATGATCAATTTCTCTATATTAATAACTATCTATATACCAAACACGCATAACACAATGTCATATTTAGCTTTATCGGCAAAAAAAAACCTTTCCGTAGTATTTCGGAAAGGTTTTTTCAACAATTACAGTCTGCGCGAGAAGCTGAACGCCCCCGCCTTACTTCGGAAAGATGAGAGAGAAAATCAAATAAATCAACTTGGTTATGAAAAAAGACAACTCTGTTTGCCATAACATCCCTGCTTAAAGTGATTCCATTTTATTACGCTGCATTATGATCCCGATAACTCATTGAACCTAACACAACCGTTTAAAAGCATTTTAACTTTCCAGCTTTTTATAATAACTTTAAGTTATAGCACTTTTAACAGAAATCACCATTCACAAAGGATAGAAGAAGCGTTTAGCGATCGAATCACGACTAAGCCCCTCTTTCATTGCAGTCTCAGAGCACTATGATTTGGCTGACGCTTGTTTGTTTGACGCTTTACGCGCCTGAACTTTTCCAAGAACGCTTCTGCCAACAACCCCAACAACAGAACAAACCACCAATGAAATCGCAGCGGATATCACTAAATATGGCAATAATTGGTCAAAGTGCTTCATGCCCTTAAATGCAATATCAACCCCAAGATACGGAATGGCAGGCACCCAGACTTCAGCACCAGAATCAAAAACAACTTGCGCCATGGAGCCGCTTAAAAACACGACGACCGACATAAACAGACACTTCAACACGAGATTTTTGACATTGCGAACCAGTAACCAGCCAGCCACAACAACACCCAGAGCGCTAAACCCATACAACATCCATGCACCTGAGGTAAAAGAATCTGCTGCGCCAATTTGTGAAAATAACGAACTCATTTTCTGTTTTCCATTCCTGTTGTATTCATTAGTCTAATAACCTTCGCGCTATTAAATCCAAGTATTTTTTGAACTAAATGCTATTTAATCCAGGCACTTTTTAACCCAAGCAGTATCTAACCCAGGCACTATTTAACCCAAGCAATAATGTGATCTTCCAGTTCATCATCTTCGACAAAGTCTTCAGGTAAAACCTTCCCTTTCAGGGACATCCCTGCTGCAGCAAGGCTCGATTTCTTGCCGCTCACCAAAGGGTGCCATTCCATTAATTCCTTTCCTTCGTCAAGCAACTTGTACGCGCAGGTTTCAGGCAACCAATCGACAGGGATAAAATCGGCAGAAAGCTTCAAACACCCTTCAACCACCTTTCTTCTGTTTTTATAGTCGCTGCACTGGCAGGCTTTCATGTCATACATTCGGCACACCACGTTGGTATACGCGAGCTCACCGCTGTCTTCATCTTCCAGCTTATGTAAACAACACCGACCGCAATTATCACAAAGACTTTCCCATTGTTCGGGGGTCATGTCTTTCATTGCAGTGGTTTTCCAGAAAGGTAAATCCGTCATGGTCATACCACCCATTAATCCGCTTGATTCGGGTCGTACAAATCCAGCAAATAATCTTCTTTCGGCGGCGGCATTTGCAAGAAGAAACCTTTAGAGGCGATGTCTTCAAGCACTTTTTCAGCCTCAACACGAGAAAGTTTACTGTCCGGTTTCACCAGCATATCCATCACATGAATTGGCTTTCCGAACACCTCAAGTAAGGCTTCAGGCAACTCTTTTAAGCCCTTCAGTTTTTCAATGTATAAGTACATTTCATCACGACGCGGGCTTTTATATATAGAACAAACTTTCATAAATTAATTCACACTCAAAACATTAAACGAAATTTCTTCGCCATCCGTGCTTTCATTTTAAAAGATAAACTAACCTTTCAACTTATATAACCAATAATTTCTGATGCCCATCAAAGGACTAATCCAATAAGGATTTCATTGCCTCAACAACGCCTTCCTCAATCAAATCTTTACGCCAGCCGATAATATCTTCCGGCCAATCACCCATTTCATTATTTCGCCATGCGTGATTAATCATTTCCTGAAACTGCTTCTTACGGCAAATTACAGCAGCATCAAGATTCTGGCTGAGGGCAGCCTCTTTGACAGGCTTGTAAACAGCATCTAACCAGCTCTTGGCATCTTTTGGCAATAGCGTAAAACGTGGCGGCAACAGGTCTTCATCCAGCGCCATCGCCCCTTTTACCAATTCGCCCATCAGGACGCCATAGTTACGAATGATCCCTTTTGGCACAGCCAATTGATCAAATTCAACCAGGCTGGTGGATTTTCGAAGGCCTATTTCAACGATCTGACGATCCGCAAGTATCCGGCCTTTCGGAATGTCTTTTTCCGCAGCCACTTTTTCTCGCCAAATCGCCAAAGCCCTGACCACCGCCAACGCTCTTCGGTTTAAACGACCAATGCCTTTTACTCGCTGAAAAGGCAAGTCGCCGTTCATCTCATACAACTCGCGAGACCGATCCACCAATGTCTGGCAATCCTCGTTGAGCCACGCCAAACGATCGAATTCCGCCAGCTGCTCATACAATTTCAGCCACGCCTGAGCCAAATAAATCACATCATCCGCAGCATAACGCACTTGCTGATCAGAAAGCGGACGCCTCAGCCAATCCGACTGAGTTTCATCTTTTTCCAGTTCCACTTCCAGCATGGTCGATATCATTTTCTGATACCCCACAGACTGACCAAGATTGAGTAACGACATGGCAAGCTGAGTATCATGCAGATTTTCAATCCAAACACCGGTGCATTGAAATAGCACACCTAAATCTTCGGCCGCGCTGTGCAAAATTTTCACGCAGTCAGACGTCATAACCAACGCCAATGGCGATAAGTCCACCCCGGATTTAGGATCAATCAACCAAACACTTTCACCATCAAAAATCTGAATTAACGCGGGTATCGCCCGATAGGTATCCCTACGCACGAACTCAGTATCTAACGCAATCCATGGAAGTTCAGACCACTCTTCAGAAAGATCCGTTAACATTTGATCCGTAGTTACAAATTGCACCGGAACATTATTGGTATTCTGAGACTGCATAGTTAATTCCAATCAACCCATTCATATAAAACAGTGAAATAATTACAGAGACGACTTTAAACAAACGATCCGGAAAACAGCCTAAAATGGCTGCCTATTGGCAAACGCTGTTTTTAAAGTATTGCCGGATAGTGCCTCAAGGTCACCGCCGGAAGGGATGCCACTTGCCAATCGGGTAATTGCAATGTCATCGTTCACCAGCTGATCTGATATGTACTGTGCGGTTGCATCACCTTCTACCGACGTACCGGTAGCAATGATCAACTCTTTGACTGACTGGCTACGAATCAACTCAAATAGCTTATCCATACCCAATTCGTAAGGCCCCAGACCATCTAGAGGAGACAAACGCCCCATCAGCACAAAATAACGTCCTGTATAGCCGGAAGTCAGTTCCAGTGAGTCCACATCTGCGGGGTTTTCTACCACACACAGTTGCGTTTCATCCCGTGACGAATCGTTGCAAATCGAGCAAAGCGCTTGCTCAGTGAAGTTACGACAACTCTGGCAGTTTTTAATTTGAGTCATGGATTGGCTCAGAACTTCAGCCAGATTCAAACCACCCTTGCGATTCGATTGCAATAAATGCAATGCCATTCTTCTGGCCGAACGAGGCCCCACTGAAGGAAGCACTCGAAGGCCATCAATCAATGCGTTAAGTAAATCACTACTCACTTACATCAACTCTTAAAATGGCATCTTGAAGCCAGGAGGCATGCCCATGCCTGAAGTCAGACCAGACATTTTATCCTGGCTGTTTTGCTCAATACGACGTACTGCGTCGTTTACGGCGGCAGCTACAAGGTCTTCAATCATCTCACGATCATCGTCATCCGCGATCAGGCTTTCATCGATTTTCACAGATTTAACATCGTGACGGCCATTCATCACCATCTTAACCATGCCGGCACCTGCTTCGCCTGTCACTTCAGCATTGGCAACTTCTTCTTGTGCTTTTTGAAGCTGCTCTTGCATTTTCTGAGCTTGCTTCATCAAATTACCCATACCACCTTTCATAATCTCTAACCTTTTCTATATGTAAAAATCGTGTTGCACATCTTATCACCTTTCTGGCAGGCTGTTGAGTTTCGTTACCGAGGCAGGACTAACAAGGCAAAATCTCAGGCGAAAACGCGGAGTTTATATTCATAAATGAGCATTTTGAGCCTGATTTTAACGCCGTTAGGGCAACGCAGATAGGAAATCAACAACCTGCTAGGTTAACTATAGGTGACGAAGACACATACTTGGTGAATAACACCGTTAATCTGTTTATGCGTGCCTTTTACGGATTATCAATAGGCACAATCGTATCGTCCAGCACCTGTGCACCAAACTTGTTCTTCCAGTTCATCACATTCGGATCTTCGTGGAAGGTCGAAATCGCCAGTTGAAGACGCTCTGCTTTCTTTCGTATGCGATATTCTGCCGGAGACTCCGCCGGTAGCTCTCCCGGTTCAATTGAGATGGCGACCTCATGACCCAAGGCCTGAGATAACGCCGCAGCCAAAGTACTGGTGCGCTCAGGTTTCAGGAAAGTTTCCATATCTGTTTTGAGCATGAAGTGCCAGTGATCACTCTCTCTGGCGACCGGAACCATGTTGGCTGCCAAATTAGCGGTAAAGCGATCCACGTTGAGCTGAGACTCAATGGCCAACCACTCGCTGTCATCACTTAATATTTCTCGCGGCGCTTCCGAATGCACTGCAGATGGCGAAGCCACAACATCTTGCGATGGTGTTTCAGAAGTCTCTGAAGGCTCAAGACCCAATAGAGTATTTCCAGCTACCGAATGATCAACAGCCGCCGGATTATCCAGTTGAGTCTGGATAGAAGCCAATGCAGAACTGGCCGTTGTTGCCTCTGCCGCCGGATCAATTGACGTTGATTCAGCTTCGGTTAAAACGGTTTCGCCTGATGCTTGCTCGCTAAACTCTGTCTCGACTTCGGAAACATAACGCGCATCTTCAAGTGCTGGAGAGCCAGCTTGTACGTTTTCAGGAATATCTTCCCACGGAGGTATATCCTGCGGATTCACCACCTGACCTTGGCTTGGTTCGGTCTGAATGGTCTCGGCCTGAAAAGGTTCGGTCTGAAGAGACTCGGCAGCAGGTTGCACCACGTGCTCTTCCACTGATTCATTAGCACTATCCAACGAGCCTGAGGCCTCCGCAACAGGAGGCTCAGAGTGAACTTGTTGCTTTTTTGCGGGCTCTTCGACCTCACTCCCGGTACGTTGCTCAGGTAACCCCGCATCTTCACTTGTTACAGAACGGTCTGTTTGTGCAGAAACATCTGTTTGAGCAGCACTGGCGGAGATCGATTCGACTTGATTTACTGGCTGAGCATTCGGAAGTGGCGTACTGGGAACAGAAACCGGCTGGCCTGGCTTTTTGATTTGAAATGCCAACATTCTTAATAAGGTCATTTCAAGCGCAGCACGCTGATCTGCCGCAGCGGCCATATCTTTTCGGGAAGCCAAACCAATTTGATAAAACAAATGCACATCGTGAGGCTGAATTTGCTGAGACATGCCCAACACAAATTCCTGGTCGCCCTGGCTGTTATCGACGGAACCAGGCACCATTTGAGCCACGGCAATTCGGTGTAAAACAGCAATTAACTCATCCAGAATCCCAGCAAAGTCCGGAGCATGGTCGGCCGCACGTGCCACTTCATCCAGAATGGACGCCGCATTTTGATTGGCCAAAGCCTCTAACACATGAAGCACATAGGCACGATCCACCGTACCCAACATATTTCGGACATCGCCTTCCATCACAGATTCATTACCAAACGCAATGGATTGATCAGTCAGACTCAAGGCATCCCGCATACTGCCATCGGCTGCTTTGGCCAGCAGCCACAAAGCAGGCTCTTCAAAAGGCACCTTCTCTTCACCTAAAACGTACTGTAAGTGATTCACAATTCGCTCTGGCGACATGTTCTTCAGATTAAACTGCAAGCAACGAGATAATACGGTTACGGGCAGTTTTTGAGGATCGGTCGTTGCCAACAAAAACTTCACATGCTCTGGCGGTTCTTCCAGTGTTTTCAATAATGCATTGAAACTGCTGGTACTCAACATGTGGACTTCGTCAATAATGTAGACTTTGAATCGACCACGACTCGGCGCGTATTGTACGTTTTCGAGTAAATCCCGAGTATCTTCTACTTTGGTCCGTGAAGCCGCATCCACTTCAATAAGATCAACAAAACGCCCTTCGGCGATTTCTACACAAGAAGAGCACACCCCACAAGGTGTTGGCCCCACGCCTTCTTCACAGTTCAGGCTTTTTGCAAAAATACGGGCAACGGTGGTTTTACCCACACCCCGAGTCCCCGTAAATAAATAGGCATGGTGCAGTCTGTCATGACTTAGCGCATTGGTCAGAGCCTTTAGTACGTGCTCTTGTCCAACCATTTCTGAAAAGGTTTGCGGGCGCCAGCGTCTAGCCAGAACGTGATAACTCATGAAAGGTCTCGGGAAGTAAAATTTGAGGTGCTAATGCTATCGAATATATACAGGTAAACACAAGTAAGTCGACGCATTATTCAAGGTCAATTCCATTAATCGGCCAATTTTTCAGCGCAAAGAACAAACGCTTGCGTTCAGGCCAATGAACTGAGTGGTAAAACAGAAATAATCAGCGATTCTGCCACATCAAAAAATATTGAAATTAAATGTTGAACTTTTAATTAATCACTATGCCAAAGTTGATGAATGCACAAGGCAAAAAGAAGGAAACTGCGTTTCGGCAACACTGACCAGACTCTCGTTTCAGCGCCTGAATAATTTTTTAAATTATCTGCAATCAAACAAACAACTACCTCGTTTAGAGGATTAGGATCAAAACAATCCTAGATAACAATATTAACGGAGCACATATGAAAGACACAAAAACAATCATGGGAACAGCAATCGCAGGCGCACTGGCATTAGGTTTAGCTGCGACATCCCCTTCCGCAATGGCAGGTAAGCCAGGCTTCGAAAAGTGCCAAGGCATTGCTAAAGCGGGCATGAACGATTGCGGTACAAGCAAGCACAGCTGCGCAGGCCAAGCAGCAGTTGATGCTGATGCAGAAGAGTGGGTATATGTGCCAGAAGGTACTTGTAATAAAATTGTTGGCGGCAAAGTAAAAGGCGCTAAGTAATTATATTGCTTCACTAAAGAGAGTTATTCGGCTCTCTTTAGTATCCTCCTACCACCAAGTAAGTCTAGAATGTTAACTCCCATTATTACCCCGTAGGTTCAATCCATGAGTTCCAGTAAGTTCGAAGCCCACTCCATTCAGGGCGCAGGCCTGGGTTTACGTTCAAGTCACTACCAACAAATATTCGAAACCAAACCCGATGTCCCTTGGTTCGAGCTGCTTAGTGACAACTACATGGCCGACGGTGGCCTGCCTATTCTGAAAGCAGAAAAAATCAGAGAAGATTACCCGGTAACCTTGCACGGTGTTGGCATGTCACTTGGTTCTGCCGATCCGCTTAATCTCGATTACCTGAGCAAACTGAAAGCGCTTGCTGACCGTATTGAACCCGTTTATGTGTCCGATCACATTGCCTGGGTTTCCGTAGGCGGAAAGTATACGCATGACTTATTACCGCTGCCCTACACAAATGAAACACTGAACCATCTCTGCGAGCGAATTGATCAGGCCCAAAACGTTTTGGGACGTAAAATTCTGGTAGAAAACCCCTCTTCTTATATGACCTTTCATTCAACGGACATGACCGAGTGGGATTTCATCAAAGGCATCACAGAAAAAACCGACTGTGATCTGCTGCTGGACATCAACAACATCTATGTCAGCGCGATTAATCATGATTTCGACCCTTATGAGTACCTTAGAGGCATTCCTTCCGAGCGAGTTAAAGAAATCCACCTTGCCGGTTATGAAAAAATGGACAAGTACCTTTTCGATACTCACGGTTATCAGGTTCACCCGCCCGTCTGGGACTTGTACCGAGCCGCTTTGAAACAGTTTGGCGCCGTTCCGACCCTGATTGAGTGGGATACCGATGTACCAAGTTTCGACACATTACGACAGGAAGCTCTAAAAGCCGAAAAACAACTGAAGGAGTTTTCGCGATGAACTTAAAAGATTGGCAAGAAGCCTTCTATCGCGGAATTTTTGATCCGACGCAGGACAACATCCAAAAAGCGTGCGAAGGTGTGGACAGCACGGATAACTTATCCGCTGAAGAGCGCCTCGGCATCTACCGTGGTAGCATTTTAGGAGGCTTAACCTCTGGCTTATCTGGCATCTACCCGGTTTGTGAAAAACTGGTTGGCGAACAATACTTCACTCAGATGGTCAGTGGCTATTTAAAACAGTACCCTTCCGGCTCCCCTGATTTAGGCAATTATGGCGAACACCTTCCTCAATACATTTCAGACTTTCAGCCCGCCAAAGAACTCTTTTATTTGCCTGACGTAGCCAAAGTCGAATGGCTTTGGCATCAGGCGTTTAACGCGGCTGAAACACCTGCATCCAATCAAGGTTTTTTACCCGTCAGTGAACTGGCCAATATTGCTGTCGAAGACCAGGCACGAATTCAGTTTTGTCTGAATCCATCAGCCAGCCTGATGAAGTCGGACTATCCAGTGCATAAGATTTGGGCGGTCAACCAAAACGATTACGAGGGTGATCAAACCGTGAACCTTGATGACGGAGAAACCAATTTAATCGTTTGGCGAAGCCAGGATTTCGGCATGCGAATAGACGTTATTAACGAAGACGAGCTCAAGTTCCTGACCGCAATTAATCAAGGCAAACTGTTTGCCGAGATAGCAGAAATGAGCTTTTCTTTACCTATATCAGAACTCTTACCTCCATACATTCAAATGGGGCTTATCTCCGGCTTTCGATTGGGAAAATCTTAAAACCACCAGGAAATTATAATAATGACCATGACAACAACAACAATAACCAAATACTCTGAACTGGCACTGAAAGGAATTGATGCACTGCAAGTTATTTTTCTTTTAGGGCTCCGACTCTGGTTGGCCAAAGTCTTTTTTATGTCCGGATTAACCAAGATTCAGTCCTGGGACACAACGTTAATGCTGTTTGAGTACGAATATTCGGTACCGATTCTACCATTCGATATCGCGGCCTACCTGGCAACGGCAGGCGAACTGATCATTCCGGTGTTCTTAGTTCTCGGTCTCCTGACTCGCCTAAATGTGGTTGCTTTATTCGCTCTTAACTTCGTCGCCGCCATTTCATACCCGGACATCAGTTTCGCAGGTGAAAAAGACCATATTATCTGGGGCTTAATGACTTTAGTTTTGTTCTTCTTTGGCCCAGGTAAAGCAGCGATCGATACGTTTATTAAAAGTAAATTGAATATTAACCATTAATCAGACAAATCTTAAAACCTTTAACAGCTCATCACTTCAGCCCTCTGGTTTCAGGGGGCTTCATGTTTACCCAGTAATTCTCCTCTAATTGCGTCCATTCAAATTTGATCTAACCATACTAAGAATCATGCAAAAATAAACTAAACCATTCATCGCACCTCCTAAATACCTTTCAGTTTGTTACCTACAATTACAATAAACACATAAATTTACATAGCTTATAAATATAACAGTATTTATTGCTGAAGAATGATTGGGTATTTCTTATGAAAATTTCAAGGCGCTTTCTCCTCGGACTCCTCTTTATTTTCAGTGGAGCTTTCAGTATTTTCCCCGCTATGTCGGCAGTATTGGACAGTAATCCGCCCGGTTTACAGAAAGCGATTGAAGCCCAAGAACGACATACACAAACCATCATGACCCAACCTGGGGTTGTAGGCACCGCCATTGGATTACGAGGCGACGGTAAAGCCTCTGTATTTATTTTGACAGAAGGACCGCTCGTGGGTGGATTGCCCGATTCATTGGATGGTGTCCCGGTTCAAGTAAGAGTCACAGGAAAAATTTATAGCAGACATCATAGAACCAACCACGAAGGCCCAGGCGGAGGTGACACTGAAGATCCGATTGACCCAACCACACGCTTTGATCGTCCGGTTCCTATTGGTGTTTCAACAGGCCACCCTTCAATTACTGCCGGAACCTATGGCGCTCGGGTAACCGATGGAAGTAACGTATATGCGCTCAGCAACAATCACGTTTATGCAAATGAAAACCTAGCTTCCATTGATGATCCGGTCATCCAGCCTGGTACTTTTGATGGTGGTGCTTCGCCCGCAGATGACATCGGTACTTTATCCGATTTTGAGCCCATAGATTTTCTTGGAAACAACACAATGGATGCCGCCATTGCCTTAAGCTCAACCGTTGATTTGGGAAACTCAACGCCAAGCGATGGCTACGGAACCCCAAAATCCACTACAGCAGCCGCCACGTTGAACATGAAAGTTAAAAAGTACGGCCGCACAACCGGCTTCACCAAAGGTCAGGTTTATTTAACCAACGCAACCGTCAGTGTGGGTTACGACACAGGGGTCGCTCTATTTGTAGGACAGATCATAATAACCCCAGGTAATTTCAGTGCTCCTGGCGACTCCGGCTCTCTCATTGTGGTGGATGGCGGTAAAGGCAGAAATAAAGGTGATGATCGTAAACCGGTGGGATTACTCTTTGCGGGGAGTTCGACTATCACCATTGCAAGCCCTATAGACCCCATATTAACCCGCTTTGGCGTCACCGTAGACGGTGATTAAACTGATCGGCCTTTTAATCATAACAATAGGGCTCTCAATGTCAGAAGCTAACAGCGACGATATTTCACCCGATCTAGTTATGAAAACGTTAGACGTTCATTCCGGTAAGCTCATGCAGCTTCCCGGAGTGGTCGCAGTCGGCCAAGGCGAATGCAACAACACACCCTGCATCAAAGTGTTTGCCACGCAATCAACCTCCGCACTCTTAAAGCAGCTCCCAAAGCAACTGAACGGAATTCAAATCATCCTGGAAACCAGTGATGAGATTAAAGCTCGCTAAGCATTCATTCTGAACATGAACGATTGTCTATACTCTGAAAACTGATGCCCCCCTACAGGTACATACCAATGTTCCGGACTTCTATCTTTACCATGATGTTCATTGCACTGCTTTTTGCTCACCCTGACAAAAGCATAGCCATCCGTGGCGGTGAAGACATAACATCAAACAGGAACTCACCTTCTCATCAAGCGGCCTACACCGTAGTCGCAATTCATAAACAACATGCCTTACACCAACAACCCGACTCTAAACACGCCTGCTCAGGCGTCCTGATCAATCCTGAAAATATTTTAACGTCAGTGCATTGTTTCGATGACCAAAACTTTGAAATAACGATCATCTCGGCGCATTTCAAACTGACTCCAGTTTCAGTAGGAATACACAACCAATACCTTCGAACGGAATTAAAAGACGAATACTGGCAGTTTGTGTACGACATAAAACTTGAAAATGATTACGCCTTAGTAAAAATAGAATCCCTACCTCGCAACCCTAAAACCCACACTCTCGATTTATCCAGGCCATCATTCACAATTTCGCCAACCCTGACCTGGTCCGAACAGCTGTTTGTCATGGGTTATGGCCAAACCGCCAATATATTTGGCATGGGGGAAGGCGAAGGCACACTCAGGATTACAGGCCCGTTGAACGGAGAAATATTGTCTAGTAAGCGAGCAGAAATTCGCCACAACTCAAAAGGTGCTTGCCAAGGCGACTCTGGCGGCCCGCTGTTTTCTATTGAAGAGGATAGGTTGCTATTGCTTGGTATCATCAGCCAAGGGGATTGCAATACCTTTTCACGCTACCAAAGAGTGATTCGCGCAGATTTAAATCCCAATCATTACCAATGGTATGCCGTACCAACTCAGAACTGAACGAAAACGCATTCAAAGCGTAACTTCGTGTAAACCTTCGGCTCTAAATTAACCCCAAAGAGTGATAGAGCCACTGATTAAGACACGATAATGTAGAAAATATAACGACTCACGCAATTGATAAAAAGGAATCCACATGCAAGGAAACATCATGGCTCGGCCGTTGCTGATTTCGAGCTTAATCGAGCACGCCGCCCTAACACACCCCAATACCGAAATAGTCAGCCGACGGTGTGAAGGCGATATTCATAAATATACGTTACTCGACGCCTCCAAACGATCAAAACAGCTGGCCAACGCACTGACCCGGTTAGGCGCAACATCCGGCGATCGAATTGCAACACTGGCCTGGAATAACTATCGCCACTTCGAATTATATTTCGGCGTTTCAGGCATGGGGGCAATCCTGCACACAATCAACCCTCGCCTGTTTCCCGAGCAGTTAATTTACATTATCAACCACGCCGAAGACCGTTGGTTATTCGTTGACTTAACCTTTGTTCCGTTACTTGAGGCCATTCAAGACCAGATCAAACACATTGAAGGGTTCATTATCTTAACGGATGAAGAACACATGCCAGAAACCAGTCTTCAGAACTTTATGTGTTACGAAACACTGATTCAGCCAGAACCAGACACGTTTGACTGGCCTGAACTGGATGAGAATCACGCTGCAAGCCTCTGCTATACCTCTGGCACCACAGGCAACCCGAAAGGGGTATTATACAGCCACCGTTCAACCGTTATTCATGCCCAAGCCGAAATCGCCAAAGAAGCACTGGATATCGGCAGCTACTCCTGTATGTTGCCTGTAGTACCCATGTTCCATGTTAACGCATGGGGAACACCTTACGCCGCAGCCATGACCGGCGCTAAATTAGTGCTCCCCGGCCCGGGGATGGACGGCGCCTCTTTATGGGAGTTGATCGACGCCGAAAAACCGGACTTGCTGCTTGGGGTTCCCACCGTATGGCTCATGCTGCTGAATCACATGGACAGCATTGGCCAAAAACTGGAGTCCGTCGATAACGTGGTGGTTGGTGGTTCGGCTGCACCTCTTTCCATGATTCAGAAATTCCAGGAAGATCACGACGCCTTTCTGGTTCACGCCTGGGGCATGACAGAAATGTCTCCGCTTGGCACCGCCAACGCCAAAACCAAACTGATGGACTCCATGCCGTTGGAAGAGCGTTACCAGTTACAACTGAAACAAGGCCGACCGGTTTTTGGTGTGGAAATGAAAATCGTCGATGACAACAACCAGGAAATGCCAAGAGACGGCGTTGCCTATGGCCGCCTGTTAGTTCGTGGCCCATGGATCATTAATGGTTATTACAAAAGTGATGACCAATCCAGTTTCATTAACGGTTGGTTCGACACCGGCGATGTCGCGACGATTGACCCGCAAAACTACCTGCAAATCGTCGATCGATCCAAAGACGTCATAAAATCAGGTGGAGAATGGATCAGCTCTATTGATCTGGAAAATGCCGCCGTCGGCCACCCGGAACTGGTGGAATGCTGTGTCATAGGCGTCGCGCACGAAAAGTGGGATGAACGCCCGATCCTGCTTGCCATCAAACAAGAAGGCAGCGCAGTCACGGAAGACGAAATCAAAACCTTTCTGACGGACAAAATCGCAAAATGGTGGATGCCTGACGCAGTTGTTTTTGTCGATCAACTGCCTCATACCGCCACCGGCAAACTATTGAAAACCGAAGTGAGAAAGCAATACCACGACTTCTTGCTCAAATAACGTCACTTACAAATGCCGGGCACTTTGCCCGGCACAAGTCATATTCGTATAAGTCATGCCCGGCACCTCCCACGCTCTCCCGACTCTCTTCTACGCCGATCTTCTACACTACAAACAAGAAAGTATAAAAAACAACCTACATATAAAACATTCATATATAACCTAAACCACTGTTTTTAAATACCTTAAACGAACGCCATCTAATTTCAGCCGCATTCAACTTGCACACAAAACAATCAAAAGCTATTCCAAATAGAGAGACTTAAAAAATAACTTAAACCAGTCTCATGGATGCCCCTGAAAAACACATTCGCTTATTTTTATGAAACGGACGACGTATGGCAGAAAAACAAGCAATTGATCATCAATGGATTCGAACCATTCTCTTTCTCATATTTTTTTCAGCGTTTCTCTCTGCTTGTTCAAACACCTATAAACTCACCATTAAGTCAGACCCTCCCGGCGCAAAAGTCACTGACGTAAGACAAGGCTATCTGGGTACAACGGATTTTGAATACACCGCCAAAGACTCTTTATCGACCGGCGGGAAGAATCGAGAGTCATTAAACCTGACTTTCTCCAAACCCGGTTTTCTGGAAGAAAAGCGAGACATTCTGAACATTAAAAACAGTCAAACCATTTTAGTCACGCTGCATTCCGCGCCAACCTACCTGTACATCGAAACCATTCCAACCGGTGCCGAGATCAAGCTGCACAACAAAAACGGCGAACAACTGAACTTCAGCAACACGTCTAAAATCACCCGAAAATCATTTTTTGCCAATCGCCGCTATGAAATCCCCGACTCCGCAGAAACTTTATGGGTAGAGCTTGAACATAAAGGCTACAAACCCTTGAGCAAAGAAATCAAAATCGTGCCTCATAAAGAAAACCGTTTTGCCTTTCAGCTCGACGAAGTCGTCGCCACGCTTCAAATTAACTCTATGCCAAATGGTGCAGAAATTTATGAAAGAACGTTAGGTTTTCTCGGCAGAACACCACTGAAGCTGGACTTCAAATGGGACAAACTGGTTCGGCTTTCACAGCATTACGACGCCCTTGAAACCTCATCGGTTAACCTGCAACTGACAGTCAAGAAAAACAATTTCAAAGAAAAAAGCTTCATACAGGAATTCTTTTTATACAAAAGGAACCCAGCAACTTTGGTTGAACTGGAAGCGCTCTAGCGACCAAGTTTAACGCATGAACCGGAACACCAGAAAAGGACATCACTTTATGAGGAGTCTCAACATGTCCAGAGCATACCTTATCACTCTAGCCATCATTACCGCTTTTTTTATTTCAAGCTGTAAGAGCACCGCTTTTACAGTAAAGACCAAACCCTCTGGGGCCAAGGTCATGCTGATCAACCAGGAAGGCAAGCAAAAAGGGCAAGTGATCTCCGACAGTAATTTTGAAGTAACAAACTCAGAGGATTTTTTCCCCAAAGATACCGCTCAAACCAGCGTACTATTGCTCGCCACCAAAGAAGGCTATAAACCCCAGCTAAAAGTGCTTCCGGGGATTAAAAAAGGTGAAAAAAACGAAAACACACCCATCATCAATTTAGAACGACTCAGCACCGATGTCTCCATCGAGACCAGCCCTCCGGGCGCTACTGTAAGATTCATCGATAACAGAGGCCGCTATGTCGACTTTTTGTCGAAAGAGTACGTATCCATTCGCAACTCACGTATTGCAAACCTGGTGGAAGATCATCTCAGAGATATTGACCAAACCCTCAAAGCCGTCAGCACACCAACCATCGTCACCCCGTTTGATCAAAAATACACAGAAGAAACGGCCAAAGCCAACTTCTCGCGTATTAACAAAATATACATTGAAAAAGAAGGCTACAACCCGGAAATCCGAAATATTTCCATTCGCCCGGACGAATCAAATACCTTTTCATATAAGCTCAAACCTTTCGCCACCAGCATTAAAATCATCAGTGACATCGACGGTGTGGAAGTAGAAGACGTCAGTAACGTAAAAGGCACCAGCTTTGGCTACTTAGGTAAATCGCCGTTCATTCGAAAGTTCACTTACGATGAGATATATGAACGCAAAGATTTCTGGAACAAACGCCAAATTGATCTAACGCTCAAATCCACCAAACCAGGTTACGAAACCGAATACCAAAACGTGTCGGTAAGGCTGGGCGAAGAAATTACCGTAAAAATCAGCATGCGCAGCCAGCCGAAAGAAATCTCTTTCCAGTCAGACCCTCAAGGCTCACATGTTTATGTCTACCGCGAAAAAGAGCGCGATGTATACAACGAAGAAACACAACAAATTGAAACCAAAAAACTGATCCACTGGAAGCATCTTGGCGTAACCCCGTTCACCTATTACATGGACACATCCGATGCATTAAAACACGCCGACAAACTCAAGTTCAGCCGACCGGGATACCAGGACGGCATGGATTTATTTAAATCCGGCGTCAACAACTACCACCTGGTTTTGACGCCGGCCGGAGAAATCATCCAGCGACAAGAATTGAAAAACTGATCGCACACCCCTTATGCGCTCGTTCCCAAAACATCAATTTCTGGCAGCCCTTCTCGGGCTGCTGATTTCTTTCAATGACCTACGTGCCGAGCCAGCCAGAACCGCACTCATCATCGGCAACAGTCACTATCTCCATGCCCCGCTGAAAAACCCTCAAAACGACGCCAACGACTTGGCCAATACCCTAACAACGCTCGGCTTTAACGTCATGCTTCATATAGACGCCGATCAACGGCAAATGGAGCAAGCCATTGATCAGTTTGAAGACCAGCTCAAAAAACGCAGCGGTATTGGTTTGTTTTATTACGCGGGGCACGGCATTCAATCTCAAGGCACCAATTACCTATTGCCTATCAACAACGCGATTGAGCGAGAAAGAGATCTAAGGTATGACGCTGTTGACGTTGGCAGAATCATTTCTGCAATGGAATTTGCAAGCAACGATTTAAACATCATCATTCTGGACGCCTGTCGAAATAACCCACTCACCCGCAGTTTCCGCTCATCAACGCGCGGCTTGGCAAGGCTAAACAACACCCCTAAAGGTTTGCTGATTGCCTACTCCACCTCACCAGGGGAAGTCGCACTGGACGGCGATGGCCGAAACAGCCCCTATGCAAAAAGCCTGATTCACGCCATTCAAACAAAAAATCAACACGTATTACTGACCTTCCAAGCCATAGCAAACGCTGTGCAATCAGAAACAAAAGGCGCTCAAGTGCCCTGGATATCTTCCTCGCTGACTCGAAATTTTTTCTTTTCCCAAACGCACGAGCAACAACCAATAATCACCACAACCATTGCAAAAACAGCCAATGATTCAACGTTGCTCAAATCGCCGAAGCAGCCCACCAAGCCGTCTACGATAGCAAAACCTAAACCATCATTGGCCGCCATAGAAACCATAGAAAAGCCTTATGAATTACCGCAAGATCAATACCACTGGAAAATCCAACAAGATATTTTGACCGACTCATCCTTAGGGCCCAAGCTGGTGTTGATCCCGGCAGGTGAATTTATCATGGGGTCGGATGAAACCTCAAAACACGAAAAGCCCGAGCACTCAGTGAATATTCATCGGCCTTTTTGGGTATCCATTCACGAAATCAGCTTTCAGCAATACGACCTCTTTTCCCTACAAACCCAACAACGCTTACCCAAAGCTCAATGGGGACGCGGGCCACAACCGGTGATCAACGTGTCCTGGCAGGATGCCCACGCTTACACCCTTTGGCTGAGCGAACAAACCGGCCGCAACTACCGCTTACCGAGCGAATCGGAGTGGGAGTATTTCGCCAGAGCCACCACCACATCACGATATTACTGGGGCAATGAGCTCGCTCAATGCTCCGCCTTGCCCTTGAGCCGAATCGATCAATCACGAGGCTTTCAAAAAAACGAGATTCACCCATGCGCTCAAACGTTGAAACAAAAGCAGCGTATCCTGGCGAATTGCCGACATTGTTTTTCCTGGGTTAAAACGGGTAAGACGTTTCCCGTTAACAGCTATCAACCCAATGCATTCGGGTTATTCAATGCCTTGGGCAACGTCGCGGAATACACACAAGATTGCTGGCGCCCGAATTACTATGGCGCGCCCTCCGATCATTCAGCGTATGAACGCAACAACTGCTCACAAAGAGTGGTTAGAGGCGGCCACTGGAACTCGGCTCACAATGAAATTCAAGTCACTTCCCGACAACCAGTCAAAATAAGCACCAAGTCTGATCAGGTAGGCTTCCGTGTAGTCAGAGAGAATGAGCGTTCAAACCATAAGACCGACTTTTAAATGGCTTAATCAAAGTCGGTTTCCTTACTAGGTATAAACCAATCTCTCTATGCCGCTTCCACTTTCATTGTGAGCTGATGGTTTTCGTAAACAGGCTTGAACCGGAAGCCAAGGCGGAACAGACAAGTCATTAACAAGTCAATTGAGAATTTTTCAATATGACCATTCAACAAGTTACTGGTTCGCGGCTGTGTCAGTCCAATTTTATCCGCAAACTCGCCCTTACCCAGGCCACTATCGTTGAAGATATCGCGTATTACGATCATTAAATCAGCACGGGTCTGTAGCTCATTCGCTTCTTCTTTGTCATCCGTAACAGCATCAAAAATGTTATCGAACTTTATTGAAGACATTACCTAAACCTCAATTTTTTATATATCAGTATTAATATATTATCACCAACCTCAAAATATATCACTAATGATATATTTTTATTCTCCAATTTCTTTCATCATCTGCTTATGGCGCTTCTTCGCTGTATCCATAGCCTTACGATCAACGCCATTGGTTGTCTTGGTGAACGCATGTAGGACATAGACAGCATCACCGAACTTAGCGACATAGACGGTACGGAAAGCCGGACGACCGTTTTCAATTAATTCTATGGCTCCCACCCCTACACTCTCAGCGATATACTTAAATTTGGAGAAAGGCTCTTTGCCTTTACATACAGTATTCAAGTCCAAAGCAAAGCGCTTCTGAATATGTTCTGGAAGTCCTTTAAATTCTTTTAACGCTTGTTTATTAATGAACCGTATTTCTTTCATAGAATCACTTTAAATGCTCAGGAATTCTCACTCTTGAAAATCCTCCCTTTAAAACAACTTCTAGTTCTCGCTATGAGGTCGAACTTTAATTTCTAACGCCCTCTTTTGTTTAATAGCCGTCGCGTTCTTCAAATCAGTCCATCCTGCACCGTAATCGTAAAGCCCTTTGCTAAGGCTATCTCTGTAACTTGATACAGTCGCACAATATAGGTTTGTGCGGGAACGCATTCTTTCACAGGAAATAAAGCTGTTCAAAACATAACATTTCATAAGTCCATATTCACGAATCAGTACGCAATATTTGCACACCGATAGGTTACGAAACAAATTCCTCGGCGCCTGCACCAACGGATCAGCACTCAGGAGTCGGCCAATCAGAGGATCGTAAACCCGCCCGCTCATATGCCTTTGATCTTAATAAGAACTCTTAGTAGCTATTTAAATTGACTTATTTTCGAATATTTCGAATAATTAAAATCAGAGACTAAGAATAGAGATAAAGACCATGCAACAATTACAGGATCATCTTCCCTCTGCGGAGGAATCTGCGTTAGCAAAAATATGCAGTCGAGAGCTTTCTGCGATCCTTGAAAGTGGCGTTGATACACAAACATTGCTTATTACCGATCCATCGTCTGAACAACATCAGGTTCAAGTGCCTAGCTCGGCATTAAGACTCTTAGTGGATGTATTAACGGAACTAGGTGAAGGAAACACTGTTAAGCTAATACCTGTACATGCAGAATTAACCACGCAAGAAGCAGCCGATATGCTGAATGTATCCCGACCAACATTCATCAAGTTATTAGATGAAGACACGATTCCATATACACGAACAGGCAACCGAAGAAAGGTTAAGTTTGCTGATGTGAAAGCCTACAAAGACAATCTAGAACAACAACGGCTCACTACATTAGAAGAGCTGTCTGAATTGGATCAGGATCTAGGCTTGGGTTACTAATGAGTTCTAACTTTACTGTCGTTTACGATGCCTGCGTTCTTTATCCTGCACCTCTTCGCAGTTTATTGATGTACCTAGCTCTGTCTGATCAGTTCAGAGCTCGATGGACAAATGACATCCATGATGAATGGATTCGTAACCTTTTGAAGCAGAGAGCAGATATTGACCCTGCTAAGTTGGAACGAGTCCGTGAGTTGATGAATCGAAATGTACCTGGTTGTTTGGTCGAAGGCTATCGAGATCTAATCCCTTCGATTGAACTGCCAGATCAGGACGATAGACACGTTGTAGCCGCTGCTATTCAAACACGTGCGGAAGCTATTATAACCTTCAACTTGAAAGACTTTCCTGATGAGGCCTTAGCCCCGTATAACTTGAAGGCTATACATCCAGATGACTTCATCATGGATCTATGCGACTTAAATATTGCTTCAGTACTTCAAGCTGCTCAACGTCAAAGAGCAAGCCTTAAAAATCCACCGTTCACTGCTGAAGAATATTTAGATTTACTACTGAGACAGCAGTTGCCTCAAACAGTTTCTCGCTTGAAGCAGCTTAAATGGATGCTCTAAGAGAATTATAAATAATTTACTGAAGGTCTCAGACCCAACTAATTAAAATTCTTTAGTCGTATTGATAATCGTATTGCCTCAAAAGTGAGGTGGTCTAATAGGTTTGTACAGTCCAGTTAAGGATAATAATCCAAACTGGAGTTAGTAAATATGACCACAAGAAAGAAAGTTAGTACCAACGGTCTAGATATTTTCTAATGCAACAGACTCACCAGACCAATCCCATGTGAAGGGGTTATACCAGGGCATACCAACTCGGATCAGTCAAACTAAAAGGGTTATTCATCACATACGAATAACGGTTAAAGCTCTGAGAATTCCCCGGCGCCTGCACCAACAGACCGGCACTCAGGAATCGGCCATCAGAGGATCGTAAACCCGCCCACTCATATCTATTAGTCCAGACCTAATCAGAGGCGCGTTTTGCAAAAGTATGAAACGTAATGACCGATTCCACAGAACTTAAACCGTCTTCTTTTTTTCTTTTTTTCACCAACCCCCGCGTAGTTGCCACCCCCGTCGCAAGGTCATTGGCTACCACCCAATAGCGTCCATCCCAGTAATGACCGGGAATTAGCTGTAAAGGCTTGTTCTTATATGCAAGCACTTGCAACCCCTCCAGGCCATAAGGCGGTTCAACCTGAAACTCACCCATTGAAACCCAACGATTAGCATCATCCAGATTCACGTATTGAATAAATTTGTTGTTATCCGGGGCGTCCTGTAGCTCCAAAAGGTAACTTTTTTCACCTAACGCATTTTTGGTATGGCCAACGATATAAAAATACCCAGGCTGGTTTAATTTCACGAATAGCTCCACGACCTCCCCTTCCACAAACGAAAGATCTCTCAGCCCTTTATTGGTTTGTATGCTCACCTGAAAGTCAGAACTCACCACATACCCGGAATGTAATAACTGATCAAAATTCACCGTCTGAGGCTGGTAACTCATGCCCTCGTACACGGCGGGTATCAACTCCGCCACCTCTGTACTGATGATGTCACCCATTCGATTGGTTAACACATACGACACCGTCATCCCCGATGAGTGTACGAGATATTCGCCTCGTAAAAAGTGGTCTGCATTTGCGTAACTGGTGGACAGCCCCGCCATTGCGGCCTGCATATGCAACTTGAGCTGGTTGGAAAACTGAGTTATTTCTCGTGAATTAACGGGCGTGGCCGGCGCTAAATACACATTATGCTTAACGCCCTTATTTTTAGCTTTGTCTATGACCCCTTTTAATAACTGTTTTGCCGCAAAACTCAGGCTGGTTGCTTTTTGTTGGTGCTTTAATAGCAGGCTTTGCAAGTGCGCTTTTTCAACGGCAAGAAACAAGGACTGAGCCGCTTGGGCATCCAACAGTCCAAGTACCTTATGAAGCTGAGACCAATAATGCACCTTATTCAACAATTCGTTGAGTGTTTCAACTCGCGTCGCTTGATCTAACGTTCCAAGCAAGCTCTGCGTGTTTTCAATCTCCCTTTTCAACTGAGTTAAAAGTTGGACATACAACGGAGCCGAGTGACTGCTATCCAAAACCCCATGACACATAACCTCTGTCTGCTTGGGAAAGCAATTCACCTGAGCACCTAAGATCGGTAAATTCGTCGACATTTTTGTAGTGGAGGTGGCAGATACACCTTTCCGGCTGTCCGAAACACTGACGGATTCGCTTTCGATATGAACAAACAGCGCACTTGCCAGCTCCACCAAAACCTGTTCTTTCGCCTGTTCTTGCCCATGCGCCATAGCTTTTGCAGAATAAATTTCTGCACTGGCCAGACACGGCAATACACTGAAAAAACAGACAAGGAGCGATAAAAAACCAAAGCGCATAGTCGACTCAGAGCCTCCCAAAAACCAATCTTATTTCTGAAGTATATACCGCCATTCACCGCCTATAATTTCATTTAGGTTGTGGCCATGCGTCACTAAAAAACATTTCTCAACAGAAAAGTAATGTACTTAATCCCAGTGCATTATAAAATGCCCCCAAAATTGATGCCCTTAAAAGGATTTAAATATGCGTAAGTCTCTCTTAGTTTCGGCCATTGCTATCGCCGCTGTTGGCGCTGCCAGCCCTTGGGTTATGGGAACCATTGCCGAAGACCAGTACATTCAATCTGTTGAGCTGATTCAACAGGAAGAAAATGAATTTTTTAAAGTCACAGGCACGTCATTTGAACGAGGCTACGCAGACTCGAAAGCGCTTATAAAAATCACATACACGATGCCTGATACGGAAATTCCACCATTTTCATTTGTGATCGAGTCCGAGCTTCAACACTTACCCATTTCGGTAACGGATCAAGGCACGTACTTTTTTGAAATCACATCTAAAGACCGGATTTACCTGGAAGGCATCCCTGAAGACATGCAAGCCTTCATAGATGAGCACCTTGGCGGCTCACTGCTGACCGGCAACAGCCACATCAACCTGCTTGGCAACGGCGGCACCGAATTAAAGACGCACGAAGTCAACTTCGAAGACCCGGATACACAGTCCACTGTTCAGGTAAAACCTCTAACCATCAACATTGATGGGGATATGGCGAGCATTAATGGCACCGCCCAGTTAAACTTACCATCGCTGATCATCCAAGATCAGGAAGGCTCTCTGGAAATGAAAGCCTTCGTCATTGACTCCACGTTTGCTCAACATGAGTCCGGAATGAACACAGGCACCTCTGTACTGAACATCAGCGAAATGAACGTGTTCTCACCAGCGGGTCCAATCAACCTGACCAACATCGGTTTGGATACCGTGTCCGAAGTCGTAAACGACAAGCTCAACACTAAGATGAGCTACAGCGTTGCAAAAATCCAGGCACCTTTCCCGATCAGTGCTGCCCGCTACGATATCGAGCTGAACGGCCTGACTCAAAAATCACTTGAGATGTTTGAAGAGCTGAACGAAAAGTCCGAAGAGTTCATGCCGGCGTCTTTCTCAAACGATCCTTTCTTCAAAGACTTGTTAGAAGCAACGCTCCAACCTGGGCTTGAACTGAATCAGGAAATGGAAATTTCTGCCTTTGGCGGCCAGTTGTTTGCCGATTTAGACGTAGCTTTCACAGGCGTTGAAGGTGTTGAGTTAATGCAATTGGCATCGCCGGATTTGGCACCAAAAGCGTTCAAAGCAAACTTCATCGCCAGAGCGGATAACGAAGCCATCCTTAGCACGCCTGCCGCGCCTATGATTGCCCAGTTTATTGAGCAAGGTTTCGTAAAACAAACCGACAAAGAAGTGTCTACAGAAATCAAACTGGTTGACGGTAAATTAACGGTCAATGAGCAAGAAATTCCGCTGGAATCCGTGATTCAAGGCATCATGATGAAAATGGCTGAAGACGAGCAAGTCCAGTAATTCCAGTGCTTTAACGTAAGCCAGCTCTAGAATCCCGCCCTGAATTTCAGCGCGGGATTTTTTTGATTCGTTCGATTACTGCTTATTTCTGCTGATCAGTTCGATTGACTAAGCCTACTGATCGTAATTCTACTGATTGATCGCGGCTTTCAATGTTTGAGCTGACACCGGTTTATTCTGACTCAACACTTCCCGACCGTCCGAGGAAAACACCATGACTTTAAAACTCGTACCCTTCAAGATGCTTTGAGCCGTCGCTTTGTCCGTATAATACCCCTGACCAGACTCCTCATCGGATAACGAAGAAACAGTGATTAATTGCATGGCTTCGGCATTTAAGCCATTCAAAACTTCCCACTGTTTTTGATAATTCGAGTTACTGCCTTTGTCTCCAGCTACGATTACTGTGGATACGTTGAGTTCAACGCCATAATCTTCAGACAGTTGTTTAGAAATGTTCTCAGTAGAGAACGCATTTTTTCCTAAAAAGAACTCATACCCAAAAGACATCGGCGATAAAATAATCAGTATCAAAATGAGTTTCGTTTTTAACAATGAATACACGTTATATCCCTATATAAGTTGTTATTTTTAATAAGTAATTCAGCGTACACATGAAACCTTTTTCATAAAAAAGACGATATTAACTGCGTCACAGAAACCCAACACCAACCCGTTAAAAACGCGTCTTAAAATTATTAGAACAACGATCAACCCAATACCCCACTCAGTTGCTCCGCCAGCCAAGCAAAGTCCGCTGCTCTCAACTACTATCAAATAAAGGCTATTTTTCAATCAATTCTAAGCAAATAGTATTGAGTATCACCCATGAAACTATCGACTAAGTATTCCGGTAAACTGCTTGTCTTCGTATTCGTTCTTTTAAGTTATGGTTGCGCTTCCGGCCCAGATCCACAAAGTGCATCCACGTCCGAACGACCAGCCTTGCATGAAGCAGCACTGATCAGCGATGTGAACGGGATGGAAAAATTGCTCATGTCAGGCGCAGGCCCCAATGAACCGGACAACTCAAATTTCACACCACTGCATTGGGCGGCGGCCAGTCAAATGGGTAAAAACCGTGAAATGATCGAGCTGCTGGTGCAATACGGCGCCGACCCAAACTTAACCCTCAATAACGCTAAAATGGTGCCTCTTCAGTTCGCTGCCACAGCAGACACAGCATTATCGCTGATTGAAAACGGGGCGAAGGTGAACCACAAAGACATCAGCCAAGGGACGCCCTTGCACAACGCAAACAAACCCGGCGTAGCCCAAGTATTACTTGAAAACGGAGCCAACCCCGAAGCAACCAATGCCTTAGGCCAAACACCAGCTGAAAGCCTTAAAAGTGCCCTGTCTCATTTTGGAAAAGAAGCCATTTACAATACCCCTCGCCAACAATACCAACAAACCATAGCCGTTATCGAAAACTACCAAATGCATAGTGCCGCTAGCTTTACTGCGTCTAGCGAGGCGTTAAACGGAAAAGGATTAACCACTGACACGGCCATGAATAAAACTGTGGCCAGCCAACCTGCCAAGAACAGCAACGCAACAGCAGTGGATGAACGAGATTTTGAAACCATCCAACAAGAAGCAAAACAACTGGGCGATAATCAGGTTTGTGCCATGCAAAGTTACGATTGGTATTACACCGGGAACAGTTGTTTGAACGATTTCGCTCACGGCAATGGTGCCGCAATAAACCCTTATGATCAGGAGCGCTTTGAAGGTCTCATTCAAGCGGGCTATCCAATCAAAGGTCGCTTGTTAAAACTCGACCAACCAGTCTTTGAAGGTGAGTTTGAAGAAGGTTTGGCCCATGGGGACGGCGTATGTTTTTTTGAAGGCGCTCCCGAAGCCTGCCAATATTACAAGGGCGACCGAATCGATGCACTGCACAAACAACGACTCGAATTTCAACGACAACAAGAACTGCTTTCTCAGGCCAAGAAAGCCGAACCGCCGGTCACCACCCACCACAGTAACTATGTATCACCCCAACCCAATTACGATACCTCCGGGGGCGATGCACATGGGTACGGCGCTCCTAACTATAACGCACAAAGGTACGATGCCAGCTATACCGAACCCGAAGGAACCGCCGAGGAAACAGTGACGGACTCGATCACTGATACCATTCAGGATGAGATGATTGACCGGGGAGCCAAATACCTGTTCGACGAGCTGTTTTAACCAAAAAAGTTAAAGACGTTTCAGCTCATCAATCATGGACTGCATCACCGCGCGCACTTTATTGGCCTCTTCGGCCAATAACGCGTTTCGCTGATCAATATCAGTCGGCAAGTCCGCTGCGGTAATTTCCGGATAATACAACTGATACATAACCTTTAACTCTTTTAATCGTTTCAAGATGGTCGGAATACTCAACAACCGGGTTTCTTTAATTCGATCAAAGCTCTTCTTTGGTAACTTACTTAACACGCGATCCAGTTTATTTGTCACCGGAATCGTCGTCGCCCAGTTCTCAGAGCCTTTATGCACCAACACTAGAATTGGTGTGTTCAAGCGTAATGAAAACTCGACAAAGCGAGGACTCAGGAAGGGCTCAATGTCCAAACCGTTGCCATAATTGCAGTTCTCACCTTCTGGCTTTACGAATAAATCAGTGAAACCGCCGTTTTCCATCTTCGCCAGAAATTCTTCAAAATTCAGCCCTCGATCCACCTGAGTAATGTATTGAATGGCGTATTTATACAAGGGAATCTGATAGAACAAGCGCCACATAATCGCGATAGGTTTACGCTCCTCGCCACCATGCTCCATGTACAACTTATTCAGAGCAATTGTACTGGCCAAAGGACCAAGCATAGGGCCGTGATTTAAAGCCACCACCAACTGAGGATGCTTTGCCAAAATATCTCGCATGTTATCCGACGCAGGATAAAATGAAATTTTCTTTGCCAACGCTTTGGTCATTGCGCCTGCAACCAGCGAAAAATCCTTTACACTTTTCATAATACTCAATCACTCACTGTGAACCTCTACAAGTGGCGCGAACTCTACTGGATTTACCGGAGCGGTGCAATTTAGCGGGGTTAATGTGAACTGGTGTAACGATAAAAAAAGAGTGATAAGGATAATAAGGTGTCGCTCCGTGATTCGGCCGGGAGAGATTTACAATTGAATGATTGCAAATAAATATTAAAAAGCATGTTTACCGATCTTCCCCATTCAAAGGCACAGCCATAGGAAACCTCAGTGAATATTTTCAAACCGTTTAAATCAAAGAAAAGAAATTCAGCGAATGAAAAGCAACAGAAAAAATCTACACCAGTGCCTCTTTATTGCAGTGAAAACTGCAAAAACCACTACTTGGTAAGATCCTTCGGAACCTGCCCTGAGTGTGATAACACATGGGACTGCAGTAACAGCGGCGCTGACCGGCATTATAGAAACAATGCTTGGGCAATTTGCGATACTTGCTCTCGCAACCTGAAAAAATGCGTTGTTTGTACAAAAGCCATCTAATTTCTCGTGATTCAATTCAAGCAGATTCGCTCCATTAAATATCAAGCAATCTTTCCCGACTTTCAATCGTCTAACACTCAAGACAAGCAGAAATCTTCAACTTTTCTCAATGACTGGATTCCAAATGCTTAAAAAAGTCGGGTTCGTTCTGGTTTTACTGATGGCACTCCTGCAAGCTTTCTATGCGCTGTTTGCATTTCTTGATCCTGTATCTTTTTCAAACGTAAGAGGCACTTCGTTAGTCTCTCTCGAAGATACCGATTGGGTACAGATCTACGCATCCCGAACCTTGTTTGTAGCATTGATTGTGGGATTTTTACTGTACTTAAGAAATTACAAAATTCTGTCTGCCGCAGCGCTGTTCGGTGTCGTGATGCCAGTCACGGATGCCTGGTTGGCATTTCAGGCGGACGCGCCTTCAAGCGTGGTCATCAAACACCTCATCACGATCGTGTATTTATTGTGTACAGCCTGGGTGCTTTATAAGATAGTCAGGGAGGAAGAGATGATTGCCTCCCCTTCCCCAAATTGATAATCCATCCGCTGACGCTTAGAACCTCACCCCCTGAATGTTTGTTTGTATTCGTTCAAACACCAGTTTGTTAAGGCTTGGGTATACTCTTCTCCGGCATCTTCCGAAGAAAAGTGAGAGGCATGCTCGAAGACTTTAAGTTTATTGTTCGGAAGTTGTTCAGATAGAAATTCAGCGTTACTCACATAAACAAACGGGTCAAGTTTACCCCAGGTAATCAAGGCCGGAACTTTAATGCTACTCAGCCGCTCCTGAATCCAGGTCAGATCTTTTTGATAACTGCCAAAAAACGAAATAGCGCACCTGTGCGATTGCTCGTTAAAGGCAATATCATAATATTCTTGAATGGCTCTCTTGGTTGGCCGGTAACTGTGATAGCCGTCTTTCACTGCCGTTATGAAATTGGTTTTCATCACCGGTTTTTTATTGATGCCTTTGGCAATCCATCGCACCAAACCAGACTTAATAACGGCATTCAAAATAGGAGAAAGCTTGGGCGGGTAACTTCCCGGGCCATCAAAAATATTAATGCTCTCAAGCCGGTTTGGGTGGTTAATTGCCGTTGCAAGTGTGATCGGGGCGCCCACGTCCGGGCCAACTAAATGCGCCTTTGCAATGCCAAAGTGATCAAACACCTGAATGACTAACTGACTAAGCTGCCTGGGCGACATATCGGCTTCTTCGGCCTTGCTCAGACCAAACCCAGGAACATCAAACGCCAGTATATTGAAGTTCTGACACAGCGACTCCCAGGCGCTTTCCCACATTCTGATGCTTTGAGGCAAGCCATTAAGCAAAACTAATGTAGGTGCATTCTTCTTTTCATATAGAACATACCTTATGTCGAATTTGCCAACTTTCACGTAATTTGGAGAGAAGAGATCCACCTTGGATTCCGCAACATTAGACGCATATTCCGAAAGCGCTTTTTTAAGTAAAGAATGAGTCATAACGATACCTTTAATATAAATCAATCATGCTTATGGTTACTAATATATACTAAGATACACAATTGAATATTACCCTACAATTAGGCACTATTATCTGCCTAAGTTACTTTTTGGGAACCCATGGAAACGAGGACTCATCGTGAATTACAACGAAACAGGCAAAAGAATCTTTATCCGGGACGAAAACTGCCCCATACGAAATGTAGTGGCTCAAATCGGCGATAAATGGTCGATATTAATTTTATTCAGCCTGGCGGATGGGGCCGACCGGTTCAACTCCTTAAAATCAAGAATTGAGGGCATTTCGCAACGAATGTTAACGCAAACATTACGTGAACTGGAACGGGACGGCTTTGTTGAGCGAACGGTTTATCCTCAGGTTCCGGTGAAAGTGGAGTACAAGTTAACGGAGTTGGGCCAGGGCTTAACAAAATCCGTTTGGGGGTTGGTCTCATGGGCCAACGAACACCTCGATGAAATCAAAACATCACGCAACCAATACGATCAAGAGCACAATGAAAAGACCGACAATCAATAACCTGAAAATACTTTGTGTATCAGAAAAAGCCCCTTAATGACGTCCAAAGTTACGAAGCTTTGGACGCCGCAGTGCTGAGCTTTGTTAGGATCTTTTAGTTCTTTAGCTCTTCAAATTCAGACTGCAAGTAATAATAGGTTTTTTCATAAACACCCATCATTACGTCATCATATTTTTCCTCATGCTCAGGATTATAATTGTCCTCTTCGTCATCATTAAACGGATACATCAGAATTGCTTTTGACATTTCTATATCCGCTAAACGGATTAATAACCTTGCTTCAGACTCATCAATTGTTAAGTATTCTGCATTCTCTAAATCAATATTTTTAAAAACATGAGACAAGGCTGCATAGCCCTGATTATGAACTATCACACTTATTTCTTTGATGAGTTCGTTTGGCAGAAAAATATTTCGTTTAGACATTCTTAGCTTGCCTCTGCTTTTTTAAGCACACCGGGATACTCTTCGATAATCCGACCAGTACCTTTTTCTATCTTAACTTTAGCTGGCTTGAGTTTCCCAGCTAATACTCTCAACTTTTCGGTAAATTCGGGCAATGACATCTTACGTGATACATTTAGAAGCGGATGAGTGAAGTCCTTAATATTAAATACTAGCCCCTCAGGTAAACTTTCTCCTTTTGGCAATACCCAAACGTGACCAGATATTATTGGATTTTTGGAAAGTTTTTCTACATTACTTGCAAATGACAGGCCCTTGCTTGGATTTGGTACAACCATCTCAATTTCATGATCAGGGTCGTAAATTATAGTAACGTCCTTCACTCTTGGACCACTGGCACGCAAAATCTTTGAATCTGAGGAATTGCCGCCACCACGATATATTCCGGCAACCCCGGTATAGAATTGCCAAAGATCATTTGGTCCCAAGATTGTGTATTTGCTGTCTTCTATTTTTTCTTCATATCTCCTCCATTTATGAAGAACATTGAGCATAAAGCCCTAATATCGCGCTTTGCGGCAGAAGACCTGATCAACTGTACCTCTTAGCCCCTTCAATCCCGATGGGGTTTTAAAGAGTTCAAACCTGAACATACAGGATCAAATCCATTTCGTTTCTCTGTATCAACGTTAACTTAACGAACTTACCTTAAGTCCTAAAGCCATCAATTATAGATTCTCTTCGTTTACGTCAGATGGGTGAGTTGTAGAAGCCTACTGTGACGATCCTAAATTCGTACTTAGAGTGGCAGGCTTTTTAACACAGCTTCATTTCATCCCCCTGTGTAATCCCCTGTAATACTTTTTTCGACCTTCCTTAACTATATCTATAAACAGGGCTCTGTCTGACAGCCGGGCTCACAACGCTTTTATCCAAGACCAAAGTTCGGCTATGAGGAGATAGCCAGTACACCTTGCTCACGGAAGTCACTGTCAACGAACAGCAAGAGTGCCGCTTTGCTCTGGAAAAGCAGTGAAATGCTTTCATCCACCCAAAACATAATAAAGATGGAATCTCATGAATATTAAACATACAGATTGGGCCTTGGAGCACCTCGAAGACCACTTGCAAGCCGCCGTGGACTTAGAGTTATGGACAATCCCTTTTTACATGTCCGCCATGTACTCAATCAAAGACCGTGAATCCGACGCTTACCAACTCATCCGAACCATCATTAACCAGGAAATGCTGCATCTCCAGTGCGCTGCAAACATCGCTAATGCCTATGGTTTCTCTCCGAAAATCACACCGCCGGTGTACCAGGGCACCAAAATCCCTCACCTCAATTTTAAGCTCGACCCCAGCGAGAAAACTGAGCCATACATGCCTTACACGGCAGAAATCGGACCGCTCGACCTAAAGCACATTAACGGTATGTGCTTGGTGGAATTACCAGAATTTGACCCACCGCCACTCGAAATTCTTCTGGAAAGCCTCATCAACGAATACAGCACCATTGGCGCTTTCTACGATGCACTGCGCTTTGGAGCCTCTTTATTAAAAGGCCACATCAAAGGCGGCGTCCGTCAGGTGGACTACTTCTCCGCCTTCTATCGCAACATGCCAAACATGACGGTCACAGAATCCGGCGGTGCTGGTTTTGATCAAATCTCACTGCTGATTGACCTCATCACGGATCAGGGCGAAGGCCAATGCAAGAAAGACCCAACCGTGCCTTCCGTGTTCCAAAACACCGCCGACGACACCGAACCGAGCGAAGATCACTTCGTAAAGTTCAATCAGATCAAAGACGCAGGCGGGCCAGACGGCTGCAAGTTACCGGAAACCTTCAGTACCAAACCCGTCAGCGAATACACGCCTGAAGACATCCAACTTCAAAACATTCTGGTGAAGCAATTCGGTCAACTGACGCAACTGCTTGAAAGCCTGTTCCGTGGAGAAAACCCCGACAACTTCTTCCCGGTTATGGCCAGCGTTGGCGGTGCACTCCGAAACTGCTGGGAGCACGGCGTCACACCAAAATTCAGCGAAACTAATCAGCACTAAGGGATGCACCGATCATGACCAACAAAACTGTATTCAGGGTACACCCCAGCGTTAACTTTGCACGTTTTGGTACCAGCGAAGATTACATACTTTCACCCGAAACCAGTGCAGGTTTGCCTCAAAAAGGCACCGACATCACCGGCGGTTTACCGATTAAGAAAGGCACTCAAAACACTCCGGTCACCAGCAACGACCTACGAGATGAAGACGGCAATTTAAAAAAACAAGCCGCTCGCTTTCGTATCTACGCCTACGATTTTGATGGCGAAGACAGCTACCCAGGCGGCGCGGGTACTCAAGTCGTCGTCGGTACCACACTGGCCGATGGCCGAACCGTCAAAGACCTGATCTGGTCCAGCCACTTAGCCAACAAAAAAGCCGCCGCCTACAACGTGGTCAACAACAAAGGCATTGAAGCCTACGCCAATAACCAGGTACCGCAAATGCGTAACCCGGAAGTGCATGGCACCATTGATTCGGATTATCGCCTTAATCGGTTAATGATTGACGCCGGCCCCCGAGCCATCAGTGCCAGTTCTGGCGATATTGCAAAATTTAATCGCTGTTCCGAAGCCAAATGCGTACAAACGGGTGGCGAGATAGTGCCCTTGCCCAAATACCCGATCCGCTTTCCGGAAGACACTAATGATGAACTGTATGAACCCAGTGGGCCGCTGGACACCTTAGGTGAAATACGCACCGACGATGAAGGTCGTTTATTGGTTTTAGCCAGTTCCGGCAATGCCGTTGGGCAATACGATGAATACGGTGTCCCCATTCAAATGACTGGCGACCTCAACAACGTAGGCTGGTTTGATTCTGCCTCCGATGGCCCGGTAAATGTCACCCTGGTGTTTGACGATGGCAGCACCGAAGAAGCCTTTGGCGCCTGGGTGGTGTGTGGTGATCCCGCTTATGCACCACAAATCCGAAATGTGGTTTCCGTATGGGATGACGTCTACAACATGTTCGTCCGGGACTTAGGGCTTCAGCCAGATCTCTACGGTTTCACCCACCACGAAGACAAGTGCCAATACAAACCGACTTACAAGCCCAACTTTACCCAAGACATTCAGCCCATCTTCATTGCCTGTAACCTGCAACGCTGGACGGCCAACCTGCCGCCTTTGGCCTTGCACGCCCACACAGCAGTAGAAGCCATTACTGAAGACAATGACCCCAACGAAACCATCATGGCGGCATTGAACTTCATTCGTAACCCCAACAAAGATGAAACCAACATTGGCGCACCTTTAATGCCGCTTTCTTTAGGCGCGGCAGGCACCTCGTTTTTAACCGTCACCAAAACCCAATATTTCATGCTGGAGCAATGGAGCAAAAACCAGTTTGAAAAAGGCGAAGGTACGGCACTTGGCCCAGGGGAAATTCTCGATATGGCGTCCATGGCCAATTGCCTGGGTGGGCGATACGTGCCGGGCATCGAAGTCAGCTACACCATCATGGAAAAAGACATCTATCAACAGGACTGGAAAACCTCAGGCTCTGGCCCCTTCCGCATCAAGCAATACCCACTGACTTACGAGGAACTGAGCAAAGACAAACCTTACTTAAACATTGGCTGGATTCCTCTGCACAACATGACCGACGGCCTGGAGCCCGGCGACATCTCCAAGTTCATGGCCATCCCGTGGCAAACGGATTACAACTCCTGCTCCATTCACGCCACCGCCATCAACACCGACGGAGTGAATGAAAGTAACGGCGCTGAATCCACGCTTTACTGGTCCTGGCCTTCACAGCGCCCGGATGCGGTTTATGTGGCCGAAGAGGTTTATAACAATGTATTACCACAACAGAAGTGGTCGATTCGGGGCAAAGGCACCTATGCCGTCAACCCGGCCTCCGCTGCAACATTCCAAGACCCGCTGCAATCGGTTCAGGATTGGGATAAGATCGGCATCATTGTTCAAGGCACCAACATAGACGGCGACAGAGAGGGCTGCGACACCCAGAAGTTTTCGCCAGAGCTTTATCTTGAAGTTCAAAGCCAACTCACCAACCCCGGCGATGCCACAGACCCAGTGCCTGCCTGGCCCTTCAATGCCAACCCAACAAAGAAGAAGCGAGGATGCCCACATTAATATGACAACGCTCAAAGCCCATTACGACGTTGTGATACTGGGAGGTGGCCCCGCTGGACTAGCGGCGGCCATCGCCATTCGCACCAACACCAAAGCTTCGGTGTTGGTGGTGGAACGGCAAACACCCGGCCAAGAGCGTCTTGGTGAAAACTGCCCCCCGGAAATCGTATTGCTCTTAAAGCAGTTAGGTGTGGCCAGAGAATTCTATCAGGCCAACCACCAGACCTGCCCCGGCTATGCATCGGTATGGGGACATGACAAACCCGGTTATAACGACTTTATTGTCAACCCTCTGGGGCCTTCCTGGCGCCTCAACCGCAGTGCCTTTGACAAAATGTTGGCCGACAAAGCCGAAGCTATGGGCGCCCAACTAAGTTGGAATACCCGCTTCATAGGCACCCAAGATAACCACTCCCATACCCTGTTGCTTGCTCAAGGCGAAGACCGTGCGCCCTTCCCTGTTCAGGCCGGTTTCGTGATCGACGCCACCGGGTCCAAAGCCCGCTATGCTCGTACCTTGAACATCCACAAAACCATCGAAGACCAACTGTTCGCCACCGTTCGTTTCTCCCGCGTTACCAAAGACCAGGGCACCAAGCAAATCCAACTCGAAGCCACGCCTCAAGGTTGGTACTACCAGGCACTGCTGCCAGACAACAAAGCCGTGAGCATGATCGTCTCCGAGCGAGAAATCCTTCCTCACTTGAGAGAGCACAACCACCAAGGCTTTGAAGACGCCCTCGCCGCCACCACCTTTGTTGGCCCGAACGCTGAAAAACTTCAACTCCAGGCCACCAGCTACCACAGCTGCGCCATCTACTCCGGCATACTCCCCACCCTGGAAGGCAACAACTGGATGGCCATCGGCGACGCCGCCGCAAGCTTTGACCCCATCAGCGCCCAAGGCATTTTCAAAGGCATCAAACACGGAATAATGGCAGGCATCAAAGTAAAAAACTGGCTTGAAGACCCAAAGAACGTAACCACCGATTACTCACAACAAGTGCAACAACAGTTCCGCATTTACCAGAAAAACCGAAACCACTCGTATGGTTTGGAACGGCGTTGGACTGACTCGGAGTTTTGGCAGAGGCGAATGAGCGCCTAAAAGCGCAGGATAAACGACAGTGCGTTGTATTTTGGGTCGGAAAATCTGAGTGATTATTTAAATGGCATCAAATTAAATATTTGGTGACGTAACAAAGGAAAAATGATCTTCGACGCTAATGTCGTAGAATTGAGTTGTTAAATTCATTCAAGGAGATATTACATGTCCAAAATAATAACTACTTACACCCAGTTAGTTCAGGATTCGCAGGAATATGGCAGCGATGATGAGCACATGGTTTCTAGAGCAACATTTGACCTAGAGTTCGATGGAGAAGTTTATTCTAACTGTACAATCGATATTAAACAAACGGTTGGTTCTGACTATAATAATGGCCCGTTAGAAATCTCTAACTTACAAGGTTACGAAGGACCGAATGATTGGTCTAAATTACAGTACAACACCGAGATATTGTATCGTTCTTTAATAGGTTCCCAAGGTAGCTGCATTAACTTTAGCTGTGGTTCATCAAACATTCGAATGTTGAATAATACGTTCGATATTAAGCGTACATTTCAATATGAAGTTGAAAATAATTCAGAGTTAAGTGGTGGTTGGTAGCTGAAGGTTATGTGGCATAAAAATTTAACAAATTTAGCCAGCATTAGGTTGCTGAGAAACCTAAATTAAATATTTAAACTTTATAAGGAATTTAAAAATGACTCCATATAAAAATACCAATGGAAGCTCTAATGTTGAAGCCTACGAGATCAATGGTGATTCAATTACCGTAAAGTTTATGTCTGGCAGATGGCGTAACTACCTATATTCTAGCCAACGACCGGGAACGGCCGTTGTCGAAAAAATGAAAGAACTGGCCATACAGGGCCATGGGCTAAATTCATATATTTCTACAACAGTTCGCACCAGCTTCGAACGCAAATGGTAAAGAACCAATTCAGGTAACCGTAGGAACCTAGCCCCCCACAACACACTGCATGCGGGCCTATTCCGAGAATACTTTGCCGCTTCGCTGGGGCGCGTACAGGGCGTGTCTCTCACGGCAATGAAGCATTAACCCATCCATCAAGCTGTGATTAGAGCCCCTGAGATTTCAAGTGGTCTAAAAAAGATAAGGTTTGATTGATATCTCCGGGGTTTAGAACTAGACGATGGGCCTTTGCAAACGATATCAGATGAAACAATGGCAACATTTACGGTGGCCGTTAGATCTCCCGGCATCGTCTTGATGCAACTCGCAGTTCTACAGGCCTTTTCCTGCAGTTTAGATAATTCCCATGCCAATTGTACACAAATGCATGTTGCATAAACCACTGAGTGGTTTGAATGGTTTTTTCGCTGGTACCTCAATACAAAACCACCATTAATATCAGAAGTTATACTCTTTGACGCCACCTATTAACAGGTGCTATATATAGGTCTTCAGTAGAGAGATCCTTATCATGCAAACAAAATTTTCCGAAGATGTCATTCCGCTGTCTGACCTAAAGATTAACCCGGGTAAGGTCGTAAATCACGCCAAAGACACCCATAGACCGGTTCTTATAACTAGCCGAGGGCGAGGAGTTGCAGTTGTCCAAGGACTTGATGATTACGAAAACATTAAGGAGGAACTTGAATTCGTTAAAGCTGTTGCTCAAGGGTTAATGGAGATAAAAGAAGGTGAAACTTCCGACATCAGTGATGTGAAAAAACAGCTGGGCATCTAGTTCGTGAATCTTTCTTTTTCTATATCTGCGATCAACGACCTTAAAAGCATTAAAGAATATTACCAAGAACAGGGTGTACCTCAAATTAGCCAAGACTTTGTCGAGGCAATTATTTCACACATAGAAACGCTTGTAGATCACCCAGATATTGGTAGAGTCGTCCCCGAGTTCAGTGATGATTCTATACGTGAACTTATTCATTCACCATTTCGTATTGTCTACCTTCGTGAAAGCAAATCAATAAACATTATTAGAATATGGCGTAGTGAACGGTTACTTAAGTTACCCGAAAATTAAGTACAAATCAGATCGCCGGAAGTATCTAGCCTCCAAGCGAAACCTCTCGGTCAAGCCCTTGCCATTCGCTAGTCGTTGTCGTTAAATCCTTTTAAATTGAATTAGCGGAGATCTTCCTACAGAGGACTTCATCGGGGCAGCCTCCGCTCATTAGTTCGAGTCCATATCGGGTGTACACAAATTGCTGCGCTCGAAATAATTACTCGCTACACTTCTAATTTTCCGGTGAGCAAAACGTTAGCTTTCCGTGTTATCCAGCATCAACATCAAGGGACTATGATGAAAGAAATTACCAGAATTAATCATGTAGGATTGAGAGTCAGAGATTTGGAAGTTTCTCGTGAATTTTATGGAAAGCTCGGATTCGTATTTCTCGCTGGCCCTGTTGGCCCAGAGCCAGTCGCTATCGTAGAACACCCATCTGGAATAAATATCAATCTTATTCTGAATGTGTCAGAAAATGCCCCAAGGAAAAATGTGCTGATGGAAGGAGATATGAAATATCCCGGCTATACACACATTGCCCTTGAAATAACGGATTATGATTCAGCAAAAAGTAGCATTCAAAAACTGGGTTTCCCGGTTACAGGAGAAGTCGAATACAACGGTGCTCAGTTTTTCTTTATCAGAGATCCTGATGATAATGTTATCGAGTTTCATCAACCAGCAAGCAACTAATCGGGTAGCCGGAGACATCTAGTCTCCAGCCCCACAACACCCTGTATGCGGGTCAGCATGGAGCATTTCACTCAGAGCTAAAAGAGTAAACATATTATGTTTACTCTTGAAATCCGAAGAGCATAAAATGTCTAAAGCAAAACAGCGAACTTCACAAACTGTTCGCGACATTAAAAAACTAAGGAGAGTTAAGTGGCACTAGTAAAATGTAAGGAATGTAACCGTGAAATATCAACATCAGCTGAATTATGCCCCGGGTGTGGCGTTAAAGATCCAGGAGTAAAACTTAAAGATCATTTAACCTTATTTGGTATTATTATTTTTACAGTCTTTTTGCTTTCTCAATGCTCCGGTTAACGATTCTGAACATATTTCCAAATCGGATTCGGGACAAACTAATTCATGCAACAAGAATCAGTAAGAGCATTAATTAAATCAAAATTCGATCTTGGTTACTCGGAAGCATCTACGCAATGAAAATCGAAAAGGACTACGAATGGGGTTATCTCTGCAGTCAGGTGGACGGCTATCTATCTGGGGCTATTAAAAAGCCAACTGTACAATTAACACTTGGCCAAAAAGTGACTGCTGTAGTTGTAGCCAAAAACAAACTTGGAGCTCCGTATCTTGAAATTCATGAAGATTCAGACAATGCATAAGTTCCAGCCTATTTATTTTATAAACGCTTAAAGGAAAACACATTGGACAAGGAATTCTTACCGGACTTTTCAGGCAAGTGCATATCTATGAGCGTCGTGGATTCTGAATGTTGTCATGACCTATTTGATCCTCATTTCGAGTATCAAGGGGGGAAACTATTCATCGTAGGTACAATTCCTGTTGGTGCGACAGATTCAGATTGGAACGCCAATCAATTAGGCGCTGTAGCTTGGTCTGGAGTTCAAAACTATGTGCTGTTTGATGATCTGGATGCCTATGTAAAAGCCGTCGCCATTTCTGAAGCATTCCAGTCTAAAAATTCAGACCGTTAGTCTCAACAGCAAACCACAGCACAGGAAGGAAATAGTCTTTGAGCAATTGGGATGATGTAGCAGAACGAGTGGTGTTCAATCTTGAAATATCAGTTCCAGACTTTCAAAGCGCAGTGCCATTAAAAAGTAAAATATTAGATTTTGGTTGTGGTTATGGGCGGGTTACCAATCAACTCTATGGTCTTGGTTTTCGTGATTTAATCGGTGTTGATGCTTCCGAATCAATGATCTGTCGAGGCTTAAATGCCTTCCCAACACTGGATTTACGTCACCTTTCTGATCTGCCGTTGCCCTTCCCAGATCAATCTTTTGATGCCGTCATTACCTGTGCCGTTTTTACTTGCGTTCCAGACCAGACAGAACGAGTAAAAATTCTGGATGAGCTGCATCGAGTGCTAAAACCAAATGGAGTGCTCTACTTGGCTGAGTTTTGCTCCGATGACGGTCATAAGTTTACGTCCGGTATGGGTGTGTCAATGTGGCATAGCCAACCAAAGGTAATTGAAGGTATGCTTACGAGCTTTGAAGTTGAGTTGTTGAAGGCAGTACAAAGCCCGACCATGTCTGGCCATTTCAGTGAAGCAATTCATATTCTGGCCCGGAAGAATTAACATCGATTTCCGACAGCAGCCACTCACAATCGCAACATAAAATACAAATCACTTCAGGCAAGCACTTTGAAGCAAGCCTTAATAACGACAATGGAGAAATACATGAAGAAAATCTTACTCATTTCGATTTTTTCTTTACAGCTACTAGGATGTTCAGCTGAAATTGGCAGCGAAGCTTGGTGTGCAGACCTGGATGAAAAACCTAAAGGCGATTGGACAATGAATGAAATGAAAGACTACACCAAGCATTGTATTTTTAATTAAAGTTCAATATTGAAAGGGCAATCAACCAACGGTTAAAAACTCAAACCGAGGTTGCCCTTCTTCTGCCAGTTAACAAATCAAAACCAGTTAAGAACATTAAAGAGACCGTCTTGAAACACTTGCAACCTTCGTGTCTGGGTCTAGGGTTATTAATAATTAAGACCACCGAAACAAGGCCGCTAAACCAAATTGAGGTTCGCTTATGTTCAAACGCAGTCATAACTCCGCCCTCTCCTTATCTCTGCTGGTAGCGCTATATTTTTCGTCTGCGTCTGTAATTCAGGCAGACACCATCTCCATTCGTTCAGACGTTTGGTTCCCAATGAATGGTCAACCAGGGTCTGATCAACCGGGTTATATGATTGAGTTGGCTCAAGAAATTTTCTCACAATCGGGTCACACCATAGACTATCGACTGATGCCTTGGGAAAGAGCATTAAGTGAAGTCCGAAAAGGTGCTATCGATTGTGTTGTGGGTGCGTATAAAGAAGATGCCCCGGACTTTATCTTTCCGGAAGAACATTGGGGAATGGATAATTCTGCATTTTATGTCAACAAAGGCAACTCATGGCGATATCAAGGATTAACATCGCTCAATGGGGTCAAACTCGGGGTCATAGGTGGTTATGCTTATGGTGATGAATTCGATAAATACGTTGCCGACAATACCAGCGGCAACATTCAAACGGTGAAAGGCGACAACGCCTTAGAAAAAAACATCAAAAAAGTCATGGCTGGTCGTCTAGACGCCCTGATTGATTCGCCTTTAGTGGTTTCTGCCAAGCTCAAAGAAATGGGCATGGAAGGGAAGATTGAAGAAGCAGGTGCACTTGGTGATCCTAGCCCCATGTACATTGCCTGCTCTCCTGCCAAACCCAAAACCAAAGGCCACATCCAGCTGATCAATGAAGGCACTCAGGCATTGCGTGCTTCAGGCCGGTTAAGTGAGATTATGGCCAAATATGGATTGAAGGACTGGAAGTAAATTTCAATGTTAAGCGGATAATCATCCTATCTATGCTCCACATACTAACGTTGATTAACCGCTTTGATAATGACTTAACTTTCCCGAGTGAGACTGTCTGAGTTTTCTCGGCTCCACCCGTCAGACGCCCACCTTAATGTTATCTTAATACCCCCATATTCATACTTGGTTCTTTACCATTCACGTCAAGAAACCATGCAAAAAATCTCTCTCAAACACATTATTTTGCGCTTTAAGTGGCGCATAGCCTTTACCTTTTTCCTGATCATTGCCGGCGCGTCGCTGAACATCTTTTTTCCGCTGGTCATTGGCCTGGCCATTGATGGATTACTTGCAGGGAGCTACGAAGGAATTTACCACCTTGGCTTATTAGGCGGGTTAACCTTGGTGATCGGCACCGCACAACGCTTTTATGACACCCGAATCTACGCCGGAATTTATTGCCAGATCGCGCCTGAAATGGTTTCCGATGGACAAAGTAAAGGCCAGCCCCTTTCAACAATTTCTGCTCGCAGTGCGTTATTGACAGAGTTCGTTGAGTTTTTGGAAAACTCCCTCCCCGAAGTTGTGGGAGCCATTATTGGGGTAGTGGGTGCCCTGCTCTTAATCGCATCACTGAACTTTACGGTATTTCTCGCCTGTCTTGGTTTATTGCTGTTAATTATGGTGATCTATAGCGTCACCGGAAAATTCAATTATGCTTTGAATTCTGGTTATAACGACCAACTGGAACACCAGGTCATCGCTTTGGAAAGCAAAAACAAAGACGTTGTTCATCGGCACTTTGGCGCTCTTATGCGCTGGAACATCAAATTATCCGACTTAGAAACTAGCAACTATTTGGTGATCTGGCTGGGCGTAATTGCCTTATTAGTCTTCACACCCATCACCGTGATTGATGACGGGGTTTTACAATATGGCCTTGTATTTTCGCTGCTAATGTACGTGTTTGAATATATTGAAAGCCTGGTTACCTGCCCGATATTTGTTCAACAGCTGATTCGCCTGCATGAAATATCCAAGCGGTTATCCTGTGACCCCGTTGCAATTAACCAGTCGGTTGAATTAAGTAACAGTCGATTGAATTAAGTAACCAAAGTGCCATTACTTCTTCGGCAGATGATCCATGAACCAGCGACAAGAAGCTTCCAAAGCATCACTTCGGTCTTCATCCGTTAATAGACAATACAGAGGAACTAAACCAAGAGGCGACAAGGCCATGTAATCCTTATTCTCCAGCACTGTGGCAAAGGTAATTAATGACTTTTTATGCTTCTTTTGTAACCTCAACAGTTGCTCTAACGCTTCAGTTGATTTACCCAGTAAACGAAACGAAGCCGCCAACATCAGAACACAGGCACAATTTACCGAAGATGCCCCTTTGACAAGCTGAATCAGCTCTTCAGTGCGCCCTTTTTCAAAGTAAATTAAAGCCAAAGCCTCCACAATCCAGGGTTGAGGGTTCGTGTCTAATATTATTAAACGTTGGAGATAACTTTGAAGCACTGTCGTTTCGCAGTATTCAGACATTCTATAATACTGATGCTCCAGTAGTATCCAAAACATCTGGTTGGGCTTAAACCGGGAAGGCAACGTAGTATTCGGAGGTAACTTGTTTATTAAGTCATTCGTTGCCAAGTGGCAGCGGTGATAAAATAAAACCTGCAATCTACCTAATATGCTCATGTCTTTTGGATCGTTCGCCTCGTCATCTTCCAGAGGCACAGGAGCCAGATCAATATAGGAATTAAGACAAGCAAGTATTTCCAAGTTATTTAAGAGCAGAGGATACTCACACAAATGTCCGGCCCACTCCTCATTCGAGATTAACCAACGATGCTCTTCAATATCAGTGACAAAGTCCTGTTCGCTGACTGTCCGAAACACTTCATGAGTATTATCCTGATAAAGTTGGAGCCAACGTTTATACAAAGGCTTTACGGCCTTATTCAGAACCAGCTTGGCTTCGCCTTTGAGAATGTGAATGTCGTAGTTACCCACATCATCTTCGAAAGCCAATGCCTGAACCAAAAGGTCAGCATTACGGGTTTTAATATCTACCGGATCGTCACCAGCGTCACAATTATCCATTTCAGGTGGTTGCTCAAAGTCTGCAAACAGGCTTTTCCCTTTGGCTAATACTTCCTGTAAGAATCCAAGTACCGGGTAATCGTCATCATACTTCTTTCTCAATCGCGCCTGCCAAAACTTAGCTCTTGATTTAATTTCTTCTTCGCTGGCCGTCACCCCCATAATACTCATCTCAGTCATGGGCAACTCAATTTGATTTGGATCTGCCCTGAAGGCTTGTTCCAGGTGATGCTTAGCTTGAGTGATGTCACCTTCCTGGCTCAGAATCATTGCCAGACGCTGATGCCCGATGGATTTCAATGAACCGGCATTTTTAAGCTTGGTGAGATCATGAATAAGACGAATTCGAGTGTCATCTTGACGCAGTTCAAAGAGGGCATCCAACAGAAAAGCAATGAAGTCCTCATGCTCATTCCTGAATGATGAAAGTTTCTCTGTGAAAGGTAAGCCAATTCTTACTACCACGTCCTCCAGCCCGTTGACCATGGCATAACCAAAGAGATGCGTTGCTGCTTGAATCGTCCAGTTCGGCTTACCAGACAACTCGGCAAATTGATCTTCATTTAGAGCCTCAAGAGCCATTCCAAATAAGTCTTCAGCCTTAGGAGCCGGGGCATTCAGTAATTGAGGGCAACATTTTTTTAGTTTTTTACCTGATCCGCAAATACAAAAGTCATTGCGCCCCGGTAACTTAATGCCCCGAAATGAAAAGTGATTGGAAGATTTTGGTAAAGCTTCAAACACCAATGACATCAATGCATTGTCTTTGAACTCTGGTGATTCGGCTATGCCAGCCATAAAACGGTCATGATCTTCATGCAACAGAGCTTGACTGAGTTGAAGAGACAAAAGGTTAGTGGATTCATCAATCATGCTCATCAGGTGGTCCTAAGTGTATTGAATCTATTGAAATTAAAGACAAATAGTATCACATAAACAATGCCGATTTTATGATCCAGTTTTAATTGATTACATCCTTTTTCGGGCAAGAAAGCCTCTGTGAAAAAATTCGCACAACATTAAACAGATCACGCCGAAAAAAGGGAGAATGACTATAAACCAATAAGCCATTGTTCACTGTTCTGGCAAAACATTTTATGTGATATTACGGATACTAAAAACCTGAAAAACAGAATGGAGTCTATTGAAATGAAAAGGATTTGGTTAAGTTCGTTGTTTATTATGGCTCAGGGTTGCGCTAGCGTTTCCAATAACACGGTTTCTTCTAATGAAACTTCTAATAATGGAAACCCTCTCGTTGAAAGCACTTCATCCTTGGAACAGTCCTGTGTTGGCAGCCCGGTAATCAATGGCCAACTGGGTTTGAAATTTGACCTGATTAAGGACGAGGAACTGCTCTCAAAAGCACTGGGTGAACCAAACCAAGGGAAACTGTGCCAGGGAAAGGTTTATCAAAGCAATCAAGAAGTCACTATTTATCGCGCCTGGAACAGCACCAACCCCCACAGTCAATTCGGTCAATGGTGGGCGTTTGAGCGGCCCTCCGGTTTAACGGCGGATTATCGAACAGACTACGAAATATGCTACCAATGGTCACCTCTGGACAAAATGGTGAAGTGTACCTTGAAGCCCGGAACCCAAGTGGTGGTAGGAAACGGTCAAAGTGCGAAGTGTTCTGAGTATTTAACATACCCTTCTTCAGAAAAGCAGCAAGTTTTTATAGTGAATGCCGCTGACGCCGTATTGGATTGTAAAGAATATGACAGTGTGATGAGCTGGAAATAAGTCAGCAGAAGACCCATTTTCTTCAGCCTATGACTTCAGGCTTTTCACGCTGATATTTCTGTAGATATGAGAAGATACACATTTAAGCCGAAAAAAGTTAGCGGAGCACGCCTGTGTATTGACGTGAACTCCGCTCATAGACAAGCAAAAGTCAAACGGAGTTACAACACCATGGCCGCAAGCCAGCCAACAACAAAGGAATATTGAAGTGAATAAACGTCGGGATCACAGTATCACGCATGTGATTATGCTGACTCAGAGAATTTTGATAACAGTCTAAAGCCTATGTAACCAGTACTGTGGTCTTCTACGATCATGAGCAACAGCCAGTATTTGAATCACTGAGTCTGTTTCTCTGTAAATGATAGCAAAGGGAAATCGATGCAGAGGTATACGCCGGATATTTGGAGCTCGCTCTACTTTCCTTTGAATTGGTGACTCACAAACCAAATTTAAAACAGCTTCAAGCTCATCAATAAATGCAGAACCAAGCCCCCTAACCTTTGACTCATAGAAGCCAACGGATTCTAAAAGCTCTGCTTCAGCATTAGGGTGAAACTCATAGTTCATTTAGTGAGTGCCCGAGCCTTTTTTAATACCTCATTGCCAGGAATAGGGGTAACCACACCATCGTCAAGTTCATTTGCCCTGTTTTGTGCTTCAGCTAACCAGTCGTCTCTCAGTTCTTGAGGAGTCGGCGTATCAAAGCTCAACACCAATTTCTGAATTAATGAGGCTCGCTCACCTTTCGATAAATGAAGTGCCTCATTTTCAATTTTTTGGAGATCCATATTAAACTCCTATAAATGACTCTTACTATGCATTTTGCCACAGAGTTACCAGCCAAAGCTATTTGCTTAATTCATGGTACAAACAATAATCTCAAGATCACGAGTGTCTTCTTAAACGGGAACGTTTTATTGGCACAAGAAATAAAAAAACTCTACCCAACCCTTAAAGGGTCAAGAGTAGAGTTTTTTCAATGCCATCTATTAGGATAGCTAACTCCAGGCTGCTATGAACGTACACAACATCTGTATTTACGACAACCAGGGTAAAGAACCAATAACCAGTTTAAAGCACCATGGCCGCAAGCCAGCCAGCCAACAACAAAGGAATGTTGAAGTGAATAAACGTCGGGATCACAGTATCACGCATGTGATTATGCTGACCGTCGGCATTCAGGCCAGCGGTTGGGCCTAAAGTGGAATCAGACGCTGGCGAGCCGGCATCCCCCAACGCACCCGCTGTACCAATCAAGGCAATAATCGCTAACGGGCTGAACCCCAACTGTATACAAAGCGGAACATAGATCGCCGCAATGATCGGGATTGTCGAGAAAGAAGAACCAATACCCATGGTTAATAGCAGCCCAACCACCAGTAGTAAAAACGCCGCTAACGCCTGATTTTCGCCAAAGAAACCGGTCGCACCATTCACTAAGGTATCAATGTGCCCTGTTGTTTTGAGTACTTCAGAGAAGCCTGATGCTGCAATCATGATGAAGCCGATTGACGCCATCATTTTAATACCATCGACCAAAACACCTTCGGATTCATTCCAGCGAACTACGCCCGTTGCAGAGAACACAACAAATCCCGCCATCGCGCCCAGCACCATAGAATCCAGCCACAACTGAACCACAAACGCTACGACAATGGCAACCGATGCAACGACTAAAGATTTGGTATTGTAGCTACGCTCAACATGTTCCGTTTTCTCCGTTAAAGCGAGATTGTATTGGCGTTTACCACGATAACTCACCAACATGGCAATAATTAAACCAGTCAACATACCCAAAGCAGGTATCGCCATCGCCTTAACCACAGAAACACCCTCAGTGGCCAAACCGGCATCGGATACTTTGCTTAACAGGATGTCGTTCAAATAGATATTGCCGAAGCCGACCGGTAAAAACATGTACGTCGTCACCAGGCCAAAGGTCAAAACACAAGCCACCAAACGTCGGTCAAGGTGTAATTTGGACATCACCAATAACAATGGCGGAATTAAGATAGGTATGAATGCGATATGGATCGGAATCAGGTTTTGCGAACAAACGGCGGCAATCAACAACATGCCCAATAAGCCATTTTTCAACCAAACCGTCTGAGGGCCGGAAACATCTTTACCCAAACGCTTTAAAATGGCATCGGCCAGCAAATGCGGTAAACCAGATAAAGAAATGGCCACGGCGAAACCACCCAACAAGGCATAGCTTAAAGCGATGTTGGCACCGCCACCGATACCGGTATTAAAAGCGTTGAGCGTGGTTTCAATGTCCAAACCACCCACCAGGCCACCGACAAAAGCGGCAATAATCATCGATAACATCACGTGCATACGCGCCAGACTTAACGCCAACATCAACAACACGGCAACCACGACAGCATTCATTCTCTTATCCTAAATTTTTAGTGAGTTCGAGCACTAGCCAAATACCTGACCAGTCAGAAAGCGCGGCAAGATACCATAGATGGATAAGGTTTGCTTGTGTTGAAGTCAATGAATTCGTAAACGGTCTGATTCTTCGGTCAGGTCTTGAGGGTGAGAGGGAAAAGTGCCATCTCACCCAATCCCCCCAAGATTATTCGTGTTTACAGCGGATTGCTTTGAATCGCGGTTCTTCCCTCCCCTACTCTGTTCGTCCGTTATTCGGGCGTTTCCTCAAAAAGCACAATAGGCTTGTGACTTGGCAAAACAAACCGTTTTGGCACATCCTCTAAAGCAACGATTTCGGATTCAACCAGGCGAGGATTGATCATGCCGTTCGCCAAATCCTGAATCACCTCCGGCATGTAATTTCGAGAAGGGCAAAAGGAAGAGCGAAGGGTAACCCCGGAATAATGCATTTGCCCAATCGGAATCGGCACATCCTCAAAGAAAATCACCACATTCTCACACACAGCGCCTGGTGCCGCAGCCAATAAACATAAGCGCAGTGACTCTGCGCCTTGCCGCTCGTTAACGATCACATCATAAATGGGCGGGAGTTCAATACCATCAACCCAGACAACCGTACTTGCGCCCAGTTCACTCGCCACCGCCAAACGGGTCGGATCATCATCCACGTAGGTGACCAACCCCGCGCCTGCGGCAATGGCCCACTGCACAGCGTAAAGTCCATAACCAGCGTTGCTGGTAATAAGCACTTTTGCTTCTGGTTTATTTCTGACATGAGGAACCACGGTACTCCAGGCATCCGTCAAGGTATCACCAGCGGCAACGGCAGAAATAGGATCAAGGCCATCGGGAATTTTGATCAGCGCATGGTCTGCATACGGAACCCGATAACGTTCGGTGAACATGCCACCAAAGTTTTCTCCGTCCGGCATGCCATAAGCCGGTATCAAGGGGGTTTGTTTGCTATCACAGTTCAGCGGTTTCTTGTTGCTGCATGAAGGACACTCACCGCATGATCTGTGATACGGCACTGCCACGACATCACCAATTTCAAATTCAGTAACCGCCTCGCCTTTATCAATAATTCGGGCAACGGACTCATGGCCAATCGCAAACGGAGGCTCAAACGGGCTTTTGCCAGAAATGATCATATTGTCAACGTAACAGGTGCTGGCCGCAATCGTCTGCACAAGTACTTCGTGATCCGACATTACTTGTGGTTCCTTAATATCACGCCATCCGACTTGATTGATTCCTTCGAAAAATAAACTGCGCATATCTTATCTCCTTGTTTTAGATGCAAATAACGATACGTTTTTGAAAGTAATTCAGGCAAAGCACTTCGTTTAAAACGCCTTTAACGCCCGATCCATCAACGCTTCTTCCGATTGCTTCCAAAATTCAATCGTCGGATGCAATTCGCAATCACCGCGATTCAGCTCAAATTTCTCATCCACCAACTTCTGGGCAACCAGGCCTCGCTTGGACACAAACCCACATTTGAAATAACCCACTGCGGCAATGGAACCATCCGCCTTCACGAATCGAAAGTGCATATAGGCCCACTTCTCATCCCAGCAATCCATTTTGTAATGCACATTAAATTTTTCGAACGGCTTTAATTGCTTTCGATAACTAATCAGCCCGCCCGCTGTCATGGGCTTCCAGCCTAACTTTAAAGCCTTCGCCAAAATGCCCACACGCATTCCCTGCTCGATGATGAGCAAATCCACTAAGGTGGCATACCGGCCATTATTAAGGTGGCCATTGATATCAATGTCGTTAGGCAGAACCCGCAAGGTACGAACCAGCTCATCGGTAGGGCTGATGTTCGATAAAAAATTGCCGCAAATAAAAGCTAAGATCAGGCGTAAATAAAGATTCATAGAGCATTACTTCCTTATAATTTGACTAGTGACTTTAATTTTTAAAGTTACTATAAACAAACATCAATCCGAATTACAAGAGTAACTTTAAAAATTAAAGTGATAATGTTAAATTGTGCTTAAATTCATTGAAGTACGATTGTCTGGAGCTAAACCAAAACTAAGCCATGAATGATATTGATCAATTTTCACACCGCTCTCACTGCCCTCTCGCCAGTTCCCTCGATTTTTTGGGAGACAAGTGGAGTCTTCTGATCGTCCGAGATTTAATTTATAACGGAAAGTGCACCTTCAAGGATTTTCAGGAATCGTCTGAAAAAATGCCTACCAATACTTTGGCTGAACGTTTAAAAAGACTGGAGACGTTAGGCATCATCAGTAAAGAACCCTACCAGGAACGGCCGGTTCGTTATCAATACGCTTTAGCAGAAAAAGGCATGGCATTGATTCCGGCCATTAAAGAAATAGTGCTGTGGGGTCAGAAATACATTGATTCCACAATCACTATTGTTCAGGAGGTTGATGGGGTAGAAACCATGACCCGCCCGGTATCAGTGGATGAAGAAACAAAAAGAGCGTATCTGAAACAATAGTGCCCCATAAAGTAAGCGCACTGACGTTCAGCTTAAACTCAACATTGAAGCTCTGCATCCAAGTGCAGATGATCTTTCTTACCTGTCACCGAAGGGGCAATCATGCCCTCCTTTGAGAGATAAGAAAGCAAGTACTCGACACATTGCGCCACCGAGTTATCGGCCGTATCAAGGGTGATTTCGGGTGAATCAGGGATTTCGTATTTTGAGTCGATGCCAGTGAAGTTCTGAATTTCGCCCGCCCTGGCTTTTTTGTATAAGCCTTTCGCGTCACGGCGTTCGCATACAGCCAGGGGCGTACTGACATAGACTTCAATAAATTCGTTTTCCGGAAACAGCGCTCTCACGAGTTGACGATCACTTTTGAAAGGCGAAATAAAAGCAGACATCACGATTAAACCCGCATCTGTAAACAGTTTAGAGGTTTCACCCACTCTGCGAATATTCTCCACCCGGTCCTGATCACTAAAGCCAAGATCTTTATTAAGACCATGACGGACATTATCCCCGTCCAGCAGAAACGTATGGTAACCAAGCCGATGCAGTGCTTGATCCAACCCGTTGGCAATCGTGGATTTACCGGCACAACTCAATCCGGTGAACCAGAGCAGGCATGGCTTCTGACGCTTTTGTGCCGCTCGTTCTGATTTGGTAACGGTGTGTGCGTGCCAAACGATTTCATTGTTCATAAGATCAGAAACTTCCCACAGACAGACAACACCAAACCTTGGTTTTTCACTAAATCATCCATTAAGCCTGTCCGTTGAATAATCCATTCATTCACAACAATACGTCACCATCATCAATACTTCGCCATCATCAAGACGTCACCATTAATACCTAACAGTGTCGACGAACACTTACTCCCAAGGCCGACGCAGGCGTATGTTGTGATTCCATCGTGTGCCATAAAATGCCAACAAGCTCAACAGTAGCATAATCAAACTTAAGTCCACACTACCGCCGCCACTTCCGCTGCTTCGTATTTGGGTGGTGCCCGGATCTGTTTCACCACCTCCGGCAACATTTACGCCCACGCCGCCCGGATCATTAATGCTGCCATTTGCCAGACCGTCCGCATCATTCGGGCCACCGTCCTCAATGGTCAACTGAACACACCAATCGCCTTCGTTCAATCCAGAACGATAATCCTCTGCTTGTGGTGATGGGCAATGACCTTCTTCACCCGGCGCAGACATAACGCTGTTACTGGCATTTTCTACAAAAGTAAACCAAACACCGTCAAACTTACGGTATATCGCATTCTCGGGTATGGGCTCGCTCTGTGCGATTACGACATTGACACTTTGCCCAATCAAAGGCAACTCGTTAACCACAAAGTCAAAGTAGCCACTGAGGTTATTAAACGAATCTTCCGGCAGTGCCATTTCTTCAGGAAGTGCATCTGTATCCAGTTTGGCACCTCGTCCGTCGTTCGATAAAGCTCGTTCCCCCAAGACCATTTTCACACCAGGATCGGCTTCAAGTAAGAACGAAAATCCATCTTCCGGAGCACTGTTCAGCACATTCGACAGGCTGATTGCATCCAGATAATTCGGTTGGCCATCCTGATCATCATCCGCCCAACCCTCATCAATATCTGCGATGCCATCGTTATCACTGTCTTGAGTTTCACTCAGCGCTGCGAGCGCTTCAACAACCCGGTATGAGAGGTTTACTTCATTGGTTATGGCAGGAGTGCCGTTGTCCGTCACACTTAAAGTCACGCTATAAATGCCTGGAGCTAAGTCAGCAGGATTAAGCTGGCGCTGCAGATCCGTTACAAACGTTGGAGTAACACCATCAGAGAAATCCCATTCTATGGTGTGTTGATCGTTCGGATTCGGATCATTCACCGTAGAAGTAAAGCTCACTAGCCCACCACCTTGTTCGATGATCAGGCGATCTGAACCATTCTGAACCAGGCTCAATCCGACACGTGGCGCTACGTTATCTTCCACAATACTCAACGTATGACGGTTGTTAGCATCAAAATTACCATCGCCCGTCAGTACCACTACCAACGTCTCGATTCCTTCGGTGACGTCATCCTGAGAAATCACAAACGGAATGCCACCAGCAAGTTCGTCCTCTTCAAAAGTCACACTGCCAGCCGTCAGGTTATGATCTTCTGAGTTCGCACTGCCTTCCAACTCATAAGAAATAGTCACCGGATACTCAGGCGCGGCACCGTTCAATATCACTTCAATGCGACCACTGAATCCTTCTCCCACAATCTGACCACTGCTGAGAGAGATCAACGGATGGACATCCACTTGTTGCTGAACTTCTGCCCGGTTACCTGCGGCATCGGTTGCAAACCAGGTTAATTGATGTCGACCCGGCGCTAAGTTCAGAGACGATTCGCCGAGTAAATTGACGGCCACCTCACCATCCAGGCCATCAACCGCAGTCGGGATGTCAAAACCGGACACTTGGGTTAATAATCCAGTGGCATTGAATTCCAAAGGTTCAGGAGACGCAATGACCGGAGCCTGATCATCAAGTAACGGGTTACTCGATTGAAGTGCTTCTTCAAGATTACTCAAACCATCATTATCAGCATCTTCTGCGGCATCAGCCGAATTAAACGGGTTAAAGCCATTCGCAAGCTCAAATTCATCACTCATACCGTCGTTATCGTCGTCAGTATCTTCGTGATTGGCGATGCCATCGGTGTCATTATCACCGACCACCTCAATCGAGAAAGCAGCCAGTTCCGCATTAAATTCGCCATCACTGACCTGCACCACAATATCAGCATAAACACCTGCATCCCCCACCGTAGGAGAACCCTGCAATTCACCTGTGCTTGGATCAAGCGTTAACCAGCCAGGAAGATTACTGGCCGTAGTGGTCAGTGAGTCATTATCAACATCCGAAATCAAAGGCGTAAAACGATAATCCCCGCCTTCCAAAACAGTGGTCAACGGTGTACCAGAAATCACCGGCGTATCATTTACGCTGGAGATCTGTATCGTCACTGTCGCTGTGTTCGACACCCCTCCTTCGTTATCACTCACGGAGTAACGGAAAGTATCTACACCGTTAAAATCAGCATTCGGAGTATAAGTCGCCACACCCGTACTGGTGTCAATCGTAACGGAGCCATTGTCCGGCTGAGTAAGCGCCAGACTGGTCACCGATTCCGGCGGTAAACTCTCAGATTGGGCCAATGCAATACTGGCTGGATCTAAGCTGCCGTCAACGTCCTGATCGTTCGCTAATAAGTCAATGGTCACCGACGAATCCTCTTCCGTAACGGCGCTGTCATTGTTCGCAATTGGTAAATCGTTTACCGCATCGACGGTAATGGTAACTGTAGCCACATTTGAAGTACTTCCTTCAATGTCACTGATGGTATAACTGAAGCTGTCATTACCGCCAAAATCTGCCACTGGCGTGTAATGCAACAGCCCGTTAATCAGGCTGACACTGCCATGAGCAGGCATACTGACAATCACCAAACTGGAAGCATCCAAATCGCTATCAATATCATTGTCATTGCCTGCAACGTTGATATCGAAGCTGGTATCTTCGAGCAGTACAGCAATATCATCACTGGCAACAGGCGCATCATTGACCCCCTGTACGGTCACCGTAACCTCAGTTGCTGCCGAGACCGCATTTTCAGCGTCTTTCACTGTGTATGTGAAGGTATCTGAACCAAAGAAGTTGTCATTCGGTGTATAAATGATGGAGCCATCCGTTTGAGCTTCCGCCAATCCATTCGATGGTTGAGCTACAGTCGTAACGCTGCTTGCAACCAGTTGACCGTCCACATCCGTATCATTATGCAATACTGAAATTGTAACCGCCGTGTCTTCGTTGGTGGTAGCAGTATCACTTTGTGTCGTAGGCGCATCGTTGGCGCCCGATACATTAATGCTTACGATAGCAGTATTCGACTCCAGACCGGCATTGTCATCCACTTTGTAGCTGAAAATGTCACTGCCGTTATAATTGGCTTCTGGTGTATAGATAACTTTTCCATCTGCAACACTTGCCTGGCCATGTTCCGGCTGTATCGTTACCGTTAAGCTCTGAAGGTTGATATCACTCGCACCATCGACATCCAGGTCGTTCGCCAACACATCGACAGTTAACGAATTATCCTCGATGACCGCTGCAGCATCATTCACCGCCACTGGCGCATCGTTCACGTTGTTCACGGTTACTGTCACGGTCGTTGGCGCTGACGTATTCCCTTGCAAATCATTGACAATATAAGCAAAGGTATCGACACCGTTATAGTCAGAGGTTGGCGTGTAGGTAATAAAACCATTGGCGGTGTTAATACTGGTGACACCGTTCGTTGCGGCAGTATAGATGCTGACACTGGCCGGATTCAACGTACCTCCTGGCCCCTGATCATTACTTAACACGTCAATTTGAATACTGTTGTCTTCATCGACGGTCGCCACATCGCTGCTTGTCTCATTATCGTCATTGCTAATGATCACGGTTTGTTGCTGAGTACCCTGCTCACTGACAGAGCCACCACTGACCCCTGAAATATCTACAATGATGGTTTCATCACTTTCCTCAGTGCTGTCTTGAACCGCAGTCAAAGTAACGGTACCTGTCGTTTGACCGGCCGTGACGGTAATAGCATCTGCCGACTTGGTATAGTCACTGGCGCTGGCGGTACCGGCATATTCCAAACTGATGACAACATCTTCAAAGGTCGGCTTGTTCAGGATCGCAGTTAAGGTACTGGTGCCCGCTTCCGCGATAGAACTGTTACTTACCAACAACGTAACGGTTGCGGTGTCATCATCTGTGATGGTCACGGTTTGCTGTTGGGTATTATTTTCACTGGCGAAACCACCATTTACCCCAGTGATGTCAACAATGATGGTTTCATTCGCTTCGACTAAGGTGTCCGACGTAGCCACCAAAGTAGCCGTACTGGTCGTTTGACCGGCAACAATGGTTATGGTGTCTGCCGGTGTTACATAATCACTGCCGTTGGTTGCGGTACCGGTATAGCCCAGACTGACAACCACCGCTTCAAACGTGGCTTTATCCAGAGACGCTGTCAAAGTACTGGAGCCTGCCGTTTCACCGATGGTACTGGCGCTTACCGTTAACGAGACAACCGAGCTGTCATCATCAATAATGGTCACCGTCTGCTGTTGCGTACCGCTTTCATTGGCAGAGCCACCACTTACACCTGAGATATCAGCGATGATGGTCTCATCCGCTTCAACATCAGAATCGGACAGCGCCGTCAAAGTGACCGAACCACTGGTTTGACCTGCTGCAATGGTAATCGAGCCTGCGGGGGTCACGTAATCAGTGCCACTGCTTGCAGTACCGGTATAACTCAAACTCACAACCACGTCTTCAATTGTTACTTTATCCAAAGTTGCAGTTAAGATACTTGAGCCAGACGCTTCTGCTATGGAGCTACTGCTGGCTGTTAATGTGACGGCTACCGTGTCATCATCCAAGATGGTCACCGTTTTTTGTTGCAGGCCACTTTCACTGGCGGAACCGCCGTTCACCCCGGTCACATCCACAATGATGGTTTCATCCGTTTCTATTGCGGGATCTGATATTGCCGTTAAGGTAGCAGAGCCTGTGGTTTGGCCTGCACTGATGGTAATGGCCCCGGCTGGCGTCGCATAATCGCTGCCACTTGTTGCCGTGCCGGTATAGCCCAGGCTGACCGTCACATCTTCGAACGTTGCTTTATCTAGGGTCGCTGTTAAAGTGCTGGTGCCCGCCGCTTCCGCAATGGCGCTGGTGCTGACCGCCAAAGTAACGACAGCACTGTCATCATCTGTGATGGTAACGGTTTGCTGTTGGGTATTATTTTCACTGGCGAAACCACCAGTTACCCCGGTGATGTCAACAATGATGGTTTCATTCGCCTCTACCAAGGTATCCGAAGTCGTGATCAAGGCAATCGTATTGGTAGTTTGACCTGCGGCGATGGTTATAGAGTCGGCCTGTGTGAGGTAATCACTGCCATGAGTAGCCGTTCCGGTATAGCCCAAACTTACGACAACCGGTTCAAACGTGGCTTTATCCAGAGTCACTGTCAAAGTACTGGAGCCTGCCGTTTCGCCAATGGTACTGGCGCTTACCGTTAACGAGACAACCGTGCTGTCGTCATCAATAATGGTCACCGTCTGCTGTTGCGTACCGTTTTCATTGGCAGAGCCACCACTTACACCTGAGATATCAGCAATAATGGTCTCATCCGCTTCAACAGCAGTGTCCGAAGTCGCCGTCAAAGTGACTGAGCCACTGGTTTGACCTGCTGCAATGGTAATCGAGCCTGCGGGGGTCACATAATCAGTGCCGCTGCTTGCAGTACCAGTATAACTCAAACTCACAACCACATCTTCAATCGTTATTTTATCCAAGGTTGCCGTTAAAGTGCTGGTGCCCGCCGCTTCTGCCATGGAGCTACTGCTGGCTGTTAATGTGACGGCTACCGTGTCATCATCCAAGATGGTCACCGTTTTTTGTTGCGAGCCACTTTCACTGGCAGAGCCGCCACTCACCCCGGTGACATCGACTATGACAGTTTCATCCGTTTCTATAGAAGAGTCCGACGTTGCGGTCAGAATGACTGAGCCTGAAGTTTGGCCTGCAGTAATAGTTATGGAACCTGCAGATACTGCGTAATCACTGCCACTGGTTGCCGTGCCGGTATACCCCAGGCTGACAGTCACATCTTCGAACGTTACTTTGTCCAAGTTAGCAATTATTGTGCTGGTGCCTGCAGCTTCAGCAATTGAACTGTCACTAACCGTTAATGTGACGAGCGCGCTGTCGTCGTCAGTGATTATGACCGTTTGCTGCTGGGTTCCGCTCTCACTGGCAGAACCGCCACTCACCCCAGTGATATCAACCACGACGGTTTCGCTCGCTTCGACCAAAGTATCGGACGTTGCCGTCAAAGTGGCCGAACCTGAGATTTGACCTGTCGTAATGGTAATGGAAGTGGCCGGGGTTGCGTAATCAATGCCACTGCTGGCAGTACCGGTATAACCTAAACTAACCGTCACATCTTCAAAGCTCACTTTATCTAAGGTCGCAGTTAAGATGCTGGTGCCCGCCGCTTCCGTAACTGAACTGGTACTGGCCGTTAAAGTAACGGCGATGCTGTCGTCATCTGTGATGGTCACCGTTTGCTGCTGAGAGCCACTCTCACTGGCGGAGCCACCATTCACTCCAGTGATATCGATCACAATGGATTCACCGGTTTCTACCAAGGTATCAGAGATCGCCGTCAAAGTTGCCGTGCCCGAAGTTTGCCCGGCGGTAATCGTAATGGCGCCAGCCGAAGCCGTGTAATCACTGCCGCTGCTGGCAGTACCGGTATAACCGAGAGTGACCGTCACTTCTTCAAAGGTCACTTTATCCAAGGTCGCTGTTAAGGTACTGGAGCCCGCAGCTTCCGCAATAGTACTGGCACTGGCAGCCAGAGTGACAGCGACGTTGTCGTCGTCAATGATAGACACCGTCTGCTGTTGAGAACCACTTTCACTGGCGGAGCCACCACTCACGCCGGTGATATCCACCACGATCGTTTCAACCACTTCAACGGAGGCATCCGACGTTGCTGTCACGGTAGCCGTACCTGAGGTTTGACCCGCTGTAATGGTGATGGAAGCAGTCGACGCTACATAGTCACTGCCGCTGGTGGCTGTGCCGGAATAACCGAGATTGATCGTCACGTCTTCAAAGGTCACTTTGTCCAATGAAGCAGTTAAAGTGCTGATGCCCGAGGCTTCTGCAATCGAGCTGGAGCTGGCCGCTAAGGTGACAGCCACACTGTCATCATCGGTGATGGTCACCGTTTGCTGCTGAACACCGTCCTCCAGTACATTATTGGTCGCGCCGCCTACGATAGTGTCTATATCAATGATCAGAGTTTCATTGGTTTCCACCAGCGTATCCGACGTGATGGTCACCACTGTAGTACTTTGGCTCTGGCTTGCTGGAATAAGAATGCTGGTTGCTCCCGCAACGTAGTCCGTACCGTTTGTAGCCGTACCGCTGTATACCAGATTAACGGTTATATCCGCGCCTGCGGGCATAGTTGAAGTGGCCGTCAAAGTGACACTGCCGTTTGTCTCCGACACCGTATTAGTACTGGCAGTCAAGCTGATAACAGGGGTTAAGGTTTTGCTGAATTGACTGGCCGCACTGTTGCTATTTCCTGCCGTGTCGGTAGCAACGCCTGCAGAAACATCCAGAGTGACTATTCCTTCTTGGGCTGGCGTCACCTCAACACTGTATTCACTGCTGCTGTTAGCCACAAAGTTATTCAGGCTGCCATTATTAGCGGTTATGTCGGTAATAATGAAGTTATCAACCGCTTCACTAAACGTCAGTGTCGCAGTGAAAACACCATTCGCAGCCGCTGAGCCACCAGTGATCGTCAATGTAGGTGAGGTATTATCATAGGTAACGCTGTATTGAGTCGCTGCAACGTTTCCGTTACCAGACACATCAAAAGCTGTGTTAGCCGCAATATCGAGTGTTACCGAACCATCAGCCGTAGGCGTTACTAACACCGTATAAACGGAACCACTGGTTGCTGCAAAGTTACTTAGAGACGCGTTTGCAGCGCTGATATCAGAAACATCAAAACCAGTGACATTTTCACCGAAGGTCATAGTTGCAGTAAACGGCGCATTTTGTGGTGTCGCCGCCGCACTGATCGACAATGAAGGAGCAATTGAATCATAAGTCACTGAGTGCTGAGCTGCGGTGTTGCTATTTCCTGTTGCATCTGTAGCCACAGATGAAGCCACATTCAGGGTCACCGCGCCCTGATTTGTTGGAGTAACAGTTACCTTATACACTGAAGCGCTGGTAGCACTGAAACTTGAAAGTGTGGCATTAGAAGCCGAAATGTCACCAATCACGAAGCCCGTAACGTCTTCACTGAAAGTGATAGTCGCTTCAAAAGCGGCATTGATATTGTCATTCACCACGTCCGTTATCGCCACAGAGGGCTGAGTGTTGTCCACGCTAAAGGTGGTTGCAGGCCCCGCTGAAGGCGCTGTTTCAGTTCCGTTTCTAGCACTCCCCGCAGCAATACTAAAACCTAACGTACCATCACCACTGATATTACTGAGTGTCACCGTTGGCGTACTGGTATCCCCGTTTGTTACAGTGACTGTGGCATTTGTGCCAGTGTTATTGAGCGTAATATCCGAATCAGTGAGGTTTACCGTCTCAGAGTCGGAATAAGTAACTGTATAAGTGACGGGGCCGGTGTTGGTTGCACTGGTACTCGGAGAAGAAATCACCAAACTTGGAGTCACCGTTGCCGGGGTTGCTGTATATTCCCGCAGCAATTGCGTAGCGGCGGTATTTTTCACCAAACCATTCACAGAGTCATCCGCCACATTGGCAGCCACATCCACAGTCACATTCCCATCCGCAGAAGGAGTAATATCCACTGTATAAGTATCTCCGCTGCCGCTGAAGTTTGAGGCAGAGCCATTACCCACAGTGATATCACCCACCACAAAATTCACCACCGGCCGGCTGAAGAAAATACTCACCGGAATGGGGGAAGTACTGGTGGGTGTGGATGCAGTCGAAGACAAAACCACTCCTAACTGATCCACCACCAAAGTAGCGCTCGCTGCATCTGTTGTGGTGTTGCTGCTGTTCACCGTCGCCGACATCGAGCTGCTGACACTGATGTAGTTACCTTCACTCGCAGCAACGGGTACCGTCACTGTCACATCAAAGGTACAGCTTTCGCCCGGGAGCAGTTCGCCACCGGAGAAACTCAAATTAGCCGTTCCACTCATAGCAGAACTCGCACCACAGGGGGTGGTTGGCAACGAAGTCGCTGCCAAAGAAGTAATGACCGACGCCAGATTATCAGAGAACTGCATGCTGGTTGCGGCCAAGGCCGTAGCGGCATTGGTGATGGTATACCGGAGTATGGTCGTGTCTCCGGGTAAAACAGGGTTAGTCACAAAGGTTTTGCTCAGAGCCAATCCACTGATCACCAATGTATCGCTTGCTGTGGCTGAAGAAACGGACTTCGCGGAAGTTGTGGCTGTAACAGTAGAGCTGGTTAATGTGGCAGTCCCAGGCGCGGCACCGGCTGGTACTGACATAGTGATAGAAAACGTACAACTATCCCCCGGTGACAGAGTCGCACTACTTAAAGTAAATAGAGACGAACCATTATCCGTAAAACTTGAGCCACTGCCGCAAATGTCATTTTGTGAAGAGGGCGTTGCCGTCATGCCGGTTAAAGCCGCAGGCAAGTCCACAGTAAAACCCACGCCAGTGGCATCTGCCGTCGCGTTAGCACTGTAAGTGAGAGTGAAATCGGTCGTAACGGTTGAATCTGGTGTAGTCGATTCTTCGTTGATGGAAAGTTGCAAGGCCGGAGCCGCCACCACTACCAGAGTATCAGAAGCCGCTAGACCATAAACAGTAGCACCGGATACTGTTGCTGAAGGAATACTTGTGGTAAACGCGTAACTGCCAGGCGTTACACCCGCCTGTGCGGTCATAATCACATCAAAGGTACAATTAGCACCAGCTGCCAGATTGGCCCCACTGATGTTCAAAAACGTATGAGTGCCATCATTTGTGCTGGTAAATGTTGAGCCAGAGCCACAAGAGTTAGCCACTGGCAGCGTTTTAATCACTGTCCCGGCCAGAGAGTCATCAATCTTTTGAGTTAAGGCAATGCTGCTGGCAGCGTTATCTGGATCGGTATTGGTGATCACAAACCGTTGCGTGAAATCTTCTGAAGCACTGACAGGGTCATCAATAAATAGGTTAGTGATGGTGGGCGCCTTTTTAATCACCAAATTATTGCTGATTGCGGGTTTAGTCGTCGCAGAATCCAGCGTCAGGTTTACTGAACTGGTGGTATTAGTGTAAGTCCCCGCTGCGGCATTTGCCGGAACAAGTACCGTCACGTCAAAGGTGCATGAAGCCTCCGAAGCAAGGTTTGCGCCTGCCACTGTAATAGTAGAAGACCCCGTTAAGGTTGATCCACTTCCACAAAAGCCATCGGCAGGTAACGCCGTCGCCGTTAATCCACTGAGTGTGGCATTTAAATCATTCGTGAATGTAATGTCGCTGGCCGTATTTAATCGATCCAGGTTATTGATAGTAAACGACAGAGTGATTGAGCTGCCCGGTGACGCAGACGCCGGAAAGTTAGCAAACAGAAAGGAATTTTCCACACCCAACTGACTGCTTGCCGACCCACTGGGATTCGCACCGTTCTGGCTTAAATCGCCGGTTTCGGTGGTGTAACTGCCCGTTGTGTTTGTGCTGACATTCACACTGATGGTACAGGTGGAGCCAGCCGCGACATGACCATACTGCAGTTGTATCGAATCAGTCTCCGGAGCAGCGGTCATGACAGGGGTTGGAACCAGGCCTCCACTACAGGTGTTTACAATGTTAGGGTCTGCTGAAACCAATAAATTGGTGGGTAAAGTATGGGAAAAAGTTAAAAGATCGGCCTTGCTGCCATTCAAACTGTTATCAATGGTATAGGTCAAAGTGCTGGTACCACCCGGGGCTATCGTAGCCGGTGAAAAGGCCATTGAAAAACCGGGACGGGCAGCATCAACAGTCAGCGTAGCACTCGCCGCTCCTACACTGCCCTCACTGGTCGATAAAGTACCGGTGGTGTTGACATGAGAACCGGGAGTACTGCTGGTAACGTTAACCCTGAAGGTACAAGTACTGCCTAAGCCCAACCGGTAATCGCTGAAGGTAATGGTACTACTGCCCGCAGTTGCCGTAAAAGTGCCATCAGTACAGGTATTTAAAACATCGGGCGCAGCCGCAATCGTCACTCCCGCTGGCAGAGTATTAGTGAAAGCCAGATCACTGACCCCCACAGAATTGGCTGAATTGTCGATGGTATATGTCATGGTACTGACAGTACCAGGCCCCATTGTGGTCGGGGAAAACGCCACAGAGAACGTCGGTGTTGCAGCGTAGACACTGAAACTGCTTAAACTGATTGCGAGTAATACCAGTGCGGACAAACATCTTTTAAGCATTATCTTCATACGAACATTCACGCTGCAATTCCATTTAGAAGTTAAGTTCACAGTCCGGAATACTCTAATCACGCCGACCAAGAGGCGGAACAGAACACACAGAAGCAACCCATCGAATATTCATCAGGCTTAACAACAGCAACAACATAAACCCGATGGCTCCCCCGCTGCTTTTCTTACTTGTATCAGTGTTATCGCTATTGCTGACATTGTTACTATCACTGGCAGTAGTGCCTACCCCGCCAGGATCATGAATACGGCCATTCGCCACACCATCTGCATCATTAGGGCCACCATCTTCAATGGTCAGTTGCACGCACCAATCACCTTCATTCAGGCCTGTACGATAAGCGCTGCTCTGAGGAGAAGGACAACTGCCTTCACTTCCGGGAGCCGACATCACTTCATTGCCAGCGTCTTCCACAAAGTCAAACCACACCCCGTCACCAAATTTACGGTAAACCGCATCGGCCGGAATGGCCGCGCGTTGTGGCAGAACCACATTAACGCTCTGACCAGATTCAGTCAGACCATTCACAACAAAATCAAAATACCCGCTGACATTTGTGACGCTGTCTGCCGAGATTTTCAAACGCTCAGGTAACTGTTCCAAATTTAGTTGCGCACCGTATCCACCATTGGCTAATGCCCGCTCGCCAAGCATCATCTTAAGGCCAGGGTCGGATTCAATCAGGAAGGCTAGTCCATCTTCGGATGTTTCACTGATCACGTTATCCATCGCAACAGGGTCGAGATAATTGGGTTGGCCGTCCTGATCATCGTCAGCAAAGCCCTCCACCAGATCTGAGATTCCATCGCCATCACTGTCCTGAGACGTCAGTGTTCGAAGTTCATCAACGATACGATAGGTCAGACTGGTTACATTACTGAGCGATGGCGAGCCATTATCATTGACAGCCACAGTTACAGAGTAAGTACCCGGTACTATGCCGGATGGCTCAATCTGACGCTGTAATTCATTAACAACAATCGGCGTAACACCGTTGGAGAATTCCCACTCTAAGGTATGCTGATCGTTCAGATTGGAATCACTGACCATTGCGGTGAAGTCCACCAAACCTGAACCCTGCTCAATGATTAGTACGTTGGAATCATTCTGACTCACCTTCAATGTAATGCTCGGCGCTACATTACTTTCAGTGATCGTCGTGATGTGACTGGTCTTATTGCCAAAGTTACCGGAACCGATCAGATTAACTTCGATGGTTTCATTGCCTTCGGAACGAGTATCCTCATGTATAACAAAGGTAATGTCTTTAGAGAACATCCTTTGTTCAGAACCATTCGGCTCAGAATCGCTTTGTTCAAAATCGTTCTCTTCAAAATCACTTTCTACAAAAGTAATGCTGCCCGAACTCAGCGTATGATCTTCATCTTCAACGCCCGGCCCCGTTGCATTACCCGACACTCCAAAGGATACGGTTAATGGGTATTCCGGCGGCTCACCATTAAGAATAACCTGAACCCGACTTTCAGCGCCTTCTGCCTGAGTTTGGTCCGGGCTAATCGAGATAAGCGGATGAATAGACAAGGATTGGCGAGCTTCACTTCGGTTACCCGCTGCATCCACGGCATACCAAATTAACTCATGGTGACCAGGCATTAAATGAGACTCGATAGAACTATCTAAGTGCACTTCTACATCACCATCCAATGCATCATGTGCCGTAGGAACAACCAGATCTGAAACCGAGGTCAATAAACCTGTGGCATTTATTTCCAAATCTTGCGGTTGAGCAAAGACCGGCGGCTGATCATCCAGGTTGGTTAATTGTTCATCGGCAGCAACACCTGTAGATGAGAGTACGGTTGCGCCATTAAGCACAAGTTCATCCACCGATATGCCTTTAAAATTTTCTAACCCTGGCGCCAATACATAGTTAAAGATTAACGCGGACGTGCCACTGCCACTGACATATTCAGCAACCACCTGTGTACCTCCGATGGTCAGATAAAGTAACGGTGTGCCGTCTACAACAACATCCTGGCTGTAATGCAGGGTGATGTTTAAAGAATCACCAGCAACGTAAGTCTTGGCATAGGGAACGGTAACCCTGACAATACTCGCTGTGTTGGCCATATTTAAAGAAATGCCACTGCTATCGGCAATATTCTGCAAATTCAGATCCTGCCAATTTGAAAAAGCAAAATTAGCGCCTTCATCATAATATTGGCCGCTGGATGTCATATTCATCAACGCAATACCGTTTGCGGCCTTATCTAGCGGCGTGATCACATAATCAAACTGCCAATGTGTTTGCTCACCAGAATCAGAAACATAGCTGGCTTTAACCTCTCGCCCGTTATCCAAAGAAATATTCAATTCTGTATTGTCTGTATTGGTGCTCAAAACTTTCTGATCAAAATGCACTGTGAAGGAAAGTGTATTTCCAATCAGATAGTCGCCACTGGCAGGCACATCCACATGAGTTACCTTTGGTACCGCTGATCTTCCGACCAGAACTTCAGAGGCATCATTACCTAATGCTGTCACCTTAATTAAGCCATTGTTAACAAAAGAGGTGTTACTGACAGTGAGTTCATGGCTCCCTGAGCTGTAGTCATTTCGGCCGTCTAATGTACCAATGAAGATCGTATTATTTAGGTTTAAATTGCCCACAGTGATGCCGTTAGAAACATCATCAGACTCAGTCAGGATATGTGTAAACCGTATTTCACCTTGGTTAGACGATTCAGCCTCCAGTAAATACTCGTTATTGCCTATTTCTATCGCCAGTTGTGGTGCTCCGCCCGCCATTGCAATACTGGTCACTCTTCCCCACCGGAGTGTATAAACCAGCTTATCCCCTGGCTGGTAGTTGCCCTCGGGAGGTAAATTCGCTGTATTACCGTGAACAATCTTTATTGCTGGTAACGGATTCACATCTTCAAGGTTTAAATTAGCGGCTTGGCCAGCCCCGTTGGTTACCTTGAAGTCCTGAAAACCTGCTAATGCGACACCATCTAAGTCAAAGTCCTGATGTGTAGGCGTATAGGAAAAAATAACATCGGTTCCACTGATGCGCTGGAATTGTGCATAAGCGTTGCCTGAATCCAGTGCAAGAACTAAGAACCCATGATCACCTGCCTCTTCCTCGCCACTCACATCAAGCTGAAGTGATGCGTCCGAATCAACCTGAATCGCACCTGAAAAAGACACCACAAATTCAAGGTTGTCATTGTTGTCGTAATAACCTGCAGCTGGCCCAGTGACAGACTGAATAGAAGGTTGCGAAGCAACACCGGTTAAGGAAAAGCAGAACAGAAAAAAAACAATCCCTAATTTTAACGAAAGCATCGGGCATTTCGACTTATGACGACGCTCGTTAACATCAAAGTACTCGGAAATAACTGACAGCATAAGTAAGGTGTCCTTCCAAAAAAAAGAGCAATGAATAAACAACCACTAATTAAGTGGCATTAGCGCTTTAAGCTCTTTCAATACTTTTTTCAGAGAACTTAATTCCCGATGAATTGCTTCAATTTCGCTGTCTTTTTCTTTCAATTGCTTATTTAATTCCTGAATCGACGCCATGGATACCCCAACCGCATCAACCATCGCAATTTTATCGGTGGTATTGCCATTTAGGCCAAAGGCCTCATGAAAATCTTCGGACATCACGCCCATATGCTCTATGGATTGGTCAGCATCGGACTTATAGCGCCAGCGCGTCATTTCCAGCTTACTTAGTTTCTCCAGCACTTCTGTACCATTAACGGCTTCTTTGATGTCTTTCAAAGCTCTGGATGAGGCAAAATGACACTGCTCCGTACCGTCACTCTTTTTACCGCACACTTTTTCCTGTGCCCTGATAAACCCGTCCTGCCGTACAGTAAATTGAACATCATTGTTATAAGCGAACTCCAGGTAATTCGTTCCAGCGTTTTCTTTAATTGTCCATGAACCCAAATCAAGAGCAGCGAGCGTCCCACCCGCAGTCCCTAAACAAGTTGAAGGACTGGTTGAATTAGTACAGATATCCCCTGTTGCTGTTACAGTGCTTACAGTTGTAACAGCCCCTGAAGCATTCACGTTAAAAACGGAAGTACCGAGATTATGAATATCAAAAAGCGCACTTGGCAAAAAGCCATTATCAATATTCACCCCAAGATACCCGAGCGGACTAACAATTAACGCATGATTGTTAGAGTTTGAAGGGTGGGCAATATCAAACAAACCATCCGGTGTCGTGGTTTCAAAGCCTACATCACCATCTGAGGCAACATGAATACTGGCATTAGGAGCTCCGGCAGAAATTCTTAGAGGGAGCGCTCCGTTGTTTGTAACATCACGAACAAAGAAATTAGACTCATTTCCCGATACGTCCCAGATTTGTTCAGCAAACCCCCCTGAACCATCTTGATGTAATCTAAGCGCTGGGCTGTTGCCATCTTGTGTATGAAGTTCCACTAATGGCGTTGAAGTACCAAAGCCAACATTGCCTGCCCCTGTAACATAAATACTATGATTCGGCGCACTTTGGAGAATAGTAAAGGGTACCGTCCCTGCATCAAGTTCTTCAATACTAAATTTATTGAGCCCACCATTAACAGAATCATTAACGGTAATTTGCCAATCTATGGTTGGGAAACTACTGCTGGAGCTGGTATCTATGAACCGGATTCGCAGATTATTTTCTTTTAGACGGATCGTATCAAAACCAAAAGTTTCGCCGATAGCACAATCAAACCCGGAACATATACTACCAACCACCACCAAGTCATCTTGAATTTGTTGATCAGAAACGGCAGCCAAACTCAAACCTAAACCAGATACAACAATTAACTTTTTAAACGCCATGTTCATACTTAGTATTCCTCTGCCAGGTCAGGGTTTACCACTTGGCCATCCTGAATTAAAAATCGCTTTGATTCGATGACTTTCATGTAGGTGGACGCAGGTTTCACGTTGGCATCACGACCGTTATTAAGCGTCTGAGCATTCATTCGTGAAGACGGCTTCACCGCTACTTCAGATAAAATTTTGTAGGTATAATAGCCATCATCAAACCCCTCAGCCGTTTCAAAAATGCCATTTTCACTGTTGAGCTGGGTGCCATCGTCACTATTTAATTGCACACTGGAATAACTTTCGGGCAACTGTAAAACAGTGATTCCATCCGAACCGCCACTCACCGTTGCAGCGATACTGCTGGATGAAAACAACAGACTTACAACCAAAAGAACACCAGTAAACGCTCTAAAAGCCGAGTTCACTAAATAATGAAATACGATAGCCATAACCATTCATTCTCTTTGATTTTTTTATTTCACCGAGCCATTCAATGTAAACTTTTAAGTATTTTTCGCATTACCCAAAAGTTCAATTACAGGCTATTACATTCAAGTAAATCTTCCTCAACGTGTTCTCTGTACTAAGACTTCATGACTGACATTGAGCAAGCATAAAATTAATAGTTTGCGGAGCGAGACATTGCTTATCACCACACACTTGTAAATTCAGCTTTAACTTATTTAAAGCACTGGTGTGAGCTTGAGCGCCGATCTTAAATTGACCTTGATATAAACGAAGTGCTTGTTTTGAAAACGTCAAATTACTCACCGTCTCTTTAGGATAATCCACATTGATCAGTCCGGACTCAGCGGTTAACCGAGTCGGTATCAAATACTTATTATTTGGAGTGGTGGAATTAATGTGCCACCCTTTTTTCAGCTTCATCGTTAACTCCAAGTCAGTGATCGAATCACAACTGGCCCTTTGATAACGAAACTCCACGTACCCATTTCCCATTGCAAAATACTGTTGATGTGAAGTCGCACCGGAGTTAATTTCTGTCAGCACCTTACCGGCATAAAGATTATCAAGTGGACTATGATCAAAACGGCTTTTAATGGCTTTTTCTGTGTTGACCAGCACCTTACCTACCTGCCCATCCCCTGTTCTCAACCACAGTTTGTGGAAAACCTCCAACATCACAGTATTACTTGCCAGTAACTCACCATCCCGAAAATACTGGCGTCTTTGCAGGCCATTTAATTGCTCAGGTGCCTTTACTTTCTCTGCGCCTGAAACCTTAGCTCCAATTCGCCAATCATCCAGCTGTCGAATGTCCGTCGAATAAAATGAACCGTCTTCAGCAGTAAAGTACCTACTGACAATATCAACAAGTTTTTGTGCTTTTTTTAACCAGACTTCATCTTCCGTAATTTCATGCACCTTCAGAAACCCATTCGCTAAATAAGCGTAATCTGAGAGTTGACCAGCCCGGTTCGGTCTCCCCTTGAAAGAAGACCGAATTAATCGATTATTCTCTGCATCAAAGTGATTTCGCCAGATAGTGTCAGCAGTTGAAACCGCCAGCACCTTTAGTTCTTGGTTACCAGTCACCGAAAAAGCATCAGCCAATCCTTTAATCATAAGGCCGTTCCAAGCCGTTATGACTTTCTTATCAATATCAGGAACACGCTGTTGCAACTGACGTTGCTTTAATAAACGGCGTATATCTGAATAATTTTGGTCAAATGGTTTTGAAAAATAGACCCCCACTAAATCAGACTCAGAAAGAGCATAAGTTTGAACAAAATCATGCTTTCCGGCCCCTTTCAGTAGAGATTTCAGTTCGGAAGGTTGCCATGTATAAAAACCACCGTCCTCGGCTTCATAAACAGCACTGACGGACGTATAAAACCCCTCCCCACTGCTGTATAAACTTTCGGAACTGAACCGGAGTAAGTCATTTATCACCGCCAAGTAAAGAGGATCAGCAAATAACTGATACGCCTTGCTATACACCATTAGCAACTGAGCCTGGTTATAGAGCATTTTTTCGAAGTGAGGTAACAACCATTGATCGTCTGTCACATAACGGTGAAATCCACCATTAACATGGTCATACATGGCTTTGGACATCATATTAAAGAGCTGTAGCCTGACCAAAGCCGCAAGCTCCTCATCATATTCATGCGATAGACGTTCTAAAGAAAACAAAAGCATGGCTTCCGTAGGAAACTTGGGAGCACCCTGATATCCTCCTAAGTCCGGGTCCAGCCGCTTTTTTAATGCACTGACTGTTTCATTCAGTATTTGAGGATTCCAGGCCACGGATTGAATCGCCGAATATCGCTTATTTACTAATGTCGTCAGCTGCTTTGCATTCGTATTCATAAGTTCAGCATTCGTTTTCGACAAACGAGACAACCTTGGCAGTAATGTTGAGAGTTTGTTTTTTGGAATATATGAAGCTGCAAAAAACGGATCACCGCTGGCGTTTAACACCACCGTAATAGGCCAACCTGACGTACCCAAAACCTCTTGCAACACCGATGTGTAATAATTATCAACATCCGGCATTTCTTCCCGGTCTACCTTCACTGCAATGTAATCAGCGGCCAGTAACTTGGCGATACCCACGTCATTGAAGCTCTCCTTCTCCATTACGCCACACCAGTGACAACTGGAGTAACCAATCGACAAAAACACCAGCTTCTTTTGCTCTTTGGCCTGAATAAACACTTGCTCAGACCATGACTGCCAGTTAATGGGGTTGATAGCGTGCTTCAACAGATAAGGCGAATTCTCCAGAATCAAACCATTCACAAAGTGCCTTGATTCAGTTAAAGACTCCCCCTCAAGCAGATCTGACATCAAGGTTCGTTTAGCTTCAAACGCATTTCGCCAAGTCTGAAGATCAGCCATTGAAACGTTAGATGCTGGTGGCGATTCCAATGACTGAACAGCAAATGCATAACAATGGCTGCCAGTGAACAACAGAGCAGTAACACACGCAGCTACGACCCAGGGTTTGATCCCTGAATAGTTAGCTGCTGAACAATTTGATGCGGAATGATCAGCCTTCGCGCATCTAAAAAATAGCTGTATCACAAATCCTGCTCTTCTTTGTTGTTATTGTTAACCAACACAACCAATAACGGCCATGCAGGTATAATTCAATGCACTAATTCAACGCACTGTAATCAACGGTTATCAGCTGCTGGGCATTAACCCGGCCAATGTCTGAACGTTTACCGTTCGGCCAAATAACCGTTAACACCGCGCTATCCGCTTTACCTAACCCCAGATGCTGAGTCTTAGGATGAACAGACATATACCCACTGGACCCATGAACTTCTCGCCATACGCGTTCTCCGTTATCCAGTTCCGCAATAATTTTTGCACCAATGGCATCACGGTTAATGCCATCCTTAGGAGAGCCGGTTAACTTTACGTTCAACCAATTGTTATTGAATTGCTCGCTGTTGTTTTGAAAAGCCACTACGGGCCCATGATAGTTATTCAAAAACATGTCCAGGTCACCATCCTGGTCGTAATCCAAATAAGTCGCACTTCTGGAATTAGACAAGAGGTTTGCGCCACTTTGCTCGGATCGGTTCTGTAGTTTTCCCCCTTCATTAATGAAGAAAACATTGCTTTCTTTTTCTGAAACCGGGATGTAGGCATCCAGCTTTTTATTATTAATTGGGTCTCGATAGTAGGGGTTTTCATTACTGTATAAATTGTATTCATTCATACCATTCAACACATACAGATCATCGTCCCCGTCATTATCAAAATCAAAAAAGTCCGCATCCCACGCCCATCCTGTTGATGACCGGCCCCGAGTCACCGCCTGACTTGCATAATAGCTAGAATGCCCTTGATCATCCTGACTCGAAACAAACAGATCATTGGCTTCAATCACTCGCATATTGGCCAGTTTTTGTGGGTCAAACGCCATGGTCGTTTCTTCATTGGGCAGAACGTATTTTTGATCTTTGTTCATCGTGACAATATTGGAAATATAGATATCCGGCACTAAGTCATCGTTTAAATCCGTAATCCCAATACCCATCGTATAAGAAGGTTTGTCGGTTCCAATGTCACGGGCGACGTTGATAAATTTGCCATCCCCTAAATTACGATAGTAGCCATTGACGCCAAAATCATTCCCGACAATAAGATCTTGTCGGCCGTCTGAATCAAAATCGGTATGAGCCACCGCCTGCCCCCAACCGGTGTCCGCCAAACCGCTACCCTCGGTCACATCCTGGAACTTAAAATCGCCTAAGTTTCGGAATAGTTTATTTGGTAACCCATTATTATTTCTTCGTTTTAAGGTAGGTAAAACGCCATGAATGTAATCGCCGAAGTAAGAGATATAAATATCGAGCAAACCATCATTATCATAATCAAACACAGTGGCCGGCCCGGCGACTAGGTTATCGCCACCCAAGCCACTTTGTTCGGTAACATCTACGAAGGTTCCATTACCTGTGTTTTTATAGACTCGGTGAGTATCATCAACATAGGTAATGATGATGTCCTGTAAACCATCGTTATTAATGTCTGCGATCAAGGGTTGCCGAGGTTCGCCCGGCCGCTTATCTTGCTCGCGTAACCACGTCAAACCGGACTTCTCTGTGACGTCCTCAAAATGATCTTTCCTGTTGATATAAAGCCGGTTCCCCGAACCACTTAAAATCAACAAATCAGCAAGCCCGTCGTTGTTAATATCATCAGAAGCAATGCCCGAACCTCCAAATGCTGGCGGAATCGTAATAATGCCTGTTTGCTCATCCTTTCGAAGATAACTGCGTAATAAGCGATTCAACCAATCGGATGAATGATGCGTCATATCAATATTTAACTTTGATGTTGCATCAGTAAAAAGAGCCGTCACCGAAGCAGCATCGTTCTCAGTAGTGTTGTTGGCAGAAACAATCCCCGGATCGACTTTCGTTTTATTATCTTTGACTAAAGCATGCTGATTAATTCTGTTTTGAATGGAACGAGTTGCCTTCTCAAAGTGAGCCGTCTTAATTCTTTTCTCTCCAGCGTCTTTGCCCATTTGACCTGTTACACGCAGCAGTAAGACGCCGAATTGAGCAACATTTTCAGCCAATAGTTCAACCGCAAACGGGTCTGGTTCCAAAAACGCTTTAAAATCAGGGGCCAGTAAGGCATACCTCAAATAGCTCCAGTGAATACCGCTATCCCGGAAAGAGTCGAAGTCATACGACTCAATAAAGACCTGTTGCTTTTTCGGCAACTTAGGAAAGAACAGAGCATCTTCGTAAGCATTCATTTCATGAGGAATGAATAAATTAAGGTACTGTTTTACATCAGACTCTTTGATCGTATTATGGCCATTCGCCAGTGCAAGTTGCTCTGCACCTTTGTATAAATCGGCAGTAAACAGAATCAATGTCTCTGTAAATTGCTGTTTAAACAATTTCGCTTCATTTGGGTCTTTTGGCCAACTGTTCCGAGCAAAATAGACTTGCAAATTACGAACAAAAATCTGGTTATTCACATCATTATATTTTTCAAACGAGCGTACTTTTTGGTCAATGATATTACGCAGCAAGTCCAAAGAAACAGGAGACTTTGGCGCTTTAGCCGAAGCAACTTTCTTTTCCGGTATCGTTCCAGAGTCCAAGGAGGCCCAAACTTCTAATAACATGACTTTAGTTAATTCATGTTGACTGCTTATTCTTGCCTTTTGATCTGCGGAACTTAATGCCGCTAATGTATAAAGATCCAGAGATTCATTGAGTGCGTTTATCGCGGGTTGTGTTAATGGAAGAAGAGAAAGCTCAGCATCCATCAAGCTTTCTTGCTGAACGGCCAGAATGGCACGTAAAGAATATGCAATACTGCCATATTGTCGCTTGTCATTTTTACTGATTATTTTTTTATCATAGACAGACGAGCCCTCATTCAAAAACGTTATAGTCCAGTGACCTTCCTCGTTCAGCTGGTAAGTAAACATGGACGATATAACAGTTTTAACATAACTTACCGAGATTTGAGATTCACCACTTTTTTCAGCAAGTTCGGATGCTTTTAGCCACACCTTCATCGCCCACTTCTTTTGAAGCACGTTTTTTGCGAAGCGGGCTTGATCCGTTAATGGTGTACCATAAATAAAATCTTCTAACCGGGACGCTGTTGCATAACACTTCGGGTCACTTTTGCTTTCGAGCGTTTCAATTTCAGTCAATATGGCTTTCATTGAATTACTATTCTTTAACTGAAAGCTCTTTAAGTTAATGTTCTTTAAGTCAGAGTTCTGCGAAGAAAAACTCTGCGCATTTAACCCCGAGTTAAAACATAAACAACTGGCCAGCGTGACCGATAAAAAGGCTGTCTTTTTCCACACCATCAAAAACGAACTCCAAGACCCACACCCAGAAGGTCAATATCCTGGTCCTCAACCAAAATACGACGCAGTTTCAAACTGAGGCTCAGGTGCTCATCCAGCTGATAACCGGCGCCAAACCCCACAAACACATCGGTCTCGTTGTCATCATCGCCTTCAATATTGGCACCACTGATATCAATGTCTTGTTTCCAAAAAAACAAACCGGCTTCACCAAACACAGTTATTCCCGGAGCGGGTTCCGCCTGAAAACGATTGCCTAACGTCAGGCCTTGTCCTGTCACCGGATAATGCTTATTCAGCGATTTTTCAAGGTCCGACGCACTGGCCGCCAACGTTGAGAAATTCACATCCACGCTGCCTAAATCCAGGTAGCCAACTTCCAGAAAGGACCAATCCAGATATCGATAGCCCAAGACAAACTGATAGCCGGATCGGTCAACGTCGTATTCTTCCACATTCACCGCAAAGCCGTCTGACGCCAGGCCGTCCCGAAAATCTTGTTCCCCCTGAGACGAAGTGACCCGGTACATGCTCACCTCAAAGTAGCTTCGATCTTTCAATGTTTGTTGGGCAGACGTCCAGTCCTGCGCCTGACTATGCAACGGTAATAACACTAATACCGGACACAACAGCAATA
>NZ_BAABBN010000012.1:614212-621048 GCF_039537985.1 Litoribacillus peritrichatus
CCCCCTACGCCCCACGTGCGTGATTTGACGTGCATATTGAGCCATCACCATACTTATCATCATAACGATCCATCCCAATCCAAAACTTCCTCCTCCACTGCCGGAGCTTTTCACCGACGTATTAACGAGACTGCCAACCCCTCCCGGATCAATGACACTGCCGTTTGCCATGCCATCTGCGTCATTAGGGCCACCGTCTTCAATGGTCAATTGAACACACCAGTCTCCGGCGTTCAGTCCAGGACGATACTCATCGGACTCCGGTGGTGGACAAGCGCCCTGCTCACCCGGTGCGGACATTAGCGAGTTATTCGCGTCTTCCACAAACGTGAACCAAACGCCATCAAACTTGCGGTACACCACATTTTCAGCAATGGCCATCCGTTGAGGAATGACAATATTGACGCTTTGACCAATGACCGGAAGGTCGTTCACCACAAAGTCAAAGTAACCACTGATATTTTCAACTTCATCCGCAGGAATCTGGAGCGCACCAGACAAGGTCTCCGGTTCAACCTTAGCGCCTCGGCCGTCATTAGACAGAGCGCGTTCACCCAACACCATTTTCAGTCCGGGTTCGGTTTCAATAAGGAAGGTAAATCCATCTTCCGCCACTTCATTCAGTACATTTGACTGCGATGAGACGTCAAGATAATTGGGCTGTCCATCCTGATCATCATCCAACCAGCCTTCGTCACTGTCACTGATGCCATCACCATCGGAGTCTTGGGTTGCACTCAGTGCAGGTAAACTTGTCACCACCCGATAGGAAATAGACAGTTCGTTACTGATGGGTGGTAATCCATTATCAGTGACGGTCACTGTCGCTCGGTAAACGCCCGGCTCAACATCCGCTGGGTTCAATTGTCGCTGGGTATCGCTCACTTCATCGGTGGTCACACCGCCCGTAAACAACCATTCAACGGTATGTTGATCATTCGGGTTCGGGTCGTTGATTTGAACAGAGAAGTTCACTGCCCCGGAAGACTGCTCCACAATGAGTTGCACCACCCCACCCTGGGTAATAGCAAGCTCAACCTGCGGCGCCACATTTTCTTCCACCACCGTGATGGTGTGTGTCTTCTTGGCACCAAAGTTTGCGTCACCGGTCAAAGAGACAAGGATGTGTTCAGTCACTTCAACGTTGTCATCTTCTGTCGTTGCAAACGGAATGTTCTTCGTCAACTCACCTTGTTCAAACACGACCTCACCGGACTGTAAGTTATGATCCGTGTTATCCGCAGAACCGCCCACCTCGTAGGCCACCGTCAACGGATAGCTCGGAGCCAAACCATTGAGCAACACCCGTACTCTGCCGTTCACGCCTTCGCCGACCACCTGATCTTTACCCAGAGAAATCAGAGGGTGCACATGGATTTGCTGCACCTGCTCCGCTCTGTTACCGGCCGCGTCCACCGCAAACCAAGTCACCTGATGCGAGCCTGGCGCTAAGTTGGCTGGCGCACCGCCCACCAAACTCACACTGACCTCGCCGTCTAAAGCATCCACGGACGTTGGGGTCACCAACCCGGTCACCGGTGTCAACAGACCCGTGGCATTAATGTTCAAGGTTTCAACACCGGTGATTTCCGGTGCCTGATCATCGGCCAGCGGGTTACTGCCTGCATTTTGCTCATTCAGATTCGAGAGACCATCGTTATCCGCATCTTGTGTCGCATCCGACGGGTCGAACACATTGAAGCCATTGGCAATTTCAAATTCATCCGACATGCCATCGTTGTCATCGTCCAGGTCTTCGGAGTTTGCCAGGCCATCGGTATCGTTATCGCCGATCACTTCAATCGCAAATGCGGTGAAGTTGGTTGTGCCCTGGCCATCACTGACCTGCAATACGATGTTATCGTACACACCGGCATCACCGACCACCGGAGCACCGGACAGTTCACCCGTCTCTGAGTTCAAAGTCAGCCAGGCTGGTAGATTGGAAGCAGACACCGATAAGGTATCGCCTTCGATGTCGGACAGCGTTGGCGTGAAGGCATACGCTGCACCCTCAAGCACACTGCTTGCTGGCGAACCACTGATCACAGGCAGATCATTGACGCTGGTCACCGTCACCATCACCGTCGCACTGTTGGATGCCTCACCCGAGTCATCATTGACGGTGTACGTGAATTGATCCGAACCATTAAAGTTATCTGCCGGGGTATAAGTAGCCACGCCATTGTTCAGCTCAACACTGCCGTTGGCAGGCTGGCCAATGACAATACTGGTTGCATCTAACGTTCCGTCAATGTCCTGGTCATTCGCGAGAATGGAGATATCGATCGGAGTATCTTCATCCGTTGTGACCGTGTCATCATTCGCCAATGGTGCATCGTTGACGGATTGAACCGTAATGGCGACCGTAGCAATGTTTGATGTGCTGCCATCGGCATCATTAATGGTATAAGTAAATTGATCATTGCCATCAAAGTTCTGAGCCGGCGTATAACGGAACATGTTATTCACCAAGGTCACCGTACCTTGCGCTGGCTGCGCTGCAACATTCAAAGATGAAAGGTTTAATGTGCTGTCCACATCGGAGTCATTGCCTGCCACATTGATGTCCAGGCTGGAATCCTCCAACAACACCGCCACATCATTGGCAGCAACCGGCGCATCATTGACGCTGTTCACCGTAATAGACACTGTGGCTTGTGAAGAGACCGCATCCTGATCGTCCTTCACGGTATAAGTGAAGGAGTCGGAGCCATTAAAGTCGGCGGCTGGCGTATAAGAGAATGAACCATCGCTCTGAGCGGTAACCGAGCCATTGGTCGGACCAACCACAACGGTAACGGTGGACACATCAAGGGTGCCATCCACGTCCGAATCGTTGCTCAACACCGCAATTGAAATGGCGGTATCCTCTTCCGTTTGAACCGTGTCATCCACAACGGTCGGTGCGTCATTAGAGCCCGATACATTCACGGTCACGGTCGCAGCATTCGAAACCGCGCCACTGTTATCACTGACGGTGTATTCAAAGGAGTCACTGCCAAAATAATTTAATGACGGTGTGTAAGTCACTTGACTGTTTGCAACCACCACACTGCCGTTTGTTGGTTGCGCTGAAATGGCCAGGCTTGCACTGTTGACTTCATTAGCACCGTCAATGTCTGTGTCATTAGCCACGACATCAATTACCACCGACCCGTCTTCTGCGACGGTGGCGGTATCAGCCACCGCGACCGGCGAGTCATTGACGGCCGTGACCGTTACGTTAACCGCCGTACTGGCGGACGCATTCCCCTGAACATCGCTCACCGTGTAAGAAAACGCATCAGAACCATTAAAGTTAGCCGCTGGCGTATAAGTGATCACACCGTTTGCCGTATTGATGCTGGTTGTACCGTTCGAGGCCGAAGCCACGATAGCGACGCTCGCTGGGTTCAGTGCAGATCCGTTACCGACATCATTGCTCAGTACATCCACCTGGATACTGCTGTCTTCATCAACCGTCGCGGAGTCTGCGGTGGTTTCATTATCGTCGTTGGTGATGCTCACCGTTTGTTGCTGAGTACCACTTTCATTGGCACTGCCGCCGCTGACGCCCGTCACATCCACAATGATGGTTTCATCACTTTCTTCCGACGAGTCCTGAATCGCCGTCAGTATTGCAGTTCCTGTCGTTTGACCTGCAGTAATAGTGATGCTGCCTGCTGGTGTGACGTAGTCGGTGCCACTGGTGGCGGTACCGGAGTAGCCGAGGCTGACCGTCACGTTTTCGAAGGTGGCCTGATCCAGTGTCGCAGTCAGAGTGCTGGTGCCCGCCGCTTCGGCGATGGTATTTGCGCTTGCAGTTAAAGTGACCGTCGCGGTGTCGTCGTCGGTGATGGTCACGGTTTGTTGTTGAATACCACTTTCACTGGCCGAGCCGCCACTGACGTTGGTGACATCAACGATGATGGTTTCGCCTGCTTCCACATTGCTGTCGGCGGTGGCCGTCAACGTGGTGGTGCCGGTGGTTTGGCCTGCAGCAATGGTGATGCTGCCGGCTGGCGTAGCGTAGTCGGTGCCACTGGTGGCCGTACCTGAGTAGCCCAAACTGACGGTCACGTTTTCAAAGGTGGCTTGATCCAAGGTCGCTGTAAGAACGCTGGAACCCGCCGCTTCTGCAATGGTATTTGCGCTTGCGGTTAAAGTTACCGTCGCGGTGTCGTCGTCGGTGATGGTTACCGTTTGTTGTTGAATACCACTTTCACTGGCACTGCCACCACTGACGTTGGTGACATCGACAATGATGGTTTCGCCCGCCTCCACGACGCTGTCAGCCGTTGCTGTCAGGGTGGTGGTGCCGGTGGTCTGGCCTGCGGGTATGGTGATGCTGCCTGCTGGCGTAGCGTAGTCGGTGCCACTGGTGGCGGTGCCGGAATACCCCAAGCTGACCGTCACGTTTTCGAAGGTGGCGCTGTCCAAGGTCGCTGTAAGAGTGCTGGTGCCCGCCGCTTCGGCGATGGTATTTGCACTTGCGGTTAAAGTTACCGTCGCGGTGTCGTCGTCGGTGATGGTTACCGTTTGTTGTTGAATACCACTTTCACTGGCACTGCCGCCACTGACGTTGGTGACATCGACAATGATGGTTTCGCCCGCTTCCACATTGCTGTCGGCGGTGGCCGTCAATGTTGCGGTGCCGGTGGTCTGGCCTGCGGTGATGGTAATGCTGCCCGCCGGCGTCACGTAGTCGGTGCCACTGGTGGCGGTACCGGAGTAGCCGAGGCTGACGGTCACGTTTTCGAAGGTGGCGCTGTCCAAGGTCGCCGTCAGGGTGCTGGTGCCCGCCGCTTCGGCGATGCTGGCTGCGCTTGCAGACAAGGTCACCGTCGCTGTGTCGTCGTCGGTGATAGTCACCGTTTGTTGTTGGGTACCGTTTTCACTGGCCGAGCCGCCACTGACGTTGGTGACATCGACGATGATGGTTTCGCCCGCTTCCACATTGCTGTCGGCGGTGGCCGTCAACGTGGTGGTGCCGGTGGTTTGGCCTGCAGTAATGGTGATGCTGCCTGCTGGTGTGACGTAGTCAGTGCCACTGGTGGCGGTGCCGGAGTAGCCCAAGCTGACGGTCACGTTTTCGAAGGTGGCCTGATCCAAGGTCGCCGTCAGGGTGCTGGTGCCCGCCGCTTCTGCAATGGTATTTGCACTCGCTGTTAAGGTCACCGTCGCCGTGTCGTCGTCGGTGATGGTTACGGTTTGTTGTTGAATACCACTTTCGCTGGCACTGCCGCCACTGACGTTGGTCACATCAACGATGATGGTTTCACCCGCTTCTACGACGCTGTCAGCCGCTGCTGTCAACGTGGTGGTGCCGGTGGTTTGACCTGCGGCAATGGTGATGCTGCCCGCTGGTGTGACGTAGTCGGTGCCATTGGTGGCCGTACCGGAATACCCCAAGCTGACCGTTACATTTTCAAAGGTGGCCTGATCCAGTGTCGCCGTCAAGGTGCTGGTGCCCGCCGCTTCGGCGATGGTGCTGGCGCTTGCGGATAGAGTCACGGTGGCCGTGTCGTCGTCGGTGATGGTCACGGTTTGTTGTTGGGTGGTGGCTTCTGTGGCGGTATTACCGGTGATGCTGTCGATGTCCACAATGATGGTTTCATTGCTTTCGACCGCCGCATCCTGAACCGCTTGCAGGGTCACGTTGCCGGTCAAAGAACCGGAGGAGATCGTGATGCTGTTGCCCGTTGTTGAGTAATCCGCCACGTTAGTCGCGGTGCCTGAGTAAGCCAGATTCACGACCACATCCACACTGCTTGCAGCGGAAAGCGTCGCTCTGATGACGGAGGTGCCCGCCGCTTCCGCAACGGTGTTGGTGTTCGCGCTCAGAATCACAGTAGGCTTGGCGGCGTTCGCAACCGTAATGGCATTTCCGGTGGTGTCAGAGAGGTCGGTGGTGGCCGCTGCCCCTGGCATCCAGTTGTCTGCCGCACTTAAGTTATAGACGGTACTGTCTACGGCACTGGTGCCGTTTTTATTCAGTAACACGGCAAGGTTTGACTGGTCCGTTGCATTCAACACGAGCGTGAACGAGGTGGCATCCGTGATTTCGATGGCATCGCTGGTTAATGTGTACGTGCCTGCGCCCTGACCCGACAGCGTCAGTTTAGAGAGGTCAACGTCGTTGGTCGCACCGCTCAGGTTGCGTAAGTTGGTGCCCGTGACGACTAAGGTACCGGAGGTGCCATCATAAGTGGCAGAGGTAATGGTCGGTACGGTCACGTTCGAGACGGTTACGCCATTGGTCGCGTCGGCGATGTCGGTGGTGGACGCTGCGCCCGCCATCCAGTCATCGGCAACGGCTAAGTTGAACGTGGTGGCATCGTCGGAGCTGGTACCGTTCTTGTTCAGCAACCCATCCACGTGGGTTTTGTCTGCACCGCTCAAGGTGACAGACACTTGGGTGGCAGAACTGATGTCCACATCCGTTGCACTGGTGAGGGTGTAAGTGTTACCAGCCTCACCCGTCAGCGTCATGGTCGATATGTCTACATCATTGGCCGCCCCAGAGAGGCTGCTGAAGTGGGTGCCGGTGACGACCAACACCCCGGTGGTGGCATCGTAGGTGGCCGAAGTAACGGCAGGCGCGGTGACATTACTTACGGTGACGCCATTGCCTGTGGTATCCGCAATGTCGTCATTGGCTGCTGCGCCGGCCATCCAGTTGTCCGCCGCCGCTAAATTAAACGTGGTTGCATCGTCCGAACTGGTGCCGTTTTTATTCAACAACCCATTAATGTGGGTTTGATCTTGCCCGGTCAGGGTGACAGAGAACTGGGTGGCCGAGGTGATTTCCACGTCTGAGGTGCTGGTGATGGCATAACTGGCACCGCCTTCGC
>NZ_BAABBN010000012.1:621149-622849 GCF_039537985.1 Litoribacillus peritrichatus
GTGCACAAAGTTAGTCCCGGTGACCACCAATGCGCCGGTAGTCGCATCGTAGGCGGCACTGGTTATTTGTGGACTCACCACATTGCTGACCGTAATGGCGTTGCCGGTGGTGTCGCTGCTGTCTCCCGCCGTTCTGTCGGCAATAAAGTCATCCGCTGCCGCCAGGTTATAAGTGGTACTGTCATCCGACTGTGTCCCGTTGGTATTCAGTAACCCATTCACGGTGCGTTTATCAGCGGCATTCAAGATAACGGTAAACTGAGTACCTGAGTCAATTTCCACATCGCTGCTGGTCAAGGTATAAGTACCCGAGGCTTCGCCGGTCAGGGTCAGTTTAGACACCGCCACATCGTTCAATGCACCGGATTTCGCCACAAAGCTACTGCCCGTCACGACCAGCGTGCCTGTCGTTGCATCATACGCAGCAGAGGTGATTGTCGGCGTGGGCGCATTACTGACCGTGATGGTGTTGCCCGTGGTATCTGCAATGTTGGTACTGATGGCCGTGCCTGCCATCCAATTATCCGCAGCAGACACATTATAGGTCGTGCCGCTGCCGGCGGTGGTGCCATTGGCCGTCACCAGCGCGTTCACCCCTGTAAGGTCTGCACCGGTCAGCGTAAAGGTAAAGCTGGTAGACGAAGTAATTTCAATGTCGGTGGCACTGGTCAGGGTATAAGTCGCGCCATTCTCGCCGGTAAAGGTCAGCAGCGATATGTCCACATCGTTGGCTGCACCAAACTTTTTCACAAAGTTAAGGCCGGTGACGGTGACAATCCCCGTATCGTAATCGTAAGTAATTGAGGTGATGCTCGGCGTATTCACGCTGCTGACGGTGACCGTCGCGGTGGCATCGGCGATGTCCGTCGCACTCAATGCCGCAGGCATCCAGTCGTCTGCGGCGGCAAGATTATACGAGACGGTATCTTCAGCGGACGTCCCGTTTTTATTCAGCAAGCCATTGACGTTGATGAGGTCCGTTTCACTTAGCGTCACAGTAAATGCCGTGGCTGAAGTGATTTCGACACTCGCGCCGGTCAGGGTGTAGCTATTATTGCCTTCCCCTGTGAGCGATAACTTAGTGACATCCACATCATTGCTGGCACCGGACAGATGACGGAAGTTGGTGCCCGTCACACTCAACACGCCAGTGGTGAAGTTATAAGTGGAGGACGCGATGGCCGGAACCGTCACATTACTGACCGTAATGCCATTGCCGGTCAGGTCTTCGGAGTTCGCGGAGGCCAGAGTGGCAGGCATCCAATTATCCGCAACCGCCAGGTTGTAAGTGGTGCTGTCGTCTGAGCTGGTGCCGTTTTTATTCAGCAAACCATCAATATTGGTTTTATCGGTCCCGGACAAAGTGACCGAGAATTGGGTGGCCGAAGTGATTTCAACGTCGCTGGCACTGGTCAAGGTGTAGGTTACGCCCGCATCCCCAGTGATCGTCAGTAAAGACACATCCACATCGTTTGCCGCCCCGTTTTGATTGCGCAGGTTGGTGCCCGTCACCGTCACCACACCCGTCGTGGCATCGTAAGTCGCCGAAGTGATGGTTGGCACTGTGACATTGCTTACAGTAATGCCATTGACCACAGTATCGGAGATATCAACGGACGCCGCTGCGCCTGCCATCCAGTTATCCGCGCCAGCCAGATTATAGGTGGTACTGCTGACGTCCGAGGCAGTGCCATTTTTAT
>NZ_BAABBN010000012.1:622988-625101 GCF_039537985.1 Litoribacillus peritrichatus
AGTCGCTGAGGTAATTTCAACATCCGTGGCACTGGTCAGCGTATAGGTTGCACCACTCTCACCGGTCAAGGTAAGCGTTGAAACGTCCACGTCGTTGGTCGCGCCTGGGAATTTCGCCAGGTTGCTGCCCGTCACCACCAGTGCGCCGCTGGTTGCATCGTAGGTGGCTGAGGTGATGGTCGGTGATGTCACGCCACTGACCGTCACAGCGTTACCGGTCAGATCAGCGATATTTGCAGCGACGTCCGCCCCTGGCAGCCAGTCTTCTGCCGCCGCCAGGTTGTAGGCCGCCCCGCCATCGGAAGTTAGGCCGTCTTTATTCAGTAAGCCATTGACGTTGAGCTGATCCGCTGCATTCAACGTCAGGGTAAATGAGGTCGCACTGGAAATTTCAACGTTGCTGGTCGTCAAGGTGTATGTATTATTGCCTTCGCCATTCAGGGTCAGCTTGGTCACATCGATGTCGTTTATCGCACCGGATTTGCTGACAAAGTTCGTCCCGGTGACCACCAAAGTACCGGTATCCGCAGCGTAAGTTGCAGAAGTGATTTCTGCGGTAGGAACATTACTGACGGTGATCCCGGTTGTGGCATCGGCGATGCCCGGACTGGTAGCCGCCCCCGGCATCCAGCGATCCGCCGCATTCAGGTTGTAAGTGGTGTTGTCGCCTGAAGTGGTGCCGCTTTTATTCAGTAAACCATTGACCACCACCTTATCGGCGGCATTGAGCGTCGCAGAGAACGCCGTGGCGGAAGTGATTTCGACATTGGTGGTCGTTAATGTACGGATGCCGCTGCCTTCGCCAGTCAGGGTGAATTTGGTGAGATCCACATCGTTCAGTGCCCCCGCTTCATTCACAAAGTTGGTGCCGGTGACGGATAACACACCCGTTGTCCCATCGTAAGCCACCGAGGTGATGGCCGGATCGATGACACCACTGACAGTGATGCTATTGCCCGTCAGGTCAGCGCTGTTGGTGCCTGCATCCGCGCCAGGCATCCAACGGTCTGCAACCGCCAGATTGTAGGTCGTGCTGTCAGACGAAGACGTACCATTTTTATTCAGCAAGCCATTGATGTTGGTTCGATCAACCGCACTCAAGGTCAGACTCACGGTGGTGTCATTGGTGATTTCGACCGAAGACGTGGTGGTCAAGGTGTAAGAACTATTGCCATCCCCTAACAAAGTGAACTTGGTTGGATCAACATCGTTGGTGGCCCCGACTTCTTTAACAAAGTTGGTACCGGTCACCACCAACACACCGGTGCCTGCGTTGTAGGTGCTGCTGGTCACCACAGGGACGGCAACATTACTTACCGTAATGCCATTACTGGTGGTGTCACTGATGTCGGTGGTGGGCGCGCCGCCCGCCAGCCAGTTATCAGCCGCCGCCAGGTTGTAGGTTTGTCCGCTGCCGGAGGCCGTGCCGTTTTTATTCAGCAAGCCGTTAATGTTCAGTTGGTCAGTGGTATTTAAAGTGACGGTAAAGGCGGTGTCATTGGTGACTTCCACGCCAGACGTCGTCAGGGTGTAGGTGTTGCCGCTGTCCCCCGTGAGGGTCAGTTTGGTCGGATCAACGTCATTGGTCGCCCCTGCCACTTGGCTGAAGTTGGTGCCAGTAACCACCAAAGCACCGGTACCGAAGTCGTACGTTGCGGAAGTTATGGTCGGGTCGGCCTGAGCACTGACCGTCACCCCATTGGTTGCATCCGAGGTATCGCCTGCCGTGACATTGGCCATAAAGTCATCGGCCGCTGCGAGGTTAAAGACAGTGGCATCGTCCGCCTGTGTGCCATCTTTATTGAGTAAGCCATTCACATTGAGCTTATCGGTGGCGTTCAGCGTCACAGAGAAGGAGGTGGCGTTGGTGATTTCAACGTCCGAGGTGGTCAGGGTATAAGTGGCGTTCCCTTCCCCTTTCAGGGTTAACTTGCTGACACTTACGTCATTCGCCCCGCCGGATTTGCTTTCAAAATCCACCCCGGTCACCGTCAAAACACCGGTGCCAAAATGGTAGGTCGCGGAAGTGATGGTCGGTGCAGGCACATTACTGACTGTGATGCCATTGCCGGTCGCATCCACAATGTTATTGCTGGTTGCCGCCCCCGCCATC
>NZ_BAABBN010000012.1:625111-625324 GCF_039537985.1 Litoribacillus peritrichatus
CTGAGTGCCATTGACGTTTAACAGTGCATTCACGGCGGTTTTATCGGCACTGTTTAAGGTGACACTGAAACTGGTTTCATCGGTAATTTCAACGTTGGTGGTCGTTAAGATGCGGGTGCCACTGGCTTCCCCTGAAATGGTCAATTTGGTTAAGTCCACATCATTGGTCGCCCCGGGGTGTTTAACCAACCGGGTCCCGGTGACCACCAATAT
>NZ_BAABBN010000013.1:0-632 GCF_039537985.1 Litoribacillus peritrichatus
GGGCGGTTACCACTTTGTGATTCATGACTGGGGTGAAGTCGTAACAAGGTAGCCCTAGGGGAACCTGGGGCTGGATCACCTCCTTAAACGAAAGAGCCTTAGCGCTCAGTTGAGTGTCCACAACGAATTATCTGAACAAAGAATTAGAGAGAGCGTAATTTAGGCTTATTCAAGCCTTGGTTATTGTCTGATCATTCGAAAGAATGAACAGAAACCTTGCAAGTAATAATACGAAGATTATTCAAAGGAAATCGAGGCGCTTGAGGATGAGTTAAGGAGCATATGTTTTATATGTGACTGACACGAAGACGAAAGCAACAAAGATTTACAAAGAATAAGCGAGTATGAAGGCTTGTAGCTCAGTTGGTTAGAGCGCACCCCTGATAAGGGTGAGGTCGGCAGTTCAAATCTGCCCAAGCCTACCAATTTTTCCTTATGCGTCGTTAAGTTGTTCGTCGTTTAGTGGTACTAAACTTCCTCACAACTTGCCTTGCCTAAGAAAAAATATCAGTTGTTTACCTCGTATTAGGGTAGCACTGGGGCTATAGCTCAGCTGGGAGAGCGCCTGCCTTGCACGCAGGAGGTCTGCGGTTCGATCCCGCATAGCTCCACCAAACGGAAGTGTTTTTCAA
>NZ_BAABBN010000014.1:0-1381 GCF_039537985.1 Litoribacillus peritrichatus
CGGAAGTTAATGGGGCAGCGATTGCAGCTACTAGAGCCAGCTTTTTGAAACCTTTCATGGAAGAACTCCTGATTATTATTTTTAATTTTTATTTAACAGAGCCGTTTTAACTCATAGATCCACTATAACGAACTATTCGTTCCAGAATACCCAACAATAAGCAAAGAAACCGCGCTCATTCCACACACTCAAAACCCACCTTTAGTTTAGGTTACCCTGAAACAGACCACCCACACCCACTAACACTCAAAAAAAGACAAAAAACCGTAACAAAAACACTCAACCAACCTCAAAAAGTAACACCCACAAAAAAACCGCCCGAAGGCGGTTTTTTTAACTCGGAGAGTCTTAGGTATTAGTGACCGTATACAGTCAAAGTTGTACCAGACACGTCCAAGTTCTCTAGATGTACGTTACCGATTGAGCTAGTCACCAATCCAGCAAGCGCACCCGTTGCAGTTGAAGTACCGATCGCTACGTCCATATCGATATCAACGTTGAAGCTGTTCACTGCCAAGCTCAATGCATCTTCAACAACCACAGTAGTTGCTGTACCAGCAATATCTGCTGGGCTTGCAAGGTTATACGCTGTATCCACAGTATCAACTGTTACATCAAAGTATGCAAAGCCACCTTGCGCAACACCTGCTGCACCCAATGCACCCGCATTTGCGTTTTGATAAATCTTCAAGTTAGAGATACCAACGCCCGCGACTGGAATATCCACAGAACCTTGGTCTACTGCGAAGTAACCAGACATGTTGATCAGACCACTTGTTGTGCCTGCGCCGTCATTAGAGATAACAACGTCAACCGGACCCAACACACCAGAAAGAGATACGTCACCCAATACGTTCGTTGCAACTGCACCGTCCGCGCTACGTAGCTGCATACCTGCAACACCGTTTGCAGAATCACCCAACGTCAAACCGAAGTCGATTTCCTGAGTTCCCTGAAGGAAGCCGATCAAGTCTTGCGTACCCAAGTGAATTTTAAGGTCGCCAGTTTCAGTTACGTCGATGTCGATTTTTACGTCATCCAGGAATTCGTTTGCAGAACCCGCTGTACCTACAGAAGCACCACCAAACTTGATCGCACCAAACGCAATCTGGCCACCGTCAGCAAAGATTGGGTCGCCGTTACCATCAACACCCACTTGGTGCGCTGTATCGGTATAAACCACTTCGTCGATCAAAACACGTGCTTTAAGATCGATAGACACACCAGACTGACCGGTCATGCCTGACAGTACTGAATCATCCAAAGACTCAAGTGCGTGAACGGAAGTTAATGGGGCAGCGATTGCAGCTACTAGAGCCAGCTTTTTGAAACCTTTCATGGAAGAACTCCTGATTATTATTTTTAATTTTTATTTAACAGA
>NZ_BAABBN010000015.1:0-403705 GCF_039537985.1 Litoribacillus peritrichatus
GATCCCATTCCGAACTCAGAAGTGAAACCGGTCCGCGCCGATGGTAGTGTGGGGTCTCCCCATGTGAGAGTAGGTCATCGTCAAGCGCCTTATTCGCTCGAAAGAGCACACAAAACCCTGATGCTAACGCATCGGGGTTTTTTATTGCCTGCTATACTGATTGTAACCCTTCGTCAGAGTGGCTCTGTTCATACGTGTGTCGTCTAAAGCCGTCCAAACAGCCTTGTTGTTTATCCGTAATTGCGATGAACTTGTTATTGTTTTTTGCTGTCATGCCATTAAGTTTGGCCATTCAGGCTTCTCCTTTCATCATTGCTGGTACTCCTGAGCCCCCGTTTAAAATGAGATCTAAGTCGGATCTTGAAGGTGGTATTGAAGGCATTGATGTTGATATCGTTGCTCATATCATGGAGCAACTGGGGGTGGATTATGAGATTCAACTCATTGAATCGGGTGCTCGAATTATCAGAGAAGCAGAACTGGGTCGCCTTGATATGGTGATGAGCTTTTCCTTTAAGGATTCCAGAACCAATTATTTAATCTACCCCAGTCAGTCTTATAAAACTGTTTCCTGGCACTTCTTTGTACATCAAGATAATTATTCCAAGTTTCGTTTTGAGCAATTGTCGGATCTTTCCGGTGCAGTCATTGGTGCTGTGAACGGGTGGGCTTATACGCCTGAGTTCTGGGGGGCAGGTTTAAACATTTGGCCTGTAAGCAAACACACATTGTTGTTGAATATGTTGAGGTCTCGAATTGATCTTGCACCGTTGAATACTGTGGAAACGCTTTATGAACTTAAACACCGAGGGCTGAAGATCCGTATTGTGTATTTGCCTAAACCATTAGTAGCGAGGCCTTACTTTAATGCGTTTGTAAAGAAGTCTAAGCATCCCAATAAAGAACGAGTGATGCGTGGTTATGATGCACTGGTTAAACGTTTGATGGTGAAGGGATACGTTGATCAGGTATATGATTTTTATTTGGAAGAAAGTGAATTTGGAATAAAGTGACTCAGGAAGTAAGTAATTTGGTCAGGGGCTGGAGTGCTGATCTATTTGAGAAATAGCGTTGATTTGAGGTGCCTACCCAAGGTATCAAACCTTGGGTAGGTTGAGGTCAGCGACTAAATAAAAAGGAAGTTCTTGATCAGTTCTTTCCCACCTTCGGTGGCAAATGATTCAGGGTGAAACTGTATGCCATAGATTGGGAATTCGTTGTGTTGGATCGCCATGATTTCGAAATCTCGTTCAGCCTCGTAGCTGACAACGTCAGAGAATTCTTCCACCTTTAAGTCACCCACCACCGAGGTTAAGTGTAAGCAATTCGGAAAGGTCGACGCTTCTGCCATTAAAGAGTGGTAGCGCATGACTTCCAGCTGGTCGGGAATGTCCTTAAAGATGCCTTGATTGTCATGCGTAATAGGGCTGATTTTACCGTGCATAGGTAACGGCGCTTTAACCACTTTACCGCCAAAGACGTGAACAATGCCTTGCATGCCAAGACAAACGCCTAACAGAGGCGTTTTTGGGCCGAACTCTTTAATAACCTGAGCGCATACACCGAAGTACTTTTCATCGTCTGGTGAGCCTGGCCCTGGTGAAATGATGATTCGATCCGGGTTGGCTTGTCGAAGCTCTTCTAACGTTACTTGGTCATTACGTTTTACGGTGATTTGAAAATCAGCGATGTTTCCCTGATTTTTTTCTGTGGTGAGAATTTCTCCGATGAACTGATAGAGGTTGTAGGTAAAGGAGTCATAATTATCGATGATGTAAACGTTCATTAAGCTGGCTCCTGACCTTGGGGTAAAAATTTATCCAGTACTTTCTTTGTGCCTGCGAATTTGCGACGAATTTCTTCGTACTCGTCTTCCGGGTTAGAGTCGTAAACATTTCCGCCGCAGGTCTGAACGTACGCATCTTCTCCATTGGCAAACACAGTTCGAATGGGGATGGCAAACGTGCAGTCTCCATTAAAGGAGAAGTGACCGACTGCTCCGCCGTATGGGCCGCGGCCATCGTTTTCCAAGTCATCAATGATTTTCATTGCTTCAATTTTGGGCGCACCGGTTAAAGTACCTGCCGGGAAATTACTTGCGAGCGCTGAAAACATGTCTTCTTTGTCTGAAATGATACCGACGATTTCACTGGCTATGTGCTGAACATGGCTGAAGCGTTTGATGTCCATCAGGCTGCGAACTTTTACTGTTCCAAATTGGGCAACCCGGCCAATGTCATTACGGTGCAGATCTACGATCATATTATGTTCGGCAATTTCTTTCGGGTCGTTGAGCAGCGTTCTGGCCAGCGCGGTATCTTCCTGAGGTGTCTTGCCTCGTAAGGTGGTACCTGCCAGTGGGAAGGTTTCCATTTCACCCTGCCGTAAACGGAACAGGAGCTCCGGACTTGCACCAATAAGGCGCTGCTCACCAAATTTTACGTAATACATCTGGGGAGAAGGGTTTATTTCTCTGAGTTGCTGATAAATATTGATGGCGTCGCCGCTCAATTTGAAACGTTTCTTAAAGCCAACTTCGGTTTGGAATATCTTACCGTCAATGATGTCTTGTTTTACTTTAAGCACCGCTGCCTTGTGTTCTTCTTTGGTCATTGTCTCGCCGGTTGGCGTTACTGTCAGTGCTCCGTTTTCAGGTATCTCGGCAGCAATTAATTCTTTGACCAGTTCAAGGCGGCTGTCTGTATAGTAGAAATAAATTACTTCGCCGGTCATTTTATCGAGAATTAATCCGTCTTTAAAAAGACCAAAACGAAAAGCGTCGAACATCTCACTGCTTTGTAACTTCAACGATGATTCAAAGTAGTTCATGCTGTCGTAGCCGAGATATCCGGTAAGACCCCCTGCATACTTACGGGAAATAACGTCCTGAGGCACGATATCTCTTAATAAGTAATAAGGGTTATCACTCTGATATTCTTCTCGTGAACCGTCACGCGCTTCGATGGTGAGAGTCGTGTCGTTGGCGTAAAAGAGCTGTTCCGGATCAAAACCTATGATGGAGTGGCGTGCAATATGGCTGTCTTCGCCAAGGGATTCCAGATAAAAGCAATTGTCGTATTTCTTTTCAATCTTTTTGAACAATCCAAAGAAATCACAATCGGCACCAATGGTGATGTAGTGAGGTTTTCTTGGCAGTTCTATTTTTGCAGGCTTTTTATACATACCTAACCTATTTGTCTTTTAATGCGCGTGATCCGCGTGTCACTGTTGCTATACCCACGCCCAGCGTTTCTGCTATTTGTCTTTGTGGCATACCGGCTTCCAGCAGCTTAAATATCTGCAGGCGTTTGCTTATTTCACTGAGCTCAGAAGGCGTTAACAATCCCTGAAGCGTTTGGTTCATGGCTTCAGTGTCATTGGCTTTTAGTAAGTGCTCGACCAGTTCGCGGATGTAAATGTCTGTATTCATGTACTAGTACACTATCATTTTCATGAAAGTAGTCAAGCATTTGTACGGATTCGCTGACAAGCATTGACCTATCGCAGGGTAAACACATACCATTTCGGCTTATTTATCCATGACAACAGGGCAATTGCATGCAATATCAGGGAACTTACTATTGGTATGATTTCGAAACCTTTGGTGCGGACTCCAAAGTGGATCGAATCTCACAGTTTGCTGGTATCAGAACAGATGCAGATTTAAACATTATTGGCGAGCCTGATATGTTTTATTGCCGTCAGGCTGAAGATTACCTGCCTGACCCAGTGGCTTGTTTGGTGACTGGGATCACGCCTCAGCAAGCCAACCGGGAAGGGTATAACGAAGTCGAATTCGCCCGACGAATCAATGAACGTTTCTCGCAATCAGGCACTTGTGTCGTCGGTTATAACAGTATTCGATTTGACGATGAATTTACCCGTAATTTATTTTATAAAAACTTCATAGACCCATACGCTCGGGAATACAAAAACGGTAACAGCCGTTGGGATTTAATTGATGTCGTTCGTTTAACGCACGCACTAAGACCCGACGGAATTCGATGGCCTAAAAAGGAAGACGGCACGACCAGTTTCCGGCTTGAAGAGTTAACCGTTGCAAACGGAATTGGTCATGAAAATGCGCACGATGCATTGTCGGATGTGTATGCGACGATCGCGATTGCCAAACTTATTAAAGAGAAAGCGCCAAAGCTGTTCGATTATGCGTTCTCACTGAGAAATAAAAAGGAAGTATTGGACACCTTAAATGTAGGCAGCAATAAACCCGTGCTGCATATTTCTTCCATGTTTGGTGCTGACCGTGGCTGTATGGCATTGGTTCTGCCTTTGTGCGTCGATGGGACGAATAGCAATGCAGTGCACTCCATTGATTTATCGTTTGACCCGGATGAACTCGAAGGATTGTCTGTACAACAAATTCAGGATCGGGTGTTCAAGTCTAAAGATGAACTTGGCGACGTCCCTCGCATTCCATTTAAAACAATTCATGCGAATAAATCGCCGATGGTGGTTTCCGCAAAAATGTTGACGGAACCTTTGGCTCAACGATGGGGGCATGATTTACCCTTATGTCGGGTTAATTGGAAGAAGTGGCAGTCCAAGTCTCACCTGATTCCGATGCTGAACGAGGTGTTTGCTTTCAACGGGAAAGAAGAAAAAGATGTGGACTGCATGCTTTACAGTGGTTTTTTCCCGCGTAAAGACAAAGAAGCAATGGATTACATTGGCAAATCGGACATCGGTCAATTGGACCCTCACGCTTTTGCTTTTCAGGATGGCAGAGCGGCAGAGTTGCTATTTCGGTGCAGAGCCAGGAACTTTCCTGAGGCGCTTAATGATGAAGAGCGCGTCCAGTGGGAGCAACACAAGTATCGTTCGGTTATGGAGCAAGGTTATGGTGCGCCACGGTGTTTGTCGACTTACCCTCAGCTGCTAAATGAAGCATTTACTATGTTTCCAGATAAAGCGGATGCACAGTTTTTGTTGGAAGAGTTGATGTTATACGCTCAATCCATCGCTCCGATGGACGCTTTTTGATAATTTACTCCATTGTGCACCGTTATTACGCATTTATGGGTGCACCGCTATGGTAATCGAGCATTTCTATAGTGCACTTTATCTCTAGATTGTGCTTTAAGAATAAAAATAAGCAATTAAGTTAATGATATTAAAGATAAAATTGTGATTAGGTATCTACCTTGCTAAGTAGGGGTAACAAAACTTTAAACTTAGTAAGGATCTCGTTATGAGTGCTACTGATAAATTCAATCTGTTTTCATTTTCAGGGAAAATGAAAATTCTGCATATGAGCTGGATGGCTTTCTTCCTGACTTTTTATGTTTGGTTTAACCACGCACCTTTGGGTGGCGTAATTTCTGAGAGCCTAGGTTTAACTGTGGCTCAGTTTAAAACGCTTCTTATTCTGAATGTTGCTTTGACCATCCCTGCTCGTGTCATCATAGGCATGCTGACTGACAAATACGGTCCTCGTATTGTTTACTCCTCGATTCTTTTCTTGGGCAGTATCCCGTGTTTCATGTTTGCTCTTGCACAGGACTTTGAGCAAGCAGCCATCGCTCGTTTCCTTCTGGGCTTTGTGGGTGCCGGCTTTGTTGTGGGGATTCGTATGGTCTCTGAGTGGTTCCCGGCGAAACAGTTAGGTACTGCAGAAGGCGTGTACGGCGGTTGGGGGAACTTCGGTTCAGCAGCGGGTGCCATGAGTTTGCCTGCGATTGCTTTGATCTTCGGCGGTGAAGATGGTTGGAGATACGCGATTGGTATGACTGGTCTGTTATCTTTGGTGTTCAGTTTTATCTGGTATGCCAACGTTCGTGATACGCCAAAAGGTTCTACTTACTTTAAGCCAAAAAATAACTCAGCAATGGAAGTGACATCTAAAGGTGATTTCTTCTTGCTATTGATTATGAAGATCCCTATGTATGCCGCTTTGGCACTTCTTACTTGGAAGCTGTCTCCAAACGGAGTAAGCATGTTGTCAGAAGTTGCTGCAAATGGAATCTACGTTGGCTTGGCTGCACTTTATATATTCGATTCGTCAAAGGTTTGGAAAGTAAACAAGCACGTTTTTTCTGAAGAAGTCCCTGAAATTCATCGTTATCAGTTCAAGCAAGTTGCAGTATTAAACATCCTTTATTTTGCAACGTTTGGTTCTGAATTGGCCGTTGTTTCTATGTTGCCGTTGTTTTTTGCTGAAACGTTTGAGCTATCTATGGTTCAGGCTGGTTTGGTAGCGTCTGCATACGCCTTTATGAATCTTATGTCTCGCCCTGGTGGTGGTTTGATTTCTGATAAGTTCGGCCGTAAGAAAACACTGTTGATTTTAACCGCTGGTTTGGCCGTGGGTTATGCAGTGATGTCTTTGATTGACTCAAGCTGGCCTTTGGTTGTTGCTATCATTGCGGCAATGGCGTGTTCATTCTTTGTTCAGGCGGGTGAAGGTGCGGTATTTGCTGCTGTTCCGTTAATCAAGCGTCGTTTGACAGGTCAGATTGCAGGAATGACAGGCGCTTACGGTAATGTGGGTGCGGTTTTCTACCTAACGATTCTTTCTATGGTGGAATATCAAACATTTTTCATGGTGATTGCTGCGACGGCTGTTCTAGGCTTTGTAACCTTGTTCTTTATGAAAGAGCCTAAAGGTGAAATTGCAGAAGTGGATGAAAATGGTGAAGTTCAAATGATCAGTGTTCATTGATCCTCTGATAACACCACAAAAAAGACCAGCATCGCGCTGGTCTTTTTTTGTGCGTGATATTTATCGTTGTTGTAAAAGTGGCTCGTATATTGCATTTACAGACCAGTGATTATTTAAAATATATAAAAAACAATAACTTATATTGATGAATGCTTAGTGCTGGTGCGAATTCGGAGGGTGCTTGGAATTTGCTGCATTAATATGGTGCGAGTTGTTTTGAGGAGCGTCAACCCATGCTTTTTGGTCGTAAAGACAGAAACCCCATTCGAATAGCCGATAAACAGGTTAAAGAGTGGAAATATACAACCTGTGGTTATTGCTCGACAGGTTGCTCTATTAACGTTGGCCTGGATGAAGATGGTAATGCAGTGGCAACCCAAGGGGTTGCGGATGCTGATGTGAACCGTGGCAAGCTATGCATTAAAGGTATTTTTGAGCACGAGTTGTTTAAGGCTGCAGGCCGGGGTGATAACCCTCTGATCCGAAGCAAGCCTTACGAAGAAGATTTCAAAGAAACGGATTGGGATTCTGCGCTTGATCATATGGGCGCGGAAATCCAGCGAATTCAGCAAGAGCATGGTAAAGACAGCTTCGCCATCATTTCGACCGGGCAGTTATTAACAGAAGAGTTTTATACTCTGGGTAAGTTGGCGCGCGGTTGTATCGGTTCTAACAACTACGATGGTAATACCACGCTGTGTATGGCTTCTGCAGTGTCCGGCTATAAGCGTTCGTTCGGGTCTGATGGCCCTCCGGGTTGTTACGACGATTTTGAGCATACGGAATGTTTGATTGCCTGGGGCTCAAACCTGCCGGAGCAGCACCCTATTATCTACTGGCGTTTGAAAGAAGCGTTGGAGAAACGAAAGTTCCCACTGATCGTGGTTGACCCTCGGGTAACCATGCTGGCTCAGTTTGCCGATATGCACCTGCCTATTACGCCTGGCACCGACTTGGTGCTGATGAACAGTTTGATGCATGTTATTTTGGCGGAAGGCCTGGAAGATCGCGAATACATAAATGCACACACAAAGGGCATAGAAGAAGTCGAAGCTTGTGTAAAGGATTATGATCCGATTACGGCGTCGAAGATCTGTGGCATTGATGAAGATACCATCCGTAATGTGGCTCGTTTGTACGCTAAAGCGGGCGCGGCGATGTCGATCTGGACTATGGGCATCAACCAAAGTACGCATGGTTCTGACGGTGTGGTAGGGATTAATAGCCTGAACCTGATCACAGGAAACATTGGTAAGCCGGGTGGTACCAGCTTGTCTATTACTGGTCAGTGTAATGCGATGGGTACACGCGAATGGTCATCTTGTTCCGGCCTTCCTGGTTATCGTGCGTTAGAGAAGCCTGAGCACCGTAAAGAAATAGCGGAGTTCTGGGGCATTGATGAAGAGTTTTTCCCTAAAAAGCGTGGCTTGACCGAAACAGATATTTTCCCGGCCATTGAAACCGGACAAATTAAAGGCTTATGGTTGGTTGCGACCAACCCGATGACTTCCATGCCGAATACCGCTCGTATTCGTAAGACATTGGAAAAACTTGATTTCCTAGTGATTCAGGACGCTTATGCGGATGTGGAAACCACTCAGTACGCGCATATGTTCCTACCTGCTGCTGTCTGGGCGGAGAAAGAAGGCTGTTTCACCAATACCGAACGTCGCGTCAATATCGTTCGTCAGGTAGTTAAGCCAAAAGGTAACACCAAACCTGATTTCTGGATTTTCAAAGAGTTAGCAAAACGATTCCCGAACGGGCAAAAAATTCACTTTCCGGAAACCCCGGAAGGTGCGTTTGAAGAAATGAAGCAGCTATCCAAAGGCGATAAACGTACCTTGGATATTTCAGGAATGACCCACGATTTGATTGAGAAGTCGCGTGGTATTCAATGGCCGTATCGTGAAGATGATCATCAGGATGACGCAGTTGCCAAAGGAAACCCGCGTTTGTACAGCGATGGTGTGTTCCAAACGCCTGACGGCAAAGCGAACCTGATTCCACTGCCTTTCATTAATAATAACGAAGTACCGGACGATGACTACCCGTTCTGGATGAACTCGGGCAGGGTGGTTGAGCATTTCCATACGCGAACTCGTACCGGCAAGTTGGGGAATCTGAATAAATTCAGCCCGACACCTTACATGGAAATGAATCCGGATGCGGCTCGTGAACTGGGGGTTGCACATCAATCGTATGTCCGTTTGGTCAGCCGTCGTGGTGATGCGGTGGTTATGGTTCAGCTGACTCAGCGAGTACCAAGAAACATGGTGTTTATTCCGTTTCATTTCCACGATTGTGTCAATCGTGTATCTCTTGGCTTGTTGGACCCGCATTCAAGACAACCTGCATTTAAACAATGTGCAGTAAGAATTGAAAAAGTAGATCAGCAATTAGCTGGCGAATTGAATGCTGAACGCAGAACGTATTAAGAGGGGCTAGAAAATGTTGATGAGTGCTTGGTATAAGCTCCGTGATCGTCTGGATCAAATTGGTACCGATAATTCGGATTTAGACCCGACAGAACGTCCGATTTTTGAGGTTCGTCAGGGCGAACAAGATTACGCGAAGCTGAAAGACATAACGGTCAGTGAAGAAAACCGTTATGGTGAAAAGATTGATTTATTAAAATGGTCGAACAGTACCGGCTCGCCGGGGTCGTCGTTATTTATTAATGGTAACCCTGAGGTCGGAACGAACCCAAACCGTAATAAGCAACACGGTTTCCATTTTACTGCAGATAACTGCATCGGTTGCCATGCTTGTGAAGCGGCTTGCAGTGAAAAGAATGAGAATCCGGCGCACATTGCCTTCCGTTCGGTGGGTTATGTGGAGGGCGGGACTTATCCGGACTACAAGCGTTTGAATATTTCAATGGCGTGTAACCACTGTGATAATCCTGTGTGTCTGAAAGGGTGTCCAACCAAAGCCTATACCAAACACAGTGAATATGGCGCTGTTCTGCAGGACCCGGAAACCTGTTTTGGTTGTGGCTACTGTACTTGGGTGTGTCCTTACAATGCGCCGCAGCTGGACCCGATCAAAGGTCGAGTGTCCAAATGTAATATGTGCGTTGACCGTTTGGAAGTGGGCTTAAAGCCTGCTTGTGTGTCGGCTTGTTTAGGCAACGCGTTGAACTTTGGTGTAGTGGAAAATACGCCGGAAAACCGGGATCAAATTAAAACAGAAATTCCTGGCTTCCCGGATACTTCGATTACTCAGCCAAACATTCGTTTCCAGCAAACCCGTACTATGCCGGAAGAGATGGAGCGTACCGACTCGATGCCGATTAAATATCGCAAAGAGGAAGACGGCTCATTCCGCTCGGTGGTGGATGAAAAAGCAGGTAAGGACCGTTTCTGGAACTTATCTCGCCTTAGCTCCCGTGAAAACCCGCTGGTGATATTTACGCTATCAACACAGGCCATTCTGGGCGCATTCTTAATGTTGTTTGTTGGTTCCATGATGGGTGTGGAGTCCATAGAGGCGATTCAGCAAAGCTCTGTGTATTTCCCACTGTTGTTTAGCATGATTGGTTTGCAGGCCTTAGTTCTGGTGCTCTCTACTTTGCACTTGGGTAAGCCGTTGCGATTCTACCGTGGTTTTAATAACTTACAGAGTTCGCCGCTGAGCCGAGAAGCGCTTGGTATTGCCATGTTCTTTGCGGGTTTAGCAGGCTTCACTTTCTTTGAGTTAGTGAACCGCTGGCTGGAGCTGTCCATCATTGACTTAATCAGCACTTGTTTTGCGGTGTTTGCTTTGATTTCGGGCCTGATTGGTTTGTACTTCATGCACTGCATTTATCGGATTAAGGCGCGTCCTTTCTGGAATCATTGGCAGGTGTTAACGTCCTTTTTTGGTACGATGTTCAGCTTAGGTGCTGTGTTGTTGGGAGTTTTTGTTATTCCGGCGATGTTAATTAACGGTCAGTCGGTTGAGGTTATGTTGCCGATGCTTGCTGCGTTGTCGGCGATTGGGCTGGTGGCTGAAGGTATTGGTTTGGTTGCGCATGCGCGTTACCTCAACACTGAAAGTGGTGAAGGTGCAGCAGCTCATTACATTCAGTGGACCACGTTTGGTAAAACCTACCTTTTGCGTAATGTACTGGTAGGTGTTGGCGCTGTGGTTATGACTCTGTTGGCAGTGTTTGCTGGCGATAACGCGACCAGTGTTGTGATTGCAGCTTTAGCATCATTGGCCATAACGGTTGCATTACTGATGGGCCGTGCCTTGTTCTACATTCTTGTGATTCCAACGACGATGCCGGGTGCGTTTTTCTGGAAGAACAAAGGGTTTGAGCAACATGCGAGGGACATTGGCTTGGCGGAAATGCCGCAAGTGGGTGTGATTGCTGATTTGCATTAAGCTTGCAGTGAAATAAAATGAAATAAAAAACCCAGCCTGAGTGCTGGGTTTTTTATTGAGTGCGGTTCTTAAATCACTTTAAGCTTGGTAAAAATCATCGGTTGGCAGCTGGTTTTGATGTTTGTTGATAAGCAGCTCAAGTTGTTCCTTGCCCTCAACCAGCTCCTCATTCGTCAGTTCTGCCGTCATAATTGGCTCGGCATCTTTGGCTTCCTGAACGTTTGCTTTGGCGGCTAACAATGTCCAGGCGTAAGCAAGAGGTTTGTTTTGTTCTACGCCGTTGCCGGAATAATACATGACGCCTAAATTATGCCAGGCTTTGGTAAAGCCTGCGTCTGCAGCTTGTTGGTAGAGTTGAAAGGCAAGGCTTTTATCTTCAACACAACCCAGCCCGTCTTCATAAAACGTGGCCAGGTTAAATTGGGCTGCGCTGAGTCCTAATTTGGCGGCTTCAGAAAACCAATAGAACGCTGAGACCAAATCCACTTTGCCCAGGGTTCCCTGTGCATAAAGCAATGCCAGGCTGTACTGGGCTTCGGGTAAGTCTTGTTTGCCTGCGCGCCAAAAACACTCAGCTGCTAACTCCGGGTACTGTTGCTGGCCATCGCCCTGCTCATAAAAATGGCCAAGGTGATAGAGCGCAAGGGGCGCCCCTTGCTCTGAATACTGTTTGGACAAGTTAAATAATTGCTGAGGGTCGCTTTCACATTTACGAAGCGCAATGCTGAACGTGTTATTTAAATGGTGAATATCTTTTTCAGAAAGAAGGTCTTCCGGGTATTGGGAGGACGTGTTTTTTTTGGTGAAACGTTTAAAGAACTGACCTAATGACATGGCTTCTTCCTACAATCTGCTTGCCCTTCATTCTAGCAATACTGGCTTGCTTAAGTCTTTGAATAATTAGGATATCGCTGTCTTCTTTCGATGAGTGATTGAGATCCGCTTAAATCTTGCAAAGAGTTGGGGCAATTCTGAAATTCTGTCCATCCGGGTGCTTTTTTTGCACTGTACTAATACAAAAATGACCTGTTTTCTTAATGCACTTTCAGGTTGCATCATTTTGGGAGATTGATTGTGTATTCGTGGTTTTTTTTGGTGCACTTATTTTTCGTGGGGTTTTGATATTAAAAAGAATGGTTCTTATTTGTCGTGTAACATTATGATTTTTATGTAATAAAAAAATAAAATTTAAGTTGGCACACTAACTGCTTTCTCTGGGTAATAGAATTAAACATGTATTGGGAAGAGTTACCATGAGTAAGCAAAGAATAGTAATTGTCGGTAATGGTATGGTTGGTCATAAATTTATCGACAATGTTCTAAATGGTGAGTCACGTGATCAATATCAGTTGGTGACGTTCTCTGAAGAACCTCGTCAAGCGTATGATCGTGTACATCTTACGGAATACTTTGCAGGACGCTCCGCTGACGACCTATTAATGGCTCCTGTTGGCTACTACGAAGAAAACGGTGTAGAAATTCATATTGATGAGAAAATCGTTGATATTGATCTGGATGCAAAAGAAGTTATCAGCGCAAGCGGTTTACGCGTTGCTTATGACAAGCTGGTGCTTGCAACAGGTTCTTTCCCGTTCGTTCCCCCAATTCCTGGTCACGATAAAGAGCATTGTTTGGTTTATCGTACCATTGAAGATTTAGAAGCAATTAAGGCTTCAGCAAAAGGCTCCAAGACCGGCGTGGTTGTTGGTGGTGGTTTGCTGGGGCTGGAAGCGGCGAAAGCATTGCATGATCTGGATCTTCAGGCGCACGTTGTTCAGTTCTCTGATCGTCTGATGGACGTTCAGTTAGACGTTGGCGGCGGCGCAATGTTGAAGCACAAAATTGAAAACCTGGGTGTTCAGGTTCACTGCTCAAAGAATACCGTAAACATTGCAGACGGTGAGAATGCGCGTTATCGCATGGAGTTTGCGGACGGTGAGTCGCTAGAAACAGATATGATTTTATTCTCGGCGGGTATTCGTCCTCAAGACGAGCTGGCCAGAAAAACAGGTCTTGAAATTGGCCCTCGTGGCGGAATTCTGGTGAACAATCAGTGCCAGACTTCCAATGAAGATATTTATGCCATCGGTGAGTGTGCGCTTTGGAATAATCAGATCTTTGGTTTGGTTGCACCGGGTTATCAAATGGCGCAGGTTGCGCACGATCACATCGTTACCAGCGGTGAGACAGAAAACGCATTTACCGGTGCAGATATGTCCACCAAGCTGAAATTGATGGGCGTTGACGTGGCAAGTATCGGTGACTCTTTGGGCCGTACCCCAGGCAGCCACAGTTATACCTACGTTGATGAACCTGCTGAAGTGTATAAGCGCATTATTGTCAGCGAAGACAAAACCAAGTTATTGGGTGCTGTGTTGGTGGGCGAAGCTGAAGACTACGGTACTTTGCTTCAATACGCATTAAACGGTATTGACCTTCCTGAACATCCGGACGGTTTGATTCTTCCGAACCGTGACGGTGCAGCACCAGCGGGTCTTGGCCCGGATGCATTGCCTGATACGGCTCAGATTTGTTCTTGTTATGACGTGAGTAAAGGCGCGATCTGTTGCAGTGTTCAGAACGGTGCTCAGACCATCGGCGAAGTTAAGGATGCAACACAGGCCGCGACAGGTTGTGGTGGTTGTGCCGCTTTGGTTACTCAGGTGATGAACAGTGAGCTTGAAAAGCTGGGTGTGGAAGTAAACACCGACATCTGTGAGCACTTTGCGTATACCCGTCAAGAGCTTTTCCACATCATTAAAGTAGAAAAAATTAAGACATTCTACGAATTGTTAGAAAAGCACGGTAAAGGTCACGGTTGTGACATCTGTAAGCCAACGGTGGGTTCTATCCTGGCTTCCGTATGGAACGAGCACGTGATGGATGCAGACATTCATCCGCTGCAAGACACTAACGATTACTACATGGCGAACCTACAGAAGGACGGTACTTACTCAATCGTTCCTCGTATGGCCGGTGGTGAAGTAACACCTGAGAAACTGATCGTTCTTGGTCAGGTGGCTAAAGATTACAACCTGTATACCAAAGTTACCGGTGGCCAGCGTATTGACTTGTTCGGTGCTCGTGCTGAAGAGCTTCCTGAGATCTGGCGTCGTTTGGTGGATGCAGGCTTTGAAACAGGCCATGCATACGGAAAGTCTCTTCGTACGGTGAAGTCATGCGTAGGTAGTACCTGGTGTCGTTACGGTGTTGATGACAGTGTGGGCTTAGCGGTTGAGGTTGAGAATCGTTATAAGGGTCTGCGTTCACCTCATAAGATTAAGTTCGCGGTTTCTGGTTGTACTCGTGAGTGTGCCGAAGCACAAGGTAAAGACGTAGGAATTATCGCTACTGAAAACGGCTGGAACCTATACGTTTGTGGTAATGGTGGTATGAAGCCACGTCACGCAGATCTGATTGCTTCTGACCTGGATAAAGAAACTCTGATCAAGTACATAGATCGCTTCCTGATGTTCTATATCCGTACCGCAGATCGTCTACAGCGTACCTCTGTGTGGTTTGATAATCTGGAAGGTGGTCTGGATTATCTGAAGAGTGTGATCATCGATGACAAGCTGGAGCTATGTGCCGAGCTTGAAGAAGATATGCAGCACGTTGTTGATACTTACGAATGTGAGTGGAAGAAAGCGATTGATGATCCTGAAAAACTGAAGCGCTTCCGTCATTTCGTGAACTCTGATGAGAAGGATAACAACGTAGTTTTTGTTGAAGAGCGTGGTCAGATCCGCCCGGCAACAGAAGATGAAAAGAAAATCCCTGTGGCTGAAGTTGTGTAACTTCACTGTAAATCGAAACACACAGATATAGAGAGATTCATAACATGAGCGACAATTGGATAGAAGTTTGTAAGTTAGATGACATTGTTCCTGATACCGGTGTTTGTGCCTTGGTGAATGATAAGCAAGTGGCTTTGTTCAGAACCAGAAACAACGACCTGTTTGCGATTGATAATCACGATCCATTCAGTAAAGCGAATGTACTTTCGCGCGGTATCGTCGGCTCTTTGGGCGACAAGATTGTGGTTGCATCGCCTATTTATAAACAACACTTCTGCCTGGAAACGGGTGCGTGTCTTGAAGATGAAGAAGTGAAGTTAAATGTTTATAAAGTAAAAGCGTCTGATGACAAGGTTGCAGTTCAGGCTTAAATGATAAGCCGTTTCTAACATGAAAAGTTTTTGATTTGTTACTTCGGTAACATCTTCCCCCGCTTGCCCAATACTCTGTATTGGGCTTTTTTTATTCTGGTTGAGCTTTTTTATTTTTGGTTGAGCTTAATTGTGTCCTGTTTCAGGCCATTAAAAAGAAGTTGGCACCAATTACAGTCTTAAATATTTCCGTTGCTACTTGTTTTTGTATATAACTTATTGATTTGTATTGTTTTAATTGTATTGGCTTGATATGTGTTTAATGCTGACGGTGTAAAGAATGGGATATTCAGTATGGGAAAAGGTACATCCATGATTAATGGGCTAAATAAGGAAGACGTTACGGTGCCGATGTCAAAAGTATTTTTAGTGAATATGACAGAAGCACAAAGCTCCTTTTTGAAGCGAGCCTTGGAAGATGATGATTATCAAGTGGTTGCCAGTGTTAACGAGGCAAATGACTTGGTGAACAAAGTGGATCAGTCCGGTGCTGAAATTGTGGTGCTCTGTTTAGACTCGCCTAATGCGTTTGTGTTGGAACAACTGACAGAGCTGAATGCCTGCTCGCCTAAACCGGTCATTATGTTTGCAGAATATGACGCGCCGTCCGTGATTAAACAAGTGGTGGCTTCAGGCGTCAGTGCCTATGTGGTGGCTGAAATTCATCCTCATCGCATTCGTTCGACCATTTCGGTGGCGGTGATTCGGTTTAAAGAACAGCAAACGTTATTGACTGAACTGAAAAACGCACAAACTCAACTGGCGGACAGAAAGTTGGTGGATCGGGCAAAAGGCCTGTTAATGGAGCACCAAGGTCTGACGGAAGATCAGGCGTATAAAAAGTTGCGGAAAATGTCGATGGATAAAGGCAAAAATTTGGCAAGCGTGGCTGAGTCGGTAGTGGATATTTTATCGCTGTGAGGGGATGTCTTTTACTAAGCGGGCGGGGCTGCTTCTAAATGGGTCGGTTTGTTATGGTGATGGTCGTTTTAGGGCGAAGAGGCAGAACAAACCTGAACATTAAGGAGAGGTGAATGCACAGGTGAAGTGCATGGTGTTTTTAAGGGTGAACTTTTGGCTCGTATTGCGGTTTAAATTAACCATTTGACTAATTAGTAGCCTTCTTTTGAGGTTTTTTAAAAGTTGGCACACCGTATGCTTTATATAAAGGTGTAAACGAATAGATTATTTATTGCTGCCAACGGAGGTGGCAATACAAACATTTCCTCGGTAAACAACGGCGTTTATTAAGAGGATGAGCAAAGGCGCTCACTGATCATTACTTCTCAATAAGTAATGGATTGGTGGGCGCTTTTTTTTGGAATTTTAAAAACAATTAACAGTTTTTGCATAACAAAAGTAGACGAGGACCTAGCCATGAAGAAGTGGTTTAAACCGTTCAAGTTAGCAGCGATGGCTGCATGTATAGGCCTGACTGCCACCGCAGTTCAAGCTGAGAAATTGGGCTACCCGGAAAAAGAAGAACTGAAGTTTGGTTTTATTAAATTGACGGATATGGCTCCGATTGCTGTGGCTTATGAAAATGGCTATTTCGAAGATGAAGGTCTTTACGTCACCATTGAGGCACAGGCAAACTGGAAAGTGTTATTAGACGGAGTCATTGATGGCCGCCTGGATGGCGCTCACATGTTGGCGGGCCAACCCATTGCGGCCACCATGGGCTTTGGTACCAAAGCTGAAATTATTACCCCCTTTTCAATGGACCTGAACGGGAATGGCATTACGGTTTCCAATGAAATCTGGGATCAAATGAAGCCAAACATTCCTAAGCAAGCCGATGGCAAACCCGTTCACCCGATTAAAGCCGATGCCCTGAAGCCTGTTGTTGAAAAATACAAGGATGAAGGCAAACCTTTCAACATGGGCATGGTATTCCCGGTATCCACCCATAACTACGAGTTGCGTTACTGGTTAGCGGCCGGTGGCATTCACCCAGGTTTTTATGCGCCGCACAAAGGGGACATTTCCGGTCAGATTGATGCGGATGCCTTGTTGTCCGTGACACCTCCGCCTCAAATGCCAGCGACGTTGGAAGCCGGTACGATTTATGGCTATTGCGTAGGGGAACCTTGGAATCAGCAAGCGGTATTTAAAGGCATTGGTGTACCTGTGGTGACCGACTATGAAATCTGGAAAGACAACCCGGAGAAAGTATTTGGTATCACCAAGCAGTTTGCTGAAAAGTACCCGAACACGACCGTTCGTTTAACTCGCGCACTGATTCGTGCGGCACAATGGCTGGATGCCAATAACAACGCCAACCGCCCGGCGGCAGTGAAGATTTTATCCAAGTCGAACTACGTGGGCGCTGATTACGATGTGATTGCGAACTCCATGACCGGAACGTTCGAATACGAAAAAGGTGACAAGCGTGCAGTGCCTGATTTCAACGTGTTCTTCCGTTACAACGCAACCTATCCTTACTACTCGGATGCCATCTGGTATTTAACGCAAATGCGTCGCTGGGGACAAATCAGCGAAGACAAGTCGGATGATTGGTACAAAGATCTGGCTAAGAAAGTATATCGCCCGGACATCTATGAGAAAGCGGCTAAGTCTCTAATCAAAGACGGCCTGGTGATGTCTAAAGATTTCCCGGACTTCGCTACGGAAGACGGTTTCCGTGATCCACAGACGCACTTCATCGATAACATTGTTTACGACGGTACTAAGCCAAACGAATACATCAATAAATTCTCAATCGGTCTAAAACAAGGCGACAAACTTTAATTGTTGCTAAGAGCCTCCAAGCCACTGCTTGCAGTGGTCTGGCTCATAAAAAATATAAGGTTGAGAAAGGAGTGAATAGCATGTCTGCCACATCATTAGTAAAGAAAATAGAAGAGCGCATTGAACTGCCGAGTTACGCGCAGGAGCTGATCAAAAAAAGTGTTCAGCTGGTGGGAATTCCCTTGGCTGGTATCTTGGTGTTTTTATTTTTGTGGTCTACTGCCGCACAAAACATTGATACATCTTTAGGTAAATTTCCGGGGCCTTCGGCCGTTTGGGAGCAGTTCGGAAATCTATACAACGAACACGTAGAGTCCCGTGAAAAAGAGACCGCATTTTATGAGCGACAGGAAACCAGAAATGCCGAGCGCATGAAAGCTGACCCGGATTATGTGCCAAAAATACGCGCTTACACTGGTAAAGAAACATTTTGGGATCAAATTATTACCAGTCTGGTCACCGTGTTAAGTGGCTTCTTAGCCGCCGCTGTTATCGCCATACCGCTTGGGATTGCTGTTGGCTTGAATAAAACACTGAATACCGCAGTAAACCCGATCATTCAAATCTTCAAGCCAGTGTCGCCGTTAGCTTGGCTACCTCTGGTGACTATGGTGGTCAGTGCTTTGTACGCAACGCCGGACCCTACCATTCCTAAATCCTTTTTGAACTCCATGATTACCGTAACTCTGTGCTGCTTGTGGCCGATGGTGATTAACACTTCGGTGGGTGTTGCCTCCATCGACAGTGATTTGGTGAATGTCAGCCGTGTGTTGAGATTACCTGCGATCAAGCACGTTCAGAAAATTGTTTTGCCTGCGTCCATTCCTATGATCTTTACCGGTATGCGTTTGTCTTTGGGCATCGCCTGGATGGTACTGATTGCCGCAGAAATGCTGGCGCAAAACCCAGGTTTAGGAAAATTTGTTTGGGATGAGTTCCAAAACGGCAGCTCAGACTCGTTAAGCCGAATTATGGCCGCAGTAGTTGTCATTGGTTTCATTGGCTTCTTATTGGATCGCTTGATGTTGCAAATACAGCGTTATGTTTCCTGGGATAAAGCCAGCGCAGCACGTTAATTGATCATTAAAAAATATTGGAGAACAACTATGAGCGTTTTATTAGATATCAGCCAGATGGACATGGTATTTCCAACTCCGAAAGGCCCGTTCACGGCACTGAAAGGGGTGGATTTGAAAATAAACAAAGGTGAGTTTGTTTCTTTGATTGGTCACTCCGGCTGCGGTAAGTCGACCGTATTGAATGTGGTGGCGGGTTTGTATCAGGCAACGACCGGTGGTGTGGTACTGAATGGCAAAGAAGTGAATGAGCCTGGCCCTGAGCGTGCGGTTGTCTTCCAGAATCATTCGTTGCTTCCTTGGTTATCGGCCTATGAAAACGTTGAACTTGCCGTGAAGAAGGTATTTGGAAAAGATAAATCCAAAGCAGAAACCAAAGAATGGGTTGAGCACAACTTGAAGCTGGTGCACATGGATCATGCTATGCACAAAAGGCCGGACGAAATTTCGGGAGGCATGAAGCAACGCGTTGGGATTGCCCGTGCATTGGCCATGCAGCCAGATGTGCTGTTAATGGACGAACCCTTTGGTGCCTTAGACGCATTGACCCGAGCGCACATGCAAGACTCGTTAATGGAGATTCAGAACGAACTGAATAACACCGTCATTATGATTACGCACGATGTGGATGAAGCGGTTCTGCTTTCTGATCGAATCGTGATGATGACCAACGGCCCTGCGGCCACCATTGGTGAAATTCTGGATGTAAAACTGGAGCGTCCTCGCCATCGACTGGCGCTGGCAGAAGACCCTGAATACAACCGTTTGCGTTCAGAAGTCCTTAAATTCTTATATGAAAAACAACGCAAAGTTGAACCTATTTCTAAAGTGGCGAAGACCCCTCAGGAAACAACGGAAGATGCGGCTTAAACGGCTGCTTCACTCATAAAGTTATCATCGAAGAAACTTATTTAACTTAATTTCAACGAGTAAACCCAAATCAGACGTGCCCCCAGAAGGCGCGCAGGGTTTGCTCGGCTTAATAACAATAGTTTTAACAATTTTTAAACATCAGCACTTGGAGAAGTATATGAAAACCACACGCATCAATTTACTGAGCTTAGCCATCGCTTCAGCACTCGCTGCGCCTATGACAGCCTCTGCAAATTTGGGTGAGGAAGTGTCTACTGCGTTTAAAGAAGGCACAGTATATGGTGATTTTCGTTTGCGTTATGAGTTTGTGGATCAGGACACGCCTGACTCGTTAGGTATAGATAAAGCAAAAGGGATGACCTTACGTTCGCGCCTGGGTTATAAAACGGGCGAAGTATCCGGTTTTTCTGCGGGCATTGAGTTTGAAGATTCCCGAGTAGTTGCTGGCATCGATGATTACAACGACACCAATGGCCACAATTTAGGTGAACATTCAGTAATTGCTGACCCCGAAACGACGGAGCTGGATCAGGGCTACATTCAATATAAGAATGACCTAGTGACCGCGAAAGCCGGTCGCCAAGTGATTACCATGGATAATCATCGTTTTGTCGGACATGTGGGCTGGAGGCAAGATCGACAAACGTTTGATGGCTATAGCTTTAAGTTGACGCCAATGAAGGGTTTAACGGCGGATTATGCTTATCTAACCAAGCGGAATCGAATTTTTGGTGAAGAAAAAGATCTGGATTCAAAAGATCATTTGTTAAATATTGGTTATAAGACGCCCTTCGGTAAGTTAACGGGTTATGCCTATTTACTGGAAGAAGACAACAGCGATGAAACTTCTATTGATACTTACGGTGTTCGCTTCAGTGGTAAAACCGAAGTGTCTTCAGACCTGAAAGCGCTTTATACCCTGGAATACGCAACCCAGGATTTTGAAAAAGAAGGGGCTGCAGATGCTGATGCTGATTACATGAACATTGAAGCCGGTGCCGTATTCAAAGGCGTGACTGCCAAGTTAGGTTACGAAGTACTTGGCTCTGATGATGGCGCATATGGTTTCTCCACGCCATTAGCGACCTTGCATAAATTTAACGGTTGGTCGGATCAATTCCTGGGTACGCCGGCTCAAGGTCTTGTGGATATGTCTTTAACGGTGAGCGGTAAGCTGGCGGGTTTAAAACTGGTGGCTGCATACCATGAGTTTGAAGCGGATGATTCAACGTCAGACATTGATGATCTGGGTAGTGAACTGGATCTGTTGGTCGCGAAGAAATTCAATGACAACTATTCCGCTGGTGTGAAGTACGCAATGTACTCTGCTGGTGACTCAGCTGCAGGCAAAGTCGATACAGACAAAGCCTGGTTGTGGGTTAGTGCTAAGTTCTAAAACTTAGTGCGACAGATCGAAAGGTATTTGTGCCGATGCCTTTCGATCACCTCGAATCTTTTTGATTGTTTATAAACCTTATCTAATAAAAAACGGATTTATATTTCTTTGAATGCACTAATGCGGCCTATTCTGATGAAAGCTTGTTTTGTTCAGGCGAATGCAACTAAACAATGATGAGGGAAAATGTATGTCTGTGTATGAAAAGATTGGAGGTGAGGCGGCCGTTGATGCGGCAGTGGATATTTTTTATCAAAAGGTTCTGAAGGACGATCGAATCAGTGCATTCTTCGATTCCGTCGATATGGTAGCGCAACGGGCAAAACAAAAAGCCTTTTTGACGATGGCATTTGGCGGGCCAAACCGATACACCGGTAAGGGAATGCGGGCGGTTCACAAACGCATGAATCTGACAGAAGAGCATTTCGATGCCGTGGCGGAATGCCTGATCGGGACATTGACGGAACTGGACGTAGCTCAAGAACACATTAATGAGATTGTTGATATCGCGTTGAGCGTGAAAGACGATGTGCTTAATCGATAGGGCGTCCGGTGGCGTGTTTTTCTGAGCCTTATGTATCTCTTCAGACGTCTTGAATTCATCGAATTTGAGATTTCGCTCCTTTGGGTCATGTGATTACCTCTGACCCTTTTTTAGATCAATTTTGTTCTATTTTACTGATTTGAAAGCAGTTTTATTCGTCAAACAAAAAGATTGATGAAAACGCTCAAGTATTGATCAAGATCAGTTGTGGCTAATTTCAGCGCAGTAGTATGGGCGCATGTTGGAACGCAGAGTTCGAATCCAACAAACCATAATTGACAAGATTTGGTGAGCCTTGATGAGGAATCACCTACTGGAGTTCGATATGAAAACAGCTAGCTTAAATGTACTTAGCCTTGCTATCGCGGGTGCGGTTGCATCATCTTTTTCTTCGGCGGCATTCGCCGTGGACGGTGCAGAAATTACGGAAGCGTTAACCAACGGTAAGGCTTATGCTGATTTTCGACTGAGGTACGAATTTGTCGATCAAGACAATGACCTCGATAACGCCAAAGGCATGACACTACGTTCACGTCTTGGTTATAAAACGGGTGAAGTTTCAGGGTTTTCGGCGGGCATTGAGTTTGAAGATTCCCGCGTGGTCGCTGGTTTAGATGATTATAGTGACGCCAACGGTCATCATGCTGGCGAAAAATCGGTTATTGCTGATCCGGAAACGACGGAACTGGATCAGGCTTACCTTCAATATAAGAACGACATGGTCACTGCCAAAGTCGGCCGACAAGTGATTACCATGGATAATCATCGTTTTGTCGGGCATGTGGGTTGGAGACAAGACCGTCAGACGTTTGATGGTTATAGCCTGAAAGTCACGCCAATGAAGAACTTGTCTCTGGATTATGCGTATCTTGAACAGCGTAATCGTATTTTTGGTGAAGACGCAGACCTTGACTCGAAAGATCATCTAATCAATGCGTCTTACCAAACGCCGTTCGGTAAAGTAACGGGCTACGCGTATCTATTAGAAGAAGACAACAGAGATGAAACTTCGGTTGATACTTACGGTGTGCGTTTCAGTGGCAAAACGGACGTGTCTTCCGACCTGAAAGCCTTATATACCCTGGAATACGCAACTCAGGATTTTGAAAAAGAAGGCGCTGCAGATGCCGATGCTGATTACATGAACCTGGAAGCGGGGGCGGTGTTCAACGGTGTAACGGCTAAACTGGGCTACGAAGTGCTAGGGTCTGATGACAGTAACTATGGTTTCTCCACACCATTAGCAACCCTTCATAAGTTCAACGGTTGGGCGGATCAGTTCTTAGGCACGCCAAACGAAGGTTTGGTGGATATGTCGGTGACGGTCAGTGGCAAATTAGCCGGCCTTAAACTGGCTGCTGTTTACCATGAGTTTGAAGCAGATGATTCGTCTGACAACACGGATGATCTTGGTAGTGAACTGGATTTATTGGTATCCAAGAAATTTTCGGATAACTACTCTGCCGGTGTGAAGTATGCGATGTATTCTGCGGAAGACGATGCAAATAATGGCGGTAAGAAGCTGGTCGATACTGATAAAGCCTGGTTGTGGGTGAGTGCTAAGTTCTAAGGCGTTAAGCACTGTATGACTGATATTGGCTAAATTAGGCTGAGCTTTGTGCTCGGCCTTTTTTATGCTTGTTACATTTTAAGGCTATGAATTGTCATGACTTCCGCTTACATTAACGCCTCTGAATGAGACGATATCGAGAATACAAGGAGGTTTTGTGGCAGCTTCAAGTTTATTGGCCCTGTTGGATGACATAGCAACGTTGCTGGATGATGTTGCGGTTTTGTCGAAAGTTGCGGCTAAAAAAACGGTGGGTGTGCTGGGCGATGATTTGGCTTTGAATGCTCAGCAGGTTTCCGGCGTAAAAGCCAATCGAGAACTGCCCGTGGTCTGGGCGGTGGCTAAAGGCTCGTTTCTGAATAAGTGTATTTTGGTGCCGGCGGCGTTGGTCATCAGTGTATTTTTACCGGCGCTGATTATTGTGTTGCTGATGTTAGGTGGTTTGTTCTTGTGTTTTGAAGGCGTAGAGAAGTTGGCTCATAAGTTTTTTGAGAGCAAGGAACAAAAAGAAGCTAACCATCAGGAAAAGTTAAAAGCAATTCAGGATAAAAAAGTGGACCTGGTTGCGTTGGAAAAGAAAAAAATTAAAGGTGCGATACGCACAGATTTCATTTTATCCGCAGAAATCATTGTGATTTCTTTGGGTGCCATTCAAAGTGCGCCGTTTTTAGAGCAAGTGTTAACGATTTCGGCTTTGGCTGTGATGATTACCGTTGGGGTTTACGGGCTGGTGGCTGGTATTGTTAAGCTGGACGATGCCGGTTTGTATCTGGTCAATAAAGCTCAGGCGGCGTCTGAAAAATCGGTTGTAACTAAGCTTCAAGAGTCTATCGGTTTTGGTGTGTTGGCGTTTGCGCCATTCCTGATGAAATCTTTATCGGTCTTGGGCACGTTGGCGATGTTCATGGTCGGTGGTGGGATATTGGTGCACGGTATTCCTGGTGGTGAAGCTTGGCTGCATCATGCAGCAGAGTCAATGATGGGCAGCTTGGCAAGTTCCGAGTCGGTCATCTCCATCGGCTCGATGGTGGTTCAAACCGTGGGCACTGCGATTTTTGGTGTGCTTGCTGGTGCACTGACACTGATCCTTGTCCAGTTCGGCTTTAAGCTGGCCGGGAAAGAAATGCACTAACCATTCTGTCGTGATTCTTTTTGGTGCATCTTGACTGAATAGATAACATTTCTATTTTAGTTTAGGTGCACACAGCGTTTAAATTCTCTTCTTTTTATTTGTTCTATTCTTTTTACACCCTTAACTGCGCGACTTACCAAGATTGGTATGCATCGTGCTGAGATAGTATATCGATTTCAGATATGACGACTTTCATCGAGGTGTATTTGCAATGGCAGGTTTCATTCAGAACTTTCTTCTTCAGTATTGCTTGCCTGATAGCTATGAAAGTCATGCGCGCAGGTATTTTGATCCTGTGGCTGAAGCACTTGCCGCTCAGCAAACTCAAATGTCCCGTCCGTTGTTTATCGGTTTGAATGGTTGTCAGGGTTCAGGGAAAACGACCTTGGCCAGTTATTTACTCGCGTGGTTTTCTGCGCACAACCTGAACGCCATCAGTATTTCTTTAGACGACTTTTATTATGGAAAGTCGCAACGTTCAGCGCTTGCCCGAACGGTGCATCCGTTATTAGCAACGCGCGGTGTGCCCGGCACCCACGATACCGAATTGGCCCGGACGGTGTTATCCAAACTGGCCAATGGTGAAACAGGCATTCGCATTCCTGCATTCAACAAAGCACAAGACGATCGGGTTCCTGAATCCGAGTGGCGAGTGACCCAACAAGCGATGGATGTGGTCTTGATCGAAGGTTGGTGCTGGGGGGCGACCCCTCAGCACGAAGACGAATTGAAGACACCTGTGAATGCCATGGAAGCAAATGATGACGAAGCGGGCATTTGGCGCCGTTATGTGAATGAATGCCTGGCAACTCAGTATCCGGTGTTGCACCAGTTTATGGATGTCTGGCTGATGCTGAAAGCGCCTTCCTTTGATTGTGTGTATCAATGGCGTTTAGAACAAGAACAAAAGCTGGTAGGTGCTTTGTCGGAAGCGGAAGCTAAGAAGGCATCGGGGGTGATGTCTCCCGATCAAATCAGCCGCTTTATTCAATATTATCAACGTTTGACGGAACACCTGCTGGTGCATTTACCCAACAGCTCGGATGTAGTTTGGGCGCTGGACTCAAACCGAGGGATTGAATCTATGGTGTTTTCCGAGGCATTTTCTTCACTGATTAAGGACGGTGTTTCATGACGGCCCAATATCTGGTGTTTACGGATTTAGACGGCACCTTGCTGGATCATTACAACTACAGTTATCAGGCGGCGGAACCAACGTTAGAGGCATTGGAACGTCAGCAAATTCCGGTGATTCCCACTACCAGTAAAACCCGGGCGGAGTTGATTCAGTTACGTCAGGATCTGAAGAATCAGCACCCGTTTGTGATCGAGAATGGGGCGGCGGTGTTTATCCCGAAAGCCTATTTCCCGACCCCGCCAGAGGACGTGGAGGAGGTTGACGAGTTTTGGGTGCGTTCGTTCTCTCCCAAACGTTTGTATTGGACTCAACTGTTGGAGTCTCTGTTTGTCCGGTTCAAAGACCAGTTCACTTATTTTTCGAAAATGGGCGTCACGGACATAGTAAAAGCCACCGGCTTATCGGAAGCGGATGCCGCATCAGCGAACGAGCGCGAATACAGTGAACCCATTTTGTGGATAGGGACAGAAGAGCGAAAAACAGAGTTCAAACAGGTGCTGGCAGAGCATGGTATTTGGGTCATTGAAGGGGGGCGTTTTTTGCACCTGAGTAATGGTTGCGATAAAGGCAAGGCGCTTAAATGGTTAACATCCGTGTATCAGTCGAACTCCCCGGATCAATCCATGTTCACCATTGCGTTGGGGGACAGCCACAATGACGTGGCCATGTTAGAGGCCAGCGATCAGCCCATCATTATCAAATCGCCCACCAAGCACCCACCTAACTTAACCACCCACCAACCCATTATTATCAGCCGACAATGTGGCCCTGAAGGGTGGAGTGAAACCTTGAACCGATTTTTATCTATTGCTAAATATTGAGGCCCGTTATGGCAGACTTTTATCAAAATGGAATTATTACTACGCTTCATAATTTATCGGATCGAAGCAATGAAGACCTGGAACAGGAGCTGATGGAGTTTTCCAAAAGCCGGCCGATGTCTTTGATTTTGCCTTCGTTATTTTCCGAACTGGAAGGGGATGCGTTACCGAACATCGTTGGCCACCTGAAAGACGTGCCGTATTTATCGGAAATTGTGATTGGTCTGGACCGCGCCGATGAAGCCCAGTATCGCCATGCGCTGAATTTCTTCAAAGAACTGCCACAACATCACCGGGTGTTATGGAATGATGGGCCGCGACTGAAAGCTCTGGATGCGGAACTGATGGAGTTAGGCGTGGCCCCCCGTGAAATGGGCAAGGGCCGTAACGTTTGGTATTGCATGGGGTATACCTTGGCGTCCGGTAAGGCGGAATCGGTGGCGTTGCACGATTGTGACATTGTGACTTATGAAAAAGAGTTGCTGGCCCGCTTGATCTATCCGGTAGCAAATCCCCGTTTTAACTACGAATTCTGTAAAGGATTCTACGCGCGCGTGGCCGATGGCAAGATGAATGGCCGTGTATCCCGGTTATTGGTCACGCCGCTGCTTCGCTCGTTTAAGCGAGTCATTGGTTATCGCGATTATCTGGAATACATGGACAGTTTCCGTTATCCACTGGCCGGTGAGTTTTCTTTCCGTCGGGATGTGTTGCATGACATCCGTATTCCAAGTGACTGGGGTTTAGAAATCGGTGTGTTGTCAGAAATGTACCGCAACTACGCACATAATCGTTTATGTCAGGTGGACATTGCCAAAACCTACGATCACAAACACCAGAAATTATCGATTGGTGATGATCAGGGCGGTTTGTCGAAAATGTCGATCGATATCACCAAGGCGCTGTTCAGAAAGCTGGCGACTCAGGGCGAAACCTTCACCACTGAAACCTTCCGTTCTTTGAAAGCGACTTACTACCGAATTGCGCTCGATTTTGTGGAAACCTACCACAATGACGCCGTAATGAATGGCCTGAAACTGGACATTCATAACGAAGAAAAAGCGGTGGAAATGTTCGCGGAAAACATCATGAAGGCCGGGCAGCACTTCTTGGAGCGCCCGATGGAACGGCCGTTCATTCCAAGCTGGAACCGTGTAGTCAGTGCCATGCCGGACGTGTTGGAGCGCCTGAAAGAAGCGGTTGAACTCGACAACCAAGAGTTTGGCATGAATTAAGGGTGTAAGCGCTTATGAATACTTTGCATCTGAAACTGGAACAACAGTTGGAATTCATCTACCAAGACGTGGATGAGGTGAAGGATTATCGGGCATTGGCCTCGTCTTTGATGGCGGCCATGGGGTTGTATGAAGGGCCGCATGGAGAAACTGGTCCCCATGAACCTGTGGCGTTTCAGAACCACTGGTCTGAACAGGATGTGGTATTGATCACCTATGGCGACAGCCTGGTTCAGCAACGAGCGAATCAGGAAGAGGAAATCCCACCGGGTGAATGCCTGCTTCAGCAAAAGCCTTTAATCACCCTGAAGCGCTTTCTGGATGATTACTGTCAGGATGTGGTGAACAGCGTTCATATTTTGCCGTTTTATCCTTACAGTTCCGACGATGGTTTTGCTGTCATTAATTATTCGGCGGTGAATGAGTCTCTCGGTGGCTGGAACGATATTAATGCCATTTCAGAAGACTATAGAGTTATGGCTGATCTGGTAATCAATCACTGTTCAAGCCGCAGTGTCTGGTTTGATAATTTCATCAAAGGCGAAGGGCCGGGTCACGACTTCTTTTTTACCTGTGATCCTTCCGAAGATGTCTCGCAAGTGGTGCGGCCGAGAACCTCGCCCCTGTTGAGGGAAACTCAGACGGCGGACGGCATCAAACATGTGTGGTGTACCTTCAGTCACGATCAGGTGGACTTTGATTTCAGAAACCCAAAAGTGTTGTTGGAATTTGTCTGGATCATCCGCCTTTATTTGGATAACGGCGTCAAAATATTTCGTATGGACGCCGTTGCTTTTTTATGGAAAAAAGTGGCCACTTCTTGTTTGAATCTTGAAGAAACCCATGAGATTGTCCGCTTGCTGCGCACCTTGATTGAACACGCCCAACCGGATGCGGTGATCATCACCGAAACCAACATCCCCAACCGAGAAAATCTGGCCTATTTCGGCAACGCCAACGAAGCCCATTGTGTGTACAACTTTTCCCTGCCGCCACTGTTGGTGAACACCTTAATAACCGGCAGCTGTAAGCACTTAAAACAATGGATGATGAGTATGCCGCCCGCGCAACAAGGCACGGCTTACTTCAATTTCATTGCTTCCCACGATGGCATTGGCTTAAGGCCGGCAGAAGGGCTGCTCAGTGAGAAAGAACTGAATGTGATGATCAGTACCATGCAAAGTTTCGGTGGTCGGGTCTCCATGCGTGCGCTGGACAACGGTAAAAACAAACCATATGAAATTAACATAGCGCTGGTGGATGCGCTTCAAGGCACAACCGAAGGGCCGGATCGTTGGGGCATTGCCCGGTTTGTATGCGCACACAGCATTATGTTTGCTTTGGAAGGCATTCCTGGTTTGTATATCCACAGTTTACTGGGCACTCATAATGATTACGAGAAACTAAAACACACCAACCACAATCGTTCTATTAACCGTCACCGTTGGGATTACCAGGCACTGCAGCAGCAATTGGCGGAAGAAACGTCTGACCACCATAAAGTATTTAATGAATTAAAAAACCTATTGGCAATTCGAACCAAGCAGGCGGCGTTTCACCCTAATGCCACACAGTTTACCTTGCATTTAGGTGATCAGCTGTTTGGCTTTTGGCGGCAAAGCATAGATCGCAGCCAAAGCATTTTCTGCATTTACAATATATCCAATGAAGAGCAGATCCTGAACTTATCTGAAGTGAACCTGATTGATCTTGATGAGTGGCGAGATTTGATTACCGGTGACTATCTTCAGAACATCTCTGGCCAACTTGCGATGAGTCCATATCAGGTGTTGTGGATCAGCAACAAATGATTGCTCAAAGGTGGATTTGTTGTGCGTTGTTTTGGTGCAAGGAGCGTGGGTGGTGAAATAAAAAGCACCGATTTTCTATGTGTTAGAATTAAGATGATAGCCAGATGAGCGCGGGTTCTGGGGCTTTGCCAAAAGAAAACCTGCACAAGGCTGGTGTTTTGTCTGGATGGTATGTAACTTGCTGAATTTAGGCAAAGAATCAGGTCTGTCTTGCAGGCTGTTGATTTTCGTTATCGAGGCAGGACTAATCAGGCAAAAACGCGGATTTTAGAGATAATAAATGAGCATTTTGAGCCTGATTTTAACGCCGTTAGGGCAACGCAGATAGAAAATCAACAACCTGCTAGATCATTGGGAGTTTAAGAATGACACAGCAGTTGGTCGTTATCGGTAATGGCATGGCTGGCATGAAGGCCGTTGAAGAGCTGTTAGCCGCTGCGCCTGAAAAATTTTCCATCACTGTATTTGGTGCAGAGCCATACGGTAATTACAACCGAATCATGCTTTCCCCGGTGTTGTGCGGGGAAAAGTCCATCGAAGACATCATCATCAATGATCGCCAGTGGTATCAGGATAACCACATTACCTTGCATGCCGGGCCGGATAAGGCCGTGGTGGACATTGATCGTCAGCGCAAGGTGGTGACTGCGAAAGACGGTACCGAAGCGCATTACGACCGTTTGCTGATTGCCACAGGCTCCAACCCGTTTATTCTCCCCATTCCCGGAAACGATCTTGAAGGCGTCATTGCGTTCAGAGACATCTACGACGTCAACAAAATGCTGAGCTACAGCGAAACCAAACAGCACGCCGTAGTGTTAGGCGGTGGTTTGTTGGGGTTGGAAGCCGCTAACGGTTTAGCCCAGCGGGGCATGCACGTAACGGTGGTGCACAGCAACGAAGTGTTGTTGAACCGTCAGTTGGACGGCACCGCCGGACACCTGCTGCAATTGGAACTGGAGAAACGCGGCGTGCATTTCAAAATGCCGGCCAAAACCCAAGCGTTAATTGATAACGGCGAAGGCCACGTTTCCGGAGTTCAATTTGCTGATGGTTCAGAGCTTACCTGTGATTTATTCGTGATGGCCATTGGCGTGCGCCCGAACATGAAACTGGCGGAATCCGCCGGCATTCATTGCGAACGGGGCATTGTAGTCAGTGATACCTTACAAACCTATGATCCAAGCGTTTACGCGGTGGGTGAATGCATTCAGCACCGGGGCGATACTTTTGGCTTGGTGGCACCCTTGTTTGAACAAGCCAAAGTCTGCGCCAACCATTTAAGCGGTCACGGCGTGGCGGAATACAAAACCCTACCCAGTGCCACCAAGTTGAAAGTCACCGGCATTAACTTGTTTTCCTTAGGGGATTTCTTGGGTGACGAAGAGTGCGAGATCATTCGTTTCTCTGATCCTTCCGCCAGTGTCTATAAAAAACTGGTGATCAAAAATCATTGCATTGTGGGCGTGGTCTTGTACGGCGACACCAAAGACGGTGCCTGGTATCAAAGCTTGTTAGAACAACGGACGAACATAGAAGATATGCGGGAATTACTGATTTTCGGACAGGCCTATTTTCAAACGGAATTAGTTCAGACGGAATTAGCGGGTGAGGTTGGATAGTCATGCAGAACGAACAGAATCTCATCGCGAAAGAAGAGAGCAATACTCAAACCATCAAAACCACCTGCGCCTATTGCGGTGTCGGGTGTGGTATTGAAGCCGAAGTGGATGTGGAAAACCGCGTGGTTTCAGTGAAAGGCGACCCAGAACATCCATCAAATTATGGCCGCTTGTGTTCCAAAGGCTCCGCCTTGGGCGAAACTTTGGGTCTTTCCAGCCGCTTATTACAACCTCAGGTTTATGGCCGCCCAGCCAGTTGGGACGATGCGCTTTCGCTGGTGGCAGAGAAGTTTCAGGCAGTCATCGATGAATACGGCCCTGAAGCGGTGGCCTTTTATGGCTCCGGCCAGTTATTAACCGAAGATTACTACGTCGCCAATAAGCTGATGAAGGGCTTCATTGGTGGTTCTAACATCGATACCAACAGTCGTCTCTGTATGTCGTCTTCGGTGGCGGGCCACAAACGCGCTTTTGGTACCGATACGGTGCCTGCGTGTTACGACGATTTCACCGAGGCCGATTTAATCGTCTTGGTCGGTTCCAACACCGCGTGGTGTCACCCCGTATCGTTTCAGCGCATCCGGGCTGCGAAAGAAGCCAACCCGAATTTAAAAGTGGTGGTGGTTGATCCCCGCAAAACCAACACCTGTGACATTGCGGATTTACACATCCCGGTGAAAATCGGCAGCGATGTGGCCTTATTCAATGGCTTGTTGAGTTATCTGTACCAAGAAGACGCCTTAGATCAAGCCTACATTCAAGCCCACACCGAAGGTTTTGAAGACGCCATTCAGGCCGCCCAGACGGATGCCTTTAACGTTTACACCGTGGCCGAAAAATGCGATCTCGCCCCGCACGTGGTGGAGACCTTCTTCCGCTGGTTTAAGGAAACCGACAAGACTTTAACCTTATACAGCCAAGGGGTGAATCAATCCTCTTCCGGCACCGACAAAGTGAATTCGATTTTAAACTGCCACTTGGCCACTGGCCGAATGGGCAAGCCGGGCACCGGGCCTTTGTCTCTCACAGGGCAACCCAACGCCATGGGCGGCCGTGAAGTGGGCGGTTTGGCCAATACCTTGGCCGCGCACATGGAGTTCAACCCGGATGACTTGGATCGCGTCGCCCGTTTTTGGAACACCGAGTCACTGACTCAAGCTCCAGGCTTGCCAGCCGTGGATTTATTTGATGCCGTGGCAGACGGAAAAATCAAAGCCATTTGGGTGATGGCCACCAACCCCGTGGCCAGTATGCCCAATGCCGATAAAGTGCGAGGCGCCATTGAAAATTGCGATTTCGTGGTGGTGTCCGATTGTGTGGCTCATGCTGATACTTTGGATTTGGCCCACGTGAAATTACCCGCCGCAGGCTGGAGTGAGAAAGACGGTACTGTGACCAATTCCGAACGCCGTATCTCCCGCCAGCGAGCTTTGTTGCCACTGGCGGGTGATTCCAAACCCGATTGGTGGATCATCACCCAACTGGCCCACCGAATGGGCTTTAAAGACAGCTTCCCCTACGAAACCAATGCCGACATATTCCGTGAACACGCGCAGTTATCCGGCTTTGAAAATTCTGAGAATGAACGCTTAAGGGATTTTAATATCTCCAAGTTTTCGGACATCAGCCAGGCAGAATACGATGCCCTGATGCCCGTTCAATGGCCGGTGACGCAAGATACACCCAACGGGGTGGATCGCTTCTTTGCCAACGGCGGTTTCTACACCCCAAATAGAAAAGCCAAGCTGGTGGCGGTGGAATCTCGCAAGCCTGAAAACTTGCCGAACAAAGACTGGCCATTGGTATTAAACTCCGGCCGGGTTCGGGACCAATGGCACAGCATGACCCGCACAGCCTTGGCTTCGCGCTTGAATCAACATAAGCCGGAACCCTTTGTGGAAATCACCCCTGCCGACGCTGAAAAGTACCGGCTGCAAAACGGCCATTTGGCAATCATTAAAAGCCAGTGGGGCGAAATGCTGGCCCGAGTGGAAGTGACCGACCGCTTACCGCAAGGCGATTTATTCGTGCCCATGCACTGGACCTCCCAGTTCAGTAACCACGGCCGAATGGGCGTGGTGGTCAACCCTGTGGTTGATCCAATCTCGTTCCAACCTGAAAGCAAACACACCCCCGTCAGCATTGCACCATTTGAGGCCGCTTGGCACGGCTTCATTATTTCTCGCCACCCGCTGATTCTGGATGGCATTGATTACGTGGTGTTGGTGAAGGGCGAAGGCTACTTCCGATACGAACTGGCGGGCTCCCGCTCCATTCGCAGCTGGCAGTCGCACTTATCCAGCCAGTTGGTGCCTCATTCCGGCGAGCTGGAATGGCAAACCTACCATGACCCGGCCAAATCGCTGTTCCGCACCGCCTGTTTCCATGACGACGAGCTGCAAGCCGTGTTGGTCACCGGGCCGGATTACGCATTGCCGGACCGAAACTGGATCGGCTCACTGTTTGACTCTGCCAAAGAGGAAGGGCTCAAAATCGACGAACGTATGGCACTGTTGACTGGTAAACCACCGCTGGGCACGCCGGACGTAGGCAAAATCATCTGTGCGTGTTTTAACGTGGGTGAAAAAACCATCGAAAAAGCCATTCAGGAAGGCAACCTCAAAACCCACCAAGAAGTAGGGCAATGCTGCAAAGCGGGCACCAACTGCGGCTCTTGTGTACCGGAGATCAAAGGGATCTTGGCGGCAGTGGGGAAATAGGGCGGTTTTTTAAAGTAAATAATCGGTGGAACAAGGCGATTGAACGGTTGTTTCATGGTTTATTACTTTGGTTCTTTATTTTTTTTACTTAAGTGAATAACACCTTAATTGACATGGAAAGGTCTACTCACTGCAATGACAGCCCCAAGCTCCGAATTTAATACCTCATTGGCCCAACGTTCCGGCTATTATTCAGGCTGAACTGACGACGGCTGTGAAACTGATTCACCAGACCAGCAAGAAAGAGGTCGCCATGATCTGGCTATTCGGCAGTTACGCCCGTGGTGATTTCATTAATGAAAGTAGACAATCGTGGTCTTGATTTTGAGTAGGGGAGAAGAAAGAATACCTGGTGGAAATGGGCAATTTGAACGAGTTTCATTTTGAGGTAAATCGGAGTCAATGGTTCTCAAGGTACTTCACATCGAGCCAGAAAGTAATACTATAGTCTGCTGTTCTACATACTTATTAGCACTGGTTGTAAAAGGTTCATAAGCTATTGATAGACATCAATCTTATGAAGAATATACTGTTTTCTAGTGTTGCCATTAAAATGAAAAAAGGTTTAATAATGAAAACAAAGGATTGGGCGAGGTTAGCGGCACCGTCAGCTAAGCTTGAAAGAATGGAAGCGTATTTTTCTGGGTATGGTTTCGCACCGCATCGTCATGATACATATGCGATTGGTCTGACAGTGGCTGGAGTACATAACTTCAATTACCGTAAGGTTATAAGACATAGCTTACCCGGTAATGCAGTAATTTTGCATCCTGATGAATTGCATGATGGTGAAGCTGGAACTCAGGAAGGGTTTCATTACAAAATCCTTTATATCCAGCCTGAACTTATCCAAAATATTTTAGGAGGCCAGTCACTTCCTTTTGTTCCTGATGGTGTTTCAAAAGACACCAGAATTACTTCAGCTGTTTCTGGTCTATTGGATCGACTAGATAATCCTTTAGAGTCTCTTGAAGAAGATGACGGTGTTTATGATCTTGTACAGGCAATGTCGGCTGTATCGAATCAAAAAATTAAACGTCGAAAACTTAATTATTCCGCTGCAGAAATGGCTAGGGAGTACATCCTGAACTGCTTAGACAGGGTTGTGACTTTAGAGGATCTTGAGTTGATAACAGATACTGACCGCTGGAGTCTTTCAAGGGATTTTCGAGCTTTGTATGGCACTAGCCCTTATCGTTATCTGACATTGAGGCGTCTTGATAAAGCTAGAGCTATGATTCGGCAGGACATGGCTTTGGTTGATACGGCGATAAGCTGTGGTTTTACGGATCAAAGCCACATGACACATCATTTCACTAAAAACTACGGTATTACTCCTGGGCGTTGGGCTGAGATTCTAAGCGCTTAATTCTTTTCTAAAACTTGCAGGATCATACAAGATCCTTCTTTTTTTTATCCATAGAATCTTTCGAGACTTAGTAAAGAGCAAACTGCATGACTGACTTCAGTTGTGTCAGCTGTGACTTATTGCAAAGTCTAAATGGCTTCTTGAGCGCATTGCTTAAGGGCATTTTTACTGGTTTACAGCAACGAAAGGAATATTTATGAAATTGGATAGCAAAATTAATTCACTAGAAAGCACTGTAGGCGGAACTGTTGGTGGGACTGTTGGTGGGACTGTAGGCGGAACATTTGGTCTAGATAGTATTAAGCTTGCCACTAGTCTGACTAAGTAAATTGTTAGCCGCCTGTTGCCTACAGGCGGTTTTTGATAAGAACTCTGTATACATGTAGGGAATTTAATGATAACTGCTGACGTTGTAAAAACTAGAAACTTTATCTTATCGAACGATATTGTTCAGCATCGGGTTGGTAATCGAACTGCTGCGTATAACCGCCTTTTAGGAGGGTTGTTTTTCCTTGATGACGCTGCTAATGATTTGTTGATGGAGTTCAAACGCTCCTTACCTGTGCCTGAAAGAGTTTTGGGTAATGAAGCAAGAACTCGTAAAGAAGAATTAATACAGCAATTAATCGCCAGAAGAGTTCTTGTTGAAACTACAAAGCCTGAAATAACTTTTGAAAATGAAGAGGTTGAAAAAAAGGTTAATATTATTCAATTGATTTTAGCGAATGCTTGTAACTTTGGATGTACTTATTGCTTTGAGGGCGTTCAGGGTAAAGAAATGTCTGCTGAAGAAGAGGCTGATAAGGTAGATGAGTCACGAATTATTGCGAAAGATGCCATCAAAGTAAATATCGAAGACTCAATCTATGCTTCCAAGGAACGTTTTGAGCATCAGTATAGTCCTCAAAATAGATCAATGAAGCCTGAAGATGGTATTAGCTACGTCACTTCGGCTCTGAATGTTGCTCGTTCTGAAGGAGTAAGGGAGGTTATGATCCAATTTTTTGGAGGGGAGCCTCTACTTAACTGGAGGACCATAAGAGCAGTACTTGAGCACTTTGGGCGGGGAGAACGAGAAGATATCATTATCAACTATTCCACCGTTACTAATGGATCTCTTATTACAGATGAAGTCGCCAAAGTATTTGCTGAATTTGAAGTGGCAGTATGTGTAAGCGTTGACTCTCCTAATAGTCCTAGTCGACCATTAAAGAATGGCGACGACAGTATGCCTACGGTTATGCAGGGTCTTCGTTTATTGCAAAAATATAAAAATCGAATTGCCATTAATGCCGCTTTAACCTCTTCGACATGGGATGATTTCAATGAATCAATTGTTGACCTAGCTGTAGATGTGGGTGCTAAAGAAATTGGAGTTGTTGTTGATTTTGACCCGACTTTTTATTCGGAATATGGTGCGGATAATATTGTTGAGCATTTATGGCGTGTAGTGAAATATGGTCGTACAAAAGGAGTCGTATTAACAGGTTATTGGCATCAAATTTTTCAGGTTATGCTTGGTTTTGACACCGTCAGTCATCGTGGTTTTAAAAACTGTTCGGCGAAAGGTGCTCAGTTCAGTATTGAACCAAACGGGTCTGTTTTTGCCTGTAAAGCTGGTTCTACTTTGTTAGGGAATATTCTAGATGAATCCAAAATTTTGAATGACTCTCCATATTTAGAGCATGCAGGACTTCGACGAGATAATCCGGAGTTCTGTAACGGTTGTGAGATTGAAGGGTTTTGTGGTGGTCTTTGTCTCGGCCCATTAGAGAAAAAGTTTGATTCTATTGGTGCTGTGGAGGTGTCTGCTTGTGACTTTTATCGTGGAATCACTCGTAAACATATTGAAGCAATTCAGCCTTTTGAAATAGCAACATTTAATTTACAGCCAGTGTAATTTACAGAAGGGAGATTAACGACTATGAACTCGGTGCTTAAACAAACAGACCCAAAACTTTCTGTAGACGGAGATTATCTCAAGCAGGGGTTTTGCGTTATTGATATGCCCACTCTTTCCGATGAAGAGTTAGATTCATTTAATCATATGCCTAGAGACGGACATAGTTTGAGTAGGCTTCGAAAGATACGTCTTACTCAATATTTTGGTTTTTGGGATGAAATTGAGTGGGTATTTGCTACTCTACCACAGCGTAAATATGTGCAGTCTGCAGATTATATAAAGCTCAGTGAAGCTGGTGGTGTTCCTCGACATAGAGAGCAATTAACAGTTGATCCTTCTTCGCTTGTTTCAACGGTTTTAGAGAGTCTTCCCGTAGATCGAGAAAGAATGTATCAAATAAATGTTAACCAGATTCGTGTAATAGCGAACAGTGAATTTAAGGGTATTACTGTTCCTGAAGGACCTCATCGAGATGGTCATGAATATAGCATTATTGCAATAGCGAAGCGGCATAATGTGACGGGAGGTGAGACTCAGGTTATAGATCCGAATACGAACGAAGTCCTTTACAAGACTACTTTGTCAGAAAATCAGGCGATTCTGATTGATGATGAGCGTTTTATCCATTACGCGACGCCTATTGAAGCAGATAAAGGCGACATTGGTTATCGTGATATTTGGGTGATTGAAATCAGTCCTTGGGAAAATAGAGCTTATGGCCCTGCGCATGAACGTAAGGCTTTGGGATCTAAACGATGAGTGTTTCTCGTGAACACCTGATAGCGGGGAGTAAATCTGTAGCTCGGGAGGCTATACTCCGGGCATTACCTCCCGCTTTGGCAATCATTCCGGTCAGTATGCTCTTTGGTATTCTGGCAGTAAGGGCTGATTGGGATTTAATTCAAATATTGGCTGCTAGTTTGTTTGGTTTCACCGGTAGTGGGCAGTTTGCCCTTCTACCATTAACTGAATCTGGCGCTGGTTTTATGACGATGTTATTGCTTTGTGCTTCTATTAATAGTCGTTATTTGCCTATAAGTTTGACTACACACTCAAGATTACCAAAGTCTTTTCTTGAGCGTATTTCCGTTGCTCATATGCTTGGAGATGAAGCCTATGCAACAGAGAGGGATAGCGACTCTATTAATACTATATCGAGAGTAAGGGTTATTATTTTTCTTACTTGGGTTGTTTCGGGGGTTGTTGGTGGTCTGCTGGGGCAAGCTATTCCCAATGACTGGATCGGAGAAGACATATATTTGGGATTCCCTGCCAGTGTTGTGTTGGTTTATTTATCTGTTGTTCAATTGAAGGTGCGAATGAGGGGGGTCTACAGGCTTCAAGTAATCCTTGTGATGGTTTGCTGTATGCTTACTATCTTTTTTATTTATGTTTTGGGTCCTGTTTATTTTTGGCTTCCTGGGGTAGCGGTAACGACGATAGTTCTATATCTGTGGGGTAAAAAATGAATGACTATGCTTATATGGCTGTTCTTGCTTTGCTCAGTACTAGTCTGTTGGTTCGAATCCTTCCTGCGTTCATTAATATTAGGATAAACTCTAGTGCTAAGGTTTGGGTTGAGCACATCATCCCCTCAGCCGTATTCTTAAATTTTATAGTGTATATCGTTATTCAAGAGGTTAACGTTGCTCCAGTGCCTGCAATTGTTTCTCTATTTGCCGTAGGTCTATGTGCATATTTTAGAATTAGTGGGTTGATCTTAACCGTGGTTTTGGGAAGTGTGATATATTATTTTCTTGTTGATTTTTTCGGCGATATTGCTTGATGGTAGTCTCTGAACAATGAATCAAAGGGTCACTCATTAGCCAGCCGGAGTCAACAGTCCGCACGATGCTGATAGGGGCAATTTAAGGTTGTCCTTAAAGTTTATTTCTGTAATACCGTTAATTCTGTGAACACCCAATTTTTTCAATCATATGGTGTCGGTAGTGATCCGTATCAGTCACCTATCAGGATCAAGGTAATGGAAGATAATGCCATCTATACCCCTAGCTAAAATAATAATGGACATATATGGACGCCCCTGCGGTGTCAAGGCACAGGCTAGCAATGCCTTGAGCCTTCTAAGCTCCAAAGCCCTTGTTTATCACTTTACTGGTATCACGTCTTGTCAGATGAGGTCAGGGTAATGCTGACATATATCCGGCCTAAGGCTTTGTTCTACCTGGCCCTAATGAGATCCGCACTTGATGGCCAAAAACATCCACTCGGCATTAAATGCCTTGTCCATGACAGGCTTACATCAAGTACGGGTTACCCGCTTTTTCATCACTCATAATGATTACCAGAGTTCATCGTCTTTATTATGCTTGCACGTACCTTTCATTCTTGTGGAGTAAAATCCAGGCAATTCTTGCCAAGCGATTAGCTAGTGCAACGATCGCTTTACAGCTTCCCCGTCGTTCTGCCAGTTGTTTCACCCATAAAGAAAGCTTGTCCGTTTTATCATGGCAGAAGCTTAAATAGGCGCGTGCTCCATGTACTAGCTGCTTTCTCAGGTATCGGTTACCGCGTTTAGTGATACTCCCTGAGGTCGATTTCTCACCACTGGCGTATTGCCTTGGCGTCAACCCTAACCATACCGATAGATCTTTGGCTCGTTTAAATTGCTGCCCATTGCCAATGGCGCTGTATAACGCTGTGGCATTAATCACCCCAATACCGGGAATACTATGCAGCAGCTGGCAGGTAGGGTGAATGTTTAAAATCGTATGGAGCTGCTTTTCAAGTTTGGTGATGTGTAAATTAATGAGATCAAGTTCATTCACAATTAACTTGATTTGAGCATACACAAGCGGTGTTAAGTGGATGTGACCTTCAATAGCCAGCAACCCAATTCTAGTCTTAAAGTTCGAGTAACTCTTTGGGAAGATAATACCGTATTCACTCAACAAGCCACGAGTTTGATTAACCAATCCTGTTCGCTGTCTAACAAGACGCTCCCGGATTCGATGAAGCGATTGAATATCCTGTTGCTCAATTGTTTTAATGGGCACAAATCGGATATTGGGCCGCATGGAGGCTTCTGCAATAGCCAAAGCATCGTTGTGATCGTTTTTGTTTCCACGAACAAAAGGCTTAACGTGTTGCGCTGGAATTAACCGAACCTGGTGCCCCATAGACTGAAAGACTCTTGCCCAGTAGTGACTGGAATAACAGGCCTCCATAGCAACAATCGACCTTGGTTGTTGTCGCATTAAATCGGCTAGTTTGTTTCTGGAAACTGATACGTTTTTTTGCACTCTTCCTTGAGATGACATGATACATACCTGAAATACATTTTTTGCCAAATCGATGGAAATGGTATTAAGCTTATTCATGGTGGATGCCTCTCAATTAACTGAAGGTTAGAAACTCAGTTTGGCGCATCGACGCCGATTTAGCAGGGGCGTCCATCTCATCATCCATGATAAGAGCTTTGGCTGATGGTTTTGGTACTGACAAATCGATCACTCATCCTAAGAAGAGTGATCGATAATACTTTTATTAAGATGGCTGTCCGTTTTTTCGTTTTGCTAGAAAGCTGAGCTCTTAAGCCCAGCCATTTTAATTATAGAATTTTATCTTTTGCGTTTAGTTTTGTAGAAAAATATTGATACGCTTGAATTTCTCTAGCCTGATAGCATGATGAGCTTTTTTTAATTACTCTTGTTGCTCTGACTTCATTGGTCTTCGTCACACCCATAGCCGTGTACTCTGATTTACAACTATTCCCAAGCTTAAGATTATTTTCTACAAAGAAAATGTACATCCCGTTTATAAATTCAATATGAGGAACATTACTTTCAGGGTGAGTTACAATTCTGCAATCACCCTGCTCAGAAAAAACTGGCGAGTACGATGCAGTTGTTTCATTCTTTGTAAACGATAATGAACAAACAGAGTTCATCATGATGTTGGTATCAAATAACCGAATAATCTCATTACTTGCTGCATAACTGCATGCAGAGAGCAACAAACAAACTAATGTTTTTTTCATGAACTTAACACCCAAAGCCAAATAATCTTTGCATCCCAATAGTCTGACCCTACTGGCCCCTCTCCATCCCATAAATCAATATGACCTTGCCCAGAGTACCCAGGAATCCCCATATAGCAAATAATACCTTTTTTACCTTTTGCTAAACTTGGAACTTTTGCATCTGCATTTCCATTCCACCCATAGGATCTTGGGCCAAGTACAGTTGGCTGTGCTAATACAGAAGCAAGATCTTGCGCTCCTCTGACATAGGCGTGTGCATATGAGGTGGTCTAATAGATTTGTACAGTCCAGTTAAGGATAATAATCCAAACTGGAGTTAGTAAATATGACCACAAGAAATAAGTATTCAAAAGAATTTAAACTTGATGCAATTAGCTTGGTATTGGAGCAAGGCTATAGCAGATCAGAAGCAGCCAGAAGTCTAGGGATTAATGCCAATATGCTCGGACGCTGGATCAAAGAAAGTGAAGCAGATGATGCCCTGGCTTTTCGCGGGAATGGAAAGTTAACTCCAGATCAAGAAGAAATACGAAAGCTCAAAGCGCAAGTGAAACGCCTTGAAATGGAGAAACAAATTTTAAAGGAAGCGACGGTCTTCTTTGCCAAAGAAACGAAGTAAAGTATTCGTTTATCGCCCAAAAGAAGAAGACCTGGCCCGTTGACCTGATGTGTCGATTAATGGGAGTAACTCGCTCAGGCTATTACAGTTTTCAAAAACGTAATAAGAACAAGCCTGATGACCCAAAACACAAGGAAATGCTGGAATGGATACAAGATATTGCCGAGTCCAGTGGCTACACCTATGGCTATCGGCGAATGAAAGCTGCATTGAATATCCTGAGTTATCCGGTTGGCCGAAACAAAACTAAAAAACTCATGGTAGAAGCTGGAGTTAAAGTTCGCAGCCGAAAGAAATACAAAGTCACAACGAATAGTAATCACAAGCAACCCGTGTATGAAAACCTACTGAATAGAGAGTTTAAAGTTGATCAGCCTAACCAGGTTTTTGCTTCAGATATCACCTACATCTGGACACAGGAAGGCTGGCTATATCTTGCAGTTGTCATCGACCTCTATTCCCGAAAAGTTGTAGGTTGGAGTATGGGATCACGAATGAAGTCGAAGTTAGTTTGCGACGCGCTGAAAATGGCTATCTGGCAACGTCGGCCTCAACCGGGATTGATTCATTATTCAGACCGAGGTTCCCAATATGCCAGTAAAGCTTTCAGAAACTTACTGAAGATCCAGGGGTTTTGTGGAAGCATGAGTCGCAAAGGGGATTGTTGGGATAATGCTGTTGTCGAGAGCTTCTTTGGTAGCTTGAAACAGGAGCGAGTTCAATGGAAAAGCTATCAAACAAGATATGAAGCTCAGCAGGATATTCTGAACTACATATCAATGTTTTATAACAGTCAGCGCTTGCATTCCTACTTGGGTTACAAAAGTCCAAATGAATTTGAACAGGAAATGGCAGAACTGAGAAATGTTGCTTAACTGGGTTGTCCAAATATGCTTGACCACGTCAATACTTAAAAGCACAGCCCCTAATCCACCGCTAAAGCTTTCTTCCAAACTAAGCGATGGATTAGGTATCTAAACTATTTCTTCTGCAACATGGCAATGATGCTCTGAGCTGCTTTCTTGGCTGAAGCCGGGTTCTGCCCAGTGACCAAACGGCCATCGACTACCACGTTTTCTTGCCATGCTTGACCCGGAATGTGTACCGCGCCAATTTCAGCCATCTTATCTTGCAACAAGAAGGGGACGATTTTTGTGGTGCCCAAGCTCGCTTCTTCCTCATTGGTAAAGGCAGAAACTCGTCTTCCTTCTGCTAGTAGCTTACCGTTCGATAATCTCAGATCCACCAGTGCGGCAGTCCCGTGGCAGATCGCTGATACGATGCCGTTATTCTCGTAAATGGCGGCGGATACACGGCTGATGTCAGCATTGTTCGGGAAATCCCACATAGGCCCTGAACCACCCGCGAACATAATGGCTTGGTAATCGTCCGGGTTGACCTCCGACAAGGGAAGACTGCGAATGACTTTCGCCATTAGCACTGGGTCATTTAAAAAGCGATCATGGAACTCATCTTCTTCCTTAAAGGCTTTGCTGTCCACGGGCGCCATGCCTCCTTCGATGCTGGCGACATCCACCTGAAAACCGGCTTCTGTGAACTCATAATACGGGTGGGTCAACTCGGGCAACCAAAAACCGGTTTTCTTACCCGTGTTGCCCAGTTCGGTATGGCTGGTGAGTACAATCAGAATTTTGATTTTGCTTGAACTTGCTTCGGAGGCGAAGAGCAAGCCATTAAACAACAGCGTTACTATCAGCACTGTAAAAGATAAAACGTTTTTCATCAGAAACTCCTTAAGTAAATAACATTCGTGGCCAACTCGAGTGAATGTTCGGATCAACTTCAGAACCCGAAGCCTAATTGTCGCTGCAGCCAAATCGTGTAAGGGATCTTAAATTGTTTCTTTTTGGTGGATAAGATAGGTGAATTGAATAATACTGTTGATTAAAAGTTGACAGTTTGGGCTGTTTTTAAAAGTTTGGAGAAATAGAGACGCCTACCTTGAGAATAACTGGCTGTAAGTTTGTATTACTGGGGAATTTACTGGTTATCGGTCAAGGTCAAAGATGGTTGTATTTTGACTCTGATGGGGCGCCCTTATGTCTGATATTTTTCCTGAATAATGAATTTCCCTGCTATGGTTATGAGGACTCGTCAGGTAAGTTAGCCTCATGCTTAGCCGAATTTTTCTTATATGGATTCTTATCTTCAGCGGATGGCTTTCAGCCAATGAAAGCACAGATAGCTCTCACTGGGTTATTGTGACGGGCCCTGATTTTCCACCGTATACCGATCCTGACTATCCGGCGGGCGGCTTGTTAGTTAAGCTGATTGACATGGTGATGCTTCAGGTGGAAGGGGAATACTCACTTAAGTGGTTGCCTTGGCGTCGAGGTTATTTGGAAACCATTGAAGGAAAATACATTGCCACTTTTCCTTATGTTCATACGCCTGAACGAGCCGAACACCTTCTCTATTCAGACCCCGTTATTGGTGTTGAAGAACGGCTGTTTGTCAGGGTTGATGATCATCGGGACTATAATCAACTTGAGCAGTTCGAGAAAGTGACAGGGTGCAAACCTGTTGGTTATAACGTCAATGCAGTACAAAATTTTTTGGACAGTGCCTCCCTTGAGATTCTTTGGGCCGACAAGCTTGAGACCTGTTTTTTACTGTTAAACCAGGGTCGTGTGGACTTGGTGGATATGGATAAGTACGTTGGATACGCATCCATTAGAAAAGCTGGTTTGCCAACCGGCGACTTTAAGATGCATGAGCGTATTTTGTTGACGCAAAGCATGCACCTTTTGGTGTCCAAAAAACATCCTAATGGTAATGCCTTTTTAAATACGTTCAATGCTTCATTGAATGAAGTCAGAACATCAAAAGCGTATCAAAGCCTTCTTAAAGAGTATCTTGAATAGGCAAAAGTTCTTTACGGTTACAGTGATTTTGGTAAGGCTTCAGCTTTACTGAGATCGAATACATTTCAAGGCACCAACCGATAAATATTCCCCTCATCCGTTGCGATCAGAATATCCCCGTTTTTTAATGCCAACACATCTCTTATTCGCTCATTCAGCGACGATAAAATACGTTCTTCATGGGTGATGTTTTGATGTTCATCGACACTCAATACATTGAGGTGGGTGAGTTTAAGTGCGCCAGCAATGAGCTTTCCGGTCAGTTCCGGATAGGTCTTACTGCGATAAAAAATCAGTGAACTTGGTGCGATAGAGAGGGTGTAGACCTTTTTAGGCGATTCCATTCCGGGGAGTTCTTCCGCTTCACCAACGCTGAAAGGCCCCCAGTATTCTTTGCCATGGGAGGCTCTGGCCCAGCCATAGTTTTGGCCTTTGACAATGAGATTGACTTCATCGCCACCGCGCGGGCCATGTTCGATGGACCATAGGGTTTTGTCTTGATGATCATAAAACAGGCCCTGTGGGTTTCGGTGTCCGTAGCTCCAAATTTCGGGCTGGGCATTCGCTTGACCCGCAAACGGGTTATCGTCCGGGACACGGCCGTCAGGGTGCAGCCGAATAATAGTGCCAGCATGGGTGGATAGGTCTTGGCCGTTATCTCTTACCCCTCGGTCACCGACACTGAAGAAGAGGTAGTTATCGTCGAAGGTAATGCGGCTACCGAAGTGACGACCTGTGTCGGAGTTGGATTGAGTGATTAGCAGATTCCGCCAGTTAACCAGCTTGTTTTCTTTGAGTGTTGTTATGGCCAGTGTGGTTTCGTAGCCCACTTTGACGTGTTTACTGTAAGTAAAATAAAGCGTATTAGGTGCAAAAGGGGAGACTGCCACATCAAGCAATCCGCCTTGGCCGTGCAGTGCGGATTCTTGGATGGTCGCGATGCGCTTGTATTTTTTGTTCGAAAGATTCAGCAGACCCACATGACCTGTTTTTTCTGTAATGATCAGTGTTTGGTCATCGATTTGTTCGATTGCCCAAGGGCTTTCAAGCCCAGAGATAATCAACTCAACCTGTCTTTCTTGAGCAGTAAGCACCGTCGAAAATAAGGTTAATACACAAACGAAAATCGGGGTCTTAAACACGGCGAACTTCCCTTGAATAAATGCTTGTTTAATTGCCATCAAAGGAAATAGAGTAAAGTGAAATTGGCTTGAACGCCAAATTTAAGTTGTAACCACTGCTGGATTTTTTAACGCTGATCTTAAGTGTTAAAGAGAGCTATTAACTCTCCCAGTAGTCAATGGGCTTTTGGCGGTCAGAAACGGGCAGCCATTTGTCCATGACACAACATGCGGTCATATCGCCGGTAACATTTAATGCGGTGCGGCTCATATCAAGAATACGATCCACGCCCAGTATTAAGGCGATGCCCGCACCGGGGACGCCGACACTTTCTAATAGCGTGGCGAGAATGACGATGCCGACACCTGGGGTACTGGGTGCACCGATGGATGCACCTACCGTTGTAATCATGAGAAGCAGCATGGCACTGAAACTGAGATCAATACCAAAGGCTTGCACCAGAAATAGCGCCGCAATGGTCTGATACATCGCGGTGCCATCCATATTGATGGTTGCGCCCAAAGGCACCACGAATTGGCCGATTGCCGGATTGACTTTGAGGTTCTGTTCCGAGGTCTTTAATGAAAGCGGCATGACAGCGGCGGAACTGGATGTGGAGAACGCCAACAGTTGAACGGAACGAATTTCTTTCAAGAAGCCCAGAGGAGAGCGCCCGGCCAGGACTTTCACCAGAATCAGATAGAACACCAGTAAGAAAACAAGCCCTGTTAATACGGTCAGTACATAGACCAGCATTCCAAGTAACGCATTCACGCCAATCTTAATGGTAATGTCACATAACAACCCAAATACGGCGTAGGGCGCAAGCATCATCGCCCAGCCAACGACCTTCATTGAAATGGACTGTACGGTATCCAATAATTGCAGCAGTAGTTTGGCTTTCTTTTGAGGCAGTGAGATGAGAGCGACGCCCATGATCATTGCGAAGACCACCAGTTGCAGCATGCTTTGATCTACGGTGGCTTGTGTCATGCTTTTCGGTAGAAGCGCAACAAGACGTTCCGGCAGGCTTGAATCGAGTGTATTCGTGACGGTTGGAGCGGATTGTTCGACCGAGGCAACCAGTGCGCCATCAATAAACCGACCGGGCTCAATCCAATTGGCAAGTAAGGCGCCGATGCTGACAGCAACGCAGGTTGTCAGTACAAAATAGGGAAAAATACGCAAGCCTATGCGTTTTAGGTATTCGGGGTCTCCTGCGGTCGCAACACCAAGCATAATGGAGCTGACGACTAAAGGAATGACCACCATTTGAATCAGAGCAAGAAAAATACTGCCTGGTAACTTAATCCATTCTGCGGCAACTTCCGCAGATGACTCTGAAAGTAAACCGCCGCCTTCTGGCGAGAGCATTAGGCCAACGCTGATACCCAGTACCAGCGCGATTAAAATTTGCGCCCACAGATGTTTTGAAATCATCACTCGGATGGATTTCAGGCTGTTATCAAAAGGCTGATACCAAGTTTGCGGTGTGGTCATACAATGTATCTAATGATGCTTGCTGTTGAATCAGTATATTATCGAACATGGATTGTAAGTTGTTTGAGCCGAGTCAAGCAAAGAGGCTATAAATAAAAGACTGGAATCGGCTTCGAAACCAACGAATACACCTTATTTTATGCTCGTACTAAGAAACCATTCAAGTTGAGCTTTTTCAAGCTGCTAAGCTTTCTTAACTCTCCTGACATCAGCTGTCAGTGGAGCGGAGATAGAATTCATCTCCTATTCAGTAGGAGAAACTAAGTTATGAAAATGAACTATTTCGTTGTTGGCACAAACAACATGGAATCTGCAATTCCGTTCTATGATTCACTTTTCGAGAAAACGGACTTTAAGAAAGTAGCACCGACAGAAAGAATGACCTATTGGTTGGGAGAGGATTTTGCATTTGCAGTAGCGATTCCCTTTGATGGGGAATCGGCTACGAATGGAAATGGAACCATGGTTGGTTTCAGTGTTGGCTCTACCGACGAAGTAAAAAGGCTTCACAAAAAGGCGATTGAATTAGGCGGTACTTGTGAGGGGGAGCCCAATCAACGGGGGCCTCGTTTTTCTGCGTATGTGAGAGATTTGGATAAGAATAAAATCTGTTTTTCTGATTAAATTGCTGACTCACCGGTATCAGCAAAGCTGATAAAAATGGAAATTTAAAAATAGAGCAGCAGGATGATGGATACTCACCCAAAGAACGTTTGCCAGATGCGTGTAGGTGTCTTTATTAAGGATTATTTCATTAGGGATTCGGACAATGTGGACCCAACTTAAACTGTCTTTGACCAGAATCTCGAAACTTTTCCTGATCATACTGACGCTCGTGAGTGGATTAAGCTACTTCAGCCACTCACACCTCAGTTTTGAATTGTTATCGCATTTCAGAATTCAGTATTTATGGCTATCTTTTGGGCTATCGGTCGTGTTTCTTTTTTTGAGGCAATACCGGTTTGGGCTTTTGGCTGCTGTGGTTCTATCAGCGAACGCCTACGATGTGGTTTCATTTTTTAGTCAAACCAAAGCCAATGCTGGTGGCTCTTCAAGTCATATTAAGCTTGTACTGAGTAATGTTCACTCCGGCAATGACCGTTACGATGAATTCATTAATTTCGTCAAAGCAGAAAGTCCGGATGTGTTCATTGTTTTGGAGATGAATCGAGCGTGGCTTAATGCACTTCAGCGGTTGAAAAGCCAATATCCATACCAAATTACCCGGCCTCAAAACGACAATTTTGGCATCGGTCTCTTTAGTAAAGCGCCTCTCGACAGTGCTGAAATTGTGCACATTGGTCAGGCAGGCCTGCCGAGTATCAAAGTCTCATCTTCAATCGGGGAGAAGCCGTATACCTTGATTGCCACGCACCCGCTTCCACCGATTAACCCGATGTTTTTCAGTGATAGAAATCAGCAGTTAGAGGCCTTGGCTGATGAACTGAGTCTTATTGATACTCCAAAGATATTGATGGGTGATTTGAACGTCACCATGTGGTCGGATGACTACACGCGTCTGGAGGCGTCCACGTCCATGCAAAACACCCGGATCGGATTTGGCGTTTTACCCACCTGGCCCGCCCAGTCGTCTGTGTTTGGAATTCCTATCGATCATTGCCTGGTTTCAGACGAATTTGAGGTGCTTGAAATGAAACTAGGAGCGGATATTGGATCGGATCATCTTCCGATCGTGATGAGGCTGGGGTTGTAGAGAGAAGGGCCTGCTAGACCCTATATTCGTCCCGATTAGAGTACATCACCTTTCTAACTCTCTTCTCAGCGCATAAAGCTGGTCTAATACGGGCTGCACTTTCGTTTTCGCTGAATGTTGGTTAAGGAAGTAAATCCCGATATGCAGCGCTAAGCAAAGCGTCCAATAGACCCAAGTGTCTGTATCGGGAATATAGCTTCCGGTTCGCTGGACATACCCGCCGTAAGACGACAATAAGATTGCAATAAACAGAGGGCTGAGATACCAGTAGGCTACGCTCTTCAAAAGTTTGATTTCTTTTTCTCGTTTTTCTATCTGAGTATTGAGCTTGGCAGACAGTGTCCAGTCGTCATTGGTGGTTACTTTTCGCCCAGAAATAATTTTCCAGGAAACAAAAAAACAGCTTACGATCATTGCAAGCATGCCTAAGTGAAACAAGGGATGGAGCTCTTTAGTAGTCAACCAAGTTAACCAAACTGCACTTAAGACAATTATGACTCCAGTGCAGGCGAACAACTCTATGGCCCAGGTCGCTTTGGCACTACGATCCAATTTATTCACCTGTTTTCTGATACTGTCAAAATCAATAGTTCCTTCTTTCATTGTTACTTCCTTCTCCCATGTGCTTTTCAAATCATCTAACTGCATAACTAAAACTCCATATAGCGGTCAGTAAACGCCTTTTTCAAACGGCTGATACGCACTTGAACCGCATTCAGTTGGATGCCTAGAACATCAGCCATTTCCTGCCCGCTTAATCCATCGAGATACATCATCAGCACTGAAGCATCGATGTCGTTAAGTGACGTCATGAAATCTTCTAATATTTCTGCTTGGCAGCGGTTACCAGTTGATACGTTCGGTTGTTTTAAGCTCTGAAGCTTCTGCTCAATTTCACGTTGTTTGACGACTTTACGGAGGCGGGTCATCGCGGTATTAAAAGCGACTCGGTAAACCCAGGTTTCAGGCTTGGATTGACCTCGAAAACTGTCAAAGCTACGCCATAGTTGCTCGAGAATCTCCTGATAAAGGTCGTCCTCACTTCCGTTGTCTGCATACCGCTTAGCTATTGCTCGGATACGACCAGCTTGTTCTCTGATTAGCTGCTCAAACTCTAGAGGCATGCAATATCCTTAATTGTTGCTTCATAACTTCTTCCATTGAGGTGCTTTGTATTATTGGTCGTGAAAAGAGTTGAAAACTTACAAACACAGGGAAAGAAGAATGTATGAGTTATTTCAATCAATTGTTTCAACAAATTTTTTGTGTTGGCTTTGCTAGCCCTCGAATTGAAGGCAAAACTCATTTGTGGGGGGATTATTTCTAGGGGGTAATACGTTTTTTCCAATACCCAGGCTTTCTGGATTGGTGAGCGATGGCAATAATAATCGTTTTTTGAGAGCGTTCTAAAACAACTATGTCAAAGGGGAATCGTTTGAGGGGTAAGCGTTTAATATCAATGCGATTAGTTTTGTAAGGTATGGGGCTTAATGGAATAGCTTTACTTTCAATAATATCAAAGGCGGCTTCTATGGCGTTGTAGAAATCATAACCTAACCCTTTACATTCTTTTTCGTACCATGCGGCCGCTTCAGATGCTTCTTCGAGTGCCTTATCTAAAATTTCTATAGGCAAACTATTGTCCCTTCAGTTTTGATTCCATACATCTTCGAAATGTTTTGCGGTCTACTAGTTTCGCATTTCCGGCGTCTACGTGGGCTGCGCGTTTTGCAATTTCAAGCTCCCATTCACCTGTAACGTCGTTGTCGTTTGGAGCATCTAAGCTTTCAATTAAATCATGAGCCAGCTCTGCTCGCTCAGATTCAGGTAATGTCATTATTTGTGATCTCAATTGATCAAGAGCGGCGGTAGACATAAAGCCTCCTAAAGGAATACGATCTAGGTCATTCTAATCTTAATAAATACCCCTAACAAGCCGCATTACAGGACACATTTAAAGGCCTTTTTTGTTCTAAAAAGGCGGTCGGGTGTTGTTAGAGGCAAATGTTGAGAGAGCAAGGATGAGTTTCTTACTCATTTCCCCAGCTGAATATTCGGTGCCCAAGCCTTCCAGTCATCTTCCGACTCATCATATAGTTTGAATTGAGTCCCTGCTTCCACGGCATCGCCCATGTCTTCGTTGTTGGGGGTGGCGAATGCAATGCCGCCTTCCAGTAAGGATTCGAGCGATTCCGTCTCGATTTTAGCGCCTTGGAACAGGCTGAAATCCAGGCCGATGCCACTGGCATTCCAGAATTTGGTGTTTTGTCGTATCAGCGGTGCATATTTAGGGGCGATGGTGGCGTAGATCAACATCTGTTGGGCGTTGTCGGCCAGTTCTGCGCCATCCACTTCGCCGACCGGGAAGTTGCGGTAATAGATTTTAACGCCCGCTTTGATGGAGCCTAGTTGCGGTGTGGTTAAGGTGATTTTCAGCCCTTTGTGTTTCGTCTGAATGGTCGGCGGCTTTTCTTGGCCTTTAAAACTGTAGGCGGGTTTACCGGTTCCGGGTTTAATCGTGATGTAATAGCCAGACAGTAAGGTGCCGATATTTTTGGTGGAGGCTAAACCGATTTCGGGTTTGACGATCCAGAATTTACTGCCTTCTTTGGCGAGGCCGGATGCACTTTCCACCAGTTGGGCAGTGACAATTACGCCGTTGGCATTCGGGTTCAATTCCACCGACTCAACTTCACCAATATTAATGCCTTGATATTGAATTAAGGTTTTAGGTTTCAGCCCTTCGCCGCTGTTAAAGGTAATCTGGATGCGCTTGCTTTTGGTGAGTGCGTCTTTCTTTTGTGGATAAAGATCGAACTCATGATGATTGGATACCGAGTCATAGTTGCCGGGTAATACGGCGGTATCAAACGAAATTCCGCCAATCATCAAAGAAGTCAGCGATTCCAGCTGAACGTCGAGGTTGTTTAAGCTGCCTTCAACTTTGATGCCGCTGGCGTTCCAGAACCGAGAGTGAGTGTTGACCAGGTGCTTGTATTTTTCCTGGATGAACACATTAATCATCAGGTCATCGTCGGAAGCTAACGTGGACTTCTCGACATGGCCCACCAGTATTTTTTTATAATAGACGGGGGCATCCGTTGGAATACTGCCCACTTGGCTGGACTTCAGCTTTAAGTGCAACCCTCCTAAGTATTCTGGTTTGGGCGGGGCTTCTTTTAGTGCGTCATATTCAAATTGCCTGGGAGGTAATTTGGATATTTCGGACTTTGCCAGCTTGCTGGTTTCCGGGCCAAACTGGAAGGTGATGTAGCGGCCGGAAACGATGGTGTCCAGGCCTGTGATTTGAGTGATGGAGACTTCGGGCTTGACCAGCCAAAACTTAGTGTCGGGCTGCAGAATCGCTGCTGCGCGTTGGTCAAGTTCGATGATGGCGTCGATGCCTGCCAGGTTTTCGGATAAGTCCATTGATTTCACTTCGCCGATTTTCATGCCGTAAAACCGTACTTCGGTTTTGTTGGGCACGATGTCGACGTTGTCTTCGACGTCGAAGTGTAAAACGAACTCAACTCCGGCTTCGGTAATGCTTTTGTAGAGTAACCAGCTGCCAACGGCTAAGGCAATGGCGGGGAGTAACCAGATGAACCAGTTGGCGCCGCCGGATTTAACCACCGGCTTGGCGATGGGGGCATTAGATTGTGCATTCATGGTTGAGTGTCCTTATCCAGTAAATCCCATATCAGTCGTTGATCAAACGTGTGTGCTGCAAACATAGTAACCACCACCAAAGCGCCAAATGAGGTGGCACCGGGGCCGGTCAGTATTCGGGCCACTGACTCCATGTTGACTAACGTGACCAAGATTGAAATCATAAATAAATCGAGCATCGACCAGCGGCCAATGAAGTGTATAAAGCGGTACATGAGGGTGGCGTATTTTTGGTTGATCGACCATTGGTTTTGAATGGCGATTAACAGAAACGCCATGCCGACCAATTTAAACAACGGCACTAAAATACTGGCAACAAAGACAAGGGCGGCGATGGGCAGCATGTCGGCCTGAATCAACTGAATCACGCCCGAGAGTATCGTTGCTGGTTCGCCAGAGCCAAAAGTGACTACGGTCATGACGGGATAAATATTGGCCGGAATAAACAGAATGGCTGCAGTGATGAGCAGTGCCCAGGTTTTGTGGATGCTTTGCGGAATCCGAAGGGAAACGTGGCTTTCGCAACGTACACATTGGGCGTGGACATGGTGGCCGCCAGCGTTGTCTTCGGGAAGGGACTGCACCTGTCCGCAGTGGTGACAGCGGGCAAGGTTGTGTGTTTTGCCTCGGCTCATGATTTACTTTGCTCCAGTTGTTCAAATGCGTATTGGGCATCGAAACACGATGCGGCGAGCAACGCAGAGAGCAACATACCGATGAAGCAGAACAGCCCTAAATCGATCAGGATGGTGCCCATGCTGACCATTTTGATGTAGGCCACTAAAATGCCTAACATGTAGACTTCCAGCATGCCCCATTCCGTTAGGCTTTGGTAACTCAACAACATTTTGGCGGTCATTTTAGAGGTTTTATTCAATTTAATTTGTAAGGCGATGATCAACAACAGGCTTAATTCGAAAAGGGGGACCAGCACGCTGCACATCAGTACTAAAAAGGCCATCCAGTAATAGCCTTCGTTAAATAATTGTTCCACGCCGTTAAGCATGGTGTTGGTGGCTTCAAAGCCGAGCATTTCAAAGGACATGATCGGTAAAAAATTGGCGGGGATGTAAAATAATAATCCGGCCAGAGTGAAGGCAATGACCTTGTTGAAGCTGTTGTTCGGGTGCCTGTAAACCTGGGCATTACAGCGTGAGCAATAGGCGGTCTCGTTTGGTGATAACTCCGCTTTGTCCATTAACAGGTCGCAATCCGGACAGAGTAACAGCTTGGAAGGTTGTGCATTTTCTGTTTTTTTGCCCATGCAGAGTGTTTGATTCATAGTGAATGAATGAGTGACTTTATCAAATGTTGCATCGTGAAACAGTAATCATTGGCTGTTCTTTGATGAATTTTGGTGGATGCGTTGTCATTTGATGGACAGAGGAATCAGAACAGAGCCGGCCTTTGCCCGCTCTGTTTTGCTCGCTCTGTTGTTCCAGTGACTGCTGTTAATGACTGCTCAATAGGCGGCCGTTTTTCCGGGGAAGGGTTCCAACAGAATATCAATGGCTTTATGAATCCGCTTGGTCTGACCTTCTTCCGAAGGCGCCGTGCGGGATTCCTTACTGATCAGGTTTTTCCAGAAGGTGGTGTCTTTTTGGTCTTTCAAATGGATGGCTAACGCACCGGTTAACACATCTTCCATTCGGTATTCTGTGAATGTACCTGCTGCGCTCGGGATTTGACGCGTTGCCATTTGTTTTTCTTCGGTTCGGCGTGCGTAAAACTCCACTTCAAAGTCGCTTTTTTCGCAGCTTGCCTGTTGGTAGCCTTTGGCCGTCAGTGCGTTATTTAAACCGTCGGTGATGATTTGTTCCACGTCTGTAGCGCTGCCAACGAACTGCTTTGGCGTGATGCAAAAGGTATTCAGTTGTTGGTAAGGGTAGTTGCTGTCGGCTTCTAGGTTCGGGTGGCTGTAAGGCTGGTTTGCACACCCGGAAAGCGCACCACACAACAGGGCTAAAGACATCGCAGTTTTGATTTTCATACTTTATCTCGTTTGTTTTATTGTTATAGCGTATTTTTTACGCTGCTATGGCCCTGATTTCAATAGAGTGATGAGAATTCTGTGCACTTGACCGCCATTGATCGTAGGTTTTCATGCGTGCGGATGTTACTCGCTGAGGGTACTTTTCTCTGAACAGTCGCCTTCGGTACATACTCTCGTTAGGATTTCTGCCAGCTTGCGTGTGCCTGGTCCTGCCTGATCCGGGTCTTTGAACACCAGATAACTTTGTACGTAACGGGTGCCGCCGTCCTTCAGTGGAATCGGCTTAAGCAGACCTTGTTCAATCTGATTGCGAATTCGGGTAATGGGCAGCCAGGCAAACCCCAGCCCTTGGCAGACTTGTTCAATGGCGATGCCCATGTGGTTCACCGACCAGCGTTGTTCTGCACCAAGCCAGCCCGAGTCGGTGCGAACTTTACCGGAGTCCATCGTTACGATCTGGCGCTCTCGTTTGAGGTCTTGAAGCAGGATGTCTTTACCTGAACGAATCAGGGGATGATCCGGATGGGCGACCGGTTGAAACTCCACATTCAATAAAGGTTCTCCGAGGAAGCCTTGAGGCACCCGACCTGTGATGGCGATGTCTGCGGTGCCTTCAATTAAGGCTTCACCTGTGCCGGAAAGCACCGTTTCGCGGAATTCAATTCGGGTGTCCGGGGTTAATTCGGCTAATTGATTAAGTGCTTCAGTGACAATGCAGGTGGGGAAGATGGCGTCCATTACGATGTTGATCTGTGCTTCCCAGCCTTGGGATAAACTGGTTGCAACCCGTTCCAGCTCGTCCGCTTCCCTGAGCAGAGTTTTGGAACGCCTCAGTAATACCTCCCCTTCGTTGGTCAAAACCGCTTTTCTGCCTTTGATGGCGAGGACTTTGACGCCAATCTGATCCTGGAGCTTTTGAATGCCATAAGTGATGGTGGATTGGCTCTTAAACAGTTTATCTGCTGCCTGAGCGTAGCCTCCTTCTTCAATAACAGCATGAAACATTTTCCATTGATCGAGAGTCACTTTTGGCATGTCAGTTCCTTGATACGTTGAGGCGAGGGTGTGAATTTCTTAGGTATTATATATCTAGGTGGTCGATTGTTCATATCAATATTATCTTCTTTTATATCAGTCTAGGCGATATAAACTGTTTCCTCAAAGCAGTCGCTTAAAAACGCATTATTTACTTACGAACGAACAGGACAAAATTATGACGAAAGTATTGGTAATCAAGAGCTCTATGTTTTCAGGTCACGGTGAATCTTCAAAACTGGTTGAGCAAAGCATTGCGGCATTGAAGCAGCAGTTCGGAGACATGGAGTTAATTGAACGCGATTTGGCAACGTCACCCATTGGCCATCTGGACGGTGACGCAGTAGGCGCTTTTATGGCAGAAGATCCTGCGTCTTTGTCGGAGCAGCAGCAAGCAGCACTGGCATTGTCGAATGAGTTGATTGCGGAACTTAAATCTGTGGATTATTTGGTGTTGGGCGTACCTATGTACAACTTCGGCATTCCTTCGACTTTAAAAGCCTGGATTGATTATGTGGCGCGTGCCGGTCTGACTTTCAGCTACACCGAGAACGGGCCACAAGGGCTGGTTGAGAATGTGAAGAAAGTCATCGTGACTGCGGCACGAGGCGGGGTTTATCAAGGCACGCCAAAAGACACACAAACAAATTACCTGAAGGACGTTCTGGGCTTCCTGGGCATTAACAATGTTGAGTTTGTGTACGCAGAAGCTTTGAACATGGGTGAGAAAGATGCCGCAATTCATCAGGCGCATCAGAAAATCGAACAAATCGTAGCTGCACTTTAAGTCCCCGTGACTGGCTAAATTGAGGAGGTAAATCATGAACAGCGTAGAACTGATTCAATCCCGACCGGCGTCGGACGGTGCCGGTGTTAAAATTAACCGGATTTCAAGAATGTCTGATGCTGCCATGATGGACCCCTTCTTGATGGTGGATGAAATACACTCCGAAGATGCGGACGATTACATCGAAGGGTTTCCTTCCCACCCTCATCGGGGGTTTGAAACCATTACCGTCATGCTGGCGGGTAAAATGCGCCACCGAGATCATTTGGGCAATAATGGTGTGATTGAAGCCGGCGGTGGCCAGTGGATGACCACAGGCAGGGGCGTGATTCACTCAGAAATTCCTGAACAGGACGAAGGCTTGTTGCACGGCTTCCAGGTTTGGCTGAATTTACCAGCGGAAGAAAAAATGCAGCGGGCCTCTTATCAGGATTTGGCCGCTGAAAGCTGGGTAGAAGCAAACATTGATGGCGTACAGGTGCGTGGCATTGGTGGTGTGTTAAGCGTCAATGAGGAGCCTTTTACGGCGCCGGTGATCCGCCCGAAAACTCAGGCCTCGGTATACACCTTAAAAGCGAAACAGGCCGTTCAGGTGCAGGTTGCTCACCCGGAGAATCAAAAATTTCTGTTGTACGTTTACGAGGGCGAAGCGCAAATTAACCAGCGGGCAGCGAAGCGTGGCCAGATGTTGTTGGTTGAGGGATTATCCGACTTTGATTTGAAATTGGGTAAAAACGCCGGGGTGCTATTGCTTTCCGGTAAACCATTGAATGAGCCTGTGGTTCAGTATGGGCCGTTTGTGATGAACACCATGGATCAGGTTAATCAGGCGGTGATTGATTATCGCAATGATGAGTTGGTCTGAAGACCGGAATTGATGATCTTCGGTTAGCCTAATTCTTCCGTCATGTTGGCTTGGTGAACCCGGTTACGACCACTCTTTTTGGCTTGATAAAGCGCAAAATCCGCCTGTTTCTGAAGAGAGGACGGATGGTCGCTTTCTTCCGGAATGGTGGTCGAGACACCAATGCTGACAGACACCACGCCGCCGTCCGGGTGGGGAATGTTCATGGATTCTACCTTCTTACGAATCTGTTCGGCCATATCGAACGCACGTTCGTTTTCCATGGAAGGGCAAATGATAATAAATTCTTCTCCGCCGTAGCGCGCCACAAAATCCTGAGTTCGTCGAACTGAGTTTTTCAGGGTGGTTGCCACATCAGTAATGACCTGATCCCCTTCATGGTGACCGGCTTTGTCATTAAAGTTTTTGAAACGGTCGATATCAATCATCATGACCGACAGTGACGTTTTTAACTGCATTGCCGACTGCCATTCAAGGGCATAACGTTGATCCAAGAAACGTCGGTTGTACAAACCGGACAAGCCATCGGTGTTGGAAATGTGCTGAAATTTTCGTTTATCCAATGTCAGGCGTTCTTTTTCAACGTTTAACAGTAGGCTTTGAAGAAAGTCTTTGCGGACATCGTGATTATGCTGATAGTTACTGACCAAACCTAAAAAGGCGACACCACTGAAAACCAACAGGTTATTCAGAAAGATATCGGAAGGTGATGCCTGGGTTGCGCCAATGGCCAAGCCGTAGGTGGTGAGCATCAGGCAGGTGGTGAGAAATGCATAACGGAAAGGTAATCTGGCTAAGGTACAGCAAAGCATGATGACCAGTAGCGTGCCACTTTGATAGTAATGTTGACCCTGTAAGGCTGCCCAATAACCCAAAAGCGAGATGGAGGCGTTTACGGCGCAAAAGATGGAGCAGGTGACAAGGTATTGCCAATGACTTTCCCGACCCCATTTAATGACAAAGAGTGCAAAGATACTTGGGATTGCAATGGATACCCGGAGAATAATGCTCTCTTCGAACAACTCCGGAATCATGAACCGGTCGCCAAAGATGAATCCGAAGTACAATAAAACCCCTACGGTTAATGCCGGAATCGCTTTTTGGAAAAATTGGCCGAAATAGTGCCGCTCGAAAGCACGCTCAAGCTGGATGTCATCGAATTTGAGTTGCCTAAAGCCTTTAACCAGCGCTTCTGAGGCTGCTTTTTCTAGGTTCGGAATCACAATGTTTAATTATTCGTTATTCTTATTGGATGCGGTTTGTTGTTTAGACGCGACATCGTTAGGTTATCCTGTCGTATTTTATTGGTTGATGCAATCGACTTTTCGTCTTTTTCTAATGAAATTGGCTGAACTGTGACTCAGTAGAGAACAGCTGCAAGCGTCACTGATTTATGTTTTTAGCCCGGTCGTTTGATTCAGCCAATGGTGTGCGTTTACCTGGGATGAAAATATCTTTATTTGGCTGTTCATTTGTTTCAGCAGGTCAAACACCATTCGAGTGTGTCGGGAACCGCTAACAACGCCGATGTAAATGTTGTCGGGCAGGCTCATTAAGTATTGCATGGCACAAAAACGGATTGAATATTGTGGGTGCGGGTAGAAAATAATGGCGAAATTCCGTTTAGGTGGTTGTCCGAATTTTTGCTCGAACGCAACTAAAGTGGCTTCTGTCAGTTCGGACCCCGGGTGTGGCACTACAACGGCAAAATCTTGGTGGCAGGTAATGGTATGATTAGCCAGTGCTGTAAACATTAATTATCCATTCTTTAAGGTTTGGTTTTGGCAGTATACGGTTTTTGGGATGTCGGGTTTACTGGGATTTTGTAAACTGTTTGAAACAATATGTTGTTGGATTGATTGTAAATCTTTATCTGTAACGGGTTAAAAGTGTATGGCTAAGTTATTAATGCTGTTTGCCGGTGGTTTTATCGTATGGTATTCGGTGCGTTGGTATAAGCAGCAAGACCCTGCGGTTGCCAGAAAGTCGTTGTTAACTTACGTGTTGTGGGGTGGCGTGGCTGTTTTGATTTTGATGGCTTTGACAGGGCGCACCCACTGGATTACCGCTGCGGTGGGGGCTTTGATTCCTGTGTTGAAATCTGGCTTCCCTTATTTACGACGATTGATCCCGTTTGCCTGGCAGTGGCAGAAAGGACGGGCAGAGCAGCAAGGCCGGTTGAAAGGTGAGTGGTTGCAGTTGTCGGTGAATCCACTGCAGGGGCGAGTGGACGGTGTGGTTTTAAAAGGAGAGCTGGAAAACAAAAAGCTCTCCGAGCTGGTTGAATCAGAATTAAAGTCTTTGCTGGCTTCGTGTCTGCAATCCGATACCAAGTCAACGCAGTTGTTGGCGGTCTTTTTACAGCAAACTTATGGCGAACAATGGCAATCAGCGTTCTCGGATGTGTTGAACAATCATCGTGAGCAACGGTTTGATGCGCCACATTCGCCGGGTGAGATGTCGATCAAAGAAGCCAGTGAAATTTTGGGTGTGACTGAAACGGCCAGTAAGCAGGAAATCAACCAAGCTTATAAATCCTTGATGCAAAAGGTGCATCCCGATCGGGGAGGCAGTGATTACCTAACGCGGCTGGTCGCTCAGGCAAAAGAAGTCATGTTGTCGAAAAAAGCGTGAGGCGGGGTTGTGTGTCGGGGACAGCAGCACTAATAAGCAGGCAAAAAAAAAGGCCCGGAAACCCGAACCTAAATAACAAAAGCTAGCACTTAAGGAAGCATTAACCCCGTTGACGCTGATGACGTAATCGTCAAAAAAGCAGCAACGCAGTTAATCTATGAATGAGTATATGAAGCTTATCGAGTTTGGTCTGTAGGTAATTTTGGAAAGGATCGTTCCAAATATAATGGCCGATTTTGACCTGACTTTGGGGAACTTTTTTAATGCGGTTTTTGCCGATGGTTTTCTTTCAGGCATAAAAAAACCATCAATATAAATTGATGGTTAAAACAAAAATGAAAGATCCAAAACGCTCTCAAACGCTCACAATTTGTGAAAGGATGTGACCATTGTCACACTTGTTCATAAAATAGTCTGTTGTCTTTGTGTTATTCAAAATTGTGATATGGATCACGTTTGGTAACTTCTTTGGCTTGTTCGCCAAAAAACCATCAGGGGATGGTTTTAATGGCGTTCATAAATTGACTGATAGTTTCAGCATACGCAGTTTTATAAGGCAGCTCGCTGAATGTATTGCGCCAGATTAAAGCCTTTGGGAATGGCGCCAAACATTTGTGCATTGTTATCTCTCAATCGCGTAGCACAAAACATGTCTGAAACCGTTTCGTTACCCGCTTGGATGAGCACGCTGCCCTGAAATAAAAGCGCCAGGTTTTCTACAAGCCAACGGCCTTGCTGTTCAAAGTCGTCGACGGATTTAAGGGCTTGGCTGATGCAGGAAAGACGTTTGTCATAATCCGGGTTGCGGCCTTCAGCGGCGTGGAGTTCTGCCGAAAGGGCCTCAAGCGACTTGGGTGTTTTGGTTATGGCTCTTAATACGTCCAGGCATTGCACATTTCCGCTGCCTTCCCAAATGGCGTTGATGGGGGCTTCCCGGTAGAGTCTGGGCATGATGCAGTCTTCCATTACGGCGGAGCCGCCAATGCATTCCATCGCCTCGTAGGCGTGTGGCGGGGTGCGCTTGCAAATCCAGTATTTACCAATGGCGGTGCCTAAACGCATGATCATGGCTTCGTGTTCATCGTTGGCCATGTGGTCAAGGGCTTTGGCCATTCTGAAGGAAAGAGACATGGCGGCTTCACTTTCCAGTGCTAAATCCGCCAACACGTTTTGCATTAAGGGTTGTTGAATAAGCGGCTTGCCAAATACGCTGCGATGTTGGCAATGGTGAATGACTTGGCTGACAGCCTGACGCATACCAGCAGATGAGCCGACCATGCAATCAAAACGGGTCAGAGCCACCATTTCCAAAATGTTTGCCACGCCTCTGCCTTCATCGCCAATCAGCCAGGCTAAGGCTCCTCTGAATTCCACCTCGCTGGATGCATTTGAAACATTGCCCATTTTGTCTTTGAGTTGCTGAATGTGCATGGCATTTTTTGAACCATCCGGCCGCCAACGAGGGAGTAAGAAGCAAGATAAACCGCCCGGCGCTTGCGCTAGCACCAAGAAGGCATCGCACATAGGCGCGGAGAGAAACCATTTATGGCCGATCAGTTCATACAGCTCCCCGGCGCCCGGTTGGCCCACAGGGTGGGCTCGGGTGGTATTGGCGCGGACGTCTGAGCCGCCTTGCTTTTCGGTCATGCCCATACCAATGGTGACACCAGCTTTTTCAAAGTAAGGTTTGTTTTCACTGTCGTATTGTGTGCTGTGTACGAGAGGCAGCCACTCTTTGGCAACGTTTGCTTGTTTTAACAAGGTGGGAGTGCAGGCGAATGTCATGGTAATCGGGCAGCCGTGACCTGCCTCCACTTGCGACTGCATGTACGTTTTGGCGGCTCTGGCGACGTGTGCGCCGGTTCCGGGGTTGGTCCAGGGGCTGGCGTGCAAACCGTGCTGAATGGCCTGATTCATCAGTTGGTGATAAGACGGATGAAAATTTGCCTGATCAACCCGGTGGCCAAAGCGGTCATGGGTTTTAAACGTTGGCTTAAACTGGTTGGCTAAGTGGCCCCATTCTATGTTTTCTGAGCTGCCGGTCAGCGCTCCAAAATCGGACAACGCTTGATGTGCCCAGTGTCCACCCTCTCGCTTGATGGCTTCCTGAAGGGCCGTGTCCTGAGTAAACAGGTTGTTATTCTCTAAAGGATGAAGCTGATTCGTGACCTGGTGTGTTTGAGACAGATCGTGGGTGTTGTTTGTCATAATTGGGCCGTGTGTGGTTTGTGATTATTGTTATATCGCTGTGTGCTGGGTGGCCAGCGCTCTCAGACAAAAGCTGACAATGTCTTTGATCAGCTGTTGGCTTTCAATGGGGTTACAATTCTCAGGCGAAAGCGGCCCGATTAAAGCCTCGGATATGGCTCCAACAATGGCCGTGGCACTGATCATCGGGGATTGTGGGTGAAATTCTTCGCACTCGATGCCTTCTTGAATCAGTTGAGCAAATTGTTCGGCGTAGGCTTGTCGAAACTGAAGGCGCGTTTCGTCGAGCATACTGTCTACGGGTTCTGCTATCAGTGCGTAGGCCAACCGGCGGCCCTTGATCGCTCGTTGTGCAAACTCGGTCAGGGTGGTCACCATTCGCTCTGTGGGCGTGCCCGGCGGTTGACAGGTTTTAGTGACTTTGGCTAATTCGATGTTGGTGGCTGTTCGGAAAATGTCTTCGCAAAGCGCGCCTTTTGAAGAGAAGTATCGATACATGGTGCCGGTGGCGACTTGTGCTCTTTGAGCTACTTTACTTATGGTCAGGTTGCTGAATCCGCCTTCCAGGACAAGCTTTAAGCCGGAGGCCAGAAGCCGTTCGCGGCATTGGGACTTTTTAGATTCGGTCAGAGGCGTTGCACGATAAACCATACTATGAACCTATATTCATTTTTTATAAAGTGAATCACTATTCACTTTTTGGGTCAAGTTAGAATTGCAGTTCTGGTTCGTGTTGGTTCTAATACCTGACAGGAGGATACCTATGCCAAATATAGTCAGTGATTATCGGGCCCCGTTATTTTTAAGGAATGGCCATTTAAATACGATTTACCCATCGTTGTTCAGAAAACTGAAACCAACGATGTGCTATCGCGAGCAAATCGATACTCAGGATAACGATTTCCTCTTTTTAGATTGGTATACCCTCGATGACCTTTCGCATTCAGATCTCAGTGAGCCTAAGCGTTTGGTGATTATTTCTCATGGCCTGGAAGGGCACAGTGAAAGACCGTATGTCCTGGGCATGGCGAATCATTTAAATAAACTGGGTTGGGATGCTTTAGCCTGGAATTTTCGTACTTGTGGACCTGTGATGAACCGTCAAAAACGGTTTTATCACAGCGGTGCTACCGATGATTTGGCACGGGTGATTCAACATGCCAGTGAACGGGGCTATCAGCAAATTGCTCTCGTTGGCTTTAGCATGGGAGGCAATTTGTCTTTGCTGCATGCTGGCCGTGAGTCAGCCTCACTGAATAAAGCGGTGATTGGCGTGGTTGGGATATCCGTACCCTGCGATCTGGAAGGCTGTGCAAACCAATTGGCCAAACCTCAGAATTCGATTTATATGAAACGCTTTCTGAGAGACCTTCATCATAAAATGGCGGCTAAACAGCAGGCGTTTCCAGACGACATTTGCATCGATAATTACCAGGATATTCGTAATTTCAAGCAGTTTGATGATCTGTATACCGCACCGCTGCATGGCTTTAAAGACGCAACGGATTACTGGACGCAATCCAGTTGTTTGCAGTATTTACCCGATATTTGTTTGCCGACGTTATTGATCAACGCCCAAGATGACCCATTCTTATCAGAGTCAGCCTACCCTTATCATGAGGCGGATGCGTCATCCATGTTGTATTTGGAAACGCCAGCGAACGGTGGTCATGTAGGGTTTGTTTCATTTAACAACGATGGCAGCTACTGGATTGAACAACGCGTTGGTGGCTTCCTCAAGGATATACTGAAATAAGGTGTGCGGCGCGCCAGATGAATTATTGACTATACTATTAAGTTTTTAGGCTCGAAAATGTTTCAGACGCGAAAGCAAGGAGTGAGCATGAAGGTTTCTGATTTAATGACATCTAACGTAGAAACGATAGGTATGGACACCATTTTGTCCGACGTTTGGAAAATTTTTAAGCAGCACCGGTTTCATCATTTGCCGGTTGTGGATGAAAATCAAAAATTAATCGGAATGATTTCTGATCGGGACGTACTCTTTAATATTTCGCCAAGGGTGGAATCGGGCAATGCAACGGTGGCTGAAATCGAAGTGCTCCGTAAGCCTGCCCATCAGTTCATGAGCAGAGGGCCGCTGACGGTTTACCCGAATACCAGTGCCACCCGCGCTTTGCGTAACATCATTGAAAACGGCGTATCTTGCTTACCGGTGGTGGACGATGAAAGTAATTTATTAGGCATTCTGACTTGGCGGGATGTGATTAAATTTGTTCTGGAGCGAGCAGAGCAAGCCGAGGGCTGAAGTTCGCAGAAGCGTTCAAACTTCAACCCTTAGCTGATTCTTGGGGGATTATGAATTTAACGGGCAGCTGTTTCTTAAACTGAAATAACGCTCAAGTAATACCGAGTAGTTTTCCATCATTTTGGCTCGTTGCACCAAGCTGTCCGCGTAAGCCGACTGGTTAACGTAATTCCCGGATTTTTCCTGGGAATATTCAGCCAGCATGTGCATGGACGGCTTCATCAGATTTGAAATCTGTTGGCTGTTTTCAGAGCAAAGGGATGGATCATCTTCTGCCGCCTTCACCAGCTTTTCCATTTTGATTTTGTTGCTGATTAGCATCAATAACAATGAAGCGTGATTACCATCGGCATGCGTTGCCATGGGCGCCAATAAACTCAAGCCCAACAGGCCAGAGATAAGGAATTTCTGAATCAACAAATCCGGCCTCCTTTTTATTCAGAATCAAAGAAGTAGCGAACGCCCGCCATGTAATCGGCATTTTCAAAGTCTATGTTGAGGCGAAAGTACATATTTAAGCGTTTGTTTTGAATGTTAAGGTCTTTGGATACCTCGGCACCCAGCAGTCCTTCGACACCGTCTGCAGCGGCCAGACCAAAATACGGAGCCACTTCCACACCGTATTTTTCATACAGGGGGTCGGTTTTTACATTGAGGCCGACAACGCTGGTCCCAAGAAAAACCTGGGGATGAAAGCCTGAGTCAGTCTCTTGGTAAACTTCGATGTATTCTCCTTCCTCAAACCAATAACCGGCGCCGAGGGAGTCTATTTGAAAGTCGGCGTGAACCGTTCCTGAAAGTGCAAAACAAACCATTAGCAAGGCAGCTAGACGCGTACGCATGTTCTATCCTTAAGTAATTATTATTTTTTTAATTATTTTATAGCGACCACATCATATAAAGATGTTAACTGGGAAGCAAAAATGATTGCTGAAAAAAGCCATTGCAGTGAATTTCAACGGGTGTGGCGATTTATTACAGAACCGGTTCTGAGTTGCGGGTCAGAGCCCATAAGGAAGGTTCCCTTGTTTTGGAGGATACTTTTGTCGGGTGAATTTCTGTTGACTGTACTTCTGTTGACGGCTCTTTTGCTAATCCAGAATCAGGCGTATGCCACTGAAACGGTGACCACCGGAGACCTTTATCCTCCGTACGTGGACAGTGGCTTGCAGGACAATGGTTTGATGGTGCCCGCCATTCTGAAAATACTGGATTTAACGGAAGATTATTTTGATGTGGAAATGGTTTACGAACCCTGGGCAAGAGGTTATGAGCAGACCCGCCAAGGGGTCCACTTAGGGACGTTTCCTTACGTTTGGGATGAGAAGCGGGATAAAGCCTTTTATTACTCCGATCCGGTTTATGATATTTCCAGTCACCTGTATGCCAGGGATGAAGGGCAGAACCAAACCTGGACGTTCGAAATCCTGAAAGCCAAAAAGTGGACTCGAATTTGTCGCCCCAACGGTTATTCATTAAAGGAGTTGGAAAAGCCATTGTTAGCCAGTGGCATGTTTGAGGTTTATCAGCCTTCGGATTTGCCGGATTGTTTTCGGTTATTGCAACAAGGACGGGTGGATTTAATTCCAATTGACCCGATCACAGGGCAGTTTATTTTGAGGGATCACGGAGTTAATCAAGGTGTTATGTATTTTAAAAACGCGCTGTTTGAAGCCAGTTTGTATTTTATCGTGTCTAAACAGCGTGAAGATGGTGCAGAGGTTATCCGACAGTTTAATCAAGCTATGAAGGAGCTGAAGCAGAAAGGCGAGTTAGTCAAAATGCGTGAGCGTTTTTTAAGCGTTCATGCAATTAATAGTCCAATCAATGGTTTAATCGATGGTTCAATCAATCATTCTGTCAACAATGAAATGAATAAAGCCCCTTTGTCCAACCCGTAATTTGGCTGGTCAAAGGGGCTTAGATACTGAACCGATTATTTGTATTCGAGTGCAACCAGTAAACGATTCAAATATTCATTGAAGCTTTGTTCAGGCACTTCCAGAGACAACCACTCAGATAATAAGCTGGTGGACGTTTCTTTGTTTTCTTCTCCGTTGTTCATGCCTTTCGATAAACGCTCTACCTGCAATGACATGCGTAAGCTTTGATCGCTTTCCGGTGAAGGCTTGTCGGCGACGATTTCACTGCGGATACACAGTTCACGGAGCTTGTCTTCAGAAACAGGAGTTAACGCTGACTTACCGGACAGCAAGTTGCTCCAGGCGCTTTCAAGTAATTTACCCAGCTTCTTATCGTCCACTGAAATGGCTTGCCACTGTTCAGCGCCATCGTCGTGTGACAACTGCTGGGTGCCAGTGGCATGGTAGATCTTAAGTTTTGTGAATAAGGCTTCGCCCTGTTTGGCTTTTTGAGCGCGCTTCAGTTCTGACATTTTTTGTTTAATGGCGTCGCTGGCCGCTCGGTATTCTGTTTCCAGACCGTCGAAGTGCTCTTTCGGAATGCTGCCGATGTTACCGTAGCTGGTTTGCAGCTCACGAAGCTGGTTGGACAGCTCTTTGCTGCTGGATACATCGCTTTCGGCCAACTGCTGAATTTGAGTAATGATTTCCTTGGCTTTAACTAAGTTGCCATCGCGTTGCTCTTTTTGCTCTTGCCATTGCTCAGAGCGTTTGCCGAATAACTGGTCGCAGACAGCACGGAAATCTTTCCAGAGGTGCTGCTCCTGACGACGGTGACAAACGCCAACTTGTTGCCATTTTTTTTGTAAATCCTTGGCCTGATCGGTGGCTTTCTTGAGGTTTTCTTCGTCAAGCAGCGTTTTGGCTTCGTCCAGTAAGGTTTGCTTGATGGCCGTGTTGTTATCACGCTCTTCTTTCAGTTTGTCTTTAAGGGTATGAAGCGGCGTATCAAAATCTTTCTGAATTTTCTCTACGTCTGAGCGGTTAACCGGCGTGCAGTTTTTCCACTCTTCGATGGATTGCTTATAAAGCTGATCAATGACTTTCCAGTCCGTTTTATTCCAGTCGACCTTAGCCACAAACTCAGTTAACTGAGTGATGATGTCTTTGCGGCGTTGCAGGTTGTCGGCACGAAGCTGACTGATGGACTCGAAGTGCGGCTTGCATCGCTCATTCACTTTGTCTGAGGCGTCTTTAAAGCGATGCCAGAGCGCTTGCCCGTAGTTGTTGTCGCTGTAGCCTAACTCTTTCCAGTCATTTCTGGCTTGTTTTAGCTGGCTTGCCAAGTTATCCAAGGGTACGTCAGCATCCACCAAAGATTCCATGCGTTCACACAAACTTTCAAGCTTTGGTAAAACGGCGTAGTCCTGCCAGTCTTTCATTTCTTTGAATTTGTATTGGAGTTGGCGAATGCGCTTGTTGATTTTGCGCTCGTTCGGCCAGTTCTTCATGATGTCCTGGGCTTGGCGGATGTTCTGGAAAATGCCTTTCAGTTTTCCGTCTGCCAACATGGCTTCCGCTTTATCAAGCAATTCTTCAGAGGTTTTACTGTCTTGTTTTAAGTTACTTCTGACGCGACGTTGTTCTTTCTGGACGTCGCCAAAGATGTTCAGAACCTGAGTTAAAAGCTCAGGCTCATTCAGTTCTGATGGCCAGTGAATGGCGTGAATCAGCTGTTTTAGTTCAGCGATATTCGGTGTTTCATCGGCCAACAGTTCTTCGATACGGGCTTTATGCTCTTCCAGATTGTCGTGTGCCTGGATAAATTGAGTTAACGAATTACGCACGCGCTGGAAACGGTTGGCCAGTGCTTTGGCCGGACGGGTGGTTTCGCAGCTGTCTTGCCAGCGGTTGTCCTGCGTTTTAAGCAGTGCGTTCAATGCCGGGCTGTTGAAGTCACCTTGCTCAACAATCTGGTCTTGCTCTCGCTCTAATAACTCAACGGTCGCTTCCTGTTCTTCTCTGGCGTCTTTGTGGGCTTCTGCTTCGGCCTTAGCTTCGCTTTCAGCCTGATAGTGTTCGGCGATCACTTCTTTGCACTGAGTGATTGCCGCCAGGAAGGCAGCACTTTGTGCTTCAGAGGCGTTGGCTTTGATTTTATCCCAACGGCTGTTTAGCGTTTCGAGCTTGGCTTCACACAGTGGCTGGAACGGCAGTTTGGCTTGTTGTTCTGCTGAGGCGATGGCCTGATTGACTTCTTCCTGTTGTGCTTGCTGCTTTTGGCGTTCGGTTTGAATCACCGCTAGCTTCTCTTTAATGATTTTTTGAGAACCTTTGTCTTTGCCTTTCAGTGCTTTTTCCAGTCCTTCCAGCACGGGTTCTTCGGTGATTGCCTGTGCGGCTTGTTGTCTGACGCTGGTGACTCTGGCTTGTTCCGCTACCTGGGCAAGAATCGGTTGGGATTGTATCTTTGCCAGAAGCTCGGGAATGGTGGGTAAGTTCGGCAGAGAGATGACCAGGTCTGCCAGTTGTTGCTCGGAGGTTGGCCATAGCGACATGTTTTCGAGAGACAGGATGCTCTCTAAGCGAAGTTTGGCGATGCGTTGCGTGGTTTTGTCTTGGTGTTGGGTCAGTTCAATGATGATGCCCAGGTTGTTTAGCTGGACACAGGCACTGTTTCGAACTCGATCCGATGCGTCGGTGGTAACGACTTTGATCAGCGTCTGAAGTTGTTCCGGGTCGTTTTCTGATAATTGTTGTACTGCTGCGTCGCGAACGTCTTCCGACTTGTGTTGCCATTTTGGTTTGAACAGTTTTTTTAGTAAACCAGCCATTTTACTCTCCTGATAATAAATAAGGTCAGCAAGATTGCTGACGTCAAACGCATCGCAGTGGCGCGATGCGCTTGATAGATGGGGTGTCGTGGGTGAAGACGACGCTTATTTGTAACTTACAGCACGTTCCACTTCTTCCTTTGAACCAAGGAATACAGGCACGCGCTGGTGAATTTCTGTCGGTGCAACTTCAAGCATGCGTTCGCTGTCAGTGCGACATAAACCGCCCGCCTGCTCGACTAACATAGCCATCGGATTTGCTTCATACATCAGGCGCAGTTTGCCCGGTTTCGAAGGTTCGCGGCCGTCCCAAGGGTACATAAAGATACCGCCGCGAGTCAGAATACGATGAACCTCGGCGACCATGGCTGCCACCCAACGCATGTTAAAACGTTTGCCAATCGGTCCTTCTTCACCGGCCAATAGGTCTGCTACGTATGCCTGAACCGGTTCTGCCCAGAAACGTTGATTCGACATATTGATGGCGAACTCTTTGGTTTGTGCCGGAATCTGAACCTTGTCGTTGGTCAGTACAAACTCACCGATCCGATTGTCCAGCGTCCACATGGAAACGCCTTTACCTGTGGTAATGACCAAAATGGTTGAAGGGCCATAAAGTACGTAACCGGCAGCCACCTGATTTGTTCCGGCTTGTAGGAAATCCTGAGCTAAATCTGAATTTCCGGTGGTTTTCATTATTGAGAAAATAGTACCAACCGAAACGTTAATGTCGATGTTGGAAGAACCGTCCAGCGGATCGTAGGTGACGAGATATTCGCCGCCGTCGTTGCCTGGCACGGCAAAGTCTTCTTCTTCAGACGCGATGCCGTACACGTACGGTGATGCTTTTAATGCGTCTTTTAGCAGGTCGTTGGAAATGACGTCCAGCTTCTTTTGGGTTTCTCCCTGAACGTTCTCCTCTTCCGTGGCGCCTAGAATTCCGGCTAATGCCCCTTGTTGCAGTCTAAAAGAAATGTCTTTGCTGGCAGACAGGATTCTCTGAATTACATCAATCAGAGAGATGTCGCACTCTTGCTGCTTCAAAGAGTCATTAAGTGTGGTCATTCTATAAGCTCCAAACGTTTGGCCATTAAAAAATGCCGTTGATTCTATCGAAAAAAGGATTTCTTTGCGACGGGAAAAGCCAAGATGCTATGCTTTGCCGATTAATGCGAAGTCAGGGATTCATCGTATGCATATCCATATCCTGGGTGTATGTGGCACCTTTATGGGCGGATTGGCTCAAATAGCCAAGCAATTAGGGCACAAAGTGACGGGGTCAGACGCCAATGTTTACCCTCCTATGAGCGATCAATTAATTGCCGCAGGTATTGATTTAATTGAAGGTTTTAATCCGGATCAGCTGGATGCCAAGTCCGACCTGGTGGTGGTCGGCAATGCAATGAGCCGTGGTAACCCTTGTGTCGAACGGATACTGAACGAAGGCATACCTTACACTTCTGGCCCTCAGTGGTTGGGCGATAATCTTTTAAGAAATCGTTGGGTGTTGTCGGTGGCTGGAACCCATGGCAAAACAACAACGTCGAGTATGCTGGCGTGGGTTTTGGAATTTGCAGGCTTTAAACCGGGCTTTTTGATCGGAGGCGTGCCGGAGAACTTTGGTGTCTCAGCCCGTATTGGCGAAAGTGATTTTTTTGTCATTGAGGCGGATGAATACGACAGCGCGTTTTTTGATAAGCGGTCAAAGTTTGTTCATTACCATTCCAATACCTTGTTGTTGAATAATCTGGAGTTCGATCACGCAGATATTTTTCGCGATCTTGAAGCCATTAAAACGCAGTTTCATCATGCGGTCAGAACGGTGCCTGCTCATGGCATGGTGATTTCGCCCAGTGGTGATGAAGCGCTGGACGATGTTTTAAACCGGGGCTGCTGGAGCACGACTCAGAGCTTGGGCCAAATGACCGCCGGTGAAAAAGCGGAGGCCGACTGGCAAGCAGAGTTAATCAACCCGGACGGTTCTGCATTCGATGTGTATTTTGAGAAAGCGTGTGTGGGACGGGTTGAATGGTCATTACTGGGCATGCACAACGTATCTAATGCGCTGGGCGTGTTTGCGGCGGCCAGAAGTATCGGGATTTTACCGGAAGTCACCGCCGATGCTTTGGGCGGCTTTGAGAGTGTTAAGCGTCGTCTTGAAGTCAAAGGGCAGGTAGCGGGTGTGACTGTGTATGACGACTTTGCTCATCACCCCACCGCTATTCGGTTGACGTTGGAAGGCGTTCGTAGCCGTGTGGGTGAGCAACCGGTGATTGCCGTGCTTGAGCCTCGCTCTAATACCATGAAAATGGGGGTTCACAATGAGCTTTTGGAGCAAAGTGTACGTTCTGCGGATCGCAGTTATTGGTTTCAGGCGAACACCAAGGATTATGACCTGCGCTCCTGGCTTGGAGATCGGCCGCATAATACGGTGGTGGGGGAGTTGGATGACTTGGTTAAGCAAGTCTGCGCGGCAGCCAAACCAGGCACCCACATAGTGTGTATGAGTAATGGCAGTTTTGGAGGAATTCACCAGAAGTTGTTGGATCAACTGGCAGTAGAAGAGGTAGACGCTTGATACAGCAGGAGCAGGGCGCAGCGTATCCGCCCGTGACAGTTGCAATGACGGGGGCTTCCGGGGCGCAATATGGCATTCGTTTGCTGGAATGTTTGTTTGACGCCAAGGTGCCGGTGTTTTTAATGGTGTCGAAAGCGGCGCAGATGGTTATTGCTACGGAAACTTCGGAAAAATGGCCTGCAAACCCAGAAGCGCTCCAGTCTTATTTAACCGAACGTTATTCATTAGGTGAGGGTGCGTTGAAGGTGTTTGGCCGGGAAGATTGGTTGGCTCCTGTTGCTTCAGGCTCCAGTGGTCCTGGGCAGATGGTGGTCGTGCCTTGCAGTACGGGGACGCTTTCTGCGGTTGCTTGTGGGGCCAGTAATAACCTCATTGAGCGCGCTGCGGATGTGGTGCTTAAAGAACGAAAAAAGCTGATCTTATTGGTTCGTGAGATGCCTTTGTCGGATATCCACCTGGAAAATATGCTGAAACTGAGTCGAATGGGGGCGATGGTTATGCCTGCTTCGCCTGGTTTTTATCACGATCCAAAAACCATTGATGATATTGTTGATTTTGTGGTGGCGCGCATTTTAGATCAGCTGGGAATTGATCAGTCGATGGTACCTCGTTGGGGGTATGCTCCTCTGTCCTAGCAGGTGGCTGATACTCCATCTGTGTTGTTCTGTTTTAATAACGAAAAACAGCGGTCTGCTAAACTATCGTTCGTTCGTTTTTTAGTAGGCTGGTACTAAGGTTTGGCTTTTTTAGTTTATTGAAACAGGTATGGGCTGATGAGGGGGATTGTGTTGCAGGTTGAGGGGCGATACTTCTGATTGGTTGATGAGATTGTACCCATAGGTAACAGAGGTTGTTACCTATGGGTTACGAATAAAAACTCACGTTACAGGTCGTCAAACCAAAATTCTTCCATATTCTTACTGAGTGCACGCTCTTCCTGATAGGATTCAATGTTTCTTCGAGCGGCAAGTCTTTTGACTGATGTGTTCTTTCTTCCTCTGCGCCCCTTTTCTTTCGGGGGTTCCAGCGATTCAATTATTTTTGTGTCTGCTAGATCAGCGTATATCTCTTCGGCTGCACCCATCCTGAATTCTCTCTTAGATCCTGATTATAATTTTAAGATTCCTTAACTCACATAAGGTTATAGCAACTAGGATGCCAACAGACTGTTTCAGATTTTTGAACATTAATAATTTTAAGTATTTGAGAATTGGTTGGTTTTTTATGGGGTTAGAATGCAAAGCTAATGTGAACTGCGAGGGGAGGTCAGATTCAAGGTATATTTCTGGACAGAATAAAAAAGACCGCTTAATGTTTTAAGCGGTCTTTTCTGGAAATACTGATGTTGAGTCTTGGGGTTTAAAATCCAAGTCTGGCGTCAACACGCCATCGCGTATTTCATTCAGTAATCAACACAGGGCGTCCAGCTTTTTCTTCAGAACCTGGTTTACCTGGCCTGGGTTCGCCGTGCCTTTAGACGCTTTCATGACCTGGCCAACGAAGAAGCCAACCATTTTTCCGCGTTTGTCCGGCTCTGCGCTGGTGTACTGTTCAACCTGGGCAGGACAGTTGCTGATGACCTCATCCACGATGGCTTCAATGGCGCCCGAGTCAGTGACTTGTTTCAAGCCTTTTTTCTCGATGACCTCATCGGCAGAGCCTTCACCTTCCCACATGGCCTCAAAGACCGTTTTGGCGCCTTTGCTTGAGATGGTATCGTCTTTCAGGCGAACCAGCATGCCAGCAAGCTGAGAGGCCGAAACAGGGCTTTGTGTGATATCAAGTTCACTTTGGTTCAGGAACTTGGACAGTTCACCCATAACCCAGTTTGCTGCCAGCTTAGCGTCTTTGGCTTCGTCTGCCACTGCTTCGAAGTAGTTGGCCAAGTCACGGCTTGCTGAAAGTACTGACGCATCGTAATGGCTTAGTCCCATGTCTTTCTGGAAGCGATCACGTTTCTGGTCAGGCAGTTCCGGCAGGCTTGCTTTGATGTTATCCACATAAGATTGGTCAATGTGAATCGGCAGTAAGTCCGGGCAGGGGAAGTAACGGTAATCGTTCGCCACTTCTTTGCTTCGCATGGAACGAGTTTCATCTTTCGCTGCATCGTACAGGCGGGTTTCCTGAACGACGGTACCGCCGTCTTCAATCAAGTCAATCTGGCGCTCGATTTCCGTGTTGATCGCTTTCTCGATGAATTTAAACGAGTTAACGTTTTTGATTTCAGTTCGGGTGCCAAATTCTTCCTGACCTTTCGGGCGGATAGAGACGTTACAGTCGACGCGCATAGAACCTTCGGCCATGTTGCCGTCGGATACGTCCAGGTATTGAATCAACGAGTGCATCTTCTTCACATACGCCACCGCTTCTTTGGCCGAACGAATGTCAGGCTCAGAAACGATTTCAAGAAGTGGTGTGCCTGCACGGTTCAAGTCGATACCGGATTGACCGTCGAAATCTTCGTGCAGTGATTTGCCCGCATCTTCTTCCAAATGAGCACGGGTAACGCCAATGCGCTTGGTAGTGCCGTCTTCCAGCTCGATGTCCAAATGGCCCACGCCGACAATCGGGTAGTCCATCTGAGTGGTTTGATAACCTTTCGGCAAATCCGGATAGAAGTAGTTCTTACGATCAAAGGCCGACTTCAAACCGATTTCAGCGTCAATGGCTAAGCCAAACCGCACGCCCAATTCAATGGCTTTTTCGTTCACGACTGGCAAAACGCCAGGCAGGCCTAAATCCAGAGCGCAAGCCTGAGTGTTTGGCTCAGCGCCAAACTTAGTGCTGGCACCAGAGAAAATCTTGGACTCGGTGGCAAGCTGAACGTGGATTTCCAGTCCAATAACCGTTTCCCATTGCATAATTTAATCCTCTTACTTAGAGCGTCGCTGATGAATTAAGCAAACTGCTCTGGTGTTTTCTTGTGCCAGTCAGTCACTTGCTGATACTTGTGACCAATATTTAATAGCTTTGATTCCTGGAAGTAGTTGCCAATCAACTGCAGACCCGTAGGCATGCCGTCTGCGAAACCAGCAGGAGCGGTCAGCGCTGGTAAGCCGGCCAGGTTCACGGAAATGGTAAAAATATCTTCCAGGTACATGGTCACCGGGTCATTCTTGATTGAGCCGATGCCGAATGCCGTTGTTGGAGCCGTAGGTCCTGCAATGACGTCTACTTCTTCAAATGCTTTGATAAAGTCGTTCTTAATCAAGCGACGAACCTGTTGCGCTTTTTTGTAGTAGGCATCGTAATAACCCGCTGACAGGGCATAAGCGCCAATCATGATCCGGCGTTTTACTTCATCGCCAAAACCTTCACCACGGGTTCGGGTGTACATGTCCATCAGGTCTTGCGGGTCTTCGCAGCGATAGCCATAACGTACACCGTCGAAACGCGACAGGTTTGCGGAAGCTTCTGCCGGCGCGATGACGTAGTAGGCCGGGATTGCAATGGAGGTAGTGGACAGGCTGATTTCTTTCAGAATCGCGCCTTGTTTTTCCAGCTCTTTGATGGCAGCTTCAATGGCGGTTTTTACTGAGTCATTCAGGCCTTCTGCAAAATATTCTTTTGGCAGACCGACTCTCAGACCTTCCAGGCTGTTGTTTAAATCAGCGGTGTAATCGTCAACCGGCGTGTCCATTGAGGTGGAGTCTTTCAGATCCAGCCCTGCCATGGTGTTCAGCAACATGGCTGCGTCTTCAGCGGTTTGAGCCATCGGCCCTGCTTGGTCAAGACTCGATGCGAAGGCGATCATGCCCCAGCGGCTTACACGGCCATACGTTGGTTTTAAACCTGTGATGCCACACATGGAGGCAGGCTGACGGATGGAACCTCCGGTATCGGTGCCAGTGGCAATCGGTGCCAGTCTAGCTGCGACTGCGGCTGCCGAACCGCCTGAAGAACCGCCGGGAATTTTAGTGGTGTCCCAAGGGTTTGTGGACGGGCCGTAGAAGCTGGATTCGTTGGTGGAACCCATGGCGAACTCATCCATGTTGGTTTTACCCAGCATGATCAGGCCTGCATTGTTACATTTTTCAGTAACAGTGGATTCGTAGGGCGCGATGAAGTTATCCAGCATCTTTGAACCACAGCTGGTTTTTACGCCTTCGGTGCAAAAAATGTCTTTATGTGCGATCGGGATGCCTGATAATTGCGTTGCGTTACCGGCGGAGCGTGCTTTATCGGCATCTGCGGCTTGTTGCAGCGCCTGTTCTTCCGTCACAGTAATGAATGCATTGGTCTGGCTATCAAGTGACTTGATGCGATCCAGGTAGTGCGTTGTTAGTTCAACACTGGAAAATTCGCCTGATTCCAGACCTTTCGCCAATTCGGCTAGTGTCTTGTTGTGCATGAGGTTATCCAATTTCTGTTTTTTTCGCAGCCAACCATGAGTGTTTTGCAAGAGGTGTCTCGATGGGTTCAGCTAACGCCATTAATAGGTAAATTCGATGAGTGTAAACCCGATCATTCGATGACTTTTGGCACCAGGAATAAGCCGGCTTCTGCGCTTGGCGCATTTTTCTGCAAATGTTCACGTTGGTTGGTTTCAGTAACCTTGTCTGCGCGCAAACGTTGAGCAGCATCCAGTGGATTCGCCAGTGGTTCTATGCCATCCGTATCGACTGCCTGTAATTGATCTGCCAGATCGAGAATGCTGGATAAATTTTCTGCATATTGATCCAGTTGAGATGGTTCTATTTTCAAGCGAGCCAGCTCTGCAATTTTTGCCACTTGGTCGTGGTCAATGCTCATTTCTTGCTCCTAAGGATGACAAAGTTGGGTTTTGAAATTCCGTCGATTTTCTGTTCTTCAGTTATTTGCTGCGGTGCTGAAGATAGTTTCTGGTCAACTTTTGATGAACCAGAAAGATCTTACGTGCCTGCGAGTTCTCAGAAAATAGTTGTGAGAACTTGACTAAATAATAAGACGAATCAAATAAACATGGTATTTTAGGGGAAATTCGGCTAAAAAATACATAGCTTCACATAATATTAATTAAAACAACAACAAAACTTGGTGTTTTGTTCTTTGTAGCTTGCTCAAACGGTGGCTGATTGATACAGTTTGCGTCAATTTTTTACATATTTTGTGAGTCGCTAATTTCCTCTAGCCACACTCATTCTATGACATAAGAGCGTTAATGCGAATATGAGTCTTTTTAAGAAAATCCGTGGGATGTTCTCCAGTGATTTATCCATTGATTTGGGTACCGCTAATACATTGATCTATGTGCGTGGTCAGGGCGTTATTTTAGATGAGCCTTCAGTGGTAGCCATCCGTAATCACAACGGGAAAAAATCGGTTGCTGCGGTTGGCACTGATGCGAAGAGAATGTTAGGTCGAACGCCTGAAAACATCACGGCGATTCGACCAATGAAAGACGGTGTGATTGCCGACTTTCATGTGACTGAGCGTATGCTTCAGTTTTTTATTAATAAAGTTCACGAAAACAGCATGATCAGCCCTAGCCCAAGAGTGTTGGTGTGTGTGCCATGCAAAGCGACTCAGGTTGAGCGCAAAGCCATTAAAGAATCGGTTCAGGGCGCAGGTGCCCGCGAAGTTTATTTGATTGATGAGCCAATGGCTGCTGCGATCGGTGCTGGCTTGCCAGTGGAAGAAGCGAACGGCTCCATGGTGGTTGATATCGGTGGTGGTACGACTGAAATCGCCATTATTTCTCTGAACGGTATTGTCTATGCGGATTCGGTTAAAGTGGGTGGTGACCGTTTTGATGACGCAACCGTGACTTATGTTCGTCGTAATTATGGTTCTCTGATCGGTGATTCAACCGCTGAGCGTATTAAGCAAGAAATTGGTTCTGCATTCCCGGGTGGTGTCGTACGCGAGATTGATGTTCGTGGCCGAAACCTGGCGGAAGGGGTTCCACGCAGTTTCACTCTGAACAGCGATGAGATTTTGGAAGCGCTTCAGGAAGCACTTTCTCAAATTGTTCAGGCGGTAAAAAGTGCTCTTGAGCAATGTCCGCCAGAGCTGGCTTCCGACATCGCAGAACGAGGTATCGTTTTGACCGGCGGTGGTGCGATGTTGCGTGATCTTGATAAGTTGATCACCAGTGAAACCGGTTTGCCGGTTATCGTGGCTGAAGATCCGCTGACGTGTGTTGCTCGTGGTGGTGGCTTAGCGTTGGAAATGATGGACAAGCAGACCTTCAGTTTATTGGCAGGCGAATAAGTCTGTGACAGGTAAGACTGGGTTTTCCCGCTAGCCTTATCCAGAAATATAAAGCCGTTTGCAGGAAACTGTAAGCGGCTTTGCTGTATCAGCGTGGAATATTTTAGACAAAGCGTTTGTCGTTCAGGAACGGAAATCTATGAAGTCAATTTTTAGTTCGAGATCCTCGATTTTTTTGCGTTTGTTTATCGTCGCAGTTTTGTCGGGTGGTCTGATCTTAATTGATAAGTACACTGATTGGCTCGATCCGGTAAAGCGGGTGCTGGGATTAACTGCGGTGCCGTTTTACAACCTAATGGATATCCCTTATGAAACGGCGGAGGTCATGGACGATATGCTGACCAGCCGAACCGACCTCATAGAGCAAAATCACAAGTTGCGTTCTGAGAACATCATTCTGAAAAAGAACATGCAGCGGATGGCCGCATTGACCACCGAAAACATCCGCTTGCGCGAAACCCTGGGGGGCTCAGAGCGGATTAATGCCGAGCATATGCTGGCGGAAGTGGTGGCTGTTGATCCAGACCCGTTTGTTCATCGAACGGTGATCGATAAAGGCATCAACGATGGTATTAGAGTCGGTTGGCCGGTGATTGATGCCAAAGGGTTGGTTGGTCAGGTCGTCGAAGCCGGTTATCAGTTCTCTCGTGTGCTGTTGATTACAGACAGTACACATGCCGTGCCAGTGGAAGTGAACCGAAACGGAACACGGGCAATTGCTGTCGGTACGGGCAGTCTGGATCAGTTAAAGCTGATTTATGTGGCCGATACTGCGGATGTAGAGGAGGGCGATTTATTACTCACTTCAGGCCTGGGTGGTCGTTTTCCTCCTGGCTACCCGGTGGCGCGAGTCACTTCTGTATACCATGATCCGGGTCGTCCGTATGCGTTGGTCAAGGCCTTGCCGGTGGCAGAGCTGGACCGCAGTCGTCAATGGTTGGTGTTGAAATCCGACGTTGTTGATTACAGTGAGCTAAGCACGGAGGCTCCAGAAGTCGCGACCGGAGATGCTGAGCATGAACGTTAGCGCCAAAAAAAACTGGTTCTGGCCATTTGTTGTTGGCATTTTATGTGCCTTACTCATGGAACTCTGGCCATTACCTGGGTGGTTAGCGGTAGCCCGGCCTGAGTGGATGGCGCTGGTGCTGATTTTTTGGGTGATGTTTTTGCCTTACCACGTTGGTGTGGTGAGTTGCTGGCTGGTGGGGTTGCTGCTCGACATTTTTAAAGGGGATTATCTCGGCCTGAATGCGATGAAGTATGCGATCGTTGCATATTTATGCCTTACTCTGTATCAGCGAATGCGCATGTTTAATTTGTTACAGCAGTCGATGATGGTGTTCCTGATGCTGGGGTTAACGAAGTTAATGAGCTACTGGTGGCAAGAACGGGTTGGCTCGGTGTCTGATGTTTTATGGTTTTTACTTCCTTCGTTGGTCAGCGCAGTGATGTGGCCGTCTATGTATTACATGCTGCGCAGAATGAATCGTCGTTGGCATGTTTGATTTTATTCAACAGCTAATGATGCTCTACAGCAAACTTTGATGCGGTGTTATTCAGAACTATGAGTCTTATTCTTGCTTCCCAGTCCCCCCGGCGAAAAGAGTTATTATCCCAGTTAGGTGTTCAGTTTCAGACGCGCCCTGCAGACATTGATGAAACCCCGCTTTCTGGTGAGTCACCGATGGACTATGTGTTGCGGTTATCCATTGAAAAAGCGCGTTGCATTGCCAGGAGCCAATCAGGTACCTGGGTGTTGGGTTCAGACACCACAGTGGTGCGTGGAGAAGCGATTCTGGGCAAACCAGAAGATGAAGAAGACGCAGTCTCGATGTTGTTGTCTTTATCTGGTAAAACCCATCAGGTGTTGACGGCGGTTGCTTTGGTGAAGGATGAGAAGGTTTTGAGCCGGGTGGTATCCACGCAGGTTTGTTTTCGTGAAATAACGGAGTCCATGGCCAGGGCGTATTGGGCGACGGAAGAGCCTTGCGATAAGGCAGGAAGTTATGGAATACAAGGGCTGGGTGGTATGCTGGTACGATCGATTGATGGAAGTTATAGCTCGGTCGTAGGTTTGCCTTTGGCAGAGACCGCAGATTTATTGATGGAAGCAAAAATTGAGGGGTGGTGGTCATGGCATCAGGAATAAAAAACGGGGAAATCCTGATAAATGTTACGCCTGTGGAAACGCGTGTAGCCGTTGTAGAAAACGGCATGTTACAAGAAGTTTATATTGAGCGGAGCAATACCCGGGGTATTGTCGGTAACATATATAAAGGCAAGGTGGTTCGGGTGTTACCCGGAATGCAGGCGGCGTTTGTGGATGTCGGCCTGGAGCGGGCAGCTTTTATTCATGCTGCGGATGTGCATTTACCCATCAAAGATTCGGAGTTTGCTCGTCAAAAACCGGATCACATCAGTTCTCTCCTGAATGAAGGGGAGGAGATTGTGGTTCAGATCACCAAGGACCCGATTGGAAGTAAAGGGGCGCGATTAACCACCAGAATTTCGATTCCTTCTCGTTATTTGGTGTATATGCCAGACAACGATCATGTAGGCATTTCGCAACGAATAGAGGACGAGGAAGAGCGGAATCGCCTTAGAACCATCGTCAGTGAAAGCGTTGAGGATGAAAATGAAGGTGGTGCCCATGCCGATGGCTTTATTTTAAGAACGGCCGCAGATGGCGTTCCAAGTGAGGATATTCTGGCCGATGTTCGTTTTTTGAAACGGCTGTGGGGATACATCAGTGCCAGTATGAGCAATGTCAAAGCACCGGCTCTTATTTTCGAAGACCTTCCGTTGTATAAGCGGGCACTTCGGGATTTGGTTCGTCCTAATATTGAAAAAATCCGGATTGACTCTAAGGAAACCTACCAAAAGTGCATTGGTTTCTCTGAAAAGTACGTTCCTGAAGTGGTGTCTCAGCTCGAGTATTATCCGGGTGAGCGGCCTATTTTTGACCTTTACAGTGTGGAAGATGAATTACAAAAAGCCCTGACCCGCCGGGTTCAGTTGAAGTCAGGGGGCTACATTATCATCGACCAGACCGAAGCCATGACCACCGTTGATGTAAATACGGGTGGTTTTGTTGGTCATCGAAATCTGGAAGAAACCATTTTTAAAACCAACCTGGAAGCCGCGACCGCGATTGGTCGTCAGCTGCGATTACGAAATCTGGGCGGGATTGTGATTCTTGATTTCATTGATATGGAAGATCAGGAGCATCAGCGGCAGGTCTTGAGAATGCTGGAAAAACAGCTTGAAAAAGATCATGCCAAGACCAAGATCAGTGGTGTATCTGATTTAGGTTTGGTCGAGCTGACCCGTAAGCGAACGCGTGAAAGCTTGGGGCAGTTGTTAACCGAATCTTGTTCATCCTGTGAAGGTCGGGGCACCCTGAAAACTGCGGAAACTGTCTGCTATGAGATTTTCCGCGATATCATCCGAGAGTCCAGAGCGTATGGCAGCACCAGTTATATGGTGATGGCTTCACAAGCGGTGGTGGATATGTTGTTGGATGAAGAATCCGCCAGTGTTGCGGATTTAGAACAATTTATTGGGGCACCCATTCAGTTTCAGGTTGATTTGGATTACTCCCAAGAGCAGTTTGATGTAGTGCTTCGTTAAAAATATGTCTCTACCGATTACCTCAATGACCCGAAAAATAGAGCGCTGGCTGTGGCTGGTGTTCTTTCTGTGCACCATTGTTTTTATGGTGTCCTGGTCATTAGCGCAGGTGATGTTATGGGGATACAACCGCTACAGTAAAGACATTGAGCTTTGGATTGAAACAGAGTCTGGCTATGATCTGTCGTTTGCTCAGACTTACAATCAGATGTCGGGCGTAAATCCTCTGTTAGCGTTTAAAGATCTGAAAGTGGTTCATCAAGAAAGTGGCAAGCCGCTCGCTCATGCTAAGAATATAATCATCGAGCTGAATACCTTGAAATCGATTTGGTATTTTCGACCTGTGCTGAATGAAGTTGTGGTCGATGGACTGGAAATGACGATACGGCAACAGGGCGACTTGTCCTGGTCGCTGGATGGTTTGGTGGTGTCCGATTCGCCTGTGTCAAACGATGCAAGCCTGGAAATAAACCGTTGGATCGATTTGCTTTTTTATCAGGGTAATATTGATATAAGAGGGGCTTTACTGCACCTCTATCATGCGGATGAGCCGTTTGATCGAGCCATGGAGCTCGATTTGGTGTTATCCAAACAAGGGGACTACTCCAGAATTGAAGGTGAAGTGCAAGGCAGTCGTAACCCCATTGATATGACGTTTCGTGGCGAAGCCATTGAGTTGCCTGGCGACCCGGATTTCAATTTCGATCTGTTTATTGAAGTGGAAGACCTGGATTCGCTGGACTGGACCGATCGAATTACGCTGTCTGAAACCTATCAGATCGACCGTTTGGCAACGACCGTCAGAACCTGGATTAACTGGTCTTATCGGGGTGTGGATTTTGTCAGTCAGTCAGAGTTGGGTGACTTTACTGTCCGAAATAAAGAAGATGGCCGACATTTCAAGTTGTCTTCGAAAGAAGTCCTGGTAGCGGGTAATTTTTCGGACAATCATTGCTCGATCAATATTCCACAGGCCCAGGTTGAGTTAAACGGAGTACTTAAATCCAGCGATGCCCATCGTGTCATTTGTGATTATCAAGGAAATTGGTGGTGGACAACGCCTGAGGTACATTTGGAGACTCTGGTGGACGCAGTCAGTTGGTTGCCATCGGAACTGGAGACCTTAAAAAAAGACATTTCTGTGCTGTCGCCCAAAGGGACACTGAATCACCCTGTGGCCTGGCTGAACTCCGAAGGCGAGTTCCGACTTGAAGCTCAGGTTGAAGGTTTGAGCGCTGAACCCTGGGAAGGTGCCCCGGGTGCGACCAACATCCATGGTAAGTTAGTCCTGGAGCAGGACCGTGGCTTTATTAACATCGAAGCAGGCTCTACGGCCTTGTCGTTCCCGGAAGTTTTTCAAAGGTCTCAGCATTTTGATCGTGTCTCTGGTCGTGTGGATTGGTGGTACGATGAAAATGTGGTGCGTGCCTACAGTGATGGTTTAAAGCTGGACTCTCCATCGATTGATGCCAGCGTGGGTTTTGCCTTTGAACTGGAGATGCCGGCCGACGAAGCCCGACTTGGGGTGGATGTTCAAGTGACGCGCGGTGATGCAGGCCAAATTCTGGAATACTTGCCTATTGATTTAGATCCTTCGTTATTAACCTGGTTGCAAGCCTCTTTACCGGAAACGGCGGTCAAGCATGGACGGCTGCTGTTCACAACGACGATAGACCCGATTGTTCCTGTGAAAGATACGTTGCTGATAGATGCCCAAGCGTTTGGTAAGTCACTCGAATTTGACCCGTCCTGGCCTGAAGTGGAAAACTTTTCAGGCCATTTCGCGTTAACCAACCAAGAACTGACGGCTCAGGTCCACGATGCAGTTGCCTTAGGGAACCCTATTCAAAACCTGAACGTTTATTTTCCTGAAATTTGGAAAGAAGATGCCTATTCGCTTGATATCGGTGTTGAGTCAAAGTCTCGGTTGGAGCGCTTTTACCGGTTCATTGAAAACTCGCCACTGAATGACACCCTTGGTGCTGTTATGGGAGAGTGGGAGGTTGAAGGCGACGCAAAACTTCACACCAAGTTAACGTTCGATCTTGATCGTGAAGAAGTTACAGCCATTGATGTTGAAGTGAATCCTTTGGCGGCGCGGGTGGTACTTCCGGATCTTCCCGAGGTTAGCCAGGTCACAGGCAGTATTTACTATAACGATCAGTCGTTACTTTCGGTGAAAGATCTGAAGGGGAAAGCGTTAAAAGGCCCGGTTGAATTGGAGTTGAATACTGAGCAGGATCGTTATGTCATTAAGGGGCGCGGCACGGCAGGGGTTCCAGAATTATTGAGCTGGCAGAAAGCGCCTAAGAACTTAGAAAACTACCTCTCTGGCAACCTCAAATATTTTTTTGATGTCTCCGTTTTTGAGCACGGAGAAGTGACAGTGGATGTTCGGTCGGATTTGCAAGGCGTTGTTTCTCTCTTGCCGCATCCGATGGCCAAACCTGACCCTGAAAGTTCGGTTATTTTTGTTTATCAAGGTAAGTTGGCTGAGACAGAGACTGAACACGCGATTGATGTAGGCGCGTTAAATGTAGATTTGAATACCGCTCTCAAGGACGGCATTGACCGGACGACAATTTCTTTTGGTCAATTACCTAAGGACTCAAGAGTGCCTGATCAGGGAACTTTCTTGTTTGCGCGCCTGGCCAAGTTGGACATTAAATCTTGGTTGGAAGTGTTTGCTGACATTGAAGTGGAAAATAACAAAGGGCCCTCAGACGGTCTTTCTGTTTATGCAGACGTAGCCATTGAACAGGCCCAATTGGGCAGTGAGCAGTTGGATGAATTGTCTTTGAGTGTTTCGTCTTCTCCTTCTGCTCACCGAGTTGCGGTTCGCTCCCGGCAGGTTGCAGGTATAGTGCGTGCCCCTAAGTCAGATGCAGAAGCAATTCAGGTCGAACTGGACTATCTGAGGTTGGGCGGAGAGAAGAAGCTTAAAAAAGCAGCTAAGAAGCCATTAACTAAGGATGAGTTGCAATCTAGGCTGGTATATAACATTGATGATGACCCGCTAGCCGGGCTGGACCCGTCGGTGATACCAGCAATGAACATCTCTATTCGGCAGTTGAGAGTGGCAGGGCAGGATTTAGGTGTTTGGCGAGGAAATTTCCAGCCCATTAAGAAAGGCACTTTGCTTACGGTTAAAGATTCCAACACGCTTGGGTTTGCCGCTAATGGACAGTTGTGGTGGACTTTCATTGATGGACGTCATACCTCCTATCTGGACGGTAACCTGAAGGCCGGTGATGTCAGTGAGGTATCTAAAAAACTGGGTTATGACCCGACCATTCGAAGTAAATCCGCACAATTGGATACCTTTCTTTATTGGGAGGGGAGCCCGGCTTCGTTTAACCGGCTTCGAACACAGGGGTTAGTTGATCTGGCTATGAATGACGGAGCCTTCTTAAACGTCAGTGAATCGGCCAACACCCTGAAATTGTTTGGTCTCTTTAACTTGAGCTCGTTAAGTCGTCGTCTTAAGCTGGATTTCAGCGATGTTTATTCGACCGGGCTGGCTTTTGATGAGGTTTCCGGTCAGTTATCTTTGAATAAAGAGGTCTTAGTTACGGATTCACCTGTGACTATCCGTGGGCCAAGCTCTCAAATGTTGATTTCCGGTACCACCAATCTGGCGAAAGAAACTTTGGACTATCAACTGCGTCTGACCGTACCGGTCAGTGGCACGCTGCCTATTGCTGTGGTAGTAGCGGGAGTCGCTCCGATTGTCGGGGGGTTGCTATTGCTTGGACAGCAGGTTTGGGGTGGTGTGGTAGATCAGTTTGTTGGGGTGGACTATCAGGTGTCTGGAACTTGGGATGAGCCGATATTGGAGGCTCAGTCCAAGGTTAATACCCAGCAGAAGTAATGGTTAGTTTTACTGGGTATTGGTCAGATCGAATTCTGATCTGATCTTAGAAAGGAATGGTTGCCTTCAGCCATTGGAACAGCTTTTTGGTGTTGCCGCGATTTTTATCTTGCTCCACGTCTTTTTTGGCATTTCTTACTAATTGCCTGAGTTGTTGACGGTCTACGTTTTCGTATTCGTCCATAAACAAGGTAATATTTTGATCGTTCTCGATCAGTTTGTCTCTCCAGCGCTCAACCGTATGCAAGTGGCCGATTTGCTGGTCACTGCCTGCCCGGTTCTTTTCCAGTGCAGCGGAGATGGCTTCGGCATCCACTTCACGCATGAGCTTACCGATGTATTGCATATGGCGACGTTTGGCTTCGTTTTGCTTGAGACGCTTGTGTTCGACAATGGCTTCATGCAAGTCGTCAGTCAGATTCAACGCATCCAATACCGACTTTTTTTGCTCGATCAGTTGCTTGCCTATTTCCTGTAGTTCAAGCGCTTCTCGTTTAAGTTGAGATTTACTGATGATTTCGATTTCGTCGTCTTCAAATACTTCGCGTTTTTTACGTGCCATGGAATTCAGTGCCTTGATTTATTTGGGGCGGAAACGGGTTACTGTGCTTATGCTAAATTATAAAATAAGGTAGCCATGCCTAAAAATACCAGGTAGCCAACCACGTCCGTAATGGTCGTGAGTAACACACTTCCGGCAAGTGCCGGGTCAATATTCATTGATTTTAACAAAGACGGAAGCATACTGCCCGAAAATACCGCGATAACCAGATTGATAAGCAAGGCTCCGCCGATAATAAAGCCGATGGTGATGTCCGAAAACCACAGCGCGGCCGTAATGGCAACGGCGCTGCCCCAGAGCAAACCGTTTATCAGCCCTACTAAAATCTCACGGCTCAGTAACCAGCTTAAGTTGTTGTTCCTGATGTGCCCGGTCGCAATGCCGCGAATGACCAAGGTCAGTGTTTGACTGCCGGCGATTCCGCCCATGCTGGCGACGATAGGCATTAAGATAGCGAGGGCCACCACTTTTTCCAGTGTTGCTTCGAACATCCCGATAACGGCCGAGGCTAAAAATGCTGTGAGTAAGTTTATTCCCAACCAGACTGCGCGTCTGCGACTGGTTTTGAAAACCGGAGCAAAAATGTCGTCTTCTTCATCCAGGCCGGCCATGCTCATAAGGGAGTGATCGGCATCCTCACGGATAACATCAACTACATCATCAATGGTGATCCGGCCAAGCAGTTTGCCGTTTCCGTCGACGACGGGGGCAGTAACCAAATCTTCCCGTTCAAACAATTGTGCGACCTGGTCATCCGGTGTGTCTGCTGTGATTCGGTGAAAATCAGTTTCCATGATTTCACGTACCGTGATCGACGGGTCGGAAACCAATAAGATAGAAATAGGTAATAGTCCGATAAGCTCGTCTTTTCGGTTCACTACGATCAGGTTATCGGTGGTTGCTGGTATGCTTTCGTGCCTGCGAAGGTACCTTAACACCACGTCGAGGGTAATGTCCGCTCGAATGGTGACGGTATCGGTATTCATCAGGCCGCCAGCGGTATCTTCCGGGTAGGACAGAATGGCCTCTACTCGCTGACGATTTTGATCGTCCATGACGTTCAGAACGTCTTGGGTAACTTTTTCAGGAAGTACCTGAAGTATGTCTACGGCATCGTCAATGTCGATGTCACCATCAACGGTCACATCTGCCACTTCTTCGGCACTCATGTCTCGCAGAACGTCTGCAATCAGCTCATCACCGAGAAAGGGAAGAATTTTACTTTGACGCTTCTTATCGAGCAGTTCCCATAAAATCTTACGGGTACGCGGCGGCGATGATTCGAGCAGGTGGCCGAGTTCTGCTCTGGAAAGTGTATGGTTAAGCATACGACTGACCTGATTGAGCGCTCCGGATTCCAGTGCTCTGTTAAGCGTCCTCATTCGAGAAGAGCTTGATTTATTGGTCAGTGTTGCTGCCATATATCACGCCTGCGAAAAGATAAGTGTTCGTTCGAAATTTTTATAACAGAAGGCCGTTGGGCGTTTTGTTTGTTTGATCTCTGTGCTGTGAACGACGGTTTCTTTTGTCTTTTTCAGGTTTATCAGAGATGTTTGTTTATGATGAATAGTATAAAAGTAAAATGAAGATGTAGTGTATTGATTTTGTTAAATTTACTCAGGTTCATCAAATCGGTCTGCGATCAGGTTTTCCAAGGCCTCAAGTGCGCTTCCCTGGTCATCGCCTTTGGCGGTAATCACCAGGTCGGTACCGCAGGATGCAGCCAGCATCATAACCGCCATGATGCTTTTACCGTTGGCGGTTTGAGCGCCTTTTTGTATGGAAATGTCAGAAGAAAAACTGGAAGCCGTATTGACCAGTTTGGCGGCAGCGCGTGCATGAAGTCCTAATTTATTGATTAAGGTTACTTCAATTTGCTGCATGTACATGTTTTCCTTTCGAGTGTGAATCTGATCGAGCATCTAAACTGGAAGTTGTTGATAATATTATAAATATTATTTAAAGCTGTATGTGCTTTAAATGAACTTCAGAATATAGCGTATTGAAGTATTTAGTCAATTGTTCTGCAATATAAACAGAACGGTGACAGCCTCCGGTACAACCAATGGAGATGGTGATATACGCTCTGCCGCTTTTCTTATACATGGGCACCCAGTATTCAATGAAGCCTTGTATGTCGGCCAGCATTTTTTTTGAGCTGTCATGGTGACTTAAAAATTCGGCAATTTCCGGGTCTTTTCCATTAAAGTTACGAAGACTCGGTTCCCAGTAGGGGTTGGGTAGGCAGCGTACATCGAACATTAAGTCGCTGTCGGTTGGGACCCCGTACTTAAATCCAAATGATTGAATCAGCAAAGAAACTTCATGGGACTGATGGACGGTAATGCGATTTCGAATTAAGTCTCTAAGGTCATGGATGGACATATTCGATGTGTCAACAACCAGATCCGCTGCGTCCATCAGAGGCGTTAACAGTTCTTTGTCTTTTTGGATGGCTTCCCTCAGGGAGCGTTGTTCTGAAGTAAGCGGATGCTTTCGGCGAGATGCGTTGTAACGTTTGACTAAGATATCTTCGCAGCTGTCTAAAAAGATGATCTGGTGTTCGATGTTGTATTCTGTGAGGGCTGCCAGCAGGTTATTCAGCTGGTCTGAGTCCCCTGAAAAGTTGCGAACATCAATACTAACGGCGGTGTTTTCATACTCCACATGGTTAGCAATGTTTTTTATCAGGTCGGTAAGTAAAGGTCTGGGTAAATTATCAATGCAATAGAAACCGCAATCTTCCAGAGCGTGAAGGGCGGAACTTTTACCAGAGCCAGAGCGGCCGCTTATTAGTATCATTTTCATAACGAGGGTCTAACTCTTACTCTAGGTTAAATCCAAAATTAATCAGTGATTGCTCTGAAGAGTTCGGAATCGGTTGTGGTCGACCTTAATTTATCCCTAAACTCAGGACTGCTGAACTTGCCTGCTATGGTTGCAAGTATGTCCAAATGTTCGTCATTGGCTTCTTGCGGCACAATCAGCGCAAAGACCAAGTCCACTTTTTGTTTATCCAGAGAGTCAAAATCAATCGGTGTCTCCAGTAATAGAAGCACCCCGGTTGGCTGTTTGCAAGCGGCTAACCGACAGTGGGGTATCCCAATACCGTCGCCAAGGCCTGTACTGCCAAGACGCTCTCTTTCAATAAATGCGTCAAAAATTTCGTGCTCAGAGGGACCTGCCAGTGTCTCGGAAAATATTTTTGAAAGTTCTTCTATGGTTCTTTTTTTGCTTTGGCAGGAAGCGCACCTTAAGGTGCGCTCTGGTAGTAATATGGTTTTTAAATCCATTCAATGCTGCTCATCACGTTCTTTTATCATCGCAGCTACATGTGGTTTAACGGGCCTTGGCTTTTTCTTTATGCTTAATCAGTTGGCGATCCAGCTTATCAGCCAGAGCATCGATTGCTGCGTACAAATCGTCATGCTCTGCGTTAGCAAACACCTCTCCACCGGTTACATGTAACTTGGCTTCTGCTTGTTGTCTTAGTTTTTCTACGCTTAAGGTAACTTGAACGTTGGTTATCTGGTCATAGTGTCGCTCAAGTCGGTCTAATTTGGAAGTAACATATTCGCGAATGTTGGGTGTTAATTCGAGGTGTTGGCCACTGATGTTTACTTGCATATACGGACTCCTTAAATTTGTATATTGTGGTCCAGTGATTTTCCAGTTTCGATGTGCAAACCAGAGGGGTCTGCCGCCCCTTCACCTTTAATATAGCCCCTGCGTTCTTCGAATACAATGATATGTATCAAGTTGTTTAAACCAAACGTTTACGCTCGTTCGATGGTGGTATGTTCATGGCTTCACGGTATTTTGCAATGGTTCGACGAGCAACTTTAATGCCCTGGTCTCCCAGCAAGGTCGCGATTTTGTTATCGCTCAGCGGTTTTTTGGCGTTCTCGGCTGCGACCAGTTTTTTAATGATGGCGCGGATCGCCGTAGAGGAGCATTCCCCGCCGGAGGTTGTGCTCACATGGCTTGAAAAGAAGTACTTTAGTTCGAAAATACCGCGTGGCGTATGGATGTATTTTTGAGTGGTCACCCGGGAAATGGTGGACTCGTGCATTTCCACAGCTTCAGCAATATCGTGCAGAACTAATGGTTTCATTGCTTCATCACCGTAGTCTAAAAAGCCACGTTGATGCTCCATGATTTTGGTCGATACTTTCAGCAATGTCTCATTTCGGCTCTGAAGGCTTTTGAGGAACCATTTGGCTTCCTGCATGTTGTCTTTCAGGAACGTATTATCGGTGCTGTTATCCGCTCTGCGTATCAATGACGCATAGCTTGGGTTGATTCGAATCTTAGGGGTGATTTCGGGGTTGAGATCCACCCGCCAGCGACCCTGTATTTTTTGAACGACCACATCGGGTACAACATAGTCGGGGGTTTGTTGGTCAATCTGTTCACCGGGACGAGGGTGAAGGGTTTGAATTAAATCAATGATCTTCTTCAGTACATCTTCTTTGAGACGTGCTTTTCGCATGATGCCGGCAAAATCTTTGTTGCCGAGCAATTCGAGGTAGCGTAAAACCACAATTTTGGCTTCAGGCAAATGCGGTGTTTCAGGAGGCATTTGATTGAGCTGAACCTGAAGGCATTCCTGAAGGCTTCTGGCGCCGGTACCAACCGGGTCAAAGCGTTGGATCAAAGTCAGAACCGCTTCCACTTCGTCCGTTTCAACTTGTTCTTCGTCAGGCAGGTTGAGTTCCTGATTAACGCTGATGCAGATGTCTTCAACAGACGTCTGAAGGTATCCGTCGGTATCGATACCATCAATGATGTTTTCGGCAATGACTTTGTCTGTGTCCGTCATTGGCGTCAGGTTCAGCTGCCAGCTCAAGTGATCTTGTAAGGTTTCGGTGACGGAATTTCTGGATTCGAAATCGAAACCGTCGTCGTCAGAGGGTGCGACGGCGGAAGTCGGGGTGTGTTGATAAATGTCGTCCCAGCCGGTATCAATACCAAGGTCTTCCGGGATGTCGTTGTTCCATTCCCCTTCGGCTGAAACTTCGTCAGTATTGGTGTTGTTGATTTCTTCTTGTTCGGCGCTTGGTTGTTGATCCAGAGGTTTTTCAGCCATTTTGTCTTCAATGGACTGTTGCGGGCCTTGTTCGAAATCTTCTTCCACTTCAAGCATCGGGTTGTTTTCTAATGCTTGTTGAATTTCTTGCTGAAGGTCGAGGGTCGATAATTGCAGTAAGCGAATTGCTTGTTGCAACTGAGGGGTCATCGTCAGGGATTGACCCATCTTGAGCTGAAGCGATGTTTTCATAAATTACAACGTATCCTTATGCTTTCACTCAGCATGTATGGTGTACCTAAAAGTATCTAAAATAAAATCCATACAAGCAATTTATTTGCCATTGGCAACCAAGTATAAACCAAAAAAAAAGCGACAGTGTTGATTTGTGTGTCTTGTTTGTCTCAAAACCTCAGAGATTGAAGTTTTCTCCCAGGTAAATATCTTTTACTTTTTGATTGTTGAGTACATCTTCACTTTGGCCCTGGGCAATGATGTGTCCTTCGCCAACAATGTAGGCCTGATCACAGATGCCGAGCGTTTCTCGGACATTATGGTCGGTAATCAGAACACCAATCCCCAACCCTTTTAAGTGATTAATAATGCCTTGAATGTCATTGACTGAAATAGGGTCGACACCTGCAAAAGGCTCATCCAAAAGAATAAACTGTGGGTCGGTGGCTAACGCTCTGGCAATCTCAACGCGACGTCGTTCACCGCCTGACAAACTCATACCCAATGAATCCCTAATGTGGGTAATGTGAAATTCCTGAAGCAGGTATTCGAGCTTTTCTTGCTTTTGTGCTTTGGATAATTCGGTTCTCAGCTCTAAAATGCCGTAAATGTTCTGTGATACCGTCAGTTTTCTGAAAATGGAAGCTTCTTGGGGCAGGTAGCCTAACCCTGCTTCAGCTCGTCCGTGCATGGGGTAGTGGGTGATGTCTTTGCCATCAATGCTGACAGTGCCATTATCGGGCTTAACCAAACCTACAATCATGTAAAAGCAGGTGGTTTTACCTGCGCCGTTTGGGCCGAGCAGGCCAACCACTTCGCCGCTGGATACGGAGAGTGAAACGTCCTGAATGATCTTTCTTGATTTATAACTCTTGGCCAGATGTTTGGCTTCCAAAATACTCATACGATGAAGGGCCTTTATTTCTGGGGTTCAGAGTCAGACGATTTGTCTTTGATCTGGGGGTTGATTATAAATTTAACTCGAGAATCGCCAGGGTTGGTTTTCGGGTCGCTTGCACTGGCCTTCAGTTCTCCTGTATCCAGGGAGTAGGTGATTTTATTACTTTCTAAAACGTCTTCGCCGCGAAAGACTTTACCGTTGCCTGTTACGATGGCGTTGTTCTCTTTGACTTTGAGGTCAAGCTTGTTGCCTTCGATGTGGGTTGGTTCTTCACCGGGATTCAGAATTTGCTGGTATTTGGCTGGGCTACCAAAGGCTTCCATGCGGGTCACTTCGTTGTTTTCTGAATACAGAAAGACTTTGTCTGCCCGTAATTCTGCGGTGCCCTGAATGATGATGACGTTTCCTGTGTATTCAGATACGCCGGTCTTGTTGTTCATTTTTGCCTGATCGGCTTCCAGTTTGATCGGTTGGGTTTTATCTTCAGGCAATGCCCAAAGAGAAGCTGAGAAGCTTAAAGCAATCAGAAGGGCTGTCAGACGTTTATTGTTGAACTTCATGCGTTCCTCGAACATTGGATTTCAATAAAGTATCACCGGATTCAAAGTCAGTACGGAAACCTTTCGTTTCGATATAGCTGTTTGCCGAATGAATAATGGTTAAGACGTCGTTTTCTGCGTAATTCTTATTTGGGTAAATTGTCAGCGTGGAAGCACGTAATGTCAGCTTTTGGTTGTCGGCCGTAGTTCGAACGATTTCAACCTGATCGTTCAGGGTGATCTTATCTGTCTTCAGGTTGGCCTCTCCGGTTAGGGAGGAAGCGTGCCAATTAAGACCAGGCTGTTGATTGGTCAGGTCTGGCTTAATGAGGTAAGCCAAGTCGTCTTTTTTATAGTGGTCAATCTGGTTGGCCACCAGATGGTATTGAAGGTCGCCGGTTTCGTTGTAATGATCCGACGCTGAGTTTATCAGCGTCAGATCCGGTGTGGATTGCGGCTGATACGATGCAGTAACAATTTTGTTGCCTTCTTCGGACCAGCTTAGCCAGACAACAATAAGCACGGTGGCGACGATCACCGGTAGTGTCTTAATGGCTCGAATGATCTTATCTGAACGTTTCATGATGGGCTGGCCGAATCTGACGTTTGCTACTTGAGGTACTCTGCATGTGCAGCAGCAAGTGTTCCTTGAGCTTTCATAATCAGCTCGCATAACTCTCTGACTGCGCCTTTGCCTCCGGCTTTTGTGGTGCAGTGATGGGCGTGTTCTTTAATGATATCGGCACCGTTAGGCACTGTTACACCCAAACCTACATTTCTGATGACCGGAAGGTCAGGCAGATCATCACCGATGTGAGCAATTTGATCAAGCTCAAGGTTTAAATCTTTTGCTATGTCTTTGATGGCGTTGATTTTATCTTCCCGTCCCTGATAGAGGATATCAATGCCTAAGTTTTTGGCCCGTTGCTCGACCATGGGGGATTTCCGGCCGGTAATGATGGCAATCTTAACGCCGCTGTTCTGAAGCATTTTAATGCCTTGACCATCAAGAATGTTGAATGGCTTGATTTCCTGACCTTCGGAGGTAAAAAGTAAGGTGCCGTCCGTCATAACGCCATCCACATCGCAAGACAGCAGTTTAATTTTTTCAGCGCGTTCAAACAAATTGCTCATGATTTACGTCCAGGCATCCAGTTTCAGGTTCGTTACGTTCATTTGGCTATCTATTGCATTACAAACTATTGCATTACAAAGTGCATTGAATTACATAATGCCTGCTTTAAGCAGGTCATGCATATTCAGGGCGCCAACCACACGTTTATTTTCATCGGTTACGAAAAGTCCGTTGATGGACTTGGTTTCCATGATGTTGAGCGCTTCAGCGGCCAGAATTTTTGGCCCACAGGTAACTCCGGTGGTGGTCATTACATCTTTAATTTTGGAAACATGCAGATCGGTTTCATTATCCAGAATTCGGCGTAAATCACCGTCTGTGAACACACCGACAAGCTTGTCTTCTTCGACAATGGCTGTCATGCCCAGCTTCTTGCGGGTGACTTCCAGAAGCGCGTCTCGAATGAGCGTATCAGGGGAAACTTTAGGGATGTCATTGCCTTTGTGCATCAGGTCTTCGACTTTGAGTAGCAGGCGTCGACCCAGTGCTCCGCCGGGATGAGAAAAGGCAAAGTCTTCTGCGGTGAAGCCTTTCGCTTCAAGCAGTGCTACGGCTAGGGCATCCCCCATCGCCAATGTTGCGGTCGTACTTGCGGTAGGCGCTAACCCTAAAGGACAGGCTTCTTCTTTTACAGAAATATCAAGGTTCACTACAGCGGCCTTGGCCATAGTAGAGCTAGGATTACCCGTGATGCTGATCATCGGCGCTTTCATACGTTTAATCAGTGGCAGAATAGTGACGACTTCACTGGTATTCCCCGAATTTGAAATGGCAATGACGACGTCGTTCGGCGTGATCATCCCTAAGTCGCCGTGGCTTGCTTCGCCCGGGTGAACAAAGAATGAAGGTGTTCCGGTACTGGCCAGGGTCGCGGCCATTTTTTTTCCAATGTGGCCGGATTTCCCCATTCCTGTCACTACCACTCGACCTGTGCATTTAATGAGTAAATCACAAGCCGTTGTAAAATCTTCGCCCAATCGTTCGTTTAATTGGTTGACGGCTTCCGCTTCAATGGACAGTGTGCGTCTTGCGGATGCAATGAAATCAAAATCTGTCATGTTGTACCTTGAGTCAAATACAAAGAGTAAAAACGTATCCCATATTGGTATTGGGTGTTATTCGCTAAGCCGTTAACGGTGCTATTCACAAATTAGAATTCACTAATTTGCACCGACGCTGCTTAAATAAAGCTGAACCATATATGCAGTGTAGCCAATCAAAAAAATCAAACCGTGTACCCGTGTCAGTTGTCCGGTCTGCGCGACACCGGTTGAGGTTTGTTTGGTTCTGCCCTGAATAAAGATGAATAATGCCAGTGCTAACGTCAGAGCCAACATCACAAAGTAATCTCTTGAAAATCCAACCGGTTCAATAGGGGTTAGGGTGATCAAGCCAGGAACTGATAAAACGGTCATCAGGTTGAACAAGTTGGAGCCAATGATGTTGCCTATGGCCAGGTCATGATGGCCTTTAAGGGCACTGGCGACGGAAGCTGCCAATTCTGGCAGACTGGTGCCAATCGCGACAATGGTCAAACCGATCACCAGTTCACTGATGCCGAACTCGCGAGCGATGCCGGAAGCACCCCAAACCAAACCGTGGGCGCTGGCGATGAGCATGACCAGGCTGATAAATAACATGCCCCAGGCTTTGGTCAGGCTCATTTCTGGCAGGTCGGCAATTTCTTCTTCAAACTCATTTTCAGCGGCATCGTGTTCGTTGCCGGCCTGGTGTGAAAACTTGTGAAAAATAAACAGGGTGACAGGCATCATGGCCAGTAAGATGATGCCGTCGATCATGTCCAGTTTCAGGTCATACATTAATACGCCTGTGACGCCAGTAACAACCAATAATAAAGGCAGTTCGCGTTTGATTAATCCTGAGCGAATAGGCAGGGCGCATACCAGCGCGGTAATTCCCAGAACCAGCCCGATGTTGGCGATGTTTGATCCTACTGCGTTGCCGACGGCAAGGCCGGGTGCATCGTTCAGTGCCGAATTGATGGCAACCATGATTTCAGGGGCTGATGTACCAAAGCTGACGACGGTCAGGCCGATCATCAATGTTGACATGCCAAGCATTTTTGCGGTGGAAGCCGCAGAATTTACAAATTGATCTGAACTCCAGACTAGGATAATGAGTCCAAGGACAATAGCTATGATGTTGTATATCAGCATTTTAATTAGTTCCGATGAATGACGGTGGTTCAGAAAACTATTTTTAAACCACGGTCAAAGAGGGATTTCTCTTTATCGTTCATAACGCGTGGTCTTTAATTGGCGAACAGGCCAATAAATTCAGGCGCTGATTGTATAGTTTTCATTGTTAATTGGCTAACGCAGAAAAGCACGAATGTTGAGTTGGTTGGTTTTGTTTGCTGGACTAGAGTACAGCCGATGAAGAATGTTACAATGTCGCGGTTATGGGGTAAGGGAAGTCTGGGATTTTGTATCAAGGAGATTTTGGTGAATAAAGTGGCTCGATTGAGTGCGGTTTGTATAGCTATGTTTTGGTCTGTTTTTACAGCCCAGACGTTGAGCGCAAATACCGCCAATAATGATGATCTGAATGGTGTGATCGAAGTGAACGAGTACACCGGACCAGAAAAGTCGGTTTGGGAAACCACGCGAATACTTCTGAAGATTATTGAAGAAGAGCGTGAAAGTTATCTAAATACACCGACCAAGTTTTATGAGCGGGTTGCTGAAGCGCTTGAGCCTGTAGTGGGATTCAGACGCATTGCTGCTATGGTAATGGGGTCTTATTACAAAAAGTCATCCAAGGCGGATCGTAAAAAATTCTCCGATGCTTTTCAGCGTAGCCTGGTTGAAACCTACTCGGGTGGATTGATTGAATACGAAGGTTACAAAATCAGCATCAAACAAGGTGCGCCGATACCTGACGGCAAAAGAACGGCGGTTGTTAATGTTGAAATTACTACGTCGAGCGGCACTCAAGTACCTTTGAAGTACAGCATGTATAAAACCAAGTCTGGTTTGTGGAAAGTACAGAATGTAACCGTTGCAGGCATTAATGTGGGCTTGTTGTATCGCCAGCAGTTTGCCAGGAAAGTTGCGGAAGCGAACGGTGATATCAGCCAAGTGGTTGCAAATTGGTCATCACGTTTGGATATTGATGTAGAAAATGCTCAATTGGAACTGGAATCTGAACCGGACGACGCTGAAAGTACTCAGCAAAATGCAGAAGCTGAGTAGTTTTTTATACAGCAAATAAACATATATATTGCCTCGCCTGAAGTGTTCAGCCGGGGCGTTCATTTTGATGAACAGTGTAAAAACATTGTTTAATTTTGGTTAATTGAGGTTGTGATGGAAGTAGGTGATGTTAAAGCTTTGTTGGCGGCAGAGTTTCCGAATGCCCAGGTGGATGCTTCTACAGACGGGTACCACTATGAAGTAACCGTGATCGCTGAAGAGTTTGAAAGTCTGAATGCGGTTAAGCGTCAGCAAGCCGTATATAAAGCACTGAATGCTCAAATTCAGGACGGCACCATTCATGCGGTTAAGATCAAAGCTTTGACGCCTGCGGAAGCCGGTCAATAAATTCAGGTTATATCGACCTGAACTCTTTCCTTTTTATTTGGTGAATATATAAATGGATAAGTTAGTCATTCGTGGAGGCAGAAAGCTGTCCGGTGAGATTCGTGCATCTGGTGCTAAGAACTCAGCGTTGCCGATCATTGCCTCTGCTTTGCTATCCAGTGAAAATGTGATTATTCGCAACTTGCCTCACCTGCAAGATATTACAACCATGATTAATCTTCTTGGCTCTATGGGTGTTGAGCCAGTGGTAAATGAAGATTTAAGCGTGGAGCTTGACAGTAATCAGATTAAATCGGTTGTAGCGCCTTACGAACTGGTGAAAACCATGCGTGCATCGATTTTGGTTCTCGGGCCTTTGTTGGCCAAGAACGGGTATGCTGAGGTTTCTTTGCCTGGCGGTTGTGCCATTGGTAGTCGTCCCGTGGATTTGCATATCCGTGGCTTGGAAGCGATGGGGGCCGACGTTGTTGTTGAAGATGGTTACATCAAAGCCAAAACGGATGGTCGTTTAAAAGGCGCCAATGTCTTCTTTGATACCGTGACGGTAACGGGGACTGAAAACATCTTGATGGCTGCAACCTTGGCCGATGGTATAACAACCATTGAAAACGCAGCGCGTGAGCCGGAAGTGGTGGATCTTGCCGAATGTCTGATCGCCATGGGTGCAGAAATTGAAGGTCACGGCACGGATACCATTAAAGTTACGGGTGTGGAAAAACTTCATGGCTGTGATTATTCCGTGTTGCCAGACCGAATTGAAACCGGTACGTATCTGGTTGCTGCGGCAGTCACCGGCGGAAAAGTGAAAGTCAAAGACACTCGCCCGGACATACTGGATGCTGTGTTGGTCAAGTTGGAAGAGGCTGGCGCTAAAATTGAGACCGGTGAAAACTGGATTTCTCTGGATATGGAAGGCAGAGAACTCAAAGCGGTCTCATTAAAAACGGCGCCTTACCCTGCATTCCCTACCGATATGCAGGCTCAGTTTGTGGCCTTAAATGCGGTGGCCAATGGCACCAGTACTGTGATTGAAACCATTTTTGAAAACCGTTTCATGCATGTGCAGGAAATGATGCGAATGGGGGCCGACATTACCGTTGAAGGCAATACGGCTATTATTCGAGGCTTGAAAGAGCTGCATGCTGCGCCGGTCATGGCGACGGACTTACGTGCTTCGGCCAGCTTGGTCATCGCAGGTTTGGTGGCTTCCGGTGAAACTGTCATCGACCGAATTTATCATATTGATCGTGGTTATGAGTGTATTGAAGAAAAGCTTCAATTGCTTGGCGCAAATATTTCACGATTACCTGAATAGGACTGGATTGATCACCCATGGATCAGACATTAACCATTGCTCTGTCGAAAGGGCGTATTTTAAAAGACACTCTACCTTTGCTAAAAGCAGCAGGTATTGAGCCTGTTGAAGATATTTTTAAGAGCCGGAAACTGATTTTCGAAACGAACGTTCCTGGTGTGAATTTGGTGATTATCCGTGCTACGGATGTGCCTTCGTACGTTGAACTGGGTGCGGCTGATCTTGGCGTATCAGGTAAAGACGTTTTGATGGAGCATGGCGGTGACGGCATGTATGAATTGGTTGACCTGAATATTGCCCGTTGCAAATTGATGACGGCAGGCAAAGACGGTGTGGAGCCGGAAGGTCGGCTTAAGGTTGCAACCAAGTTTGTCAATGTCACCAAGCGTTATTACGCAGAGTTGGGTCGTCAGGTGGACATCATCAAACTGTATGGTGCGATGGAGTTAGCGCCTATTATGGGGTTGGCCGATCGTATCGTTGATATCGTAGATACAGGCAACACACTTCGAGCCAATGGTTTGCAGCCGCTTGAATCCATTGCTGATATCAGCAGTCGTTTGGTGGCAGGCAAGTCGGCTTATAAAAATAAGCACCACTTGATTCAGCCCATTATCGAACGCTTGAATAAAGCGATCGAAGAAGCGAAAACGTTGGAAGAAGCAAGTTAGGTTTTGGGTGGCAGCGTTTTATGCGTTGCCTGCTCAGAATGGCATACAGTTTTATTCGGAATAATAGAAAGACGCATATGATCCAGATTAAAAGATTAGCAACAAGTGACAATGATTTTGATACTCAACTGACAGAGCTGACTGCGTGGGAAGGTGTTTCAGACGCAGAAGTAAATCAACGAGTGCATGATATTGTGCATGATGTTCGCTCCAAAGGGGATCAGGCGTTAATTGAATATTCCAACCGGTTTGACCGCCTGACGCTTTCAGACTCCAGTGAACTGGAAATCCCTAAAGCCGAGCTGCAAGCGGCTTTGGATGGCTTGCCTGCAAATGAACGAGAAGCACTGGAAACGGCGGCGCAACGCGTCAGAAGTTACCATGAAAAACAGTTGCAGACCTCTTGGGATTACAAGGAAGCCGATGGCACAGTGTTAGGCCAGAAGATCACACCCATGGACAAAGTGGGGCTGTATGTTCCGGGTGGCAAAGCATCTTACCCTTCGTCGGTACTGATGAACGCGTTACCCGCCAAAGTAGCGGGCGTTGAAGAACTGATCATGGTGGTGCCGACTCCGGATAATGAAATCAATCCTTTGGTGTTGGCAGCAGCGGCAGTGACCGGCGTTGATCGGGTGTTTCGCATTGGTGGTGCTCAAGCAGTTGCAGCGCTTGCTTATGGTACAGAGTCGGTGCCTCGTGTGGATAAGATCGTTGGTCCTGGTAACATTTACGTTGCGACTGCCAAGCGCATGGTCTTCGGTACGGTGGGTATCGACATGATTGCCGGCCCTTCTGAGATTTTGGTGGTCTGTGATGGTGAAACAAACCCGGACTGGATTGCGATGGATTTATTCTCGCAAGCCGAGCACGATGAAGATGCCCAATCCATCCTGATTGCAACCAGCCAAGAGTATTTGGATCAGGTTCAGGCCTCAATCGAGGCGTTATTGCCGACCATGGAGCGACAAGAAATTATTCGTACTTCGTTGGTTGAGCGAGGCGCGTTTGTGTTGGTGGACGATTTGGATCAGGCATGTGAGGTGGTCAATAAAATTGCACCGGAACACCTGGAGTTGTCTGTTGAAGATCCGGAAGCACTATTACCTAAGATTCGCCATGCCGGTGCTATTTTTATGGGGCGCTACACGGCCGAAGCTTTAGGTGATTACTGTGCTGGCCCGAATCACGTATTACCAACCTCTGGCACGGCAAGGTTTTCTTCACCTTTGGGTGTTTATGATTTCCAGAAAAAGTCTTCGATCATTCATTTCTCGGCCGACGGTGCTTCAGAAATGGGGAAAGTCGCCTCTGTGCTGGCACGAGGTGAGAGCTTAACTGCTCACGCACGTTCCGCCGAATACCGAATTAAAGATTAAAGCATGTAAGTTGTTAGCGCAGGCCATAAAAAAACGGCGATCATTGATCGCCGTTTTTTATTGAAAGAAATGTGTTTGAAAGTGGTTAATTACTTACCTTAGATTCGGGTGCTCAGAGGCAATGACGGTGCTCTTAAGCGCGTTATTCATTCGCATTAACCTGATCTCTACTTCGTCGTTGGGTCTGACCATGGCCACTTGTCGGCTGGCAGAACGAAAGCTGGCCACTGCGACACCGCTGATGTGAGTAATGATGTCTCCCGGTAATAGCCCGGCTTCGTGGGCGGGACTGTCTTTGAAGATTTTTGTGATCAAAATACCGTGGTGATAAGGAATATCGAACCTTGCTGCCAACGCAGGTGTGATATCAATGGTTTCGACGCCCAGCCAGCCTCGGTTAACGCGCCCGTATTCGATTAAGTCGGACATCACAAGCAAAGCCACTTCTACCGGAATGGCAAAGCCAATGCCTTGGGCTTCGCCGCCTTTGTTGAATACGGCGGTGTTGATTCCGATTAATTCGCCATTGGCATTAATTAATGCGCCGCCGGAGTTACCGGGGTTAATGGCTGCGTCTGTTTGAATGAAGTTTTCGTAGGTTGTGATTCCCAAATTACTGCGGCCCAAAGCGCTGACGATGCCGATAGACACCGATTGGTTAAAGCCGAACGGGTTACCAATGGCTAATACAATGTCGCCGACCCGAAGGGTGTAATCGGTTCTTGGTAAAGGAATTTGCGGCAGGTTATCCAGCTCAACTTTTAATACAGCCAGATCCGTGACCGGATCGGTGCCTATGATTTTGGCCGGGGCCTTATTGCCATTGCTGAGAGCAACAGCGATTTCCTGTGCTCCTTTGATGACGTGACGGTTGGTTAAAACGTAGCCATCTTTTCCGATGAGTACGCCCGAACCCAGGCTGTTTTCCATTTTTTGTTGCTGAGGGAGATTAAAGCGGCCGAGATACTGCTGGAATTTAGGGTCTGACAGCAGTGGGTGTGCAGTGGTAGTGACCGTTCGGCTGGCATAAATGTTCACGACGGCCGGTGATGAAGCGTCTACGGCATCGGCAAAGGTCGCAGCAACAAACGGGTGAGCGACAGCAGGCTGAGAGTCAGGTGTTGAATGCGTTGGGTTTGTATTCTTGGCGATGTTGATGGATGTGTCATGAGCTTTGTTGTTCGATACCTCAAGAGAGGGTTTGACTTCAGTTTGTTGGCCCTTTGAGGCGTTGAACAAATTTGTCAGTGCGTTGGGGTTGGTGTTTTGAAATAACAGAACGCCCATGCCGATGCAGAGCCCAATTAACGCAGGAATTAAAACACGATTCATCATATTGGTCGTTGTTCACTCTTCAGTAAGTGCATGATGCTATTCTGCTATTGTATTCATTCTTGGTAACATACGTTAGTAGAGTTTTCAGTTATGGGTCACTTGAAGGTTATTTTTGGCGTTGAGGGTGACAGAAAGAGAAGCAGCTTTCAGGCTGTTGTTGATGTTTAAATCCCAGGATCAGGAGAGAAATACTCATATGGCGACCATTTCCAGAAATGAATTGATGGCGTATCTGACGAACTTACTTTCGCCACACGAGTTTAAAGATTATTGCGAAAACGGGTTGCAAGTTGAGGGCAGTGATCGAATATCCACGATCGTTTCCGGGGTGACGGCTTGTCAGGCTTTGTTGGATAAGGCAGTGGAGTTAGGGGCTGATGCGGTGTTGGTGCATCATGGGTATTTCTGGAAGGGCGAACCTCAAAGTCTGGTCGGAATGAAGGGCAGGCGCATCCGTACTTTGATTAAGAATGACATAAACCTGATCGGCTACCATTTGCCTTTGGATGCCCACGCGGAGTTTGGCAATAATGCACAATTGGCCAAGTTGTTGGGGGTCGAAATTACGGGCGGCCTTGAGGCGGGTAACCCTAATAGTATCGGCTTAGTTGGTCAGCTTGAAACTGCCGTTACACCTGATGAGTTATCTGAACGGCTTGAGAAAGCCCTGAACCGAAAGCCGCTCCATATCAGTGGTGGCCCGTTGCAAATATCCCGTATCGCCTGGTGCACAGGTTCGGCGGATTCTTATATTGGTAAAGCCTTGGCAGCGGAAGCGGATGCCTACATTACAGGTGAAATCTCGGAACCGGTGGTGCATACCGCCAGGGAAGAAGGGATTCATTTTTACTCGGCAGGCCATCACGCCACCGAACGGTATGGAGTGAAGTCTCTGGGAGAACATTTAGCCTCTCATTTCGACCTGGAACACCATTTCGTGGACATCGACAATCCGGTATAGCGATTTATGAGACATATAATCGAGGATTATTAAAGGGTTATGAGAGCACTTCTCAAGAACTATTAAAGCGTAACTTGCATAATAAAAAAACGAGGCCGGGCCTCGTTTTTTTGTTTTAGCGTTTAACCAGACGTTTTTAGTTTGGCGTTATTCTTTATCCAGGCATGTATCCCGTTTAGTTTGCAGGCCAAAATCTTCTGAAAGTGTTCCGCCGTGATTATTTTTATCACTGCTGGAGGCGTAGTCTTTTGGCATTTCATAGCTTATAGGCTCGTCGGCTTTTTCGTCGTCTTCTTTAGGAAGTTGTTTATCGGCGACGGCTTCCGTTAAAGACAGCTGCTGAACGATTTGTTCGTCCGGGCAAAGTTTTTGGGCGCCCTTGGATAAGTGGTCGTACACTCTTTTGTATTGATGCGTTAAGTCTGCAACCAATTCAGCCGTTTCAGTAAAATGGGAGGTGACCTGATCTTGGTATTCGGATTGCTTCTCTTCGTTTTCTTGCAGTTGCTTTTCTAAATCGCGTGTTTTCTTATCGGAAGGTCGAAGCCAGAGGGTAAGTAACCCGCCAATCAGGGAGCCAACAACGAAAGTGATGCCATAAGACAGCCAATCAATAGCCAAGTTTTCCATTCAGAATTACCTTATCGCTAAAAAGAGAGAACGTTATTAATAGAATAGTTGAACCAAAGGTTTCATGGTTTTTGTTTTGACGGTTAGCTTGCCAATTCCCTGAAACGTTGGCAATCATTTTTTTGGGTGATTCTCAGTATTCATCACGACTGGCGGCCATCTAGGTTGAACTATCAGCCTTTGCAAGGTAAAGTGCCCAACCTCAAATTGACTATGATCTGAACAGTATTGAAGGCTTATGACTCCTTTAGAGCTTTATAAAAAAGATTTAGAACGTGATGACTTTTCTTACGACGCCGCTCAAGAAATGGCCGTCACGCACTTGCAGCGTTTATATGATGAATTGGTCGCTGAATATGAGTCTGCAAAATCACGCAGCAAAGTGGCTTCTTTTGCCAAATCTCTAAAGAAGAAAAAGAAGAAAGAACCTTTGAGAGGCATTTACTTCTGGGGTGGTGTGGGCCGAGGCAAAACCTATTTGGTGGATACCTTTTACGACGCCTTGCCGTTTGAACGTAAAATTCGGACGCATTTCCACCGTTTTATGCAAAGGGTTCATCAAGAGTTGGTGGACTTAAAAGGACAGAAAAACCCGCTTGAATTGGTGGCCGACCGAATCGCAAAAGACGGCGTGGTCATTTGTTTTGATGAGTTCTTCGTTTCCGACATCGGCGACGCCATGATTTTGGGCAGCTTGCTGGGCATGTTGTTTGATCGGGGCGTGACTCTGGTGGCGACCTCCAATATCGTACCGGACGGCCTTTATAAAGATGGCTTACAGCGCGACCGTTTCATGCCGGCAATTAAACTGTTGAATGAGTTCACTGAAATTGTGAATGTGGATAGTGGCGTGGATTACCGATTAAGAGCGTTGGAGCAAGCAGAGCTGTATCATTCTCCGTTGGACGCCGAAGCAGAAGTGAGCTTGCAGCGCAGTTTCGATAGCTTGATTCCTGATGCTCAACACATCGAGAAAAATGTCGCGGTTGAAGTATTAGGGCGTGATATCACTGCCAAAGCGATTTGTGATGATGTCGCTTGGTTTGATTTTAATGCGTTATGTGATGGCCCACGATCACAGAACGATTACATTGAGTTAGGTCGCCTGTATCACGCCGTTTTGGTCAGTAATGTGCCTGAACTGGGTGTGAAAACCGATGACCTGGCAAGGCGCTTTATTAACATGGTGGATGAATTTTATGATCGGGGTGTGAAGTTGATCATGTCCGGAGAAAAAGAAATTCAGGACATCTACACCACAGGTAAATTAGAATTTGAATTTCAGCGTACGACCAGCCGTTTGTTGGAAATGCAGTCGCACGATTATTTAGCGAGAGAACATAAGGCGTAATCATGAAAAAATTTATCAGTGTTGTTTGGGTTGGCTTGTTAGCGCTGTTGTTGAGTGCTTGTGGTGAAGAGAAAGCTGAAAACACTTTAGTGGAGGAAAACGTTCAGTTGATGGGCGTGTCTCAACTGAAAGAAGGTGAGCACTATTTTAAATATAAGAATATCGTAAAAACCAGCGATACCAATCTTGCGGATGCTGACCTCATTGAATTTTTCAGTTATGCATGCGGACACTGCCAAAGCTTTGCGCCAGAGTTGCAGGCGTGGCACAACGAAAATCCAAAGAAAGAAGTCGCGTATGTGCCTGTGGTTTGGAATCAGCAAACTGCCGTCTATGCGAGACTTTTCTATGCGCTGGAGCAACAGCCGGGCTTTGATAAAAATCACCACGACTTATTCGTATTCTTTAAAGGCCTGGGTGGTGAAAAAAATCTGGCTGAACAGCTGGATAAAATTTATGCGTTTCTTGATGGCAACGGAGTGGATACTGAAAAACTGAAAGCCACGCTGGAAAGCAAAGAGCTGGAAGAGAAACTGAAGTATTCTGTCGAGTTGGCTAAAAACTATGAGATTCGTGGTACACCAACATTGGTTGTGGCTGGCTCTATGGTCGTCAATGATAAAGCGTTAAAAAGCCACGATGACTTCTGGCGCTATGTGGATGAGTTGTTAACGCTGTAATCGTTGTTCGTTCAATATAAAAATATGCAGTACTAAAAAGGCTCTACTAATCACTTAGTAGAGCCTTTTTATTGGTCTTGAATCCGACTGGCCGAATGACTAGATCAGTTCAATCGCCATTGCTGTCGCTTCACCACCGCCGATGCAAAGTGCAGCAACACCTTTGCTCTTGCCGTAGCGTTGCAGCGCGTACATCAAAGTTACTAATAAACGAGAACCCGTAGAACCGACAGGGTGGCCCTGAGCACAAGCTCCGCCGTGTACGTTAACTTTTTCCGGGTCCAGGCCAAGCTCTTTAATTGGCATCATCGCAACCATCGCAAAGGCTTCGTTGATTTCGAACAGGTCAACGTCTTCTTTTGACCATTCCGCTTTCTCAAGTACTTTCTCAATTGCGCCAACAGGAGCTAATGTGAACTCCGAAGGATGCTGTGATTGAGTCGAGTGCGCAATGATACGAGCCATCGGCTTCAGGCCGCGCTTTTCAGCTTCTGATTCGCTCATCAGGACTAGGGCGGAAGCGCCGTCTGAGATAGAAGACGCGTTCGCCGCTGTGATGGTGCCGTCTTTGGCAAACGCCGGACGTAGCGTAGGAATCTTGTCAATGTTGGCGTTATGTGGCTGCTCATCATCAGCAACAACTGTTTCTCCGCGACGAGACTTAACGGTTACCGGAACGATTTCATCTTTAATCAGACCTTCATCAATCGCTTTTTTGGCGCGTTCAAGTGAAGAGATCGCGTAAGCGTCCATTTCTTCACGGCTGTAACCTTTATCGTCGGCAGTGCCTTGCGCGAACTGGCCCATTAGCTTACCGGTTTCTGCATCTTCAAGTCCGTCCAGGAACATGTGGTCTTTCAACTGATCGCCGTGACCCAAACGATAACCTGTACGCGCTTTTTCCATGATGTATGGCGCGTTAGACATGCTTTCCATGCCGCCGGCGATTACTACGTCGTTGGTACCTGCTTTAATGGAATCGTGCGCCATCATGGCTGCTTTCATGCCTGAACCACACAGTTTGTTGATGGTAACAGCGCCTGTATTGTCAGAAAGACCGGCTTTACGCATTGCCTGGCGAGCAGGACCTTGCTTCAGGCCTGCAGGTAGCACGTTACCCATGATCACTTCTTGCACGTCTGATGCATCAACACCGGCGCGTTTAACGGCTTCTTCAATCGCGATGGCGCCTAGCTCTGTTGCAGGCAATGCGCTTAAAGCCCCCTGAAGACCACCCATAGGTGTACGAGCACCACTTACAATAACAACTGCGTCTTTAGACATTCCAATCTCCTAATAAGATAGGTTGGTTTTAAGAGCGGCTAATCAGGCCGAAAACTCGCCAAAACAATTTAGCACGCCAGTATTGGCGGGGGATTATACGACAGAAGGAGGGGCAATCCTATTGCGTGGACTTGAACAATGCTGATTCCTTACTATCTTGTAACAGAATGTTAACTTCTATGCGGTTCCTGTTGCGAAATTGCAGTGATCTCACAGAAAAGAAGGTTAATCATCCTTTAGGGTGATCTTATAGCGGGAACTAGTTCGCTATATTGTGATGTTATGTGCGTAGTGGTTTGAATAGCCACCGCTTTCCAATAAAGATAAACATAAAAAGTCAGACAAGGTTGCATATGTTGAAGAAATCTCTTCTCAGTCTAGCTATTGCTGCAGGCTTAGGTCTAGCAGGCTGTTCTGGTACAGACAGTACCGGTTCTACAGGTCCAAACGGTGGTGTAATTCCTGTTGGTGGTGACGGAAATACAAAGGTAATTTACAGCCCTGAGCAAGGCCTTTTACCGCTACAGAGCGATTTGTTATTTGCCGCAGCAGGCGATACGGACGGTACAGCAAATACTGCCGATACAACGCCTCCGGTAACTACGGCGATTAATGATTTGGATGGTTGGTCAACGGTTTCTCAAATTGATATAACGTTTGATGACTCTATCGACCCATCTTCGTTGAACACAGACTCTTCATCTTCAACCCAGAATGTCTTTTTAATTAAGCTTGCTACTGATTCAGTCGTTCAGTCTCTAGATATTACTCAGATTGCAGGTAAAGCAGAACGTCAATCTTATATTCTTAAAGCTTATGCAGCCGCTGCTGCTTATATTGCAAATGGGGGATCTTTTGCAGATCCAACTGATCCAACCGAAGCCAATGCACTTGCAGTAGCGTTAGGTACTGCAAATGCAACCACTTTCCCTCCGTTTGCTCTACCTGAAACATTAAGAGATTTGATGCTGGCAAACATAGCCGCACTTAATACTGATTTAAATACAGGAGCAGCTTGGGCGGGCTTTAAAGCGGCCTTTGATTCAATTACAACGTCTGGTGTATTAAACGGAACCACGATTTCAATTGATGCGGATACTAAAGAAGCTACTAATGTTGGCTTCGCGTATGCCCAGTACAACATTGATACAAACGGAGCTGCTGATGATGGCTCTGCTTTATATAGCAAGTTAGTGGATGAATTGAATCTTGATACAGCACACCCATTAGCCATTACAGGTTCTGCTGCAACTTTGTATGACGGTGATTACCGGGCTGAAGTTATCTCGCTAGATGGAGGTACAAACAATACACTTCGAATTACTCCGAATACACCTTTAGACCCTCAGACTAAGTATGTGGTAGCTCTTGTTGGTGGTGCTAACGGTGTTAAAGATGCTTCTGGCGCTTCAGTGAAGACAAGTGCTAGCTACAGCGGCTTAAGAAAAGATCCAGAAAATTTCCCGTATGATACCCCTCAACTTCGTGGACTACAGACTTTAATTAATAATTTGGAAGACATCACCGCTGGTTTCGCTGATGTAACCAAAAACTTGACGGATGAACAACAAACACAGTTAGAGTCGGACATCGTTCTGTCTTATACATTTACTACTGGTGGAGTAGATACAGTACTTTTAGGAATGACTATCCCTAACGTAGTTTTGGATGGTGCAGTTCCTGGAGTTGTTGCAGGAATTTTTGCTGATAACTTCTTGACTACAAATATTGCTAGCTACTGTGAAGATAAAGGAATTGCTGCGTGTGACGAGATAGACGAGCTTGCAGATGTTAAAGAAATAGATGATGTTGATGCTTTGAGTGTTAATCAAAAAGCAGAGGTAGAAGGCATTCATTCTACTTTCGCGAATACGGTTAAAATTTATCCAGAAAGAGCAGTTTCTCCAGCACAAATCTCATTGAATACATTTACTGCAAATTTAGACCTTAGTGGTTTAGATTCAGCGGAACTTCAGGCGCTTTTACCTAAGCCTGAGGCGAGTGATGAGATTGGCTTCTGGAATGAAATTGAAGCTACCTCTGGAATTACTTTCCCAGAAAATATGACCGCTGCTCCAGGTAAAGTTTATGAAGGCTGGATTAAACTACCATACTATGGGTATGCGCCGGACGGTACAGAGTCTTCTGATGATGGTGTTGCCGGTATTAAAGGCTCACAGTGGAAGGCCGATCAGACTTTAGGTGGTGCTTTAGAGGGCGCATTAACAGGCACTGATCCAACAGGTATTCTTCCTCCTGCTGATAGTGACGGTGCTTATAATGTGACTGCGAACTATCCGTTTGCAGCTAAACAAGCTGATGTTACTGTTCCGCTGGTTGTTAGCTATCCAGGCATGGACTCATTGATTGATGACGGCCTTAACCTTGAGACTGCTATTTTAGCTTCTTTCCATGATGCAAATGTTAATGGGGGGGCTGCTGCAGACTTGGCTGCTGCTGTAGCTAATTATCTTGGCTCGGGTATGACTAAAGCTAATTTGATTGCAGCTGATCCTACTGGGTTATTAGAAGCCGCAGTCGACGGCCCTTATCCAACAATTATTTACAATCACGGTATTACCAATGATAGAAGTAACAGTTTGCCATTAGGTAATCAGCTAGGTGCGGCTTGTTATCAACAAGCAACGAAAGGTACTTTTGATCTATCTGGCCTGCCTTGTTATGTGACTGTCGCGATTGATCAACCATTGCATGGTGCATCGATTACATTTGACGCAAATGGAATTCCAACGGGTTCAGCTTCACAAGTTGTGGGCTTGACTAATGTTGACTTTGCAAAAGCTGCTGGTGCTTTACCTGGGACAGTTCCAGCTGAATTACAAGAACGTCACTTTGGTTATACTGTCTTAAATGTTCAGGGGGACGCAGGTAAATCGCCAAACGGTTTTGTTTCTTCCGGTTCTCTGTTTATTAATCTACTGAACTTCCAGAACAGTCGTGACAACCTTCGTCAACAGATCTTGGATCTATCAAGACTGAATGCTTCGTTAAGCTCGATTGATACAGCGTTGCAGGCGTTTGATTCTGCCACTGAAGGTTTCTTAACTTATGCTTCTCCTCTAGCTGCATTGGGTGGAACTCCTAGGGTTACAACTCACTTTGTTGGTCACTCTTTAGGTGGCGTGAATGGTGTGCCATTTGTCGCTTCAAATAACAAAGGATTTGGTGGGGCAGCGCTATCGGCTGGTACTGTAGCGGGTGCTGGCGGCAATTTTGCTCGCTATATGCCAAATATCAACCCTGTTTTGGGTGCTAACTTTGCGATGACGGGTGGTGGTATTCCTAAACTACTTGAAAACTCATCGAATGCTACGTTTGGCGCACCAGTTATTCTGACTGGTTTATCAAATGCGGGCATTGAGCGTGGTACTTCAAGTTATGAGAAGTTCATGAATGTTTTCCAGGCAACGCTGGATTCAACAGACCCAATAAACTATATGGATAACTTCAAACAAGGCGCTCTTTCAACGGCAACACCTGGTAGTTTGTTTTTTGAAATTGCAGGCGCATGGGATGTTAATGGTACGTACAACGTAAATCCTGATCAGACTATACCTAACGATGCAGATAATAGACCATTGGCTCCTTTAGATCTTACTGCTCTAGGCTTTGGTGTTGCAGAAGCTGCGCCTTTGTCTGGTACTGAGCCGTTATTGCGTGAATCAGGTTCGAATGCTGCGTTATCAGGGAATCTTCCTCAGGCTGCTTTAGGTGCTCATGGTAGTGAAGGTATTTATGAAACTACTGCAGGCTTCCAGGCTGCGGGTGCTGCTCTAGCGGCTGATGCAGGTGCAACCAGCCAATCGATCAGCGTTGCTTCCCGATTTAATGCGGGTACTCACGGAACAATTGTCAGTGTAGATAATGCAAATGTGTTTGGTGAAATGGTTGGTCAAATTGCCACTTTCTTTGCTACATCAGGTCGAGCCGTTCTGGTCAGTGATTCAACGTTATTAAGCAACTGTGATCCTTCAGCGGATGCTGCTAACCCTCAGTGCTTGTAATCGTTAAATAAAAATAAAATTAAGCGCACTCGAAACTTGGGTGCGCAAAAGAAATTCCGAATCTGGAGAGATTCCATGAAATTAAAAGATTTTAAAAAGCTTCCTTTGACACTGGCTATTTCAGCTTCAATGGTTGGCTCAGTACATGCCCTGCAGTTTGATGTGGGTGATGAGGGTTCACTTCAAATCGATAGCACCGTTTCTGTCAGTGCTGCTTGGCGTACTGAAGATCCTAATTTAGATCGAGTAGCTCGTTTTAACCAAGATTACAATGGTAATTTTGGTAAGGGCTCCACTTATAACTATGATGATGGCTCTTTAAATTTTAAAAAGGGCGAGACTTATACTAAAAAAGTTCAAATGACCAACGATATTGAATTCAGTTATGGTGACTTCGGTGCGTTTGGCCGTGTTAAGTCTTTCTATGATTTTGAACTTCAGGATGAAAAACGTGAGCATAAAGAGTTAAGTGCCTCTTCACGTGATGATGCGGGTTCTGATATTGATCTTCTTGATGCCTTTGTATGGTGGAATACTTACGTAGGTGAAGATGAAACACCTGTGAGTATTCGTGCTGGTAAACAGGTAATCAGCTGGGGTGAATCTACTTTTATCCAAGGTGGTATCAACTCCACTAACCCGGTCGATGCAACAGCAGCTCGTACTCCGGGCGCTGAAGTGAAAGATATTTTGCTACCTGTTGAGATGCTTTATACATCGGTGGGTTTAACAGATGCGCTTTCTTTAGAAGCATATTGGCAAGTTAAATGGCGTAAAACAGAGGCTGACCCTTGTGGAACTTTCTTTGCGACCAATCCTGACTTCTCAACTAACGTAGATTGTGGTGGTGTTCTCTTGTCCACAGCAACTGATGCGAATGGAAATCCTTTAGATGATAGAGAGTATGAAGAGTATTTTCAGAATTTGGTTGACCTAGGCCTTACACCAGCGGTTCCTGTAGTGCAGCACAGGGCTGATGAAGAGCCTGATGGTGATGACCAGTTTGGTATAGCACTACGTTATTATGCTGAAGAACTGAATGATACCGAGTTTGGTTTCTACTACATGCAGTATGACAATAAACTGCCAGTAATCTCTGGAAAAGTCGCCGATCGAAATTTAGATGGTACATACAACGATTATGGCTTTTTTGAGATGGAGTACACAGAGAATATTAAGCTAGCCGGTATCAGCTTTAATACCAGTACAGAATCTGGAATTTCTTTATCTGGTGAGATCAGCTACAAAATGGATGTTCCGATTCAGCATAACGCTTTTGAATTGGTTCATGGTGTAATTGGTCAACCATCCAGCTTGATTCTTCAGAAACGTAAAGAAGAGCAGGGTTTATCGGATGTAACTGAACTTTATGGCCAAGATGGCTTTAAAGGTTATGATTTATTCGATATATGGCAAGTTCAGATGACAGCAATCAAGTTCTTTGATCAGGTGCTGGGGGCAAGCCGTTTAACACTTGCGGGTGAGGTTGGTGCAACATACGTTGAAGACCTGCCTGATCAAGATAAAGCCCGTTATGGTCGCTCTGGAGCATACGGTATTGGTGCGTTCGGGCCTGTACAGCCAGGTTATAATGATGATCCGACCCCAGGTACTTGTGGCGAAGGAGGTCTAAAAAATGACCAGACCGATTACTGTACTCAAGACGGTTACACCACTGAGCTGTCATGGGGCTACCGTATCCGTGGTAAGTTGGAGTACAACAATGCTTTTGCCGGTGTGAACCTTGAGCCTTTCTTTGCTTGGTCTCATGACGTAGATGGCTATGGCCCAGAGCCAGGCAGCCAGTTCATTGAAGATCGTATGTCGTTGAATGTGGGTGTGAATGCTCTTTACCTGAACGCATACAAGATCTCTGCAGGTTATACCGCGTTCTTCAACAACGCTGACTACAATGATTTAGACGATCGTGACAATGTATACGCGAGCGCGAGCTACTCATTCTAAATCTGTACAAATAATAAGTTAGTGAGGACATGGTCGGTTTTGGTAATTGAGTACTCAGGAATTGAGAGATACCAAACCGGCCATGGGTGGAAACATATTTAAGGGTTTGATATGAAACTGAAAAACACTTTGGTGTTGAGTGGTGCTCTGGCGTTAACAGTGGCGACAACGAGTGCATGGGCAAAGGTTTCTGAAGCAGAAGCAGCACGTTTGGGCGCGGATCTTACGCCAATTGGTGCTGAGAAAGCAGGCAATGGCGGTGATATTCCGGCTTGGGATGGTGGTATTACTAAGCCGCCAGCAGGTTTTGATGGTGCAGATTACATTTCGCCGTATCCGGCGGATGTAAAGAAGTTCACTATTGATGCAAGCAATATGGCGCAGTACGGTGATAAGTTATCAACTGGCCAGAAGGCTATGTTGACTAAGTACTCAACGTATAACATCCCGGTTTATCCTACGCATCGCTCGGCGGCTTATCCTGATGAGCTGTACAGTGTGATCAAGGAAAACGCGACGAAAACAGAATTGATTGACGGCGGTAACGGTCTGATTAATTACATTAAGGCTGTGCCTTTTCCTGTGATTGATCAGAAAGACCCGGACGCTGGTTTGAAGGTTATCTGGAACCACATCGTGCGTTATCGTGGCGGTTCGGTTAAGCGTGTTATCAACCAGGCAACGCCTCAGGTGAATGGTAACTATACTTTGGTTAAGTTCCAGGACGAATTTACTTTCCGTTCTAACCTGAAAGGGGTGGATCTGAGCCAGCCTTCGAACATCTTGTTCTACTTTAAGCAGCAAGTATTGGCGCCGGCACGTTTGGCGGGTAACGTACTTTTAGTGCATGAAACGATTGACCAGGTGAAAGAGCCTCGTTTGGCGTGGTTGTATAACGCGGGTCAACGTCGTGTTCGTCGTGCACCTCAGGTGTCTTACGATGGTCCGGGTACAGCGGCTGATGGTTTGCGTACTTCAGATAACTTCGATATGTATAACGGCTCTCCTGACCGTTATAACTGGAAGTTGTTGGGTAAGAAAGAAATGTACATCCCGTACAATTCTTATGCTTTGAACTCCAAGAAGCTTAAGTACGATGACATTGTGAAAGCAGGTCACTTGAACCCTGAGCATACGCGTTATGAATTGCACCGTGTATGGGAAGTGGAAGCGACTATTAAAGAAGGTCAGCGCCATATTTATGGTAAGCGTACTTTCTACATCGATGAAGACAGCTGGTCAGCATCTGTGATTGATCACTACGATGGCCGTGGTGAGCTATGGCGTGTGGCGGAAGCGCATTCTATGCAGTTCTATGATTCAGTGATTCCTTGGTATTCAGTGGAAGCTTTGTACGACTTGCTTGCAGGCCGTTACTTAGTACTGGGCTTGGATAACGAAGAAGGCAAGTCTTACGAGTTCGGTTTCGAGCGTTCAGAGAAAGACTATACGCCTGCAGCATTGCGTCGTTCAGGTCGTCGATAACATCGGTTCTAAGATGATCGACTGAAAACGCCCCTCGCGGGCGTTTTTTTATGCCCGTAAGAAAAGATTTAACATTTAAATGGATGATAGCTTTGAATAATGCCATCACTCTTTAGTATGATGCCTTCACGATTAGAATAATCATTCTAAAATGAATGGTTGTAGTTAGCTATGGAACGAGGCATTCATGGGTCATCATCAGCAGTCTTCTAAACTATTAAAGAAGTTACAGGCATCCAGGCGGCTGATACCTGCACAGGGTGGCATACAAGTACGGCCAAAAGTGGAAATTTCCATCGAAAAAGGCTTGGCGATGTCCAGGTTGTTGTTTGCTCATGCGCCCAAAGGTTATGGCAAAACGCTATCAACCGGTGCTTATGCCCGCAAGTTTATAAAGCAGGGTGGCGCGGCAGAATGGGTAGAGTTGTCGGGGGAAGCGATTCCGGTAGAGGCGTTTCTTTGCTACTTGGTGGATGCCGTCAGTAAATTGTTGGAATTACCTGACGCAAGTATTGAACGCATTCAAACGGAAATGTCGTCCGGCTGGCGTGATGCGCTCGAAGTTTTCTTATTGGGGATGAGTTATTCGCCGACGTATGGAGGCTCTGCCTCGTCTTCGGCAAAAGTTCAGTCGGGGGCGAATGTCAGTGATAAGTTGCTCATCATCAATGGTTGGAATTCGATTAATGGTGGTGTCGATCAAAGATATATTCTTGAAACCCTGATTCGTTTCACTCCGGCCAATTTAAAAATTATCATTATTTCTTCTCAGCAGGATGCGGAATTATTAAACAGCCCTGTAATGATCAATATTCAGCCTCAATTACTTCATTATATTGATTTTTCCATGGGTTACAGTGATGTGGTCACACGTTTACAGCAGCTCTCGATTCCGGACGCAGAAGAAAGAGCGCGTCACATCATGGTGAAAACGTTTGGCTGGCCCTTGGCGGTGGAGGTCATGGCCAAAGACGCTTCAGTTAATTGTTACACTGAAGAGCCTGATGAATCTGTGTTGTTATCACGTTTAAGTACCTTTTTGGCTGAGCAATTCTCTCATCCGGTCTTATCTCAAGTACCCCATTTATTAGCGATTCTTGCGTTGGTGGAACGAATTTCAGGTGCGTTTTGTAAAGATGTGTTTGGGGAGGTTGGCCAGCAATGTTTTCAGGTGTTAAAAGAGCGCTTGATTCTGCAACAGCCGCCTGAAGACGAAACCTCCGGGTATTATTTATTTAACCCGGTGTTTCGTAGCTGGCTCGTGGAAACCCATCTGAAAGCTTCTTCACCTCAAGAGCTTGAGCCTTGGCTGGTGGAGTCATCGGAGTGGTTTGTTGATCATAAGGCGTTTTCCGAAGCCATTCATTTGTGCACGTACTTGGGGAAACCGGATGTCATCTTGTCGGTCGCAGAGCGGTCGTGTGATTATTTGATGCAACAGCACGGCTTTCATCAACTGAAACGGTTAGAAAGCTTGCTTTCCCAATCGGTGGTGAATTCCAGCCCTAAGCTGAGAATGGCGATGGCCTGGGCTTGGGCTTACGCTATGGACTTTGAAACATCATTGAAGTGGTTGGACACCATTTCTCAGGAAGAGTCCGATCAAGCCGAACTGACGCCTTTAATTGTATTAATTCGCGCTTGGTGTTCCCGCTATCAGGGTCGGTATGACATTGCCTTAGAATTACTGGAACGTTATAAAACGTTGGGCTCGAATCTCGAATTGACCGAAGCCATGTATCTCACATTATCGGCACGTATTGCGCTTGTTCAGGGGAATGTGTCGGACGGTGAGCAGCTGGTAAATTCTTCCTTGCGCAAAGCGCGTAACTGGTCGGATAGCCGTCTTGAGTCTGCTGCGCTCATTGATTTATGCCGAGTACACCAACTGCGTGGCGACTGGCATGCCGCACTGGCATCTTTGGATAAGGGCATAGGTTTATTACATCAGCAAACTTTAGGCACTCAAACGCCGTTTTATGGCCGAATGATGATGTTGAAAGCCTTTATCTTGTGGATTCAGGGCGACTGGATTAACGCAGAAAATATTTGCGACCGGGGTATTAAAGCGGCGTTGCACAATGAAGATCCGTTGATTGTCTTAGGCTTCTCCGTTAAAGCCATGCTTTATCGGAGCCGAAAAGCGTTCAGAAAAGCCCATCGCAGTATTTTTGAATTAGAACGATTGATGCATTGTTGGAATGTGCCTGACAACTTTTATCAGTCACTGATTTCGCTGGTGAAAGCGTTTCTTAAACTGGATGAAGGCCAGGTGAGCATTGCCCAGTCTTTGTATTCGGAGTTGATGAATCGCCAGAATTGGCACCCGGCCTTGTTGGAGTGGCTGCCGCACGTTACTTATTACCTGGATATTCTGGGCATTCGCCTGCAGTGTCATCATGGTCAGTGGCCTGAAGCTCTGGATGCCTGTGATCACCTTCAGAAGGCACTTTCGGAGGCATCCAGGCCTGTGATGCTGGTGCCTGTGATGGTGTTGCAGTCCACCTGCTATGAAGCTTTGGGCGAGAAAAAAGAAGAAGTCAAACTATTGAGGCGTGCGCTGACGGAATCCATGAACTGCAATTACATTGCGCCATTTATGGAGTTGGGCGGCCAGGTAGCGCCTATGTTGGCAAAGCTTAATGAGCGAGGTGAACTCGGAGAGTTTATATATCGGCTACAGCATCTGGAAGGGTTGAGAGAGCACCTGAACATTGGCAATGATGTGTGTGTGCCCTTGAGTGACCGAGAGCATGGCGTGTTGGAACTGATTGCTGAAGGCCACTCTAATCAGGCGGTGGCGGATAAGTTATTTATTTCCCTGAATACGGTGAAAACTCATGCCCGGAAGATCAATACGAAGCTGGGCGTAAAAAATCGAACTCAGGCGATTGCCAAGGCCAGGGAGCTGGGCATTTTATAGATATAAACAGAATAAAAATGTTCAGGTGTTGATAACGATGAAAAGGCTGATCAAACACTGTTTGATCAGCCTTTTTGTGATTAATTGACCGATGCGCTATCGGTATTTTTTTGAGCTTCCAGTACTTTCTGGTGCTGAGATATTAATTCCAGCAGGTTGGGGTGCAGTTTGGTCATGGCCTCAACCACTTGGTGGGATTCATGATCGTCTTTGAGGTTCTCTACTTGTAAGGCAATGCTTTGTTGTTTTGCCAGAGGAAGATGAACAAACAGTTCCGGTGTGATATGAGCCAACTCCCAGCCGTAGACTTCCAGATCTTCCCGGTCAAAATAGCCCGTTAATGCAAGGTATTTAAAGGCGCTTGATAGTAAAGAGGCCGCGCCGCGTTTGTGTTCTTCCAGTTCGCCTAACCGTTGCGGTTGCTTGGTTTCTTCCTGTGGCAAAGACAACCAGTACTCCACCGATAAAGTGAAGAAAATCGCCTGCTGGCGGAGTGAATAACTCATAATCCCCAGGGCTTCAGAACCGTAGACTTGTTTTTTTGCCTTGAAGTCAAAGTACGTTCTCATCATTTCTTTTAAGGCAATAGACACCCGCACGGCTTCTTCTCTGCGCATTTCAACCGGTTCTTTGATGTCTAACTGAAAGCGGAAGTTATCTTCTGAAATGAATCGGTCATAAACCGGGCCGGTAAACTCCCCCCGGCGTTTTGGCAGTAAGTCTGGCTGGGATTTTTGGATAGTGACCAGACTGTCCAGAGCCAGTTCGTAATCATCGGCACGCCAGTTTTGTTTGATGTCCGGGAATGGCTGATCCAGATATTTCAGTTGTTTTGCGTGGACAGGGGACGAAACGATGAGTCCCAATGTCATCAGGCTGATGAAAATACGAGTCAGTAGGCGGTTCATTGGTTTAAAAATCCCTAAGTATGCAGCAGTGCCAGGGGCGCTTTTAGGGCGTGAACAACTTCTTGTTTACTCACCTGCGCCTCATATTCTTGTTAGATGGACATGATGACACACAGGCGAGCTTTCAGGGAAGAGACAAGGTTCAAACTAAAGGCAATTCGATACCTTAATGTAGCCGAATTCGGGGTATTGGGTGTTTGGGTTGTCCCATTTGGAGAGCTTGTTGAAGCGGATCATACTTTGCAATTCTTCTATGTAGGCATGGCCCCTTGCTGAGTAATCTTCAAGGCCTTCAACCACCGAAAGGCCGGAAATAACGGCGTCTTGTTTGCGATATTTCTGGCGTACTTTACGTACGTGGCTGTAAGGCTTATTACGATTGATATTCAGCATGTATTGGCCGACCGCTTCTGAAGGGGTACTGAATACTTTCACTTCATAGGTTTCACCTTCCGGTCGTTGTTGTGGGACCAAGCCACAACCCGGTTGGAAGCACCATTGCCCGAACAGGTTGTTGGCGGAGGTGGCGAAACGTGATGTGCCCCATGCGGATTCGTTGGCGGCTTGTGCCATGGCCATTGAGGCAGGGATTACGTCAACGGATAACAACAGTTTAGGTAAGAAATCCGGGGCATCCAATGGCACGGTAACACGATGTATTTTGGCCAGTTTCTTTAACCAGGTATGCTGTTTTTTCGTCACAACTTCGGACAATTTTTTGACTGGCGTTTGTGCATCGGACTCAGCGAGTTGTTGTGATTGTTGGTTTTGTTGTAATTGATGGCTGTTTTGTAAATGATAGTTTTTTTGTATGGCGAGTACTGCTTCCCGGGTTTTTAAGATCTGTTCGTCGTGTTGACGCACCAGTTCAAGAATGAATCCAAAGAAGATCTTTTTCTTGGTTTTGACGTCCTGTATGCACTGAAAGTTGGGAAGCTCGGCATCGGAGTGAGACTTATACAGCGTTTTAAGGTTCGTCAACGTCACTTTTTTCAGCTCGGGTTCCGGCTTGGTTTCGGGTTCCGGTGACGGGCAGCAGCTGGCAATCAATATGGTCAACCCAAGGATGAGTGTTATACGAATCTTATGAAACAAATTTATACTCCTAAGGTAATGGCCATCGGGCTTGTAAAATACAAGCACGTGATGCGGTCAATTTGAGGAGCTGCATTATAAATGAACAAACGAGGCAGTCCAGAAAAAGGGAGGCAACTTGTGTCTGGTACTAAGGGATTATTAAAAACACTGTGTTTCACCATGATGAGTTGCGCGTTATTGGTGGTATCAGGTTGCGTTCAGGAACCGACAGAACAGGCGTCCGTGAAGGATTATATCTGGCGTTTGAGTAATGTATTGGATTACGACTATCAAATACCGCCAGTTAATGTGGCGGCTTACCCCCGGACTCGAGATTTAACCCTCAAGGTGTCAGATCATTCCATTGACTTACTGGACTTTTTGGCAATGACTGGCTGCCAATTACAAATCACCGCCGGTCAGCGGAACAGTGGCTTGGGACGGGTGATGTCAAACAGTCAGTCGTTTTTGTATCAGTGGCGGTTTATTCAGGAAAGTGGGGCGTGTTTGGCCTATCTAAAGGATGAAGACCCGACTCTGTACCAAACCTTAGCCGCAGTGGTCGAGGTCAAAAAAGCTGAGTTAAGTCGATATGCCTGGCTGGCGCTATGGGGTGGGCCGGAACTAAAGCAGTATTTTGGCGTTTCTCAACAGTGGCTTTCTCCGCAGCAACCGTTAGCCTTAACGCCGGATACTTATAATATTGTCTTAGATGTGATTGCGATGGATGCAAATGCGTTGAAGGACGTGGCACTCTATGAAACTGCGTTCGAAGAGGCTTTGTATGAATTTCAGTTGATGAATACCGGAGGGCAGTGGTTGGCGACGTTAGCAGGGCTAACCCAATACCTTCAGTTGGGAACGGCTATGCTGACCTCGGAAACTGCGCAACGGCTTTGTCCAAAAGGGAAGGTGACGCCGAAGGCAAAAATACTGAAAACCGTGTTTGATAAATTCTACATTGGCCAGGTGCAGCCGTATTTGAGCTTTGTGCACAGAAATTCAGAAACCTGGTGGCAACAACAAACGGCTATGCTGGAGGTATTTACATTTAAAGGGCCGGAAGCGTTTGAGCAATTCGTATCAAAATACTTAAACCAGGACCGGCATGATGGCCTGTGGCAAAGGTATGAACGGGCGCAAAGGTCGCACGTTGTTGCATGGCAGAGCGTTCTTAGGCAATGTGGACTCATGCCGGGCGCATGATATGGACGACCAGAATGAAGTCCAATTACATAGGAAAATAGGATGTTGGTGTTATTTTTTGCAGTTATTTTGTTGTTTGTTGCTGTTTGTATTTTAAGTTGGAGAATTAAAAACCTATCGGATCGGATCGTCACATTTGAGCAAAATCTGGTAACGCCGTTGCCTAAAAGTGTGGGGCCTTACATTAAGTTGCAGTTGGTGGACCCTCAAGGGGTAGCTCAGCGAGAGTCAAAATTGGCCAAAGCGGTGGGTGCCGTTTCGCCGGGTTATATAAACTATAAAGTGTATCAGCAAGTTGCCTATGAGCTGGAGCTGGCGCTCAACGAACGTAATATTGATGTAAACATCGAGCTTCATGGCTTACGAAGTTCGAATTCCAGTGCCAACACCGGGGCAAATGCTTCCAGCTAAAGTTTCCTGATAAAGGGTTAAATCTTGATGGAAAATTTCACGTTATTTGCCCAGCTGACGTCGTTTTTACTGGTTCTGATTGCCGGAGTGCTATTAAAACGGTCGGTGCGGATGATGGACGACGCTCAAGAGGTGTTGTCTCGGACGGAAACTCATGTCCACGAAACAATGGATGCTCTTAAAACCAAGGCGAACGTAACGCCCAAGGTGAAGCTTGATACCGTCACGGATGCCGTAGACTTGAGTGCCATGTCGATTGAGAAAATCCATAAAACCATCAGTGATACCTCGTTTGATCTCATCCGGTCGGTCAAGCCAGCACAAAAGCCTACAGAAGCGATTCATAAAGCGCATGATATCACTGCGAAAGGGGTATACCGCTCAATACGCAAAGTGAATCGTTTAGTGGGTGATCTATCAAAATCCCTTCAAAACGAAAAGCCTAAACCTACTCCTAACCCATCAGATAAAGATCCGGACGCTACCAGTTCCGACTGATGGGCTCGAAGATTCGTAACCCGGATCAGAACAACGCAAAGTAGTCAGAACGACAGTGGATGCTGTGACGTTAGCGGTTTTGACTTTTGACACGATACTCACTCAGACTCATTTTAAACCACCGTTTGCAGGCTTTATGGAGGCTGCTGACTTCTTTAAACGCCAGCTGGTGCGTTAAATCTGTCACACTCAAATTCTGGGCGATTAAACGCTCCGCCAGTGATTTTCTGACTTGATCGGCTATCTGGGTGTATGTGGTTTGTTCTAACGTTAGTTTTCTTTGAAGGGTTCGGCTGCTGGTGTTCAGCCGTTCAGCCATTTGTGTTTTGTTGATTTCCTGAAATTGGTCAACATGAATCAGCAAATGGCTGATTTTATTGGTAAGGGTATCTTTTCCAAGGGCAGACAGCTTTTGTTCAGCAAGCGCCAGGTGCATTTTAAGTAATTCATGGTCGGCCCCAATCATGGTTTTATCCAGCCAGGCCCGTTCCAGCTCTATCGTTGGCTGACTGGCCTGATATTCAATCTCGCATTGAAAAAACCGCTGGTACTCTTGGTGATGCTGCTGATGATCATGTTGCATGCTGATTTTTAATGGGGAAAAGCCATCGTCCACAGACCAGCGCATGAGAGAAACCAGTATTGCTAAGACCGCGTCCGTTTGATGAAAGCTAAAAGGCAGTTTGTCCGCTTTCGGTAAATACTGGATCTGTGCCGTTGCCCCTTGATCTATGAGCTTGAGTTCTCCGCCATCGCTGATCAGAGCCTGATATTTTAAGGTTAACGCTATGGCAGAGCGAACGTTGGGGCTGTTGGCCCACAAGTGGTGAATCAGGTTAAACCAGTTGGGTCGAAACTGCCTGCCCATGTGAAAGCCAAACAGTGGGTCATCGGTCAGATTAATGGCCGCATTCCAGACTTTCACCGTTGCGTCCAAGGGGACCCGTTCCGTGGTTAGCTCCGAAATGGTGGCTACGCCTGCTTCTTCAAATACGGCGCTTTTGGGGACTTTTTGACTTTCGGCACAGGCTAAAATGCCTTTAAGCCAGAAAGCGGCAACGGATTTATTCTGCATATTGGCTTGGTCTGACCTGTTTATTGTTATTTGGCTCGTCAGGACATGTTAATGATATTGTCAGGCCAGTGTCTAGTTATTCTGCTTTGTTTAAAGTAACGCTATAACAATTTATAAAAAATAAGATTAGGAGAGGTTACATGTTTGCGACCAAAAGCGCAGATCAGTGGTTTGAAGAGTATGGCGAGAGCCACCAAAATAAGGTGAATAAGTTGATTCACTGGGTCATGGTGCCTGCAATCTTTTTCACTGTTGTTGGGTTATTGTGGGATTTACCTCGCATGGCCTGGATGGGGGATTCGGTGTGGATGAATTGGGCGACGGTGGCCATGGTGCCGGCGATGGTATTTTATGTTCGTATGTCCGTTGCCATTATGGTCGGAATGGCCGCCTTTACAGCCGCCTGCTTTTACTTGTCTTTTTGGCTGAGCGCCAATGTCAGTTTACCCTTATGGCAATTGAGCCTGATTATTTTTGTAATCGCCTGGATATTCCAGTTTGTGGGTCACAAGATCGAAGGTAAGAAGCCTTCATTTTTCAAAGATTTGCAGTTTTTGTTGGTGGGACCAGCTTGGTTGATGGGCTTTATTTATCGCCGCCTTGGTATTAAATACTGATGGCTCCGAAGAAAATTATCCCTAAAAGTACAGGCGATTCGTCTTCAGGCAAGCATTGGGTAATTGCAGGGGCGGGCTCTATTGGTTTGTGGTTGGGGGCGCATTTGGTGGCCGCTGGTGAACGAGTAACGTTTCTGGCCCGGCCGAGAATCATTTCAAAAGTACAAACCCACGGTGTGCACCTGACCAGTTGGCAGGGCAAAGACATGCGCATTCCTGCTGAAAAGTTGGTGATGACGGCGGACGAAGCCTGTTTGGCGGAAGCCGATGTGGTACTGATCTCGGTAAAAAGTAAGGACACACTTACCATTGGGGAACAGGTTGCTCGTTACATCAAGCCGAATACCTGTGTGGTCAGTGCTCAAAACGGTATCAACAACGCTGCTGCTCTGAAGAACATTTTCATGAGCCACAACGTGGGTTCTCTGATGGTGCCATACAATGTAATGCCTATGGATGAGGGACGCTATCATTGCGGCACGGAGGGAAACCTGGTCATAGATTCCCGCTTCAGTGATTTGGCGGAAGTTATTCGCAGAGCAGATTTGACGATCAAAACCGCAGACGACATGCACGAGGTGTTATGGGGGAAGTTGCTGCTGAACCTGAATAATCCGCTCAATGCGTTGTCGGGCGTGCCCTTGGTGGAAGAACTTGCAGACCGCCGCTGGCGTAAGCAATTGGCGGATTGCATGGATGAAGTGCTGAATATTCTTGGTGAGTTGGGTATTCAGCCCAAAGTGCAATCGCCAGTGCCAGCCTCATTCATTCCGAAAATTCTGAGGTTACCCACGTTTTTATTCAAACTCGTGGCCGGAAAAATGCTTCAGATTGATCCTTTGGCGCGTTCATCCATGTGGGAAGACATTTCGTTAGGGCGACCGACTGAAATTGATTACATCAATGGCGAAGTGGTGCGATATGCCCGGAGCCTGGGCATGGAAGCGCCGATTAATGAACGGGTGATTTCAGACATTAAACGTTTGGAGCAAACGTCTGTTAAATAAATTCCAGAAGAATATATGTACAGTGATGAAAAAAGGAGGCTTTGCAGGCCTCCTTTTTATTTTCTTTGAGCTTTTACGCGCTTCTGGCGTTTATCGCTCTCTCAAAAACCAGTCTTTCATGACATCGGTAATGGCTTTTAACTGCTCAGGGGTAATGATGTACGGAGGCATTGTGTATATGTAACGTTCGAATGGACGTATCCAGACCCCGCGCTCGGCAGCGAATTCCTGAATGCCTTGGTGGAACGATGGGTCTTTCACTTCTATGCATCCGGACGCGCCCAATACTCGGGTTTCTACCACTTCTTCGTGTTTGAAATCGAGTAACTCGTCTTTCAGTTGTTGTTCGATCTGTGCAATCTTGCTTAAGAAATCATCCCGCTGAAATATTTCGATGGCTTTTAGGCCAACGGCACATGCAGTGGGGTTGCCCATAAAGGTGGGGCCATGCATGAATGCGGTGCTGGCGCTGTCGGACAAAAAGGCGCCGAAAATCTCGGAGGTGGTTAAGGTGGCGGCGTGGCCGAGATAGCCCGCAGTTAAACCTTTGGCCAGAATCATGATGTCTGGCGTCACATCGGTATGCTCGGTCGCGAACAACTTGCCTGTACGACCAAAACCGGTGGCCACTTCATCAAATATAAGCAGGATATTGTGTTGTTTACAAAGTGCTTTTAACTGATTCAGGTATTTAGGAGAGTAGTAGTTGAATCCTCCTGCCCCTTGCATTAAGGGTTCCACAATCATGGCTGCGATGTTATTTCCGTTCTCTTCAAACAGCTGGCGTGCTTTTTCAATGTCGGCTGCCACTTCGGCGTCTGAGGCATTAAAGCCGCCACTCGGAGCGTCTAAGAAGAACTGCTCCGGAGTGATGCCATGAAACATCTTGTGCATGCCTTCGGCAGGATCACACACAGACATACAGGCGGTGGTATCGCCGTGGTAAGCTCGCTGTAACGCAACCACTTTGGTCTTGTGTTGTTGACCTTGGTTGAAGAAGTATTGCAGGGCCATCTTGATGGCCACTTCCACGCCAACAGAACCACTGTCGGAAAAGAACACATGGTTCAGTCCTTCAGGGGTAATCTCAACCAGCTTATCGGCAAAGCTCTGAGTGGTTTGGTTTTTTAATCCGCCCAGCATTACGTGACTGAATTTATTAATCTGATCGGTCATTGCCTGGTTTAATTCCGGGTGGTTGTATCCATGCGTTACGCACCACCATGAGGAAATGGCATCAATCAGCTGTTTGCCGTCGGCCATTGTCAGTATCACGCCTTTGGTTTCAACCACTTCCAGGTTGATCTCTAAACTTTGCATTTGCGCATATGGATACCAAACTGAGCCGTAAGTTTCTGAATGGTTGATGGTGGTAGATTGCGTCATGAAGGTTTCCCTGTAACTGATGAACCAGTGGCTGGCGGTTGAGTTTCTATCCTCAACAACCTGCCAGAGACAAAATGTGCCTGAAAAAGTCGTGCTGCGGCAACAGATTTTTCTAAAAAGGAACTAGTATAACAAATAGACTTTACAACAGGATGGTAAGCGAGGGAATTTATGACGCCAAGGGTTTACGACATCGTTATTTTTGGCGCGACGGGTTTTACCGGCCAGTTAACTGTTCAGTATTTGTCTCAAAAGCTGGTCGATGGAACGTTCTCCTTGGCCATTGCCGGTCGTAATTTCAATAAACTGCACACGCTCAAGAATGAACTGGTTGCGATTGACCGGGGAAACGAAGTGATTGGCGTTGAGGTGGCCGATGTTGCTGATGAAGCTTCGATGATGGCGCTTGCGGCTAAAACACGGGTACTCATTACCACCGTCGGGCCATATACCGAGTTCGGAGAGGCAGCCATTAAAGCCTGCGCCGAAAAAGGCACCGACTACCTGGATTTAACCGGTGAGTTGGAGTTTGTTGAGCGTATGTACGCCAAATACGATATGGTCGCGCGTTCAACTAAGTGTCGATTAATTCATTGCTGTGGGTTCGACAGCATTCCCCATGATTTGGGCGTGTTATTTGCCGTTCAGCAATTGAGCGAAGAAGCGGGCGAGCTGGTTCGAAGTGATGTGTTTGTTGATGGTTACGTCAAAGTCGGTGGCCGGATCTCCGGCGGCACCTGGCATACCATGATTAATGCGTTTTCGAGGTTGGCCAAAAATTTGGATGTGGTAAAGTTTTGGCGCAGCCTGACTCAGGGTAAAGACGTGGATGGGCGCAGAATACGGGCGGCCAAACCTCAGTTGAAATACGATTACACGCTCCGTTCTTGGGTGGTGTCTTTACCGACCATTGATGGCCAGGTTGTGCGCAGGTCAGCAGAATTGTTTGAGCAGTATGGTCGGCGATTTACTTATGGCCACTATCTTCAAATCAGGCGACTGCCTAAGCTATTGATGACTCTGGGTGGCTTTTCGTCGGTGATCGCGCTTTCGCAGTTTAAGTGGACCCGAAACAAGTTGCTTGAATTATTACCTCAGGGCGAAGGGCCAACAGACGGGGATCGGGAAAGGGCATGGTTTAAGGTAACCATTCGAGCCAGAAGTGGCCGGCATAAGGTGGTGGCCTCCGTGCGGGGCGGCGATCCTGGTTACACCGAAACCGCCAAAATGCTGTCAGAATCAGCGTTGGCGCTGGTGTTGGATAATGCGCATTTAGAGCCTGTTTATGGTGTATTAACGCCTGCCGCCGCCATGGGCAATCGACTGATTGAACGGTTAGATCAGGCCGGAATTAAATTTACGTTATTGGAAGACTATTAGTCGTCAGCGTTGTAAAGACCGTTGTCGCAGATGAACCGGGCAACGCCGGGCGTTGTAAAATTCCATAGCTGCGCTTCCGTATTTCCTGCTTTTACCGCATCCCGCAGATTGGTGCTTCGTATTTTCACGGCTTCATTGCACTCGATTTTCCCCCAGTTTTGGTCGATTTCCTGGCTTTTGTAAAACTTTCCCCAGGTGCTCGGTGCAGCATTGTCCGGCCCTAAGATAAATTTCAGTTGATCGGTGTTCAGCTTGTTTTCCAGTTGTTGGAGGACGTCGAAGGTGTAAATGGGCTGGTAGCCTGCTGCTATCATTTGGGATTCAATGGTCGATACTTCCAGAGGGCAGGGCACATCAGGCTGGATATCAGAGATGAAGTGCTTTAACAGTTGTAACCGGAGGTCGTAAGCCAGCATTTTCTTGCCAAACGCATGACTGGCCGAGGGCACCAGAATGATTTTATCACATTGCAAAGCCGCTTGCTGAATGGCGCTTTTATGGCCCAGAGTCGGGGGATTAAAGGCAGAGCCAAACACACCAATCATACACACCTCACTTGATTCACAGAGGTGCGTACTTTACCGAGATTAAACCAGGCTTTCCATATATTCAGTAAACTCGTCCAGAGTGGGTTGATCGAGCATGATTTCATCTCTTGCAGCGTCGTGAAACTTCAGAAATTCGCTGGTTTCAGTAACATTGAGCAACATGATTTTTTCCATGTAGTGCGTTGCGGTTCTGACCGCGCCGATCAAAGGACCCAAAGAACCCACGTTTGCGGATGATAAAGAGGCGTCATGCATGTGGTAAATGGCACTGCAAACCGGTAACGGAAGGCTCCAAAGCTGGGCAATGATAAAACCGACAACAGAACGGTTGGTGTTAACTAGCCTGGCCTCAAGTTTATGGCTGCTAAGCGGGTATGATCTTGCTTTTTCGAAAAGTATTTCATATTTAATGGAGGTTTGAGAAAGCAACATGCAGCCGATGTTGGAAAATAGCCCGGCAAGGTAGGCTTCGTCCCGATCGACCTGACCTGTCGCGCTGGCCAGCCAGGCACATCCGGTAGCAACCACTTGGCTTTCTTCCCAGAGCTTGTGGTGGAACTCGTTCATGGGGTCGAGTGCCGCCTTTAAGGCAACGGTGATGGATATTTCACTTAAGCGTTTAACGCCTAACACTTTTACTGCGTGAGAAATGGTCGTCACATCTTCTGTGAGTCCGTAAAGCGGGGATCGTGCGGATTTGAGCACTTCGCCTGTTAAACCTGCATCCTGACTGATGTGGCCGGTGATTTCATCGATTCTCAGGTTGGGTTCTTCCAGTAACTTTTGTACTTCCACAATGACAGAGGGCACGGAAGGGACACGCAGTTTCTTAATCACCTCATAAGCCGTTTCCATTTCGTCTTTGCCTGGAATGCTGACTTCACTCATAAACTTCGTTCACTCCTGATCGAATCCGGTAATTCCCAATATTATTTGTTACCTTTATAGTGAGACTTTTGCTCGAAAGCTACAACGACTAATAACAGCGTTAAAAATCGCCTCAAAATGCTCATTTACGACCAGTAAACTCCGCTTTTTTGTTGATTTTTGCCTTGTTCTAAATCGTTTCACAGTCCGTGCAAAGGTCTCATAGTCTATAAACAGCATAGATGAGTTTTAGCAAGTGTTCAGGCCATGCGTGCATGGTTTATAAACTCATTGTTTAAGAATTCGATATTTATGAACTCACAGTTTAGAGCGTGCTCTAATGTGTTTCGTTAACTTTAATTAGCCAGGTGTGTGCCGTTATATGTCGAGTGTAAATGGATTTGTAATACCGGAGTTCTATCCAGTAAGGGAAGCTTTTGAACAGCTTTTGATGAGTGACCAGGAAAAAGGGGCGTCGCTGGCGATTGTTCATCGTGGTGAGCTGGTGGTGGATATTTGGGGCGGCACAGCGGATGAGGACGAACAGCAAGGGTGGCAACAGGATACCATCGCAAACGCATTTTCATGCACCAAGGGTATTGCTACGGTATGTGTGCTTAAAGCGGTAGAACAAGGCCTGTTTAGTCTGAACGATCTGATTACCGATCATTGGCCTGAGTTCAGGCAAGAGGGCAAAGCGCATTTGAGGATCTCCGATATTTTAAGTCATAAAACCGGGGTGTCGGCCATTGATCACATGGTGCAGCCCGAGCATTTATACGACTGGAATGTGATGTGCGCAGCGGTGGCTGAACAAGCACCGTGGTGGGCTTATGGAACTCACGGCTATGCGCCGCTGACATTTGGCTGGATGATCGGTGAAGTGTTTCAGCGCGCAACGGGCCGCTCCATAGGCCAGTTTTTACAGCAGGAAATAGCCGGCCCGCTTAACCTGGATTGTTTTATCGGGACACCTGAATCAGAATTTCATCGTTGTGCAAAAATTGGACGGGGAAGGCCTGTGAAGGGTGACCCTATGGTCGATAATCTTTTTAAAGAGATTATGACGAATCCGACGGGCGTTTGTTCAAAGGCGTTTGCGAATCCCACCTCGGCACAACGAGGCACCAACAGCAAAGCATGGCGGGAAATGGAATTGCCTTCGGCGAACGGTCATACCAATGGCCGGGCTTTGGCGACGCTTTACGGGGCGCTTGCTAATGGTGGTGCTCATCAAGGCGTACAAATCTTAAAGCCGGAAACCTTGAACTTATGCTGGTCTGAAACGGTTCGGGGTTATGATCCGGTACTGCGCACAGATACCCGTTTCAGCACCGGGTTTATGATGTCTCAGGAAAGCAGGCTGGCTAAGTTTGGTGGTACGCGCAGTTTTGGTCATCCTGGTGCCGGAGGCAGTATCGGTTTTGCAGACCCGGATAAGGCGCTGGGCTTTGGGTTCATTCACAACTTAATGGGGCCATATATTTTGGTCGATCCAAGGGCGGAGGCATTGATTGAGGCTGCATACGATTGTCTTTCATAATAGAACAATTTGTTTTAAGTATTCAGTGTCATAAAATTTACATATTGGATCGATAAGGTAGTGCCCTAAATTACTCAGGGGTGGATCAGTGTCTGGTAGTGAAACGTTAAACGCTGAGAATCAACTGTGTGATTTCCTTGTTGATGTGTGATTTTATTTGGGGCGTCCTTGGTGATGCCCCTTTTTTTCATGTTCAGCTTTGTTTTAACACAGGAGCCGTTTTATATGAAAAAACTGATTTTGATTCGTCACGCGAAGTCCAGCTGGAAGTACGATGGTCTGGTTGATAAAGACAGGCCGCTCAACAAAAGAGGCATACAAGATGCCCCTATGATGGCATTACGAACTGCCGGCGCACTTGAAAAGTCCGGTATTTGGTTGTCCAGTCCGGCTACTCGAGCCATACGCACCGCTGAAATATTCGGTCAGTACTGTAATCGGTCGTTAAGTACTCTGAAACTGAATGAACAGTTGTATGAAGCGACCTACCAACACTTAATTACCGAAATTCGGCAGATCAAAGACAAGTGGAACAGCGCTGTGATTTTTGGTCACAACCCTGGTTTAAATGACTTGATATTTGCCGTTACCGGGGAAGATCTGGAGAATTTACCCACGTGTGGAATTGCTTTTATTGATCTGGAAATTGATCACTGGCGGCAACTGGACAACGATACTGGCGCGTTAACTCGCCTGGAATACCCAAAGAAGAGGGTGTGACAGGAGACGCTGTTAAGTGTGTTTGATGCTGACTTAATGTGAGAAGTGACGAATTGAGTTGATTGTTAATTAGTCAAGGGGTGGCCGAAACTCAACAATTTTCAGAGGCTGGTTAAAAAGTGATAGGTTTCATTCAGCCCTTATTCTATTTGCCATCCTGTTCATCGCTAATAACTTATTCATAGAGTTATCCACAGCATTTGTTAGCAACCTTACCGAACAAAATTCATCCATGGAATTGTAGGTTTTTTTTTCCGAAAAATGCGATTTCGCACTGATATGTAATGCTTGGTTAAAAAACGTACTAATGTGGTGTAGTTCTCACCAGCAGAGAGAATTCTGAACTACTTTGTATGGTAGGCGAAGGTAATGAGTCTCATTGGGGCTTTTATTTTCGATGGCCTTTTGTTCGGGCGTTGAGTGCTCAGAAAAGGTTGGCCATAAATAACAAAGTCAGCACGACATAGGAGATTGATCATGGAGTACGATAAGCATTGGCGCGTGTTTGTAGCCAGTTCAGCGGAGGAGCAAAAAAACTGCAAAGAGTTAGGTTTATATTTTGAAAGTCTGATCGCTATGTAATTATTGCAATGGAATCACCGCTATGTAAGTAGTGATGACTTTAATCCGATATGAGTTTTAGCTGAGGTTAGGGGTTGTATCCGGGTTAAGTCATAGGGACTCTCTGCTCTGCACATGGATGTGCCAAGAAAGCGTTCTGGTTGGTCACATCCTGACGTAGCTGGTTATACATTTCCTGCATAATGTTACGGATGATCAGGGCTTCTTCTTCGCTACTGTGGCAGTCAGGGCGAGAGTGATAGACACTGCAAGCAATTTTCAGTGATGGAATGCGGCCTTTTAACATATGAGGAACATTCACCAGTTTATTGTTGTCGAGCCCTTGTCGGTATCGCTTGGGTAGAAAACGGGTAATAGGAAGCAATAGATTGGGCACGGAAATACGAATATTCCAGTGTTCACTGCCGCAATGCACCATGAGCAGCATCGGCACTTGGGTAGCCCGGCTTAATTCAACGAAACGGTGGCTGATGAAGGGTTGCAGTTCTGATCCGTTGAAATAGTGACAGTTCGTGCCTTCGGGCAGAATAATCATATCGTTAAAGGTTTTTTCAGTCAGCAGTGCCTGGCACTGTTCAAAATCCAATGGTTGGTTCGTTTGAGTTAGGAATTGAGTTATCTGGCGATAAATCGGCAGTTTATAAAACCCTCGCCAGGCAATGCCGGTGGGTTTTCGGTGCTGGCCTCCATATTGATGGTAAAGGTAATGAAAGCCGAGAGCTGCAGCCCAAGGCCCTAAGAAGCCACCGTGGTTCATTATGCACAGTAATTGAGGATGATTTTCTAAGGTCGCGGTAAGTGCTTGGTTGGGCGTGCAGAGTTGAATCTTCTGGAGAAACCAGTTTCGATACTGACGTGCGAAGGTATTTTCAAAGTCTGCAATGGTTTTCATCTGCGATTCACTCAGGGTTAAATCTAAGAATATCCAGACATTGTTTAACAGAATTATTACGGAGCAAAGACAATCGAGGTAAGAAGTGGGTTTTGGTTCAGTTTCCTGTAGAATGGCGCTTCCTGGTTTGATAGCTTTTTATTATCCGAATTTGGACGGAATCAGTCAGTTAAAAGAGGCACCACTTGGCTACTATAGGTTTGTTTTACGGCTCCAGCTTAGGCAATACAGAAACCGTTGCAGAAAAAATCAGTGATTTATTAACCGGTCATACCGTTGAAATGCATGACATTTCATCTACTGATAAGTCGGTTTTTGAAGAGTACGATTATTTAATTATGGGCATCCCTACCTGGGATTATGGCCAGATTCAGAGTGACTGGGAAGAATTCTGGGTAGAGCTGGGTAATATAGATTTCAATGGCAAGCTGGTGGCTTTGTTTGGTTTGGGCGATCAGTTTGGCTACGCAGATTACTTTTTAGATGCCATGGGCATGCTGCATGATGTGGTATTAGAACAGGGTGGTGCGGTCATTGGCTACTGGCCTGTGGATGGTTATGAATTCGAAGCTTCAAAAGCTTTGACGGACGATAAAAGTGAGTTCGTAGGATTGGCCATTGATGAAGATTGTCAGCCTGAGTTGACCGAAGAGCGGGTGCAAGCCTGGGTTGAACAAATTGTTGATGAGTTCGATTTTTAGAGCGTTGATTGCATAACAGAAGGATGGCAGCTTGCTAGATACGACTGTGGCTTTTCGGGCGTTTATTCGCCTAAGTGAGACTCGAGAGGTCGAGGAAATAAGCTCGGTTTGCGCTGACGTGCTGAGAGAAATCATTCTGGGGGATTTTGCCCTTTATATTGTCAGAGAAGGCGGACGAAGTGCGCTGTTCGAACTGGCTTCCGGTTTTGACCCTTTTGGTGAAAAATCCCAGGATTTACTGGCTCTGTTTAATAATAAATCGACGGGTATCAAGGGCTTGTACTGTGGGGAGATTCGCCCCATCCCTGTTGCAACCGGGCATGGTTTGCATGCGGTGTTGCTCTTAGAGCGAAAAGCAAAAATTCAGGATGAAGTTTTCTTAAACGCCTTTCTGAGTATTTATGCGAATCAGTTTTTTCTGGTGAAAAGCAGTTCACACGACGCATTGACTGGCTTGATGAATCGTGGCGAGTTCGATGAAAAACTGTATAAATTACTCGAACAGCAGTCCCATCATCAGCGAAATGATGATCAGAACCAGAACAGCGCGTGTTTAGGTGTGATTGATATTGATCATTTTAAACAGGTGAATGACCGCTTTGGGCATGTTTATGGTGACGAAGTTTTATTGTTGGTTGCTCAGCAAATGACTAAGACGTTCAGGGAAGATGACTGGCTTTTTCGGTACGGTGGAGAAGAGTTTGCGGTCATCCTGAGAAATGTCACAGAAGCGCAATGCGATGCCATTTTTGAACGAGTTCGAACAGCCATTGAGGCTTTTCATTTCCCTCAGATCGGGCCATTGACTGTCAGTATTGGCTATACCCGGATGCACAAAGCCTTGTCAGCCGGTCAGTTGATTGGTGAGGCCGATTCGGCTTTGTATTACGCCAAGAAACATGGCAGAAATCAGCTTCATTGTTATCAGAAATTAGTGAACCAAGGCGAGTTACATGCAGCTAAGGAACCCGCCGGCGAAGTAGAGTTGTTCTAATCTTTTTGGCGCATTTTCCAGCGACCTAACATCATAGCCGCTACAAATAAGAGCCCGACGATGACGCTCTCAATAATACCAATGTAATACATGCCCGGGCTGAATACATTGAGTACGGCGATCATAAAATACAGCAGCAAGGCGAAACAAAACCACTGAAATGTTCTCGCTGTGGGCTTTCTCAGCATCGGCAGAAATGCCAGCAGTGGCAGTACTTGAATGGTCAGTAATATAAGATGGGTTCGCTCAATGGTTTCTGGTCGAATAAGCTTATCGAAGCCAAACAGGGCGATCAGCCCGACGAAAAGTACCCAGAATATTTTTAAAGTCGTTTGATAGCGTTCAGTCATTGTGTTCTCGTGTAAGCCTTGAGGCGTGCAGTTAAGAGCGTCGGTTATTAGGCTGTTCTTATAGGTTAATGGATGAGAGCCAGAGCCAGTGTGGCCAGCCGTTTACCCTGGGCATAACACAGGTTTTTTTCATCCTCACTTAACGCTTTGTCACCCTGAGTACCAGCCCAATGAGAGCTTCCGTAAGGTGTGCCTCCGGTGGTTGTGGCGCTTAACTCGCTGTTCGAATAAGGTAAGCCAGTGATGACCATGCCGTGGTGCAGTAAGGGCGTCATCATTGAAAGCAGAGTGGATTCCTGACCACCATGAAGACTGCCAGTGGAAGTGAAGACGCCCGCCGGTTTGTTTTCCAGGGCACCGGAGAGCCAGATGGATGTGGTGGTATCCAGGAAATACTTGAGTGGTGCCGCCATGTTGCCAAATCGTGTCGGGCTGCCAAGCAACAAACCACTGCAGTGTTTCAGGTCGTCGAGGGTTGCGTAAATGGCTCCGCTCTCCGGCACGCTCGGTTCCGTTTGTTCTGTAACGGGTGAAATTGCCGGAACGGTTCTTAATCTGGCTTCGATACCACCTACCGATTCAACGCCCCGGCCTAAGAAATCGGCCATTTCAGCAACATGGCCGTTTCTGCTGTAATACAACACCAAAACGTAAGGCTGCATTAAAGAATCTCCAAAACCTGCTCAGGTGGGCGGCCGATTCTTGCTTGGTCACCTTTGATGACGATCGGGCGTTCAATCAACTTAGGGTGCTGAATCATGGCACTGATGATGGCATCGTCTGTGTGATCCTGGTTCTTCAGGTCCAGGTCTTTGTATTCCTGCTCTTTGGTTCTTAATAACTCGCGTGCCGAAATCCCTAATTTGGTTAATACGTCTTTCAGTTCTTCTGCGCTGGGGGCGTCTGCCAGGTATAACTTGATTTCAGGCTTAATGCCTTGTTCTTCAACCAATTGAAGGGTTTGGCGTGATTTGGAACAACGAGGGTTGTGGTAAATGGTGACGTTTGCGGACATGACGAACCTCAAGGTGGAAGAAACAGAGGCCGCTATTCTACTTAAAATCCCAGAAGGGAGGAATGGTTGGGCGAAGGATTAATGGTGATTTTCGATTATCCGCTGCTTTAATGGGCCGCTTGGAACTTAAAGTGTTCTACAGAGCGTGTATTGGTGACGAGGCTGGATGCTTTAATCAAATATCTGCGTTGCGGCTGAACAATGGATAATTCATAGGTTCTGCCGCATAAATAGAAGCCGGGACTGGTTAATACAGAGTAATCACGACTGCTGGTGTGGCTTACGAGCACCAACGCCGGGTGGTTTCGTTGTACGATCTCGGTGCCTGATAAGCCACGAATAAACCCGGCTTTGATCGTACCGGGAAGAATTCGGATACCCACTTTAGAGCCTTTATGCCGATCCTGAGAAACCCAGCGGGTGACGCCACAAATAACATTGATTTCGTTGGCGTGTGGTCGGCTCATATGAATGATGACGATTTGGCCGATGGTGATGTCTTGTTTCATCGTGCCGGGTACCCGAATACAGCAACCGGCCGGGCTGGAATCGATCATTTGAATGTCTATTAAAGAGGACTCGGACTCCAGGTCGGTATTGGATATGTCTTTGTGACAGTGGTAAAGACCAAGTGTCATGGTCGCCGGAACACTGCAACGGCTTCTGGCTTCGGTTCGGTTGAAACGTTGTGCCCAATGATCAATGGCATTTTCAAGCACTTCTTCGGCGTCCTGCTTGCTTGGGTTTAAAATGAAGCCCAAGGAGTGAAGGTCAACACCATGGTTCATTTGGTCTATGTGTTTGGTGGCGGTAGTGACTAAGTGCTCAGTAAAAAGCGTTCTGAGAGACTCCTGATTCGACATACCATTGGTTTTGGTGGTGACAGGGTGGTTTTTGGTTAAATCAATATTGAAATGGGTGCCGGGCAGTTTTTCTTGAAAGGGCATCAACTCCGCGCAGTAACTCCACTTACTCAGATAGTGATTAAGTAACCAATTGTGCGAGGTTTCCATGTGATATGGGTCTGCGGTGAACATCAATAATGATTTTTTATACAGCCATTCCAGGGTCATGCCTTTGGTCAGTGAGATGCTCTTTTGTGGCATTCGAACCCATTCCATGTCTTCGGCAAGCTTATAGAGGCGGTGCATTTCTCCCCAGATGTTCAAAGGTTGAATTTGGTGAACGCTGTAGAAAAGCATCAATAAGGCAGATAAATAATAAAAAGACGAGTAGAGCGCGATAAAGGCGCGTTTTTTGTCGTTATGAGCGAGGGCGCTGATGAGAACCTGTTTGTAGCCGAAGCTCATTTCCTGAGTGAACTCACGAAAAGCATCTTGCTCTTGTAAGGATCTCGATCGAATAATGCCCAGTTGTTCAGGACATTGAGGGGTATAAAATAAATGACAGACGCCGTAGGGAATATCGAAGGACTGCATCAGTTTGAGTCGCAGCTGATAACTGACTTCGCTGCGATTAACCACCGATAGGATATTCATGGACTTCATAACCGCAGAAGGCATGTCAGCAAACGGCAGGTTTCTTAAAATCCGGCTGAGCTCACCCGGATCAGAGTACAAGTGCCCCTGACCAGAAACATGAACCTTAGGAACGGTTAGTCGTAACGACTGCTGCATATGATCTCCTTATCCAACAGCATACGGCCAATTGAAAGTACGATAGTCTTTGCTCCATTTTCTATGAGTCATGGTATTCAGACTAGACGGGATAAAGATTATTTGAGTAAGAAAATGGACGGGAAGGGTGTAGGAATATGACGAGTGGTATGAAATTAACGACTTAGTTCACTTTCCAATAGCGATCCCAGAAACGAAATACCTTTTCTGGGTATTTGGTTCTGCCTAAGCTACCGTTGTAGCGAGCAAGGCCTCGTTGAAGATTGCCTTTTTCCATGTCTATGTAGTATTTGAGAATAGTACAACCGTAACGCAGGTTGGTTTCTGTGTGCATTAAATTGTCGTCGCTTCGGCCGAGCTCATTCTTCCAAAATGGCATGATTTGCATGTACCCTTGGGCGCCTACCCAAGACAGTGCAAACCGATCAAAACCACTTTCAACGTGAATCACGGCCAAGACCAGTTGCGGGTTCAGTTTTGCAATGCTGGCTTCCCGGTGAATATCCAGAAGCAGTTGCAGCCGTGTCTGATCGTCGGGCATATAGCGCTTCAGCCGGGCCCCCATATCTGTGAGCCAAACGTCAGCATCAAATCGGTCTTTAAAACCGTTCTTGGTGTCCATTGCGGACAATAACCGTTGTTTGAGTTCTGGGTCGAGGTGTTTTGGTGTTTGGGATGCCGAGGCCAAAGCAGGCAGCAACAGGCAAAGCAACAAAGCCAACAGCAAAATGCTGGTGGCCTTGTTTATGCGAAAAGCGCCGGGTCTAAAAAAGTAATGAAATGCGCCAGGCATTTGATTAACGACCAACGGTTTCCGTCAGGAAGGTAATGATCTCTTCTTTAGCGATGTCTTTTGCATCCGCTTCACGGCGGTTTTTATATTCGATAGTACCGCCTTTCAAGCCCCGGTCACTGATTACGATCCGGTGCGGAATACCAATCAGGTCCATATCTGCAAACTTAACACCCGGGCTGGTTTTCTTGTCCCGGTCATCCAGTAATACATCGTAGCCAGCGTCGGTTAGGGTGTTGTAAACGGTTTCCGTCAGTTCTTTTACTTCTTCGGATTTGCCCATAGGAACAATACCAATTTGGTACGGCGCGATGGCGTCAGGCCAGATCATGCCTCGGTCATCGTTGTTTTGCTCAACGGTAGCAGCAACTACGCGGGACACCCCGATTCCGTAACAACCCATGGTCATGACCTGGGCTTTACCGTTTTGATCCAGAACTTTGGCGCCCAACGCTTCGCTGTATTTTTGGCCCAATTGGAATATGTGACCCACTTCAATACCGCGTTTGATGGTCAGGGTGCCATTGCCGTCCGGTGAGGCATCGCCTTCAACCACGTTTCTCAAATCGACAACGTCTGTGATTTGAGCGTCACGCTCCCAGTTGGTTCCTTGCAGGTGCACATCATCTTTGTTCGCACCACATACGAAATCCGACAGTACCGCTGCCGCACGATCAACATAGACAGGTATTTCCAGGCCAACAGGGCCGATTGAACCTGCAGAACAGCCAATGACTTCCTTGATGCGAGTATCGGATGCAAACGTCAGAGGCTCTGCCACAGCTGGAATGTGTTCTGCTTTGATTTCATTCAACTCGTGATCACCACGTACAACCAGTGCAATCAGTGGCGCCGGTGCTTCAGAGTCTTCCTCCTGAGTGCCTTCGACGATCAGTGTTTTCACAACCTGGGCGGCGGATACATTCAGGAACTGAGACACTTCCTCAATGGTTTTTTGATCCGGAGTGGCTGTTTCAGTTAATTCTACGGTAGCTGCTGTCCGCTCTGTGGCTGGCGCAACGGCTTCTGCTTTTTCAATGTTAGCGGCGTAGTTGCTGTCGGTGCTGAAGACGATATCGTCTTCACCGGATTCAGCCAATACGTGGAACTCATGTGAACTCGAACCGCCAATGCTGCCGCTGTCTGCTTCTACCGGGCGGAAATCAAGACCTAAGCGATTAAAGATATTGCAATAAGTCGCGTGCATTTTATCGTACGTTTCCTGCAGGCAGTCCTGAGAAACGTGGAATGAATAAGCGTCCTTCATTAAAAACTCACGGCCACGCATTAAGCCAAAGCGAGGGCGAATTTCATCGCGGAATTTGGTTTGAATCTGATAGAGATTCATAGGCAGTTGCTTATAGCTGGTCAGCTCGTTACGTGCCAGGTCTGTGATGACTTCTTCGTGGGTCGGGCCTACACAGAAATCCCGGTTATGACGATCTTTAAAACGAAGCAGTTCCGGCCCGTATTGCTCCCAGCGACCACTTTCCTGCCAGAGTTCAGCTGGTTGCGCTGCTGGCATCAAGACTTCTAATGCGCCGGCTTTATTCATTTCCTGGCGAACGATGTTTTCAACTTTTTGCAAAGTTTTCAAACCCAGAGGCAACCAAGTATACAAACCTGATGCAATTTTTCTGATCATTCCGGCGCGCAGCATTAACTGGTGGCTGATAACGACGGCGTCTGAAGGCGTTTCTTTAATGGTAGGGATCAGGTATTGGCTGGTGCGCATTATGATTCTCGAGAAAATGAATTTAATATGAACAATGGAAATGATTCGGCTATTGTAAAAATTGGAGGCCCCAAGGTATAGCCCTAATACCAAAAAAACGTGGCTAATTTTGTGATTCGGTTACAAAAAACACATACAATAGATTGGAAATGACGCTAGAATCTCTGGTCGCTTGAGTCGAATGGGTGAGAAGGAATGAAAAAAGCAGTAACTCTGATTAGTTCGGTATTCTTCACTGTGGTCATGACCACTGAGGTTGTTGCAAATCAACTGAAGACTCCGATGGGTAGTGATATTGCGGGAGACGGGAACGACATTCCGCATTGGGAAGGTGGTTTAACGCAGCCGCCAGAAGGGTTTGATGGTGATTATATTGATCCTTTCCCTCAAGATAAGCCGTTATTCTATATTGAAAAATCCAACCTTGAAGAGCATAAAGAACGCTTGAGTGCCGGTCAGATTGCTTTTTTGAATAAATACCCTGAACATAAATTTCCGGTTTACGCTACTCGGCGAACTGCTGCTTATTCCGATGTCATCTACGATGCTTTGAAAAAAAATTCAGAAACGGCTGAACTTTTACCAAGAGGCACGGGTGTGAAAAATACTCGGCTGACCAGTCCGTTTCCCAATGCTACTACTGGCGAAGAGATGATCTGGAATCACATCCTTCGTTATCGGGGCATGCATTCAGAAGCGGTTTTGACCGATGCGGTTGTTTATGAAACCGGCGCTAAGAAAGTAATGCGTAAAGAAATTGAAATTTTTGGGGTTTACTCCAATCCTGAAATTTCTGAAGGAAAAAGAAAGAATAAAATCTTTTTAAGAAAGACAAAAAACATTTCTCCGCCTTCTGTGGCTGGTCAAATGACCTTGATTCACGAGACGCTGGATCAGGTGTTGTCTCCACGTAAAGCCTGGTATTACGAACCAGGACAGCGTCGTGTCAGACGTACTCCGGATTTAGAATACGCTGATGAATTGTTTAACAGTGATGGCTATAAAACGGTAGATCAGGTTGACCTTTTTAACGGCGCTCCGGATTTGTATGAGTGGAAGGTGGTAGGTAAAACCATCAAATACATTCCTTATAATGCTTACCGAATGATGGGTGAGTCTGTATCTACGGATGATTTGTTAGGTGAAAGAACGGTTAATTCTAATTTTGCACGTTATGAAGCGCATCGCGTTTGGCACGTAGAGGCGACTCTGCGGGCAGGTATTAAGCATCAATATGCAAAACGGGTTTTTTATATCGATGAAGACTCCTGGCAAATTGCTCTGGCCGATGAGTATGCTGAAGGCGACCCGGATGTCTGGCGTTACAGTGAAGCCCACTCAGTGAGTTTTTATGATGTACCTGTGGTATGGACGGCAGGAAACTTTACTTACGACCTGAAGAAAGGTGGCTATTACGCAGAATGGTTGATTACTTCAGACGATAAGCCTCACCGCTTTGATGTGAATCTGAATAAGCGTAATTTCACTTCTTCTGCGATCCGACGCGAAGGTAAGCGTTAATTAACACTGTAGGCAGTGCATACGATTAATGCACTGCCGCAGGCACCAAATTTTTTTTGCCTGGGAGAAAGGCTATGGATGGACCATTAACATTTGAATTACATGAGCGCTTAGCCGCTGATACGTTCCATATTGGTGATTTTCCGTTGTGTCAGGTCTTAATGATGAATGACCAACGTTACCCTTGGTTTATTCTTGTTCCTCGTAAGTCACAGTTGACGGAACTTTATCACTTGGTCGAAGAAGATCGGGTAAATTACATTCAGGAAACCTCCTTCTTATCTCAGAAAATCATGGATGCTTATGCAGGCCATAAATTAAATGTGGCTACGTTAGGTAACGTGGTTCCTCAGTTGCATGTTCATCATGTGGTTCGCTATCGCGAAGATGAAACATGGCCTGGTCCTGTTTGGGGGCAAGGTGAAGCTGTACCCTACCAAGATTCGGTTCTTAAAGAGCGTTTGTCTCGCTTATCTTTGCTGGAAGGGGAGCTATTTACACCCACTCAGTTTTTCAAGGATATGACACACAGCTAAGATTTTTTTTGAGCCGACGTGTGTCATCACTATGAATTCGAAAAACACTATATTGATAGGGGTTGAACCAGGCTGCTATGAACGTTTTTAAACCCGTTTTAATTTACTCCCTCATGACGGCGCTGTGTGGTTCGGCTTCTTTCTGGTCTTTACAGGCGAATGCCTCTGACTACCGAGATGTCATCAACGAGTTCGATCAGTATAAGCAATCCACTGAAGCTGAATTCGAAGCATTTGAAAAAGCAATTGATCTGGCGTATCAGGAGTTTATGGGTGAAATTGAAGCGGTCTGGGGGGATACAACCTTTACCAGTCGTCATCAATGGGTTGAATACGACGAAACGTTAACTCAGCGCACATTAGTGGACTATCAGGCTGATGAGATCGTGGTGGAGTTTATTGATGTTGATGCGGATCAGGTGTCGTCGGTTGAGCTTGCAGAACAACTGAATAAAACCCTGTCCTCCACTTTGGCTCAGGCGGTAGAGAATGACCCTGTATTGCAAAAGGCAGCTGAGCAATCGAACCAGACCATTCAGGTTGAGGGTGAAAGTGCTCAGGTCACTATGCTACCGGAATTGTTGACCAGCCAAAATGAAAACTCCATGGCAGTGGCAAAGGCACTGACCACGGGCGATGGCGTGAGCCAGAGTTATTTGCCCAGTTCCCGGCGCCTCACTGTCGTCATAACACTCCCGGAAGAATACGGGATGAAAAAAGCTGACCGATATTGGGAGGCTACAGCTAAATACGCTAAAGAATGGAAGCTTGAGCCTGCATTGGTGATGGCAATTATCCATACCGAAAGCAGTTTTAACCCAATGGCGCGCTCCCGAATTCCTGCCTATGGTTTGATGCAAATTGTCCCACGTACTGCCGGGAAAGACGCAGCCAAGAAAATCTACGGTAAAAGTAAGCTGTTTAAAGCCAAGTATTTGTACAATCCGGAAAATAATATTCGGGTCGGTGCGGCTTATCTGAATGTGCTTAATTATCGCTACTTGCGGGGTATTCATAACCCGGAAAGTCGCTTGTACTGTACGATCGCTGCTTACAATACCGGTACTGCGAACGTGGCAAAAGCCTTTATTGATCAGAAAAGTATGCAAAAGGCTTATGCCCGGATTAATCAGCTGGAGCCGAGTGAGGTCTATGACATTTTGGCCACTCGTCTACCTTACAAAGAAACCCGAGGTTACCTAAAGAAAGTGGTTGGTCGTTATTTACAGTACGTAAATTAAGCCTCTGATTTTTATGTCAGACATTTCCTCCATTCTATGTGTTATGGCCGAGAGCTGATAGACTGATAACTAAGGAACCTCTGAACAAGTCCGCTCTAGTTCAGCGGGCGCTAGAAAAACGTTAGAACAAGGCGAGCTTCGTAGAGAATGTCTAGACCTTTTCAAGAAGTTCAACACAGTTATAACGTTTTTAAAGCCCCGCCCTTCGGGGCCTTAAGAGAAATGCCTCTTTTTTGTTGCGGCTTTTTGACGTAACCCGTTATGCCTTCAAAACCGCGCCTCAAATAGACATTTCTCTTATAGGCCTGAGCAGAGAGGGACTTATTCAGAGGTTCCCTAAGAATAAATCGTAAAAATACGTATAAGTGAATTGAAAAATATAACTATAAGTCTCTTCTAAGAGATTCGAGAATACTGAAACGACTAAGGAAAGAGGAAATCAATGAAAAACACGTTTTTATTGATCTGTTCGCTGTTGTTTGTGTGGTTGGCAGGGTGTCAAAGCCAACCGGTGCAGCAGCATGTTGCTCAGCCTGCGATGCCAGGTTGGATCTTGAATCCCGGTAATGGCGCTGTGGGTTCATCCGTGATTCATGTTAAAGGTGTGCATTTTCAGAAACAGTTGGCTGTTTCGAGGGCGAGACAGGAGTTAGCGGCTCGTCAGGGTGTGGATGTGGAATACATTCAAATGTCGACCGAAACAGTAAACAACCAAAATGCTTATACAAAAGTAAAGCGGGTGGGCAGTGAAGAGGTTTCCACGAAAACGGTGAAAGCCAGAGTGACTCAAACCTGGCAAAACCCAAACACCCGTGAGATTTTTGTGTTGGTAGAGCCGATCAATTAAGCGAGTATTTTAGGTATTCGGCCAAAGAAATTTCTGATAACGTAAAAAGTCCGGCTAACTGGTGGTAGCCGGACTTTTTTTTGTTGTTATAATAAGCCTCTTTTTTCGGTATCACATGAGCTTATTGGGTTGGTTACCGAAACGCCATAGCAAAAAATAGCTTGAGACCTGGGACGTTAAAGACTGTGCTGTTTCCTTAAATAGCTAACTTTTCAATGGATTACCTTGGTTTATTTGGCCTGAATAAAATTTCTGATTTCATTAAAGCTATCTTAAGGGCGGCTTTGATGAAATTTATGACGTATTTGAAAAAATAATTAAATTTTAGGAAATAGAAATTATGCGCAGCCATTATTGCGGTGCTTTAAGAAAAGAACATGTAGGACAAGAGATTACTCTGTGCGGTTGGGTTCATCGTCGTCGTGATCACGGTGGCGTTATTTTCCTGGACGTAAGAGACCGCGATGGTATTACGCAGGTAGTATTTGATCCGGATCGTGAAGACAGCTTCGCGACAGCGGACAGCGTTCGTAATGAGTTTGTTATTCAGTTGACGGGTATGGTTCGTGATCGTCCTGAAGGCACGACCAATAAAGAAATGCCTACGGGTGAAATTGAAGTGCTTGGTCACTCTTTGATCGTGTTGAACAAAGCAGAGACGCCTCCGTTCCAGTTGGATGAGCACCAGAGTGTGGGTGAAGACATCCGCCTGAAGTATCGTTATGTGGATCTTCGTCGTCCTGAGATGCTGACTAAACTGCGTCTGCGTTCTAAAATCACTACGGCGATCCGTAATCACCTGGACGGTGAAGGCTTCCTGGATATTGAAACACCAATCCTGACGCGCGCTACGCCCGAAGGTGCCCGTGATTATTTGGTGCCTAGCCGTACTCACGCCAATAACTTTTTCGCGTTACCTCAGTCTCCTCAGTTGTTTAAGCAGCTTTTGATGGTTTCTGGTATGGATCGTTACTACCAGATTGCTAAGTGTTTCCGTGATGAAGATTTACGTGCTGATCGTCAGCCTGAATTTACCCAGATTGATATCGAGGCGTCTTTCGTTTCTGAAGAAGACATCATGTCGATCACTGAAGGCATGATCCGTAACCTGTTTAAAGAAACGCTGGACGTTGATCTGGGCGCATTCCCTAGAATGCCTTACGCAGAAGCAATGGAAAAGTACGGCAGCGACAAGCCGGACATGCGTATCCCGCTTGAGTTGGTTGATGTTGCTGACCTGATGACCGAAGTAGAATTTAAAGTGTTCAGCGGTCCGGCGAAAGATCCAAAAGGTCGTGTGACTGCGCTTCGTCTACCGAAAGGCGCTGAACTGACCCGTAAGCAGATTGATGGCTATACGCAGTTTGTAGGCATCTACGGTGCGAAAGGTCTTGCATACATCAAGGTAAATGATAAATCTAACGTGGAAGAAGGCCTTCAGTCTCCGATTGTTAAGTTCTTACCAAACGATGTGCGCCAGGCAATTCTTGAGCGTACTCAGGCTGAAGACGGCGATTTGATTTTCTTTGGTGCGGACTCTGCGAAAGTCGTTACTGAAGCACTGGGTGCGCTACGTTGTAAGTTAGGTGAAGATCTTGATCTTTATACGTGTGCATGGGCTCCGCTTTGGGTGGTTGATTTCCCAATGTTCGAAGAAACATCGGACGGTGGTTTGACTGCTATTCACCACCCGTTTACTGCACCTTCATGCACGCCGGAAGAACTGAAAGCAAACCCAATTGATGCGCTTTCTCAAGCGTATGACATGGTGCTTAACGGTTGTGAATTGGGTGGTGGTTCTATCCGTATTCATGATCAGGCGATGCAGGAAGCAGTATTTGAAATTCTTGGTATCTCTGAAGAAGAGCAACAAGAGAAGTTCGGCTTCCTGTTGGATGCATTGAAGTTTGGTGCTCCACCGCACGGTGGTTTGGCATTTGGTCTGGATCGCTTGGTTATGTTGATGACAGGCTCAGACTCGATTCGTGAAGTTATTGCTTTCCCTAAAACCCAAAGCGCAAGCTGTATGATGACAGACGCACCGGGTGAAGTTTCAAGCAAGCAACTTCGTGAGCTGAACATCAAGCTTAGAAAATCAGCAACTGAAGAATAATTCCATTTTTTAAGTTGTAATAAAGAACCTTGATCGGCTGGTATTTATATCAGCCGTTCAGGGTTCTTTTGTAAGATGGCCAGTTAAAATTTCAGTGGGCGTTAGTTATGGCAATCATATTAGGGATTGACCCCGGTTCTCGTGTGACGGGTTATGGTGTGATTAATACCGTAGGCGTGAAACATGAATACATTGCCAGTGGTTGCATTCGGGTGAAGGGTGAAACCTTGCCAGAAAAGCTGAAATACATTTTTGAAGGTGTGAATGAGGTCATTGATACTTACATTCCACAAGAGATGGCCATTGAACAGGTTTTTATGGCCAAAAACGCGGATTCTGCACTAAAACTGGGACAGGCGAGAGGCTCTGCGATTGTGGCTGCAACCTCCCAGAACCTTCCCGTGTTTGAATACGCGGCTCGTCGTGTTAAACAGTCTGTCGTGGGCAAAGGCAGTGCGGATAAAGCGCAGGTTCAGCATATGGTTAAAACCTTGTTGAAACTGGCCGCGACCCCTCAGGCCGATGCTGCAGATGCGTTGGCCATTGCTTTATGCCACGCCAATACTCGCTTGAGTATGGTGAAGATGGGCGGAGCCAATGCTGTGCGACGAGGCCGGGTCAGAACGATTTAACTTTGAAAAGGAAAGAGCGTGATAGGTCAGATTAAAGGCGTACTTGAAGAAAAAAATGCACCTCAACTGTTGGTTGATGTGAACGGTGTTGGTTACGAAATCGAAGCGCCTATGACCACGATTTTTCAGTTAGGAAGTGTAGGAACAAACGTTGTTTTGTATACGCATCTAACGGTAAGAGAAGATGCGCATTTGCTTTACGGGTTTATTTCTAAACGAGATCGAACCTTGTTTAAAACCTTGATCAAAGTGAATGGCGTTGGCCCTAAGATGGCTCTGGGCATTTTATCAAGTCTCGATGCTGATCAGTTTGTGTCCTGTATTCATGCAGAAGATACTACCGCATTGGTGAAACTGCCTGGAATCGGCAAGAAAACTGCTGAACGACTGGTCATCGAGATGAAAGATCGCCTTAAAGACTGGGCGGGTGCTGAAACGGCGTTGCCTCTGGAAGCTGCCTCTGGTAATACTCCTGTTCCGGATCAGAACGCTGAGCTGGAAGCTGAAAGTGCCCTGATTGCATTAGGCTACAAGCCGCAGGATGCTACGAAGATGGTGAATGCGGTGAAAGGTCAGGCACAATCCAGTGAAGAACTGATTCGCCTGGCGCTAAAGAGTATGGTTCAGCGTTAAGCAACACACATTAAACCGTTAATTTAATTATTAATAAAACCTCTGAATTGGTATTGATTTCATGTTAGAACCGGATCGTTTAATTTCAGCAGAAGAGGCTCCTGTGGAGCTTAATCATGACAGGGCGCTTCGCCCGAAACGATTGGCTGATTACGTTGGTCAGCATGAAGTTCGCGACCAAATGTCGATCTTTATTGAGGCGGCCCGGAAGCGGGAAGAAGCACTCGATCACACCTTGATTTTTGGCCCTCCGGGTTTAGGGAAAACCACTTTGGCCAACATCGTAGCCAATGAAATGGGTGTGGATATTAAAACCACCTCTGGCCCTGTGTTGGAAAAAGCCGGTGATCTGGCAGCTATGCTGACCAATCTGGAACCGCACGATGTGCTGTTTATTGATGAAATCCACCGTTTAAGTCCGGCGATCGAAGAAGTTTTGTACCCGGCAATGGAGGATTATCAGCTGGATATTATGATCGGTGAAGGGCCGGCAGCACGATCCATTAAACTGGATTTGCCACCGTTCACCCTCGTCGGAGCAACGACCAGGGCTGGTTTGTTGACGTCTCCACTGCGTGACCGGTTTGGTATTGTTCAGCGGCTTGAATTTTATTCAGTGAAAGATCTGACCTTCATCGTACAGCGTTCTGCTGAAAAGCTGGGTATGACGATGGATGTAGCCGGGGCGGAAGTCGTTGCCCGGCGATCAAGAGGGACACCGCGTATTGCGAACCGCTTACTTCGCCGAGTCAGAGATTTTGCGGAAGTTAAGTGCGAAGGGGTTGTGGATAAGAGTGCTGCGGATCAGGCGTTGAATATGCTGCATGTGGATCAGCACGGTTTGGATCACATGGATCGCAGGTTGTTGCTGGCCATGATCGAAAAGTTTGACGGTGGCCCGGTTGGGGTCGACAGTCTGGCGGCCGCGATCAGTGAAGAGCGGGATACCATTGAAGATGTTCTTGAACCTTATTTGATTCAGCAAGGCTTTGTTATGAGAACGCCGAGAGGCCGTGTCGTCACCCAAAGTGCTTACTTGCACTTTGGCTTAGACGTACCAAAAGAAGATAAATAACCTGATTTCTTCTGAAAAAGTGTGAATTGATATAAATTTGTGCATAAACGCATGAACGAATCAATATTTTTAAACTCTTAAGTAGTACACTTGAGACCTTACTTTAAGCACCTAACTCGAATGGCCTTCACAAAGTAACGGCCTTCGTTACAGGATATATCTTCAAAAAGGGATAAATACATGCAGGAACAACTATCTGTATGGGAGTTGATCAGTGATGCATCGCTGCTGGTTCAACTGGTAATGCTCATTCTTCTTCTGGCCTCCGTAACTTCCTGGGCCATCATTGTCCAAAGAGCCCGAATTTTATCGGCGGCCAAACGCTCAGCTTCAGAGTTTGAAGACCGCTTTTGGTCAGGCATGGATTTGGCGCAGCTTTATCGTGAAGTGTCGACTAACCCAAACCCAGACAGTGGCATGGAAAGTATTTTTCGCGCCGGTTTTAAAGAGTTCAGTCGTTTGAGACAACAACCCAGTGTTGATCCGGATGCGGTGATGGAAGGCTCGTTAAGGGCCATGCGCGTGGCGTGCTCGAAGGAAGCAGAAAAACTGGAAGAAACGCTTCCTTTCTTGGCAACCGTAGGTTCGACCAGCCCGTACATAGGTTTGTTTGGTACGGTTTGGGGCATCATGAACTCATTCCGTGGTTTGGCAACCATGAAGCAGGCAACGCTTGCTGTTGTTGCTCCTGGTATTTCTGAAGCGTTGATTGCAACGGCCATTGGTTTGTTTGCGGCGATTCCGGCTGTGATTGGTTATAACCGTTTTACCGCCGTCGCGGACGATATTGTCAGCAGTTACGAAACCTTTGCCGATGAATTCTCAGCCATTCTTCACCGTAAAGTCCACTCCGTTCAGGGGTAAGTCGATTTAAAACGCCTTCAGGGAGAAGGCGTTGTAAACACAGCTGATGTCAAATTGTTAAACAGGGTATAAACATGGCGGCTCCTCATCCTATTCGTGGCTCAAATAAAAAGCACAGGCCTATGTCTGAGATCAATGTGGTTCCTTACATTGATGTTATGTTAGTGCTGCTTGTAATTTTTATGGCAACGGCGCCTTTATTAACGCAAGGGGTCAGTGTTGAGCTGCCAAAAGTGGATTCTGAATTGATTGATGAAACCAAACAGGCAGACCCTATGGTTGTTTCTATCAACCAGCAAGGCGATTATTTTCTGGAAGTAGGCAGCTCAAACCGAAAAGCCATTGAATTGGAGAAACTGCTGATTCGGGTGAAAGCCAAGCGGAGTCAGGCACCGGATACAGCGGTGTTGATTCGGGGAGATGAGCGCGTTCCTTACGGTAAAGTCGTGGCTTTGATGGGGCAGTTGCAACAGTCAGGCGTCGAAAATGTCGGTTTGATTACTGAGCCAGTAGAGACCAATTAAATCGATGAATGCTTTGAAAACGCTTAAAACACCGCTGCTGATTTCCGGAGCACTGCATGTTCTGTTTGCGCTGTTGCTATTGATTAATTGGGGCAGTGAAAAAACCGAAAAAGAACAGGTTGTGGTGCCTCAGCACGTCAAGGCTTCGGTGGTAACGGATGACCCGTTAAAATATAAAAAACAACAGAACATGGCCGAGAAGCGTAAGCAGTGGGAGGCGGAGCGCAAGCGCAAAGCCGATCAGGAGCGTAAGCGCGCATTGGCGGAAAAGAAAAAGATAGAAGATAAGAAGCGCAAAGAAGCCGAGCGCAAGAAAAAACTGGCAGATCAAAAACGAAAGGATGCAGCCAAGAAAAAAGCGGCGGAAGAAAAGAAAAAACAAGAAGCCCTGGCCCTGAAGAAGAAAGAGCAGGCGCAAAAGAAAAAGGAAGCCGAGGACAAGCGCTTGGCGGAAGAAAAGAAAAAAGCGGATGAGTTAAAACGAAAGCAGGAAGAAGAGCGCAAAGCCAAAGAAGAGCTTCGTAAACAGGAAGAAGAGTTGGCACGTTTGGAGCTGGAAAGGAAGGAAAAAGAGCAGGAAGAGCAAGAGTTGAAAGAGCTGGAACTTCTTGAGCAAGAACTTGCAGAGCTGGAAAGACAGGCAAGTGAGCGCAAGAAAAACCAGGAAAGCCAGAATAATATGATTATTCAAATATCTGCGATTATTAAAGAGTCGGTAAATGCGAATTGGGAGCTACCACCTGGATATGATAGCCAGTGGAATGTTGTCTTAAGATTGTACTTTCAGCCTGATGGTGACTTGAGAAAAGTTGAAACCGTTCGCTCCTCTGGGAATGTAGGTTTTGATCGAAGTGCGGAACAAGCAGCTTGGCGGATGGGAACTATTCCTGAAATTCGTGATCTTGATGAAGCAACCTTTAAAAAAATTCAACGTATTAAGCTGGAGTTTGCTCCAGAATCAGGAGAATAAATAGCTATGGTTCTATGGCGCGCTTTCATCCTGTTTGTAGTGCTCATTACATCAGTGAATGCTAAAGCAGAACTAAAAATTTTGATCACTAAAGGCGTCGAAAGTGCCATTCCTGTGGCTGTGGTGCCTTTTTCCTGGAAAGGCAGCAATGCGTTGCCTGAACAAGTGTCCGATATTATTTCGAATGATCTCTATCGCAGTGGATACTTTGACCTGCTTCCCATCGAGAATATGTACAGCTTGCCGAATAAAGCGGCAGACTTTGTGATGTCTGACTGGGAGCGGACCAGTCGTGATTTTGTGCTCATTGGTGAAATTGACTTTGACAGTGCTTCAAAAAAATACAAAGTCCGGTTTGAACTGTTTGATATTTTCCTGGGACAGTCGGTGCTGGCTGAAATTGTCCCCGGCGATGCGCATCAGTTAAGGGACATAGCCCACTACATCAGTGATAAAGTATACGAAAAGATCACGGGTAAACCCGGTGCGTTCTCTACTGAAATTGCTTATGTTACGGTTGAAAATGTGAAAACAGAACCTGTTTATCAACTGAACATTGCCGATGCGGACGGTGGCCGGGCTCGTTATGTGCTTCGTTCCGATGAGCCAATCATTTCTCCGAATTGGTCGAACGACGGTAAAAAACTGGCCTATGTGTCGTTCGAACGCAGAAAAGGCCAAAAGCTGGGCCGACCTGCGATTTATGTTCAATATAAAGAAACAGGGAAGCGCGTTCGTGTCTCGTCATTTGAAGGCTTAAACGGAGCTCCGAGTTGGTCGCCGGACGATCAAAAAATGGCGTTTGTTTTGTCTCGTGATGGCAATCCGGAGATTTATGTGCTTGATCTCAGAACAAAAAAATTGACCAGAAAGACGAAACATTATGCAATTGATACCGAGCCAAGTTGGACTCCGGACGGAAAAGGCATTATCTTTACTTCAAATCGCAGTGGAAGCCCCCAGATTTACAGGCTGAGTCTTGAAACAAACAAGGTGGAACGCTTAACATATAAGGGCAATTACAATGCGAGAGCACAAATGACCAAAGATGGACGCTATTTGGTAATGGTGCACAGAAATACAAATGTTTTTCATATTGCTAGACAAGACTTGCAAACAGGACGTATTAAAGTCTTAACTGAAAGTGATCTTGACGAATCACCGAGCGTTGCTCCAAATGGCGGAATGGTGATCTATGCTACTAAGTATCGGGGTCAAGGCGTGTTATCTGTGGTTTCAATTGATGGAGATGTCAGTATGCGACTTCCATCAAATAAGGGTGATGTTCGTGAACCTGCTTGGTCGCCGTACATAAGACGATAACTTGAAGTTTGAGCTTTAGGGCTCGTTAGTGGTAGGCAATTAGCGAAAGCTAAACAGGACTTTAGCCTAGAGCCAATGAACACTGAGAATTTATAAACTGCAAATCTAACTGAATTATGGGAATAATTATGGACTTTACGCCATTTAAAAAAATAGCTTTGGTAACTTTGTCTGCTGCTGTCTTGGCTGCTTGTGAATCGACCCCAACTAACACGGGTACTGAAACGGCCGGAACTACTACTGGTACTTCTAGCCAGGCAGAAACACAGAACACGGGTTCAACTACTTCTACAGCTACCTCTGGTACTTCAGGGGCTGTTAGTGGTCAGTCTGTTTCTGGTCAAACTGTTGAGTCTGGCGCTGAGTATGCAAACGCCGAAGCCAATGCAGTAAAAGAAGCGGCTATGAATGCCTTGACTGTATTCTATTTTGACTTCGATAAATCTGAAGTCAGACCGGCTGCATTGAATGCGCTTAAAGCACACGCTGCGTACTTGAAAGCAAACGACAGTGCTAAGGTAAACTTGGCCGGTCACGCAGATGAGCGCGGTACTCGCGAGTACAACCTTGCTTTGGGTGAGCGTCGTGGTAAAGCAGTTGCTCGCGTTTTGATGGCGGAAGGCGTTGCTTCTTCTCAAATCGAAGTGATCAGCTACGGTGAAGAAAAGCCAGTTGCATTTGGTAAGTCTGATTCAGATCTTGCTAAAAACCGTCGTGTAGAGCTTAGCTACTAATCGGTTAGATAATATATGAAAAGATGGTTTAATTATCTTTTGGGGGCTTGCCTGGTGCAGCCCCTTTTTGCTGTCAGTGCCTATGCGGTTCAGGTAACTGAGTCAACTCCGGTTTATGTTGCGCCTGGTGTGCGAGGTAATAACCCGGTGGTGCCTGCTCAAAAACCTGCTACCCAGAACACGACAGTTAAAAATCAGAATACGGTACAAAATCCGGAAAACAAATCTTCCTCCCAATACGTTGGCAATGAATCATCTCAGGCGGTTGCCGCTAAGGATGAAACCGATGATGTGGAAGACTTTGGGATCATTACAGACTCGGTGCAGGCTGCCAATCCGTTGGCGGATGATCGCTCATTGTTGGTGGGTGAACTTCAGACCTTACGTGCTGTGGTTGAGCAACAAGCGAAAGAAATCGGTGAGTTGAAGCAGCGCAACAAAGCCTTGTATCAGGATTTGGATCGACGAATTCAGCTGTTGTCGGAAAAAGTCGTGGTGCTGGAAAAGCGCAAACCTTCAGTAGCGACAGCTTCTCCGGTTGCATTGGATTCAGTTGATTCAGAAGCCGATGTGACTAGCGCTGATGACGCAGCTTCGAAAGAAACGGATCAGACTCGCTACCGAAAAGCCAAAGCGATTTTGGATGAGGGTGGTCGCGATACAAAAGCGGCTTTAGAGTTTGTTAAATTGCTTAGGGATTACCCTGATACGCCACTGAAACCGAATGTGTATTATTGGTTAGCGCAGATTTATAAGCGTGGCGGTGAAGTTACGAAAGCGGAAAGCTTTTATAACCGTGTCCTTGAGGAATATCCAACCAGCATTAAGGCCGCATCCAGCTTGTATTCCCTTGCGGCGCTTAAAGCTTCGAATGGCCAAGAGGAAGACGCGAAAGTACTTTGGGGGGATTTGCTAAAGAAATATCCAAAGTCTGCCGAAGCGGTTAAAGCGAAAGCAAAACTTGAAAGTCTTCAGTAGCTTAGCTTTGAGTTTTTGTTAAATTGCTGCCTTGTTGGTTATGTTTTTATCGGTGATTACCTGTCGATAGGGTAATCATCGGTTTAAACTCGGCCCTGCATCGGGTAATATCGCGCCTCATGTTTCATCTGGCGAATTATTGAGCTATGTCCGACGCGGAAAAATTACGAATTACTGAGATTTTCTATTCTCTTCAGGGGGAGACTCGCACGGTTGGTCTGCCTACTGTCTTCATCCGGTTAACCGGTTGTCCTTTACGTTGTGAATATTGTGACACTGAATATGCTTTCAGTGGTGGCGAATGGTTTACGCTGGACGAAATTCTGGACGAAGTTGCAAAGTACCCTGCAAAACACATTACGGTGTCCGGCGGTGAGCCTTTGGCTCAACCAAATTGCTGGCCGTTGATGGAAAGACTTTGCGATAAAGGCTACGAAGTTTCACTGGAAACCAGTGGTGCGATTGATGTTTCGAAGGTCGATGCTCGTGTAGTGAAGGTTATGGATCTAAAAACACCGGATTCCAAAGAGAGTCACCGCAATTTGTACGACAACATTGCGCATTTGAATCAGCAGGATCAGGTGAAGTTTGTTATTTGCAGCCGACAGGATTACGACTGGTCTAAATTACAAGTTGATCAATACAAGTTGTTGGACCGGGTGGATGACGTACTTTTTTCACCCAGCTTTCATCAGGTGTCCGCAACTGATCTGGCAGACTGGATTGTGGAAGATGGCATTCAGGTGAGAATGCAGTTGCAGTTGCACAAATTACTTTGGAACGATGAACCCGGCAGATAATTTATTGAGATTGAAGCGTAATTCATTAGAACGTTACGAATCACAAATTAATGCGTCAATAATGCCTGACGCGCTTAAGATGATTAAATATTGAGGTTAAGAAGACAATGACGAAAAAAGCCATAGTTTTGGTTTCAGGGGGACTGGATTCAGCAACCGTTTTGGCCATGGCCAAAGCCCAGGGATTTGAATGTTATGCCTTGAGCTTCAATTATGGTCAACGTCATACCTCTGAATTGCAGGCGGCTCAGCGTGTTGCTCAACAAATGGGCGTCAAAGAACATAAGGTGGTCACCCTTAATCTTGATGATATCGGTGGCTCTGCTCTGACGGATGACAGCATTGATGTGCCGGAAGAAGAGAGTGACGGTATTCCGGTCACTTACGTCCCTGCCCGTAATACCGTATTTTTATCCATCGCTTTGGGTTGGGCAGAGGTCATCGAGGCTCAGGATATTTGTATTGGCGTGAATGCTGTGGATTACTCTGGCTATCCGGATTGTCGCCCTGAGTTTATTGAGGCCTTTGAGCGCATGGCTAACCTGGCAACTAAGATGGGCGTTGAAGGTCAGAAGATTACTATCAATACACCGCTTATGAAGCTTTCTAAAGCGGATATCGTTACGGAAGGAACAGAGTTAGGTGTTAACTACGCCGATACTGTGTCCTGTTATCAGGCGGATGACGATGGTCGTGCCTGTGCCAAATGCGATGCCTGTCGTCTTCGTCAGGTGGGTTTTGAGCAGGCGGGTTTGGTTGATCCTACGCGATACCAATAAGTCACGTTTGTTGGTAAGTAGGATTGTTTTGTTTAGGGGGAATTGAATAACGAGAAATTTTCAAAAAAATCCAAGATTTTTCTCCAAAGGTCTTGCATTTGATTATTTTGACGTTATTATACGCAGCCTCTCCGGGTCGTTAGCTCAGCTGGTAGAGCAGTTGGCTTTTAACCAATTGGTCGCAGGTTCGAATCCTGCACGACCCACCAGTTTTTAAATAAAGTTGATGTATTTCGGCTTTATGTTTTACCGAATGATGGGTCGTTAGCTCAGTTGGTAGAGCAGTTGGCTTTTAACCAATTGGTCGCAGGTTCGAATCCTGCACGACCCACCACGTATTGTAAGAAGTTGACCTGGTCAGCTTATTTGAAACCAGATAATGGGTCGTTAGCTCAGCTGGTAGAGCAGTTGGCTTTTAACCAATTGGTCGCAGGTTCGAATCCTGCACGACCCACCATTCTTTTAAAGGGCGCTATAAAAAGCGCCCTTTTTTTATCTGTAATTTATTGCCTCTTGCGTGGCTTATGGTCTCGTTCTTTTTGTCGGTGATTTTGTTTTGAATCACGAACTTTTCCCTGTTTTTTAGTCCTAATCGCTCCGTTGTGTTAAAATACTTTCGAAATTACCGTGATACTAATGACTGATAAGTAGATAGTTTTCGATGAGCCAGCCCAGAATTGAAATTGATTTAGATCGTTTGTTTGTTCAGCAGCATTTCCAATCGGCCCCTAAAGTTTTGTCTGAAGAAGAAGTCCTGGCCTACAAAGCGCGTATCGGCGCCCTGTTAAAAGAACATAATGCCGCTTTGGTCGCGCATTATTATTGTGATGAGCACATTCAGGCTTTGGCAGAAGAGACGGGCGGTTGTGTAGCCGACTCACTGGAAATGGCTCGTTTCGGTAAAAATCATCCTGCCGATACCTTGATTGTGGCTGGCGTTAAATTCATGGGCGAGACGGCTAAAATCCTAAGCCCTGAAAAGCGTATTTTAATGCCGACACTGGATGCTACATGTTCGTTGGACATTGGCTGCCCTGAAAAAGAATTTTCTGATTTTTGTGACCAGCACCCTGATCGAACGGTGGTGGTTTATGCAAATACCTCTGCCGCAGTGAAAGCTCGTGCCGATTGGGTGGTTACTTCCAGCATTGCGTTGGAAGTGGCGGAGCACATTGCTGCCAAAGGTGAAAAAGTGATTTGGGCGCCGGATAAGCATTTGGGCGGTTATGTGAAACGCATGACTGGTGCTGACATGATCCTTTGGGATGGCGAATGCATCGTTCATGATGAGTTTAAGGCCAAAGCGCTGAAAGATCTGATGAAGGTGTATCCGGATGCGGCAGTTTTGGTTCATCCTGAGTCACCTGAAGCGGTGGTTGAATTGGCGGATGTGGTGGGCTCAACGTCCCAGTTGATTAAGGCCGCTACCGAGTTACCAAATAAGCAATGCATTGTTGCGACGGATCGCGGTATTTTCTACAAGATGCAACAAGCCGCTCCGGGGAAAGAGCTGATTGCAGCGCCAACGGCAGGTGAAGGCGCGACTTGCCGGAGCTGTGCAAACTGCCCTTGGATGGCGATGAATTCATTAGAGCGTATTGAAAACGTGCTTAAACATGGTGGAGAAGAAATTTTTGTGGACGAAGACGTTCGCCAAAAAGCCATGATTCCATTGCAGCGTATGCTGGACTTTAACGCACCCAAGTAACTTATCTTAGGTGTGGTTGGAGTGATTGGTGTTCTTTACGGGTCACCTTGAATAAAAAAGCCGTGCTTGATTTACCAAGCACGGCTTTTTTCGTTTTAGATAGGGCTTTGGTGGTTTAAATCAGATCACAGAATTGCTTTACTTCGTGTTCTTTGGTTATAAACGAAGTGACCAGTCGGATCATTTGTTCACCTTCAGATGGCTGCAGATGCTCAGCAAGGCCGGATGTTGGCCATTCATAAAATTCTGCTCCATGTTGTTGAAGACGCTCTGTGGTGCTCTTAGGGAGCGTTACAAACAGTTCATTGGCCTCCACCGGAAAGATAATGCGACAGCCTGGTTTTTCTGAAAGGCCTTTGGCCATCATTTCGGCCATCCGGTTTGCGTGCGTGGCCAGTTCCAGCCAGTGGTCATTTTCAAGCCAACCCTGAAACTGAGCACTGAATAAGCGTCCTTTGGACAGTAAGTGGCCAGCGCGTTTGCGACGTTGTTCAAAATCCACCGCCAGTTCTTTATTAAAAAATATCACCGCTTCGGCCGCCAGTGCGCCATTTTTGGTAGCGCCCAAACAAAGAACGTCCACCCCGGCTTGCCAGCTGATTTCTTTCGGATGGCAGCCAAGATGGGCCACTGCGTTACTGAATCTCGCTCCATCCATGTGTACGCTCAGGCCGTGCTGATGCGCCAGCAAGCAAAGTTGTTTCACTTCTTCTGGTTGGTATGCCTGGCCCAGCTCTGTACATTGAGTCAGGCTCATTGCCCCAGCAAGGCTGTTGTGTGGCGCTTCTTTGGCTTGATAACTTAATACTTTTTTTAAATCTTCCAGATGGATTTTAGGTTGTTCGGTTGCGATGGCTTTCAGTCGCGCGCCGCCTGTTAATAACTCTGGGGCGGTATTTTCATCCTGAATGATGTGGGCTTCAGGGTGGCATAAAATGGTCTGCCACGGGTTAACCAGGCTGGATAAGGCTAAACAGTTGGCGGCAGTGCCGGTTGGTATAAAATAAGCCTCCAGGTCACAGTCAAAAAGTCGCTTGAGCTGCTCCACGGTTTGTCGTGTGTAATCCTCATCGCCATAACCGTGTAGAAAGCCGTCGTTGGCTTTCATGATGGCTTCAAGTACTTGAGGCGAGGCTCCGGTTTGGTTGTCACTGCCAAAATTCATATTACGTCCAAATAAGTCGAAATGGTTTCAAAGGGGGAAAATACAAACACATCGCTCACAGCTTCTATGGCTGGAAGCTGAGAGTGACGAAAGAAGAAGTTACTGATTAAACTCGGTTTTTAACGATTCTATGTACTTGATTCGTTCTTCAATGATGGATTTCTCGTGGAAGTCAAACTCGGCAAGTTTCAATGCGCGCATTAACTGGCGTTGTGAGTTGGTGAAATCCCCGTTCAACTGGTAATACTCGGCGGCGGCCTTGTAATAACCAATTTGATTATTATTGATGCGCTGGGCTTCTGCTAAACGGTTCCAGACATGAGCATCATCCGGGCGTTTAAAACTCATGTCTTGCAGTAGAAAGGCAGACTCTCGGGCTTTGCCGTTTTTACCCAGAGTATTCGCCAGATACATAGTAATGACGTAGTTCTCCGGGTTGTCTTTCAGCATTTTTTTGAGAATGCTTTCAGCTTCATCTAAATCCCGTTTTTTTGACAGGATTTCAGCTTCCAGCACATTGATGGTAATGCTGAGAGGCCACAGCTCTTGCAGAGGCTTCAGGGTGGCTAAGGCTTTTTCGAATTGTTTGTCTTCGGTGTAGCAAATGGCCAAAGCGTATTGTGCGGTATGTTTGCTGGTGCCTTTGCTTTCCTGGACGGCGGATTCGTATTTATTGGTGCAAGCGTCGGCGGATTTTAGTGTGTGGACTTCCACACGGCGCTTCATTAATTGGTATTCGAAGTTGGTGCGTCCGTTTTTGACGGCCGGGTATTGGGATGCGCGGTTGGCGCTGTCAGAGACTCGTGACTCGGTTAACGGGTGAGTTAACAAATATTCGGGTGGGTTTGTCCCAAAGTAGCGTTTGGCGTCATTCATGTTGCGGAACATGTCGGTCATTTCATTTGGGTTGTACCCGGAATTGTATAGGGTTTCCATGCCGATTCGGTCAGCTTCCTGCTCCATGTCCCGACTGAATGCTAATGACGCCTGTGCATTCGCGGCATAAGCCGTGGAACCAGCAGCAATGGCGGCTGTCCCGCCGGTGGTTACGGCCAGTAAAACGGTCGCTAATAAGCCTGCGAGTGTCAGTGGTTGTCGCTTTTGAGCATCCTGAACGCGCCGGGCAAAGTGGCGTTGGCTGATGTGCGCCAATTCATGACTGAGTACGGAAGAGAATTCGCCTTCGGACTGAGAATAAAGGAATAACCCGGTGTTCACCCCGATCACGCCGCCAGGAACTGCAAATGCGTTCAGGGATTTATTATCAACAATAATTGTCTCAATACGACGATCGGTTAATTGACTGTTCTCAGCCAGACGATAGATTGTGAATTCCAGGTAATCGTTGAGCAGTGGATCTTCCAAAATTGGCGTTTGACTGCGTAATGCTCTTAACCAGCCACGACCCAGCTGGTATTCTTGGTCGAGTGAGATAAAACCGGACGTGGAATCTCCCAGGGTCGGTAATTGAGCAGCCGCAAACGCAGTTGACTGAAAGGTGATCAGAAAACAACACAAAAAAGCGATTATGCGGTAGGTTTTATTCATTTATGCTAGCGACACCCGAAGTATTTTTTCTTAGACTATATCAAGTCTTCTTTTATGTATATCCATGGCATGTATCTGAGTGTTATGTCACTAAAGCTAACTCGCAAAAATGGTGCGTTTCGCTCAGTAAATCACAAACAGACGACCTTACTCCTTAAGAATAGTTGAGACAATATGACTGAACAGCCAGTTCCACAAACTTTTGATGAATTATTAGATACCAGTGGACTCAATTGCCCGTTGCCGTTATTAAAAACCAAACAAGCATTAAATAAGTTATCGGGCGGCCAACTGCTGAAGGTCATTGCGACCGATGCAGGCTCTTGGCGAGATATTCAGGTGTTCGTCAACAACTCAGTACATGACCTTGTTGCGGCGGACGATACTAACGATGTCTACAGCTACTGGATACGGAAAGGAATTTAACATGGTCAATATTTTAAGGCGCTGGGCGAGCCTGTATTTCGCTGAAGAAGAAGCCATGGTCTTTTTGCTTCTTTTGTTGATTTCCGGCCTTTGTATTTGGTTGTTCGGTGCCATTTTAACCCCCGTAATCGCCGCTGTTATTATTGCGTACATGCTGCAAGGCCTGGTGAATTTACTCACTGATCGCGGTGCTCCTCACTTGCTTGCTGTTTCATTGGCGGTGGTGTTTTTTATTGGCATTTCCTTAGCGTTAATTTTGGTTTTGATGCCCTTGGTGTGGTCTCAGTTAACCTCTTTTATTGGTGAAGTCCCCAGGTACAGTACCGAGCTACAATCTTATGCGGTGGCGATGAGTCATGATTACCCAAACATCCTCAGTTCGGCGCAACTGGATGAGTGGTTTGGCATTGCTAAAGGCGAAATTGGCCAAGTCGGGCAACTTTTATTGTCGCTTGGTGTATCCAGTATTCCTGGCGTCATCACCATTCTGATTTACTGTGTGGTGGTGCCGATGATGGTGTTCTTCTTTTTGAAGGACAAAGACTACTTTATTGGTTACCTCACTTCACTTTTGCCGAAAAAGCGCCGGATGTTAACTGAAGTAGGCGAGGAGATGAACGAACAAATCGCCAATTACATTCGAGGCAAAGCCATAGAGATTTTGATTGTTGGCGGCACCACTTATATTGGCTTTGTGTTCATGGGGCTACAATATTCGGCGCTTTTGGCCTTGGTGGTGGGCTTGTCGGTGTTGATTCCCTACGTGGGGGCAATTGTTGTGACCATTCCGGTGGCGGCGGTGGGGCTGATTCAATTCGGCACTGGTTCTGAATTCATCACTGTGATGGTCATCTTTTTGGTGATTCAGGGGTTGGATGGCAATATTTTAGTGCCTTTGCTGTTCTCTGAAGCGGTGAATCTTCATCCTGTGGTGATCATCATCGCGGTCATCTTTTTTGGTGGTCTTTGGGGCTTCTGGGGGATTTTCTTTGCGATACCGTTGGCGACACTGATTAAAGCCATCATGACTGCCTGGCCTAAGGTAGCGAGCCATCAGGATGGGGTGCCGGAGATGATTGACTGAGTATTTTAAAAGGATGATCTCAAAGTCATCCTTTTTTCTTACTTTCATAGTCAAACCCTCCTTGCTTGTCGCAAATCAGTGTTTGCTTAAAAATTTTACGTTTATAGTCGTTCACTTCTCTGTCATAAAAAATAAATCTAACAGTCATGTCAGGAGAGTTACCCATGAAAATCGAAATCAAAGATTCCGTTGCAGCACAATGTGGTTTGGATGAGAAACAGGCTCTGGAGTTATTAGCTGTGGCTTTGTATCGCTATAAAAACATCAGCAGTGAGTTGGCCTGTGAGCTTATAGGTAAATCAGAGCTTGAGTTTCAGGCGCTTCAGGCCATGGTTCATGATGGTGATCATGCGGAAGATGAAGTGTTTGAAGCGGTATAGCGAGAGGATGATTGGGGATGCTCATGCGAATAACGAACTTGGCTAATTATGGTTATAATGAGTGAGTAGATCAGCCAAAAATGAGAGGCCTAATCATGAATATTTCTTTAACTTCTGAGCTGGAGAGCTTTGTTAAATCAAAGGTTGAGACTGGTATGTATCGATCTGCCAGTGAAGTAGTTCGAGAAGCGCTCCGCCTGCTGGAAGAACAGGATGAAATTCAGTCAATGAGGTTGGAAGCCTTAAGGCGGGATGTTAATCAGGGTTTGGACTCGTTGGAGCGCGGTCAGGGAAAGCCTTTAGATATGGAGGCGATAAAGGCCAAAGGAAGAGCAAAGCTTCAGACTAAGGCCAAGAATGCTTGAACTTGAAATCTCACCAGAAGCAGAAAATGATTTACTGGAGATTTGGTTGTATATTGCAGATGATCATCCTGTTAATGCCGATCGATACCTTGATAAGCTGCATGAAAAAATTTTAAAACTTATTGAATTTCCTGATATTGGCCGAGATCGTCCTGATCTGGTTGAAGCTAATACGACAAAAGGTCTGAAAAGTTTTCCGGTGGATCGCTATAACCTGTATTACCAAGTGACTGACACTAAATTATTGTTAGTGAGAGTCTTACCAGCAGATAGGGATATTACTTTAATCTTTTGATTAAATTTATTAAAGATAGATTTGGAAAGTTAACCCTCTGATTAAACAGAGGGGTTAACTCGCTATCAAATAAAGAAAAGATTAAAGCGCCTTCACTGCTTCTAACACTTCATCCACATGGCCTTTCACTTTTACTTTACGCCATTCGTTGCGTAATACGCCTTCACCGTCCATTAAGAAGGTGCTGCGTTCAATTCCCATGTATTCTTTGCCGTACAGTTTTTTGAGCTTGATCACATCAAAGTGCTTACACAACGCTTCTTCAGGGTCTGAGATTAACTCGAACGGAAATTCGTGCTTCGCGCGAAAGTTGGTGTGGACTCGAATGGAGTCACGGGATACACCGAAGATGACCGTGTTGTTGGCTTCAAACTCGGCGATGGCATCGCGGAAGTCCTGGCCTTCGGTGGTACAACCTGGGGTGTTGTCTTTCGGGTAGAAATAAATCACCACGTTTTTACCTTTTAATTCAGACAGGGTCACTGTGGTGTCGTTGGTGGCTTCAGCGGTGAAATCCGGGACTGCGTTGCCTATTGCTAATTCGGTCATTGAAGGTTTCCGTACAAAATCTGTGTTGGGTTGAAAATGAGCGTTTTATGGGTTTATTACTTGTTGCAAAGGATGGTTATCTATCGAAGCGGCTCAATGCTCGAATCTAAGTTGCGGTCATCACAGAACTGAATGAAGTCGTCTTTCAGTTGTGACAGGCTTTGTGCACTTGGAATGTTCACGCGCATGGTCAGGTTGAACATTTGCGTGCCTGTGTGCGGTGCTGCGTAAGTGCCGGTGGTTAGATCGTCAATGTTGATCTTACGAGCGGAGAAAAAGCCGGCGATGTCGGAGACGATGCCCGGGTTGTCGATGGCAATGACTTCTGTAATGTATGCAATGGTGTCGTGGCAGGTTTCACGGCCGGAGGTGCGCTTGATGATGGTAGTCAGGTTGAGCGCTTCCACTTCGGCGCTGAGTTTGTTTTCAAGTTCCTGAATGCCATCTTCATTGCCACTGACCATCATAATGATGGCGAATTCGCCACCTAATACCGTCATTCGACTGTCTACGATGCTGCATTGGTGGCTGGCGATCAGGCTGGAAAGATCATTTACGATGCCTGGGCGGTCTGAACCTAACGCGGTAATGACCAGGTTGTTTTGTGCTTGTGACATACATTTCCCTTCAAGCCGCTTAATAAAATGCGGTCTTCAATTTTCTGTTTTTAATGAAAGAGTTCGGTCGATTGTATTACAACAATCATAGGCGATGACGGAGTGTTGTTAAATGTTGAAATGGAACAATGTTGAGGAATTTTATAGAAAGCGACTTAATCACGGTGATATCTCTTGTTTCCTACTGGGCTGACCACTAAAATGTCCGGCTTGGAATTCCACTGGAGAGGCCAAATGATTACTGGCAGTATTGTTGCACTGATTACCCCTATGCTCGACAACGGTAAAGTCGACTGGGACGCTCTTGACCGTTTGATTGATTTTCACATTGAAAACGGCACTGATTCGATTGTTGCCGTAGGCACCACTGGTGAGTCTGCGACTCTGGATGTGAAAGAGCACTGCCTGGTAATAAAACACGTGGTAAATCGTGTCGCTGGTCGTTTACCTGTGATCGCCGGTACCGGTGCCAACAGCACCGCAGAAGCCATAGAGTTAACAGAAACGGCGCGCCAGTCAGGTGCGGATGCATGTCTCTTGGTTACGCCGTACTACAACAAGCCGACACAAGAAGGTTTGTTTCAGCATCACAAAGCCATTTCTGATGCAGTTGATATTCCCCAGATTCTTTACAATGTGCCAGGCCGTACCGCTTGTGACATGTTGCCTGAAACGGTGGCTCGAATCGCTGAACTTAAAAACATTGTTGGCATCAAAGAAGCCACCGGTGATATAGAACGCGCTAAGCAAGTAATTGATTTGGTGGGTGACAAGATCGCCGTTTATTCCGGTGATGACCCAACCGCTTACCAGCTGATTTTGGCGGGTGGCCACGGTAATATTTCTGTGACGGCTAACGTTTTGCCTAAGCAAATGTCAGATCTTTGTAAGTTGGCATTGGAAGGTAAGGCGGAAGAAGCGAAAGCACTCAATGAGGAAATGATGGCGGTTCATAGTGCCATGTTTGTTGAGAGCAATCCGATTCCGGTGAAATGGGCGTTGGCGGATATGGGGCTTGTTGGCTTGGGTATTCGTTTACCGCTGACGGTATTGCAAGAGCAATATCGCACGCAAGTGCATGATGCGTTAAAAGCTTTGGGTGCCGTGTCTTAGTATCGTTTTATTAGCAAGACTTTTCTGCAATATAAAATCTGCAATATAAAAATAGTTAAGGAAGATATTGAGTGTCTGTAAATGTAAGGTCTAATGGTTCAGGTCGGTGGGTAAAGTCTCTCAGTTTTTTATCTGCTGCGCTTGTGTTGTCATCATGTTCTTTATTTACAGATCTTGATGAAGAGTACAAACATATTGAGGCAACGAAGCCTACTCAAGGCTTAAAAGGGCAGTCTCCTACGGAGTTTATTGATCTGTATCCTGTGCCCGAGCTGAAAAAGCTTGGTGCCGGAGAGTTGGTTGCCGAAGTGCCTCGCCCGGAACCACTTTCGTTGACGGACGACAAAGACGGCGTTCAACTTCGCAAGCTGGACGATCAGCGTTGGATTGTTGTTGCCCAACCGCCCAATCAGGTTTGGCCGTTGGTCCGTCAGTTTTGGGATTTACACCGCATTGCGGTGGTGTACGAACAACCGAATAAAGGTGTGCTTGAAACACGTTGGGTGAAACGAAACGATGAACGCCAGTCGTTGATGAGCCGTGTTAAGGGCCGTGTTTATCTGGGCGATGATCTTCTGGATAAGTACCGTGTTTCGGTAGAGCAGGGCATCCGTAGCGGTTTGACCGAAGTGCATGTGGTTCAGCGTTCGGTGGGCTTATACGACAGCGTTTCCGCACCTGTTGTGTATGAGCCAAATGAAGCCTGGCCGAAACAATCCGAAAATCTGGCGCTTTCGGCGGCGGTAATAGACGAATTAATTACCTATTTGGCCAAGCAGGTGGTTTCTGGTCAAACCACGTCATTCCTAGCGGAAGGCATTGTCGGTGAATCGCGGGTGTCGATTGAGAATACCGAGACGAACGTGGTACTTCAGCTGGAAGCCCGTTTTGATCGTGCCTGGGCGTCGGTGGTGAACTCTGAAGACGAGCGCATTTTGAAAGTGACTGACCGAAACCGTTCCGAAGGGAATATTTTCGTCACCTACAATCACAGAGCGAAAGAAGAAGAGCCTGGCATATTCGCGCGTATCTTTGGTGCTGATCTGATTGAAGAAAGTGATCGTGAACTGATTCTGAAAGTGATTGAGATTGACGAGTATCGCGCTCAGGTTCGGGTCACGGATAAAGACGGTAACGAGATTGATAAATCCGAAGCGCTTGAAGTGCTGGAGTTTGTTAAGGATCGTTTGTACTAGTGCAGTTTGCATCCATTGGCAGTGGCAGCAAAGGAAATGCAACGCTCATAAAGGCCAAAGACACCGTCATCATGATTGACTGTGGCTTTACCGCCAAAGAAGCCGTGCGCCGTTTGGCGGCGCTTGAGCTTACTCCGAATGACCTCTCCGCAATCTTAGTCACGCACGAGCACGGTGATCACATCAAAGGTGTGCCTGTGCTCGCACGTAAATACAAAATTCCGGCGTATATGACCTATGGTACGGCTCGGGCAAAATCACTGGAAGCACACCAGCAGCTGCAAGTCATTTGCAGCCATGAGTTATTTGAAGTAGGTGCTTTTAAGATTCAGCCTGTGATCGTGCCACACGATGCGCAAGAGCCGGTGCAATTTGTGGTGAGTCACCAGGAACGGAAACTGGGCGTGCTGACTGACTTAGGCAGTTACACGCCGTATGTGATTAATCATTACAAAGATTGCGATGCCATCCTGTTGGAATGCAACCATGACCTGGACATGTTGCGCCAAGGCCCATACCCTCCATCTTTGAAACGTCGGGTAGCGGGCGATTATGGCCACTTGAACAATCAGCAAGCGGCTGAGTTTGTGCGCCATGTGGATCAGGACAAATTGCAGCACTTGGTGGTGTCTCATGTCAGCCATCAGAATAATGATGTTCAGTTGTCGCTCGATGCGCTCGATGCCGTGATTCAACGGGAGCGACAATGGATTCGGGTCGCCGATCAGGATGAAGGGTTTGGCTGGCTGTCTATTGAATAAGCGGCTTATCGAATCAGCTATGAATCAAAAACAAAAAAACCGGGGATGGCCCCGGTTTTTTTATGATTAATCAGCTAACAGCGTTATCAGTGAATTGGTTTTGCTTTTTTCGGTGCGCCACCTTCGCTGGTTTGTTCGCCCTCGTCAGCTTGTTCTGAACCGTCGGCTTCTTCCTCTTCTTCCATGCCTTCGTCTATTTCCGCCAGTTCTTTTAAGCGGCTGACGACCTTACCGTTGAAGGTGTCTTCTGGGAACGTGCCGTCTTTGTCTTCTTCGCCAGGCACGGCGCCAGTCAGCAACTCAAGCGCTTCATCGGCGTGTTGTACTGAGAAAATATGGAACTGGCCATTTTCTACGGCATCAATGATTTTCTTATCCAGCACTAAATTACGAACGTTGGATTTCGGGATGATGACCCCTTGATCGCCGGTTAAACCGCGAGCTTCACAAAGACGGAAGAAACCTTCAATTTTTTCATTAACGCCGCCAATGGCCTGTACCTCTCCGTGTTGGTTCATGGAGCCGGTCATCGACAGCGATTGTTTGATCGGCGTTTTGGTCAGTGCAGATAACAAACAGCAAAGCTCTGCCAGTGATGCACTGTCGCCATCGATGTGGCCGTAGCTTTGTTCCATCGCCAAACTGGCTGACATGGCTAACGGGAAGTCCGTGGTGTAGCGGCTGCCCATGTAACCACTCATGATCATCACGCCTTTGGAGTGAATGGCTTGGCCCAGATTGGCTTCGCGCTCAATGTCCACAATGCCGCGAGAACCCGGGTAAACCACAGCAGTGATTCGGGCCGGTGTTCCGAACATGGAGTCGCCAATTTCCAGCACCGTCAGACCATTGATCTTACCTATGGCTTCGCCTTCGGTGTCAATCAGAATGGTGTCGTCGAGCATTTCTTCCAAAATGCGATCGGCTATGCGGCCCGTCCGGTTTTGTTTGGCCGACAGCGCTTTATCGATGTGCTTACGCTCGATCAGCGGGTCTCGCGCCAATTTGCGCACCAGCTCGGCTTCTCCCAGCAGTTCAAAAATGTCACCGATGCGTGCGGATAAATGACGTTGGTTGTCGGCCAGTCTGGAGCTGTATTCAATCATCCGGGCGACGCCGTCTGCTGAGATGTCTTTATGTCCTTTTTCATCCACCCGGCTTTTGAGTAATTGGGTGAAGAAGTTAATCGCTGTGGGGGTTCGGGGCAAACGTTCATCAAAATCCACCAGCACTCTGAACAGTTCGCGGAACTCATCGTCGTAGTCTTGCAACAGGTAATAAACTTCCCGGGAGCCGATCAGAATAATTTTTACATGTAACGGAATACTGTCCGGCGACAGGGTCGCAGGGCTGAGTAGGCCCAAGTCAGAATAAGGTGATTCCATCGTCAGCTTGCGGGATTTAATCGCTCGTTTGAGTGCGTCCCAAACGAAGGGTTCAGACAGCAATTTATCCGCCTCAATCACTAAATAGCCGCCATTGGCTTTATGCAATGCGCCCGGCACTATTTGACGGTAGTTGGTGGTCAGTGTGCCTTGATCCGGGGTGTACTCAATGCGGCCAAACAGGTTTCGGTAGCTTGGGTGACTTTCGTAAATGACCGGTGCCCCATTGTTCTGGGAGCGGGAGACCATGATGCTTGGTTCGTACTGATCCAGAAGCATGGTGCGTTTCTGGGAGTCTTCTACCTTTTCCAGAACACGCTCTTCCACCAGTTGATCAATCACGGTTTTCAGTAAATGCTCTTTGGTGCGTTCAATGAAAAGTTTAACGCCGTTGTATTTGCCATACGCTTTTTTAATCGGTTTCAGTAAAGGTTCTACGGCTTCGCTGATGGTTTCCTGGTTCAACTTTCTCAGCAGCTCGTTACTTTCACGGCGCCATTGCGGGAGGTTAATCAGCTCATTGTTGAGCATGTCTTCCAGATCACTGATGGTCTGGTGAATGATTTCACGGTCTTCATCGGGTAATTGGGCAAACTCGGTTTCATCCAGTGCTTTGCCTTCACGGATTGGGGTAAAGGTAATGGAGCCGGAGTCCTTGAAGACCGCAATATTCGAGCGCAGGGCTTCTCGTTCTACGTTGTCGAGGGCTTTGTCGTATTGCTGGTTAAAGGCCCGGTCGATCTGGTTTTTGTTGTGCTGGTAGGTGGGATGTTCGAACACCGATGGAAAGGTGCTCATCAAATTATCCACAAACCGCTCCAGGTCGTGCTTGAAATCATTGGCCAACCCCGCAGGCAGCTCAATGGCCATCGGCTCTTTCGGGTTTTCGAAGTGGTTGACGTATACCCAGTCGCTCGGGGTGTCTTCGTCGCTGGCGATGTTCGCTAAGTAATCTTGTACGTAAGAAGACCGGCCCGTGCCGGATTCGCCCATCAGATAAATGTTATAGCCAGGACGATCCATGGCAACACCAAACTCTATGGCGGTAACGGCTCTGTCTTGCCCTAAGATGCCATCGAATGGCTCAACTTCACTGGTGGCGCTGTATTCGTTTTCAGAGACCGTAAACGCAGCTGTCAGTTCGCTGGGTTTGAGTCGCTTAGGATGTCTTTCCATGGTGGGTGTCCTTTTCGTGGAATGCATGATGACTTATGCATTCTTTACTGCGGTATGTCTTAAATCCTCAACGATAGAAACTAATTCGTCAAATTGGGATTCAGTGATTTGTAGTGTTATTTGTGCTTTTTCGTCGAATATTTGATTCAGAGGTTGGATATGATGTGATTGCATCCAACGTTGAACGTGGTTGATTTCCTGATAATCGGAGACGATTTCCAGGATTTTTTTCGCTTCCAATGGTGACCAGCTGGCTTCCTCGAGTACTTGTTTGGTGGCGGCGGAGTAAGCCCTGACTAATCCGCCGGTTCCTAGTTTAGTGCCTCCGAAGTAGCGCGCGATGACAACACCGCATTCCCCCACATCGGCATGAGACAGAATGTTCAGCATAGGTTTGCCTGCTGTGCCTTTGGGTTCGCCATCGTCACTTTGATTCCAGCCCTTAGCATCGTTCGGCATACGCAGTATATGTGCCCAGCAATGATGGCTGGCTTTGGGGTGATCTTCCCGTATTTGTGCAAGAAACGCTTTAAATTCGCTGTCAGAATTGAAATGGGCCAGGTGGGCGACAAATCGGCTGCGTTTTTCTTCAAATTCAATAATGTGTGGAGCAGCAGGAGTGCGGTATACTGGCATGAAGTTGTAGTCTTAAATTTTAAAGTAATGGACTTGTAATTTCTGATTTTAGTGCTTAATAATTCTTTGATCAGAAGACCCCTAGAGTACCTTTTAACTGCCCAAAGAAAAAGTGAAAAATGTGAACCCGTCTATCAGTTTTTGGAATGTGAAATTTGCGGCATATGGATACGGCATCTACTCTGAAATACAGGAAGGCAGAGAAATAAGCCCTAACAAAAACAATCGGTTGCTCGTAGTTCAGGAGTGTTTTCCCTACGCTCTTTCTCAGCGGTCATGAGCCAGTCGAGGTCTGAATGAAGTCACCAATAGTTGCGATACAACAGTTTGATCTTAACGGTTTGGAAGGCCTGAGTGATAGCACATTAATGTCGTATCTGGATGGTAAATATACACCGGTTGAATTGAAGAACTTTCTTCGGTTCAAAGAACGAATTACACAAGAAGTAGCTCAGCATCCAGTATTTACTGAAAATCATTTTTTGGATTGGTTCAGTGATCGGGAGTTGACCGATTACGATGTACAGCATTTTTTGATTCAGTTTGCGATTTTTGCAGAAAATCTTGCTCATGCACAGTTCAGTCAAATGCAGAGCATCGACAGTGCTCAGCAAGCGGCGATTGAAGATATGATTGCGGATGGCTTTGAAATGAAAGGGTTAAATGGCAATCCTTTCTCTCAGCTAAGCCTTAATCTGAGTGGCGATCAGAACTTCAGTGATATGAAAACCCATCAGCTTGAAGGCGGTCTGTTACGGTTTATGACGCCACACTTGAACCTGATCGTTAAAGTTGCTGAACACTTGGGAATGCCTTTTGAAATTCTCGGCCAGAAAGAGTTGGCGACAGACAGCACCGACTTTGTGTGCCGAGAGCTGATAAAGTTTTACAGCCACCCTGACCCTGAAGTCTCTTATGCTTCAGCGTTTGCCCTGGAGTTTTGGATGGAGCAAGGGTTTTGGGATCAGATTTTGGCTGGTTTGATTCGATACAAGCATGCGAACGGTATTGCTGATTTTCCTGTCTCTTTGTTTACTTGGAATGGTCAGCATCAGGATGCTTATCGAATGGCGCGGATGAAGAAGTTAGAACATTACTACTTTAATCATGTTGTGAACGAAGAACACTTCATGAACTCCGCAGATGATCTCTTAGACACAATTCTATTGTTTTGGGAGGGACTGTATTCTGACCGAAAGTCGTTACATTGAGCGGAACGTAACGCTCTGATATAAGACCAGGCCCTGAAATGCTGATCAGTGATCAGACGGGGGCCGCTTGGAACGAGCCTTTACAAAGGCTCACGTGGGGTCGCCAAGGCGACCCCTATTTCTTTCTTGCGTGCGGAAACTATTGCGCTTGATCATACTGCGTTGAAATTTCTCTCAGCATGCTCATTTATCAAACATAAACTCCGCGACTTCGAAAAATTTAGCATTGTCTGATCTTCGCTCATGACGTTTCTTTTGTACCGAGCTACATAAACAGATTTTTATGTACTTATTTAGCCGTTCATTCAAAACTCGCTACGCTCAGACAGTGAATTCTCTTTAAATATGTACATAAAACTTTGATGGTGATTTCTGTAGGCAGGATATCTTCAATGAAGTATTTTTAGCGAATCCGTTGTTTGAGCGAAGCGAGTTCCGGATACGCGATTAAATACTTCGTTAAAGATATTAATAAATAAATCTAAGCACCAACTAAATTCTGACCACATACTCTCAGTGTATTCGCGCGCAGCCCTGCCGATGCCGGGTTAGCAAACATTGCTACCGCTTCGGCCACGTCTTCCGGTTGTCCGCCTTGCGATAACGAATTAATCCGACGACCGATTTCACGGCTTAAGAAAGGAATCGCCTGGGTCATTTGAGTTTCGATAAAGCCTGGGGCAATGGCGTTAATGGTGATTTTACGGCGGGCAAGCACTTTATCCATCGCTTCAACGTAGCCAATCACACCGGCTTTTGAGGTTGAGTAGTTGGTTTGACCGAAACAGCCTGCGATGCCGTTAATGGATGAAATGCAGATCACCCGGCCGTTTACTTTTAATACTTTTTTATCCACAAGCGCTTCTGTGATGCGTTGAACGGCCGACAGGTTAATATCGAGGACGCTCTGCCAGCGCTTGATATCCATCCGTGCCAGGGTTTTATCGCGAGTAATTCCTGCGTTGTTGACCAGAATATCGATCGTTTCTGAGCCTTTTTGAACGTCTTTGATCAGTTTGTTCAGGCCTTTTTTATCACTGACGTCCGCGATCACGGCGTGCCCGCCCAAGCGGCGAGCCAAGCTTTCAAGGTCTTCCTTGCAGGGTTCTATGTCGAGCAGGATGACTTTGGCTCCGTCTCTTGCCAGTGTTTCGGCGATGGCTTTCCCAATACCCCTTGAAGCACCAGTCACCAGTGCTGTTTTGTCCATCAGGGGTTGGCGCCAGTTGATTTTTTCATTGCTGCCACTGACTTTGCTGAGGGTTACCGCTTGCCCGGTAATGAAAGCGGCACGCTGAGACAGAAGGTAACGCAAAGGAGACTCCAGTAAGTGCTCGGCGCCAGTTTCTAACTGAATTAAGTTTGCGGTAGCGGCTTTGCCTCCAATTTCTTTGGCGGTACTTCGAATAAAACCTTCAAGGGCATACATTGCAGACGCTTGTGCCGCTTCTTTGCAGCTGGAAGGTGTTAAACCTACGACCACGATACGGGAGTGATCCCCAAGTCGGCGGATGTTGTTATGGTAAAAGTCATACACTGCCGTCAGTTCTTCCGGGTTTGCAACGCTGGTGGCGTCGTAGATCAGAGCAGACAGCTTTTGAGATGCGTCCGTTAATATTCGTAATGGGTGGGTTTTACTGGCAGATAATAAGTCTTGTTGGCTATCATTCTCTTTAAGGTAAAACAGTTTGGCAGAGCCGTGCGATAACGTTGTTAAAATGGCGTTGGCCACCGGGCTGGCTTCTTTGTTGCCTGTGGAGGCAGAACCAAACAGAGCTTTGCCTCTTAAAAACTCTTCACTGGCTTGTTGTTGGCGCTTTAATGGCAAAGGGACGGGTAAATTCAGTGCTTTCACCAACGGTTGTGCCCAAGGGTGGTTGACCACATTTTGGTAAACATCGGCAGACGATGCACTTTTTTTGAAGTTGGAAATATGTTGTATGGTCTTACGAACTTGCTGTCCCTTCGACATTGTGGGTATCCCTAGTAATTGTATTCAGTTGTTATTCGTTTTCTCTGATGTGTTGGAAAGAGGAAAACGTGTTCATACGGCATTGGCCAATTCTAGCACTCGTTTCTGAAGAAACGTAATGCTTACAGGTCAATAAAGGCACCGCTTTGGTCTGTTTAATCAGAAAATCAGAGATGTTTGGGGCAAAGAGGCGGTCATAGCTTTAAAGTTTGAGCTGATGGTTGTTTTTTGTCTGTGAAGTCACAACTTATTTCCACCGTTTTTGGGTACCAAATGGGTGCGATCCAGTTCACTGCCAGTCTTGCCAGACCATTTAAAAACGACAATTCTGTTTTCACGGACGTCCATTCTTGGTTGAGGCAGCGCCTTTCCAGATTGACGGCGTCCGAGACTTCAACCAGATCTAACGCCACGTTATGGTGCCACTGTTCCGTTTTGGCTAAGGTTTCGATGGGTTCCCCATTATCAAAATGAATGGTCGTACAAGCACTTAGTATTATTAATGAGACTAAAGTCGTTAATAATTTCATTGCTTCCCGCTCCTAAGCTGTTTGAGTTGATTGGCATTATTGTTTATTCGCACCAAACTTTGACTGAGTGCGGTGCATAGATTCCGAGTGTAATGAGGGTCAGTAAGCCGTCCACAAAGGTGGCTTGCGATTGCATTTGAACAACACGCTTTTGCTGACAGATTTGTTTTACGTCGACCCGTGTTTGGCCGACCAATCCCCAAAAGAAAAAATGACGAGAATCTTGGTAAGTCGGCTCAGAGGAATATTTGAAGGTTGCTGTCGGGTGAATGGTGACCGAAGAGCACGCCATTAGCATGAGATACAGGCCGGCGATGATGAATGTCCTGAGTTGGCTCACAGGGTTCTCCTTCGAAGCCATTAAAGTTAAAACTGCGGGTACAAAGTAAGCTATCTGAGTAGAAAGTTTAGATGGCTTTTTGGTCTGGAGCACAGATTTTCTGAGTTGAAGCGGTTGTGATACTTTATAGAGTGGCCGAGTTATTTTTCATTCAGCTTAGGTTCAGTTTAAATCTCTATACTTCGGATTAATTTAAGATTGCAGTCAAAGTGCCTAATGAACATATGTACCTAATGAACATAAGTGCCTAGTGAATACATACATCAGAACGTTATTGCTTTTTGGGGCCGTGCTTGGGAATGCCTGTCTGGTTCGTGCAGACGAGGTATCACAGCTGCCTTCCGAATCGGGTGTCGATACGATAGATCCTCCTGTTATCAAAGACGCAGAACAAAGTGCCTCAGACGATTGGTTTGAAACCCATGTGGAGCAGCCGGGCTATCAGGTTGAAAGCTTTGTCATGCCTTTTACCCACTGGGTGGAAGATAAAATTCAGAACACAGACATCATGAAACCTTCGGTGTACGTTCAGGAGACTTCGCCTGAACCCGCTAAAGGCATGGGTTTGCGTGGCGCGATTGAAAAAGCACGGGCCGAGTTTGAAGGCACGGTTTTGAGCGCCGATAAAATCACCTCAGAAGGCCAGTTGGTTTATCGAGTTAAAATTTTGTCCAAAGAGGGTGTAGTGAAACAAATTGAGGTGAGTGATACGCCATGAAGTTATTGTTGATCGAAGATGATCCGTCTTTGGTGGCTCAATTGTCGGAAAAACTGACGCAAGCCGGATTTTATGTGGATGCCAGTCTGAATGGTGAAGAAGGTTTGTACCGTTCCAGAGAATATCAGTATGACCTCGCCATTATTGATCTTGGATTGCCAAACATGTCTGGCATTGAGGTCATTACCCAGCTCAGGAAGGAAAACATCACCATTCCGATTTTGGTGTTAACTGCGAGGAGCAGCTGGCAGGATAAGGTTCATGCTTTGAATGCGGGGGCGGATGATTATTTAGTCAAGCCATTTCAACTGGAAGAACTGATCGCTCGAGTACAGGCGATGTTGCGCAGAGCGGGCGGCTACGCAAACAGTGAATTGACGCAAGGGCCAATTAAGCTGGATTTACACAGTCAGGAAGTATTAGTGCATGACAACAGCGTCAGTTTGACGGCTTTTGAATATAAACTGGTCCAGTACTTTATGTTGCATCCGAATAAAGTGGCTTCAAAAGCCGTTTTGGCGGATTACCTGTATGAAGAGGAATTGGAAAGGGACAGTAATGTCATTGAAGTGTTGGTGGCCAGGCTTCGACAAAAGCTTGATCCGGACAATCAAATTAAGCCCATTGAAACCTTACGTGGTCGTGGTTATCGATTTTCGGTGAAAGCCTGATATGAAACCGGTTTCTCTGCGAACAAGGTTTTTCAGCTATACCATTTTAGTGGCGACTTTGGTCATGATGGTGGGCATGTTTCTGGTGGACATCATTTACACTGAAGAGCTGGAAAAAAATACACACGAAAAACTGAAACTGCATATCTTTTCGTTATTATCCGTCACCCAAACGGATCAAGGCAACCTGTATATTCCTGCCATATTGCATAACCCCGGATTTAATACTGCCAATTCAGGTTTGTGGGCGGTGGTGGTGGACGATCAGCAAACGTCTCTTTGGCATTCATTATCGCTGACGGTACCCGTTAAAAATTTACCATTGGCAGAGAATACCGGGGCGTGGCGTTTTGATCGTTATACCTTAGCTGGCACGGAATACATGACGGCGGCGTATAAAATATCCTGGGATGTGGATGGTCGCTTATTTAATTATCATTTAATCGTGGGTGAAGATGAGTCGTCTCTGGATGCGGTTATCGGCCGTTTTCGGCTATGGCTGTTTGGTGGTTTTTTCACGATCACAGCTGTTTTATTGATGTGCCAGTTATTGGCGTTAAGAATGGCATTCCGGCCGATTGCGGCCTTGGGTGAAGAAATTCGACTTTTAGAGCAAGGTCAACAACATGGCCTACTCGGTCGTTACCCTGAGGAGTTAACGGGCGTCACAGAGAACCTGAACGCTTTGATTGATAAGGAACATCGTCAACGTGAAAAGTATCGAGCCAGCATGGCTGATCTGGCTCACAGTTTAAAAACTCCGATAGCCATCATTCGTGGAGAAATTGACCGGGACTCCAGTAATGAGGTTATGAATACTGCGTTACAAAGAATTAACAATACCATTGAATATCAGCTTAAACGTGCAGTGATATCCGGCCACAGTTTATTGAGTGAGGGCACTCAAATCAGCAGTGTATTAACGATGGTGGTGGACGCCTTAAAGAAAGTGTACCGGGATAAGGCACTTGAGGTGGAGGTTCAGGCGTCGGATCAACTGTCTTTTCGTGGCGATGAAAATGACTTGATGGAAATATTTGGTAATTTGTTGGATAACGCGTTTAAACACTGTCAGCAAAAGGTGCGGGTGAGCGTGACTGAAGCACAGAATCAGCAGGTCATTATTATCGAGGATGACGGTGCCGGGTTCAGTCGTCATGAGGGTAAAAAAATATTTGGACGCGGTGAGCGACTGGATAATCAAGGCCTGGGGCAGGGCATCGGTCTGGCTGTGGTATTTGATATTGTGAAAAGTTATGAGGGGAAAATAGAGACGGACGTTTCTATGTTAGGAGGGGCTATGTTCAAAATTACATTCTCAACCAAGGGATATGTGTCGTGAGAAAATTATTGATTATTCTTTTGATTGGTTCGTTAAGTGCCTGTTCATCTGTGACTTTACGGACGGATCATCAAAAAGAGTCGAGTGCTGCGCCGACCTATCAAAAGCGTTTTCATTATTGGTTTTGGGGGTTGAAAGGCGAGTATTCTGTCAATGTCCGTGAAATCTGTGCTGGTCGGCCAGTGATTCAAATGCAGTCGGTGGATACTTTTGTTGATATTTTAGGGCAGGTGTTTACGTTGGGGATTTATTATCCTCGTTCAGCCCGGGTCTGGTGCGCCGAGCGCTCGGAGGGTAACCAATGAAAAAGACGATCGTTGCATTGTGTACTTTGGTGGTGACCGGGTGCGGTACCATGAAATTTGAGAACGGCCCTAAGATGGAAGAAACCGTTGTTCGTGAGCAATGGCACCACCTCGGCTTTAATGGCTTGATTGAATTCAGCAAACCAATGAATGTGGACTACAACTGCGCCAATCAGCAATGGGACAGCATTACCGTTGAAAGAACCTTCATTAACGGGTTGGCGAGTTTAAGTTGGCCTTACGTTTCAATCTATTCCCCATGGACCATTGTGTATGAATGCCGCGAGCCGATTGATTAAATCTGAATTAATTTGATGGTTCAGCTGAGGTTCAGCTACCGGCAAGCTTGGGTTCATCGGCCCTCATTAATATGGTTCTCGTTAACAGGCTAAAGACCGCGCAAGGCGCAGGCATAACGAGAACCTTATTATGAACATGACCAAAAAAGCACTTCAAATGACAGCGGGTGCACTCTTTTCATCTTTGATCACAATCAACGCTTACTCAGAAGCGCTTGTCAGTGATGCGGCAAGTCCGGGCGACAGCGACAGTAAATGGGTGGTTGGCGGCTACATTGGTGGCATGACTAACCCATATGCCGATGAAGATAGTCTTGGCTTTTTAACTCCAAATATTGAATATCGTGGTGAAACATTTTTCATCGGAGACGGTGAACTGGGCGTGACTCTATATCGCACCCATGGCTTCAGTTTTGGCGCGGTCTTGACCGGCCAGTACTCGTATCTATCGGATAAGGATGAGTACGACGACAACGAAAAGCTGGATGGACTGAAAGAGCGCGACGGCACGCTGGATGCGGGTTTATATGCTACCTATACCAATGAGATGGGCCGGTTAAAACTGACGGTGTTGGATGAGATTACCGGAGAACATGGTGGCCAGTCTGCTGACCTGCACTACACTTTCGACTTCAAATACAGTGATTGGAACATTAACCCCACCGTCGGTGCTACATGGGCCAGTGCCGAGTCGGTTGACCACTTTTACGGGGTCAGTAATCAGGAAGCCAATGGGCACCGCGATGCTTACAAAGGCAAGAGTGCTTTGAATTGGTATGCGGGAATTCGCGGCCGTTATGAAATCACGGAAAATTGGGATGTGGATTTAAATGCTGCCTATGTGTTCTTGGGAGATGGCATTAAAGACAGTTCGATTGTGGATGAAGACGGCCTGTTTATTTCATCTGTAGGAGTGAATTATAACTTCTGATTTGTTGTTCCCTTTTCCTTGTTAGATCCACCTTTGCCCCGGTGTTTTACATACGGGGCTTTTTTACGATGCTTTTTTGTGGAATGTTTATTACTGAGCGGTAAACGATTCGCTTGGCACCGACCAAATCTTATCTATGCTTAGCGTTAATGCTTGATGAGATGAGGAGCATCAAAATGACGAGACCCAAACGAGCTTCTGATACGCCGTTTGCTGTGGATGTGGAAGCGGGTAAAAAATACTTTTGGTGCGCATGCGGATTAAGTGCTTCCCAGCCATTTTGTGATGGCTCGCATAAAGGCAGTGAGTTTTCACCGATGAAATACGAAGCGACCGAGTCAACGACGGTGTTTTTCTGTGGCTGTAAGTCTACGCTAAATCCTCCGATGTGTGATGGCAGCCACAACAAATAGCGTGTTCCAGCTTGAAGCGGTCATGGTTAATTAAGGCAGGTTATTCGTCTATTGCAGCCATTTGCTGGTGGATGATGTTCATTTCAGGCGCCATGGTTCGACGAATGGCCCGGTAGTGATGATTGAATAATTCGAAATATTGATGGAGCAGACGGGCTTGTTTCGCTTCCCCAAAGGCGTTCAGTACCATAACTCCTGCTTCGGCTGTGGATAGCTGGTGCTCTTTCGGCGCTTTGCGTAATGCATAAGTGGCGGAGTGCTCTGGCGATATTGATAGAATGGGCGGGGTTTGTAACCACTCACTCTGATACAGCATTTTACGGGCTTGTTTCCAGGTGCCGTCTAATAAAATGACGGTGGGTGTTTTGTGCTGGCAGAGGTCAGCCAGTTGGTCTTGTTGAGGGTTATGATAAACCTCCCGGTCGGGTACAAGTTCACCGGGGAAGAGAATGAAACACTGACGGTTCGGGTCTTGTAGCAGGTGAATGATGTCCTGGCATGGTTCGGTACGAGACCATTCAAACGCATGGCATTGTTCGGGAAAACAGTCCGCAATCAATCGACCTGTGTTGGTTGGTTTCAGGATTTCTTTATTATGCATCAGCAAAGCAATGTCGATGTTGCAATGCATTTGTTTTCGCCAACTGCAAATACAGGCGGCGGAACTGAGAAAGCAGTCACCGCATCGTTCAACGGAGGCGCCCCGGGCTTGAAAAGGTTTGGTGGCTTTGTTTAACCGTCGGTTTCGGAGTCGCTCAAACGCATTGGCTTGCCTGGGTTTTGTTGTGGGTTGTGTTGCCGGTCGAGCGGTGGGTTTGGCTGGCGAAAATGGTTGGTTATTCATGACTGCTAAATACCCTAGGAAGATCAAATCTGGTAGTATGCGCGTTTTCAAGCGATCGATAGCTTACCTTAAATTCTCAACATGAGTTAACAGGAATTAGATGATGAGTCTTGCTGATAAAGTTTTGGCTGTAAATGATGACCTGCCCATTCGTACAGATAAGCCGGTGCACAGTGGTAAAGTACGGTCTGTTTATTGGTTAACAGAAGCCGACAGCAAACGCCTGATTCAGGAAAAAGGGTACGACGTGGCCGAAGATGCGCCGTTGGCGATTATGGTCATCAGTGATCGCATCTCGGCATTTGACTGTATCTGGCAAGGCGAAGGCGGCATGAAAGGCGTTCCGGGCAAAGGCGCGGCTTTAAATGCGATTTCCAATCATTGGTTTAAGCTGTTTCGTGAGCAAGGTTTGGCCGACAGCCATATTCTCGACATTCCTCATCCGTTTGTGTGGATTGTTCAAAAAGCACGTCCGGTGATGATTGAAGCCATTTGCCGCCAATACATTACGGGGTCTATGTGGCGTTCGTATGAGAAAGGTGAAAGAGAGTTCTGTGGTATACAGCTGCCGGACGGTTTGAAAAAAGATCAGAAATTACCGGAGCTTCTGATTACGCCTTCAACCAAAGGTATTTTGAAAGGCATTCCTGGCGTGCCAGAAGTGGATGATGTGAACATTACCCGCGATGACATTACCAACAACTTTCAAGCCTTTAACTTTACTCAATCGTCCGACATTGATGTGTATGAGAAGCTATTGAAAGATGGCTTTGGCGTGATTTCAAATGCATTGGCGGAGCTGGATCAGGTGTTTGTGGACACCAAATTTGAATTTGGCTATGTGAACGATGCGGCCGGGAATGAAAAACTGATTTATATGGACGAAGTGGGCACGCCGGATTCTTCTCGTATTTGGGATGGCCCGCAGTATCGTGACGGTAAGGTTGTGGAAAACTCGAAAGAAGGCTTCCGACAGTTATTGTTAAATCATTTTCCTGACCCGGACATTTTGTTGAATAAAGACCGAATGGATGAACGCCAGGCGCTGGCCAGAGATAATGAGCTGCCGTTAGAGGTCTTAATGAATGTCTCTGAAACTTACGTAGGCATTGCCGAAAAAGTTATCGGTGAAACGCTGAACATTTCGGATAACCCGAAAGCAGAGATCATTCAGGTGCTGCGCGATGAATACGGGTTGATCGACTAAGTAATGCTTATACCGGGTTGATGTCACCGATTTATGACATGATATCCAGTGATATCGAAAAAGTCAGAGCCAATGCTCTGACTTTTTTGTTTCTGGATTGCTTTTGATTTTGCCCTTGAGACGGCCTTTGAAATTGACTTGGTGTTACTTCATGTTGGTGCTTTCAAAGATCTTGTCGGCATTGCCTTCAATGAAGCCCGAAAACTCGATGCCATTTTCGGTTGGGTAGCGGCGGGCAAATTCATAAAAACAACTTGGAATTTCGCGGTTGCCTTCGATAAAGGTAACCGGCCGTTTTTCTGCAATCGTGGATGATTGCTCAAGGCACTGTTCTGGAGAGCCTTTAATCACACCGCCCACTTGATTGAGCTGGAAGCCATGGCTTTCTACAAATGCGTTCACGTCTTCCAGGCTTTCAAAGCGGCTTAACGCGTTGACTTTTACCGTGAAGTGATTGGCCATGTAGCCATAAACGTACATCCAGGCGGCGTATTCGGATTCTTGCCTCAGCATTTCATAGGTGTCGTAACAAATGTTATCCCAGCTTCGGCCTGAAAAACAAAATTCCGCTGAATTGGCTAAGTCCGGGTCAATGCTGTTTATCACTTCACTTTGAATAATGCGCTGTAACTCTTCAGAACATTCGTTGAGCTTTAGTTCACTGATGAACACTTTTGGCAGTGAGGGTTGTTCTGGATGTTCAAGATGAACGGCGCTTAGTTTCTTTTCTACAAAGGTATATTCTCCGCAACGGCGATAGCCCAGTTCTTCGAAGACTTTGGCGACTTTACTGATGCCGACTTTCTCGTGCTGGAAGGTGCGAAGGGCAATGTGATCATTAATGACCTGGTCTTCATGCTCAGCAAACAGCTGGTGGATTTCAGCAACGGCAGGGTTTAACGCAATGTACTGTTCCCAAAGGGAGTTAAATAAAGTCTCTGGAGACATGAATACCTCTATCGTGAATGTTACGTTAACCGTACTTGGTGGAATTCTAAATCCGTTTGTTGAATAGTTGTTCAACTATTGGAGTATATTGGGGAATGCAACTAAAAATGAATCATTTACTTGTTGAAGATTTGTAACTTAAATTTGTTTGTTTTTTGCTCATTAGGATCGGTGCTTTAAAAGGCAAAATTCAAACTTGAGATGACCGATTTGACCATTGTTGTTTACACCGGATTTTATACACTGCGTCAGTCAACAAGGGAGATACTCATGCTTAAAATGAAAAAACACTGTGAAAAATGCAATGCAGAAACCGGGTTGCAGCAAGAAGCGTATATTTGTTCTTATGAGTGTACGTTTTGCAAAACCTGTACTGAAGCGATGAGTTGCGTGTGCCCGAATTGTGCAGGCGAGTTGGTTCGTCGTCCGACACGGTTAAAAAAGCCGTTGGAGGTGGTGACGTCGCAAGTGAAGGAAAAAATCTTTGGTAAATAAAAAAGAGCCATGATTCAGGCTCTTTTCTATTTTACTCGATGCCGGTCTTTCGCCTGCGTATCAAAAAGAAGAGCGATCGATGAAGGGGTCTTTCTTACCAGACAATCCGTTTTTCATTGCGATGCGTTGGTTCTTGCGGCCCAGTAAGCGCATTTGAGTCCAACGCTCCCATAGTAAGGCTGTTACCGGGTTGGCTTTCCAGGTCTTGCGGAAAAGGAACTTGGTGGCAGCGATGGCATCGGGTGACTTCTCGGCAATGGTTTTTGCCAGTTCGGTGGCTTCTGCCAATGGGTCGTCACTTAATTTACTGACGATACCGAAATCATAAGCTTCCTGGCCTGAAAACTGGCGGCCAGTCATTGTTAATTCTTGTGCGATATCATAGCGTGTCAGCGTCGTCAGAGTGACTGTTCCGCTCATGTCCGGAATTAATCCCCACTTAATTTCCATGACCGATAAGCTGGCATCCGGTCTGGCAATACGATAATCACTGCCTAAGGCAATTTGTAAGCCGCCGCCGAAGCAGTTGCCTTTAATGGCTGTAATCACCGGCACAGGAATGTTTCGCCAAATTAATGCAACCTTCTGGAAATCATTCCACTGGGTCCACGGCATTTTCAGAAACAGTTGGGGTATCATGCTTGGTTTTTTGCTGACGGCTTTGAAGTCCAGTCCTGCGCAGAAAGAGTCCCCTTCACCGGTTAGGATCACCGCTCGAATACTTTTGTCTTTTGTGATTTTTTTGGCGGTGTCGATGAGCTGTTTAAAAACATCCAAATCTAAACCGTTGTGTTTCTCTGGTCGGTTTAATGAAACATAGGCGATGTTATCTTTTACATTAAAAAGAACACGCTGGTCATTCGATGTTGCTGAAGTAGCCATAGAGGATTCCTGTGTCTGACGGTTAATCAAACGATTGTTTGAAACTTTATGGCGGTCATCATTTCAAAGTTCTTAAGAAATTACCAGCCTGAATCTTAGATAGCTTGAGTAACATTAGTTGGTCATTCGGATTTGGGTTGGTGAAAACATGAGTAGACAGTTACACTTACTTAAAAAATTAACGCAGCTTTATTTCTTACAGTTTCTACAGCAAACCTCTAGGGAGCGGACATGCTGACAATATTTGCCAAACTCTTGAAACTTTTGAATTCAGATCAAAACCCCAGTCACCTGGCGTTGGCGGTTTGTTTTGGCTTAGCCATTGGTTTGATGCCTGGTTTTTCCATGTTCTTATTGTTTTTATTCATCCTGGTTTGTGTGTTCAAAGCAAATTTGACCCTGTTTTTATTGGTGTGGGGGTTATTTGAAGGGGTTGCCTATATCTTTGATCCTGCTCTGCATCAGGTGGGTTACAACTTACTGACCAACCCTTCTCTGGCGGAACTTTGGGGAGGATTGATTCAATCCAGTTTCTGGAAACTGACGGCATTTAATAATTCCTTAGTGATGGGCGCGACAGCCACCATTCTTGTGTTGTGGGTGCCTGTTTATCTGCTGACGATTCTCTTCGTGAAGAAATATCGGGGCAATGTTCAGAAGTTTGTCGAGAAATTTAAGATTGTCCAGATGTTGAAAGGAAGCAAATTTTATAAGTTGTACGAAGGGTTGGGGGCTTAATCATGAAAGGGATGATTCGTTGGTCTGGTTTAGGCGTTGCTGCGGTATTGGTAATTCTTGCGTATTTCGTTATTGAGCCTCTTTTGAAATTTGTGATTGAACAGGCGGGAACTCGCGCCTTATCCACTAAAGTTTCCTTGCATGAAGTCAGTGTTGATTGGGCGAAGCCGTCTTTGGCTCTGACCGGGCTTGAAGTGGCCGATAAAAAACAGCCGATGAGAAACCAGTTAGAGGTGGATGAAATTTCGGTCAGCATTGATGCTTTTGAAGCTTTGTCGGGTCACTTGATTTCCGATCAAGCCAAGTTAAAAGGCATTCAGTTTAATACCGAAAGAACCACTTCCGGCGAGATTGGTGACATCGTTACGTTGGACAATGTTGACGACAAAGTGACTGAGTCGGCGGGTGAAGCGTTGTCACTGCCAGGTTTGGATTTGCCAGACATTGATGAGTTAGTGAAAAAAGAAAATTCATTGACCTATCAGCGTTACCAAGCACTAAAGCAATACGTTGATGCGAACAAAGAGGCATTTAAGCAACGCATTGATGCGCTGAAAGATGAAAAGAAAATAGACGACTATAAAGCCCGCTTTAAAGAAATTAAAAGCGCTAAAGGGTTTATGGGTAAGCTGAAAATGGTGTCCAAAGCGAAAGACCTTAAGGAAGACATCGATGGTGATCTGAAAGAAGCCAAGCAACTTCGTAAAGATTTCGACAAAACCGTGGCGGAAATAAAGCGTCGGGTGGCTGAACTCAAGGATTCGCCGAAACAAGAGGCCGATCACTTATTGCATAAAGTCGGAGTCGAAGGGGGCACCGATCAGGTGGCTCAAATGTTGTTCGGGCCAGAGCTTAAAGGTTATCTGAAACAGCTGAAAGAAATGACTTCGGGAATGGGAGAAGCTAAAGCTTCAGAGCCTGAAGAGGTAGTGGTTGAGCGAGGAAAAGGTATTTTTGTTCGCTTTGATCAGGAGCGACCGCAACCACTGGTGTGGTTTAAGAAGGCCGAAGTCAGCGGTGACTTTAGTGGTTTGGGTGTTCCGTTTGGTTTTAACGGAACGGCGTCTGATATAACCGATCAGCAAAAACTTACGGATAAACCCACGTCACTGGATCTTAAGTTATTAAACGACCAAGTGAAGTCGGCCGATTTGGCGGTTTCAGTGGATTTAAGAAAGCAGTCGATCATAGCGCTGGAAACCAACATGCAGGGCTATCAGGTGGATAAGCTGCCTTTATCCGGCGACTTTGAATTATCGAAAGGGTTAGCCGACATTGTGGCCAAGATCAAAACGCAAGATGAGCAATTATCGGGTACTGTCAACATGGACATGAGTGCTGTGTCTTTGACCTCGACGGGCGATATGTTTGAGAAGTACCCATCTGCAAAAGATGCGCTGGCGTCCATTTCGAACATTGATGCTGATGCCACTCTCAGTGGCAGTTTGGATCAACCTGGAGTGGCGATTAAATCCAATCTGGATGATGTACTGAGTTCGGTGTTGAACAAAGCCTTGGAAGGTCAACTTGCGACCTATAAAGCGGAAGTGACCGAGCGTTTGGATGCCATGTTGCAGGATGAATTGTCGGATGCCGATACCATCAAAGCCGATTATTTAGGGATGTCTGGTGACATTGACGGTACTAAGAAGCTATTAAATGACTTGCTGGGTGGCTTATAGTTGTTTGCTTATTGTTCGATTAATAATGCTTTATTTCAGAATCTATCTGGCGCTCAGAGGGCTAGATGTCGGATAAAAGGGTGTCGGACAAAAGGTTGTCGAATAAAGGGATGTCAGATAACAGGAAGCAGCAAGCATGAGTTCTGAGTCGTACAGTTATTATTTGGCCGGAGAGCTGTTCAGTTACAAAAGTCTGATTGGCAATGAAATGCTGGCCAATGCTATAGAACGCCGCTCTGAAGGCCGTTTCAAGGCGGTCTTACCTCAATCTTTGGAATTGCCCACGCATCGTTCCAAGGATATTCGAAATGCGGACTATGCGGCGCTGATTGGTTGTGACTTGTTACTGGCCCAGTTTGATGGGCCAGAGCTTGATTCAGGTACAGTTGCTGAGTTTATGGTGGCAAAACAGTTGGATATTCCGACGGTGTTATTTCGAAGCGATTTTCGGCAAAGCGGCGATCAGGATGCTGAGGGGGACGCCTGGAATCTGATGTTGTCCCACTTTCCCCGAACAGAAGGGATCGCAGTGAATGCCATGGATTTGTATAAAACGTGTGGCTCTGTTGAGGCCTATTTAAACGGGTTGGCGGATCAGTTGATTCAGCGGCTGAACGTATTGATTGATACTACGCCACTGATTAAGCAAAGCTCGAACGAGGCTCTAAAGTATTATTTACAGACGCTGGTGCGTTTGGGAATGAGCAATCACATTGCACCGGATGAGCTGAAGTCTTTGGTGGTTTCTAAATCCATTCGAGGGCTGCTATAGCGCTCGAAACCTGAAGCACTCTGCAAACAAGTACTCCAAATAAAAAGCCCCGTATTTTTACAAATACGGGGCTTTTTGGGTTGTATTCCTGTTGGTTTTCTATTTCCTCAGAATTTATGCGTCTTCGACTTTTTCTGCCTCTTTTGTTTCTTGCTCTTCTTCCGGGCTATGTCGAGTCACCTGAAGGATACTGTGTCGGACCTGTGAGTTGAGGATCAGACGCGCGTCATCTGCAATGGTATCGATCTGTTCATCGAAATGCAGGGTTTCGTCTTCGGCCTGAGTGATCACACCTCGTTCCAGAAGAATGTTGATCAAGCCTCTGAACAAGGCTTTATCAAAGAACTCTGGCGCATTTAAACCGTGCAGAATGGATAGGCGTTCAGCCATCGCCGTTGCTTGTTTTTCCAATTCTTTGGCATCAAGCACCCCTTTGCCCCGAATGCGCAGTAATTCGATGGCAATGTAGTAACGCTCCATGGTTGCTGTGATCGGTTGTGCTGTTAATTGCAAGGTTACAAACTCGGAACTGCCTGCTTCCGGGCTGAGTAAACAGTTGCCATCCAGCTTGATTAACCCTTGATCAACCAGGTGGTCAATCCATAAATTTACATTGGCTTCTACCTGATCTTCATTCCAATGAATGAAAAGTTCATTCCTTAAATATGGGTAAATCCAGCGGCATAAGCGCACCACATAGCCCCGCTCAATGGATGGGTTGTTCGAGCAAAGCGTTGCAATCAGGGATGGAATGGCCAACAAGTGTAAGATGCTGTTGCGATAATAGGTCAACAGTACCGCCTGGGTTTCATCGGTCAGGATGATGTCGCCCAGTGAGTGTTCTTTACGGCTGATGGCTTTCATGTCTTCTGCGTATTTGACCCAGTCGGCTCCGTTGCCTTCCGGCAGCGTTACCAACTCACTGTATGGGGTATCAACCATGAGTCGCTTCAGACGGTTTAACTGATCAACTAAAACATGTTCACTCAGCGCTTGCTTTGGCGTGGACAACAGCACCGCTGCAATCAAGTTGATTGGGTTCACTGAGGCACTGCTGTTGATGTGGGTGACAACACGGTTGGCCAGTTGATCGACAAATTCGTTCAGCCACTCAGGACGAAAATCTTCGCCTAAGTCCTCGTCGCGCCAGCCAGGTCTGAAAGCGTCCAGTTCGGTTTTCAGGTCAATGGCATTACCAAAATTAACTCGAACTTTACCAAATGAATTCTTCAGGTGTTTCAGTGCTTTGAATAGCACACCTACCGACTCTTTCTCTTTATTAGCGCCGCGCAGCTCACCCAGATAGGTATTGCCTTCTAGAATCTTTTCATAACCCACATGCACCGGCATGAACTTGATCGGTTTTTTAGAATCACGAAGGAAGCTGCGAACCGTCATCGCTAATACACCGGCTTTCGGGCTTAACGTTCGGCCGGTTCGGCTTCGGCCACCTTCGACAAAGTATTCAACAGAGAAGCCTCGGGTGAACATGTTGTGCATGTATTCGTTAAACAAGCTTGAATACAGCGGGTTGCCTTTAAAAGAGCGGCGCATGAAGAAAGCCCCGCCTCGTCGCAGAATACTGCCGACAATCGGTAGGTTTAGATTGATACCTGCCGCGATGTGGGGTGTTTGGTATCCGTTTTGATAAAGAAGAAAAGACAGCAGCAGGTAGTCAATGTGACTACGGTGGCATGGTACGTAAATGACGGTATTACCACGAGCGACTTTTTCCAGATTGTCCAGATGATTGATTTCAATACCATCGTAAATCTTATTCCAAACCCAGGATAGAATAACTTCCAGGAAGCGAATGGTTGAATAAGACATGTTGGAAGCCAGCTCATCGGCGTATTTCAACGCTCGTTTTTCGGCTTTTTCAATCGTAATATTGTGCTCTTCTGCTTCTCGCTTGATCGCCTGGCGCATGACGTTACTGTGCAGAAGCGAGCGCATCAACGTACGGCGGTGAGATAAATCGGGGCCAACGATGGCCTCTCGGGAGCGGCGCTGGTGAACACGCAGAATACGTTGGATTTTTCGTGCGGTTTTTTCAGCGCTTTCGTTCTCTTTCATGATAGAGCGTAACGAAATTGGCTTGCTGAATTGCACTAAGGTGTCACGACCGTGAATCAGAACGGTCAGGAACTGCTGGAATTTACCGGCAGAAGACCAGTTGTCCGAGAATAAAGAGCGGAACAGAGACTTTTCTTTGTCGGGATTACGACCCCAAATCACGGTGACCGGTATGACTTGAAGATCGAGATCTTCATTCTCGTTTAACGTTTCGATGCTTTTAATCAGGCGCTCCGAGGGCGCCGGTACCAGCCGCTTGTTAAAAATGCTGCCTTTTCGCTGATTGAGCGTGATGTAACTTCGTTTTTCGCCAAACTGGGGCATCGGCGAACGAATTGAAGGCAGGCCTCGGGTGGTACACTCCTGATCAATGACCAATTGTGCTGAAAGTGACGGAACCCTGACTGCGTACAGTACGGGTTGCTCCGGATCGAGCCCTAATTCCTGTGGGCTGCCACCTTGAACGGTGGTTTTCATCCATTTTGCCAGAATGGTTCGGAAGAAACGGAAAATAAGTTCGGCAAAGTTGAAATTCTTCATGAGTCGGCTTTTACCCTTGTCCACGATGCGGCAAGTGTACCCTGAATAATTGGGAATCCCAATCCTGAAAGGTACCTTTAATGTCATTCTTTTGTATCTAATTAAAGAGGATTTCTTTAATAATCGGGGTTGAATAGAAAAAACCAAGACCTTGCGACTGGAATTCCTGGTTTTACCGAAGGAAGTTTTCTTGATTTATAGCTAACTAAAGGTAAGTCTTGAGTTGCCTACAACTAACTTATTAAGTAAGAAAAGAATAAACCTACCTAATCAAACAGATAATAGCTTGAAAAAATTGGCTTTAGGCCCAATGATATTGCCCGAAATTATTTTGGTATTTGCAGGTGTTCGGGTACGGAACTCTGCAGGATTATAAAACTCATAGTGTTTCTTGATAGTTTTAAGCTAGTCACGGAGAGGTCAATGATTACAGTCAAGCAGTTGACGAAAGCATTTGGCACTTTTACTGCGGTGAATAACTTGTCTTTTGAAGTTAAGCCGGGTGAAGTGTTAGGTTTTCTAGGGCCTAATGGCGCAGGGAAATCCACCACAATGAAAATGATTACAGGTTTTCTGGCGCCCAGTGCCGGTACAGTGAATATTGATGGTCATGACATTGTTAAAGATACGATTGCTGCCCAACGTCTGATTGGTTATTTGCCTGAAGGTGCTCCGAGCTACGGAGAGATGACCGTAGAATCCTTCTTGCAGTTTATTGCTGAAGTGAGAGGGTTTAAAGGCGAAGAGGCAAAACGTCGTATTGAGACGTCGATTCAAAAAGTGGAGTTGGAGTCGGTTCGGTTACAGCCGATTGAAACTTTGTCCAAAGGTTTTAAGCGCCGAGTGGGTTTGGCGCAAGCCGTTTTGCATGATCCCAAAATTCTGATTTTGGATGAGCCGACCGATGGTTTGGACCCAAACCAAAAACAACATGTACGCGAACTGATCCAAAACCTGTCTAAAGATAAGATTGTTATTATTTCCACGCATATTCTGGAAGAGGTCACGGCAGTCTGTACCAGAGCGATGATCATTGCTCAAGGCACCAAAGTGGCGGACGGAACACCAGCCGAATTGCAAGCCATGTCCCGTTATCATAACGCCGTTTCACTTAGGTTCAACGACGCTGTAGATACTGAGCTACTGTCCGCTATTGAGGGCGTTGCTGAGGTATTGAATGAAGGGGATTGGCTGACATTAATTCCGGATAATGCGACGGGTCTTTTGTCGCGTGTTAACCAGGCTCTTGAAGCGTCCAATTTGCACGCTGAAGAGATCTTTGTAGAGCGCGGTCGGTTAGACGATGTATTTCGAACAATGACAAGGGAGGGCACTCAATGAGCATGTTAGGTGTGGTCATTAAGCGAGAACTCGCCAGTTATTTAGCGACGCCATTGGCGTTCATTTTTACCGTGATTTTTCTGGTGCTGAATGGTGTGTTTGCGTTTTATCTTGGGAATTTTTACGAAAGAGGTCAGGCTGATCTGGTCTCTTTTTTCAGTTTTCATCCTTGGTTGTATTTATTTTTAGTGCCTGCATTGGCGATGCGTCTTTGGTCAGAAGAGCGTAAAACCGGCACGATTGAATTGATTATGACGTTGCCGATTCCAACCCGGGATCTGATCGTCGGTAAGTTTTTAGCGTCTTGGTTATTCATCGGAGTGGCATTGCTATTAACCTTCCCGATTTGGGTAACGGTGAATTATTTGGGCGATCCGGATAATGGTGTGATCGTAGCAAGTTATTTAGGCAGCTGGTTCATGGCTGGCGGCTTTTTGGCGATTGGCTGCTGTTTATCTGCAACAACCAACAATCAGGTGATTGCGTTTATTTTGAGCGTAGTGGTTTGCTTCTTGTTTATTGTCAGTGGTTTTCCGATGGTGCTGGATGTTTTTCAATCCTGGGCACCGGCTTGGTTGATAGATGCGATTTCATCTTTGAGCTTCTTAACTCATTTTAATGCCATTTCCCGTGGGGTGTTAGATGTAAGGGACGTGTTGTATTTTGCTTTGGTGATATCGACCTGGTTAGTAGCAACCGCAATTGTTCTTGATATGAAAAAAGCCGAGTAAAGGGGTGATGAAAATGGGTAGTAAATTTTATTCTCGCACCGGTTTATTCGCTTTGTGCGGTGCGTTTCTGGTGTTAGTGATGTTGATTCAGTGGTTGTTTTCGAGCGCCCGGGTGGATTTGACCGACAATAACCTGTACACCATTTCGGAAGGTACGAAAAATATCGTGTCGGATCTTGAAGAACCTGTGGTTCTGAAGTTTTATTTCTCATGGAAAGAAACCGAAGGGCTGCCAGCTATTCGGGATTACGCCAAACGAGTACAGGAGTTACTCGAAGAGTACGTGGTTTATTCCGATGGTAAATTATCGCTGGAGATCATTGATCCGGTGGCCTTTTCTGAGCAGGAAGACGAAGCAACGGAGTACGGTTTGCAGGGCGTTCCTCTCGATGCCGGTGGTGCAAATTTATACTTTGGCTTGGTCGCTGAAATTGCTTCCGAAGACGCCGAAGACAAGTCGGCATTAGAAAACATCAGTACATCGAATTCGCAAGTGATTCCTTTCATTCAGCTGGATCAGGAATCGTATTTGGAATACGACTTGAGTAAGCTGATCTATACCGCCGCTCACCCTAAATTACCTGTGGTGGGGATACTTTCGACGCTGGACGTTAACGGTGGCATGGACTTCATGACACGACAGCAGAAAGAACCTTGGATGGTGATTGAACAAATTAAGCAGTTGTTTGATGTGCGAGAGCTGGAAGACAGTGTGACTGAAATTCCTTCGGATGTAGATGTGTTAATGCTGATTCATCCTAAGGATTTAAACGACGATACCTTGTTAGCCATAGACCAGTACGTGCTTTCCGGTGGAAAGGCGATGGTGTTTGTTGATCCTAAGGCAGAACAAGAGCAGCAGATGTCGCCCCTTGACGGTAATGAAGGGTCTGATTTGAGATTGTTGTTGGAAGCCTGGGGTGTTGAGCCTTCCAGTGGCCAGTTTGTGGCGGACGCCCAATACGCCATGGCGGTCAATTTGTCTCAATCTCAGCGACCTGTTCGACATTTAGCGTTATTAAATTTGTTAAATGATGAAGATAATGCGGTGATTTCTTCGGACGATATCACGACGGCTGACCTGGAAAGCATTACGTTTTCTTCTGCGATGTCGTTTACCAAACTGGAAGATGGCACCAGCCGCTTTACCCCGCTTTTGAGCTCTTCTGAGCAGTCTGGGTTAATGGATGCTAACTTGCTGGCTAATTTGGCCGACCCAACGTCGTTGTACAGTGAGTTTGAAGCAAAGTCCCTGCCTCTGGTGTTAGCGGCACGGGTGACTGGTAATGCGGTAACCGCCTTTCCGGACGGGGTGGATGTTGTCATAGCAGCAGAAGAGCAAGACGCCGCTGAAGAAGAGAGTACCGAAGCAGAGAGTGCTGAACCAAAAACGCAGACGATCATGCCTGCTATTACATCCAGTGATAAGATCAATGTGATTCTGGTGGGTGATACAGATATTTTGTCCGATCGTTTGTGGGTTCAGGTGCAAAATTTCTTTGGTCAGCGGATACCAACGCCATGGGCTGATAACGCAGGTTTTGTGATTAATTCGCTTGATAACTTAGCAGGCAGTGCTGATCTGATTGATATCCGCAGTCGTGGTCGCTATACACGCTCGTTTAAAGTGGTTGATGATCTAAAACGTGAGGCTGAAGAAAAATTCAGAGCCGAGGAAGAGGTATTAGAGCAGCAATTGGTGGAGACCGAGCAGCAGTTAAATGAGTTGCAGCCGGGGCCGGGTGGTGAAGAAATTTCGCTCACAGCAGAGCAAGAGCAGGCCTTGGCGTCGTTTATTCAGAAAAAACTGGATATCAGAAAGCGTTTGAGGGAAGTTCGCTTGAATCTAGATCAGGATATTGAAGCATTAGGCACTAAGCTGAAGTTGATCAATATATTGTTGATCCCTTCTGTGTTGACGATAATAGTGATTTTTGTGGCAATGTCTCGGCGTAAAAAACGAGCAAGGTAATTGAAAAACCCGGTCAGCAATGCTTACCGGGTTTTTTTTAATAGTGGGGTGGCGGTGCTTCTTTTTCCGGTGACGTCGATGTGTTTTCTACCGAGGTAATTTTATCTTTCAAGATTCTCACGTAGCTGTTCAGTTTATCAATTTCTTTTTGCTGGTCGATGATGACTTGGTTTAACGTTTCAAGGGTGTCCTCTTGAAAGGCCAGTCTAATTTCCAAGTCTTCGATTTTGCTGCCCATAAATAACCTGCTATAAATTTACTGTGCAATATTTTGTTTTGTATGGAAATTTTTTACAATCATATAATGCTATGGTTCAGATGTTAGTATACTGTAGTTGTAATAATCTAAGGAATTACGTTTGCAATTTAGCCGACGTATACAGTCATTATCCGGGGAAAATACCTGATTAGCTGTATTTATTGGGTGATTGCCTGTGAATAACTGGGCGAGGAACGTTTGATCCTGTGTATAATGGCGCTCGGAAATCTGTATTAGTTTGTTGTTTATAGTTTATAAGAGATGGTATGTAGTATGAGTAATAGTGATTCTTCGAAAAATATAATAAAAACGCTTGTTACTTCAATTGTTGCTCCTTTAGTGGGTGGTGGTGCTTTGTCTGTAGCAGGCCTGCTTCCTGAGACTATCACCGTGGAAACAATGTTAATTGGTTACGTTGTTCTTGCGGTTGCAACTTTGGTTGTTCAATTGATTGTTAGCTCAGTAACCGATAAGGCTGAAGGTGGTGATGCCGCAAGCAGTCGTTACGTTACAGAGCAGGAAGACGTAAGAGAAACAGGAACGGTTAAGTGGTTTAATGTTTCAAAAGGATTTGGTTTTATCACCAGGGATCAAGGTGAAGATATTTTCGTTCATTTTCGTTCAATTCGTGGTCGTGGACATCGTTTCTTAAAAGAAGGGCAAAAAGTGAAGTTTGATGTCATTAAAGGTGACAAGGGACTTCAGGCAGATGACGTTGCTATTCTGAAGCAATAATATCTGCATTTGTTTGTCTGAAAAGCCTCCTAAGGGAGGTTTTTTATTGCCTGCTATTTGGGATAAAGCAAAGAGCTAAAATGATAGGGCAAAAAAAAGCTGCCCTAAGTTGGGCAGCAAACAAGGGAAATTACCGACTAGAAGGGAAGGTAATTCAGTGAAGTCAGATCTGTTAACGACCCAACTTGCTGTTCACTTGCTCTTTTAAAGAGCTGGCTTGTGCTGTTAAAAGCTCAAGCTGAGAATTTACTTTTTCACGGTAAGGTGCGACAGCCGTTTCTACCTGGCTACGGTAACCGTTTACTTGCTCAAGCACTTTTTGTGTGTAGCCGTTTGCTTGTTCAATGTATGGGCTTACTGTGCTTTCAACCTGGCCTTTGCAAGCGGCAAGTTTTGGCTTTGTGTTTTCAACGGCTTGTTCAACCGCTTTAACTGCTTTTAGTTCTGCCAAAGCACTTAGCATGTGAGCGTTCCAGGAAACACGGTTACGAACGTCATACGTTGCGATATCAATGTTGTTGACCAGTTGGCGAACGGAGCTTGTATTCTGCTTAATCTCGAAAAGTGCATCCTTAATTTTTACTGGCTCGTTATCTACAACGTTTGCACCCATGTCTTTCAGGATTTTTCGTACTTCAAGACCTGCTTTGTCGAACTGCGAGTTCATGACAGATTGGATTTTAGCTTGTGCTGATTTCGCTTGCTCTAATTGATTGTTCAACGTCTTTTGTACACTCATGCTGATATTCTCGTAAAATGTTTGCTTACGATCCCATATGACGTAAGCAGGTGATCTCATGTTGCGGTTACTCTCAACTCTCATCGTGATTTAATGCACGTCTCTGTAAAGTAAATGCTGCCTTGCTGTACGATGTAATAGAGCTGTAAAACTTTTATGGGTTTGATTATGCGTTCAAATATAAATGTAAAAATTAGAATGTTCCTACTAGGGCGCCTCTGAGAGGGTATTTTGGTTGAAGGTAAGTCGTTTTTTTACGTACTGTCAAACGGCTTTCTGGCTTTTTTATGGTAAATGGAGGTGAGTAGGTAATGGATAAGCCCTTAGAAACAGAGCACAAAAAGGCATTGGTTAAACGTTTGGAGACTTTTGCAGACCTGATGGAAACACGATGGCGAATACCGGGAACAAACATTCCGGTTGGGCTGGATTTCCTTTTGGGACTGTTTCCTGTGGCCGGGGATGTATTTACGGGGTTGTTGAGTTGCTGGTTGGTTTGGAAGGCAAGAGCGCTGCACTTGCCTAAGAGAATTTATGTGAGAATGATCATTAACATTATGGTTGATGTGGTCGTGGGGTCTGTGCCCGTGCTGGGGGATATATTCGATCTGGCCTACCGAGCGAATACGAGAAATGTACGTCTATTGGTTAAATATCTGAAACAAGGCGCTTAGCCGGTTGTTACTCATTCTCAGTTAGTGTTTATTGGAGCGTTTGAGCTAAGACGTCTTGTCATTATTCTGCCGGTCTTTTAAGAACGTATTGTCTGTATACTTTTTTGGCTGCCCAGCGGGTTGTTGTTGATATCAGTAATACCGCACCAATCAGCCATAACAGATCATCTTGGGAAGGTGGTGGCAGAAAGTAATTGATAGATAAAGCCAATGATAAAAGTACTACCGTTGAAATGGCTGTCGCAAATAAGTTTTCTTTATGATCCATTAGCTTTGGTACCGATTATTGGGTTCAGGTATTCATTGGTTTGCCAGTTTAATGGATCTGAACGGAAAGGGAAATATGGGTGTTGAGTGGTTATTGCCGGATGTTGCAGGGTTATAAGTATTCGGCTTTTACATGATCCCATGGAATGGATATTACAAAATGAGCGCCCTGGTGGGAGTCGTTTGCGAGAGTGATGGTTCCGTGAAGGGCCTGAGTGACCAGATTGTAGATGATGTGTGTGCCTAGGCCGCTGCCACCTGTGTCGCGGTTGGTTGTAAAGAAGGGGTCAAAGATTTTCGAAGCTACGCTTTCGGGAATCCCTTTTCCGTCGTCTCTGTAGTCAATGATCAGCTGATTGTCTTCGAGCTTGGCTAAAATGCAGATGGCGCCGGACGCTTCTTTCTTAAAGCCATGAATGACGGAGTTCATGATTAAGTTGGTCAGTATTTGGGAAAATACCCCAGGAAAGCTGTTCAGGAAGAGTGAATCTTCAATCTCGAGGTCGAGTCGAAGCTGTTTCTTTCTGAGTTCAGGTCTGAGTGATGTGATGATGTCGTTTACGTAACTCTTTAGATTGAATAACCGCATTTCTTCACTGGATTGATCTACTGCAACCATTTTAAAGCTTTTTACCAGTTGTGCTGCTCGATCCAGGTTTGTGTATACCAAATCATGACACTCTTTTAAGTTGTCTAATGCACTTTCAAATTTGCCTTTACTTAGCTTTCCTTGTTTAAAGGGTTCTTCGATGTCTTCGATGATGTGTTCGAGGTGAGAAATGGCGGTAATACCAATTCCTATGGGGGTGTTAATCTCGTGAGCAACCCCGGCCACCAAACTGCCTAAAGAAGCCATTTTTTCTTGCTCCACCATTTGTTTTTGAGTGTTTTGCAGTTGGGATAGGCTGCTGGATAATTTTTGGTTGGTGGTGTTTAACTCTTCGGTCCGCAGTTCAACTTTCTTCTCAAGGCTTTGGTTGAGCCTTAGAATTTCTTGTTCTTGTTCTTTTCGCTCGATGTCGTAATGCTCTAATTCTTCAAGCATTCGGTTGAATGATTCGCTGAGTGCACCGAGTTCGTCATCGCTCGCTATATCTGCTCGAACACTGTAGTCCTTTTGTGATGCTACTTTAGAGGTGGTTTCCGTAAGCAATTCGATGGGTTTGGTCAGAGCTCTTTGTGCAATTCTGGAGATGTATAGCGAGATCCCTAATGCTGCAATCACCGATATGATGGTGAGAAAAATGCTGTTGAAAACCTGATTCTGCAATTGCAGTAAATCTATGGTGAGCACTGTGTAACCAATGACAGACCCATCGAGAAGAATGGGCTCAAATATATGTGTTTGTTTGTCACTTAGTTGGATGTCATTAGCATCCAGTAATGTATTGAATTGTTGGATGCTGATGGGTTTACCGAACGTAGCAAAGATACTGAGGTCTTGCGTGAACTCGTCTCGTTTTAAAATGGTTGCAGCCAAAATACTTGGAGACACTTTCAAGGATGACAGTAAGTCGCTGACGGCTTCTGTTTGCTCAAAGCTGATCCCTGCCGCTGAAATTTGACCTATAAACTTAGCCTGTAATCTGGATTGCTGGATCAGACTTTGTTTTTGTTGGTTAATGGTATTGATTTGTTGGGGAGTGACACTCACCACAACGGCCAGAACGCTGACAGCGACGATGGAATACAGAACTTTGCTTTGGAACGTCAGCTTATTAAACCACTTGCTCATTACCGTTTCCTCGCAAGTGACAGAAGTGCAGCATTGATTTCTAATAAAGAATGCGTGAGGTGAGTCTGATCAAGCGAGAAGACCAACTTTCCATTTTCGATTTTTAAAAACAATAAGCTGTTCTCTGTATTTTTGTTTTTCGGTGAACTGATGATCAAAGTAGAAGACAGATCTATAGCTTCATCGAACGGAATTTGGGTGTCTTGATTGAGGTAAATCATGTGGCAACTGCTTTTGTCAGTAGTTAGCATGCCATTTGGGAAGTGAAAAATTTTTAATGTTCGTCCGTTCGATTGTTTCCCGGATATGCCCCGAGAAAGAAGGGTGTTTAATTCCTGTAAATCATTGCCTATCAGACAGATGTTTAAGTCTGAAGTTGTAACAAACCGTGAATCGGGCCATTTAATGAACTTGGTGAATTTATAAAGGTAAGCTGCTTCGATTTTTAGCAGTTTTTTTTGATCGACCGTTTGTGCAATTCCGACATTTGAGAAGCAGTTTAATAAGAGGAACAGGAGTAAGGTGAAGAGGCGTTTATGCTTCTGAGCAGGCGGTTTGTTTTTAATGGTAAGTGGACAAGGGGCTGTTTTTAGGCAATAGGAAGCAAGTGGTTGATAAACCATCAATGAATGTGGGTGTACGAATAAAAGACCTTTCTTCATGTCATTGAGAGTCTATATGCTTAGCTCCAGTCGATGTTTTTGTTTGTATGAAGTACAAACACTTAAGGTGATTATTTTTTTTATGAAAGCTCACCAAGTATAGAACTCTTCACTATTATTGCTAGTAAAAGCGTTGAATTTAAATGAAAAATTCTCGGCTCCTAGGCTGACAAGTTGGGCGCTTTAGGCTGTTTTATTAAGGTTACCTTCTCATTAAAACCTTTCCGGTTTGTCTGTTTAAACTGTCTGATGATGACCGATGTGGATTCAAAAAGTGGGGTTAATTTTAGGAATTTGATGATTTCTGGTGTGTGTGTGATCAATATGGTTTAAAATGCCCGGCTCTTTTAGTTTGATGTCGACGTACGGCGAGGGTTTTGTGAGTTCCTTGGATCATATTCGTAATTTTTCGATTATTGCCCATATCGATCATGGTAAGTCTACCATTGCAGATCGTTTTATTCAGATGTGTGGTGGCCTTAGTGAGCGGGAAATGGCTGCTCAAGTCTTGGATTCCATGGATCTTGAACGTGAGCGCGGAATTACTATTAAAGCCCAAAGTGTTACTTTGGATTATAAAAGTAAAGACGGAAATACATATCAGTTAAATTTCATTGATACTCCCGGACACGTCGATTTTTCTTATGAGGTATCCCGGTCTTTGGCGGCCTGTGAAGGCGCGCTGTTAGTGGTGGACGCTGCTCAAGGTGTGGAGGCCCAATCCGTAGCGAATTGTTATACCGCAATTGAGCAAGGGTTAGAGGTTGTCCCGATTTTAAATAAAATGGACTTGCCTCAAGCCGAACCTGAAAAAGTTCAGGCAGAAATTGAAGACATTATCGGTATTGATGCGACTGATGCCACCCCTTGCAGTGCTAAAAGCGGCATGGGTATGGAAGACGTGCTGGAAGCACTGGTTCAGAAAATTCCTCCACCTGAGGGTGAGGTAGACGGTGATTTACAGGCGTTGATTATTGATTCCTGGTTTGATAATTATCTTGGCGTTATTTCATTAGTCCGGGTGAAAAACGGAACATTGAAGAAAGGCGATAAGATTACTATTAAATCCACGGGGCAGTCGCACCTCGTTGATCGTATTGGTATTTTTACCCCAAAACGGACTGAAACGGGCATTCTTAAAGCTGGGGAAGTGGGCTTTATTTGTGCCAGTATTAAAGACATTCATGGTGCCCCCGTTGGTGACACCATTACATTGGCTAAAACGCCAGATGTGCCTATGTTGCCGGGTTTCCAGAAAGTAAAACCTCAGGTGTACGCAGGCCTTTTCCCTGTCAGCTCCGATGATTACGAAGATTTTCGTGAAGCATTGGCCAAACTGACGTTGAATGATGCTTCTTTGTTTTATGAACCAGAGTCTTCCGATGCGTTAGGTTTTGGTTTCCGCTGTGGTTTCTTAGGCATGCTGCACATGGAAATCATTCAGGAACGTTTGGAGCGTGAATATAATCTGGACTTGATTACTACGGCTCCTACCGTGGTGTATGAAGTAGTAACCACTAAAGGCGAGACCGTACAGGTTGATAACCCCTCTCGTTTGCCGCCGGTGGGGTCAATTGCTGAAATGAGAGAGCCGATTGTTCGGGCGAACATTCTTGTTCCTCAGGACTACCTTGGTAATGTTATTACTTTATGCGTGTCTAAGCGCGGCGTTCAAAAAGACATGCAGTTTGTTGGCGGTCAGGTTTCACTGAATTATGAAATTCCAATGAGTGAAGTGGTGATGGACTTCTTCGATCGTCTTAAATCGGTGAGTCGAGGTTTTGCATCATTAGATTTTAGCTTTGAGCGTTTTGAGCAATCGGACATGGTTCGCCTGGATATCATGATCAACGGTGACCGGGTTGATGCTTTAGCGGTCATTGTTCACAGAGATATTAGCCAGAGCAAAGGCCGAGCACTTGTTGAGAAAATGAAAGAATTGATCCCTCGTCAAATGTATGATGTGGCAATTCAGGCGAGTATCGGAAACCAGGTAATTGCTCGCTCAAATGTAAAAGCCTTGCGAAAGAATGTGACCGCTAAGTGTTATGGTGGTGACGTGAGCCGTAAGAAGAAGCTGCTTCAGAAGCAAAAAGAAGGTAAAAAGCGAATGAAGCAAGTGGGCAGTGTTGAAGTTCCGCAGGAAGCGTTCCTGGCGGTATTAAGGGTAGATGACTGATATGGATATCGATTTTCCGCTGGTTTTAGTGGTTTTAACGTTCGCTTGTGGCCTGGGTTGGTTATTGGATGTGTTGGTATTCCAGAAACCCAGAAAACAAAAAATCTCCGAGATGCGAACGAAGTTGGGTATTAAAGCAACGGACACGCCATCCTCTGAACAGCAAGAAGTTCTGGATAAGTTGGCTCGGGAGCCATACCTAATTGAGCTGGGGAAGTCCTTTTTTCCTGTGTTTTTTGTTGTTTTGGTTGTGCGTTCGTTTGTTGCAGAGCCTTTTCAAATCCCCTCGGGTTCGATGTTACCGACGTTAAAAGTTAATGACTTCATTTTGGTGAATAAATTTGAATATGGCTTAAGACTCCCAGTGGCTGGTACTAAGGTGGTGCCGTACAAAGATCCTGCCCGTGGTGATGTTATGGTGTTCAAATTCCCAAACAATCCTAAAATCAACTTTATTAAACGAGTGGTTGGCTTACCGGGTGACCGAATTACTTATAAAGATAAGCAGCTCTTTATCAATGATAAACTGGTCGAAGAAACGCTCATTCAGCCACCAAGCTTACAAAACAGAATGGGGAGCTATACTGAACAGTTAGGAGAGGTTTCTCATCAGATTTATAAAGCGAGCTCCATGGCGCGGGTGAATAAAACCTGGACGGTACCGGAAGGGCATTATTTTGTGATGGGCGACAACAGAGACAACAGTAACGATAGCCGTTTCTGGGGATTTGTTCCTGACGAATTGGTGGTGGGTAAGGCGTTCGCAGTGTGGATGCACTGGGAAGGCATTTTCAACTTACCTTCATTCTCTGAAAGTCGATGGATTGAGTGATCTGATTCCGGCTTTTGGATAATTTATTGAACACTTATGGAGTAGAAAATGCAGGCTAGAAAACAAGCTGGTTGGACCATGTGGTCATTAATGTTTACTTTATTTGTTGTTGGGTTTGCTGCATGGATGGGATTGAAAATTGTTCCCGAGTATTTGGATAACAATACAATTAGATCAGTATTAAAGCCCTTAGGTCAGGATCGCTCTTTATCTGAAGCTTCTTATGACGAAATTTCAACGTTGATAGTTAAGCGCCTAGATATCAATAGTATTTATTCGATCAAGCCTAAAGACATTACCTATGTTGAAAATGAAAACCATCTTCAGGTAAGAATTGATTATGAGAAACGTATTCCAATGGTTTCCAACATCGATGTGGTTTTAACTTTTAAAAATCATGTAAACATTCAGAGCAACTAACTGCATTTCAATGACAAGTAAGTATAAAAGTTTAGATAAAAAGCTGGGTTACAGTTTTAAAGACATTGAGTTATTAGAGTTGGCGCTGAGCCACAGAAGTGTCGGAAACACTAATAACGAGCGCCTTGAGTTTCTGGGCGACTCCATCCTCAATTTTGTGATAGGTGAAGATCTTTATCGTCGTTTTCCAGATATTCAGGAAGGGCATCTAAGTCGTTTAAGGGCCCGAATGGTGAAGGGTGCTACTTTAGCTGAGTTAGGGCTGGAGTTTGGCTTGAGCGACTTCATGAAAATGGGCGCAGGTGAACTGAAAAGCGGCGGTTATCGTCGTGAGTCCATTCTGGCCGATGCCGTGGAAGCTATTATTGGGGCCATTCATCTTGAGAATAATGGCGACATGTCCGTTTGTAAGCGAGTCATTTTGGCTTGGTATCAGTCACGGCTCGATAAATTATCCATTAAAGATACCCTTAAAGATCCTAAAACCCGCTTACAGGAGTTTTTGCAGTCTCGTAAATTGGCGTTACCTGAATATGAAGTGGTCAAGGTGAAAGGCCTGTCACATAAGCAGACATTTCATGTCGAATGCAGAGTGGAAGGTACGGAAGAGGTCGCCACAGGAACGGGAACAAGCCGTCGGATCGCAGAGCAAGTAGCAGCCGCTGAAGCGCTTATTTTATTAGGCGTTGATACCCGTGAGAACGTTTAAAGCTTGGAGAGTAGTTAATGAGCTTAGATAGTAATGAAAATTCACGTTGCGGTTATGTAGCGATTGTCGGTCGACCTAACGTTGGGAAGTCAACGTTGTTGAATAAAATCTTAGGGCAAAAGATCAGCATTACTTGCCGTAAGCCTCAAACAACCCGTCATCAGATCATGGGTGTGAAAACGGAAGAGGGTGTCCAGACCGTCTATGTCGACACCCCTGGATTGCACTTAAACAAAGACAAAGCCCTGAATCGTTTTATGAATAAGGCGGCTGCATCAGCACTGGACGGTGTGGATGTGGTTGTTTTTATTATTGATAGAACCGCTTGGACTGAAGAAGAAGACTACGTTCTTGAAAAGGTAAAACGCTCAGGCATTCCTACCATTTTAGCGGTGAATAAAGTGGATTGGCTGGAAGACAAAGAGTCTTTGCTGCCGTTTCTTCAGGAGATCAGTGCGAAACATGATTTTGTTGAGATGATTCCTTTGTCTGCTAAAACGGGCAGACAAGTCGATGTACTTCAGCAAAAAGTCGAAGCCTTGCTCCCTGAGAGCCCCTATATTTACCCTGAGGATCAACTGACTGACCGAAGTTCGCGATTCTTATCGGCTGAAATTGTTCGTGAAAAAGTCATGCGTTTGATGGGCGAAGAAGTGCCCTATCAGATGACGGTTATGATTGAACGCTTTAAAGTGATTAAAGGTCGTATCCATATTGATGCAACCATTTATGTTGAAAAGCAAGGTCAAAAGTTGATTCTGATTGGTAATAAAGGTGAAAGCATTAAGCAAATAGGCATCGACGCCCGTAGGGATATGGAGCTTTTGTTTGATAATCAGGTCGTGCTTAAGCTGTGGGTGAAAGTTAAAAGTGGTTGGTCTGATGATGAACGAGCGCTTCAAAGTCTTGGCTATTTAGATCAAATGGAATAACTTCAGAAGATTTCAATCCGTGTCTGAACACGTTGAGTTTCAGCCTTCATTTTTATTACATCAGCGTTGTGTGGGTGAGAAAGACGCACTTTGTACGTTTTTCACCCGCGAATATGGCCGCCTGAATGTTTGGGTAAAAGGTAAGTACAGTGAGCAAGGTCAAATCCCCTTGTTCAAGCCCTTGCTGATTTCCTGGCGAGCCTCTGAAACATCTCTGCAATTAACGCATATTGAAATTAATCGTCAGCATCCTCTGATTTGCCATTCTTCCATCGTTTCTGATTTTCTATACAGTGCATTTTACGTCAATGAACTGAACTATAAGTTGTTGCCCGAATTTGCTGCCTCTGAAGAACTGTACAGCCATTATGTTTGGCTGCTAGAGTCTATGGCGCAAAAGCTCTATATTGAACCCATACTTCGAGCGTATGAACTTCAGCTGTTGGTTGAAACTGGCAATATTTCGGATATTTTCTCCGATGTTTTGACTGGTGCGCCTTTGAATTCAGGCCACTTTTATCGCTGTATTAATCACTCCGAGTTGGGTTTTGGACTGACTCAAGTTGATCAGCGATTTACTGAAAAAAATCGAACACAATGTTTTTTGGGCGAACATTTACTTAAATTTGAAGCCAATTGTTTGGATACCGAAGTATCTTTATCGGATATCAAACGCTTAATGCGGATATTAATACACTCGACATTGAAAGGCGAAACACTGAAAAGCCGGACATTATTTACTAGCTTTAAGAAAAAAGGGTGTTAGCTTAAGCGAATGAAATTACTTTTAGTCAATTAAAGGAAGAACACAGGCATGAGTCAGCCAGTATTACTTGGAATTAATATTGATCATATCGCAACGCTAAGACAGGCAAGGGGGACTCGGTACCCAGACCCTGTGTATGCTGCTTCAATTGCGGAGCAAGCGGGAGCAGACGGTATTACGGTTCACTTAAGAGAAGACCGCAGACATATTATTGATCGGGATATAGAGATTTTAAGTCAAACACTGACGACTCGAATGAATCTGGAAATGGCTGTGACCGAAGAAATGGTTTCGATCGCAGAAAGAATAAAACCCGCCCATTGCTGTTTAGTGCCTGAAAAACGAGAGGAACTGACCACCGAAGGGGGGTTGGATGTGGTTGGCAATGAAGCGCATATCTCGGCTGCGGTTGCGCGGTTGGCTAAGGCTGGTGTGGAAGTTTCTTTATTTGTTGATCCGGAACCTGAACAGTTGGATGCGGCTGTTCGAACGGGCTCACCTGTGGTGGAATTACACACTGGTGCTTATGCTGATGCAGAAACTGCAGAAGAACAAGCATTGGAGCTGGAGCGTATCAAAAATGCGGTGTCCTATGGTTTATCGAAAGGGCTGGTCATTAATGCGGGTCACGGACTGCATTATCATAATGTTCAGCCTATTGCCGCAATTCCGGGAATCAATGAATTGAATATTGGGCACGCTATCATAGCGCGCGCGGTGTTCAGCGGTCTGGCTGAAGCTGTATCTGAAATGAAGTCGATCATCAGAGATTCCGCCGTTTCATGATTGTCGGCATTGGTACGGATATTTGTGATATCTCCCGTATAGAGCGAGCCTATGATCGCCAAAAGAAGTTTGCCGAACGTATTTTGACTGAAAATGAGCTGGCCGTGTTCAGTGATAAAGCGGAGCCTCATCGTTATTTGGCAAGCCGTTTTGCGGCAAAAGAAGCCGCATTGAAGGCGTTGGGGACAGGGCTGGCGAACGGGATTACCTGGCAAGATATTGAAATTTCGAATCTTGATTCCGGGCAACCTGTGCTGACGTTAGCAGGGCGTGCTTTAGAGATAGCGACCCAAAAGGGGGTGACTTCGCTGCATATTACCCTTTCGGACGAACGGGACTATGCTGTGGGGTTTGTGATTCTGGAACGTTAGCTATTTAGCTCATTTACAAGGCCTGTTGCTGAGTTGAACTGGAAACACATAAGTTCAACTCAGCCCGCACGAGGCAAGACGGCTGGCTTAATCCAGCCAGTCGTTGTTTTCAGTCCACAATTTTACACTTTCCACTTCTTCAATGAGTTTTCGGTAAAAGACTTCCAGTTGGGCTTTACCGTTATTCTCTTTAATCGCGGTTTCAAAGGCATGACAAATGCTCCTGAGTTTGGGAACGCCTGTATAGCGGGTACCGCCGTGTACTTTATGAACGGTATTTAAAAGGTCGTTATTTTGATCGTTCTCGAACGCTTCTGTGATTGGCGGTATGTCCCTGGGGAAACTTTCAATCAGCATGCCCAGCATATCTCTGGCTAAATCTTCTTTGCCTGCTGCTAACTTTATACATTCCTGAATATCAACACTGACCAAGGTTTCGTCCAGTTCAGGCGGAGTAAATGGTTTTTCAACCAGGGCTCTTTCTTCCTGAGCACCCGGTGAAGTGTTTGAGGTTGTGTTATTACTCTCAATATTGGCCCATTTATTGATGGTTGCAATGAGTTGATCTTCAGATACGGGCTTGGTCATGTAATCATTTAAGCCCGCTTTAATCAGCGTTTCTTTTTCCCCGGAAAGGGCGTGGGCGGTGAGTGCAATGATAGGAATTTGCAGGTATTTTCGTTCATCGAGGCTACGAATGGTTTTTGTTGCTTCGACGCCATCCATAACCGGCATTTGAATGTCCATAAAAACAAGATCTGGCGTGTTGATTTGAACTTGCTCAACCGCTTCCGCGCCATTTTTTGCTTCGTAAACGGTGTGCCCCATGTCGGTCAAAAGTGTCTTAATCAGTTTTAAATTGGCTTCGTTATCATCAACCGCAAGAATGGATACTTTGCCGGGGTGGGATAGTTCATTATAGGTTGGCTCCGATTTCTGAGGTAGTAACGGCGTATTTTTCTCAAAAATCCCATTGATCAGTGCAGCATGGAGCTTGGTAGAAATAATCGGCTTGGTCAAACAGGTGACGTTGAGCAACTGGAAGCGCTGTACCGCCTGTTGTTCTGTGGTGTTGATTAAAACTATGGTTTTCAGGTTTAGGTGCTCTTGGATTCTTCGGATAGAGTCCATGATTTGTTTGTTTTCCAACTGGTCTTTGCCGATGCCTAATACAACGACATCAAACGGAGCCTGGTTGTTGTTGGCCTGAAACGCCAGTTCTTCAAGAATTTCCAGGTCGTCCACTTCATCAACTTCCATTTCCCATTGTTGCATGGCATGAGAAAGCGCTAATCGAGCGGTTGGATGGGTATCAAAAATCAGCGCTTTTTTCTTCATCAGGCGATTCATTTCGTAAATGGTCGATGCGTCATCTTCTGTTTGAACTTTTATGGTGAACCAGAAGGTGGAACCTTGGTTTAAGGTACTTTCAATGCCAATGTCACCACTCATTTGTTCGACCAGTTTTTTCGAAATTACCAGTCCAAGTCCGGTGCCACCATATTGACGAGTGGTTGATGTATCTGCTTGTGTGAAGGCTCTGAAGAGTTCTTGTTGTTGGTCATCGGTCATTCCAATGCCAGTGTCTGTGACACTGATTTTTAAGGTGACGGTGTTTTGTTTCTGCTCTTCCAGCATGGTGCGAACAATGACACTGCCTTTGTTGGTAAACTTGATGGCGTTGTTAACCAGGTTGGTAATGATTTGTTTGATTCTTAATGGATCTCCGATCAAGTCGGAGGGAACATCGCTGTAAACCAGTGAAACAAGTTCAAGACTTTTATCCTGGCCTGCAGGTGCCATCATGGTCAGGATTTCTTCGATCAAATCCCGAAGGTTCATGGGTGTTTTGTCCAATACCAGCTTGCCTGCTTCAATCTTGGAGAAGTCGAGCACATCATTAATGATGGCCAGTAAGCCTTCTGAAGATTTTTTAATGGTACTGGTGTAATCCAGTTGTCGTGCTGTCAGTTGCGTTTTCAGAATGAGGTTAGTAAAGCCGATGATTCCATTGAGTGGTGTTCGGATCTCATGGCTCATATTGGCTAAGAATTCAGATTTAATCTGGCTGGCTTTCAGCGCTTCTCTTCGAGTCAGGTTTAACTCGACGTTTTGAATTTCAATTTGTTCCAGCGTTTGACGATAATCTTCCGTGGCTTGGTCAATGCTTTGCTGCATTTCGTCATACGCTGTTTTAAGTGAGGACGCCATTGAATTAACACCACTTTCAAGAATCCGAAGTTCGCCACCCGACTCAGAGTTGACTCGTACATCCAGATTACCTTGTTTAATGCTTTCGACGGCGTGAGTCAGTTTGATTAAAGGGGTCGTGATTTCCCGACTAAAGCGAATAGTAATGACCGCGCAAACCAATACGCCAGAGAATAAGAGCAGGCAGGAAGTCAGTAAGGCCTGATACTTTTTCAGTTCAGTATTGGTTAGAGAGAGCTCAAGTTCGGCCCAACCAATTTTTTCAGAGAAGAGTTCTTCTCCTAAAGTCGGGTTCAAGGTGGCCTCAACTTTTTGAAGGTTAGGAAGATTCTGAGCGAAAATCGGTGTGATTAACCGAATGGTATCTCCATAACGGTAGATGGTTACCTCGTGCGGAAGCTCACTGTCCCGTTCAACATTATGCATGTTCGGCCCGGAGTGAACGAGTTGCTGTTGGTACTTGTTGTAAATTTTGGCGGCTCTGACGTCCAGTTCGTTCAGGGTGCTGTTGGCGACTTTCTGAAGTACTTGGGTGTTGTTGGTGATTAAACCGTATTCACAGGCCGGTGCGAGTTGACGAATGGTGGCTAGCCCTCGCTGCTCAACAAGAGTATCCAGGTCATTCAATCGGACTTTGATGAAATAGCCGCCTAACACGCAGGAAATCGTGATCAAAGGCAGTAAAGTTATAAGCAATATACGGGATTGAATGCCCCAGTTTTTCATGGAATATCTCTTTTTTGAAACGGATTATGCTTAAGATGAATAAAAATAGTGCGTTATATTCTTATTAGTTGACACTTAAACGTCGTATGATGTGCCATCGAATTAATATAGAGTTACTTTAACGCACTCTTCCCAGTTAATGAATTGATTGTTAAGCAATAGTTGGATCACCATATCATGAATCACGATTACCCTACGATTGAGCAGTGTGTCGGTAATACACCTCTTATCCGTTTACAACGATTGAACCCAAATCCTAGTAATGTGGTGCTTGTAAAGCTTGAAGGGAATAATCCGGCGGGGTCGGTCAAAGACAGGCCTGCGTTAAGCATGATTAATCACGCAGAGCAACGGGGAGACATACAGCCCGGTGATACATTGATTGAAGCCACCAGTGGCAATACCGGTATCGCTTTGGCCATGGCTGCAGCGATCAAGGGTTATCGAATGGTGCTTATCATGCCGGATAACATGAGTGAAGAGCGGAAGCTTGCGATGTCTGCGTACGGTGCGGAACTGATTACCGTCACCAAAGAGGCGGGGATGGAAGCCGCCCGGGATTTGGCTTTGAAAATGCAGGAAGAAGGCAAAGGCCGGGTATTGGATCAGTTTGGTAACTTTGATAATCCTTTGTCTCATTATGAATCCACTGGTCCCGAACTCTGGCAGCAGACTTCGGGCCAGATTACCCATTTTGTAAGCTCAATGGGAACCACCGGAACCATCATGGGCACTTCCCGGTATTTGAAAGAGCAAAACCCGGACATTCAAATCATAGGCTTGCAGCCTGTAGAGGGGGCTGCCATTCCCGGAATTCGCCGATGGCCTCAGGAATATATGCCATCCATTTTTGAAGACTTCCGGGTGGATCAAAAAGTCGATATGGGGCAGGAAAAAGCAGAACAAACGATGAAAGACCTGGCCACCCGAGAAGGCATCTTTTGTGGCGTTTCATCCGGTGGTGCTGTTGCTGCAGCGTTGGACCTTTCTGAAAGAGTCAATAATGCTACGATTGTTGCTATTATTTGTGATCGTGGCGATCGTTATCTTTCTACCGGTGTTTTCAGCCAGTAAAATCGATTTTCCTTTGTTTAGAGTAGAACCCATGGGTTTTACTCTGCCTTTATTTTTAGCCGTATTTTATTATTAGCCGTAAGTAGTGTTATGTCTCGTAAATCACATCGTTCCGATAAAACTTTGAAGCACAGAAAATCAGGATTTCGAAAACCCAAGGCCGCTGACGCGCTGAACTTAGATCAAACACCACTGGAGTTGACGGTCGAGTCTTTGGGGTACGATGGGCGGGGCATTGCTCGTGTTGATGGGCGTGCGTGTTTTATTGAAGGGGCATTGCCGGGTGAGCTCATAAAAGCTGAAGTTGTTGCAGCAAACAATAAACGTGTAGAAGCTAAACTGCTTAAGGTACTTGAACCTTCTGAGCTCAGAGTCAACCCGCCATGTTCAATTTTTCAACTCTGTGGCGGCTGTGATTTGCAGCATTTAAACCATGAAGGTCAGCTCAAAAGCAAGCAAGCGTCTGTTAATCAAATGCTAAGCCGCAGTTTGGGTTGTGATGACATTCCTTGGGGCGTGCCTATTGTAGCTAAGGCCTCAGAGAACACTGCGACAGGTTTTGGCTATCGCCGGAAAATCCGATTGGCTTGTTACTTCGATCGGAGTAAGCAAAAACTACTCGTGGGCTTTCGGGCTGCTAAAAGTAAAAAAATTATTGAACTTGAAGAATGTTTAGTTGTTCACCCGGAGCTTCAGGCGGCTTTAGAATTAGTCAATTGTACATTAAATGACCTTCATCAAAATGCGTCTTACCTAAAGAGTCTACAATTATTTGCACACATAGAGTGCATTGCTGATCAAGATGCACGGTCTGTTTGTTTTCGTTTGATGAAGCCGATTCCCGAAGATGTTATTCAGGATATGGTTAAAGCCTTTGCATCCGCCGGTGTGTCACTGTGGTTCCGGGTCGGAGAAGGCCCCTTAACGCTTATTTCTGGCCATGAATCGGAGTACCAACTTGAAGGTGGTTTAAAGATTGCTTATACCCCGGAAGATTTTTTGCAAGTAAACCCGAGTGTGAATCAGTCTTTAGTTTCTGAGGTGATTACTCAGTTGGAGATTACCGAAGATGATCACGTGTTAGACCTTTTCAGTGGGTTGGGCAATTTTTCTTTACCGGTAGCCAGGGTCGCAAAGTCGGTAACGGCGGTCGAAGCGATTGCTGAAATGGTTGATAAGTCCCAACTGAATGCAAAACAGAATAGATTGTCTAACGTTAACTCTGTGAAACAAGATCTTTTTGATGAAGATGCCTTGGGGTGGCTCGATCAGGGCGCAGATAAAGTTATTTTAGATCCGCCCAGAGCCGGGGCTGAGCTAATTTCACAACATATTGGCCGGACCGGAGCTAAGAAAATTGCTTATGTTTCTTGCAATCCATTGTCGCTGGCTCGGGATAGCAAAGAAATTCTTGCCCAAGGGTATGACATAACGCAAGCACAGTTGATTGATATGTTTGCACAAACTTCACATATTGAGACTTTGCTCATGTTTGAGCGAAAGGCTTAACCAAAGACGAGGGGTGTTCATCGACGGAACTCATTCAGTCGATTAGAATGCCTGATTTATGCTTATTCCATAAGGACATGTTGGATTATGGTGACTGTACGGAAAGACCAGCCTCTTAAAGAAAATGGTCATTTGGATGCAGAACAATGGCTCCAATTGCTCTCCGATAAAGTTGAAGTTCAGAACATTGCCCAGATTCGCTTTGCTTGTCACTTAGCGGAAGTTGCTCAGTTTGACGAAAATTTGGGTGAAAACACGTGGCCGGATGGATACGGCTGCATGAACGTCGGCATTGAAATGGCCGAAATCCTTGCGGATCTTCAGTTAGACCAGGACACCTTGGTTGCAGCGATTATTTACAGAGCTGTCCGTGAGGGGCGCATATCCATTGAGCGCGTTCGTAATGAAATTGGCCAAAACGTCGCTGACCTGATTGAAGGTGTCCTTAAAATGGCGGCCATTGGTACTTTAATCAGTCCGACCGACCAGATGGTCTTAGGTCAACAACAAAGCCAGATGGACAACATTCGGAAGATGTTGGTGGCCATGATTGATGACGTTCGAGTGGCACTGATTAAATTAGCGGAAAGAACTTGTGCGATTCGAGCGGTTAAAAACGCCTCACGTGAACGAAAAATGCGAGTGGCGAAAGAAGTTTTTCATGTCTATGCCCCGTTAGCTCACCGACTCGGTATTGGTCATATTAAATGGGAATTGGAAGATTTATCGTTCCGTTACCTGGAACCCATTGCGTATAAACGTATTGCGAGTTTGCTGGAAGAGAAGCGTATCGATCGTCAAAAATACATCGAAGATGTGATCGATATGCTGCAAAAGTCCTTTTCCCGTATGGGTATCGAAGCTGAAATTAATGGCCGGGTGAAACATATTTACAGTATCTGGCGAAAAATGCAGCGCAAGAAGATACCGTTTGATCAGGTCTATGATATTCGTGCCGTTCGTATTCAGGTGAACAAAATCCGGGACTGTTATGCGGTGTTGGGCATTGTGCATTCGATATGGAAACATATTCCGCAGGAGTTTGATGATTACATTGCGCAACCGAAACCTAATGGTTATCGCTCGTTGCATACCGCTGTGATCACTCATCAGGGCCGAACACTTGAAGTGCAAATTCGTACTAAAGACATGCACGAAGAAGCGGAGCTGGGCGTTTGTGCTCACTGGCTGTACAAGGGAACGGACACCAAGTCGAAGCAAGATTCTTATGAACAAAAAATCATGTGGTTGCGTCAGGTTCTTGAATGGCAAGACGACATGGGGAGTTTGGATGGTCTTGGTGATGACCTGGACTTAGGCGTTTCTGAAGAGCGAATCTATGTGTTTACTCCGGATGGTCATGTGGTGGACCTTCCTGCGGGCTCGACCCCGTTAGACTTTGCTTACCGTGTTCATACGGAAGTTGGGCACGCATGCCGGGGAGCGAAGGTAAATGGAAAGATAGTCCCGCTGACGTATAAAATTAAAACGGGCGAACAAATAGAGATTCTTACCGCCAAAGAAGCGAAACCAAGCAGAGATTGGCTAAACCCAGACGTGGGTTATTTGCATACCGGACGTGCGCGAGCCAAAGTTCAGCACTGGTTTAAAGAGCAAGCTCGGGACCAGAATATTATTGATGGTCGTGAACTCTTGATGCCGGAACTGCGGAAAGTTTCCCTTCAGAAAATCAACCTGAAAGAACTGGCTAAAAAGGTGGATTTAAAGAGCGAAGAAGATATGTTTGCGCGCATCGGAGCCGGCGATCTTCGGCTGGGGCAAGTGATTCATGCCGCTCAGTCCTTCCTGACGCCGGAAGAGCACCCGAAACCGCTAAACTTGCGTGCGCCTAAGCCTCGTGGCACAGAGGATATTCAGATCCAAGGGGTTGGTAGTTTGTTAACGAGCCTGGCTTCGTGTTGTAAACCGGTTCCGGGTGACCCGATCGTGGGTTACATCACGCGAGGTAAGGGCGTCAGTGTACACCGTCAAGATTGCCCTAATGTGTTGTATTTACGCAAAACGGATGACGAGCGAATGATTTCGGTGGATTGGGGGGTTGAACCCACCGACACCTACCCGGTTGATATTAAGATCAAAGCTTATGACCGAGCGGGCTTGTTGCGTGATATTACTTTGGTGTTGGCGAACGAGGGAATTAACCTGACCGCCATGCATACCAGCTCTAATAAGGATAAAAACATCGCTACGATGGTGATTACCGCAGAAATTTCAGATCTTTCAGATTTGAGCCGGGTCATCACTAAAATCGATATGCTGCCGAACATTATCGATGCACATCGACACAGCGAAGGTTAAGGTAATTATAGCGAATGGCTTATAATCTGGACGATTTGATTCATTTGATGGCTCAGCTGCGAGATCCTGAGGGCGGTTGTCCTTGGGATCAAAAGCAAACATTTGAGACTATTGTTCCTCATACATTGGAAGAGGCTTATGAAGTTGCTGACGCCATTGCCAGACAGGACTGGGATGAATTAAAAAAAGAGCTTGGAGATTTGATTTTTCAGGCCATTTTTTACAGCAAGCTGGCAGACGAAAAAGGTTGGTTTGATTTTCATGATGTGATTGATGGCTTAGTGTCTAAAATGTTACGCCGTCATCCTCATGTTTTTCCTGATGGTGAGTTACGTGTCGGGGAGGGTCTAAGCTCTCCTGAAAAACCTTTGTTGACGGATCAGGACTTACATCAGCAGTGGAATGCGATTAAAGATCAGGAGCGGGATGAGTCGCTTGGTAAGCGCGATCTTGGTAAACGCGATCTTGGTAAACGAAAGCCATCCGCGATGGATAATCTCACTGATGGTTTACCTGGCTTAATTAAAGCCTGGAAACTACAGAAAAAAGCGTCTTCCGTTGGCTTCGACTGGAATGATGTTCAGTCCGTTAAAAAGCAGTTGTTGTCCGAACTTCAGGAAGTTGAGGAAGCCTCAGATGAGGCGCATCTGGAGGAGGAAATTGGCGATTTATTATTTTGCTGCGTTAATTTAGCGAGGCATCATAAAGTGCACCCAGAAACGGCGCTCATTAAAGCGAATCTGAAATTTGAACGTAGGTTCAGAGCAATGGAAGCATTGGCGGAGCAGGATGGTGTGGATTTTTCATCGCTTTCACTCGACCAGCAAGACAACTACTGGTCGAGAGTGAAACAACTTGAAAGGCCGAATAATTCAGATAAGTCAGAGTAACGTATTACGCTGACTCACTGTCATTGCAATTGGCAGCGCTTTTTAAGCGTTTAATGTGCTCTCGGGTGAGCTGTAAATATTTGGGCGTTAGGCCATCATCTTCATAAATTGGGTCGCCTTCTTCATCTTCTGCGACCACTTTCTTGCCTTTGACGTAAGGAAAGGACGCTTCTACTTCATCCAGCGCAATGTGAAGCAATTCTCGGGCTACGTCCTGAGTGCTTAATCTGGGGTACAGATCGGACAGTGCATTGATGCGGGCGGCATCTTGTTTCGACAACTTAACGGAAAACTCTTTTTCTTCCAAATTCTGAATGGAGTGTGATTGCCATTCTTCAAGTAAGGCTTGCAGTCTTTTCATTACTTCAATCCCGTTTGCGTTAACTCTATCTCTCTAATCATTAGTTTAGATCAAGATTTCAAAGTTAATGTGGTCGTTTTTGAAAGTTATGTTTGAAATTGTAAAGGAAAAAATTCTACTATCAGTGTTGTTATTTCAAGTCTTCAATTTCGTAAAGTCAGGCTTATTGGTTATATCCCAATTGATGTCTAGATAATCGTTATATAAAGACCTATAATTCCTGCCAATTTTATTTAACTTAGGTGAACCCTATGCGAGTTATTCTGTTAGGCGCTCCGGGCGCAGGGAAAGGGACTCAAGCCCAAAATATTACCGAGGAATTCGGAATTCCTCAAATCTCTACAGGTGATATGTTGCGTTCAGCAGTAAAAGCTGGCACCCCGTTAGGCTTAAAAGTCAAAGAAGTTATGGAAACTGGTGGACTGGTTTCTGACGACATTATTATTGCATTGGTCGAAGAGCGTATTAAAGAAGACGATTGCGCCAACGGCTTTTTGTTTGATGGCTTCCCGCGTACCATTCCTCAAGCGGATGCAATGAAGAATGCAGGCGTTAAAATTGATCACGTTCTTGAAATTGACGTGGCTGACGAAGAAATCGTACAGCGTATGAGTGGTCGCCGCGTTCATGAAAACTCCGGCCGTGTTTATCATGTTGTATACAATCCGCCAAAAGAAGAAGGTAAGGATGATGTCACGGGTGAACCTTTGATGCAGCGTGATGATGACCACGAAGATACAGTGCGTAAGCGCTTGGCCGTTTATCATGAGCAAACAAAACCTTTGGTTGGTTATTATTCTGATTGGGCTGCGGCCGATTCCGAAGCTCCTAAGCTGCATAAGGTGGCGGGTGTCGGTGCTGTTGCTGAAATCAGTGATCGAGTGATGGCTGCTTTAAAAGGCTAGTTGACATAACTTGATACGCTTGAAAGGTCTGAAAACACTCTGTTTTTGGGCCTTTTCTTTGTCTGTTTACTTTCTACTTCACACTAAAAAATATTATGAAATCTTGCATTTTGGCTGTAGACACTTCTACAGATGCTTGTTCTGTGGCGCTACTCCATAACGGGGTTATTCATGCATCCCACAAGTTATTACCCAGAGAACATACGTTGAATATTCTTCCGATGATTCAGGATTTACTGGCAAGTAATGAGGTGGAAATAGCGGACGTTGAAGGCTTTATTGTAGGCGCTGGGCCAGGCTCCTTTACCGGATTAAGAATTGCGTTTGGTGTGGTTCAGGGGTTGGCTTTTGCAGTTAATAAACCTGTCGCTGCTATCTCGACATTGGCAGCACTGGCCTATCAAGTGGCTAAAAGTGAATCCGTGACCGATGGCTATGTTTTAGCGACCATTGATGCTCGTATGAATGAGTTGTATTGGGCGCGTTATTCCATAACCGGTAATGGGCTGGAACTGAACCAAGGGCCGAATGTTACATCGGCGGATCAGCTTACTTTTGAAGGCGTTAAGGCGATCACGGGGACAGGGCTTGTTTACGAAAACCAGTTTGTGGGGTTGTCGTCGGATGTTCTTCAGGATGCAGAACAAAGACCAAGGGCTGACGCCATGATTGACTACGCACTTGCTCACGCTGACTTGGTGCAATGGCAAAGTGCTGATCAGGTGGAGCCAGTGTACGTGAGAAATAACGTAGCGAAAAAGAAGTCTGATCAAAACAAATAGTCTAATGGTCGATGGTTTCCCACCAGAAAGGAGAGTTCGATGGGATGGTTTCAAGTAGTTTTTTTGGCAGTGATTCAGGGATTGACTGAGTTTTTACCCATTTCCAGTTCTGCGCATTTAATTTTGCCTGCTCAGTTGTTCGGCTGGGAAGATCAGGGGCTTACTTTTGATGTGGCCGTTCATGTGGGGACATTGGCCGCTGTTTTGATTTATTTCCGGGAAGACGTTTATAAAATAGCAGTGGCTTGGTTTGCAAGCTTTGCAGGAAAAGGGTTTACCAAAGAAGCGCAGTTGGGCTGGTGGATTATTATTGCGACCATTCCTGTGGTGATTTTTGGTGCAACATTGAAAGACTTTATTGAAGGGAATCTGCGTTCGGTTTTAGTTATTGGTGCAGCTTCTATTTTCTTTGGTTTGTTACTGCTTTGGGCGGATAAAGCCGGTTCCAGAAAAGAACCGCTTGAAGTTTTAGGATTCAAAGGTGCGTTTGCAGTGGGTTTGGCGCAGGTATTTGCTTTAATTCCAGGGACTTCTCGCTCAGGAGTGACCATGACGGCTTCTTTATTTTTAGGGCAGACGAGAGACAGTGCTGCGCGTTTTTCTTTCTTGCTGTCGATACCCGTGATATTGGGCGCCGGTTTGTTTAAAGGAAAAGATCTGGCCGAACAAGGCGGCGATGCTTCGCTCATGGCAGCGGGCGTCGGTGCTTTATTGGCAGCAATCAGTGCTTATTTGTGCATTAAGCTTTTTTTGGTCTTCATTAACCGAATTGGTGTCATGCCGTTTGTAATTTATCGCTGTGTTCTGGGTGTCTGCTTAATTGCAACGGCGTATTGGGTTCCTGTGCAGTCCATCTAATGCACTGGGTCAGAGAAGAGTAATAGGGGCGATTTGTTGTGGGGTCAGTTGTTAAGATTCAGCCATCGCGGGTCAAGCAGGCGTTACTTGTCTTGGCTACGCCTCATAGAGAAGCTCAAGCCAAAGCTTATATTGAATCCCATGGTGGGCAGCTTATTGGCATAAAAGGGGATGCTGAGTTGGACCTGTCTTTATTGGACGCAGAAAAGCATCAGGCGCTCATTTTTGCTGATGACGTGTCGCTTCAAGCGGTGGGGAAAAAAGCTCCGGGGCCTGTGGTCGTTTCTTTCGAAGGAAATACCATGGTGCATCGCCTGAAGCATGGTGGTGGCAAAGGCGAGCAAGTGGCTAAAGCCGTTGGCTTAAGTAAGGTGGCGGCTGATCGGGTGATTTCAGTCATTGATGCAACCGCAGGGCTTGGGCGAGACAGCTTGATTTTGGCCGCGCTGGGCTGTCATGTTGAAATGTTTGAACGTAACCCTGTGGTGCGAGAATTATTGCTTGATGGATTGGATCGGGCCAGTATGTCGGTTGAAGTAATGGCCATTGCTGGAAGAATGCAGCTTCACACCGAGGACTTCATTTCTGGCAGTGGTGCTTATGAAGATAACAGTGTGGATGTGGTTTACCTTGATCCGATGTTTCCTGATCGTAATAAGTCGGCACTGGTGAAAAAAGAAATGCGCGTTTTTAAGCAGTTGATAGGCGGTGACGAAGACGCTGACCAGTTATTTGACCCAGCGTTTCGGATTGCAAAGCATCGAGTAGTGGTTAAGAGACCAAAAGCTGCACCGTTTTTGGCAGGGAAAACGCCTTCGGTGCAAATAAAAGGTAAATCAGGACGATTCGATATCTACACTAAAAAGGCGTTTTAGGTTCGTTAGCTTAGTTTCTTAAATATAGGTCTTAATTTTTGCTTCTAAGCCGACCTTACTTTTTCCAAAGAAAATCCTCTGTTTCGCCGGTGGCGGATATCTTAGTCCATTCGTCAGGATCTTGGTCTTCAGTCCAGCCACTTCTGGTGCAACGCACTTCCGTCTCCAGTGCTTTTGCAGCAACAGTTCCGCAAGTCAGATCGTCATCCCACGGGGTGTCTGCAGTATCAAACCAGACGCTGGTCCAGGCTTTACCCACAGCGTTGGGGAAAATCATAACAGGTAAGGTTTTATCCTGATATTCCACTGTGAAGTGGTGCAGCCCTGACTTAATGATGCCCAGGTCTTTGGTGGTTCCCAGTTCAGACGTCAGCCAGGCCGTGATGTCTTCGATGCTTGTATTCTTGATGTAAATTTCTATGTCTGGGTACATGTAGTTATTTGCCTCTCAATCTTGAGAATAGTAATGCCAGATAGTGAATGAAAGCATAAGCCCCGCCAAGACTGGCTAATATTACGCCTATGAGAGCGACAACTTCCTGTTTGATGGACGGTTCTATGTTTGACTCTGCCAATAAGAGCATCATAGCGCCCAACGCAAACACCGAGACGGAGATAACGAAACGTTTGAATATCTCACTCGATGTAAGACCTCGGGGGCTAATCAGTCTTAATAATCGCAAAATTAACCTTCTGCCAGTAAGTCCGTCAGTATTTGCTGATAAACATCGGTCAGAAGGTTGAGGTCTTCTGCACACACGCATTCGTTAATTTTATGAATGGTGGCGTTGGAAGGGCCCAGCTCGACCACATGAGTACCCGTTGGTGCAATAAAGCGGCCGTCTGAAGTACCACCGGATGTGGATAGCTCTGGCTGATAACCTGTAATTTTTTCGACGCTGTGTTTAACCGCCTCAATCAATGAGCCGCCGGAAGTCAAAAACGGCCGACCAGACAAGGCCCATTCAATTTCAAATTCAACGCCGTGCTTGTTAAGAATGGCGTCGGTAATTTCCATTAGCTGTTCGGCCGTCACTTCCGTGCAATAGCGGAAGTTAAAGACCATTTTCAGATCACCAGGAATGACGTTCGTGGCTCCAGTGCCTGATTCAATGTTCGTTACCTGAAAACTGGTGGCAGGGAAGAATTCATTGCCGTTATCCCATACATGGTTAGTCAGCTCAGAAAGGGCGTCGGCCAGCATGTGAATCGGGTTGTTGGCCAAGTGCGGGTAGGCAACATGCCCCTGTTGACCTTTAACCGTTAAGTAACCATTTAAGGAACCACGACGCCCGTTTTTAACCACATCACCTAACTGGTTGGTGCTTGATGGCTCACCGACAATACACCAATCAATATGTTCACCACGAGCCTGTAGGTGCTCAATCACTTTTACCGTGCCGTTTTTGGCCGGGCCTTCTTCGTCACTGGTGATTAAGAATGCAACCGAGCCAATGTGATTCGGATGCTCTTCTACAAAGCGTTCCACAGCCACGACCATAGCTGCAAGCGAACCTTTCATATCAGCAGAACCACGGCCATAAAGCATGCCATCGTCTTTAATGGTTGGCTCAAATGGGTTGGTGTCCCATTTCTCAAGTGGGCCAGTAGGTACCACATCGGTATGGCCTGCAAATGCCAGTACGGGTTCTCCTTCACCACGGCGAGCCCAGAAGTTATCAACCTCCCCAAAACGCAGTTTCTCAATCTTAAAACCACACTTTTCAAGGCGATCAATCATGACTTGCTGGCAGTCTTTATCGTCTGGCGTGACGGAATCACGGCTGATTAAATCAAAAGCCAGATCAAGTGTTGGGGACAGAGGTGTTGAAGAAACGTTGGACATCTTAAGCTCACAATGAGGAGGTGAATAATAAGATGGGGATTTTACAGGAAGATGAGCAGAAAAGAAAAAGCCCCTCGGGGAGGGGCTTGGGCTATTTAAGGGTTTTGAGCGATGGTTATTGTTCTGGTGGCCGAAAGTGCTGGTCCTGACACGTTGGCAGGTGTTGTCCAGGTAATACTTAGGCCAGAGCTAGTATCTTCAGCATCGGGATCTCTGGAGATCGTTACTGTAAAAGAATAAGGGTCATCTGTAGAGGGAGTGGTCAGCGTCGCAGTTGGGCTATCAAGCTTTGCAGTTGTAGGTGCGACTACATCAATGGTTGTGCCTGACGGAGGAGGATTCCCATTTTCATCATAAACAATCACTGTAAAAGTAAAACTGCTGCTGGGAGTTTCATCGATATTGATTTCCGTTATATTTCCGTTATCGTCGAACTTGACTCCGTTGGTTACAGGTCTTAGCATTCCTTTATAGATAGCGCTTTTCTGAGTGAGAGGTCTAAATGTATTAGTTCCTCTGTAGTCGGCAAGTGTCAGGTCTGTGCCAGGAGCGACAAATGCAAGATTCAGAGATTTAGTTGCCGCGATTATTGTTGCTGAGGCGCGTACATCTACTAGTTTATTGATGTCGGGGCAGTGACCTGCAGTACGTGCAGCATCATCACACCTAAACCCGTTGTAGATGCCATTTGCTGCGTCATAAGTGGTGTTACCATTGAAGTCTTCAAACTCTTCCAGGTTTACGCCAGGGTCTTGATCTCGAACACCATCCTGATTGTTGTCTGTGAATGCTTCAGGTAAATCATCAATTTCTTCTGCTGCAAGGTTTCCGTTAAACAAACCGTCGCCACCATCGTCAGTAAATGTTTCTTCACCTGTAGTCCAGGAAAGAACTTGAACTCTGCCGTAACGGTCATTTTTATTACTAATGTAGGAAGAAAATGGAAGAGTTGAAATATTCATAGATGTTAATGAAGCAATTGATTCGGCTGCAAGTACATCGGCAATTGTGTAATTTGCTATCAGAGTATCGTTCGGCATCTGATGTCTTAACACTGGTACAGGAGAAGCGTCAAAAGCACTTAAGTCAATTAACGTGGTATAAGTAGAACCTAAGCTATTTTCACTGCTGGTTGAGTCAGTCAAAAGGTCGTTTGCTGTGATCCCAAAGCTGGTAAGGTCTGTCGTAAAGGTTCCAGGGCTAACAGGAATGACCTCAGTATTTGACGTGACTATGTCATCTCCAAATTCTACAATTGCTTGGTAGAGTGTCTTACCGTTAGAAAGCGTAGCAAGTAAAATGTCTACATCATTAATGTTTTTACCGCTGATTGGGTTTGCTGTATCAATGAATTTATCTATAGCCTGGCTAACATCAGGTTTGTTTGAAAGCTGTTGTGATTTCCACGTAATACTGCAACTCCCGTTATTAATTAGGCAGTTATTTGAATCTACAGTATTTTCATTTACCAATTGTCCGGCATTATTTTCAGTTTTAAAATTAATGGATGTCCCATTTGGTGCAGCTATACCGCTTACATCTGTAGCGAAAACAGTTAGCTCAACAGGTACGCCTTGATAATCAAACGCATTTGGTACTCGATTATCAGCAGCAATTGTAAAACCTCCTTGATGAGGTATGCCCGTATTTACAGCTAGTGCAGTGGAGGTAACAGGAATAACTTCGCCATCAATCACATCATTGTTCGGATTGTTCGTTGGATCGGTAGGGTCTTCAATTCTTGCGCTAATAGCTACGCCTGTAGGTAAATTTCCAGAGGTGACGATAACAGTGACTTCGCCGTCAGCGTCAGTAGAAAGAGGAATACCATCAGGATAGGTGACAGTGTCAGGATCATCAGTAGATAACCTAACACCGCCTTTTGACGTAGTTAAACTAAAAAATACTTTGACACCTTGTACAGGGTTGCTGTCATCCAAGACTCTAAAAGTGACTTGAGCGCTTTGAGGAACTACTGATGGTGACCCCTGCAAGGCAATGCTGTTAATACTGTTTCCTGCGGAATCTTTTACATCAACAAATTCAATTAAGTTTGCAACTTGAGGGTTAAAGTTAATTGCAGTGGTTGCAGTGAATAGCGTGTTGTTGATGGTTGTAGAAGCCTGAACGGTATCGGTTGATGTACAGCTGACAGTTTTATAGGTGGCTAAGGTTACGCCGCTGATGGTGTTGCTGTCACTGGATGAGTAGCTAATAGATGACCTATTAATTGCTGGATTTTGTGAGTCAGGCGTTGTTGCGCAATTTGAAGTGTAGTCGATTTTTGCCGACTGAGTATATCTTGAATAGTTGTTACCACTATGGGTAAACGTGCCTGCTGTATTTTCAATAAAGATTTCTGTTGCAAGAAGTGCGGTCCCTCCAGAGGACAGAGTTACGCTATTCAATGAATCATCATCGTTAATTTTAATTGAGCTGGTGTTAATTGAGTTGTCGTCATTAGCAAAACCAATCAGAATGGATGGGTTGATGATTGAAATATCTTCTTGATCAGAAAACTCGCCAAATGTTGCGGTAATTGAAGCTGTGCCACTTTGGTCGCCAGGCCTTAATGCAACTACACCTGAGCTTGTTTCACCGCCTGAATCTGTTGTTATTTCTAGAGATGTGGTATCTAGGGAGCCAAATGGAATCGTTGATCCGTTAGATGTAGTGGTTGAGCTGATAGCAACTGATGGGGTTCCTGCTTGGGCAGGTGATACAACAACCTTAACAAATATTGTGTCGCCAAAGGGTATTGACTGCTGTGATAGAAATGCTGTTTCTGTAGGGGGGGTTGTGGAGTCATCGAAAGCGCTTAAGAACGTTAATTCTACTGTAGTGTCAGATGGTGTTGGTGTGACTGGCGAGTCCTCCCCGTTTTCAGCAGAAATATACGGTACAGTTTTTACTCCAACGGAAGAGCCGGAAATTGCTGTGATTCTAAGAGTTCCTGCAGTTGCAGAACCAGTAGCACCAGCAGAAAGAATAGCAGCTGTAGCGGTAATACCGCTGCTATTAGTTATAGTGGATAAGGTATCAATATTACCTACATCAATAGAATAACTTACTTGAGCATTAGTTACTGGAGCACCTGATGCATCTGTTACTGTAGCTCGAATAGTAAGCTGAGAGTCCGCATCAATTGAAAAAGGGAGCCCTTCAGTGAAAGGTGTAATATCAGGGGTAATCGTAAGTTCGGCTAAATCTCCACCAATATTCCCATCACTGGCATCAACACCACCACCGCCTCCGCCGCCGCAGGCTGCGAGCATCCAGGCAAAAAAGATATATATAATACTGCGATAACTGCACGTTAACATTCTCGAATTCTCCATAATTATTCCTGCGCAGGCAAATATGCGGACTAGCATCTAATGATAGTCTATTTTTAGTGATGCTACTTAATCCATTTATGAGACGCAATGCAAAAATTTTGAAATTTCAGATGGTTGGTTAAGAAATGTAGAGTAGTTTATTACTACTGATCGGATGAAGTGTCGGGAAATAAAGATGAAAGCCCCTGATAAACGGGGTGTTTTCGGGGGCTTTCAAGGGAGCAACTAATCTAAATTAGTTGTTGGCATGCAGTGCTTCGTTCAGCTCGATGGCTGATTTATTGGTTTTGCATTCCACTGCACCAGATTGTGAGTTACGGCGGAACAGTAAATCATCTTTACCTGCCAGTTCGCGCGCTTTAACTACACCGACTTCTTGGTTTTGGTCGTCAAGCATAATAACTTTTGTGCCTGCCGTGATGTAAAGGCCGGCTTCAACAATACAGCGATCGCCAACTGGGATACCAATACCCGCATTTGCACCAAGAAGGCTGTTTTTGCCCACAGAAATAATGATGTTGCCGCCGCCAGAAAGTGTTCCCATGGTCGAGCAACCACCGCCTAAGTCACTGCCTTCACCAACCATAACGCCCGCAGAGATTCGACCTTCAATCATTGAAGTGCCTTCTGTGCCCGCATTAAAGTTAACAAAACCTTCGTGCATGATGGTTGTGCCTTCGCCAATGTAAGCGCCAAGGCGTACACGTGAAGTGGCTGCGATACGCACGCCGGACGGAACCACGTAGTCTGTCATTTTAGGGAACTTGTCAACCGATTGAACCTGGATCAGTTCGCCTTTTGCACGGGCTTCCAGTTGTTTTTTAGGAAGTTCGTTCAGGTCAATAGCGCCTAGGTTTGTCCAGGCCACATTTGGAAGTAATCCGAAGATACCAGATAGGTTCACGCCGTGCGGTCTAACCAAACGGTGAGAAAGCAAATGAAGCTTTAAGTACACTTCCGGAGTGCTTTCTGCTTGTTCATCGCTTTCCAGAATAACAATGACTGTCGGTGCTGAAGCTTTGGCGCAGATGTTAGCGACTTCTGCCTGAGAGGCTTCGCCTTCGGACTCAAGTGCAGAGGCCAGTTTGGCCAAAAGGTCTGCGTTGGCTTCAATGGTTGCGTTGCCACCTTCGTAGTTCAGCGTGGTTTTGGCGGCTTCAATGATTGATTTTGATGGCGAAAGAACCGGTGCTTGAAAGAAAGTTTCTAGCCATTCGTTTTTTTCATTTTTGGTGCCTACACCGATTGCAAATGCAAAAGCCATGTTGTCTCCTAGTGAATTGACTTAATATTACGAGTAAAAGGGTACTTAAAATTAGCCGAAAATAGTTTGGTATTCGGCTTCCTTGAAACCAAGGGTTTTCGAATCGTTGTGTATTAACAGTGGTCTTTTTATGATGGAAGGGTTTTCTATCATGACTTGAACCGCTGTTTCATTGTTCATGGTGTCTTTAATTGTATCATCAAGCTTTCTCCAGGTGGTGCCTCGCTTGTTGATCACATTTTCCCAGCCGAGTTCGTTGACCCATTCATTGGCTTGTAACTCTTCCAGACCTGCTTTTTTATAATCATGGAAGCTGTATTCAATGTTGTTGCTTTCTAGCCACTTAAAAGCTTTTTTCATTGTGTCGCAGTTTTTAATACCATAAATGGTGGTGGACATTTGAGACCTCGATTGGGTTACAGTCTGGAAATTAGGTTTTTGATTCTGTGTGCAGCTTCAATGCATTCGTCCACTTCGGCAACCAGCGCCATTCTGATGCGGTTCTTGCCAGGGTTGATACCGTTGATTGTTCTGGAAAGATAACTGCCTGGTAGTACGGTGACGTTTTCTTCGGCAAAAAGGCGTTGTGCAAAGGTTTCTTCATCAATCGGTGTTTTTGGCCATAAGTAAAAGCTTGCGTCGGTTTGCTCAACGTCCATGACTGGCTTAAGAATTTCTAACACTTTTTTAAACTTTTGCTGGTATTGAACCCGATTTTCTTTGACGTGGTTTTCATCTTTCCAGGCTGCGATGGATGCGAGTTGATGATGAATGCCCATTGAGCAGCCGTGGTAAGTACGGTACAGCAGGAATTTGGAAAGTACGGCTTCGTCACCTGCGACAAACCCGGATCTCAGGCCTGGTAAGTTAGAGCGTTTTGATAATGAATGAAAAACAACGCAGTTTTTGAAATCGGTTCGGTTTAATTCAGCGCAAACCTGAAGCAGCCCCACAGGTTTTTCGTCTTCATTAATGTAAATTTCGGAATAGCACTCGTCCGAAGCAATGATGAAGTCATGTTTGTCTGATAGTTGGATCAGTTGTGTCAGTGTTTCTTTGGGAAGTACCGCTCCGGTTGGATTTCCCGGTGAACAAAGGAACAGGATTTGACAGTTGTTCCATTGATCGTCAGTGACTTGGCCAAAGTCGGGGTTGAAGTTGTTGTCTTCGAGGCAGGGGATAAACTCTGGTGTAGCACCTGCTAAATACGCAGCCCCTTCGTAGATTTGGTAGAATGGGTTGGGGCTGATGACAGTGGGTGCTTCTGCCGTACGGTCGATGCAGGCTTGTGTAAAAGCAAATAACGCTTCACGGGTGCCGTTTACAGGAAGCACTTGTGTTTCCGGGTTTACCGTGTTGATCGAAAAGCGGTTGGACAACCAGTCAGCAATAGTGGCTCTCAGCTCGGGCAAGCCTTTCGTGCTTGGGTATCTTTCCATTTCCGGTAAAGATTCTATCAGTGTTTTTAGAACAAACTCAGGCGCAGGGTGCTTAGGCTCGCCTATGGATAAGGCAATGTGTTTTTTATCGGCTGGCGGTGTGATTCCGGCTTTCAGTTTTGTCAGCTTTTCAAATGGGTAAGGTTGCAGTTTGTTTAAGTCCGGATTCATTTTTTGTCCTTGATGGAGCGTATCGAGTCAAATTGGCTTTTTGGTTGTTGTATGTTTTTAATGTCAGCGTTTATTGGTTGTTGCTGTGTTTATCCAGAGTTGTGCAGATGGCTTGCTGAAGTAGCCTGCAAATTTCCGGATCGCTGATCGGGTTGTTTTCGTTATCGGTCAGATAAAACAAATCGTCCACTTTCTCGCCGAGTGTGGCAATCTTGGCGTTCTGAATTCGAACGTCAAAATCTACAAAGACGCGGCCAATCATGGCTAAAACGCCGGGGCGATCCGGAGCTGTTACCTCAAGAACGGTCATTTGTTTGATTGGATCGTTATGAATGACGACTTGAGTGGGCATCTTGAATTGTTTTAATTGTCTTGGTGTTCGTTTACTGATGAGATCCAGGTAGTTGCTGGAGTCTTCAAGTGCGACAATCAGGCTGGACTTGATTTCTTCGATGCGTAATGAGTTTTCCCCGATGGGGTCGCCGTTGTCGTCCAAAACGATGAAGCTGTTTACGGTAAAACCATTGTCTGAAATGATGACCTGAGCATCCTGAATGTTGAGGTTCAGGTTCTCCATGACGGAGGCGGTGACTGCAAATAGGTGCTGCTCGTCTTTGGTGTAAATGAATATTTCAGTGCCGCCTTCATGTTCGCGGTCGGTGGTTTCCATGAGTTCAATCAGGGGTTGTGAGCTGTCTTTGTGTTCCAGAATGGCTTCTGTGTGCCAGGCAATCTCACCCGGTGTATTCCGGAACATATAATCCTGCCCTAATTGATTCAGAAGGTCTCGGATTTGCTGCTCTCGGTATGGTTTGTCAAGAAGCAGTTCCAACACGGCTTCTTCGCGATCCTGTAAGTATTCCTGAGGATTGATTGGGTGATCCAACCCGCGTCGCAGTGTTCGCCAGGTTTCGGTGTAAAGTTGTCTCATGAGCGCGGCCCGCCAACTGTTCCAGAGTGTGGGGTTGGTGGCGTTAATATCGGCGACAGTAAGAATGAACAGGTAGTCCAGGTGGATTTTGTCCTGAACTTTTTCTGCAAACTCCTGAATGACTTCCGGGTCGCTGATGTCTTTTCTTTGGGCGGTCATGGACATCAGTAGGTGGTTTTCGATCAGCCAGCAAATTAAGTCGGTCTCCCATTTGTTTAATCCGTGCTTTTCACAGAACTTTCTGGCGTCGATGGCGCCCAGTTCTGAGTGGTCGCCTCCGCGACCTTTGGCGATATCGTGATAGAGGCCGGAGATGTATGCCAGTTCAACCTTCGGAACTTCATGAATTAAGCGGCTGGCGAGGGGAAACTGGTCTTTGTTGTCTGCAAACCGGAAGCGACGCATGTTTCTGACGACCTGCAATGTATGGGCGTCTACAGTGTAAATGTGGAACAGGTCGTGTTGCATTTGGCCAGTGATGCTGGCGAATTCGGGTAAGTAGCGACCGAGTATGCCCCACTTTCTCATGCGCCAAAGCTGAGTAACCAAGCGGGTTTTGGTTTTCATCAGGGCCATGAACATGCTGGTGTTCACTGGATTGGCCCTGAAGTTGTCATCAATCAAGTGACGATGGTTGCGTAGTTCTCGAATGGTGGTGGTTCTTGCGCCTTTTACACCGTCGGTTCTCGCCATAAGCAGGAAAATTTCCAGCATGGAGGAAGGTTCTTTGGCGAAAATCTTGGGGTCTTTGATTTCAATGAATTTATTGCGAATTTGAAAGCGTTCATTGATCTCAATGACTTCATCTGGCTCGTCTGCTAACAGAATGGTTTCATTGAAGTGCTGGATAATGACATCGTTCAGTTCGCCTAATTGGAGCACCGTTCGATAATATTTTTGCATGAGCTGTTCAACGGCCAGGCGGCTGCCGTTGTCCTGGTAGCCAAATAACTCAGCAATTTTTCGTTGGTGGTCAAATAATAATCTGTCTTCCGGGCGGCCGGTGATCATGTGTAACGCATAACGCACTTGCCAGAGGAACTCCTGCCCACGCGTCAGCATGTCCAGTTCTTCTTCGTTGAGAACGCTCAATCGAACCAGTTCGCTCATGGTGTTGGCACCGTACTGACGTTTGGTGATCCACATGATGGTTTGGATATCTCTTAAACCACCGGGCGAAGTTTTGATGTTAGGTTCAAGGTTGTATTCGATGTTATTAAACTTTCGATGACGTTGCTGTTGTTCTTCCCATTTGGCCTGAAAAAATGATTTGCTGTCCCAGATGAAAGATGGGCCAGTGAGTGATGTCATTTTAAGTAGAATATCTTCGTTACCTGATATGGTTCTGGCTTCGGTGAGGTTTGTGGTGACGGTGATGTCTTTTTCTGCTTCTTCTTTGCATTCCGTAATGGTCCGAACACTGTGACCTATGTTTAAGTTGAGATCCCATAACAGAGTTAGGAAGGTTTCTATGGCTTCCTGATGGGCTTCTGGTTCGGTCGCATCAAATAATAACAGGACATCAATGTCTGATTTCGGATGAAGTTCACCTCGGCCATAACCCCCGACGGCGATCAGTGAGGCGGTGGCTACTTCGTTCAGTGAGCTGTGTTCCCAGGCTTTTTCCAGAATTTGGTCAATAAACCAGGCTCGATCATAAATCAGGTGGTGAATGTCTTCTTCTGACTTAAAACGCTGGTCGAGCCGGTCGTTGGCATCAGAAATTTGTTGCTTGAGAGTTTGGATGATGGAATTGCCAAATGAGAGGGAATTATTGAAAAAATCATTACAAAAAAGAGAGGTGTCTGGCTGATATGTATTCATGATTTTCGAAGGTCTCACTTGGAGGCCCGACTAAGTCTGTGTCAGTCAGTCGGGCACTTGCTGAATGTATGAATCAGAAATTTTCTTCTTTGCGTTTGGTAAGTACTTCAACGCCATCTGCGGTAACGGCGAGGGTGTGCTCCCATTGGGCGGATAGCTTGTGGTCTTTTGTGACAACTGTCCAGTCGTCAGGCAATAGTTTGGTGAAGCGCTTGCCTGCATTGATCATGGGTTCGATGGTAAACGTCATTCCCTCTTTTAATTCCATGCCCGTGCCTGGCTTACCGTAGTGCATGACCTGTGGGTCTTCATGGAAAACTTTGCCAATGCCGTGGCCGCAGTATTCACGAACAACCGAATAATAATTTGACTCGGCGTGCTTTTGGATGGCGTGGCCAATGTCCCCTAATCGTACGCCTGGCTTAACCATGTCGATGCCTATGTACAGACATTCTTGAGTGATTCTCGCCAAGCGCTCCGCTTGTACCGTGGGCTTGCCAACAAAAAACATTTTGCTGGTGTCGCCGTGGTATTCATCTTTAATGACGGTGATGTCAATGTTGATGACGTCACCGTTTTTCAGGATTTTCTTGTCGCTTGGAATGCCGTGGCAGATGACGTGGTTTACCGAGGTACAAATGGATTTCGGAAACCCTTTGTAATTGAGAGGGGCCGGAATGGCTTTTTGAACGTTGACGATGTAATCGTGACAAATACGGTCCAACTCGCCAGTGGATATGCCGGGTTTTACATGTTCTTCGATCATCTCCAGGACTTCAGCAGCAAGACGTCCTGCTACGCGCATTTTTTCAATTTCTTCTGGTGTTTTGATGGTGGCAGTCATTGTATTGAGAGAGTCCTAGTGATTCTTGTATCGCTTCCATGATCATCAGAGAAGCTGAAACGTCATATGATTAATAAATTGCGTTTCATTTTAGCGGACAGACGGATTAAAAAACAGATGGTGTCAGGCTTATCTTGGCTTTATTTGTAACGGCTTTTGTGGTATAAAATGCCGCCCGCTATTTAAGCGGAACATCACACGTACTTCCATAGAGCTAGCCCGGGTGCCTTTTTTAAGGTTGGGATGGTTGGGGGTGCGGACGAATAACCCAAACTATATAGGTAGTTAAGATGTCTCAGATTTCTATGCGCGACCTGATGAAAGCAGGCGCTCACTTTGGTCACCAAACTCGTTACTGGAATCCAAAAATGGGTAAGTTCATTTTTGGCGCTCGTAACAAGATTCATATCATTAACCTGGAGTACACTGTTCCTGCGTTTAATGAAGCTCTAGCGGCCGTTAAAAAAGCAGCAGCTAACAAGAATAAGGTTCTTTTCGTGGGTACTAAGCGTCAAGCTGGTAAGATCATGAAAGAAGAAGCTATTCGTTGTGGTATGCCATACGTTAACCACCGTTGGTTGGGTGGTATGTTGACTAACTATAAGACAATTCGTCAGTCAATTCGTCGCTTCCGTGAGCTTGAGCAGCAGTCTAAAGATGGTACTTTCGACCAGTTGACCAAAAAAGAAGCGTTAATGCGTCAGCGCGAGATGGCTAAACTTGAGCTAAGCATTGGTGGTATTAAGGATATGGGTGGTTTGCCTGATATTCTTTTCGTTATCGATGTTGATCATGAGCGTATCGCAGTTAACGAAGCAAACAAGTTGGGCATTCCTGTTGTTGGTATCGTTGATACAAACAGTAATCCTGATGGGGTTGATTTTGTAATCCCTGGTAATGATGACGCAATTCGTGCAATCGAATTGTATGCTCAGACTGTGGCTAACACTGTTCTTGAAGCATCTGATTCATCAGCTGATGAGTTTGTTGAAGTTAAAGAAGAGGCGGCAGCGGCAGAATAATATTTCTGTCTCTTAAGTTTCATATCTTTTTCTGTGAATAGGGGGCTTGCCCCCTATTTCTAGTTTTTCGTTTAAATTTTTTGAGGTTGATGGATATGGCGATTTCAGCTGCATTGGTTAAAGAATTACGTGAGCGTACTGGTTTAGGTATGCTTGAGTGTAAAAAAGCACTTAAAGAAACAGATGGTAATGTAGATCTAGCGATTGAAAACCTTCGTAAAAACTCTGGCTTGAAGGCTGCTAAGAAAGCAGATCGCACAGCGGCAGATGGTGTTGTTGCAGTTAAAGTTGCTGAAGATAAGTCGTACGCAGTGATTCTTGAGGTAAACTGTGAGACGGACTTCGTTGCTCGTGACGAAGCTTTCCTTGCGCTAACAAACAGTGTGTTGGATAAGGCGTTCGCTGAAAAATCAACAGATGTTGAAGCTTTGATGGCTGGTGAGTTGGAAGAAACTCGTCAGGCGTTGGTTCAGAAGATCGGTGAGAACATGACAGTTCGTCGTCTTCAGATCGTTGAAGGCGCTTTGGTAGATGGTTATGTTCACTCAAACAACCGCATTGCTGTGCTAACAGCGTTGACTGCGGGTGAAGCTGAGTTGGCAAAAGACATTTCTATGCATGTTGCTGCAGTTAATCCTCGTGTCGTTAAAACAGAGGATATGTCTGACGCGGAAGTAGAAAAAGAGAAAGAGATCATTAAGGCGCAGCCTGATATGGAAGGCAAGCCGGCAGAGATCGTTGAGAAAATGATGGGTGGTCGTATTAAGAAGTTCTTGAAAGAGAATAGCTTGGTTGAGCAGCCTTTTGTTAAAAACCCTGAGTTAACTGTTGGTGCATTGGCTAAGCAGTCTGGCGCTGAGGTTGTTACTTTTGTTCGCTTTGAAGTGGGTGAAGGTATTGAAGTCGAGAAGAAAGACTTCGCTCAAGAAGTTGCGGAGCAATTGGCAGGTAAATAAGTTCTTGCTTAGATTGTTCGAAAAAGCGTCCATTGGACGCTTTTTTTTTGAAATCGTGTATACTTGCGCGTGATTTAAAATATGCGAGATTAGGTTTATGCCCGTCAAAGACAGTCAAGCTAAATATAAGCGTATTCTGCTCAAGTTGAGTGGTGAAGCTCTCATGGGTGAGGGCGATTTTGGGATTGACCCGAAAGTTCTGGATGATATGGCCTTGGTTGTAGGTCAATTGGTAGGTATTGGTGTCCAGGTTGGTTTAGTTATCGGTGGCGGTAACATATATCGTGGCGCTGCTTTAAGTGAAGCAGGCCTGGATCGTGTTACTGGTGATCATATGGGGATGTTGGCAACGGTTATGAATGGCCTGGCCATGCGGGACGCGCTTGAGCGTTCGAATATTTCATCTCATGTTATGTCTGCTATTCCAATGAGTGGTGTGGTTGAGCACTACGACCGCAGAAAAGCCATGCGTTACCTGAATATGGGTGATGTGGTGATTTTCTCTGCAGGAACTGGTAACCCGTTCTTTACTACGGATTCAGCGGCGTGTTTGCGCGGTATTGAAATTGAAGCTGACGTTGTGATTAAAGCAACTAAAGTGGATGGCGTTTATACGGATGATCCGGTTAAAAATCCAGATGCAGTAAGATACGACAGCTTGTCATTTGATGAAGTGTTAGAACGTAAGTTGGGTGTGATGGATTTGACTGCTATTTGCTTGTGCAGTGACCATAACATGCCAATTCGAGTGTTGGATATGAATAAGCCTGGTGCACTGTTAACCGCAGTTAATGGTGGCGACGAAGGCACATTAATTGAAGGGGCGAAGAATGATTAATGAAGTTAAGCAGGACGCTGAAAATCGGATGAAAAAGTCCATTGAAGCGTTAGGGAACGCGTTCGCTAAAATTCGTACGGGCCGTGCGCACCCAAGTATTCTAAATGGTGTGATGGTGTCTTATTACGGCGCTGATACTCCGTTAAGTCAATTGGCGAATATCAACGTTGAAGACGCCAGAACCTTAGCGGTTGTGCCTTGGGAAAAGCCGATGGTGCCTGAAATTGAAAAGGCGATCATGAAGGCTGATCTGGGTCTTAATCCATCGACTAATGGTGATAAGATTCGAGTGCCGATGCCGGCATTGACGGAAGAAACCCGTAAGAACTACATCAAACAGGCTCGTGCTGAAGCAGAGACGGCGCGTGTATCTGTGCGAAATGCCCGAAGAGATGCGAACTCGGATATTAAAGATCTTCTTAAAGAGAAAGAGCTGACTGAAGATGATGCTCGTCGTGCAGAAGATGAAGTTCAAAAGATCACGAATAAGTTCATCGCTCAGGTGGATGCGGATCTTGTTAAAAAAGAAGCGGATTTGATGGAAATCTAAACCGGTTCTGGCTCAGTTTGAGTTGTGTTACTGACAGGTAGGTATTTAGTATCTACCTGTTTTTTTGGTATTGATGTTTTTATTTTTTATTGACTGTTTATTATGACTGCTGACTCAGTAGAGAAAATAACGCCGAAGAATATTGCCATTATCATGGATGGTAATAATCGCTGGGCCAAACAACGTAAATTACCGAAGCTTGCTGGCCATAAAGCCGGTTTGGATGCGGTTCGTAATGTTGTAGAGACCTGTTTGTCTCAAAAGGTAGAGAGTCTGACTTTATTTGCCTTCAGTAGTGAAAACTGGAATCGGCCGGAAGATGAAGTAAAGGGGTTAATGTCTCTTTTTCTTTTGGCGTTGAAAAACGAAGTTCGAAAGCTGCATAAAAACAACATTCGTCTGAGAATTATGGGTGACAAGTCGCGATTCAGCGATACATTGCAGGCCCATATTCATGAAGCAGAACAGAAAACAAAAGATAATGATGCAATGACTTTGGTGATTGCTGCAAATTATGGTGGTGAGTGGGATATTGTGAATGCCGCTCAGCAATGCGCGACAGATGTTGCTTTGGGTAAGATTAAACCTGAGGACATAAGTCGTGATTATTTTGAAAGCCACATCGGCCTGTCGGGGGTGTCTGCTCCTGACTTGTACATTCGTACCGGTGGTGAAACCCGTATAAGTAACTTCATGCTATGGCAGGCTGCCTATGCCGAGCTGTACTTCAGTGATTTGTATTGGCCTGACTTTAAAGAAGAAGCTTTGTTGGCTGCAATAGCAGATTTTGGTCGTCGTCAAAGACGTTTTGGTATGACGTGCGAACAAGTGGAATCGAATTCAGGTTTGTGATGGCCGTAGGAATGGCTTTACTCTAGACGCTTTAGGGATATAGGAAAGGAATTGTTATGTTAAAGCAGCGAATTATCACTGCATTGTTGTTGGCTCCGTTGGCCATTGGCGGAATTTTCTTTTTGCCTTACGAGTATTTTGCTTTATTTGTAGGTGCTGTGGCTATGATTGGTGCTTGGGAGTGGGCAAATCTGGCCGGTTTTGAGAGCCAATTAAAAAGAGTGGCGTATTCGGTTGTGATCGGTTTGGCTATGTTTGGAATCTATACCGCGCCGGGCATTAATGTGTTGAGTATCGGTATTGCCTGGTGGGGTTTGGCTCTGGTATTGGTGTTGGCTTATCCTGGGTTGGCGTCGCTGTGGGCTGCTAAGTGGATGCGCCTTGCTATTGGTGTACTGGTAATTGTTCCTTTCTGGAAAGGTCTGCTTTGGCTGAAACTTCAGGAAAACAGTGAGCTTGTTTTGCTGTACCTATGTTTGATGGTCTGGGGGGCTGATGTTGGAGCTTACTTCGCTGGTAAGAAGTGGGGGGTAAGTAAGCTGGCTCCCAAAGTAAGTCCTGGCAAATCATGGGCGGGTTTTTGGGGTGGAATGGTTTCTGCCATGATTATTGGTATCAGTGTGGGTGTTTTTGTCGGGATGTCACCTGTTCAGTTAATTATTCTTGCACTGGTCAGTGCGGTGACGATTGCGGTTTCTGTACTGGGTGATTTGACGGAAAGTATGTTTAAACGATATCGCGGTATTAAGGACAGCAGTCAGTTGCTTCCTGGTCATGGCGGCGTGTTGGATCGTGTGGATAGCTTAACAGCAGCCGCTCCTGTGTTTGCACTTTTGTTGCTTATATCTGGTTTGACTTTTTGATTTATGCATAGTCCTCAACAGATCACAATATTAGGCGCAACGGGCAGTATTGGTTTAAGCACTCTGGATGTGGTTAAACGCCATTCAGATCGATTCAATGTGTTTGCGCTTTCTGCCTTTTCCAGAGTAGATGAGTTAGCGGCCCTTTGTCAGCAGTACCTTCCTGTTTATGCTGTAGTTGCAGACGAAGCTTCTGCCAGGAAACTGACACACTTACTGGATGGCTTGGATACACAGGTTTTATTTGGAAGTGAGTCATTAGCTTATATTGCTTCTCATGAATCTGTTGATGTGGTCATGGCTGCCATCGTTGGGGCGGCAGGGCTATTACCTAATCTTGCAGCCGCGAAGGCCGGGAAGCGGGTATTGCTGGCCAATAAAGAATCCTTGGTGATGTCTGGTCAGATATTCATGGAGACTGTAGAGCAGTCCGGCGCGGTTCTGTTGCCCATTGACAGTGAACATAACGCCATTTTTCAATGTCTTCCCAATGGTCGGTTTGATCAACATACCGGTGTTGAGAAAATACTGTTGACGGCCTCTGGTGGCCCTTTTCGCCAGTTTACTCTGGATCAACTCAATTCTGTGACACCCGCTCAAGCGGTGGCGCACCCAAATTGGTCAATGGGGCAGAAAATCTCGGTGGACTCCGCTTCTTTGATGAATAAAGGGTTGGAACTGATTGAAGCGTGTTGGTTGTTTCATTGCTCGGCAGATCAAGTGCAAGTGGTTGTTCACCCAGAAAGTGTTATCCACTCGATGGTGTCATATGTTGATGGCAGCGTTATCGCGCAAATGGGTAACCCGGATATGCGGACTCCGATTGCATATGGCCTGGCCTGGCCTGAGCGTTTGGCCTCCGGGGTTGAATCGCTTGACTTGTTTGAAGTGGCTCAGCTGAATTTTGAAAAGCCGGATTTGGTTCGTTTTCCTTGTTTAAAGCACGCAATGGAGTCTTTTCGTGTTGGGGGCATAGCACCAGCGGTGTTAAACGCCTCGAATGAAATTGCAGTATCCTCCTTTTTGTCGAAAAAAATCGCATTTATGGATATTCCTCGTGTGGTTGAGGGAACTCTTAACGAAATTGAAAATCGAAACGTAGACAGTCTGGATTCAATTCTTGAGGCGGACTCTCTGGCTAGGACAGTTTCCAAAAAACAAATAGAAAAATTGGACGGTCGTTAATATGCTACAAATGCTTTTGGCAACGCTGGTAACTCTGGGGGTATTGATTACCTTTCATGAGTTTGGGCACTTTTGGGTGGCTCGACGTTGCGGTGTCGAAGTTCTGCGATTTTCTATCGGCTTTGGTAAGCCTTTGTTTCGATGGACCGATAAGCACGGCACTGAATTTGTGGTAGCGGCGATTCCTCTCGGCGGTTATGTCAAAATGCTGGACGAGCGGGAAGGTGATATTCCAGCGGAAAAGTTAGATAAATCATTCAATCGTAAACCTGTATTGCAACGTATTGCGGTGGTAGCGGCCGGGCCGATTGCCAACTTTTTGTTAGCCATCGTTTTGTATGCGGCTGTGTTTGGCATTGGCAGCACTACAGTAAAGCCGATGATTGGTGAGGTGGTTCCTGAATCAATTGCGAGTAAAGCAGGTTTAACTCCAGATCAGGTTATCACTGAAGTGGACGGTAAACAAGTACTGAACTGGACTCAGGTACAGTTGGCACTGGTTCGCCGGATAGGTGAATCGGGCGAAATTCAGATGGTTACCGAAAGCTCAAATGGTTGGCCAACAAATCACACCTTGAAGATCGATCGCTGGCAAGAGGGTGTTCGGGACCCAGACCCTTTTACATCGCTGGGTATTAAACCGTTTCAACTGCCTATTCCGCCGGTTTTAAATGAAGTGGTTAAAGGAAGTGCGGCGGATGCGTCCGGTTTGCAAACCGGGGATACCTTGCTTGCTATCAATGATACTGAGGTGGCTGACTGGCGTGAGGTGGTTGAACTTGTTCAGGCCAATCCAGGTAAGACGCTTTCACTTGAAGTACTTCGGGAAGGTCAGTCTTTGAATTTGGACTTAACACCAGGTTCAAAGTCAAATGATTCGGGTAAACAGATCGGTTACATGGGTGCGTCGGTTCAGACCGTCAGCTGGCCGGAAGAGTATTTGATTGAGCTGGAGTATGGCTTTTTTGAATCCTTGCAATTGGGTGTGATCAAGACCTGGGACATGTCTGTTTTGACGCTTGAGTCTATATGGAAAATGATTACCGGCTTGATCTCCGTTGAGAACATCAGTGGCCCGCTTACCATCGCAAAAGTTGCAGGCGATTCTGTAAGTTATGGCTTGGTGCCGTTTCTGTCCTTCCTTGCCTACGTCAGTGTCAGTCTTGGTGTGTTGAATTTGTTGCCAATCCCGGTATTGGATGGTGGACATTTGGTGTATTACCTAATAGAGTTTGCGCGTGGCAAACCCCTCTCTCAAAGTATTCAGGAGTTAGGTTTAAAAGTCGGTGTGTTAATGATTGGCACACTCATGATATTTGCCGTATTTAATGATATAAGCCGCTGGTTTATTGGAAGTTAACCCTATTCTATTCAGGGATGTTGTTGCGTGCTGAATTTTAGTTTTCGACGTTTATTTTTTGTTCTGGCTTTTTTACCGTCTTTTTCTTTTGCAAATGCGTTTACTGTTACTGATATTCGGGTAGATGGTCTTCAGCGGGTGACTGCTGGTAGTGTATTTGCGTCTTTTCCTGTATCCGTTGGTGATACAGTCAATCCTCGCCGCTTGGCAGAAGCAACGAAGCTTTTGTATAAAACCGGATCTTTTGATGATATCAAGTTAAGCCGGGAAGGCAGTGTTTTGATCATCGAAGTGAAGGAACGACCTTTTATCAGTGGCATTGAGTTTAAAGGCAACTCGTCTATCCCCGATGAAGAATTAACCAAAGGGCTTGAGCAGGCCGGGTTGGCTGAAGGTCGTTTGTTTAAGCGGATGACCATTGAACTGATTGAACAAGAGCTTGAGCGACAATACATTGGCCAAGGTCGCTACGATGCCGATGTTAAAGTTAATATCGAAGAGTTGGCTCGAAACCGCGTTTCGTTGAACATCGATATTAAAGAAGGAACTTTGGCGGCGGTCACTCACATAAATATTGTGGGCAATGAAACGTTTGAATCCGAAGACCTTTTGAACCAGTTTGATTTGTCTGAAAAAGACTGGATGTCCTTCATTACCAGTTCAGGTAACTATTCCCGTGAGCAACTGTCTGGTGACTTAGAGAAGTTAAAGTCCTGGTATTTGGATCGCGGCTACATCGACTTCAGTGTTGAATCCACCCAGGTTTCCATCAGCCCGGATAAGTCTGAAATCTTCGTCACCATCAATATCTTTGAAGGCGAGCAATACACTGTCAATGAAGTGAATCTGGCTGGTGATGTGGTTGTTTCAGAGGAAGAAGTGCGTCGCCTGATTTTGGTGGATTCAGAACAGATTTTCTCAAGGCAGTTAGTGACCCTAAGTTCCGATTTCATTACCAAGCGTTTAGGTAATGAGGGTTATACCTTTGCTAACGTTAATGGCATTCCTCAAAAGGTTCCTGGCGAAAATAAAGTCGATATTACTTTCTTTGTTGATCCGGGCAAACGTGCTTACGTTCGTCGTATCTCTTTCAAAGGTAACACCAAAACTAAAGACGAAGTGATTCGACGAGAGATGCGTCAGCTGGAAGGCGGCTGGGCTTCGACCAATAAGATTGAACAATCCAAAACACGTCTGGAGCGTCTGGGCTTCTTCAAAACCGTTAACGTTGAAACGCCGCCTGTGCCGGGTACTACGGATCAGATTGATGTGGTTTATTCAGTGGAAGAACAGTCTTCAGGCAGCTTAACCGCCAGTGTTGGTTTCTCTCAATCAAGCGGTTTAATTCTAAGCGCCAGTGTCAGCCAGAATAACTGGATGGGCACGGGTAATCGTGTGTCTTTCGGGGTGTCCCGAAGCGACTTCCGAAACAGTGTGAACTTCTCCTATCTTGATCCTTACTTTACGGTGGATGGCATCAGTCGCGGATTTAATTTGTTCTATCAGGAAACGGATTACAGCGAAGCCGACATTTCCAGCTATCAGACCGACCGTTTTGGTGGTGGTGTCAACTTTGGTTATCCAATCAGCAACGTCGAGCGAATCAATCTGGACTTCAGTGTATCTCAGACGGAAATTACGCTGGGTTCAGAGCCTGCCCAGGAAATTTCAGGCTCGCCTGACCCGCTTGATGGGGTTGATCATTATGTGAATGAGCACTACACCACGGACTCTACTGCTGGCAGCAGTGACCCTACAGCAAATAATAATATTATCTGTGAGTTTGATGACCCTAGTTGCAGTCTTGGCGTTGTTGATAGACCTTCTGAAGAAGCCGGTGGTTTTATTGATGAGGAGGGTGATTTGTTTCGGGATTTCTCGATCACTACTTCCTGGTCTCGCTCTACTTTGAATCGTGGTTTGATGCCAACGGCGGGCGCTTCGCAATCGTTGGCTTTAGAGGTGGCGACGCCGATCAGTGACGTCAGTTTTTATAAATTGACCTATAAAGGTCAGTTGTTTAAGCCGCTGACCAAGAAGAACGATTACGTGCTGAGGTTCCGTACCGAGCTGGGCTATGGCGACTCTTACGGTGATGCCAGTGCCATGCCGTTCTGGGAGCATTATTACGCAGGCGGCATAGGCTCAGTTCGAGGTTTTGCTTCTAACTCGTTAGGACCAAGAACGACTCCTGCTGAAGTCTATGCAACAAGAACAGCTGTTGAGCAGTGTGATAATGGAGATTGTGACTCTTATCCTGCGTATGTGATTGATGAAAATGGAGTCTATCAAACGGTTGAGGTGGGTGACGATGACCCGTTCGGCGGCAACGTCTTGATGGAAGGCTCTGCTGAATTGATCTTCCCGTTACCGTTTGTGGATGACCAAAGCTCATTCCGTACTGCGTTTTTCGTAGATGCCGGTCAGGTGTTTGATACTAACCGCACTGAATATGAGTTCGAATTAGGAGAAATACGTGCGGCAGCAGGTGTTTCATTATCGTGGGTGACTGCGATTGGGCCGCTGTCTTTCAGTTTGGCAAAGGCGCTTAATGACAAGGATGGTGACGATACTCAGGTGTTTGAATTTGCCTTGGGAAGACCATTTTAATATTCAATAATAACAAGGTTAAGGACTTTAATTGTGAAGAAACTAATTACTTTTTTGTCTGTTTGTATGATGGCTGTTTTACCTTCGTTGGCCTCGGCTGAAGCCAATATTGCAGTGGTGGATATCTATCGGGCACTGATGTCTTCAACAGCGGCGAAAGCGGCAGTGGCTGAATTACAAAATGAATTCAAACCTGAACAGGAGCGTTTGACACAGCTTGAACAGGAAATTAAGGCCAAACAAGAAAAAGGTCAGCGTGATGGCATGCTGATGACGGAAGATGATAAGCGTCGTTTGTTTGAAGAAATTCAAAGTAAAAAAGCAGATTATAAGCACATTGTTCAGAAACTTCAGAAAATGCAGGCTCAGCGTGAAAAGCAGTTTCTGGGTCAAAATAAAGCGACCATTGATGCGGCTTTGAAAGAGCTGGTAGACGAATTAAAAATTGATTTGTTGGTGACTCGCGAAGCAACTTTGTGGGTGAGCCCGGACTTGGACATCACTTTAAAGTTATTGGAAAAGCTGAACAGCAATCAAGCTAAATAACTGAAACGTATTGGAAGAAAAAACGCATGTAAGTCTGACTTATATGCGTTTCTTTTTATCCGGTAAATCTCTTATTGAGTTTCTGAAATTTTGACAACGGATCATAAGGTGAATTGAACATGGCGCAAACTCTTTCTGACATCGCTCAATTTTTAGGGGCCGAACTAAGAGGTGATGAATCGGTTCTAGTGAGTTCGTTGGCGGCATTGGACAAAGCTGCGTCAGGCGATATTACCTTTCTGAGTGATCCTAAGTATATTCCTGCACTGAAAACTTGCGAAGCGTCGGCTGTTATTTTAACGGAAGAACACGCTGACTTGTTTGAGGGGCCAGCCATTGTGATGGCGAATCCTTATTTGGCCTTCGCGAAATTATCGCATTTGTTTGATCCTGCGCCCAAACGAGCACCCCAAGTGCACTCGACTGCGGTCATTGCTGAGTCTGCAACGCTTGGTCAAAATGTGATCATTGGACCGTATGTGGTCATTGATGAGGATGCTGTCATTGGCGATGACACAGAGTTAATGGCGCACGTAACCATTGGTGCCGGGTCCAAGTTGGGTGCGAATTGCCGCTTGTTTCCGAGAGTTACTGTTTATCACGGTGTTGAAATGGGTGATCAGGTAGTGATTCAAAGCGGCGCAGTGATCGGCAGTGATGGGTTTGGTTATGCCAATGATAAAGGCGTCTGGCATAAAATTGCACAAATTGGTGGGGTGAAAATTGGTAGCCGTGTTGAAATTGGTGCCAACACAACCATCGACCGAGGCGCAATCGACGATACCATCATCGAAGATAACGTGATTTTGGATAATCAGATTCAAATTGCTCACAATGTGAAAATTGGTACTGGCAGCGCAATGGCTGGTTGTGCTGGCGTTGCAGGCAGTACTGAAATTGGTCGCTATTGCATGATTGGCGGCGGCTCGGTGATTGCTGGTCACATTAAATTGGCAGACGGCGTACAGCTTGTGGGAACCACCACAGTAACGGGTTCTATCAAGGAGGCGGGAACGTATGCCTCGGGGACGGGCATGCAGAAAGCCTCTGACTGGCGTAAGAGCGTGGTGCGTTTTAAACAGCTTGATGAGATGGCGAAAAAAGTTAAAAAGTTAGAAAAGCAGTTGGAAGCCTTAAACGGTTAATGTGAATTTAAACGATTGAGTAAGTGAGGCCTAAGATATGGATATCGAAGAAATTAGAGCGTGCTTACCACACCGTTACCCGTTCCTGTTAGTGGACCGGGTTACGGAGATGGACTTTGATAACAAGACAATCAAAGCCTATAAGAATGTTACCGTGAATGAACCTTTTTTTGATGGTCATTTTCCCGGGCATAGCATCATGCCTGGGGTGTTGATTCTTGAATCTATGGCTCAGGTCGCAGGTATTTTGTCGTATCAGTTACAAAATAAAAAGGCATCGGAAGGCTTTTTATATTATTTTGCTGGTGCTGATAAAGTCCGGTTTAAACAACCGGTCTTTCCAGGAGACAGGTTAGACCATGAAGCAGAGTTTATTGAATGTCGTCATCATCTGCTAAAGTTTAAATGTCGTACCTTGGTAAATGAACGAGTCGCTTGTGTGGCTGAAATTATGTGTGTTGAAAGGCAGGTAAATCTTGATTGATCCAAGAGCAATAATTGATCCTAGTGCGAACATCGCTGAAGGTGTAGAAATCGGGCCCTGGAGTATCGTGGGTCCTGATGTCACTATTGGTGAAGGAACGGTAATAGGTCCTCATGTGATAGTGAAAGGGCCAACCGAAATTGGCAAAAATAACCGGATCTTTCAATTCGCCAGTGTTGGTGAAGATTGCCAGGATAAAAAATACGCAGGTGAACCGACTCGGTTAAAGGTTGGTGATAATAACGTCATTCGTGAAGGGGTGACGATTCATCGGGGTACGATTCAGGACGAAAGTCTGACCCAGATCGGATCAGGTAATCTTTTGATGTGTTATGCCCACATTGCACATGACGTGATTTTGGGTGATAACTGTATTGTGGCGAATAATGCCTTAGTTGCCGGACATGTTCATATTGGCGATTGGGCTATTTTGGGCGGTGGTACAGGGGTTCATCAGTTCTCAAAAATCGGCGCGCACGCTATGATCGGTGGTGGTTCAGCTGTGAATCAGGATGTGCCTGCGTATGTGATTGGGAATGGTAATCCGATGAAGCCGGCGGCAATTAATATCGAAGGATTAAAGCGTCGGGGCTTCAGTAAAGAAGATATTCGTGACTTAAGAAACTGTTATAAGCTGGTTTACCGTCAGGGTTTACGACTTGAAGAGGCCCTGAAAGAAATTGAGCCGATGGCCGCAGAGTCCGCTGCTGTGAAAGTCTTTTTAGATTCCGTGCTGGCATCAACGCGCGGTATTGCCCGTTAGATTTTAAGTCGTGTTTATAATCAGCCGTCCGGATGGGGCGGCTTTTTTGTGACCAATTTTCCTGTGTTGAGTGTGAGTGTATGAGTAAACCTTTACGGATAGGCATCATTGCCGGTGAAGCGTCAGGTGATATTTTGGGAGCTGGCTTGATCAAATCTCTAAGAGCCAGATACCCCGACGCAATTATTGAGGGCATTGGTGGCCCTTTGATGATTGAGCAAGGGTTTACTTCTCACTTTCCAATGGAAAGACTTTCTGTGATGGGGTTGGTTGAGGTGCTTGGGCGCATACGGGAGCTGATTGGTATTCACCGTAAGATGTATCGCCACTTTAAAGAAAATCCGCCTGATGTGTTTATCGGAATTGATGCCCCGGATTTTACTTTACGCATGGAGAAGAAGCTCAAGCTTTTGGGCATTCCAACGGCCCACTATGTGAGTCCGTCTGTATGGGCATGGCGTAAAAAACGTATCTTTAAGATCAAAGAGAGTACGGATCTGATGCTGACCTTGCTGCCATTTGAAAGCAAGTTTTATCAGCAACACCAGATGAAAGAGTGTTTTGTTGGTCACCCTTTGGCCGATGATATTGAAATGAATCCAGATAGGAATGAAGCCTGTCAGGCGTTGGGGTTGGACGTGAATCGTCCTGTGGTCGGGATTCTGCCTGGCAGTCGCGGTGGAGAAATTAAGTACATTGGGGCAACGTTATTGCGGGCTGCGGATCAGATAAAAGCCGTCATACCTGAAGTACAGTTGGTGTTACCGGCGGCTAACGAGTTACGAAGAACTCAAATTGAAGCCATACAAACCATGTCCGGGATAGGAAAAGATATTCACATTGTTGACGGCCAGAGTCGAACAGTGATGGCTGCATCAGATGTGATCGCTTTGGCTTCCGGTACTGCTACATTGGAAGCGGCACTTCATAAGCGACCCATCGTTGTTGTTTATAAGATGGCGTCATTGACGTTTTCGATTGCCAAACGAATCGTCAAAATTGACTATGTTTCTTTGCCTAATCTGTTAGCCAATAAAGCCTTGGTGCCTGAATTGATTCAGGACGATGCGACACCTGAAAATATATCGGCAGAAGTGCTTGATCGATTACAGCATCCTGAAAAATATAAATCGGTTGTTGATGAGTTTTATGGCATTCATACATTGTTGCAGCAAGGTGGAAATGAAAAAGCGGCTACTGCTGTCCTGGCATTGATCGGAAAATAATATGGCTGATTTAGATCCTTTCGTTCCTGAGTTTAAAGGTTTGTTGCTGGCGGGTGCGGATGAAGCCGGTCGCGGCCCTTTGGCCGGGGATGTGGTGGCTGCTGCGGTGATTCTTGATCCTGAACGGCCCATTGAAGGTTTAAATGATTCGAAAAAACTCAGTGAAAAAAAACGAGAGTTATTGTTTGACCAGATTATTGATCAAGCATTGAGTTACGGCATAGCCCGAGCCTCTGTGGCGGAAATTGATGAACTCAATATTCTGAATGCCTCTATGTTGGCGATGAAACGGGCAATTGATATGTTAAGTCCTAAGGCCGAATTTGCTTTGATTGATGGCAACCGGATTCCTCCTGAATTATCTTGTCCGGCTGAGGCAGTTGTTAAAGGCGACGCCCGCCATCAGGCGATCGCCGCCGCTTCTATCCTAGCCAAAGTAACTCGTGACCGTGAAATGGTAGCCTTGGATAAACAATTTCCTGAGTATGGCTTCGCCAAACACAAAGGCTACCCAACCAAGGCGCATATCGTAGCCATTGAAAAACACGGTGTGACTAAGTATCACCGGCGCAGTTTCGGCCCGGTTCAAAAGAATCTTTCGTTATTCTGATTCAAATAGATTTTTAGCGTGTTTTGACTAAGGGTGTTTATGGTATTCTGGCGTGCTTCGTTGTCTGTTTCTTATTAATTCTGTTTAGTCTGTTACCTGGAGTTTTTCATGTCATCTGTTCCCTTCGTTCATTTGAGAGTTCATTCGGAATTCTCTCTTATTGATGGCATCGTTAAAGTCAAATCTCTGTTGTCGAAAAGCGTGGAGCAAAATGCTCCAGCGGTGGCGTTAACGGATCAGGGAAATCTGTTTGGTCTGGTGAAGTTTTATAAGGGTGCGCAAGGTAGTGGCCTTAAACCAATCATGGGCGCTGACGTCTGGCTGGAAAATGAAGAAGACCTGGATCATCCATTTCGGATTTGTTTATTGTGCCTGAATGAAAAAGGTTATCGTAATCTGACTGAAATTCTGTCCGATGCTTATCTGGTCGGGCAGAGGGACGCAGTGCCAATTGCTAAGAAAGCCTGGATTGAAGAAAAAAATGAAGGGCTGATTTTACTTTCCGGTGGTAAAGACGGCGATATTGGTTTTGCTTTGAGAAAGGGCAATCTCGACATGGCCAGGGAGCGCACCGTTTACTGGGCGAATTTATTTAAAGATCGTTTTTATCTTGAACTGCATCGTTGTGGTCGTGATGGCGATGATGAAAGTTTGCATGGTTCGCTTGAATTAGCCTCAGAGTTGAATTTGCCTGTGGTTGCGACCAATGATGTTCGTTTTATTGAAGCCACTGATTTTGAGGCCCATGAGGCGCGGGTATGTATTAACCAAGGCTTCGCACTCTCTGATCCAAGACGACCGCATAACTACACCGAAGAACAGTACCTGAAATCACCTGAGCAAATGGCTGAGCTGTTTTCAGATGTCCCCAGTGCGCTTCAGAATTCCGTTGAAATTGCCAAACGATGCAGCCTGGAAGTGAAGTTAGGGACTTATTATCTGCCGGAATTTCCAGTTCCGGAAGGCAAAACCATGGATCAGTTTTTCCGGGAGCTGTCTGCGGAGGGGCTGGAAGAGCGGCTGAAGGTGATTTTAGATAAAGCTGCGCCTGATTATGAAGAACGTCGTCAAGCGTATTACGACCGGTTGAACTTTGAACTCGATATTATTCTTCAGATGGGTTTCCCGGGTTACTTCCTGATCGTAATGGACTTTATTCAGTGGGGTAAGGACAACGACATTCCGGTTGGGCCAGGCCGTGGTTCCGGTGCCGGTTCCTTGGTGGCTTATGCTCAAAAGATTACCGATCTGGACCCGCTCGAATACGATTTGCTGTTTGAGCGATTCCTGAACCCAGAACGTGTTTCTATGCCCGATTTCGATATCGATTTCTGTATGGATAATCGTGATAAGGTCATTAAGTACGTTTCGGATAATTACGGCAAAGAAGCGGTTTCTCAGATTGTTACCTTTGGCACCATGGCTGCAAAAGCGGTGGTTCGTGATGTGGCCCGTGTTCAGGGCAAGTCTTATGGCTTGGCCGATCGACTGTCAAAATTGATTCCGGCCACGCCTGGCATGAAACTGAAAGACGCCATTGAAGAAGTTGCAGAACTGAAAGAGTTTCTGGAAACGGATGATGAAGCCCAGGAAATCTGGGAGATGGCTTTAAAACTGGAGGGTGTGACTCGAGGAACCGGTAAACACGCAGGTGGTGTGGTAATTGCGCCGACCAAATTAACCGATTTCTCACCTGTTAACTGTGACCCTGATGGAACAGGGGTGGTTACTCAGTTTGATAAAAACGACGTAGAAGAAGCTGGTCTGGTGAAGTTTGACTTCCTGGGTTTGCGGACACTGACCATTGTGGATTGGGCGCTTCAGACCGTGAATGCTAAGCGTCAAAAGCAAGGGTTAGAACCGGTTGATATCAGCCAGATTCCTTTGGATGATCAGGAATCGTTTGCGTTATTGAAGCGAGCGGAAACCACAGCAGTTTTCCAGTTGGAATCGCGAGGAATGAAGGACCTTATTCGTCGTCTTCAGCCCGATAATATTGAAGATTTGATCGCACTGGTGGCCTTGTTTCGGCCCGGGCCGCTGGAATCTGGCATGGTACAGGATTTCATCGACCGTAAACACGGTCGTGCGGAAGTGGCTTATCCCCATCCTGATTATCAGCACGATTGCCTGAAAGAAATCCTTGAGCCAACCTATGGTGTGATTGTTTATCAGGAACAGGTCATGCAGATCGCTCAGGAATTGGCTGGTTATACCCTGGGTGGAGCGGACATGTTGCGCCGGGCAATGGGTAAGAAAAAACCGGAAGAAATGGCCAAGCAACGGGGGACTTTCCGTGAAGGGGCAATTTCACAAGGGGTTGACCCTGACTTGGCGATGAACATCTTTGACCTTGTGGAAAAGTTTGCGGGCTACGGCTTTAACAAATCGCACTCGGCGGCTTATGCCATCGTTTCTTATCAAACGCTTTGGTTAAAAACCCACTATCCGGCTGCGTTTATGGCTGCGGTACTGTCTTCTGATATGGATAAGACCGAGAAGGTGGTTGTCTTCATTGAAGAGTGCCGTGAGATGAAACTCAGTCTGGTATTGCCGGACATTAATGAATCTGAGTTTAAGTTCACCGTAAATGATCAGGATCAGGTGGTTTATGGCCTGGGGGCGGTAAAAGGGGTAGGTGAAGGCCCTGTAGATGCGATTTTGACAGCAAGACAGGATGGCCCGTTTACGGATCTTTTTGATTTCTGTGAACGAGTGGGTACTCAGAAAGTAAATAAACGGACGCTGGAATCGCTTATTTTTTGTGGTGCGTTTGATAAATTAGGGCCGAACCGTGCAGCTTTATTGGCCGCTGTACCGGATGCCGTTCGCTCTGCGGATCAGTCTGCTAAAAACCAGGATGCCGGAATGGTGGACATGTTCGGTGAGCTGATGGCGGAAGATACAGAACGTGATGTGTATGAAGAGTTTCGTCATATCCGTGAGTGGTCGCCTAAAGAGAAGTTATCCAAAGAGAAGGATACCTTAGGTTTATTCCTGACAGGGCATCCGATCGAAGAATACGAATCTGAAGTTAAAGAAATTGTGACCTGTCGTTTGTCGGCGCTTCAGGCTGATAAGTCCAAATCCTATATTATTGCCGGGTTAGTGATGGACGTGCGTACCATGCAAAGCAAGAAGGGCGATACTTTAGCTTTTCTTGCATTGGATGACCGAACCGCACGCGTTGAAATAGGCCTCTTTGGTGAACTGTATGCCGAGCATAAAGATTGGTTGAAGCCTGATGTTCTGGTGGTCGCAGAGGTGGATGTGAGTTACGACTACTACACCGAAGGCATTCGTTGTCGTGTGAAATCCTTGATTGATATTGGTCAGGCCAGAACCAAATACGCCAAATACATCCGGGTCAAACTTAATGAAGCGAAAGACCCAGACGTGTTTAATAAAATGCTGACTCAAAGTTCGTTGACGTTCACGCCGGAAGGCGTGCCGGTTTTGGTGGATTACCAAAGAGACGATGCCAGAGGTCGCGTCCGTTTGGGAGATGACTGGAAATTGGCCCCTAATGATGAGAGTGTCAGTTTACTCAGATCGGAATTTGGTCACGAACGTGTAGAGATACTGTATCGAAATTCTGACATATGACCATTTTTGGGTTAGAATATTTTGGCGTAGGTTCTATTGCAGTAAGATCGCTTTTTTAAGAATTGTTTATGTCGCTTTCAGATGTGTCATCGAATTGTCTGGGCGTTTTACTTACCATTTGTTTGAAGAGTAATGAATGAATTCACAGTATCTGGACTTTGAACAGCCCATCTCTGAGTTGCAGGATAAAATCGAAGAACTTCGATTGGTTGGCAATGATAATGAATTAAACATTCATGAAGAGATTCAGCGCCTTCAAAATAAAAGTACTGCACTGACCGAATCGATTTTTTCTGAGTTAACCCCTTGGCAGGTGGCGCAGGTATCACGCCACCCAATGCGCCCTTATACGCTGGACTACGTAAAGTACATCTTTGAAGGCTTCGATGAGCTTCATGGTGATCGGAATTTTGCGGACGACCCTGCGATTGTAACGGGCATTGCGCGTTTGGAAGGGCGACCAGTGGTGGTCATTGGTCACCAGAAAGGCCGGAATGTAAAAGAAAAAGTCCGCAGAAATTTTGGCATGCCAAGGCCGGAAGGCTATCGAAAGGCGTGCCGGGTCATGGAAATGGCGGAACGGTTCAAATTACCCATCTTAACCTTCATTGATACCCCGGGTGCTTACCCGGGCATTGATGCGGAAGAGCGCGGTCAAAGCCAGGCGATTGCGCATAACCTGGCGGTGATGTCCCACTTAAATGTGCCGGTGATCTCATGCGTTGTCGGTGAAGGTGGCTCGGGTGGCGCCCTGGGCATTGGTGTCTGTGACCACCTGATTATGCTGAAGTACTCTATTTACTCTGTGATTTCACCTGAAGGTTGTGCCTCTATTTTGTGGAAAAGCGCAGAAAAAGCGCCGGAAGCGGCCGAGTCCATGGGGGTGACTGCAGAACGTTTGCTGAGTTTAGGGCTGGTGGATCAGGTCTTGGACGAGCCTCTGGGCGGAGCCCATCGGGACCCTCAGCAAATGGCCAAACATTTGAAGCAGGTGTTGGTGAAACAGTTAGAAAATCTGGAGCAGCTACCTATGGAACAACTGTTGGATCGTCGTTACCAGCGCCTTATGTCGAATGGCATCAACTGAGGCTAAGCGCGTATTCTCACTTTATAAGAACTTCATTTGATATGAACTTCACTTGATATGAAGAGCCCTAATGATCGTGATCAGCTACTGACTGAATTTCAACAGCAGCTGGCTAACTTTGAGGCCGAGAATTCGGTTGAACGATGGTGTGTGGCTCTCAGTGGTGGACTGGATTCTGTTGTTCTGTTGCACCTGCTTCATTTATCACAAAGCTCGCGCCCAATTCGGGCTATTCACGTGAATCACGGCATCAGTCTTCAAGCGGCGAAGTGGCAGTCCTTTTGTGAGCGCTTGTGTCAAGCGCTTAATATTCCCATCATTGCTGAACGTGTTTCCGTGTCTGATCAAGGGTCTTTGGAAGAGAATGCGCGAAAGGCCCGTTATCAGGTGTTTGAACAAAATATAGCTCAGGGTGACGTGTTGTTGATGGCGCATCATCTGAATGATCAGGCGGAAACCTTCTTTCAGCGTTTGATTCGTGGTGCTTCTATCTCGGGGTTGGCTGCGATTCCTATAGAGCGGTCTCTGGCTTCAGGCCAGTTATTTCGTCCTTTGTTGGGGGTATCGAGGTCGGTACTTCATGAATACGCGCTTTTGCTAGGCGTTGATTGGGTGGAAGACGAAAGTAATGAGTCTCTGCAATACGATCGTAATTTTCTTCGTCATAAAATACTGCCAGAATTGATTGGTCGTTGGCCTGGGTTGTTATCGACGGTCAGACGAACCACCGAGTTATTGCGTAAAGATTCAGACTCACTGAATTATTACCGGTCACAATGGATTGGCCAAAACGGGCAGGGAAATTGGCTGGATATTGCTTCCTTGATGTCGTTACCCAATTACGAACAGTTAGGGGTGCTTTCTCATTGGGTGACTACCTTGGCCGGAGAGTCATTGTCGTCCAAGCAATTGCAGGTTTTATGGTCTGAAGTTTGTCTGGCGAAAGAGGATGCACGGTCGGAGCTTGCGGTAGGAGAACATAGGTTTAGACGTTTTCGGAATCGACTTTATTATTCTCAGGCGGCAGAGGTATTTGATCCAGGCGTCCGTCTGAAACTGGACACCAGTTCAGACAACAAAGAGTATGAATTACCTTCTGGAGATCAGGTGTCTCTGGAGGCACAGTTGGGTGGTTTTGTTTTGCCGGAGGGACTGGTCGAGATTCGTTATCGACAAGGTGGCGAGCGGTTTAAACCCGTCCACGAGGCACATCACCGTGAACTTAAAAAATGGCTGCAAACCCAGGACATACCACCTTGGGAGCGAGGGCGAATTCCACTGCTATACTGCAACGACAAACTTGTATCGGTGGGTGATTACAGTTTTGATCAGGCCTTTGCAGCAAAACCTGATGCATACGGTTGGAAGTTGGTTTGGAATCGAAAAAAAGCTTGAAAACAGAGCCTATTTTTGACTTTTTCCGCTCTGTTACAAAAAAGGTGCAAACTGCACCAGAAAAATACATTCTTTCTGCGATTTTGAATTGTTCAAAGGTGGGTGTTCTGGTATTCTGGCGCCCCATCTTGATCAGGGCATTCTTCCTGTTTCTCACCGCATTTATAACCAAGATGGGTTCTGTATGACGCGATATATTTTCGTAACTGGTGGCGTTGTTTCTTCTTTAGGAAAAGGCATTGCCTCCGCCTCCCTTGCCGCAATTCTGGAAGCGCGCGGACTTAAAGTCACAATGATGAAACTCGATCCATATATTAACGTGGACCCGGGTACTATGAGTCCTTATCAGCACGGGGAAGTTTTCGTCACGGAAGATGGCGCCGAAACCGATTTGGATTTGGGCCACTATGAGCGTTTCATCCATACCAAGATGACTAAGCGTAACAACTTCACCAGTGGCCGTGTTTACGAAGAAGTGATTCGTAAAGAACGTCGTGGTGATTACTTGGGCGGCACGGTTCAGGTGATCCCTCATATTACTGATGAGATCAAGCGTCGAGTCATTGATGGCGCAGAAGGTGCCGATGTGGCCTTGGTGGAAATCGGTGGTACGGTGGGTGATATTGAGTCTCAGCCGTTTTTGGAAGCGGTTCGTCAAATGAAAGTTGAGTTGGGCAGCAATCGCGCCATGTTCATGCATTTGACGCTGGTGCCTTACATTGCCACCGCAGGTGAGACTAAAACCAAGCCGACACAGCATTCTGTAAAAGAAATGCGTTCGATCGGTATTCAGCCAGACATTTTGGTTTGTCGTTCTGAGCAGTCCATTCCGACGGATTCTCGCCGTAAAATTGCGATGTTCACTAACGTTGAAGAGCGTGCGGTCATTTCTTTGCCGGATGCAAACTCCATTTATAAGATTCCTGCAATGCTGCATGAGCAAGGCTTGGATCAAATCATTTGTGATCGTTTTAACATCAAAGCAAGCGCACCGGACTTGAGCGAGTGGGCGGCCGTTGCGGAAGCAGAACTGAATCCTGAGCACACAGTTAACATCGCCATGGTGGGTAAATACATGGAGTTGTTGGACGCTTATAAGTCGCTGATCGAAGCGGTTAAACACGCCGGCTTTAAATCCCGTACCAAGATCAAATTTGACTACATTGATTCGGAACGAATCGAAAAAGAAGGTACTGCCTGCCTTGAAGGTAAAGATGCCATCCTGGTGCCTGGTGGATTTGGTACCCGAGGTGTTGAAGGTAAAATTAAAACCGTTCAGTTTGCTCGTGAGAATAAGATTCCTTACTTGGGCATTTGTCTGGGTATGCAGGTGGCCGTGATTGAGTTTGCGCGTAATGTTGCCGGCCTTAAAGGCGCAAGCAGTACGGAATTTGAACAGTCATGTGAAGATCCGGTAATTGCATTGATCACTGAGTGGGTGGATGCCGAGGGCCAGGTAGAGCAGCGCGATGCCGCTTCAGATCTGGGCGGTACTATGCGTCTGGGCTCTCAGGAATGCCAGCTGGCTGAAGGTTCTACCGTTCGTGAGTCCTATGGCAAGCAGAATGTGGTTGAGCGTCACAGACATCGCTTCGAAGTGAACAATACTTACGTTGACCGATTAAAAGAAGCTGGCCTGAAAATTACTGGTGTGTCTGTGGATCAGAACCTGGTTGAGGTGGTTGAAGTGGAAGATCACCCTTGGTTTGTCGCGTGTCAGTTCCACCCGGAATTTACATCTACACCGCGTGATGGTCATGGTTTGTTCAGTGGCTTTGTCAATGCTGCACTTGAGCAATCAAATAAATAAGAAAGGGACATCTTTATGGCTCAGAAAACGATTAAAGTTCAGAACATTGAAATTGCGAACGACAAACCTATGGTTTTGTTTGGCGGAATGAACGTTTTGGAAAGTCGTGATTTAGCGATGCAAATTGCTGAACACTACAAAACGATCACTGACAAGCTCGGCATTCCTTATGTCTTCAAAGCATCGTTTGATAAAGCCAACCGTTCTTCGATTAATTCTTATCGTGGCCCGGGCATGGAAGAAGGCTTAAAGATTTTTGAAGAAATCAAAAAGACTTTCGACGTTCCGGTCATTACCGACGTTCATGAACCGTACCAGGCCGCTCCGGTTGCTGAGGTGTGTGACATCATTCAGTTGCCGGCGTTTTTGTCGCGTCAGACTGACTTGGTGAAGGCGATGGCTGAAACCGATGCGGTCATCAACATTAAAAAAGCACAGTTTTTGGCGCCGCATGAAATAAAGCACATTCTTCGTAAATGTGAAGAAGCAGGAAATGAAAACCTGATTCTTTGCGAACGGGGCAGTGCCTTTGGTTACAACAACCTGGTTGTTGATATGCTGGGCTTCGGGTTGATGAAAGAGTTTGAGTACCCTGTGTTCTTCGATGTCACGCATTCGTTACAAACTCCGGGCGGTCGTGCGGATTCTGCGGGTGGTCGTCGCGCTCAGGTAACGGACTTGGCGAAAGCGGGTATTTCTCAGGGGATTGCGGGTTTGTTCCTAGAAGCGCACCCTAGTCCGGACGAGGCGAAGTGTGATGGTCCATGTGCCTTGCCACTGGATAAGCTTGAGCCGTTTTTATCTCAGTTGAAGCAGCTGGATGATTTGATTAAAGGCTTTGAGCCTGTAGTGACCAGTTAATTAAGACTGGATAAGCACTGCTTAACGATTTCGTTTAAAATATTTTAAAAAGTAATAAATGGAGATATTCGAATGGCTAAAATCGCAGACATCAAGGCTCGTGAAGTCTTGGACTCACGCGGTAACCCAACGGTTGAAGCGGATGTAATTCTGGAGAATGGCATCATGGCTTCGGCTTGTGCGCCATCAGGTGCATCTACGGGATCTCGTGAAGCGCTGGAACTTCGAGATGGCGATAAGTCTCGCTACCTTGGCAAAGGTGTTCTTAAGGCGGTTGAAGGCGTTAATACAGAAATTCGCACAGCTTTGGTTGGCATGGATGCAACTGATCAGCGTGCATTGGACAATAAAATGTTAGAGCTGGACGGCACTGACAACAAAGCAAAATTGGGTGCAAACGCAATTTTGGCCGTGTCTTTGGCGGCAGCAAAAGCAGCAGCACAGGCTAAAGGTGTTGAGCTTTACGCGCACATTGCCGACATTAATGGTACTTCTGGCCAGTACAGCATGCCAGTTCCTATGATGAACATCGTGAATGGTGGTGAGCACGCAGATAACAACGTGGACATTCAGGAATTTATGGTTCAGCCTGTTTCTGCTCCAACGTTTGCTGAAGCGCTACGCGCCGGTGCTGAAATTTTCCACGCACTAAAGAAAGTATTGAGCCAAAAAGGCTTGAGTACATCAGTGGGTGATGAAGGAGGTTTTGCTCCAAACCTGGCTTCTAACGCAGATGCGCTTGCTGTGATTAAAGAAGCCGTTGCAAATGCCGGTTACGAATTGACGAAAGACATCACACTTGCGTTGGACTGTGCTTCTTCAGAGTTTTACAAAGACGGTAAATATGACCTGAGCGGTGAAGGTAAGGTGTTCACAGCGGAAGGTTTCAGTGATTATCTTGCTGAGTTGTGTGAGCAGTATCCGATCGTTTCTATTGAAGACGGTCAGGATGAATCTGATTGGGATGGCTGGGCTTATCAGACGAAAGTTTTGGGTGACAAGGTTCAGTTAGTTGGTGACGATCTTTTCGTAACTAACACCAAAATCCTGAAAGAAGGCATTGATAAAAACATTGCTAACTCCATCCTGATCAAGTTCAACCAGATTGGTTCTTTGTCTGAAACACTTGATGCAATTAAGATGGCGAAAGACGCTGGTTACACGGCTGTTATTTCTCATCGTTCAGGTGAAACTGAAGACACCACCATTGCTGATTTGGCTGTAGGTACTTGTGCCGGTCAGATTAAGACGGGTTCTTTGTGTCGTTCAGATCGTGTAGCTAAGTATAACCGTTTGCTTCGCATTGAAGAGCAGTTGGGCGCAAAAGCACCATACAACGGCTTGAAAGAGATCAAAGGTCAGGGCTAATATAGCTTTGGTTTATTGATACTCTGAGAAAGGGGAAACCAGTGGTTTCCCCTTTCTGCTATTTTCTGTTTTATTTCTTGAAAGATCGGTTTATATGTACCAAGTGTTGTGTGGAATATTGGTAATAGTGTTTTGTGCCCTGCAAGTTCGTTTGTGGTCGGGTGAAGGCAGTATTACTCATATTTGGGCACTGCAGGATGCGATTGAAGAACAGTCTTTTGAGAATGACCGTCTTAAAGATCGGAATCAGGTGTTGGATGCCGAAGTACAGGATTTGAAAAGTGGCCTGGAGTCGATCGAAGAACGAGCCCGAAGCGAGCTTGGGATGATCAAAAAAGGGGAGACTTTTTATTTGTTGGTTGAGGACTCTGAACGAAAATGACAGAGCAAATATGGGCGCTGCTGCCTGCCAGTGGTGTGGGCAGCCGAATGCAGGCGAATTGCCCTAAGCAGTATTTGAAAATTCAGAACGAATATATTTTAGACATCACCATTCAGAAAATGCTGTCGGTTTCAGGTTTGTCGGGGGTGATGGTGGTAATTTCCGCTGATGATGCATATTGGCCTTCAACTCAAAGTTATGCCCATCCGTCTGTTTATACGACAACTGGCGGCGCAGAACGTTTTCATTCTGTTTTAAATGGTTTGTATGCATTAAAAGAAATTACCTCGGGTCAGGACTGGGTTATGGTTCATGACGCTGCCCGGCCCTGCGTTCGGGTGTCTGATATCAATAAACTGATTTCAGTGGCCAGCAATAACGATGGTGCTTTGTTGGGGGTTCCAGCGAAAGATACGATCAAGCAGGTGGATGCAAATATCACGTTAGGCGTTGAGAAGACCTTGGATCGAAGTAAAATCTGGCAGGCATTTACGCCCCAGATGTTTCGGATTGAGGTGTTGGTCTCAGCGCTTGAATACGCAATCTCAAGCGGTTTCATGGTCACCGATGACGCAAGTGCTATGGAGCTATCGGGACATCGGCCGGTGATGGTCGAAGGCGCTTCAGATAATATTAAAATCACTCAGCCTCAGGATTTACCATTGGCGGAGTGGTTGTTAACTCAGCAAAAAAATACCACTGATGTGAGTTGAGCGTTGATACGCTCGTGCAGTGAAGTATGGATAAGGTGAAGTGAATGGGGATGCGAATCGGCCATGGCTATGACGTACATGCGTTTGGGCCGGGAGACGTAATTACACTGGGGGGGGTTAAAATTGCCTATAAACAGGGATTTGTGGCTCACTCCGATGGTGATGTGCTGATACATGCGCTGTGTGATGCGTTATTGGGCGCGGCCGGTCTTGGGGACATAGGTAAGCACTTCCCGGATACTGACCAATCGTTTGAGAACATTGATAGCCGGATATTGTTACGGCACGTGATTGAGCTACTGCAAAAAAGTGGTTATTGGGTGGTCAATGCTGACTGCACTGTGGTGGCTCAGGCGCCTAAGTTAGCACCGTTTATTGATCAGATGCGGGTTGTTTTGGCGGAAGACCTTGCTGTCACTCAGGCTGATGTCAATGTGAAAGCCACCACGACGGAAAAGCTTGGTTTTGTAGGCCGCAAAGAAGGTGTTGAAGCTCATGCGGTTGTTTTGATTGCCAAATAGCCTTGTATGTTAAGTTTGTTCTTAGCCTAAGGGCTCCTGAATATTTAAGAGTTAGACCAGATGTCGTTGTTTGAATTACCGTTTACTGACGTTTCAAAGGCACCCAAGCAAGATGTGCTGTTTAAAAGTGCGCCCGAAGATTTTCAGGTGTTTGAAATCATGGGCTTTGAGCCGTCCGGAGACGGAGAGCACCTTTGGCTGGACGTGTTAAAAAAAGGGAAAAATACTCAGGATTTGGCCAGAGATTTGGCCAAGCACTTCAATGTGGATAAAAATGCGGTCGCGTACAGTGGCTTAAAAGATAAAAATGCCATCACGCGTCAGTGCTTTACGGTGCACTTACCGGGTAAAGGTAAGTTGATTGGTATGCCTGTTTTCCGGGATGTGGATATTGTGAATAAGACACGACACAATAAGAAACTTAAAACCGGGGTTCACCAGGGCAATCAGTTCATCATTACGTTACGTGATGTCTCTGACGTCGAAGAATTAATCGGCCGTTTGGCAACCATCAAAGAGCAGGGGTTCCCGAATTATTTTGGTCATCAGCGTTTTGGTTTTGATCGGTCAAACCTGACCAATGCTATGGAGTGGCTGATTACCGGCAAGCGTCCTCGTCAGCGTTTTCTTGAGGGAATGTATTTATCCGCGCTTCGATCTTATATTTTTAATATGAGCTTGGCCGAACGGGTGGCGCAAGGGAACTGGAACCAATTGTGTGCCGGAGATTTTGCCCAATTTGACTGGAGTAAGTCTGGTTTTGTGGTCGAGAATACGGACGATGATCGCTGTTGCCATGGCGAAATTCATCCGGCAATCGCTTTGTTTGATGGGAATCATCAACTACCGGATTCTCTGGCGGAGCTGGCCGATCAGTCTTGGTTTGATAAATTCAGGAAAAAGCGGTTTTCTCCGGAAAACCGGTCGCTTCGAATTATTCCAAAAGGGCTCTCCTGGACTTTACCCGAAGAGGGTGTGTTGCAGGTTTCTTTCTCATTGCCCACCGGCAGTTATGCGACCAGTTTATTAAAAGAAGTATGCGAGTTGCAGGAACCGGAAAGAAAGAACACACAGTATTCTCCTGAGCGTCATTCTCCCGAAAAGATAGGTTAACGTATGAAAGTTTTGATCTCGAACGATGATGGCGTTAATGCTCCGGGCATTATTGGATTGGAGTCTTCGTTGTCTTCCGTCGCGGAAGTCGTGGTTTGTGCGCCGGATCGGGATCATAGCGGTGCCAGCAGTTCACTGACCCTGACCAGACCTTTAATGGCGACTGAGCTGAAGCCTGGCTGGTTCTCGGTGGATGGCACTCCCGCAGATTCTGTATATCTGGGCATGAACGGCGTGGCAGGCATCGAACCGGATTGCGTGTTTTCAGGCATTAATTCAGGTGCCAATTTAGGGGATGATGTATTATATTCAGGCACGGTTGCTGCCGCTTTGGAAGGTCGAAGCCTGAAACTGCCCGCTGTTGCAATTTCATATGTGGATCGTCGGTTAACATACCTTGAAAGTGCTGAGCGTGTGGCCAGAATGGTTGCGGAGCGATTATCCGAAATTCCTATGCCTCCTCATACGGTGTTAAACATCAATGTTCCTGACTTACCTTGGGAGCAAATAGCAGGCATGAAAGTAACGCGTTTAGGGCACCGGCAACGGTCGGCGAAACCCGAAAAAATAATAGATCCCCGAGGGAAAACCCGCTATTGGGTGTCCGCAGTCGGAAGCGTAGCGGAAGACTCAGAGGGGACGGATTTTAATGCAATAAAAAAAGGCTTTGTGTCGATAACGCCGGTTCACTTCGATATGTGTGAACATCAAGTTAGAGAACAACTGAGTCATTGGTTGGATACACAGAAATTGTAAGGTATACCGAGTGAAGGTAATTAATCTTAATGGTATTGGAATGACCTCTCTGAGAACGCGGGAACGTTTGGTTCAGCGATTAAGAGAGGAGGGTGTTTCAGATGAGATTGTCCTGAATGTTATTCGAACTACACCCAGACATATATTTGTGGATGAGGCACTTTCTCATCGCGCTTACGAAGATACTGCGTTGCCCATCGGCTTCAATCAAACGTTGTCACAACCCTATACTGTGGCCAGAATGACCGAGCTGTTATTGCAGAACGGTGCGCCGAAAAAAGTTCTTGAAGTGGGTTCGGGCTCAGGTTATCAAACCGCAGTGTTAGCGCAATTGGTGCCCAGTGTGTTTACCGTAGAGCGAATTGGCCCCTTACAGGAAAAAGCAAAGTCCAGAATGAAGTTGCTGGGCCTGGATAACGTTAAGTTTTTGCATACCGACGGTGGCATGGGCTGGCCTGAAAAAGGTCCGTTTGATGCCATTATGGTGACTGCAGCCCCGGAACACATTCCAGAAGCATTAATTGATCAGTTGACTATTGGTGGCCGCATGGTTATTCCGGTGGGCGCAGACAAACAGTATCTAACCATTGTTGACCGAACGAGCGCAGGTGTGGAAATAGAGCGTGTTGAGCCTGCCCGTTTTGTTCCGTTGTTGGCGGGTATCAGATAACATCACTCATTCATTTTACCCTTTTGTGATATTCAGTTATGGACAGGGGATGGGTGTTGAGAAATCAGGGAATAAGAAATGACTAAGCAGCAAAGAGTACAGCTTTTTTTAAAAGGCGTTGCCATGGGGGCGGCGGATGTGGTGCCTGGTGTGTCAGGAGGAACCATTGCCTTTATTACCGGCATTTACGGCCGCTTACTTGCTGCGTTAAACCGGTTTAACATTACGGCATTAGGTCTGTTGAAATCCGGCCAGATTAAAGCGTTGTGGGAACATCTGGATGCTGCGTTTCTGGTGACGTTGCTGTCTGGTATTCTGGTCAGTATTTTCAGCCTCGCAAAATTGGTTACTTTTGTATTAACCAATTACCCTGAGCCTCTGTGGTCGTTTTTTGCTGGCCTGATTTTATCGTCTTCATTTTTTGTCTTAAAAGAAGTGGAGCAGTGGCGCTTTATTGAACGGTTACTGGTGATTGTTGGAGTGCTTGCCGCTTACTTGATTTCAGCGGCGGTTCCGGTGGAAGTGGATAAAAGCCAATGGATGATCTTTTTGTCCGGCGCGTTTGCGATTTGTGCGATGATTTTACCCGGGGTTTCGGGCAGTTTTATTCTGTTGGTGCTGGGTATGTATGCTTTTATTCTGGAGGCGGTACACAGCCTTAACTTCTCTGTGCTGCTTGTCTTTGTGGCAGGTTGCGCGATTGGTCTGTTGTCTTTCTCTCGGTTACTGAGCTATTTGCTGGATAAGTACACCAGTTTGACCTTAGCGGTGCTTACCGGCTTTTTGCTTGGTGCTTTATACAAAGTTTGGCCTTGGAAGATGACGGTTATTTATCGTTTAGGGGCTGACGGTTCTCAAATGCCTTTGGTGCAATCCAATGTGATGCCTGCCAGTTATTTTGACCTGACGGGGCAGCAGCCGCAGCTGATGTTGTGTGCAGTGATGTTCATCATCGGTTATGCCATTATTTATGCGCTGGGGCGTAATGCGCCGGATAATGCTCAATTGCATGCCAAATAAGGCAATTCTTTGTTTCAATTCGTTATGTACTGTTCTTTATCGTGATGTTTTTTGGCTAATTGATTAAAAAACAAGTACATTTCCATTAAAAACAACCAGAATGTTTTTAATGAGTAGATTTTTCTTATCGTATATTAATGTGTGGTGCCTTCTCAGCATGACTGTATTAGTCATGTTGTTGAGTGCCTGTGCTGGAAAGTCGGGTTATGCCCCCGTCAGTAGCATTGATTATACGAAGGAAAAGCGCCTGACTTACCGTCAAAAATCAGCTAAATATCATACAGTTAAACGAGGCGAAACACTGTATTCCATTTCGTGGAATTATGGTAAAAACTTCAAAGAGCTGGCTCGAATTAATGGTATTAAGTCCCCCTATGTAATCCACCCCGGACAGAAAATTGCCCTGAAAACCTCTTCAAAACCTAAGTCATCTAAAGCTAAGAAAACCATAAAAAACAATGAAGTAAAGTCAGTTGTTAAGCCGATTAAAAAAGCGCCAGTTATTCGGCGCTCCAACGACAAGCGAACGGCCGGAAAAGTTCAATGGCAATGGCCGGCTTCCGGGAAATTAATCGGCACCTTTTCTTCAAACGGCCGTTTTAACAAAGGTATTGATATAGCCGGTAAATTGGGTGAGCCTGTTTATGCAGCGGCGAAGGGAAAGGTTGTATTTGCAGGTAGTGGATTAAGAGGTTATGGCAAGTTGGTGATCATTCATCACAACGAAACATATCTCAGTGCTTATGCGCACAATAGTAAGTTACTTGTAAAAGAAAACCAGATTATTAAAGCCGGACAAAAAATTGCCGAGATAGGTTCTACAGGAACAGACAAACCGAAGCTTCATTTTGAAGTTCGGAAAAACGGCAAACCGGTCAATCCGCTGCAGTATCTACCCAAAAGATAGTAAACAGCGAAAACATCTTATTGGGTAGCTGAGCAGGTTAGATTTGTACTGTTCGGGTGTGGGCTTGGTTGAGGGGCCAAGTTAACAATGGTGAACTAATAAGAAGGATAAACATCATGGCACTACAAGCAGAAGCCCATCAGGCTGAACTAGACGACGATGATGTAGCAGTTATGTCAGAAGATATTGATGTATCTGACGATGTGAATGAAGACGAAATCGATCAGTCGGTAAAGCCGATTGGTGCAGCGAAAAATCTGGACGCAACTCAGTTATACCTTAATGAAATTGGTTTTTCTCCACTGTTGTCACCTGAAGAAGAGGTGTATTACGCCCGAATGGCCCAAAAGGGTATTGAGGCCGGTCGTAAGAGAATGATTGAAAGTAATCTGCGTTTGGTAGTTAAAATTGCCCGCAGATACATCAACCGAGGATTAACCTTACTTGACCTTATTGAGGAAGGTAATTTGGGACTGATTCGAGCGGTTGAGAAGTTTGACCCGGAACGTGGCTTCCGTTTCTCAACGTACGCAACCTGGTGGATACGTCAAACCATCGAACGTGCGATCATGAATCAAACCCGAACCATTCGCCTTCCTATCCACGTAGTAAAAGAGTTAAACGTTTATTTGCGTGCAGCTCGAGAGCTCACCCAGAAGCTTGATCACGAACCGACTCCTGAAGAAATTGCCGAATTGCTGGATAAGCCCGTTGGTGACGTCAAGAAAATGTTCGGTCTTAACGAAAGAGTGACTTCGGTTGATACGCCGGTTGGGCCACACAGTGATAAATCGTTATTAGATACCATTGCTGATCAGAAAGTGTCTGATCCGGCCCAGATGGCGCAGGACGATGATATTCGTGGCAGTCTTGATCATTGGTTGGATCAATTGAGTGAAAAACAGCGTGAAGTATTGGCCCGACGTTTTGGCTTGCGTGGCTATGAAATGAGTACGCTTGAAGAAGTGGGGCGTGAAATCGGGTTAACCCGTGAGCGTGTTCGTCAAATTCAGGTGGAAGCGCTCAAGCGACTCAGAGGCATTCTTGAAAGTCAGGGTTTAAGTGGCGGTTCTTTATTCAGTTAAAGGCTCTGATATATCCCCGAAATAAGCACAAAAAAGCCAGGTTAAAACCTGGCTTTTTTGTGTCTGATACCTGGAAAATAATTAAAGAGACCAGGGCTTGTATTCGTTATAGCAACGAATACAACAGGGACTAGCGCTGTAACAGTGCTGTTTTTCCGTCTTTGCCGTCCCACTCTGCAGCGTCGTCCATTGCACCTTTCATTTCGGTGATGTTCGGCCACTCTTCTGCAAGCTCAGCGTTAATCTCAATAAACTGTTCCTGACCTGCGGGCAAATCGTCTTCACTGAAGATCGCTTCTGCAGGACATTCCGGCTCACACAGAGCACAATCGATACACTCGTCCGGGTGAATTACCAGGAAGTTAGGGCCTTCATAGAAGCAGTCTACAGGACAAACTTCTACACAGTCGGTGTATTTACAGTTAATGCAGTTTTCGGTTACTACAAAGGTCATTTAATTATTCTCCTCATTATTTTGAGGTTGGCCACGGAACCACCCCAAATTTTCCACGTATTCTAAGAGTAGATCTTTTGAATCGCAAGCGATTGACTATTAAGCGGTATGTGGTTTTTACCGATTAGCCTTATGGGTTTAACTTGTTAGCGCTTTTTTGAGTTCATAAATCAGCTCCAGGGCTTCACGCGGAGTGGTTTCATCTGGCGATACATTATCCAGAATCTCCGTTAATTTGTCATTGACCGGGGACAAGAACATGTCTGCCTGCATTGGACTGATATCCGAAACCGGCGCTGTTGGCTTGGCTTTGGAAGCAATGGACGTGTGATCGGACTCCAGACTGGCCAGTTTTTCTTTTGCACTTTTGATGACGGACTGAGGAACGCCGGCCAATTGACCTACCTGCAAACCGTAACTTTTGCTGGCGGGGCCGTTCTGAACCGAATGCATGAAAACAATATGATCGTCATGCTCTGTGGCTGTTAGGTGCACATTTGCCGTATTTTTGAAGAGTTCGGGTAATTCCGTCATTTCAAAATAATGGGTGGCAAACAGTGTCAGGCTACCCAGTTTTGCCAGATGTTCGGCACTGGCCCAAGCGAGTGAAAGGCCATCAAAGGTACTGGTTCCTCGGCCAACCTCATCCATGATGACCAAGCTTTGGCTGGTGGCATTGTTCAAGATATTTGCCGTTTCTGTCATTTCAACCATAAAGGTAGAGCGACCACCGGCGACGTCATCTGAAGATCCCATGCGGGTGAAGATGCGATCGAGCTGACCGATAACCGCGCTTTCTGCAGGCACAAAACTTCCGGTATGGGCTAATAACGCAATCAGTGCAATTTGACGCATGTAAGTGGATTTACCACCCATGTTGGGTCCGGTAATGACCATCATGCTGTGGTCGTGAGTTAATTGAGCGCTGTTGGGAACAAACGGATCGTCTAATAAATCTTCTACTACCGGATGACGACCGGCTGAAATCTCAATCTTGGTTTCTTCGGTTAACTCTGGTTTCACCAAATTCAGGCTGATGGCTCGTTCGCTGAAACTGACTAATACATCCAGTTCGGATAAAGCCGCTGCGGTATTTTGAAGTTGGTTTAAGTCTTGTGCAAGGCGTTGAATCAGTTCTTCGTACAAAGCTTTTTCGCGGGACAGTGCCCGGCTTTTGCTGCTCAGTGCTTTATCTTCAAACTCTTTTAATTCGGGGGTGATGAAACGCTCGGTGTTTTTTAGGGTTTGACGTCGAATGTATTCCGTGGGTGCTTGATCACTTTGTTGTTTGCTCAATTCGATGAAGTAACCGTGGACCCGGTTATAGCCGACTTTGAGCGTAGAAAGCCCGGTTTTTTCTTTTTCGCGTGTTTCCAGATCGACCAGGAACTGGCCTGCATTTTCACTTAGCCCTCTTAACTCGTCTAATTCCGGGTCAAACCCTTCAGCTATGACACCGCCGTCCCGAATGACAACCGGTGGGTTTTCAATGATCGCTTTAGTCAAAAGGTCACTCAGCTCAGGGTATTCACTGATGGTGCCTTTAAGGTTATTGAGTAATGCGCAGGTACTGTTAGCCAGTTGATGTTGAATATCCGGAAGTAATGCGAAGGTATCCCGTAAACGGGCCAGGTCTCGTGGACGGGCGGAGCCTAGAGCCACTCGGGCTAATATGCGTTCGATGTCACCGATTTGTTTGAGCGTGGCCAGTAAGTCTTCATACAAATAGGTATCTGAAAGCTGGCTGATGGCTTCGTGTCGCAGTTCTAATTGCTTTTTGTCTCGAATGGGACGATTTAACCAGCGACGAAGTAAACGGCTGCCCATCGCTGAACCGCATTTGTCCATTAATGCCGCCAGCGTAAACTGATGGCCACCCATCAGATTGCTGTCGATTTCGAGGTTACGTCGCGTCGCAGCGTCCATCAATAAGGACTCGTCACGAATTTCAGGTGCAATGGCGGTTAAATGGGGAAGTTCTGAACGCTGGGTGTCTCTGGCATAACTTAATAGCGCGCCCGCTGCAGTAATGGCGTTGGGCAGGTCATCGCAACCAAACCCCTGCAAGGATTGGGTTTTGAATTGTTTGGTTAATAAGCGCTCGGCGGTTTCAAAATCAAAATTCCACGGGGCCAGTTTCCTAAGGCCTACCCGGCCTGAAAATACATCCACCAGAGTGGAGTCCTCTGAGACCAAAAGTTCGGCAGGGGACAGCCGTTCAATTTCGCCCAGTAACGCTTCCTGATCCGGTGCTTCCAACACATTAAAGCGACCACTCGATAACTCCATGCTGGCGATGCCGAATTTTTGATCGTGACCATAGATTGCACACAAAAGGTTGTCTCGACGCTCTTCAAGAAATGCTTCGTCCGTCAATGTGCCAGGGGTAACGACACGCACCACTTTACGTTCTACCGGGCCTTTGGACGTGGCGGGGTCGCCTACTTGCTCACATATCGCGACGGATTTACCGAATTTAACCAGTCGGGCAACATATCCCTCAGCGGCATGATAAGGAATGCCTGACATTGGGATGGGCTGACCGCCGGACTTTCCTCTGGCGGTTAGGGTAATGTCGAGCAGTTCGGACGCTTGTTTGGCGTCGTCATAGAATAATTCATAGAAATCACCCATCCGATAAAACAGTAGCTCATTCGGATGTTGCTGCTTTAGCGCAAAATATTGCTGCATCATTGGAGTGTGCTGGGATGACTTGTCTTTGCTTGCCTTTGCCATGAATGATCCTGAAATTGCCGGTACGCTTAATTTGGCCCGACATTTTATGATAATCGGCAGGGTCAGGTCGATCCTTGCTTTGAAGATTCAAGGCGATTTTGCGAGTGGTTTGATGTATTGGTCAATGATGGTCTGGTAAGTACCGTTGTTTTTAATGGTGGCCAGGCTTCGATTGAATTTTTCGAGTGTTTCCCGTTGCTGGTATTTTTTTGCGATTGCAATAAAAGCATAATTTTTAGCTACCTCCGGCTCCAGCTTTTTCACTTCATCTGAGTAATTGTGGGTCAGCAGGATTTGATTGGCGGCTATGCCGTCGACAATGGCAAAGTCGACTCTGGATAACGTTATGAGTTTCTTGAAATTGGTCAGATTGTCTTCATTTTCTTCAAAGGAAAAAATGCCAGAGTTTTTGTGATGATCAAATGTCTGGCCATAGCTCCACCCTAAATTAATGGCGCCGTTTTTACCTTTTAACGCATCAAATCCGGAAAAGCTGATGTCGGAATTGGCTTTTACATAGATCCACAAATATTCTGTAAAGATAGGGTCTGAAAAATCGTATTGCATTTCTCGTAGGGTGTTTTTGTATAAACCTCCGACAGCCACCTGACTTGACTCGGAGAGAGCCAATGCTCGTTTCCAGGGAATTGCATGCACGGTCATATTCAGATCAGACTGTTTAATTACTTCGCGAAGTAATGTCGGATACAGGCCTTCGGCTTTAGATTGGGTGCCATACATATAAGGAGGGTAGCTGTTGTCCACGAGTATTTTGATCGTGGTTTCTTCTGCCATCAGCAGTGATGACAAGGTGAAACTGATGGCTAACAATGCTGATCGATTAGCAATACAATAAAAGAACACTGAGCTTACCTTTAAATATATACACGGGTAATGCTAGTTTAAAATTATTCTCTGTGTATGTGATGTCTTTTTTGGGATTTTGGGTAGAAGATGACTCTTTCTGTTCTTCAGCAAAATGAATTAATTCAGATTGCGGATAGGTTAGGCAAGCGTTTAAGTGCCAATGATTTTACAATTGCTACTGCTGAGTCCTGTACCGGAGGCGGTATTGCTCAGGCCATTACTGCTATTGCCGGAAGTTCTGCTTGGTTTGAAGGGGGAATAATTACCTATTCGAATCGAATGAAGCATCAGTTATTGGCTGTTTCAGAGGACGTTTTGATCGAGCATGGTGCGGTGAGTCAACTCGTTGTTGAAGCAATGGCGCATGGTGTTGCTGAGGTGTGTGATAGTCAGGTTTCGGTGGCGGTGTCTGGAGTAGCAGGCCCCGGTGGCGGCAGTGCAGAAAAGCCGGTAGGAACCGTTTGGATTGGCTGGTGGATAAATGGGCAACTTTTCAGTGAGTGTCACCGTTATGACGGAGACCGAGAAATGGTGCGTTATCAGACAATCATGGATGCTCTGGCAGGGGTGTTGGGCAGGTTATAAATAAATTTTAAAATCACTGTATAAAAATATAGTATTTGTACAGTTCGTATGTTTTAATTTGGATAAATATACAGTATTCGGTTGAGGATTTCAGACGTGGACGATAAAAGACAAAAAGCGCTTGATGCTGCACTAGGTCAAATTGAACGCCAGTTTGGTAAAGGCGCGGTCATGAAAATGGGCGATGCGCCCAGAGAAGTTATGCCGTCGGTATCGACAGGTTCTTTGGGGTTGGATATCGCTTTGGGCATTGGCGGTTTACCTTATGGTCGTATTGTTGAAATCTATGGTCCGGAATCATCTGGTAAAACGACACTGACTTTGAGCACCATTGCTGAAGCGCAGAAGAATGGGAAAACCTGTGCTTTCATTGATGCGGAGCACGCTTTAGACCCTATTTACGCTGAAAAGCTGGGTGTAAATGTTGATGAACTGTTGGTATCTCAGCCTGATACTGGTGAGCAAGCACTTGAAATTGCGGACATGTTGGTTCGTTCAAACGCAGTTGATGTTTTGGTCGTTGACTCGGTTGCGGCTTTGACGCCAAAGGCTGAAATTGAAGGCGAAATGGGTGACTCTCATATGGGTCTTCAGGCGCGTTTGATGTCTCAGGCTCTTCGTAAATTAACCGGTAATATTAAACAGTCCGGTTGTTTGGCCATCTTTATCAACCAGATTCGTATGAAGATCGGTGTGATGTTTGGTAACCCTGAAACAACAACGGGCGGTAATGCGTTGAAGTTCTATGCTTCAGTACGTTTGGACATTCGTCGTACCGGGGCTGTGAAAAACGGTGATGAAGTTGTGGGTAACGAGACTCGGGTAAAAGTTGTTAAGAACAAGGTCTCTCCGCCATTCAAACAAGCTGAATTCCAGATTATGTATGGCTCTGGTATTTATCATATGGGCGAAGTGATTGATCTTGGTGTTAAGTTGGGGCTTGTTCAAAAAGCAGGCGCCTGGTACAGCTATAACGGCGATAAGATTGGTCAGGGTAAAGCGAATGCTGCGAAGTATTTGGAAGAGCATATGGATATCGCTCAGGAAATTGAAGCTTCGATTCGCAGTCAATTACTGGAGTCAGTGAATACTTCTCAACCTGAGCCAGAAGAAGGTGAATTGGAGCTGTAGGTTCCATTCTGCTAAGGGCTTTGTATAAATAAAAAAGGTGAACATTATTGTTCGCCTTTTTTATTGGCTGTACATAATGTATTGGTAAGATTGAAGCGTTTGAATGGTTTGGAGTAGGCATGAGGGTGCTAGTGATACAAAGATTGATCTCGATTTGTGCTCTATGGGGGCTTGGGTTTTTCACTGTTGCAGCATATGCAACGGATGTGAGCGATGCATATGACGGCGTTGTCGGCAGTGTGGTTATGATTAAAACCGAGGAGCATAAAAAACAGTTTTCCAAATTTGGCATTGTTGAAAAAAAGATGAATGAACTGGGCTCTGGGGTCTTGATTGATCAAAAAGGTTTGGTGCTGACGGCGTCTCATATAGTCAACATTGCCGATAAAATTGAAGTGGAATTTTCTTCGGGAGAAAAAACGTCAGCCAACGTCATCAGCAGTTCCTATTTGGCCGACGTGGCATTGATCCAACTTGATTCCGTACCGGAATCCGCCGTGGTTGCTAAAGTGGGTGACTCCAACAAGCTCAGGGTTGGCCAGGAAATCTTTGTGGTCGGCGCGCCTTATGGTTTAGGTTACAGCTTGTCGGTTGGCAACGTCAGTGGTCGTAGAGTATACGATGACCTGATCTCTATGGAGTTTATTCAGACCGACGCTGCGATTAACTCCGGGAACTCAGGTGGCCCGATGTTTAATACTTCAGGAGAGCTGGTGGGAATCGTCAGCCATATTCGCTCACGCTCAGGAGGAAATGAAGGCTTGGGATTTGTGGCCAGCATCGACATGATTCAGGACTTAATTCTGAATCAGCCAAATTCATGGATTGGTGCTGATATTATTCCGATCAAAGGTGAATTGGCCAGGGCTTTGAATGTCCCTCACCGCCAGGGCTTGCTGGTTCAGCGGGTTGCAAAGGGATCTCCGGCGGAACAGCTTGGACTTCAGGCGGGAATACTGCCCGTGAAAATTCCGGGTGCGGCCGATATTTTCATTGGTGGCGATGTCATTGTTCAGGTCGGGCCGTATCCGATCCATGTTTCGAAAGATGGCTTCTTGAATGTACGTCAGTATTTATCGAATCGCTCTGAACCTCTTCAGCTGACGGTCTGGAGAGGTGGTGAGTGGGTCACTTTGTATGGGGCAGACCAGTAATATGTTTCCCGAAACCGATCATCAGGATCTTTATAAACAAGCAAAACTGAAGGCGGTTGACTTATTGGCCAGGAGGGAGCAGAGCAGATTCGAGTTGAAATCCAAGCTCGCCCGAAATTCGGAGTTTTCGGAGGATCTGATCGAGGCTGTGCTTGAGGAGATGATGACGCTTGGCTATCAAAGTGATGCCCGGTTTACCGAGGTATTTATTAGGCATCGGGCAAACAGTGGTTATGGGCCGCTCAGGATTTCCAGAGAGTTATACGGAAAAGGTATTCCACAAGGCCTGTTTCGGGACGTTTCAGAACAAGAAGCTGTGGATTTTTTTGAGATAGCAGCGAAGTTATACGCCCGCAAATTTTCGCCGGATATCATCAAAGATTATAAAAGCTATCAAAAGAGCTTCAGGTATATGGCTAACCGGGGGTTCTCGTCAGAACATATCCAGCACGCAAAAGATTTACTATTATCTTCCTGTGAGGGACAGTGACATCAATAATTTCGTAATGAGTTCTCATGGAATCAGGGCAGGTCATACAGATTGATGGTTTAGATGATTAAAAGGTTAGGATGATTGAATGATGAAACCGGAACCTCAATCTACTTCCATTGTGCAGGCGGATCTGATCGTTTGTCAGGAGTGTGATGCTTTGGTGTCTATGCCTTATGAGGCGTTGAACGAGGGCAATAGTATGAGCTGCCCTCGGTGCGCAGGACACTTGATTAAACACTACAGAAATCGTTTGTTGCCTTCTTTGTTTATCTCGTTAAGTGGTCTTTTTTTATTTTTTCCTGCCAACTTTCTACCGGTAATGAGTTTGTCTGTTCTGGGAAACTCAGGCCAGAACACAATGGTAAAAGGGGTTTACCAATTAGCGGTGGATGGATATTGGTGGATGGCTTTTTTAGTGTTGTTTTGCAGTGTCTTGGTTCCGGGGCTGAAATTTTTATTGGTTTTTATAATCAGTTTGAAAGCTTATTTCAAAATCTGGGGCAGGCCTTTGATACATGCGTTGAAGCTTTATCAAAAAATTGAAGTCTGGGGAATGCTGGATGTTTATTTGATCGCGATCTTGCTTTCTTACATCAAAATGACCGACATGGGGGATTTGATTCTTGATGTGGGATTGTTTTGTTTTATTGTTTTTTTATTGTTGGATGTCTTAGTCACTACCAGATTTGAACCCGGAGCAATATGGCGTCAGATTGACATCGAGGGGAAGGGATGGAGCCAGCTGAATCGAAAGTAAGGATAAGGTCTGCAATACAATCAAATGTGGTTGGTTGTTCTGTGTGCCAAAAAGTGTTGCGCATGCCGCAAGGTTACAATCAGGCCAGATGCAGTTTGTGTGGCTCGAAGGTATTTTATCGTAAACCCCAAAGCTTTTCTCATACCATGGCCTTGGTTATAACCGGATTTATTTTGTTGATTCCGGCGAATGTCTATCCTGTAATGACTGTTTTGTACTTAGGCACGGCATCCACCGATACGATCATTTCAGGGGTGTTGTCATTAATAGATTACGGCATGTACGGCATTGCGCTGGTTGTTTTTATTGCCAGTGTTGCGGTGCCAGTCTTAAAGTTGTTCGGCATTTTATTTATGTTGTTGATTGTCCATTTTCAAATGCCTTTGGATAAAAAACAAAGTGCTCAGGCGTACCGTGTGATTGAATTGATTGGAAAATGGTCGATGCTTGATTTGTTTGTGGTATCTATTCTTGTCACGTTGGTGAACCTGGATGCAATAGCGACGATAAGCGCAGGGGCTGGAGCAACTGCATTTTCGGCGGTGGTTGTGGTGACAATGATCGCAGCGCATTCTTTTGACCCACGCTTGATTTGGGATCTGGAAGTGAAGCCTCAAAATAACCATCTTACAGGTGAGTAATGACATGGAAGAGAAAGAAACGATAGGTTCCGCCATTGTTCATCAAAAAGAAAGTGTGTCCATTTATTGGTTCTTGCCTTTTATTGCTTTGTTGATTGCGGGTTGGCTTGTTTATAAGAACTTTGTAGAAGGCGATATTGAAGTCAAAGTCCTTTTTGAGTCAGCCACAGGCTTGATTGAAGGCAAAACGGAATTGAAATACCAGGGAATGACGCTCGGTGTGCTGGATCGATATGAACTTGATCCTAAAGATATGAAAGGCGTGATTGCTACATTAAGGCTTAAATCCATTGCTAAGCCGTTACTGACCGAAAATAGTCAGCTTTGGTTGGTTAAACCGGAAGTTAATTTCAGTGGTGTGACCGGTTTGGAGACCTTGTTGTCAGGTAATTATATTCAGTTGTTATATAAAGAAGGACTGCCAACGAGAAACTTTGTTGCCTTGTCCGAGCCTCCTTTGATTCCGCAGAGTGACAAAGGCTTGGAGTTGACGTTGATCAGTGATCGGTTAGGGTCAGTGGTGCGTGGCGCGCCTGTTTCGCATCGCCGTATTGAAGTGGGTGAAGTGGTGGATTATCACTTCGATGAGGGATACAAAAAAGTCGCCATTAAAGTTTATATACAACCAGAGTTTGTGGATGTGATCAACGCGTCAACGCGCTTTTGGGAAAGCAGCGGGGTGGCTTTTACTGGTGATTTTTCGGGTTTTAAAGTCAAAATGGACTCTTTGGCTTCTTTGATTACCGGAGGCATTTCTTTTGATACACCGGATCGCAAAGCATCGGACGATGAAAGTGTTCAGGATGGTCATCGTTTTACATTGTTTGATGATTATGAAAAGGCCCATACGGGAATTTTGGTGTATGTGAAATTTAAAACAGCCAAAGGCTTAAAGGTAGGAAAAACAGAAGTTCAGTATAAAGGGGTAACGGTTGGTCGTGTTATTGATGTAAAGCCGACAGCAGATTTGGATGGCATGATTGCTACGATTTCAATGGACCCAAGAACAGAACCGGCGTTGAATGAGAATTTACGTTTTTGGTTACCCAGACCAAAACTGAGTTTAAACGAAATTTCTGGACTCGAAACCATTTTGGGGCCAGGGATCATAGAAATTGACTCTGAACTGGAAGGCAAGCCGGAACGAAATTTTGTGGCTCTGTCGGAAGCCCCCCGAAAGAACAGGAATGAGCCGGGGTTGCACATCACTCTGGTTGCACAGGATCTTAAGTCCATTGAACGAGGTACTGATATTTTATATCGCAATATATCAATTGGTTCCGTGCAGGGGTTTGATTTTTCGAAAGATCACCAAGCCGTGTATGTGGATGTTTTTGTCAAACCGGCATATCAACACTTGGTGAAAAAAGACAGTCGCTTCTGGAATGCCGGGGGACTGAGTATTCATGGCGGCTTACAAGGACTGAAAATACAGTCCCCTTCTGTGAAAACCATTTTATCTGGAGGCATAGAGTTGTACACGCCTTCAACCAGTCTTGCCAAACATGCTAAATCTGGCCAAAAATTTGTCTTACATGAAGATTATGACAGTGCGCACTCCGAAGGTATAAAAATTAAGATTGCTTTTAAATCCGGTGATGGACTGCAGGTTGGTACCAAATTGAAATACCTCGGGATAAATGTTGGTTCAGTAACAGACGTTGTGCTGAATGATGCATTGGATGGTGTGACCGTGATTGTGGATTTGAACTCTTCGGCCGAGCAGCTTGCTCGTTCAGGCAGTCAGTTTTGGCTGGTCAAACCTGAATTAAGCTTGGTGAAAACCACAAACCTGGAGACGTTGGTTACGGGTAAATACATTAATGTTTCTCCTGGCTCAGGCGCACAGCAAACTGAGTTTGTAGGTTTAGAGTCCAAACCTGTGCAAGAAGAGAAATCAAAAGGCCTGAATATTGTGATTGTGACAGAGCGGTTAGGTTCTCTTAAGCCTGGGGTGAAGGTGTTATATCGTGATGTTCCTGTGGGCGAAGTAACTGCATTTTCTTTGGCTGAAAAAGCAAATGAAGTTGAAGTTTTTATCAATATTGAAGATAAGTTCGCCCCGTTGGTTCGTCAAAATTCAGTATTTTGGAATGCCAGTGGTATAGGCATGGATTTCAGTTTATTTGGTGGAGCAAAGATTAAGACATCGTCGTTGGAGTCCATTTTGGAGGGCGGCATTGCTTTTGCTACGCCGCCAGAAAGTAAAATGGGGGATGCCGTCGGTCATGGTTACAGATTTCGGTTATTTCCTGAAGTGAACGAGCGCTGGCTAAGTTGGAAGCCGGAAATCTCTTTGAAAAGATGAACACACTGGTCGATCTGGGACTATACTGATCACATCATCAATAGCTATCTGGAGAAGGAACTGATGTCTGAAAGTTTGTTGAGCCTGAAAGATGTGGCGGATAAGTTGGGTGTTTCTGAATTTACGGTTAAGCGTTATGCCAAGGAAAACTTGATTGCTTCAGTAAAAGAGGCTGGTCAGTTTAAGTTTAGGCAGGAAGATGTGGATAAATACATCGAGATCACTAATCAATTGAAGTGACCTGTAATTCAGCGTGATCGGAGCCTGACTGCTATTCAGGCTCTGAGCGGTTGTTCTGGTTCTGGGTGCTTACTTTGATTCTGGACAGTTATTTTGATTCTGAACAGTTACTTTGAGTCTGAATAGTTATCAAAGGTCATGCTCAAGTAACGGTAGTCTGTGGGAATTATCTTAAACCCATCTATGTTGAACTTCTTTTTGGACTGAGCCGTTGCTATAGCGAGTTTATCAAAACTCAGGTCACCACTGGATTGATCCACCTTTATTTGTTCTATTTTTCCATAGGGCGAGATGTAAACTGAGAGAATCGTTTTCAGCCGCATTTTTGATTCTGGCGGGTTCCACTCTTTTTCCATTTCTTTGGTGAACTGATAAAGAAGTGGGTTAAAAGTTTTTCCTTTGATATCTCCGTCCGGATCGCCTTCAATGCTGAAGTTGGACAGTTCCTGGTCGGAAATCCCATCTCCATGATTACCTTGATTATTGTGAAGGGCGGCGTGTTTTAGGTTGCTTTTGTTTTTTTGTTTGAGTATCTCATTGAATATTGGGTTGTCACTCAGTTCTACTGGTTCTTTTTCGCTGGGTTCTTGTTTGATTTTATGAGAAGTGTCTCCCACCACGGGGGCTGTTTTTTGTGTGAGATTTTTTGTGTTGTGTTGAACTTTGTCTGATAAAATTTCTCGAGCCTGAGCCTGAGCCTGAGCCTGAGCCTGAGCCTGAGCCTGAGCCTGAGCCTGAGCCTGAGCCTGAGCTGTCTTCTGATTATTTTTATTCCCGCGTTTGATTTCTTGCTTTTTTTGTTCTGAGTTCACACTTCCTTTTTTCATTTTGTCATTAAGTGAGTCCAGTGATTCGACTTTACTGGCGTTGGTTTCTACTGGTTTTGGTTTTGGTTTTGGTTTTGGTTTTGGTTTTGGTTTTGGTTTTGGTTTTGGTTTTTGTACTAACTCTTTTTTAGGTTTTGGCTCTAACTTAGGCTCAGCAGGTTTTTGCGGATCAATGGCTGGGGGCGTTATTTGGGTCGGTGTCAGGGAGATGGAAATGGTGTTCTCAGCAAGCTTTGGTGTTTTGGGTTTTGCTGAGTGTCCGAAATCAGGCCAAAGCGCGCCTGCAATCAGGTGCAGAGTAATGCTGACCGCACAGGTGATCCAAATAAGTGTTTTATTATTGTGGTTTGTAGAGTCCAAAGCGTTCCGTGCATATGCTGATTAAATGTTAATGGCATTCACGGGAATACAGAGGTTGTTCCCGCCTGCTGCTCTGAATAAGCGTAGTCAACTTACGGTGAAATACCCTCAATCTAAATAACTAAAATTACGGGTTGATTATTGATCATTTATTTGTGAGACTCATACCAACTTTCATCTCATTAATCGCGTGACTTTGTAAATATGTCTGAATTCAAGATCGCCTTACAAAACAACCTGCTCCGCTCTGCGGCAGCAATGTGCGTGGCCGTCCGCTGGATTAAGGTAGGATTTGCGGTGACTTAGGCGAATGATGAAGTTATAGAATTCCCGAAAACCGCAGATTCAGACTGCGGTTTTTTGTTTTCGTTGTCTTATTTTGTTGTTTTCCGGGGTTGAATTTTATTTTCAATATCGGAGGCAATCATGTCTGTCGCAATGGCCTATTTAACGGTCATCATTGTTTGGACGACCACCCCCTTAGGGGTTACCTGGAGCAGTGAAACTGTTTCTCCCACCTTGGCTATTTTCAGTCGAATGGTTTTGGCCGCTGGTTTGGGCTGGGGACTGTTTCGAATGTCAGGTGGCTCGGTTTCGTGGAAGCGATCGGCTGTCCAAAAGTACCTGTCTGCAGACGTTGGTATTGTGCTCGCGATGTACGCAACTTATCAGGGGGCGGGCTTGATCCCGAGTGGCCTGATATCTGTGATTTACGGTTTGTCTCCGATGATTTCAGCGCTGTTTGGCCAATGGTTATCGGATGAGGAAGCGCTGCCAGCTTACCGTTGGGTTGCTTGCATTATTTCGCTGTTTGGCTTGTTGACTATTTTTGGCCAGGGTTTGGTTTTGAGTTCTGAGGCCTTGGTTGGCGTGTTGTGGCTGTTATTGGCGGTCACTTTATTCAGTTTGAGTGGCGTGCTGGTGAAGCGAAGTACTCATCAAAATGGTTTTGTGGAACAAACGGTGGGGTCGCTCATTTGCTCTGTGCCTTTATTGGCGGTTATCTTTGGAATGGAGGTGCTGAAAGGTTATGTGCTGAATGGTTCCGCTGTGACGATAGAAGGAATGACTGCCGCTGTGGATGCTATGTCGGTGAAGTCATTATCAGCCATCTTATATTTGGCGACCATGGGGTCTTTGGTCGGTTTTATGTGCTATTTCTACGTGCTTTCAAAAATGTCGGCCAGCAAAGTAGCGCTTGTGACCTTGATTACACCTGTCATGGCGTTGACTGTTGGGCACTTGGTCAATGACGAAGTAGTTAGTGGAATGACCATATTAGGGACTGCGTTGATTTTGTTGTCGTTAGTGCTCTTTAATTGGGGGGCTTCGATTCGGCGATGGATACGGCTCTATGGTTCTGATCAAAGTTCTGCAAAAAAGGAACCTCGGCAAACGCTGGACGATAATAGCAAAGCAAAGGCTGAAGCTTTAATCAGCTAAATCGCGTTCCTTAAAACAAGAGCTTTTGAGTCTAATTCAAAAGCTCTTGTTCGTTTTAGGCTGGTAGTTGGTTGGTCATGATGTATTGAAGAATTTCAACCACTTGTTCTGGCGTCTCACACACGGCTTGGGCTGCAGCATCCACTTCTTTTAAGGGGTGCACAATTTCCGGGCCATGCATTACGATCAAAGATTTGCCCAGCGCCGCTGCGTAGCCTGCATCGAAAGCAGCGTTCCATTGTTTGTATTTATCGCCGAAACGAACCACAACTATGTCGGCGTCAGAGATCAGCTTGCGCGTTCTCAATCCGTTGATTTTTGATGCTTTATGGTCTTTCCAGAAGTTGTTTTCTTCTGATCCAAGAATACGGTCTCCGCAGTCATCACTGTCTGCATGGCAAGTGTTTGGTGCGGTAAGCGTTACTTCCAACCCGGCTTTAGCAACACCTGCTTCGATGGTTTCGCGCCAGTTAGAATGAATTTCACCCGACAGATACACGCTTAATTTCATTTGCTTTTCCTCATCAGCATTTTTGGTGCAAGGATGGAGTAAAAAAAGAATTCAGTCAAAAAGAAGTTTAGGGTTATTGGTTAAGGCCGTTATCAGGCTTGCTATGGAAATTATCGCTAAATAGCCTTGTTTAGTATGTGTGCAAGTGGGAATAAAACTTATATACTGCTTTGTTCACTGCCGACCGTAGAATTTTAGAATAAGATCGCTGAACACAGCGTCCGCCAATGGAAGTAATATGAAAAGCTCAGAAATTCGCCAAGCATTCCTGGAATATTTTAATCGCCAGCAGCATGAAGTTGTTAACAGCAGTCCGTTGATTCCAGGCAACGACCCAACTGTGATGTTTACTGTCGCCGGAATGGTGCAGTTTAAAGATTGTTTTCTTGGTAAAGAAAAACGCAGCTATACCCGAGCCACCACTTCTCAGAAGTGTTTGCGTGCCGGCGGTAAGCATAACGATTTAGAAAACGTTGGTTTTACTGCGCGCCACCATACATTTTTTGAAATGTTGGGGAACTTCAGTTTCGGGGATTACTTCAAAGAAGATGCCATTAAATTTGCCTGGGAATTTTTAACTTCTTCTGAATGGATGAACATTCCAAAAGATAAGCTGATTGTCACTGTCTATGAAGACGACAGCGAAGCGTACGCTTTATGGAATGATAAAATGGGCGTTCCGGCAGATCGCATTATTCGTATTGGCGATAAAGGCGAAAAGTATAATTCAGACAATTTCTGGGCGATGGGGGACACAGGTCCTTGTGGTCCTTGTACTGAAATCTTTTATGATCATGGCCCTGAAATCTGGGGTGGTCCTCCGGGATCTCCTGAAGAAGACGGTGATCGTTTTGTGGAAATCTGGAATCTGGTTTTCATGCAGTACAACCGTACTGCGGATGGCGTGATGGAACCTTTGCCTAAGCCGTCGGTTGATACCGGTATGGGCTTGGAGCGTATTTCAGCTTGTTTGCAAGGTGTTCATTCCAACTATGAAATTGACTTGTTCCAGCATTTATTAAATGCAGCAGCCAAGATTCTGAATGTCACTGATACCACACTGGCATCCCTTCGGGTAATTGCGGATCACATTCGTGCATGCTCGTTCATGATCTCGGATGGCATTGTGCCTTCAAAAGAAGGTCGAGGTTATGTGCTTCGTCGCATCGTGCGTCGTGCTGCTTTGCATGGTCATAAGCTGGGTGCCACAGAGGCGTTCTTTTATAAACTGGTTCCGGCGCTGACCGAAATCATGGGAGAGGCTTACCCAGAGCTGGTAAAAAACCAGAAGTTGATTGAAAAAGAGTTGCTTAAAGAAGAAGAGAAGTTTGCAGAAACCCTGGAGCAGGGGGTGAAAATTTTTGATCAGGCAACCGCTGATCTGAAAGGTTCTGTGATTCCGGGTGAAACGGTTTTCAAGCTTTACGATACCTACGGCTTTCCGGTGGATCTGACGGCGATGGTTGCTCGTGATCGTGATTTAACGATCGACGAAGAAGGTTTTGAGAAAGCCATGAATGAACAGCGTGAGCGCGCTCGTGCTGCAAGTAAGTTCAGTGTTGATTTGACGGCGAAAGTAGAACTTGAAAAAGATACTGAGTTTACCGGTTATACCGATCTTGATGGCCAATCGAAGGTGGTCGCTTTATTGAAAGATGGCGCTCAGGTATCCGAATTGAACGACGGTGATTCAGGAATTGTGGTTCTTGAAACAACGCCTTTCTATGCTGAGTCCGGTGGCCAGGTGGGTGACAGCGGTGAGTTGCTTGCGGAAGGTGTTTCGTTTGCCGTAACGGATACTCAGAAAGACGGTGCGAATCATCTTCATGTCGGTCTGGTAGAAGCAGGCACAATTAAAGTAGGTCATGTGCTGGGTGCTAAAGTGAATAAAGCGGCCCGTGCGGCGACCGAATTGAATCACTCTGCAACGCACTTGTTGCATGCGGTTCTTCGTGAAGTGCTGGGGGATCATGTTGCTCAGAAAGGTTCTTTGGTGGATGCAGAAAAACTTCGGTTTGATTTTTCGCACTCAGAGAGTATTTCAGCTCAGCAATTGGCAGAAATTGAAACACGTGTAAATACCTTAATTTCAGCGAACACTGACATTGTTACTGAGGTCATGGACATTGATTCGGCCAAAGAAAAAGGCGCTATGGCGCTATTTGGTGAGAAATACGACGATACCGTGCGTGTTTTATCCATGGCGGAGGACTATTCCATTGAACTTTGTGGTGGTACGCATGCCAAACGTACGGGTGACATCGGTATTTTGAAAATCACCAGTGAATCCGGTATCGCGGCGGGTGTTCGCCGTATTGAAGCTGTTACGGGAATGGCGGCGTATCAGAGAACTCAGGAATCAGATGCTATTATTTCTGAGATTGCCGGGCAGTTGAAAGGCAATCGTGACAGCGCGTTTGAAAAAGTTCAGCAGTTAGTGGCGAAAGCGCGTCAGCTGGAGAAAGAATTAGAGCAAGCCAAAGCGAAATTGGCCAGCTCTGCGGGTAATGACTTGGCTGGTCAGGCGGTTGATGTTGCTGGTGTTAAGCTGCTTGCTACTAAACTGGACGGTGCAGACCCGAAAGGTTTGCGTGATCTTGTGGATCAGCTTAAAAATAAACTGCAGTCTGGCATTGTTTTGCTGGCCGCAGTGAATGGAGAGAAGGTCAGCTTGATTGCCGGTGTGACCAAAGACTTAACCGGTCAGGCGAAAGCCGGTGACCTGATCAAGCTTGCCGCTGAGAAAGTGGGCGGTAAAGGCGGTGGTCGCCCTGACATGGCTCAGGCGGGTGGAAGTGATCCGTCAGGTGTGAATGCTGCCCTTGAGCTGGCGAAAGATTGGGTCGCAGAAAAATTTGCGTAAGGCAGGCGATTAAAAGGCGGGTACAACTCCTTTTATCTAGTTATTTAATTTTCGGGCGTCTTAGTGTTTAATGGGCGCCCGTTTCTTTGTCAAGACAGATCATCAGATATGGCATTAATAGTTCAAAAATATGGCGGTACGTCCGTAGGTACTGTTGAAAGAATTGAAGCTGTTGCGGAAAAAGTAATTAAATTTCGTGAAGACGGTCATGATGTCGTGGTCGTTGTTTCTGCTATGAGCGGCGAAACTAACCGTTTGTTGGGCTTGGCCTCCGATGTTATGGAGCGTCCGGATGCCAGAGAACTGGATGTGTTAGTGTCGACGGGAGAGCAGGTCACCATTGCTTTGCTTTCAATGGCGCTTAAAAAGCGTGGTTGGGATGCACGATCTTACACTGGCGGTCAGGTCAGAATTCTAACCGATGATGCCCATGGCAAAGCGCGGATTCAGGATATTGATGGCAGTAACATGAAGCGCGACCTGGACGCTGGTCGTGTGGTCGTGGTTGCTGGTTTCCAGGGCGTAGATGCTGATGGAAACATCACAACCTTGGGTCGTGGTGGTTCCGATACAACCGGTGTTGCTTTAGCGGCGGCATTGGATGCTGACGAATGTCAGATCTATACCGACGTGGACGGGGTGTATACCACCGATCCTCGGGTTGTTGAGGACGCAAGACGTCTTGAAAAAATTACATTTGAAGAAATGTTAGAAATGGCCAGTCTTGGTTCTAAAATTTTACAGATTCGCTCTGTTGAATTTGCGGGCAAGTACAAGGTGCCATTACGAGTGCTGTCCAGCTTTAAAGAAGGGCCTGGTACTCTAATTACGATTGATAATGAGGAAGATGATTCAATGGAACAACCACTGATCTCCGGTATTGCGTTTAACCGTGATGAGGCAAAGCTGACTTTAGTGGGCGTGCCAGATATTCCAGGTGTTGCTTCTAAAATTTTGGGGCCTGTGGGTGACCAGAATGTTGAAGTGGATATGATTGTTCAGAATATTGGTCAGGACGGCACTACCGACTTTACTTTCACCGTTCACAGAAACGAGTACGATAAAGCAGAAGAGATTCTGAAGCAGATCTGTAAGGATTTGGGTGCACGAGAAGTGGTAGGTGATAATAAAATTGCCAAAGTGTCGATTGTAGGCGTTGGTATGCGTTCTCACGCAGGTGTTGCCAGTACCATGTTCCGCAGTTTGGCCGATGACAATATCAACATTCAGATGATTTCTACGTCAGAAATTAAGGTGTCTGTTGTAATTGATGAGAAATACTTAGAGTTGGCTGTACGCAGCTTACACAGTGCTTTTGACCTGGCTTCAAACGACTAGGTTGCCTTTCTGAAACGCATTAATAGCGTTTCAGAAACAATTTAATTTTGTATTCTTGTATCTATGGTCAATACTTGCTTACTAGTGGGTAAGAAGTTAGCTTAAGAAAAGTAAGCTATAACCCACAGGGGAAGTTCATAGGCGGAAGATGACTGTTGAATCGTGAGGTTATTAAACGCTTAGGAGTCAACAGAACCTGCTGTGTGTGAAAGTGCACCAGTGGACAAGGAATTATAACAAGGAGAAATGTATGCTTATTTTGACTCGCCGTGTTGGTGAAACATTAATGATTGGCGATGATGTCACTGTTACTGTGCTTGGTGTAAAAGGAAATCAGGTTCGGATTGGGGTAAACGCGCCTAAAGAAGTGGCTGTTCACCGTGAAGAAATCTATCAGCGTATCCAAAAAGAAAAAGAACAAGACGCAAATTCATAAAAAACTTACATTTTTTTGATTTTCGGTCTTTTCTTTTCATTTTTTCATGGTAATATGCAGCCCGTGTTTTGGAGAGATGGCCGAGTGGCTGAAGGCGCGCCCCTGCTAAGGGCGTATAGGTTTACTCCTATCGAGGGTTCGAATCCCTCTCTCTCCGCCATTTTATGTCGGTGCGAAATAAGTACTTGAATAAAGTTGTTATATCGCTAGAATGCCGGCCCACGTGATGCACCCGTAGCTCAATTGGATAGAGTACTCGGCTACGAACCGAGCGGTTAGAGGTTCGACTCCTCTCGGGTGTACCATCTTCACTTTAAAGATGGTGAGCGTTTCTGAAGAATTCCCAGATGGATCTGGTATGTGCACCCGTAGCTCAATTGGATAGAGTACTCGGCTACGAACCGAGCGGTTAGAGGTTCGACTCCTCTCGGGTGTACCATTTTATTTTTTCAGTTCAAAATTCTAAAATTTCAGGCTTTTGCCTTCTTGATGCACCCGTAGCTCAATTGGATAGAGTACTCGGCTACGAACCGAGCGGTTAGAGGTTCGACTCCTCTCGGGTGTACCATTTCCTTGTTAATAACCCTTCTAAATAGAAATCAAATACAGCGGCAGTCGCCATATTTAACTTCTACCAAATTTAACTCCCTTTACCTTAGTGTTGAAGTTCCAGAGCGTTAAAAATTTCAGATTTATTTTTCAGGCGCTTAACCGCCGAGAAGGCTTCTTTGGCTTCCGGATGTTGCCAGCTCAGCATATGCAGCCATTGTTTCACCCGACCTAAGAGGTAAGCATCGTGTTTGTGGGTGCCGTCAGGCTCGCAAGACAGGTAGTAGGTCAATAACAGTGGTTTTATGTCTTTGTCCCAACTTCTTGCTGGCGCCTCTTCATTTTTTTGATAAGCGCGAATTTGTTCGATCAGGAAGGGCGAGGCAATTGCACCTCGGCCAATCATGACATCATCGCAAAGGCTGGCTTCTCGGCAGGTTTTATAATCTTCCAAACTCCACACCTCACCGTTGGCGATCAACGGAATGGAAAGCGCTTGCTTGATTTCAGCCAACAGGTGCCAATGAGCGGGCGGTTTATAGCCTTGTACTTTGGTTCGGGCGTGGATCACCAGCTCGTTTGCTCCGGCTTCCTGAATACCTTTGGCGATGGCTAGGGCATTGTCATCATGATCAAAGCCTAGCCGCATTTTGGCTGTGACCGGAATGTCGTCTGGTACCGCCTGCCGAACGGCTTCAATGACTTTAAAAATGCTTTCAGGTTCTTTCAGGAGAATTGCGCCGCCTTTGTTTTTATTGACGGTTTTTGCTGGGCAACCAAAGTTTAAATCAATTCCGGGCGACCCCATATTGACGGCTTTTAAGGCGCTGGAGGCTAGAGTTTCAGGATTGTTCCCTAACAGCTGCACCCGAACCGGCGTACCTGCGTCTGTTACCCCGCCTTTGTAAAGTTCTGGGCAAAGGCGGTAAAACACCTTTGGAGGTAGCAGTTGATCTGTGATGCGAATGAACTCGGAAACACACAGGTCATATCGGCCTAAGCGGGTCAGAATTTCACGTAGAGGTGCGTCTAAAACGCCTTCCATTGGGGCAAGAAGTATTTTCATTGTTACTCAAATGAACTAAAAAGATGCGTATTTTAGCGAAAAACGGTGATTTCTCATCAGTTTTTTGTGTTTTGTAGCCCTCAATTTATCTTGTCAATATTGCGTAAAAAAACTTTACTGGGTAAAGTATTGCCGGTTTGCTACCTGTGTTGCCTATTATTCATACAGAGTTAAGTTACTTATCTCTGGAAATGGTAAGTAGTTACTAGCAAGACAAGAGACGTATGATCCAAAAAATCATGCAGAGGGAGCCCTGAATCCAACCGATTTAAGGGACTGAACTACGGTTACCAAAAAGGAGACCGCATGTCCGAATTAATGAGTGAAGGCGTTACGCTTATGATATTAGGTATGGGATTTGTATTCTCATTCCTGGTTGTTCTCATTTTTGCCACAACTGCGATGTCCAAAGTAGTTGTTAAATTTTTCCCTGAACCAGAACCTGTAACTCCAGCTCCAGTTGCTCCAACACCAACGAGTGGTGGCGGTGTTGACCCACAATTGCTGGCAGTATTAAAGGCTGCAGTAAAGGAACATCGTTCACGCCAAAAGTAGTGAATGAATTAGTTAAGCACGTTTAACCGAACGTTTTAGGAAAGGCCATATACCCATGACCGATAACAAAAAACCTCTAGGCATTACTGACGTAGTATTGCGAGATGCACATCAATCGTTATTTGCAACGCGTATGCGTATTGACGATATGCTGCCAATCGCAGAGAAATTAGACCAAGTTGGATACTGGTCTTTAGAATCTTGGGGCGGAGCAACATTCGACTCTTGCATTCGCTTCTTAGGTGAAGATCCTTGGGATCGTATCCGTGAATTTAAGAAAGCCATGCCAAATACAAAGCATCAGATGCTTTTGCGTGGTCAGAACTTACTTGGTTACCGTCACTACGCAGACGATGTAGTTGAGAAGTTTGTTGAGCGTGCCGCTACAAACGGTGTTGATGTTTTCCGTGTATTCGATGCGATGAATGATCCTCGTAACCTTGAGACGGCTATTAAAGCGGTTAAGGCGAACGGTAAACACGCACAAGGTACTTTGTCTTATACAACCAGCCCTGTTCATGGTATGGATTCTTGGTTGTCTTTGGCGAAGCAGGTTGAAGACTTGGGTGCCGATTCTATTGCCATTAAAGATATGGCGGGCATCATTAACCCTTACGAAGTATTTGACTTGGTTTCTCGTCTTAAAGCAGAAACGGATTTGGAAGTTCAGCTTCACTGCCACGCAACAGCGGGCATGTCTGATATGGCCATTCTTAAGGCTATCGAAGCTGGCGTTGATCGTGTAGATACGGCTATTTCTTCAATGTCTGGTACTTACGGTCACTCTGCAACTGAAACTGTTGTTGCAGCTACGAAAGGTACTGACCGTGATACAGGTCTTGACCTTCTGCTTCTTGAAGAAATTGCGGCTTACTTCCGAAGTGTTCGTAAGAAGTACGCTAAGTTTGAAGGCGCACTGCGTGGTACTGACTCACGTATTCTGGTAGCTCAGGTTCCTGGTGGCATGTTGACTAACATGGAAAACCAGTTGAGAGAGCAAGGTGCTTCAGACAAGTTTGACGAAGTATTGAAAGAAATTCCTCGCGTTCGTGAAGACCTTGGTCATATTCCACTGGTAACACCTACTTCTCAGATCGTTGGTACTCAGGCAGTACTTAACGTGTTGACAGGTGAGCGTTATAAGTCGATCTCTAAAGAGACGCAAGGCATCCTGAAAGGCGAATACGGTGCGGCTCCTGCGCCATATAACGCAGAGCTTCAAGCGAAAGTACTTGATGGCGCTGAAGAGATTACATGTCGCCCTGCAGACCTTCTTGAAAATGAAATGGACAAGATCGTTGCAGACGTTGACGCATTGGCAGCAGAGAAAGGCATTAAGCTTTCAGCTGACAAGATCGACGATGCTTTGACTTACGCATTGTTCCCACAGATTGCGCCTAAGTTCCTGGAGAATCGTGGTAACCCGGATGCATTTGAACCAGCACCGAAGGGTGATGCAGAAGATACCTTCACAGTAACTGTTGATGGTAACGAGTACGTTGTTAAAGTTGACGACGGCGGCGACGTAACTGATTTAGCCCCAGTAAATGGTGCGCCTCTATCATTCGGTGGCTCTGCTCCAGCAGCGGGCGGTGCGGCTCCGGCTGCAATGCCAGCAGGCGGCGGTGATCCGGTTCCGGCTCCTCTTGCAGGCAACATCTGGAAAGTACTAGTTACGCCAGGTCAGCAAGTTGAAGAAGGCCAAACGCTGATGATTCTTGAAGCAATGAAGATGGAAACTGAAGTGAGTGCTGCGAAAGCAGGCGTAGTTGGTTCTATCTCTGTGAAAGAAGGCGACGCTGTTAAAGTTGGCGATACTCTTCTAACTCTTGGTTAATAGGGGCTGACTTAATGGAAAATGTATTAAACCTTTGGTACTCCTCCGGGATGTACAACATTGGAGTAGGCCAGTTCTCTATGATCGTGGTCTGCTTGGGTCTGTTGTACCTTGCCATCGTAAAAGGCTTCGAGCCTCTATTGCTTGTTCCTATCGGTATGGGCGGTATTCTTGCGAATATCCCTGAAGCTGGTTTGGCTTATCACGCACTTGAGCAAGCGTTGCATGTGGGTACGCCAGAACTTGCTAACCAGATTGCGCAAGCGTTAGGTGTGGCTGGTGATGTTGGCTATAAGGCTATTCTAACTGCATACGATGAAGCGCCAGCGGCGACTCAGACTGTTGCAATGAACATTGCACAGGATGCGGGCTACGGCCATGGTATGCTGTACCAGTTCTACTCGGTAGCGATTGGTTCTACCATTGCTCCGCTGTTGATCTTCATGGGTGTTGGTGCGATGACGGATTTCGGTCCGCTATTGGCGAACCCTAAGACGCTTCTACTGGGTGCTGCAGCACAGTTTGGTATCTTCGCAACGGTATTCGGTGCGGTAGGTATGACTGAACTAGGTATTATGGAGTTCACTGTTGAGCAGGCAGCTGCTATCGGTATCATCGGTGGTGCTGACGGTCCTACTTCAATCTTCGTAGCTTCTAAGCTGGCGCCTGAATTCCTGGGTGCGATTGCGGTAGCAGCATACTCTTACATGGCATTGGTTCCTATGATCCAGCCGCCAATTATGAGAGCGCTTACTACTGAGAAAGAACGTGCGATCCAAATGACTCAGCAGCGTCACGTGACTAAGACTGAGAAAATCGTATTCCCGATCATCGTTCTTGTTCTAGTAGCGCTATTGCTTCCTGATGCAGCTCCACTGCTTGGTATGTTCTGCTTTGGTAACTTGATGAAAGAGTGTGGCGTGGTTGATCGTTTGAGTGATACGGCTCAAAACGCGTTGATTAACGTTGTAACTATTTTCCTTGGTCTTTCTGTAGGTTCTAAGCTGGTGGCTGATAAGTTCCTGGCTACAGAAACTTTAGGCATCATGGCTTTGGGTATCGTTGCATTCGGTATCGGTACTGCGGCTGGTGTCATCATGGCTAAGATCATGAACAAGTTTGTTAAGACTCCGGTGAATCCGTTGATTGGTTCAGCGGGTGTATCTGCTGTACCTATGGCAGCCCGTGTATCCAACAAGGTTGGTCTTGAAGCGAATAAGCAGAACTTCCTGCTTATGCACGCGATGGGTCCAAACGTTGCTGGTGTAATCGGTTCTGCGGTAGCGGCAGGGGTGATGTTGAATTACTTGAGTTAATCAGGGATTCACTGAACCTCAAAAAAGCCACGCATATGCGTGGCTTTTTTATATCCGGCTGTTTTTTAAAGTCGCTTAACAGAGTTGAGTGAGTCTTAGGTCGGGTGCCTATTCTGCTTTAACCGTCAATATCTGAGTTCACCACCCATTCCTGTTTTGTGCTGCTGCCGACGTCGTGTTTATTTAAACGTCTGTCCATGTACTGAGTCAGTAAAATTTCCTGTTCCATTGATATATCAATAATGGGTAAGCGTTGGCCCAGTAAAGATTCTTTAAATTCTCGACTGGGGGCTCTCTCGCCTACCATAGCGCGTAATGTGGCATTAAACAGTTCTTTACCGTCAATGGTGGATTTTCGTTTGCCGTCCAGTCTTAGAATGGTTGCGTCACGTAGAGAATCGTAGGCAATAGTGACTAATGATCCTACTCTGAAGTCGGATTTGAGCGATGTAAGCAAGGTTGTGATTTTAGGTTGCAGTTTGGTGTATTCGTCTTCGCTTAGCGTGATCAGGTAATCGTCCCTTAAAATGCGTTTGAAGCGACGATAGCTCATGCTTTCGTCCATTACGATTAACTGAAGTTCTTTGGCACCATCATTGGAATAAAGGACAGCCGTATTCGGAAACGAATCCTGGCTGTAAAGGCTGGCAATATAAACGGGCTTGGAACTGTGATAGCGCATGGCGCTGCCAATGTGTGTGACGGACATGCTGTTTTCGGTAAAGACTTCCGATGATGGAGGCCAGTACTCGGTACCTTGCGCAACGCTGGTGCTACCGTAAGCAAAACAAACGGTGGCAATGAGAGAAGTTAGCCAATGCTTTGCCCGTGATTTATGTGTGTTCGGGTCTGTTGGTATCAGATGACCTTGAACCTGTGAATGTTGAATCGCTTGAACCGATTGCTGAATGAACTTTCCCATCTTACTTTCCCCAGAGCGTCAGTGTTCATGAAGAACTTCCTTCTAGGACTAAATATAGCAATCAAAATGATCAGGAAATGTACAGTTGATGGGACAGCAAAGACGATAAATGAAACGTTTGTTTCTGGTGAAAGTGTGAGATATATCCTTCAAAAATAAGTGTTTTTTCGGTAATGATTTAGTGCTGAAGTTGGGAAAGTGCAGGCTGTTTTTCTCGGCTGAACAAGGAAAGTTGAAGGGTGTCCGCTTTGGCTGTGGAAGTCATCACAGTATCAGAAAATCAGCGGAATATACCATTTACTTTCTGTAAGCAGAAGACTACATAAATTAGGGCGTATAGATTCAGCGGTAATATTAAGGAGCCAGATCAGGCTCCTAATGTGGGGTTATTATTCTGCTCAGAACATGGCTTCCGAGAAATCATCACTCTTTGAGCCGGAGCTGGTGTTTTTCTTCGGGCTTTGTTGGTCGGCATCGCTTTCAGGTGGCGGTGTTGAACCCAGTTTAATGATTCTGTCCTTGGCTTTTTGGCGCAAAGCTTCCAGCAGTTGATCGTAATGCTCATACCAGGAGCGCGCTCCCTTAATCATCCGGGACTCGTCCCTCATGCTGTTTTGCAATAGCTTGATCAAGTGAATCACGTCGCGTTGTGCTTCTATGGCCGCCTCTCTTGGAATGCCCGAAGCACTCTCTTTTTGTAAGGCGATCAGTTGAATCTGAGCTGACATTTTATCAATAGTGGCTTGCTGGAGATCAAGCTGTGTTTTTAATTCATTGGTTTCTGTGGTTGTTGCGAGCTCTATGTCCGGCTGATCAGCAAGTAAGTAAGCAAGAGTTCCGACACCGAGTAACAGAACAAAGCTGATACCGGCCAATACGGTGATAAACATCTTCAGTGTGTTATTTTTCTTTTCCAGCAACTGGATTTTTTGTTCTTCGGTTAACTCTTCTTTGTCATTATTGTCATCGGCCATTCTAATCTCTCATGTATTTTAAAGTGCTTAGCCAGTCTATCGGCAGCATAAGTGAAAGAGTTTAGTAGTGAATTAAATAAGATAGACCAAACTACTCATAATTCAACCTAACAAGCCTTGCTAGGTTATTGAATTACAAGTTACTCAGCGAAATTCTTAATAAAAAAAACTCAACATGTCCAATACGTTGCGTTAAGAACAGTACTTTTAGGTAGTTGGAAAATGATGACTCAGTCACTTTTTTACGACTTAAGTATAAACTGTGTACGCAAATTGCTATGAGCTAATCAATTGATTTTTAAGTCAAAGGTTGTTCATACGCGAAGGAGCCACAATGAACTACGACAAGTCCATGATTGATCTGATTCAAGAGATTCGACGGCGCGCTGATTCTGAAGACAAACCGGGCATTAAATTGGCTAATCCAGAGCTATTTAATGAATTAATCCCCATTTATCAGGGCTCAGACGATGCGATTCTGAAAGCCTTGACGAAAGAGTTGTTTCATAAAGCAGGGGAAGGTTGGTCTCAAAAACTTGAGGCTGGCGAAATTTCAGAGGATAAGTACGTTACTAAAGTTTATCGAGGTCGTGTTCAGTTAGTGAGCGCTAAGCTGGATGAAAGCACTGAAGTGGTGCGAGACAAGCCAAAAAAAATGTACAGAGGGCGAGTGGTTGCCTGATGTTTGCGCAAAATTAATCGGACGAATAATTCTGAATTAAGATTGCACCAATTAAGTTCGGTTTTGTGGCTGATATACGCAAACAGCAGAGATAAGAGGTGAGTTCTTTATTTTTTGCTAGAATTTAGAGAGGTTTGATAATCGAAGATGCACAAATTTGGACTCGGTTATCTGAAGGCAAGAACGTGATCTGATTGCTGTATGGGCGCCGAGCATATGAAGTGTATGAGCTTAGTGTTAATTGTTTTTTCACCGTTGCTTTTTGCTGAAACTTATCTTTGTCGTGGAGATGCAGGTGCCGGAGTAGAAAACGGAGGGCCTGCCGGTATACAGTCTCTGATATACGATGTTTCCAAGTTTCAGTTACGTCTCTCAAATGAGCGGGGTCATTGGTCGTTGACTGAAAATAACGACGCTTCTCCCATCTTTGAGCATTGCGAATCTCAGTATCGCTGTGTGCCGGAAGAAGGCTTTTTCGGGGTGTTTTACATGACAAAAAGTCATGTGTTCACGTATGTGATTCAAAAAGCCTATGGCCACGATTTAAGCTGGCAGATTTTATATTCCATTAAAGGTCGTTGCGAATTGGTTAATGAGGTAAGCCATTAAATGGTGTGTTGTTACTGACACATACTGTCAGTGTCTTTTGAGAGTATTGCTTTAGTATATTTAATTTCACTCTTCAGAAGAGACAACGTATGGCAGAGCCCCTTAAACATCGATTTGGCCCCGAGATTCCCGAAAAAATATCTGCAATGATTGTGGAGGTTTATCCAGAATTTACGGTGAATGATTTTCTCGAATTTTGTCTTTCTGATTACCAAGCCCTGGAGCTGAAAGCGCGTGCATTGCGAATTGCGCAAGGGTTTAAAGCGACTTTGCCTGATTCATACCCGGAAGCGATAAAGATTTTGGTTCATTCGTTGGGCGAAAAACTGACCAAAACGGATGACTTCGGCATGAGCCCATTTGTGTACTTTCCTCACGTGTTGTTTGTGTCGGAATACGGTTTGGAGCATTTTGAGGAATCCATGGCCGCGCAATACGAATTAACTCAACGTTTTTCGGCGGAATTCAGCATTCGGGCATTCATTGAGAAATATCCTGAAGATACTATGGCGCGGCTGGCAGAATGGGCGCTTGATCCGGACGTGCACATTCGTCGTTTGGCCTCAGAAGGGACGAGACCCAGATTGCCTTGGGCGCAACGCTTGCCGATCTTTCAAAAAGATCCACAGCCTGTATTGAAAATATTGGAATTGTTAAAGGATGATCCTGAACTATTCGTGCGCCGTTCGGTGGCAAATAACTTGAATGACATTGGCAAAGATAATCCTCAGGTGCTGGTGGATGTGGCTGAACGTTGGATGGTCGGAGCCTCGGCTGAGAGACAGTGGATTGTTCGGCATGCACTGAGGTCTGCAGTGAAACGCGCGGAGCCCAAAGCGTTGGCGATTCTGGGCTATCAACCATCGGAAAATCTGGAAGTGGTTTCAGTTAAGATAACGCCGACGAAAGTTAACAAAGGTGAGTCGGTGACGGTTTGCTTTACGTTGAAAAATAACGGTTCACTCCAACAGTCGGTCATGGCGGATTTCAGCATTCACTTTGTGAAAGCCAACGGTAAAACCAGCCCGAAAGTGTTTAAGATGAAATCACTCCAACTTGGGCCGAATGAACAGGTAACTTTGAGTAAAAAGGTATCTTTGGCTGAGATGACCACCCGGAAACATTATCCGGGTGTGCATAAAGTGGATGTGATCTTAAATGGCGTCACACATCCGTTAGGGCAGTTCGAGTTAATGGCCTTGGAAGCTATTGAGGAGAGTTTGTCCTAACAGGTTGTTGCTTTTCTATCTGTGTTGCCTTAACAGTGTTAAAATCAGGCTCAAAGTGCTCATTTATGATTATAATACCCAAGGGGCACACAGACTCCGCTTTTTCGTCTGATTTTGCCTTGTTAAGCCTGCCTCGATAACGAAAATCAACAGCCTACTAGGGCTTATATTCAATCGGCGCCAACTCTCCATTTTCTGAGCCGTTCTCATCTTCGTTGTTTTGATTGACGGCTCCGCTTGAATAGCCTTCCGTTTGTTTTTGAAGCGTTTCTTCCTGATCTGTTTCTGGCTCAGGATTTCGGGCTTTCAGCGCTTGTACTAAGGCCCTGCACTGATGGGCTTGCTTTTCCATATTTGGCAGCTCGTCCAGTTCATTCGCAAGTAATTCATATGCCGGAATTAAATGCAGAAAACTCGGGTCTGATTTATGTAAGCCGTATAACAGTTTCACTGCTTGTTTGGCATTGCCATTGTTGGAGCAGGCTTTGGCCAGTTCAAATCGAAGCCGAGCCGCTTCCGGCTGATAGTTCGGCAAGGCAAGGATGACTTTCTGATAGTCGATGTAGAGGGTTCGTGTGTGGTGGTTGCGAACCAAAAAGCTGAAGTAATTTTCGAAACAAAGTTGTGCTTCCGCTTGTTTGGCCGGGTCTGAGCGGTGTGCCGGTAGCTGTGACAAAGTAAACCGGAAGTAATCTGCGTTTAAATGGCTGTTGTCTTTAAACCGGAGAATGGATTCTTTGAGTGTGCTGTTGGCTTCCTGCCAGCGTCCTTCTTTGATCATCACATGAACACGGGCACTGATTTTTTCAGCCTCCGGACGAATCTGTGTCGCATTACTGTCTTCAAGGTCTGCGGTATAACCCAGTTCATGCTGATACTGGAAAATCATATATCCCATGATATGGAAGGTGACCACAAAATAGTAATTGGCCACTGCGGATTGAAACACCAGTGTCAGAGCGTTTTGCTGATAAATAATCAGGTCGCTCAAAATACCCACCGACGTCATCATGATCAGAATGATTCCGAGTATTAAGCAGTAAGGCAGGCCTATCCGGGAGATTAAGCCAATGATTTGCAATGGGTTAATGGCGTCTAATAAGTTCTCGGTGATGGCATACAAAATGATGATGGCAGGGAACACGGCGATCAACAGAAACCCCAGTAAACTGCCAAACGCCGGGTTGAGATAAATGTAGGCGGAGATGGCAATGACACTTAACCCGGTAATAATCAGGGCCAGCTTAAACACCAGTAAAATACTGCCTTCGTAAGATTCACTGAAATCCGGCGGGGTCATTTTTCCCTTCGCGGTAGCAGACAAACAATTGAAGCAGTATTTGATGATGACGGCCGCGCCAATCAGGTTTAGTGCAACCATCAACGGCAAGGATAAATACGCAGCAAGAGTGGTCATCAGTGATATAAGGCCAATCATCACCAGCACTTCGGTGGCTAACGGGTATTTAAACGCTACATCAATGCGTCGCCAGAAAGGAAGCACATCCGCTGTCACCCCGACCGAGGTCACTTCACTGCCACAGCACAAACAACGGTGTTTGGTGGCGTCCCGGCCTTCGTCAATGCAGGTTTTGCACAAGTGACTTTCGCAGTGGTTGCAATAAAAACGGGCTGCATTTAAAGGGTGGTATTTACAGTAAGACATTACAGACTCCCCAATGTGTTTTGATCCGCAATGGCTTGGTAGTGTTTAGCTTTGGCTTTGTTTTTCTGCTTCTCAAATAGGAACGACAACTTTTGGGCGAGGCCGATTAAGGCCGGGTCATTGGGTTGTTTGTCGTGTAGCCGGTTGAACAGGGTTTCTACTTGGGTAAGGTTGTCCGGTGTTAAGATGTTGATCGCCAGTTTTACGCTGCTTTTCACATCGACGTTCTCGTGCAGGGGTTCGCTTTCTTCCCAGGCTTTGGCTAACTGTTGAACCTGCTGAGCGGAGAAAGGACGCACCTGAATCAGCGCTAACAAGTGATTCAAACGAGAGGTTTTCCCCAGCGCCTGTGATATGTGGTAACTGAGCAAGCTCAGCTCAAATTCCTCACCGTATTCTTTTTGATGCAGGTCTATGGCTTTGAGTGCCTGGTCGAATCTGAAGTGATCAATATGAGCGTATATTTTGGCCAGTGACTGCTGCTCTGCGGGCAGCTGTTGATCTTCTTCCACGTACTCGTTGTTGATTAAATCCGGTTTGAATTTATAACAGAACGCCATCAGTAAGCCGCCCCCGATAAAACCGCCGGTATGACACATGAAGGCCACGCCCGAATTGGGATTAAAATAAAAGTCCAACAACTCTTTACCTATGTAAAAGGGCAGAATTAACAGCGCGGGTGCCCGGAAATATCCGGCAAAGACAAAGATCCAATAAAAGAATTCGATTTTGCGTAACCGGAATATACCCAGGTACATGGCCATGACTCCGGATATCGAACCCGAGGCGCCCACCAAAGGCACCTGACTGCTTAAGTCTATGACCGCATACAACAGGCCACCAATAACACCGGATGCCAGGTAGAGGCCAAGAAACAGCCAGGCACCCAGTGCGGCCTCAACGGCAAACCCACAAAAGATCAAAAAGAACAGGTTACCGAGTAAGTGATAAAAGTCGCCATGCAGGAACTGGTAACTGATTAAGGTAACAGGGTTTAAGGTCTCAGGAATTACCCCCCCCTGGAAGCTACTGATGGAATAGAAGTAGTCATCCACTTCTTGTCGGCGTCGTTTCCAGTTGGGGAAATCGTCGTTCACCCGGTAAGGGTCGAAAACCAGTTGCTCCTCATGGTTCAGAATGTATTGATAAAACGCATCATCGCCCACAATGTATTCAATGACGTCGTAGTAGTATTCTTCGGAATAGGCCTGACGTAAGCCGGTTAACAGCTCTTTTTCATTTTCTTCGAGTAAATAATTCTGAAACGCAGGCCATTCGGATTGAAGCAGGTTGTTGCGGTCGTAGGCTTCTAATGCATTGTTGTACTTAGTGTCATCGGCCGATTGGTAAAGGAAAAATACCAGGATATTTAAGAGCGCAATGCTGAATAACATGATAGGCGCATGTTTCCAGTCAAAGCGTTTTTCAGTGGGTAAAACAATCATGCTAATCCCTAGCGCGTAGAGTGACAAAACAGGAGTAAGAGGCAATTTTAAATGTTTTGGCGTTGCGCTTCTATCCGCCATTTCACCTTTTGACGAACAGCACTTGAGGCTAAGGCCGACTCTGTTTTTTGGCGTGCTCCGGCGGCTCTTTGAGGTGTCAGCCTGAGCTGTGTTTGGTTCAGTAATTCAACGGAATCAATGGATTGCTGGCTGTGGCTGATTTTCCTGTGAACAGGGCCTCAATTTATCTGGTGTAAAATTAATCCATGCGCGAAAAGGTGATGTCGTCAAACGATTTCATGGTCGGCCGTTTATATGCTTTAAAAAAGTCAAAAGGAGTGACGTGATGAAGATCTTAATGATTCCCTTAAATAAGTGGTTACTGAACCGTTGGATGGTTTTGCTGATGATGTTTGTCTTCAAGGCTCATGCGGTTGAAACCATTATGTCACCTCAGGACGGCGAATACGCGAATGCTTCCCGGTGTGCTTACAATCATGCTTACCAAGAGAACTGGCACAACGACAGTTATCAGTACATCGTCGATAACGCCGCTGGTTGTTATGTATTGATTGACCCCTTTGAACTGGAAGGCAGCCAAGCGGAGATGGCCAATCAGGTTTCAGCCATCAAAGCTCAATGGGACATTAAAGGTGTTCGTAACGAAGTGGGTTGTTATATCAGCGTAGGCACCGCCGAGAATTGGCGGGAAGACTTTGCCCAACTGCAACCTTTTAGCGTGACCAAACAGTGGGGTGAATGGGCCGGTGAATACTTCATCAAAGACCTGGACGGTGCGCTCCCGATTATGAAACAACGGATTGATCGGCTCGCTGCGTTCGGTTGTGATTGGGTTGAATACGACAACATGGATTGGATGGAAGACGAGGACTACGCCAGCACTTACGGTTATATCGCCGATCCGGTGCAGGGCTATCTTTATATGGAAGCCTTGTGTGAACACACTCGCGGTCAGGGCATGCTGTGTATGTCTAAAAATACCCGAGGAGTATTTGGCCAGCATATGGATGGGGTAACGTTTGAGAGTTATGGCAACGAACGGGACGATGACGGCGTCATTGGAAACCACTGGTGGCCCAAGCAGGACCTGATTGATTTTCTGAATGAAGAGAAGCTGGTATTGATCAACCATTACCATGAAGATGACTGCACCGGTTTATACAGTAAAGAGGTGATCAGCCAATACGGAGAAAAGTCGGATTTGATTTCTCTGATTTGTGAGTCGGAATATCTGAGCAGTCATCAAGCGACGTCTTATCGTCACTATAATGAACACGGCTTGGGCGGTGTGCCGCCTGCGCCACCACAGATCGTACAGGCAGAAGCTCAGTTGGTGGGCAACGCTTTGGATAATTCGGACGTTCAATATGATGAAGTGGTGGTGGTTTCCTGGGACGACAAAACAGAACGAACCTCGGGTGTTGAAGATTACACGTTAAGCGCGGACATTCCGGCAGGGGTGGAACAAGTCTGGTTGCGGGTTTGCACCGATAACCCGAACCGAAGCCACAACCAATATACGGTTAATGGCGTTGAATTGTCTTTTCCTTACAGCGACTCCTGGCAGTGGCTAAAAGTATCTGCCTCGGAGACATTGACGGTGGCATTTGATACCACCAATACTTATCTTGACCGGATCGGTTACACAGACTCTCTTATTTCAGAAACGGAGTTGAACGTACTCCACTCCCCAACTTACTGTGCCTGGGCTTCCAAGGACGAAAACGGAGGCTTTGACCCCGTCATCGAGCCAGTGGTAGTGGAGGCTGAAGATCAGAACGTCGGCAATGGCTTGGACGGCAATGACGAACAGGACAACGAAGGCGTGGTTGTGACCTGGCGAAATCTGGATGAGCGGCGACCACGTAAAAACTACCACTTAATTGCTCAAGTACCTGCCGATATGAGCACGGCTTGGTTAAGAGTCTGTACGGATAATCCACAATATCAAAACCGTTTTACCATCAATGATGTTCCGCATGAGTTTGAATACAGTGCTTTATGGCAATGGATAAAAGTGTCTGACGCAGTGGGTGATCAACTGGTGGTTTCCCTGGAAACGACGGACACCTACCTTGACCGGATTGCTTTTGATCAAGGGCTTGCTTCCGACAATCAAATTTTAACGTACCTGAATGACGTGTATCCAAACGACAGTAATGGCTGTATTTGGGCCACCCGTTAACGTTTTTTGAATTGTAATTGGGTAAGCTATCGCAAAATCTGAGGTAGTACTTTAAATAACAGACAGGGCAGTTTTGGAACTATTCAGGGTCTTAAAGTTTAAGTCATACTCAGCATAAATTCAGACGTATCATGGAAGGTAACTATGGCTCAGGTTCAGTTGGTTGTAAAAACACTGAAGCGCTTATTAAAACAGCAAGGGTTAAACTACAAGGACGTGGCGGATGCCATTGGTTTGAGTGAAGCCAGTGTGAAACGCATTTTTTCCGAAGGCAGTTTTTCGCTGGATCGGCTGGACGCAATTTGTGGGCTGATGGAGTTGGAGTTAAGCGATTTGTTTTCCGAAGTGAAAAAACAACAGCATCGGATTTCACAGTTAACCGAAGATCAGGAAAAACAGCTGGTGGCGAATGAAGGTTTGTTCATCGTCGCCAACAGCGTGTTGAATCGCTGGGATTTTGAAACTATACAGGCGGTGTATCAATTTACCGACCATGAGTTGATTCAACATCTGGCGCAGCTGGATCGGCTGAAATTGATTGAGCTTCAGCCCGGAAATCGGATCAAACTGATTGTCGATCGTAACTTCAATTGGATTAAATATGGCCCGATTCAGCGCTTTTTTGAACAGAGAATGCAGGCCGAGTTTTTACAAAGCCGATTTAACCAGCCGGGTGAGAAGCGGGTTTTTGTCAATGGCATGATATCCCGTTCTTCGAATCGACTGCTTCAGGAAAAAATCATTCGGCTGGTGGATGAGTTTAATGAACGGCATTCGATTGATGAAGAACTGCCGATTGAGGAGCGATTTGGCTCCAGTATGTTGATTGCAATCAGGCATTGGGAACCGGAATTTTTCGAAAAGAAACGTAACCGCCCGGATACACGTCGATTTTAAGTGGTTTTTTAGCGTTTGCGTTATTGTTCAGCACTTGAGTTGCGCTGATTTTAAGCGCTACTATTCGCATTTTATGCGCAATTTTGTTGAATATTGAGGCTCTTTAGTTATGCGAACTGCCATCATCACCCGCGAAGGTTATTTAAAATTAAAGCAGGAGCTGGATTACCTATGGCGGGTGGAGCGTCCTGAAATTACCGAGAAAGTCACCTGGGCTGCCGGTTTGGGAGATCGCTCTGAGAACGCAGATTATCAGGAAAACAAGCGCAAGTTACGTTCGATTGATCGCCGTGTTCGGTATTTAAGTAAGCAGATTGAAAACCTCAAAGTCGTTGATTACTCGCCACAACAAGAAGGCAAAGTGTATTTTGGTGCCTGGGTAGAAGTGGAAGACGAAGAGGGTGAACGTAAAAAGTTCCGCATTGCCGGCTACGATGAAATTTTTGAACGAATGGATTACATCTCGGTGGATACGCCAATGGCCAGAGCCTTGATCGGTAAGGAAGTGGACGATGAGGTGATGGTTCGTTCGCCTGAGGGCGAGCGTTATTGGTCGGTGGTGTCCATTACTTATCCGTCTGATAAAAATTGAGCGTGTGGTTAGATAATTAACGTATTATCTTGCAAAACGCTCGGTTTTAATGATAATGACAATCATTCTTATTGGTCTGGCGTAAACCTCGGCGTTTCATGTCTGGCTGATTGTTATTGTACAGCCAGGGATTACGCGGATGATGACAAAACAGAATGAAGCCATTAATGTCTTGTATTGCGAGCATAATGATTGGCTGAAAGGGTGGTTGTGTAAAAAACTGGGATGCTCTCATCACGCCGCCGACATGGCACAGGATACCTTCATTCGTGTGCTCACCTCTGCGCCCAGTCTAAGTACCATCAAAGAACCCAGAGCCTATTTAACTACTGTTGCGGGTCGCTTGATCATTGATAACGCGCGCCGTAAAAAAATTGAGCAATCTTATCTGGAAAACTGGGCCGCACTGCATGGAGAGTCGGCACTGGCCCCGTCTTCGCAGGACTTGGTTGAAGTGGTTGAGTTGCTGGTGGAAGTCGCCAATCTTTTAGATGGTCTGCCGGAGAAACCGCGCCAGGCATTTTTAATGAGCCGTCTCGAAGGCCTGACCTACAGTGAAATTTCTGATCGGCTGGGCGTTTCCGTCAGCATGATTAAAAAATACGTCGCTCAGGCCATGCTGCATTGTTTTGATCTGTTTAATGCCTGATCTGTTAAATGCTTAACCGCTTGAATGAATTGGTTAAATTAATTTGTTGGTTTTATGAAACGATCCGGCTCGAACCCCGCATCTCGAATGACGTCAGCTCCCAGTCGCGAAACGATTGAGCAGGCAGCGCAATGGCATTCAACTCTCCATTCGGGGGAGGTGACCGAGCAAGAGCGTTCAGATTTTGAGCGTTGGCATGATGCGCATCCAGATCATCAAAGCGCTTATCAACAGCTGGATGCTCTGTGGTCTCGGTTTGACCTTATGACGCCAGATTTACGAGAACCGGCCGGTTCCGTACTCAATAAAGTCCTGAGTGAAGAGAAGAGCCGCAACAGGTTGCGAACACCAAACCTGGTGTTGGGCTTTTCATTGGTCGCGGCTTACTTCATTGGCTTGCAGTCCGGAATGTTCACGCATTTATCAGCGGACTACGTGACCGCTGTTGGTGAGCGACAAACCATATCATTAAGTGATGGCAGCCAGTTGGTGCTTAATACCAACAGTGCGGTTGAGGTGCAGTTTGATGCAGAAACGCGTCGCTTGGTGCTTCAAAAAGGGGAGTTGTGGGTGGACGTATCCAAAGACCCGAACCGGCCATTCGTTGTGGAAACCGACACAGGCACAGCAAGAGCATTGGGAACGCAATACAGCGTTCGGGAGACGGGAGATGCTATGGCCGTGTTGGTGACTGAATCGCAAGTTGAGGTATGCCATGGCCAGCCAGAGCGATTGGATGCCTTGTCTCCTTTTTGTGTGACAACTCAGCAAGGTCAGCTAACGACGGTGCAGAAAGATCGGGTGGATGGCCCGAAAGCCGCAGAAACGCTTGGGTTGACCGCCTGGAAACAGGGCCGGCTGGTCGTTGATAACTGGCCCTTGGAAAAAGTGTTGGCGGAAGTGGCTCGTTATCGACCCGGGGTGCTGCACTACAATGCAGGTGCTTTGAGTGGCTTGCAGGTTTCGGGTGTTTTTTCTCTGGATGACACCGATCAGGCGTTGGCCTTGCTGAGTGAAAATTTACCGATTCAGGTGGACCGTTACACGCGCTATCTGACGGTGATTCGAAAAAATAAGTAGCCTCAAACTTTCCATATTAAGCCTGTATGCTTCGATCCCTGTACCGAGGCAGGCTTTAAGTTGCCTGACGGGTTGTTTTCTTTCCTTCCTTTTTACTGCTTTTGTTCGTCCTTCTCAGTATTTGTCTCTCTTTATCAGAAAGTTTTTTTATTTTCGCTGTCCCTTTTTTCAACTTGCTCGTCATTATTTATAAATCAATCAAATAGAAATGAGAATTATTAATGTTTCGAGTATTGAAGCCTTTGGTTATGTTGGGCTTGGCACTGAGTTGGGTGGGGATGGCATTTGGGGAAGACACAGGTCAGCGGGGTGTCCCTCGTTATCAATTTGATATTCCGGCAGGTGAATTGGCTCCGGCTTTAAACCGGTTTGCGCTGACTGCGAAGTTGGTGATGTATTTTGATCCGGCCATTGCTCAGGGCAAAACCACCATTGGCCTGAAGGGAGAGTACAAGGTATCGGAAGGGTTTGCGGTGTTGCTCAGTGGCAGTGGTTTGATCGCTCAACGTAAAGGTGTGGATCACTACGCGATTGAGTCATTGTTATCGGGCGTTGCTCAAAATGATGGTTCGATTGTGACTCTGGACTTGTTGAAGGTCTATGGCAAAGCCGAACAGGACGAAGTGTATGCAACGCCTGCTTCCGTCAGTACGGTGAGTCGCGAACAAATGGCCCGTATGCCGGCAAGGAACACCTCTGATGTGTTGGCAAGTACGTCCGGCGTGTATACCTCTCAAAGTCGTCAGGACCCTGGTGTTTCCATCAACATCCGAGGCCTTCAGGACTTTGGCCGGGTGAATACGATGATCGACGGAACCCGTCAGAACTTTCAAAAAAGTGGCCACGGTTCCAATGGTTCGGTTTATATGGACCCGGAATTATTGGCCGGAGTGGATGTTTCCAAAGGGCCTTCTTCTGGTGTGGGCGGTGCCGCTGTCATTGGCGGGGTGGTGAACTTTCGAACATTGGAGTTTGATGATTTAATGGCCGAAGGGGCTTCTCAAGGGGGGCGACTAAAACTCACTACCGGTTCCAATGCTTATCACTTCTCCGGGAATTTGGCGGCTGCGGCCAAACTGTCCGACAACGTTGAAATCGTGGCGGCTATCGGACGTAAACACATAGGTGCTTTCGAAAAAGGTGATAAAGGCGGCAATGCTGAAAGGGAAAATACGGAGCTTGATTCTTACTGGACCGGTCGCAGCCAGTTTACCGGTCAGGATCAGTGGTCTGGTTTGCTGAAAGGGAGTTGGTCTTTTGCGGACGACCATAAAATTAAGTTCAGCTACATCGGTTTCAAGAGTGAGTTTGAGGAAGGCAGCAGAACGGCGGTGGCTGATAATCAAGAGCAAACCGGTGGTGAAAACGCGACCAGTGAGAATACAGTAACAACCGACACTTTTCTGACCAATTACCAATGGCAGCCGTTGAATGATTTGATCGACCTGAAAGCCAGTGTGTATTACACCCGAACGCAAAATGATCAGTTCCGTCCGGAATCTCAAAACCCAGCTGACCCTTATGGTGAGTTTACCATCTTGTATGAAACCAATACTTTGGGCGGTTCGTTACAAAATCATTCAATAGTGGATTTACCGGAACAGCAGGCGGTGATCAACTTCACCTACGGTACAGAATTCTTTTACGACTGGACCCGGCCTGAAAGTGAAAAGGAAACAGCAGGTAATGGTCGGGAAGAGTGGTTTTCCGGGCCAACCCCTGAAGGTGATCGCTGGTTAACCAGCGTGTTTGCACAGGTGGAGTTTTCACACGCCAGTGGTCTCGATCTTATTGCAGGCTTGCGTTATGACTACTTCACGCTGGAAGGCGAAGGTGAAATGAAAGTCGGCTCAGTGCCCAACCCCCCTGGGGTTACGCCTCGGGAGACTGAGCTTCGCAGTGCTTTCAGTGTCTCTCGCCACAAAGGGTATTTTTCTCCGACGCTGACGGCGGCTTATCAGCTCAACGACAGTCTTCAGGTATTTTCCAGTTACGGGTTGGGTGTCCGACCGCCGTCCATTACCGAAACGCTCATGTGGGGCGAGCATGTGGGTGGCAGCTTTCCTTTCTTTCCTAATCCGGGGTTAGAAGCCGAGCGTTCATTCAACTTTGAAGTGGGTGCCAACATCCGTTCGAAGCAGGTCTTCACCGCTGGTGACCGTTTTAATGTGAAAGCGGCATGGTTTGATAATCGTATCGAACACTTCATTACGCAGGCTTCGATCATGGGGCCGGGGGCGGTTGAGAAGAACTCTGTGTCCAATGCTTTTGTGAATTTAGACGACGACGTTCGTTTTTACGGGGTTGAAATTCAAGCCGAATACGACAGCGATGTGTTCTTTGGTGAATTCAGCTGGACGCGTACCCACAGCGATTTAGGCCAGGGCGGTTACGACCCTTTTCCTCTGGGCAGTCTGGTTGGGTTTCCGGCCACAAATCATGGAGACGCCAATGGTGGTGGGGTGTTGTACGTTCTTCCTCCCATTAAAAAAGCGGCTTTGTCCGGTGGCGTTTATTTTATGGACAAAGCACTTACGTTTGGGCTTCGAGTCCGAATGGAGGACAACGACGGCCGAGGCGGCGGCAGTTATCAAGATGCAGTCGATTGGCAGATATACGACGCCTGGGCCAATTACAAAGCCGCTTCGTGGTTAACCTTCAACCTGGCTGTGGATAACTTTACGGATCGGAATTACGCCGAACTCAACGGTCTGTCTTATTGGATTGCGCCAGGCCGAACCGCCACTGGTACCGCAACGCTGACATTTTAATCAATCCGTTTGTTCAAACAATTTACAACGCACAGAGCACTTAATTTAGCACTGACATAAGGAAATAATAATGAATCAACTTGCTACCCGTAATTTTGATCCTACCCGTAATTTTGATCCTACCCGTAATTTTGATCCTACCCGTAATTTTGGTTCTTCTCGTAATTTTGGTCCTACTCGTAGCTTTGGTCAACGCTCGGGCCGACTTTCACTGGGTTTGGCCATTATGTTGGCCAGTGGCTCGGTATTTGCGAATTTAACGCCGGACGTTTTGCACACATTCAGTTTGGAACAGGCCACGGGCAACGATGGTGAATTGGTGGGCGCCAAGCCTCATACGCCACCTGTTTACAACCCGGTTGATGGCAAGCTGTATGGGGTGACCCCATCAGGGGGCTTAATGGGGGCATTTAGTACTCAGTATCGTTTTACGCCTGGGGCTGAAAACAGTGATTACGAGTCGACTTCTAACAGCCTTAATGTTGTGGGCGGCTTTCATACCGGCTTAGTGGTGGATGATGCCGGGGCGGTGTTTGGTGGCGCCAACCCGCTTACTTTGCCTTTTCCTCTCCCTATCCCTACTCATGATACCGGAATGTTGTTTCAGTGGACTGACGCAGATGGTTTAACCAATGCCTTTCCGGATGAAAATACCGACGCCGATTATGGTGACGCTTTTAAACCTCGTGGCCTACTTGCTGTGGACGAAACCAATAATATCTACTTTGGCGGAGGTTCAGGTCGTATTGGTATGTCGCTGTTTCGTCGTACAGCGGCAGGCGCCCTTGAGCAGCTGGTGGATTTCTCTAATGAAGAATACGTTCAGGGTGCGGGTAGCTCGGCGATTTATCTGAAAGGTCAACACCCGGCGGCTGTGGTATTCAGTGAGCAGGATCAGGCAGTTTATGGGTTGGCAGTTCAGATCAATTCAGCTGGTGCAGGTGACCCTACGGAGGTGCCGGACGGAGATGAAGCAGCAGGCACATTATTCAGAGTCAACGCGGCAGACTTTACAGCCGACGGTTCCAGCCCGGTTGAAGTATTGCATACCTTTGCCAGAAACGCAGAAGGTGCTGTGCTTGCAGAAGTGGATACTCAGCATGCGTTAATTGAAGCAGGGGATTGGTTGTACGGAACGTCGGAAAAAGCGGTTTGGCGAATAAAAAAAGGCGATCCTGCGTCTTTCATGCTCTTACACGAGTTCGGTAGCGGTAATGGAGTAGAGGCGGATGCAGACGGAGCCGAGCCCTATGGGCCTCTGGTAATGGCCGAAGATGGCAACATTTATGGCACCACCCGCACCGGTTTTGCCAATGACGGCACCGCTCGTGCGGGCACAATTTATCGCATTGTCATAGGTTCACAGGACGACCGTGAAGACGATGCTTATCAGCAGCAACACCAATTTAATGTCGAACAAGGTGGGGCATGGCCTGTGGGGCTGGTGTCTGGCCCATCCGTTGATGGCATTCATACGTTATTTGGTGCTACCGCTCGTGGTGGTTCCGAAGGTGACGCCATTAACCCCAATGACGTGGATGGCCTGGGTGCCGTGTATTCCGTCGCTGTGGCGATTCCGGGCAGCCTGACCCTTGCCTCTGATCAAGCACAAATTACCTTGGGCGAAACCGTGACTTTGACTTGGCAGAGTCAATACCTTCAAACCTGTAATGCAACTGGTGATTGGCAGGATGAAAAGGCCGTCGAAGGCACAGAAACACTGACGCCTGAAGATGCAGGACAACTTACTTTTACCCTGAATTGTCAGGACGTCCACGGTTCAGACGTCACCGCCAGTGTTCAACTAGAGGTGGCTGAAGATCAAGGCAATGCCGCCGGAGATGGCGGCAAGAAACGTTCTGGCGGTTCTTCAGGCGGTGGTTCGATGAACTGGTGGCTGCTTGGTTTGCTTAGCCTAGGCGGTATGTTCGCCCGTCGTCGCAAAAATTCGTTCAAACCTTGAATTGCATGATTCAGATTTCCGGAGTTTCCGGAGTAAACCCCGGCAGTTCATAAGAGCTGCCTTCAATTCAATAAAAAAGGAAAAATAACTATGGCTATTACAGTCACTACAGGCGCAACTTTTGGAAATTACTCAGACATTACAAATGGTTGGAATGATTTGGATTCATTTTTTCCTAGTTTTAATGCGCATTTTCAAATCGCAGACCACAGTGAAAACCCGGGTGCGTTTGCAGGCGAAGAAGATGCCAATCCAGTCGTTGATACCGGCTTCTGGGGCAACATTCTAGGGCCGTTTTCTGGTACTCAATATGTGTTGGAAAGTAAGAGTGCGGAGCTGGATCTTGGTTTTATTGTGGAGGCCGCTGATGGCAGCTACCTCAATTACACCTTCTTCTCCGGCCCGTCACACACCATGTACGGAGAAATCGAATCCATTACTTTCGGTAGTGGTTTGGTGCAGGATGCAACGACGGGTGAGTACAGCTTTACCGAAGATCTGGTCAGTATCGATGGCTTAGATACCATTGGCCTGAACGGTGGACTCGATGCAAATGGTGATGTGATCGGCCGTAAGACCGGTGAAAATGACACCCATAACCTGATCAACTCGCTTAAGGATGGGGATCATACAGAATTAGTTCGCATACTTGATGAAAACGGTTACACCGAAGTCAATCAGTTGGCTGAATTGATGGGCGTCTCTGATGTTTCGGACACTGAACTGGCCTTTGCCGCTTAAAGTGTTGTCATCCAAAGCGCATCCCACTTCCGCGCTTTGAATGACTCAGGTGCATCGCTGCCCAGTGATGCACCTTATTTTAATTCGTTTGAGAGATCAATAGATTGAGACATACCATGAGTTTTCATTTTCCGATGCGCCAGCTGTTTCGTTGCGTGTTTGCTGTTTGTGTTTTGTTTTCTGTGGCTGTTGAGGCGGCAGACGACGTAAAGGTGAATTATCTGACCTCGTTTCATGGCTCGGGCCCTGATATTGATCTGAAAGGTTGGCCACAAGCCAGTAATCCCGCTACTCCGCCAATACTTAACGAAAATGGTCGCCTTATTGGTATGACCCACTCGTATGGGGATGTTTATTCTCTACCGCCAACACCATCCCATTATTTGGTGGATGATAGTTTGTACAAAGAACAAGGCATGGTGTCTCACCCTGGCCTGTTGGTGAAGAGTTCAGTGACGGGGCACTATTATGGTAGCGCGTATGTGGGCCAACGTGATACCGAACTAAGTGCTGGCGCTGTGTTTCGAATGGAATCTGATGGTACAGGGGGGGAGGTCATTGCTTCCAGCGTCGGGGCTGTAGCGTATCCGACGGGTGTAGTGCAACTTGATGATGACGATAATCTTTATGGCCTGGATCGAGGGCCGGAGAATAACGGCCGGATTTTTAAAATTACCAAAGACGGTGCCTTTTCTGTTTTACACACGTTTTCTGCCGGGCCGAGCGGTCAGATGCAGTTCCCCAATGGCATGATTTTGGCGAACAACGGTTGGCTATACGGTGTCACGGCTTACCGACGGGGTACCCCTTACCTAGAGGACACACCGACCGAAGTGGATACCCCGGTGGGTACCCTGTATCGCATTAATCCGGGTGATCCACAAAGTTTTGAAATTTTACACACCTTTATCTTGGCGGAAGGTGAGATTCCCTGGTTTGATTTATCACGTCGTTCCTATGGGCCGAAGCCGGTTTATTTGCCCTTGAAAGGTTTTTTAATGGCGCACTTGATTGAAGCGCCAGACGGTTATTTTTATGGCACTACTTCAATAGGTACTTGTTGGACTGCAGGTGTCTATAACGGTGGTGATATAGCGATTAGAGATGCTCCTTTGTGTAGTGGCAAATATTTCCCTTATTTAAGCTCAGGTGAGTCTGCGATGGTTGGTCCGTACCCTCATTACGATGGCCCTATGACCCATGGTGCCGTGTACCGGATGGCCGCTGATGGCAGTGACTTTACAATCATTCATGAATTCAACGGTGAAGAGGGCAGCCAGCCCAGAGGATACTTAACCATAGCCGATGATGGGTATTTATATGGCACTACCATGAGTGGCGGTTTGTATAAAAACGAACCTGAGTCTTATCGTGAAACTAAGACTTATCCTAATGACCCTGAAGCGTTAACGTACGATGGCACTCTCTACCGGATACGCTTGCCTGAAATCGAACTGGCAAACGATGGCTCAGTATTAAATAGCGGCTTTGAATACTTGCATTCGTTTAAAGGCGGCATTGATGACGACAGTGATGGCAAGCTACCTACCGGCGTGTTGGCTGCTTCAAATGGGCGTTTGTATGGTTCTACCGTCTATGGAGGCCGTGGTTATACCTCAAGTAACGGCATCGTTTGGCAGAATGATATCAAGGGAACCATTTTTGAGGTGGATCTTCAAGGCGACGCTCCGGGTGCCAGTGTTTCTGTCACCGTGACGCCGGGGGTGGCAGCAAAAGGTGAAAACGTTGAAGTAACCTGGTCCAGCAACAGTGCTTCAAACTGCATTGCCAGTGGTGGTGCAGAAAGTGATGGCTGGAGCGGTAATCGGGCCACCGCCGGCAGTATTGATGTCTCCCCAGAACCGGGCACCTACTTTTATATTTTAACCTGTGATGATGACCTGAAAGGGGGGCAAACCAGTGATCTGATTACCTTACGAGTCGAAGAGGATGATGTGATCTCGGTGGGTAACAAGGTTGATTATGGTAACGGCGGTGGCAGTTTGAGTTGGATCTCATTCGTATTGCTTTTACTGTTGGGTGGGGTGAAATCTTTGGTCTTGGTTTTGAAGAGAAACGAGGGCTGAAATGAAACAAGTTGCCACCGATCAAAGTGAGATTCGCCAAGCTTTAGCCCTCCATAAAAATGCCTTTCGCAGTGTCGGGGCGTTCAGCGCTGTGATTAATATCTTAATGCTGGTGCCTGCGATTTATATGCTGCAGGTGTATGACCGGGTATTGGCATCAGGCAATCAATTCACCTTATTGATGTTGACCGGTCTTGCTCTGGGTTTATATGGCTTGATGGGCGCGCTTGAATGGGTGCGCAGTTTGTTGGTGATTCGTATTGGTGATCAACTGGATGAAGCCCTTAATCAACGCGTTTACGACGCAAGTTTTGAGCATCAGTTGAGTGGCGCACAATCCGGCACGTTTCAGGCCGCTCAGGATTTATCTCAAGTTCGTCAGTTCATGACTGGCAGCGCGTTATTTGCGTTTTTTGATGCGCCCTGGTTTCCGGTTTATTTGCTGGTGCTGTTTTTGTTTCACCCTTGGTTGGGGGCTTTGGCGTTGGCAGGGGCCGTGATATTACTGGTGTTGGCCTTGATTAATGAACGTTGGTCAAAACGACCGTTGGAGGCGTCCAGTCAGTGGGCGTCTAAGTCGAATCAAATGGCAACCGCCCAACTGCGCAATGCCGATGTCATTGAAGCCATGGGGCTGTTGTCTCGGCTTAGGCAACGTTGGTTGTTGTTGCATCGTCAATCACTGGCACAACAATGCTTGGCCAGCGAGCGCAGTGCGTTGATTAATGCAATGACCAAAACCTCGCGAACAGCACTGCAATCTTTGATGCTGGGATTGGGCGCTTATCTGGCCGTTCAGGGGGAGATCAGTGCCGGGATGATGGTGGCAGGTTCCATTCTGGTTGGCCGTATGCTGGCGCCGGTGGAACAGTTGATCGGTGCTTGGCGACAGTGGACCAACGTACAGATAGCCCGAGATCGCTTAAATACTTTGTTAACGGCTTACCCGGTCAAACCGGTTGGCCTGCCGCTGGCCAAACCGGAAGGGCACCTGTTATTGGAAAGCCTGAGTGTGGTTGCTCCGGGGGCTAAACAACCGTGTTTAATGAACCTGACGTTTTCTTTGGAGGCCGGAGAGACGCTGGCTGTGGTAGGGGCTTCTGGTTCAGGAAAGTCCTCTTTGGCTAAAGCTTTGGTTGGAGTCTGGAAACCGAGATTAGGCAAAGTTCGGCTGGACGGCGCGGATCTTCAGAACTGGGATAAGGAATCTCTGGGACCTCACATTGGCTACTTGCCGCAAGATGTGGCTTTGTTTGCAGGCTCCATCACCGACAACATAGCCCGGTTTGGTGCAGTCGACCCTGAACAGGTCTTTGCTGCTGCGAGACAGGCGGGCGTTCACGAGCTGATACTGTCGCTACCAAAGGGCTATGATACCGAGCTGGCCGATGGCGGGATGGGTTTATCTGGAGGCCAGAAACAGCGCATTGGTTTGGCCAGAGCTCTCTACGGTCAACCAGCGTTGATGGTGTTGGATGAACCCAATGCGAACCTGGATGAACACGGTGAAAAAGCCTTAGCCGAAGCCATTAAGCAAATGAAAGAAGCCGGTCAGACGGTTGTTTTGATTACTCACAAACTGGGGGTTTTGGCACTGACGGATAAAGTGTTGGCGCTGAAATCCGGTTCGCTTCAAACCTTTGGCCCAACTTCCACTGTATTGGCTGCATTAAACGGCCAAACGCCGCTGAAGAAGCCTGCGCCTGACACGCAATCGTTTGCTCGTTCCCCGGAAGTATCTGCCAATGGCGTAAACAGTCGGGTGTCTTACAGTTTTGGTTCAAGCCAGTCCGGAGCCGCAGTATGACGCAGAGCAGCTTGGCCTACCAGAATCGTATGGCCCACCAGAATCCTAAGGCCCACCAGAATGGTATGAGCCATGACGCCACCATCAAACCTATCCATTCAATTCATTCGAACGCAGAGGTTGCCCGACAGGGGGCTCACCGTTATTCACGTATCGGTTGGTTGTTGGTATTGATCGGCTTTGTCGGATTTGTATTGTGGGCCGGGTTGGCCCCCTTGGATCGGGGGATAGTCGTCGAAGGCACGGTGACAGTGGCGGGTTATCGCAAAGCGGTGCAACACCCCAGTGGTGGGGTGGTCGATCGTATCTTGGTAAGCGAAGGTGAGCAGGTACAGCAAGGCCAGGTCCTGGTGGAATTGGACAACGCGGTTTATCAGGCACAGGCTATGTCGGCACAAAGTCATTATGTGATGGCATTGGCGGCTCGACAGAGATTGATTGCTGAGCGTGAAGGCTTAAGCCGTATTCCGTGGGAGGCCTTACCCCAGCAAATTACGGACAGTCTGACCGATGTTCCCAACCTGGACTTAGCATCGCTTGACTTTACGATCATGGATAACATTCAGGCGCTTCAACAACGCTTGTTTCACAGCCGTCGCCAGAGTTTAAACACTGAGTTGCTAGGGTTGGCTGAAAATCTGGCCAGCGGTGAAGCGAGACTGAAAGGGTTGCAAGGGATGCAGACCAGCCAACAACAAAGGTATGCATTACTGACTCAGCGTATTGATGGCTTGAAAGCATTGGCAGAGCAAGATTACATTCCTCGTAACCGGGTATTGGAGCTGCAGGGGATGCAAGCCCAGTTGTTGGGCGAGCAGCTTTCAACCGACGCTGACATCGGCAGCATTCGGCGACAACAGGCTGAAATCCAAGCCCGTTCAGCCAACCGGAAAGCGAACTACCAGCAAGAGGTAAACCGTCAGCTGGCCGACATCCGTCTGGAGATTGAAACCCAGAAGGAGCGCTTAACCGATGCTTATAAGCGGTTGGCTCAAAGCCAAATGGTTGCGCCTGTCAGTGGCCGAGTGGTGGATTTGAAGATCTTCACCGAAGGCGGGGTGATCAGTCCGGCTGAGCCTTTAATGGAGATATTGCCGGATAATCAACCTCTGCTGGTGGATGCCAGATTGCCGTTGGAGGCAGTCGACAGCCTTTATGAAGGGCAGGCGGTCGACTTGATGTTTACCGCATTTAACCGCAGTCAAACGCCGAAAGTGGCAGGCCAGGTGGTTCAGATCTCTGCCGACCGACTGAAAGACGCTCAAACACAGCAGCTCTATTACGGCCTTCGTATCGAAGTGTCTGCTGATGCGATGAATGAATTACAAGGGCTGACCGTTTTGCCCGGTATGCCGGTTCAGGCTTTCGTTCGTAACGGAGAGCGTTCCTTGTTGAGTTACTTGTTTAAGCCATTTACAGATCGCTTGCCAATGGCATTGGCGGAGGATCAATAGATGTACGGTGTTAAACAAAGGGCATTTTCTCAACGAAGAGGTTTGTCATGGGTGAGTCTGGCTGCGGTAACGGCTTGCATGATGCTATGGCCGTTACGCTCATTTGCGCTCGATTTCATCTCGGCTTACCGAAGTGCGCTGCATAAAAATCCGGCGTATTTGGCAACCCAACAGCAACACTTAGCGGTTCAGGAAAAACGGGTGCAAGGCCGTGGAGGTTTGTTGCCTACCTTGTCGCTGAATTACAGTCAGGCTTATAACTGGTCGGAGGTTGAACAACAATCCGGCGCAAATCGATACACGGAGGATCGGGATTATCAAAGTCATAATGCCAGTTTGATGTTTCAGCAGCCTTTGTTGGATTACGAGGCCTGGTCTGGTTATCAAAAAGCCGATCAACAAGCCCAGGAGGCGGACGATCAATTCTTGGGAGAAACTGCGAAGTTGGCGTTGCAGGTGTTGACGTCATATACCCAGGCCATGTTGGCCCGCGATCAACAGGTGTTAGCAGAACAGCAGCTGGCGGCACATCGAGCGTTGTTGCACCAAAACGAAAGTCTAAAAGCACAAGGCGAAGGCACTCAGACCGATGTGCTGGAAACGCAATCCCGGCTGTTTTTGTCTGAAACGGAATGGATTGAAGCGCAAGATGCGTTGGACTTAGCGTTGAGAACGTTAGCGCAGATGATTGACCTACCGGTAAGCCTGGCTGATTTGCCTGAACTGACTTCGTTTCAGGCCAGCTTACCGCTTGATTCCTCTGAACTCGCGCATTGGCAGAGGCTGGCGCTGCAGCATAACCCGGAACTGTTGGCGCTGGCCCATAGAGAGAAAGCGGCTGAGTATGAGGTATCGGTACAAAACTCCGGACACTATCCTCGGCTGAGTTTATACGCCAGCAGTCGCAGAACCGAGTCGGATACTGAAAATACCTATGAACAGCGCTATGACACAGAAAGTGTTGGGATTCAGCTGAAGGTGCCTTTGTATTTAGGCGGGCGGGTTTCTTCGGCGGCTCGTGAGGCACAAGCGATCAAGTCTCAGGTCAGTTATGAACTGGCCAGTAAACGGCAAGAAGTAATACTTAATGTCCGGCGGCATCTTCAAAAGTGCATCAGCAGTGTGTCCAGTCTGAAAGCCCGTCGTTTTGCTTTGTCTTCTTCTGAGGCGCTGGTTACGGCAACTCGGATGAGCGTTCAGGGCGGGGAACGGGGGAATCAGGACGTACTGGATGCGGAGCGTCAATGGTATCAAGCCAGAAGGGAACTTGCCCGGACTCAATACGATTACCTTCAGGCTTGGTTGGCACTGCACGTGGAAGCCGGTGTTCTGCAGGATGCACACATAGTGTTGGTGTCAGAACAATTTCGTCGGGTTAGTAAAAATATTTAATCTTTCACTGTCCCTTTATTTAATTGGTTCGTCATAACTAATACACAGGGAGAATAGCTGAACAGGTCTTTTTATTATGACGATGCAAGATGCAGCAACGAACGACAGTATTATTGAATTAACCACTGATGAGCAGGTTCGTGCTTGTAAACCGCTTTCCGTGTTATTGAAAAGTGAAACCACAAGCACCCATGAAAGCCTGGATCAGAGAATCATGCGGGCACAACCGTTTTCGGATCAAGATCGATATCGGGGCTTTTTGAAAATGCAGTATTGTTTTCATTGGGCCACAGAAGAGCTGTACCGTAATCAAGGTGTGAATCGCTGGATTCCACAATTGTCCTCGGGGTGCCGATTGGGGCAAGTGACGCAGGATTGTTTGGACTTGGGCATCACCTCAGATGAGTTGGCGCAGTTGGTGTCGGATCTCCAAAAGGTGAAGGCGGATGACCCAACGGCGTTGGGTTGGTTATATACTCTGGAAGGCTCCAACCTCGGCGCCGCATTTTTATTTAAGTTGGCCAAAAAATTGGGCTTTTCTGAGGCCCATGGGGCGCTGCACTTATCGGGTCATCCGGAAGGCCGAGGCCGTTACTGGAAGAACTTTAAGCAATGTCTGGATGCAATTGAACTGAACGAGCTGGATGTCGTTCGGGCGATTACGGGAGCCAGAGCCGCCTTTGTGTTTGTTCGTAAGCAAGTGGAAATACATTTGCCATGAAGTTAGCAGGTTTTGGTGTAAGCAAACTTTCGAAGCGCTTTTCGGCGATTACTGGCCAAGGGAAGCGGCTGATTTATTGTCTGTTTGCTTATCTGTTTTTAGCGATTGCAGTGGTCGGGGTGATCACGCCGGGCTTGCCTACCACGGAGTTTGTTCTGTTATCCGCCTGGTGTGCGGCCAAAGGTTCGCCCCGGCTGCACCAGTGGTTGCTGAATCACAAACTCTTTGGCCCTATGCTGCAAGATTGGCAGCGTGACCGTACCGTCAGCCGTCGTACTAAGGTGGTCGCCAGTTTGATGATGAGTTTGTGCGTTATTCTGATGGTGATATGGGTGCCGCATCTGATGCTGGTCGGGGTAGCGGGCTTCTGCATGTTGCTCAGTTCGGTATGGCTGTGGACTCGGCCAGAGCCTTTCAACGATCAAAGTAGCGCTGCCAGTCAACTGAATTCGGCGTCTCCACACTCACATTCATCAACATGTTCACCAACGAACGTTAAGTAAATTATGATCAAATTATTCTTGAGAGCATTGGCTCTTGTTGGCTGTTTTACGTTTGGGCAAATGGTTTGGGCGGATCAAACCCAGGCGACGGCCGGGGTGGCAGAAACGGTTATTTCCAGTGAACTCCATGATTTATCGGCACTTTCTATGTTCATGAAAGCCGATTGGATCGTGCAGGCAGTGATGCTGTCTTTAATTTTAGCGTCGGTTTTGAGTTGGACCGTTTGGCTGGTTAAAACCGTACAAATCTCGAACGCTGGTCGACGTGCGAATGGATTTCGCAAGCGGTTATCCGAAACAGAGCAGTTATCCACCATTTTTAAAGAGGCTCAGGCGACTGTTCATCAGAACAGACAGAACGGTCAGCACCGTCAGATCATTGAAACGCTTTTAAAAGAATGTACTGAGTTTGATCACAAACTAAAGACTATCGGGGCATCGAATTCGCTCTCTCAGGACGGTGTTAAAGAGCGGGTTGCACAACGGCTGATCAGTCTTGAAACCCATTATACTGCTGAACTCGGTAAAGGCGTGGGTGTGTTGGCGTCCATCAGTTCAACGGCGCCTTTTATTGGTTTGTTTGGCACCGTTTGGGGAATTATGAACAGTTTCATTGGCATTGCCAGTGCGAATACCACGAATTTATCTGTGGTTGCTCCCGGCATTGCGGAGGCCTTATTAGCCACAGCTGCAGGGCTGGTGGCAGCGATTCCGGCTGCCTTGTTTTATAATTATTTTTCGAGAAAGTTAAGCGAATACCGAAGAGTACAAACTGCCATATCTTCTGAGCTGATGGTGTTGTTAAGCCGGTATCTGGAAGACAAATCCTTTACTCAAATGAGGAAGAAAGCAGCTGACCAATTACCAACGCCTATCCATACTTCTCCGGCTCAAGAGAAGCAAACCTTGATTCACTCGGTCTGAGGGACATCTCATGGCCGTGTTGTTACCCAAAGATGACCAGGAATTTCCTGAAAGTTCGGAGATTAACGTTACCCCCTTCATTGATGTGATGTTGGTTTTGTTAATCATTTTTATGGTGGTTGCGCCTTTATCGACGGTGTCTGTGAATGTGGATCTACCTGGCTCCACTTCTCAGCCCACAGCAACACCGGAAGATCCTGTCACTTTAACGTTGGACGCTTCGTTGGCTCTGTTTGTAAATGAAGCGCCGGTTCAACGTAATCAGCTGCCCACAACCTTGGATCAACTGCTCAACAAAGACCTTCAAAAGGTCATCTTTATTCAGGCGGACAAACGCGTGGGCTACGGTGATTTGATGGCCTTATTGGATGAAGTTCGGGCAGCAGGCTATTTGAACATTGCTTTAGTCGGGCTGGAGTCGCACTCAGGTCAGAAATGATGAACATCCGAAAGTCTCTGTTGGTTCGATTGACCGGCTCAAAATACACACTCTGGTTAACCGCTTTTGGATTGATGCTGGCTGTGCATTTTGCGGTCGCTTTGTTTTTTCTGTGGCGGGAACCCGAACCAAAACAAACTTTAAACCCCGATGTCGTGCCTGTGGTGGTTGCAGCTGTATTCAGTGCGCCAAAGCAGCCAGATAGTGATCTGGAATCGGAAGATCAAGCGGAATCCAAAATAGAAACGGCCGAACCTGTTCAAGCCGAACACATTCAGGCCGAACCTCTTCAGGTCGTACCCATTCAGGTCGAACCCCCGTCTCCTGTTCTTCGTGATCATCCACAGAAAACAGGCCCTGAAAATCTCCCGGTAATGGATGATGCCGACGTTCTGTTGCCGACGACGGACTCTCAAGAGGAGGAGCAAAATGTTGAAGTTCCGGTGCAAGAAGAGCTATCCCCGCAGGACGTTGCATCAACGGATCAACCAACGGAGACAACGGCAGTTGATCCGCCGGAGCAGAAGATAGAAGAAGCAGAAAAGATTGAAGCTGAAACCGTTGAGGAAAAATCGAGCGAGTCTTCGCTGGCTCAAACCAAATCCATAAATGCGGAAGCCGAACAAGTCTCAGAAGAAATCACAGCACCTGTGCAAGGCTATAGCCCACAACAGGCTGCGCTGGCCCAATACCGCTGGCAAAGCGAACTCATGGCGTATTTAGCCTATGAAAAACGTTACCCCAGATTATCTCGTAAAAAGCAGGAAGAGGGGACGGCCGTGGTACGTTTCAGCATGAATCGTCGAGGAGAAGTTCAATCGGCTTCGTTGGTGCAAGGCACCCGGTATCAGGCATTGAATCGTGAATCTCTTGACCTATTTCAACGTGCGTCACCGCTGCCTCCACCACCGGAGGAAGTCGAAGGTGAACTGGTCGAGTTGGTGATCCCAATCGAGTTTTATTTGGGGTCTTGAGTTGAGAGCTTCTAATTTTTTAGAGGCAATGGAGTCTTAATCATCCTATGAATTCAGTAGGCTAACTTCTGCGTGTTCTTTGTGAGTGTTTAATTTGGTAAATTACTCATTAGTAATTTGAATCGGCTGATAATTCTTGATGGCTGTGACTAGGCGTTTTATTTTCCAAATCGAAATATTTATAGATCAGCCAACCATCGACAGCAGCAACCACAATATCTCTGGGCTTTGGGGTTACAGGACGATCAACGATCTGGATATTACCTTTAACGATTTCACTACGAACTATGGAATCATCCGAAGCCCTCACAAAATAGGTGCACACTTGTTGGGTATCAGAATCTCATCTAAGGGCATGTCCATGTTTAAATTATCTGAGATTGAGATCATGGGAATACTCTTAAACTGTGCATTTACACAGAGTAGCAAGTAATAGAAAAATGACTCCTCAACCTGTCAGTATTGAGTTATACCGGTCAGTATGGATATCATGGCTTTTAATATTATTCTAGTAAATTGACACGCTTAAAACAGATACCCTTGTAGGAAATTAAAGTTATGGATGAAAGAATTATTGCTACGTTAATCGGTATATCTACTGGTTGGGTACTTAGCCAATTAACTGATTTTTTTAAAGAGAAAAGAATTAGAAACCGAAAAATCATAGCAATAAATACTGAACTAGAAGACCTTTCTGCATGGCTTGAAAGAATGAAAAAAACAACAAGATATTCCATGATGCTGGCTCTACATAAGAAAAATAACCATCTAATACCAACACATCTACAAAAATTTCTGATAGATGAGCACTTTCATGAAATTTGTATTTACCTTACAAGAGACAAAAGAATTTGTATTACTGACATTTACAATAATATCAATAGCATCAACTCATCTATAAATGAATTAAGAGAAGTCCTTGACCAACAAAAAGATAATTCTTTCAAAGAGATTATTGATAAGAATGAAGGGCTTTACATTAATGCCATGGAAACAAAATCTAAGATTGATTTTTTATTGAGCAAAAATAAATACAAATTAAACATGTCTGTCGGTCAAGCAGATGAAATTTCAAGAAAACTAACAAGCGAACTTGTAGCAATTAGAGATGAGGCTCTTAAGTTAACGCCCGAAAAAATTACTGAAGCCTATTACAATGAAAAAATATAATCCTTTTTTCAAAAAAGCTGTCAGGTTAAAAATAAAGCTATCTAAGTTCATAAGGTACTGCTCACTATAAAGAAACTGGAACTTGCCGTGCTGGTGAAAAAAACCAATTATGTAATGTGGTGTGTCAAACAAAATGATTTGTGTGAGAGCAGAGAATAAGACCTGGACACCGACCATTTGTTTAGTTTAGCTGTAAGGGTTTGCTAAAGTGGTTGTCTGTGTTTGGTCATTAACAATGACTGACGTTATGATGTTTTGGAATCTAGCTTTGATCATTGAGTCATTATGAAATACATAAACCTGTTGCTCTTTGCCTTAATCGTTTCTTTTCAAACTAATGCTTCAGACAACCTTGAAGCAAAGCTTAAGAAAGGCCAGTCCTTGATTAAGCAATTTGAACTTCATCCAAATGAAGTTGGAAGTATTGAACTTTCCGGAAAAGAGGCTGCTTTGGTCGGCTTTTATTTCGATTTTCCACAGTCGAAAGTTGAAGAATACAAAGGTAGTTATGTGCTGGAGATTAAAGATAAGAACGGGTACGCAAGTGTTTCAACCGGTCCTGTTGATAATGGCGTTGCGACTATGCTTGAGTCTCGTAAAGGTAAGGTTCAGTTTGACTATAAGAACAATACCCAAGAGCGATTTCAGGTATTATTTTGGGAGAAAACCAGATAAAGACCTCGCGCCCAAAAAGCGCGAGCTAATGTACGCAACTGAGTTGCGTGTTAAATGGTAGGATCTTTTACTTATGGAGATAATATGACATGGTAAGTCTGATATTTATTTTAGTTCTAATTAGTATGGTTATTTGTGCTTCCATTGCATACAAGCGCAATTTAAATGGCCCGTTTTGGGTTTTTATGGGGGGGCTTTTGGGGCCAGCCAGTTGCCATTCCATTGGTTATGGCTGTTAAGCAAGAAAAAGGACGTCATTAGGATGCCTTATTCTCAAAACCTATCCTCCCTGTTTACTCATGTCATTCTTGTTATTGCTTTATCAACATTAGCCGGTTGTGCAGATTTCTACCCTATTGAGAAACAATCGCCGGTAAAAGATGAATTCATCACGTTGGCCGAAGATGATCGGGTACTGTATCAGCAGGGGACGAAGGCGCAGGCCTTACTGATCCAAAGTGTTCTGGATGAACAAATACGTAATATTGAAAAAGCACATGGTAAGCCATTTCTTTATCAACCGATTGTTCATTTGTGCGATACACGAAAATGCTTTGCAGAGTATACAGGCATTAATGCGAGCATTTTGGCTGCGGTAACATCCAATGGCTTGTTCTTGAGGTCCTATGTTATTACTCATGAAGATTATTCCCGTTGGCTGGCGCACGAGCTTTCTCACCTGCATTTCCGCCAGCAGGTTTCGGCTTTTAAAACCAGCTTCATACCACAGTGGTATCAAGACGGATTAGCAACCTATGCTTCAAACGGGGGCGGCGCCAATAAAATCAGTCGTGAAAAAGCGATAGAGTATATTCTTCAAGATAAACACATCATTGCGATTGATAGCAGTTCCCTTTTAAGTGACATTTGGCCGTTGAATTACACTGCTTCCAAAGATGACTGGCCAAAAGCCTGGTATCAGCAACATATGAATTACCGCCAAGCCTCTCTGTTGTATGAGTTCCTTCACCCACGCGGAGGGAATACATTAATTCGTGCGCTGGAAAAAGGGGAGGATTTCGGTCAGGCATTTTTATCTGTGTACGGCAAAACACCGGCTGAAATGTTCAGTCTTTATAAGCGCAGTCTGGTTGAGGATGAGAACATTTAATCGTTGTGTATGGCTGGAACGTTGTTCGGTGGTTTGTGAAATCGTCGCCGACTAAACGATTTATCCGTTTGAAGTTTTCAGGTTTAGTTACAAACCAAGAGCATCGCAGTGTCGCAAATGCTCTTGGTTGTCTTTTCTTAGGTTCTGAAGCGAGAAACCAGGGCGGTTAGCTCTTGCGATAAGTGGCTCAGAGTCGACGATGTGGTTTGCGATTGCACCGAGGCTTCATTGGCTTTGAGTGCTTCGTTATGCACGCTGGTGATGTTCAGGTTGATGTCTTCTGCCACGGAGTGTTGCTCTTCTGCGGCGGCAGCAATTTGAGTTGCCATATCACGAATGGTGGTGACGGATTGTTGAATGGCTTCAAAAACAGCTTTGGTTTTTTCAGTGGTCTCCACCGTTTGCATGGAGTGCTCTAAACTGCTGGAGAGCTTTTCAGATACGATGCCGGTTCTTTTGGTGAGTGAAGAGATGAGTGTGTCGATTTCTTCGGTGGATTCCGCTGTTTTCTGTGCCAGTGTCCGTACTTCGTCCGCAACGACGGCAAAACCCCGGCCTTGCTCTCCGGCGCGGGCGGCTTCAATGGCTGCGTTGAGCGCCAATAAGTTCGTTTGTTCGGCGATGCCGCGAATGGTGTCGAGAATGGAGGTGATGTTACTGGACTCTTCTGCCAGTTCTTTCATGGCATCGTTCGAGTCAACAATGATGTTCTCCAATAAGTTCACCGATTCTGATGTTTCCTGAATGTATTGGCGGCCTTGCTGTACTTGTTGTTGGCTGTTGTCTGCTGCGTTGGCGGTTTCGCCGCAGTTCTGTGCGACTTCGTTGGAGGTGGCAACCATTTCATTAAAGGCGGTGGAGACTTGCTCGATGGAGCAGGTTTGTTGGTCCGATATTTCCCGAACCTGCTCTGAGACCCGGTTGGCACTGTTGGCTTCGTCACCCACTTGAGAGGCGTTGTCTTTGATCTCATTAATGAGGCGATGAATGACATCCACGAATGAATTAAAGGCGTTGGCCATAATTCCGGATTCGTCTTTGGCGCTGATGGATAAGCGCCGGGTTAAGTCGCCTTCGCCGCTGGCGATTTCCTGCAGCCCTTCGGTAATGGTTTTCATGGGTTGTGTGATTAAGCCGGACAACCAGTAGCCCAGTGCCGCGAATATCAACACCATAAGCAAACTCACCAGAACAATGGTGTTTTTCAATTGGTCTGCCGGGGCGAAGACTTCGTCTTTAGGCATTAAGCCGATGAATTTCCAGCCCATTTGTGAAAGGTAAATACTGGCGAACCAGGCTTCGTCGTTGAGTGTTATTTCCACCATACCGGTTTCTGAGGCAAGGGTGGCATAACTTTCTCCCAACTCTGCCAGAGGTTTGAAGTTGTTTTCCTGATTGGACGGATCAGCCAAAATGACACCGGTGTCTTCAATCAACATCAAGTAGCCTGCTTCCCCAAATTTGACTTGTTGAACCATGTCGGTCAGTTGCCCTAAAGTTACATCTACGCCGACTACGCCCTTAACCCCGTCGCCTTCAAAGACGGCTAGGTAGTCCAGTAGCGGTGTGCCGGATGTCATGTCGGCATAGGCGGGTGCTCTGACTGCTTCTCCGGGTTTGTTGATGGCTGCGGTGTACCAGGGGCGTGTTCTTGGGTCGTAATTGGCGGCGTTTTTACCGGTTGGCCATTGAATGTAACCGCCGTCATCGGTGCCCAAATACACATAAGCCAGATTCGGGTGAGCTTCGCCAAATTCTTTCATTAACTGAAAGGCGGCCGCTTCTTTTTCGCCGTTTTGAAGTGGGGTCATCTCATTGGGAGAGGCATTCATGTATTTGGTGACTGAGCTGTCCAGCGCCTGAATGTCGGTCGCTTTAGAGAAAAACAGGGCGTCCTCGGCCAGCCCGGTCAGGTATAAGGTGAAGGCATTGTCTATTTGGCGTATTTCGTCGGTGCTTTGTTCTTTGAACGTAGCAACAGCGCTTTCTTCGAGCTTTATGACGGTAATCACGGTGATGATCAGTACCGGAATAATGACGCCCGCCATCAACGAGGTAATAAATTTACTGCGAATGTTCACACTTCGTCCTCATCTTCTTTTTATGCTTAACAGCTTATGTAAGATAGTTCATCGACTGTTTGAGCGATTACTTTATGAACAATAGCGGATATATGGGAACGTGGACGTGCGTTTGTGAATAGGCGGTAGTGAAGGGACGGTTATGACGGTTAGTGATTGGGCAAGAGGCGCTGGCTCCCCCTCAGTGTCTAAGGGGGAGGGGGCAGCTACAGTTTGAAGTACACTTTGATGCCTTCAAGGATACTGGCCACCGCCACCGAGGTCAGGATAAGTCCCATTACCCGGCTGATGATGCTTGCCCCGCTGAAGCCGATGAGGCGATATAATTTACTGGCCAACAGCATGAATATCATGGCAATCAGCAACACCAATAACATCATGGACGTTGTCATCGCCTGCTCTGTTAACGTGTAATCCCCGTTTTTTGTCAGCAGCACTGCGGCCAGCATGGCACCAGGACTGGCCAGAGACGGTATGGCTAAGGGGAAGACGGCCGTTTCATCGCTGTTCACTAACTTCACTTCTTCATCCGGTTTACTTTCACCGAAAATCATTGAGAGTGCGAACAAGAATAAGACAATACCGCCAGCGATCTGGAAGGCGGCCAAAGGAATTTCAATGGCATTGAGGATCAATTCTCCGGCAACCACAAAGAACAATAAAATCAGCGCGGCAATGAGCGTCGCCTTGAGGGCGATTTTTACTTTTACGGCTTCCTGATAATGGCGGGTGACGGCAATAAACACAGGAATGGTGCCAATGGGGTCAATGACAGCAAAAAAGAAGATAAAGTCGGCGACCAGGTTATTTGTCATATGAATCTCTGCCAGAAAATTTCCGCTAAGGTATGTGTTTTTTAAGAGGGTATCAACCGTATCAGTTCAGGTTTTTGTTTTCCTGCGAAGGGGCGTAAATGGTTTGGTGGTATTTGATTAATATTTTGTTGTAAGTGTCGCTGTTTTTTACGCGTTTCATGGATTGTTTAAACTGTTTAATGACCTCCCTGTCTGAGTCGACGTTCATGGCCAGCCATAAGTCTTTGGTTAAGTTTTGAAACACATAAGCCAGTTCAAAGTCGGTGTCCGGGTAACCCATTTCTCGGGCCTCGTGATAGAAGTTCAGTTCTGCGGAGCCAACCAAGTCAATTCTTCCCAGTTTCAATAGTTTGATGTTCTGGCGCGTTGTTGGCACTTCGTGGGTTTTGATGCCGTGGACTTTCAGATACTCCCAGATGGCAGACCCCTGAATGTCGCTGATTTGAAAATTCTTCAGGTCGTTCAGGTTTTTGATGTGAACATCTTTTCGCTTGGCCAGCCTGAATAAAGCGGCGGTAATAGGCGCCAGAGTCCCGATCCAGACAAAGTCTTCTTCTCTCTCTTTGGTACGAATAATTGAAAAAATCAGGGTGTTGGGTTTTGATTTGGCCATGGCCATAGCACGCTTGAAAGGGTACGTTTTGATGGAGGCAGATTTGTTGGGTATGTGCTTCAGAATTTCTAGCACGATCTCTGCTGAAATACCTTTAAGTTTATCGTTATCTCGATAATTGTACGGCGCAAGGTTTTCTGTAACTAGCTGAATATCCTGTGCTTTTGAAGGAAAAGAGAGTACTGAAAGAATAACGGAAATGGTCAACGCAGAATAATAAATCTTCATGAAACCTTACTCAGCCCAAACGAGTTTATTTAACTTTAGATGGTATTGATCTTTTTCGCATTTTCACCCGAATAAGGGCGGGTTCTGTGGTTGTGCTGGCATTTTGATCCACCCGATCTCAGGGCGCGGTGACACAGCCCAAAAAGCCAGACGATGTTTGGGGTACTTTATAATAAAAATTATCTAAGTGGTTGAATTTTATTAATGATAATTCATGAATTTAAATGAAAAATTAAATGCAAATGAGATTGACTATCATTATTTATCTCAATAAGATGCACGCCTTTACAGTTCTTTACAACTGTTACATTAAGTCTTTCAATCTGTATTTGAGGTGTAGTATGAAGTCTTCGGCATTGGTAAGTTCATTGGTTCTGGGCAGTTTATTAACGGGCTGTGGTGGCGGAGGAAGCGGCAGTAGCGGTGGTAATGACGCTGTCGTATCCGGAGGTAGCGCAGGCTCTGTTACCTTGCCAACGACTTACACCTTTGATAGCCATTTTGTCGACAATGAAAGCAGTGTGTCTTACTCAGGCCAGACATTTCGTCAGGTATTGATTGATGATTTGAAGACTTACATCGGCGACGGAACGAAAGACACTTCAAGTGCCGCAACCATTACGACAGAGTTGATGGCTTTGTACGATTTCAATGATGCTACCTCCGCCGCAAATAACATTTTGTTCAGCTTGAATGGCGAAGTGCTAGATCAGCAGATTTATGATGACATCTCTTCTGGCAAGAACCTGAAAGGAAAAATGGCGGGCAACGATAATGCATTGCCATTGGGCCGTTTCATCGGTGGTGGTGCTGCGGTGTCGCCGGAAGATTATCTGTTGAATGTTTTATTTGATGAGTACGCTGACCTTGCATCTTCTGTGGCTGCGCCTACGGTAGAAGTGAATGGTGCGAACGAAAACATTGATGTGGACTATGTGTCCGCTAATGGCATCGACTACAAGCAAATGGTTCAGAAATTCTTATTGGGCGCGGTGGCATACTCGCAAGGTACGGACGACTACTTACAGACCGATTTTGCTGCAGGTTTGGCTCAAAGTGGTGATAAAACTTATTCCACCGCCGAGCATAAATGGGATGAAGCATTTGGCTATTTTGGGGCTGCCCGTAACTACAACGAATTCAGCGATGACGAAATTGCAGGCAAAGGTGGCCGAGCTGACTTCGCTTCCGGTTATAACGATGCCAATGGTTCTGGCACCATTGACCTGATGAGCGAAGTGAATTTAGCGAACTCAACCAACTGTGCGAAACGCGATCGCGCCGATTTGGGAACGGATTATACGGCAGATGCATTTAATGCGTTCCTGACGGGTCGTGCCATCATTGCAGAAGCCACAGTAAATGGTGAGTTGACGGCAGCGCGCCAAACTCAGTTGGAAACAGCCATTGAGACGGCGTCTCTGACGTGGGAAAAATGCGTTGCTGCCACTGTGGTTCACTACATCAACGATGTAAAAGCAGACATCGATGGCTTTAAGAACAGCACAACGGGTTATGCTTCTTTGAGCCAGTTTAAGGACTACGCCAAGCACTGGAGTGAAATGCGTGGTTTCGCATTGGGCTTTCAGTTCAACTCAAGCTCTCCTTTCCTTGAAAATGCCGCAAGTGAAGCGCAACTTGAAACCTTGCTGACAAAATTGCGTTCTTCGCCGGTATTGGTTGAAGCAGGCACCGTTGCTCTTGAGGCGTATCAAACAGAGCTGGATGAAGCCCTGGCTATCCTGAAAGACGTATACGAATTCTCGGACGCGCTAATCGCGGGTTGGTAATCACCTTCCTGTTTAAGGAGTACGATTTTCATCGTGCTCCTTTTTATTATCTGAACATCCCCAATTTTGATTCTCTTTGATAACAACGGAGTCTGCGTTGAATACTTTAATCACGCGATCTGCCTTGGGCCTTTTGTTGGCTACAGGGCTAATGGGTTGTGCCAACGATGACAGTGGTGAACCCTCAGCGGCGGCAGCGACCACTGCCAGTTCGGAATATCGAGCAACATTAACGGTGGTTGCGGATGAGGTCGTCATTCCGGCATACGCAAATTTAATAAACAGCACTGGTGAGCTATTAACGTCTGTACAGAATTATTGTGCGGCGATCGGTGGTGTGAATGAAGCGGCCAATCTTGCTCAGGCTCAGGCCAGCTGGCGTTCGGCGCTGAATGATATTCAAACTGGTTTGGCGTTTCAGCTTGGCCCAATCAATGAAAATGATCAGGCGTTGGCGAAGCGGCTGAACAGCCCGGAACTGGCAAACCGTTGTGTGGTGGATCGCAGCGTGGTTTCTTTTGACGATGGCTTAGTCACCGTGGATGCGGTCAGAGATGCGGGTCGTGGTGCGGATGCGCTGGAGTATCTGCTCTTTAACTCAACACTGACGCATACCTGCCCGGCCTCGGTTGTTGAAACTCAAAACTGGAATGCACTCAGTGATGACGAACGATTAACTCAACGTTGTGCTTACGCGGAAGCCTTGGCTACAGATCTCAACAGTACTGCTCAATCTTTGCATAATGCCTGGATCAGCGGTGGTGATGATTATCGAAGTAACTTTATCAACGCAGGAACCGCCGGTTCGGATATTGCCAGTCAGGATGATGCGCTGACCGCTGCCTTTGAAGCGCTGTTTTATCTGGATACCGAAGTTAAAGACACTAAGTTGGGAGTGCCGTTTGGGCTTCATCAGAACTGTTTTACCACTACTTGTGAAGATGAGCTGCAATTTACCCTGAGTGAAAGTGGTGCTCGCAATTTATTGTCCAACCTTCAGGGGTTCAAAGCTTTGTTGGTGGGAGGCTTTTCGGATCAGGCGGCAGAGTCGGGCGAGTCATTGGGCGCGGTGAATGGCTTTGATGACATTTTAAGAGTTCGGGGATTTGCGTCCACGGTTGATGATTTGTTGGCCAAAACCGATGCAGGCATTGTCAGCCTTGAGGCGTTTGTGGCCAATGACCAGACGTTGGTGGATGAAGTTCAAAACATCGCCAATGCGACCCAAGCTCAAATTTGTCAGAACGCATCGGATGATCCCAGCACTGCTACTTCTCACGAAGCCTGCCAAATTCACGGTCAGATTCGTCAAATTACAGACATTTTGAAAGGCACCTTTGCCGACGTCATCAATATCAGGCTGCCTGAACGGGCAGAATCTGATAACGACTAATGATTATGAAAAGCCAGGGGTTGCTTGTGAAATATCCGAATCCATTAATGAGCAGTTTGTTGGTGTTACTGCCAGCAATATCAAACGCACAAACCGTTGAAACGGAATCCAACGAAGACCACATTCATGTGGTGGAAATGAATGAGGTGCTGATCACCGGAGGCAAAGACGACATCAAGACTTTGCCGGGGTCGGCGCATATCCTGGATCAGCAGGAATTAGAAAAATTCAACTACAGCGACATTCATCAGGTGCTTTCCAGCACACCTGGCGTTTACGTTCGTAATGAAGATGGCTACGGTCTTCGTCCGAATATCGGAATGCGTGGAGCGCCGGCAGAGCGCAGCCAGAAAATCACGGTCATGGAAGACGGCATTCTTATCGCTCCGGCACCGTACTCCGCACCTTCGGCGTATTACTTCCCTAATGTATCCCGCATGGAAAGTGTCGAGGTGTTTAAAGGCCCGGTGGCCATTAAATACGGCCCAAACACGGTGGGTGGTGCACTTAATATGGTGTCTACCCAGATACCGGAAGAGCAGGGCGGGCGGGTCAGCGCCTCTTATGGTTCGGACAATTATCGAAAGTTGCACGCCTACGCAGGCGATAGCCAGGAAAACTACGGCTTTTTGGTGGAAGGTTTAACACTGGCGGCGGATGGTTTTAAAGAGCTTGATAACCACCAGGACACCGGTTTTGAGCGCAACGATCTCAAGATGAAATTTCGGATCAACTCCGATCCGTCAGCCGCTGTGTATCATCGTCTGGATTTAACCTTGGGTTACAGTAATGAACATTCCAATGAAACTTACCTGGGGTTGACTGACCAAGATTTTGATCAAGATCCGTATCGTCGTTATTCCGGCAGTCAGTTGGATAATATGGATTGGGATCACAAGCAGATGAACTTATCGCACGTGATGAGTTTTGATAACGGGTTGGATCTGACCACGCGGGTCTATCGGAATGACTTTACGCGGGCCTGGGAAAAGCTGGAAGATTTTCGTAAAAATACTTCAGACCCGAATGACCCCTGGCTGAATGCTCCTGTGTCGATTACCGATGTGTTGACCAACCCAACGGGCGATATTGAACAGCTGTATTATCAGATACTGACGGGCGAAGTGGATGCTACCCAAGAGAACCAGCGTCTGGATGTCAGCACCAACAAACGCGATTATATTTCGCAAGGCATCGACTTCAGTGCGTCTTTTGATTGGATCACGGGCGACGTTGATCACGCCATCGAAGCCGGTTTACGTTTGCATAACGATTATGTCGAGCGGGATCATTCGGTGAAAGCCTATAACATGATTGATGGTGAGATGGTGTTTGACGGTATTAACCGTCCTGATCGTCTGGTGAACAAAGGTGAATCCACGGCGTTTGCTGCGTTCGTGAAAGATGAATTGACTTATCAGGACTGGACGATTACCGCAGGATTGCGGGGTGAAATGATCGACTATGAGTTTACGGATAAATTGGACGACAACGAAAGTAACGATTCTTCCGATAAAATTCTGATTCCTGGCTTGGGGGCATTTTATCAACTTACCGATTCACTTGGTTTCTTGGTGGGCGTGAATAAAGGGTTTACGCCCAGCGGCCCTACCTCGGGCAGCGATGATTTGGACCCGGAAGAAAGCATCAACTGGGAATACGGGCTGCGCTTCAATATTGAAGATTACAGTCTGGAAGCCATTGGTTTCTTCAGTGATTATTCAAACCTGACGGGGCGATGCAGAACCAGTGATACAGGCTGTGATGCAGGTGATGGCTTTAACGGTGGTGAAGCGGAAATTTCCGGGTTGGAGTTTGTCAGCCGCTGGAATCCTCAGGCCAACATTGCAGGCGTAGCACTTCGAGTGCCTGTAAATGTCACTTATACCTATACCGAGGCCATTTTTCAGAGTTCGTTTAATTCCAGCTTTTCTCAGTGGGGGGATGTTACCAAAGGGGATGAACTGCCATATACGCCTGAGCATCAGGTGCGTTTGGAAAGTGGTTTAACCGGTGATAATTGGGATTTCCTGGTCGCGTTAAAATACACCAGCGAAATGCGTGAAAAAGCCGGTCAGGGCAACACGGATGACAGTGAAGTCACCGACGCGTTAACGGTCATTGACCTGGCGGCTAATTATTATTTTCAGGAAAACTGGCACTTCCAGGCAACGGTTGAAAACTTAATGGATGAAGAGGCTTTAGTCGCTCGCAGACCATTAGGTGCAAGGCCGAATAAACCGAGAACGGTCATTGCTTCAGTTGCTTATAACTTTTAGGCGTGTTCTTGAACAGAGGTTGCACGAAAGCAATCTCTGTTCATGCAGAACATAGGATAGCAGATGATTGAATCTGACATTCAGTGGCTCTTTCAATGGCTTCAGGACTTTACCAACGGAGTGCTCAGCCCGTTTTCTTTTCCGTTTGATCCTGCCCGGAGGCTGTATTGGGGCGCGATCATCAGCGCTCTGTTGTGTATCGTTTTTTTCGTTTGGCAAAGGCACGGTAAATTCAATTTATCATTGTTGAAACGATATGTTGGTGGCAGGCAATATTGGTGGCATCCATCCGCTCGGTTGGACTATCAATTGTGGTTTCTTAATGCAGGCATCAAGGTTGTTTTTATAACGCCGTTGCTGGTTGCTAAGTTGGTGGTTGCTGTCGGCGTTGCAGCCGGTTTGCGAGACATGTTTGGTGGGGTTCTTCAGGGCAGCAATTTGAATATTCAGCTTCCCACGCCCGTGGTAATTGCTCTGTTCAGCATCTGCTTATTTGTGGCAGAAGACTTCAGCCGTTTTTTATTGCATTGGTGTATGCACCGTGTTCCTTGTTTGTGGAACATTCATAAAGTCCACCATACGGCAGAAGTGCTGACTCCGGTGACGCTTTATCGATCTCATCCGTTGGAATTGTTGTTGGCCGCATGGCGTAACCTGTTGGTGGTTGGTGGCGTCAGCGGGGTGTTTTTGTTTTTATTTGAAGGTCAGATCAGTACCTGGGAAGTGCTCGGGGTCGACTTGTTAGGCATGTTATTTAATTTAGCGGCTGCAAATCTGAGACACTCACATATTCGGCTTTCATTTGGTGGCTTCGAATCCATCTTTATCAGCCCCCGTATGCATCAGGTTCATCACAGCCGGGCCAGACACCATTACGATAAGAACTTTGGGTCGTGTTTATCGATATGGGATCGGCTCTGGCGCACGTATTACCAGCCGGCGGATCACGAGCAATGTAAATTTGGTGTGGAAGGTGAATCTTCAACGAGGTTGATCCACCACTATTTAATGCCGTTCAGAAAGTAAATACAGAGGTTGCATCTTTTGCGTGCCGAATGGTTTTTGCCTTGTTCTCCGTGGGCACGGCGGCCACAAATCCTTCAAAGTAATCCTTCAAAGTAATCCTTCAAAGTAATCCATGAATATCTCCCAGGTTGGTGCCAGTCGATTTTTTAGGATAGCGATCATTCGTGGTTCTTTAGATTTTTGTTTTTAATCTCAAAGGGGTCTGAAACTCAGTTGTACAGAGCGTTGGGCTTTCAGGGAAACAGATTGCCATTGGGGACGCGTTTGATTATTAAACCCTGAACGACACTAATAGAGTGGCTGTTAACCCGCTGACGACCAGCCAGCTAACGGATAATGAAATGCATGGGATGGCGAAGGCTTTCAGGTAATCAATGATCAACACTTTTCGCAGGATTAAGCCAGAAATAAGGATCGTGATCAGGGTCGACAACGCGGGAATAAAGAGCTTTGTTAATGTGCTTAAGCCGATGATGGCGAAAGCCAGTATGAAACTTCTTTGCCAGAGTTCTTGAGTGACTCCCAAGTATTTTAACAAGGGGATCAACAGTGCGGTGGTAATGAGCAGGCTTAAAATTGAACCTGCTATTAAGACCTCAAACATTAGTGCACCTTCCGTGGTGATATGGCCCGAATGGTCTTCGGGCCTATGATTTATTCGAAGGTTAACGTTACTTTATCTGTCTGAGCAATCAAACCCTTTTCTGACGTGAAATAAACCACTTTATCGGCGATGGCTACGGCGTTGTCGAGTCTAATTTTTACGTTGCCTTCCATGATGGTTTTACCGTTTTCTACGCTGATTGTATCCGCGAGTGTTTCCGGTTTTTGGCCGTCTCCAAAGTTAATTTGAACATCGCCGCTGTAGGTGTGAATTTTACTGTTCTCAGAAACAAACTGTTGTTGAGAAGAGATTTCCATTTGCGCTGCGGAAGTTAAACCGGATGCCAAGACCGTCGAGAAAACAAGCCCTTTCAAAAATTTCATGACCATTCCTTGTGTGAATTTTTAAATAGTTGATTACTTGGTTGAATATACATGGCTGTGACGTCTAGTTATACCGTGGTCAGCTTTTTCTTTTGTGAGCCCAGCTTTTTCTTTTGTGAGCCATGGGTGCTCAGGCTGGGTTTTGAAGGGCCGGAGGAGATACGAGGTTGCCTAGCGGACAAGGCTCGGAACTTTGTTTTTCAGGATTTTGATTAAGGCGTCATCCATGTATTCGTAGTCATCCGGTATATCCAATGAGATGAGTGTTTGTCGGTTCAGTGCCTTCCCGAACTGGTTGGACAGTTTCTTTTTGTGGTTTTTTTCCATCACAAAAATGTAATCGGCCCACTCTATGTCTTCCAGACTGACATGCACTTCGGCATCATGGCTGATACCTGCGGAAGCGACTTCCCAGCCTTCTACGTTGGCAAATATGGATTCGGCGGTTGGGCTTCTAAGTTTATTTTTGCTGCAAAGGAACAGAATTTTCTTCATTTTTGTCTGACCATTAAACGAGGTGTCTGAGTATTACTCAGAGAGTCTGATCGGTTGGACATGGCCTTCTTGGGTTAATAAGGCGCCACCGAAGTACATTAATAGGGTGCCAGATGTTCGTTGTACCCATCGGCCTGCATTTGACGTTTGTGCCACTTGTTTTATTTTACCGACCAGTTGCGTCATTCCCAAAAACCAGAAAAATATGATGCCTGCGTGAATCGCGACAAGTAAAAAAGCATCGACGTAGTTGGTGTTGTCAAAGGCGATGAACTGGGGAAATGCCGCTAAGTAAAACATGGATACTTTAGGGTTTAATAGCTGAGTTATGAAACCTTCGGAAAAGAAATACAACGGCGAACGTTGTTCTTGTTGTTTTAATGGCGTGGCGGTTGAAGTTGCGCCTTTATTTTGGGGCGTAGAGAAAGAACCTTTAATGGCTTTAAAACCGATGTAAAACAGATAAGCTGCACCGATGATTTTTACAACTAAAAATAGCTCTGCAGATTGTAATAATAGGGCGGATAAGCCAAATATTGAAAATGCGCCGTGTAAAAAAGTAGCGGAAGTTAAGCCCAAAATATTGGCAATGCCTGAAGATTTTCCGTGGCTGGAAACTGTTTTAAGTATGAGTACGCCGTTTGGGCCAGGTGAAGCCACTAATAGAAAAGCAATCAGGGTAAACGCAATCAACTCACTCATTTGTACTCATCCTTGCTGTGTATTGTTCAAGTACGCAGCCAAATACACTGCATAGCCCGGTGGCAGGATATCATAAATTGTCTAGTTGGTTGAAATTTGATCGCTGGCACAGCATTCGTTCATTAAGAAATCAATCAAACCTCTAAGGGCTTCGAATTGAGGAATGCAATAGAGCGTTCTTCCGTCGCGGTGTTGCTTGACCAGCCCGGAAGCGACTAATGCTGAAACATGGTGGGACAACGTTGAGTTGGGAATTTCCAGTGCCTGCTGTAACTCTCCGACAGGCGCACCTTGATGCCCCGCTTTGACCAAATGCTTGAAGATGGCCAGTCGTGATGGGTGGCCAAGCTCTTTGAACGCTTTTGCTGCTGATTCGAGTTCCATGTGCTTCCCCTGAAATGAATGAATTTAACAATTAATGATATTTCTATATTACCAGAAATATATTGACGGGTGAAAATTCTGAGTATATATTTCGATAAAACTAGAAATATGGTTGTTTTGATAAATATAAGAGGTGCAGTGATGGAAAATTGGCAACAAACGTTTGAAATGTTTGTCATTCTTGCCGTCGAATTGACGGCGTTATTTTTAATCATCAGTTATTTTGTTGGCGTGCTTCAGGAGTACGTTCCACCCAGCCGGATTCAGCATATTCTGAGTTCAAAAAATGGTAAGGGTTATGTGTTTGCTGCCTTTCTGGGAGCAATTACGCCGTTTTGTTCTTGTTCAACGATCCCCTTCCTGAAAGGGTTACTGCGAGCGCGGGCTGGGTTCGGCACTATGATGGTGTTTTTATTCGCCAGCCCGTTGCTGAACCCGATTATTATCGGGCTCATGATTCTGACGTTTGGGTGGGGGATCGCTCTGTATTACGCCGGGATGGCTTTGGTTGTCTCAATCACGGCCGGCTATTTATTGGAGAAACTTGGCTTTGAGCAATATGTAAAAGCAGAGGCGTATGAAGCACCAAAACCAAAGTGTGGTAGTGGCGGCTCCGGCCCAGCGCCAGAAATAAGCAAATGGCGTCGTATCTGGGATCAGACCTGGACCGACTTCAAAAAGGCACTGCCTTACTTGCTGCTTGGTATCAGTATTGGTTCTTTGATATACGGCGTTGTACCGACAGATCTGATTGCAAAATACGCCAGCGAAGAAAACTTGTTTGCCATTCCTGTGGCAGCGGTGATTGGTATTCCGCTTTACATTCGGTCTGAAGCCATCATTCCTTTGAGTGCTGCGCTGGCTGCAAAAGGTATGGGTTTAGGTGCGATTATGGCCCTGATCATTGGTAGCGGAGGTGCCAGTTTAACGGAAGTGATTTTGCTCAAGTCCATGTTTAAGAACAGAATGATTCTTGCGTTTTTGATGGTCGTTTTGGGTATGGCGGTGTTGTCCGGCGTTATTTTGGCTCTGACTAACTTATAACAATCGACAAAATCATCCAAAAGGGTGGATGCTGAAACTCATTCTGAGGCTCCCTGGATAGTCGAGTCTCAGCATCTTCCCACAAGGCTTTCAGACTTTTCATTTAAAGGTATTTCATTTTTGTGACTAATCTTTTTGTAGTAATTCATAAAACGGCGCCCGTTTAAAAGAGATGTTTTGTGAATAAGAATAAAAGCTTAAGGAGCAAAAGAGATGGTTTCAATCAAGAGTCTTTCTATTCGATCACGGCATCTGTTGATTATTGTGGTCGTTGCTGTTGGTTTCTTTCTGACAGGTTGGTTGAGTCATTATTCCAGCAGCCAATTACAAACGCTTCACCAGATCAACCTGGGGGTCGACGAGCTGGAGCAGGGGATGATGACACTCCGGCGAAATGAGAAAGACTTTCTAAACCGAAAGGATGCTAAGTACCTGGCTCGGTTTAAGGGCACGGGAGAGCAGACATTAACTACATTGAGCCACTTAAAACCATTTCTGAACGAGTATCTGGGGGAACAAACACAGATTGTTCAGGTAGAGCATAACTTAACGGAATACATTAAAAGCTTCGAACAGTTGGCTGCCTATCAAACTGAGATAGGGACAGACCATAAAAGTGGTTTGTATGGTTCCTTACGAGCCAGCATTCATGATGTGGAAACCATCATTGATGGCAACTCGTTATTGACGGCGAACATGTTGATGCTTCGCCGTAATGAAAAAGACTTTATGTTGCGTCGGGACGCAAAATACATTCAAAAGTTTGATAAGAACCTTGCCGTGATGGAAGGCAATATTCCGGCAGGCTTACATGCTTTGGTGGCGCCTAAACTGGCCGACTATCAGAAAAAATTCATGGCGTTGTATGAGGCGGAAAAATTCATTGGGTTGACGCACGAGCAAGGGCTACATGGAACCCTTAGAAGCGCAGCCCATCAGCTGGAAACCTTGTTTGATTCTGAAAAAGAAATTCTAACCCGAATGATTGCCGACAAAACTCAGCAGTTGAGCATTGTGCTATACGCTGCACTGGTACTTTTGGCGCTGGCGTCGGTTGTGGCTGTATTTTTGATTTCAAAAACAATTTCGTCGTCACTGGATCGTCTGATACGTCATGTCTTGTCGTTAATTAATGACCCTAAAGCCATTGCGCAGGCCAAACGTCATGATAATGAACTGGATGTACTGGAGTCGGCGTTTGATTCACTGAATCAGAACCTGACCAAAGCCATTACCGAGATTAAAACATCAGCGGGCAGTATTTCAGACGTTGCCACTGAAATGGCGGTGATGACCGAGCAGGTGAACCAATCTACCGAAGAGCAGCATTGCAAGGTAGAGCAGTCAGCTACGGCAATGGAGGAAATGTCAAAAGCCATTGAGGAGGTTGCCAATAATGCCGGTGATACCGCGACTTTTGTGGCGAACGTGACGGATCGATTGAACGAAACCACCGTGATCAGCGGCAAAGCGCAGGATGCCATCGGTACGTTACAGGATGAACTGAAGCAGTCAGTGCAGGCGATAGGTGCTCTGCAAACGACCAGTACCGACATTGAATCTTTACTGGACTCCATTCAGGACATTGCCGATCAGACTAACATGTTGGCATTAAATGCAGCCATTGAAGCGGCTCGGGCGGGAGATCACGGCCGAGGTTTTGCCGTCGTGGCCGATGAAGTACGAACGCTTTCTGCCCGGACTCATCAAGCCACTGAAGAAGTGCGGAGTACTCTCAATCAATTTAAATCTGTCATTAATCATGTGGTCGAAAGTGTTGAAGCATCCAGCTCAAAGGGTGAGCAAGGGCAAAACCAGGCGAATCATGCGATTGCCATGATGCGGGAGATGACTCAAAAAGTCGCAGAGATCAGCATGATGAACATCCAAATCGCAACCAGTGTGGAAGAACAGACGGCTGCGGCCAATGAGTTGAATTTGTACATTCACGATATTTTCGAGTCTTCAAAGTCGGTGCGTGAACACAGCCGGGAGACGTCCAAAGCAACGATTCGGTTAGGAGAGGTGGTGGAAAATATCAATCAATCTGCCTCTGCTTTTGCAATTTAAGGCAATTTTAATGAAATTGTGAGATCTATCTTCCTCAAATCGAAACAAAAGTATGATATTTTGTATCTTTTTAAAGGAATGGACGCTCTCACATGGAAAAGGTATTCGAATTTGTGAGCACAACACGCCAATGGTTCGTGCTCGTTTTATTTGTCGCTCTTGTTGGTTGTCAATCAACTGGAGAGACACTCCCATCCTGGGTATCAAACCCAACGATTGATAATTATCACTATTATGCGGTAGGTGAAGGCGTCAGTTTGCGTGAAGCGCAACTAAACGCCAAAGAGTCCTTGGCTTCACAATTGCTCAGCCATGTATCAAGTGAAGTTAAAACTATGGAAGTCACCGACGAAGACTTTCATCGCCTGTATGTGGAAAAATCCAGCAATGCGCACTTTAAAGACATTGCCTTGCCGAACTTAACTACTATTCAGCAAGCAAAAGTGGGTCTAAACCATTACGTGCAAGTTAAGTTAAAAAAGACAGATTTAACTGAATACTTGATGAAAGAACTGGCCGCGATGAATCCTCGTCTGAGCAACACAATAAAATCCGGCCGAAATACCGGCAATGCTTTTGATTACTGGTGGATTTTGCACTCTCAGGCTGAACTGGCAAATCGTTTGTCGGACAACTGGTTGCTGGCCAGTGCGACCGCCGAAAATAAAAACAATGAAACCATCATTGAAAGCCAGCAATTATTGACTCGTTACGACAACGCTTTGGATCGAGTTAAGAAAACGCTGAAATTAAAAATTGACGATAACACACCGATTCGTGGTTTAACGGCTTTGACTCAGCAACAACTGACTGCCGCGAACATTGATGTGGTGAAGTCCAAGCGTCGTTCCAAATACAGTGAAATTGAATTCAACTCCAATGTGAAACGCAAAAAATTGCAAGGCGATTATCATAGCGAAGTGACTTTGGTTGTGTTGTTAAAGAAGGCATCAGGTGCCATTTTGGCAAGCCGTCAATTGACAGAGAGTGCGGTTTCTATCAGCTCATATAAAGATGCAGAGAAAAAAGCCAATGAAAAGCTGTTAAAATCCCTCAGCGACTCCAACGTCACTGTCATCTTTACCAAGCGCCAGTCTTAATTTCTTACGATTTTCTGGTCAGCATCGGTGTTTAAATTCAGGTGGCAAACGGGTGTCACCTGAATTTGAAGGATAGAATTAACAGACTGCTAGAGGCTGATGGTACAAATGAAAAGGATTTTAGGTTTAGTCACCCTGTGGGGGTTGATGCTGTTTGTTGCAGGCTGCTCAACGCTCACCCGACAACAGATTCCCACAGAACGGCCTCTGCCGGTTGCAGAGCATAAGCCACTGCCGGCTGAGTTGAAAGGTGACCCCATTACCCTATGGCTTCTGGCCAAAAATGATGGCCGGGATGATTTAAAAGTCGAGTCGGACATTCTTCAGCGCTGGAAAGAGAAACTTCGCAAAGCGGGCATTCAACTTAAACAACCCCCCGCAGCGGCCAAAGGCCACATGAACCGTTTGTTCGGCACTAACAACCCGAACCGCAAAGCCCTTCAGGATTTTATTGAAACCGCAGAATTGAATCGTTCCGGCGAATACGCTGGCCAATCGATTGTGGATTACATTCTTGAAGTGAACATGAATCGCTCGGATTTCAGTCAAACCTATTCCGACCCCATCTGGTGCCCCGTGTGTGAAGAAAAACGCCCAGGCAGTTGTGAATACACCTTAGAAGCCCACTTCGATTTAAAACTGAAACCTCTTCCTGAATATCGAACGTTGAAAAGTTTTTGGTTGGAAAGCTCAGAAAACGATGACTTTGATACCTTCCGTTGCCCAACTACTTCGCAAAGTAAATCCAGCATGATGTACCAGAACCTTCGTCGAGACATCATCGAAGACATTGCCGACTGCGGTGGTCATGCGTTAGCAACCTATTTGACACCCACAGCGTATGTGTTGAATTACTACAGCGATGGCAAGGTGCATTATTTTGAAATCTCAGGCGGCACAGCCGCTGGCTTCGTTGCTGGCCAAACTGTACAGCTGGGCCGAGTAGGTGCCTTAGGCCGTCACGATGTTGCACCCATTGGTGAAGCCAAAGTCGCTTCGCTGGTGGAACCGACCCGAGCCATCATTGAAGTGACCGAACTCAGTTTGGTGGAAAAAATCCGAAAATACGATCAGGTCAAAGTCATCAGAAGTGACATCATCAGTGATGTGAGCTGTACTGGGAAGATCAGTCGGCTTTGATGGGTAAGACATTTAAGGAAAGACAGAATGGCTAAACATCCACCAACCAAACAAAGTTTTGTTTTTGACAATAACAGAAATATGTTTCAGCGATCTTGGGGTATTTATACTTCAGGTGGTTTAGTTGAAGCTCCAAAAATTTATCTTCGTAGTGCTAATAATGTAGCGGTAGAACTTTTTTGCTATGAGGTTCAAATTGAGCAGGACTGTAATAAATTAGCAGGTTATTTGAACCTTATTCATCAGACAGGTGTTTCTTATTACCGTTTTGTGACCAGCGAAGGGAAAGAAATTCGGTTTACGATTGATGGCAAAGCGTATAAAACAGTAGGTGAGTACTGTTCGGATGATTTCCGGTTTTATTATTGGTTACGGCACCTTTGTGTCGCAATCTTATTGAAAGATAATGCTGCTATTGTTCGGTTGTGCCAGATTACCAAAGAACACTTTCGTAATGTCCCTATGGGAAATAACGAATACACTGATTCCATCATGGATTTCCTTGGAGCAGTTCTTGGTGACGCCGAAGAAGGTACTAGTTTAAGAACCACCATCATGGCAGCTCTTGAAAAATCCGGGATTGAATTTAAATCCCAGGATGTTAAGGATTATGCCCTGTTGATTTTATTTCCTTTCGTTAAGTTAATGATATTGACGGTGACGAATGCTGATGAAGATGAGTACCGTGAAGCCTGGTTGGATGCAGTAAAAAGCCATAAAGAATATTGGAACTCTTGCAAACGTTTAAGAGATGAACATGACGGCTGGATTTCATTCCCTATTACTGCGGTATCGTCTCTTATGTACGATCAAAAAGGGTTTAAGCTACCGAAGAAATCCCCTTATGTCCCTGAATGGTTGGTGTATGGCGAGTTTGAGCAGCCACCTTCTGTCGCAACTGATTTTTATGAAGGTGAGATTGAGTGAATAGAACAGCCTAACCACAGGTTAGGCTGTTCTATTTTGCCCAGTTGCCTTCAGAAGCTTAGTCAAAATCAATACCATCCCCAAAATACACTTCAGCGTATTCTTGTTGATCCTTTAACCAATCGTCTCTTTCTTGTTCATTTTGAATGAAACCAGCCAAAAAACGGATTGGTTCAAACCACAACTGGTGGCCCATATGTTGATCCAGTATGGATTTAAAGCCGGTCTTTAAAAACAGAGACCTCTGTTCCGGGTGTTCATTGAAGTACTCAAGCAACTGCGGCTTGTATTCTCCCACCTGATCCATGCCCCATTGGCCACAAGCGCCGCCGACTCTATGGGCCAACAAGGTAAGTAAGCTCTTACATAGGCCGTGTTTTTCGATTAATGCTTCAATATGCTCATTCTGATACACCTCGTGATCCAAATCATTTTGCACCAATAATTCAATATAAAGAGGGATATATTTCAAATCTTGCAGGCAGAGAACATAAGCTGTGCACTCCGCCAGTGGGTTTTCATCATCCTGCCAAATGTGCGCCTCGTTTGCGCGACTCCAAATGTTTACATTACTAATGAAGTTGGCAGCTTTCGATTCTAAAATCGGATTCCCGACAAATTTTGAAAACACCTCCTCTTCTTCCACTCTGCCATCTGGAGTGAACACATCAATGGAATAAGTCAGCGTACTGAATTCAACCTCTATATTATGTTTGTCTAAATTTTCATCAATGCGATAGGACAGATCAAGGTAGACATCAGCCAAGGCATTTAAGCTTTCAAAAGAATTAAGATCGTCCACTTCTATTTCAAAGACGATTTCACTGTGGGAGGTTTTGGTGCTAATTTTCAATTTTGATTCTCTGTAAGGGTTCAGGTTATGTTTTAGCGAGCACATATTTAGAGATGACGAATCTTACTCAAACACGGGCCGCATGAACTGTCGTTCAACTCGAAGGGTACATCCGGTTTTTTCTTTGTGATCGTTAGCCACTTTAAAATCGGGGTCGTCTTTTACTTTTTCTCGGTAAACTTCATAAGCGGCAAGGCTGGGAAAACTGAATAATGCGATGGCTTCGTAGTTTTTTCCTTCGTGAGGTAAGTAGTAACCGTGGTGATTGCCGCCGAATTTATTCACTAAAGGAATCCACATTTTGGCGTAGGTTTCAAACTCAGCAACTTTATTGGGATCAATTTTGTATTTAATGTGACATGTGATCATAATTTGCTCTTGCCTTAAATGTTAGTGGTCTAGCTTTTGTATTTGTAATGTCTTTGGCTTACCCAACTTCCCTTAATAATCGATTGGGCGATGCCGTCATCACAGGCCGGCTTGCCAGCCAGCCACTGATCACAATCACAGCCATGGCGAATAGCGGAGTAAAGACCCAAAGCAATGGGTGAGGTTTCCAGTCCGCATCAAACACGTTGCTGTACAGTGCCCAGCTGAGTAATTCAGTGGAGAGCATGGCCAGGCCGCCGGCCAATAACCCCAGCCATAAATATTCGTAAACAATTAGATTTCGAATGTAATTGCCGGACGCTCCGAGGGTTCGGTAAATGGCCGCTTCGTGGCGACGTAACGATAAGGTGCTGAGTAGGGTGGCGAACAGCAATACAATTCCTGCCAGCAATACCAGCATGAGGATATACTCTACCGCGACGGTGGTTTGTTCAAGAATCTCCCTTACCTGTTTGATTACTTTTTCAGTCGGGATAATGGTTACCGCTTTGAAGTTTCGGTTGATGTCGAGTAACAGTTCGGTGTTTTGGTTTTTCAGGTAGAAACTGTTGATGTAAGTATGGTGGAAGTCATTCAGCACACCAGGCTCAAACACCATATAAAAGTTAGGTTTGAAGTTGTCCCATTTCACTTGACGGATGTTATGTACTGTGGCGCTAAGTGGCTGACCGACGATGGTGAAGGTCAGTTCATCGCCCACCTTAATGTTGAGCTTTTGCGCCAATTCACTTTCGATGGATACCCGGTTAACTTCGGGGGGAATAATGGAGGGAGACTGCTCGACAGAGTTTACTTCGTTCGTGATTGGCCACCAGTCGCCATCAATGATTTCAGAATCTTCACTGAGGTGATCACTCCACGTCAGGCTTAATTCCCGTTGTACGGCTCTGACATTGTCTTCTTTAGAGACCGCCTGCTTGACCTCTTGACCGTTGATTTCAATAAGACGACCACGAACGATTGGGTAAAAATCGCTGGCGTTAACGCCGTTTTGCTTCAGAAAACCTTCAAACTCGTTTTTGGTGTCTGGCAGAACGTTAATGGCAAAATGATTCGGAGTATCGGCTGGAATGGATGCCTGCCAACGAGAGAATAAATCGGTTCGAACAACGATGATTAAAGTGATTGCAGTAAAAATGAACGCAAATGCGCCTAACTGTGAGATGGCGTAATAACGATGGCGATAAAGTTGGTTGAAACCGGTCTGAATGCGTCTGGGTAATCGGTTTGAAATACGATGGATCAAGACCAAAAAGCCAGCGGCTAAGCCACCATACAGCAAGGATAATGCGCTTAAACCCACAACGAAAATTAAGGTCAGTTTGAAGTTGCCGGTCAGTACGTAAGCAAGCCCACCAATGGCTAAAATGGCAAGCAAATAAAACACATTCAGCCGAACGGGTTTTGGGTTAAGTTCACGGCGCAGAACCCGCACAGGAGAAACCGACTTCAATTGCTGGATTGGCGCAAAGGCAAAGGCCAGTAATACCACCAAACTGGACAACATACTGATGATCACAGGACTCCATTGCGCAGGCATGACGTCTGTTGGTAATAAGCCCTGCATCAGTTGAAATAACCCATAATGGGCAAGAAAACCCAAAGCGGAGCCTAAGACTGAAGCTACGATGCCCGTGATCAATAATTTCAGAATAAATATACGGGAGATGTCTTTTTGTTGGGCTCCCAGGCAGCGGAGCAGGGCAGCGGTTTCGTAGTGGCGTTCACTGAAGCGTTGACTCGCCATGGCGATGGCCACACCCGCCAATAACACGGCCACTAAGCTGGCAAGGCTGAGGTATTGTTGTGCTCTTTGTACGGCAGTGCCCATGCTGGTGTCGGAGTCGATGGCGCCACTGAGGCGTTCGTGCTCGGTCAGTTGCGGTTTTAACCAGTCGGCGAATTGAATGATTTGTTGCAGGTCGGCGTTGTTATCATGTTTACCTTGGTGAGCGCTGCCAGCGTTGGATGCAGAAGGCGCCGTGAAATAATGTTTTTGGGTTACGCGACTGCCTGGGCCAAGTACGCCTGTGGCTTCCAGATCATCAAGGTTCATCATGATGGCACCAAAAGGGCTGTAGAAATTACCACTGCGGTCGGCGTCCTGAACCAGAATGTACTCCACCAGAAATTCTGAATCTCCTAATTCGATGGTGTCCCCCACGGAGATATTGAGTGCCTGAATCACTCGTTGATCCACCCAAACATGTCCTGGTGCGGGGGCTCCATCAATGATTTTACTTTTGCCGTAAGGTTGGTCGGTAACTTGGTTCTCACCTTTGAGGGGGTAACCTTTGCCTACCGCCCGGACACGGGACAACTCCAGCGCGTCATTGGCGTAAGCCATGGTTGAGAAAACAATGGCAGGGGTATGATTTAGCCCTCTGCGTTTGGCTTCGTCGATCCACTCCGGGTTCATTGAATTCTGACCTTGAAGAATTAAATCGCCCGCGATTAATTCACTGGCCCGGTATTCCATGGTACGGGTCAGGCGGTCAGTGAAGGTGGTGATCATGGTCATGCTCATGGCCGCGACTAAGGTCGCAATCAGCAGCAAACGCATTTCAGCACTGGAGAAATCACTGCGCCAGTGTTTGAATCCAAGTCTTAAAATATGACCCATGATCAGCCATTCCTCACTAATGACGAGTTTTGTGGTGACACAGTATCTTCCGCCTGCCCTTCAATAAGCGCGCCGTTTTCTAAGATGACGTAACGCTGGCATAGGTGAGCAAGTTGATGATCGTGAGTCACTAACACCAGAGTTGTGCCATGTTCGGCGTTCAACTCAAATAATAAATCGACGATATTCTGGCCGGTGGTCGGGTCGAGATTACCGGTGGGTTCATCGGCGAACAGAATTTCCGGCTCAGTCACAAAAGCACGGGCGATAGCGACACGTTGTTGTTCGCCGCCGGAAAGCTGATTAGGCTGGTGGTGCATCCGGCCACCTAACCCGACTTTATCCAACCAGGCTTCGGCTTTGCGCTGTGCCTGTTTGTCGCCGGCGAGTTCCAGAGGCAGCATGACATTATCCAATGCAGTTAAATGAGGCAGCAATTGGAAAGATTGAAAAATAAAGCCAACGTGTTGATTTCTGACCGCCGCACGGCCGTCTTCGTCCAGTTTGGTTAACTCATTGCCGTTCAGTGCTATCTTGCCTGAAGTGGCAGAATCGAGACCCGCGAGCAAGCTTAACAGCGTTGACTTACCTGAACCGGAACGGCCAATGATGGCCAAACTCTCTCTCGCATTCACCTCAAGATTCAGGGCTGATAAGATGCTCAGTGTTTGATTGCCCAAAGAGACTTCTTTACTCAGATTTTCAGCTTTGATAACCGCCATAAGGTTCATGATTCCGTGACAATGAGATATGTGATTTTTGATTCTGTGTTTGACTATCATAAGGCTAAATCGTTCAGGGCAACATCATGACCTATGGACATAATACCCCTATAGAGGTCAGTAGTTGTTTGCCAGCTAAAAAGGTTCGCAACGATCGCACCCATAAACTTAACCGATTTACTACTCAAGTGCTTGCTGAATGTTCTGAGTTTCTGCCATGTTCCTGCAATGGTTCTTGGGTGAGCGTAGCAGGGGGACACTTTAATCGCAGAGGTAAACTGGGAACTTTTGCTTCCCTGAACTTATCGAATGGTGATATTGATTAGAAACTCAGTATTTAGGTCTTGACGAAGACGAATTGAAATTAAGCCAAACAGAAGAAAATACAATAACAAAATAGGTCAGCACTGAATGAAGAAAATGCAAAAAAATGTTTGGGTGCTTGTGTTATTTCAAGCGTTCTTTTTTATAAGTTCGCAGAGTGTGGCCCAATCACTTAGTGAAGCTAAGACGTCCATCCTCATTGTGGGTGACAGCCTCAGCGCGGGTTATGGCATTAAGGTTGAGCAAACCTGGCCTTCGTTGCTTCAGAATCATTTTGATCAACTGGGTAAAAATATCAAGGTGCATAATGCCAGCATCAGCGGCCAGACCTCTGCCGAAGGCGCAGCGCAAATTTTAAAATTACTTCAACTGACTGAGCCGGATTTAGTGGTTCTGGAACTCGGGGCCAATGATGGTTTGCGTGGCCTTTCCGTAGCAGAAATGAAAAAGAACCTAGCTGACATCATTCAATCCTCTCAAAAAGCGGGTGCCAAAGTTCTGTTGTTGGGGATGCATGTTCCGCAAAACTACGGTAAACGCTATTCCCGGATGTTCCACAGCGCATTTCAACAACTGGCGGAAGAACACAAGACAGGGTTAGTTCCGTTTATGTTGGAAACCGTAGCCACACAACCCAAGTTAATCCAGCCGGACGGTTTGCACCCGACAGCGGAAGCACAGCCGATTATTTTGGAGTATTTGTTGAGTCGTATTGAATCATCAGCTGAATGAATTCGTAGGGAAAATATGAATGGTTGGTGGAGTGGCTCCGCATTTGGAGCCAATAGATCAAACTATTTTGTGAGCTTGTTCTTATAAAGATCTTCTACTGGAAAGATCATTGTATAGTCATCCCAGTTCAGATTTCCGTCAATCAAATCAAACTTGAGAAACTCGCTTTCTGATTTATAGATCTCGTAGTCAGGATGACCGTTAGAGAAAATGAAAGGCGCAAAGTCGACGAGCTTAATATGGTCATCTGAAAACTGGATTTCCAGAATATGAGACTTTATGTATTTGGCTGATTTAATTGCAAGTTCCGACATAACCGATGTATTCAATGGTTGAGTCAATATGGTGACTATGAGCTTTTTGTGAGCTTTCTAAACACCCCTGGCGTTACACCCACCCATTTCTTGAACGTCCTGTTCATATGGCTTTGATTACTGAAGCCACAATTTAACGCCACATTTACCAGAGGGTCATTTGATTTGATGGCTTGTTTGGCGGCTTCGATACGAACATGCATCAGGTAGTCATTGGGAGTAAACCCGGTACTGGCCTTGAACATGCGTAAGAAATGAAATTCACTCAAATCAACCAGCGCTGCTAATTCAGCCAAATGGATATTCTGCTGGTAATGGGCGTGGATGTATTCTTTGGTCTTGATGAGCGCTGCAGGGCTTAAGCCTCCAATGATTTTTGCGCTGTGATTCAGGCAATAGCGTTGATCCGAGAGGATGTGCTCAAAAATCTGTTGGATTTGCTGCTCTTTTGCTAACGCAGTGGGGTTACAGGCTAACTCGGGCGCTGTTAATTCCTGAGCTATTAACTCTGAAGCTATTAATTCTGAAAGAAATAGCTGTTGAGCCAGGTTCATTAATCGTTCGTCTTCATGAAAGGTCAGGTCTGGAATTTCAATCAAACGGGGTTCGATGTCGAGTGTCGTGGAAGCATATTGTTTGATGGACTCGTCGCTGAAATATAGATGGGCAAAGCGAAATTCGGAGGTGATTTCCCATTGGGATTCGTGAAACTGAGGAAAAATACACAAACTGCCGGTATGGCCATTGCCTTTGTTAACGTCGATACGCCGGGAGCCTTCACCGCCTTTTACATAAAAACTCAGCGTATGGACTTTGTCCGCATGGTAGCTGACCCGGTCGAGGTCATTGGTCCAGTGAGCGGTTCTGAAGTGTTGGTTGATCTGATGATCGGCCAATAAACTCGCGTTGGAACGGTCAAGCGTGTCAAAAACTGATTCTTGGTGTTTCATGCCTGGCCTCCTTAATGTACGAGTGATGATGTTGAATCTGCGCGTTGAAAATTGACAGTGATCAATGCATGAAGATTAACCGCTGGTTCTCGATTGCTCAATATTTCGCTGATAAATAACCGCAAGATCGTGCAAAACGAGCGGAGGTTTGTAGAAACAGAGCAGGATTGGGTCGAACAATGGGACAGTAAATTCGAAACCAGTCGTCAGTTTGAGCCAATAACCCCGACGCTGTTTGTTGGCTTGATCTCTATACTTTTGTAAAGAGTAACTGTTTGTAAAGAACTGCTGTTTGTTAAGCGTGATGAAAAAACAACGTCAGAGGAAGTCCTCATGTTTTGTTATAGAAATCTTAATTTCAATTATAGAAAGCCCCTGGTTTTGATATTTGCAAGTGCTTTGGTTTCTGCGTGCGGAGGTGATGGTGGCAGTTCGTCAGGAGGTACGTCCAGTTCCGGTTCGTCCAGCGGTGAGGTGACTGTGTCCATTACAGATGCGCCGGTGGAGGACGTCACTCAGGTGTTTGTTACCTTTGATGCCATCACATTTAAACGTGCAGATGAAGAGGAAGGTGAGGCCGAGACAATTACCCTGGATGCGCCCATACAGGTCGAGTTAACCGCCTTGACGGGAGAAAATGTGGAGCCATTGTTAGAGGATCAATCGTTGGAGGCTGGTGAGTACGACTGGCTCAGGCTGCGTGTGATTGAAGGTGGTACTGATACTTATGCGGTGTTGGATGACAGCTCTCAAGTACCGTTGACCATTCCCAGTAACGCTCAAACCGGTTTGAAAGTGGTTCGTGGTTTTACGGTGCCTCAATCCGGAAATCTGTCGGTGACTCTGGATTTTGATTTGCGTAAATCTTTGGTGCGCAGAGGAAACAATAACGATCTTAGGTTAAAGCCGGTATTAAGAATGGTGCAAGACGATCAGGTCGGCGTGGTCTCCGGGACAGTGAATTCAACCTCGTTGAGTGGATGGTGTGCGGATGTGCAAACGTTTGCCGGGTTTGTTTATCTGTTTGAAGGCGCGGATCAAACCCCGGATGACTTAGGCAGTAATGATGAGCCCTTGGTAACGGCACCTGTTGAGTTTGATGACGACGATGCAGCCTATGAGTTCAGTATTGCGTTTCTGGAAGGTGGGGATTATACCCTGGCGTTTCACTGTCAGGATGGGGTGGACGACCCTGAAGACGATGATGATCTGACGTTTGATGACATCCAAAATGTAACGGTTACGGAGGGAGAGACTACACAGGCAGCCATTCCGGCTTCTTAGTTGCTGTTCATTGCTGAACAGTCACTGTTTGCTTCTTTCGTGTCAGAAAACCAGCAAGATCGTGCAATCTTGCTGTGTTCTTTTCTTTTAAGCTGCGTTCATATTCTCGTTATTCAAAAGACATGAGGTCAATATGAATGCATTTTTGTACGCTGCCACAGTATTAATTTGGGGAAGTACCTGGCTGGCCATTTATTTTCAGTTGGGTGAAGTGCCGGTGAACGTTTCGGTATTTTATCGTTTTGCTTTGGCGGCCATTTTGCTGTTGCCTTGGTTGTGGTTGACCGGAAAATTGCAGAAAGCCGATGCGTCGGATCATCGCTTTATGATCTTACAGGGCGCCTGTTTGTTCTCATTTAATTTCATTTGTTTTTATACCGCGACACAGTACGTTACCAGTGGGCTGGTGGCGGTGGTGTTCTCCTTGGCTACCTTGTTTAATGCGGTCAACAACCGTTTTTTCTGGAAAGAATCGATACCTGCCAAAGTGGTGTTTGCCGGTGTAGTAGGTACTTCTGGCCTGGTGTTACTGTTTTTGCCTGAGCTGCAGAACAGCGGACAAAACGGGGTATCGCTGGATACCCTGAAAGGTTTGGCGCTGGCTTGTTTGGGCACGTATTTCTTCTCTTTGGGGAATATGGTGTCTAAGCGGAACAGTCTGAAAGGTTTGTCGCCCATTACCACCAACGCCTATGGGATGACATACGGAACCGTGATTCTTGCGTTGATTTTGTTGGCGACTCAGCAACCGCTTGTACTGGATACCCGGCCTGAGTATTTAGGCGCGTTATTTTATTTGAGTGTGTTTGGCTCGATTGTGGGTTTTACCACGTACTTAACATTGGTGGCGAGGCTAGGGGCGAATAAAGCTGCTTATGCAACGGTGATGTTTCCTGTGGTGGCGCTGTTATTGTCGAGTTGGTTTGAGGGTTATCAATGGCAAGTGACCAGCTTTGTTGGCTTGGGCCTGACGATGCTTGGAAATGTGATCATGAACTCGGAAGGGATTGCCCGCTACTTTTCTAAAAAGCAGGTTGCAGCCTAGCATCTTGCTAGGTTCTTGATATCTTTGGCTGGTGGCGCTTGAAGGGGGGCGCTCAGATGATTATGGTAGTGGCTTCATCCTTTTATTGAAAGAGATCACGCTTAAGCATCATGGTTGAATCAACGTCTCCCTCTCCAAAGAACCTGTTTATGTCTTTTGCTCTTTGCCTTTTGGCTGGGGCAATTACGTATTTTGCTTATGCACTGATTCAGGTGGTGAATCAGATTCCCGGTATTTTGGGTCAGGTTGAATCGATCAATAAGGGTATTGAAGGCACTGAAGCGGCGATTAAACCGCTGATCGCTCAGGTACCGAACATCCTTCAAACCGTTGAGCGGGTCAATGATTCGGTGCCTGTGGTGGTGAGTGAGGTGGCGGCCGTCCGTAATACCTTGCCTCTGATTTTGTCGGAAGTGAAAGCTACACGGGAATCATTACCAGCGGTTTATCAACGGGTCGACCGCATGCAGGATCAGATCGATCAGCTGCAAGCAGCCTTACCGCAAGTGCTCAAGGTGTCAGGGGATGCGGTTACGGCGATTAATGAAACCAATCAAACGGTTAATAAGGCTCTGCCGTTGGTGCCTGAGGTGTTGAATCAGGTGGAGGAGACCCGCAAGGTGATCCCCGGTTATTTGGACAGAGTTGATGTGATTGTGGATAACTCCAAAGAGATTTCGGAGCAAATTGGTCAAGGCGCGATTACCGGTGTTTTAAAAGGGGTGATTACATCGCCGTTTGAACTGTTTAAAGGGGCTGAACGATTGGTTTCTTCCAGCTTCAAAAGCGCTGAGAAGATGACGGAAGAAGACATTAAGTTGATTGAGGATGCAGCCAAGCAGGTGTTGTTATCGGAGGAACCTAAGTCGAAGCGTTGGGTCAATGTGAACTCCGGCAGCGAAGGCCGGGTGACCTTTGATCGTTCATTCCAGCACGAAGGAAAAAGCTGTAAGTCTCTTGAGATGAGTTATAAGACCAATCAAGGCAAGCCGGAAATTGCTCATAAAGAGTTATGTAAGGATGAACATGGCCGATGGCAGATTAAACTGTGACGGTGTGATCAGATGTCTGCAATGACCAAGGTGATTTGTGATTCCCGGAAGCTCTTAGGCCAGTCGTCTCTTGCCTGTAATAAGTCGGCATGAATAACGTTATCCCCAAGGTTTGGGCGGGCTCCAATGTATGACCAGTATATCGGGCTGACTTCACTGCCTAAGTGCTCTTGGAAATTGGCAAAGATGGCGTGATCCGGTAACACAAAGTGATCGCGTTCTTTTATCGAAACCTGCAGTGAAGAAAAATTGCCCATAGCGATTTCATCGGATTCCATCGACGCTTCGATAATGGCACTCGGCAAGGTTAACGGGCTGGCCGAAATGGATTTCACTTCTTTGGCGGTGACTATATGGCCGCCGTATTTATAACACAGCGGATAAAGACTCATGACTGGCGAACTGGTACAAAATTCGTAGGGGATGATCAGTGCCGGGTCGTATTTCTCACCATTTTGGGTTTCTACCTGACAGGGAATAAGAGGGCATGGCAGTGACCAGTGGGTCACAGCTTTGGGGAGATCATAGGGTAAACTACCTAAAGTGCATTGCTCTTTGGATAAGGTTTTGATGTACGCAGCATCGTGTTGATTCTTTAAACGATAAGCGTCTAACGCCTTACGGTAGTCGGTTTCCTGTTCTTTTCTTTTTTGCTGAACGCTTTTTATTTTGGGCTCTTTATTCAAGGCCTGCTGACGCTGCTGATGCGTTTCGGAGTCAACAGAGTTGACGTCGTAAAAAGGGAATGTCTTTTTTTTCATGGTTTTGAATACTTTGTTCAGCCGACAAGGTTCTTTTTAGCTTAATTGGTTACAGCAATATTTCCAGAAAATCAGCGGCTTTTAGTCCGCTTAAGGTGAGACGCCTACCCTAAATGATAATGTTATTTGTAGTAGAAAGGGTAGCGTTATAAATTAATCACGTGAATGATTTATGAACAATGCTTCAAGACCTGGTTCTTTGGTTCGGACACCGGGTTGATAAAGATAGCAGCTGATTCTGGCGTAATTATCAAGGTCGCTCCGAATCAAACAGGTGGTTTCAAAAGATTGGTTGTTTTCATTGAAGCGCATTCTTAACACATGAGATTCACCGTGGAGTGCGGACTCTATGGCTGCAGTGCCCAGGATTTCCTGTTCATTGATGATACGCTTAATTTTGAGCTGTTGGTCTTGTTCATAAATTTCGAGCTGGCCTGCGTAGGTGCGGCTGGAGTCGGGGGCTTTACCAATTAAGTGGTACTGGCCCAACACAAACTGGGATAAATGCTCTGATATTTCGTCTTTGCTGTGAGCTTTCTGGAAGATAAACAAGCTGATTATCAGGCAGAGACATTGCTTCATGTGGATTCCTCGTTGTGGTCAGTTAGAAGGACAAGTTTATCCACAGCTCTAATGAGCGAGCTGATGGAGCTTGTCGGTTTAATTGATTTTCCTGACTTCAAACTCAATTGCATCGCTTAACCCGCGATCGTCCACGGCCGTTAATTGGTAGTAACCGGGTTTGGCTTTCCAGAAAAAAGGCTTATTTTTATGTGACTGGCCTAAATAACTCTGGTTCAGGAACCAGTAGGTGTGTTCCACGTCCGCATCCACAGTGGCTTGCAGAGGCACTTCATCTTTGCCGTTGGCAATTTGATAGATAAGGCGGTTAAGCGGGCTTTGTATGACCGGCTTGGTGCCTCCGGTCGCCAGGTCGGCCAAGTCGCACTGCTGTTCAAAAGGCGGCGGTTGTTTGCGTTGAATGCCTGCCATTTGAAACAACCTCAGGACGTCTGATGGCCAGAACTCAAAGATTTTCATATGGGTTCGTTCGGGCTGTGGATAACATGCACGTTTGCCTGTGGCTGTGACGATGGGAATCTCGCGGTACACGTCCGAGACGGTGATGGGAGAAACCCCAGGAATAAACCAGCCCTTTTCGGTTCTTGGGCAGAAGCGACCGGGTAAGGCGCCGGTTGAACTGCATATATCAACTTGTTTGACGTTCTCTGGCGGTGGCTTTCGGTTCGGTTCTGAGGCGTGAGTATTGTTTGCGGCACTGGCTTGCAGGTCTCTGAGGATGTTGAAAAACAGCGGCCCGGCGGCGGAGCGACCAATCAGGTTCGGGTTGCTGTCGCTGTTGAAATGGCCCAGCCAGACAATCAACACGTATTGATCATCAAAGCCCGCCGCCCAGGCATCGCGAAAAGCAAATGAGGTTCCGGTTTTCCAGGCTATGGGTTTTTGCTGATGGCTGACTTCAATGATTTGATCCAGACCGGTTTCGTCGGTGGCTGGGTTTTGTTGCAGCATTTTTTCGGTCAGCCAGGCACTTTCGGGCTGCATTAATTGTTTCTCTGGTGCCATCCGAAGGGTGGCTTTTTGACGTGCATTTAACACAACCAGTTGCGTGGGTTGCCATTCCCCCTGATTGGCCAAAACAGCATAAAGCTGAGCCATTTCCAGCATAGTCACTTCCATACCGCCAAGCGCCAGGGACAGGCCATAATGGTGCTTGGGTTTCATTTCGGTAATGTTGGCTTGTTTCAGAAAATCATACAAACCGGGGTTTTTAAGTTTGGCCGTAAGTCGAACGGCCGGTACGTTACGGCTGGAAATCAGCGCGTCGGTGGCGGAAATAGGGCCAGCGTAAGCCAGATCGTAATTTTCAGGGGTGTATGCTGCGTACCGGCTGGGGGTGTCTTTCAACAAACTTTTCGGGTGGATGATGCCTTGTTCCAAAGCGAGGCCGTAGACGAAAGGCTTGAGGGTTGAACCCGGAGATCGTTTGGCGGTGACGATGTCCACTTGCCCTTCAATGGCATTATTAAAGAAGTTGGCAGAACCGAGCCAGGCTTCCACTTCCATGCTGCGGTGGTTAAGTAAGATGGCTCCGGCATTATTTAATTTGAGTTTGGCTTGTTGCTGTAACCAAAGCCGTGTCCAGCGTTCTACTTTGGTTTGATGTTTTAAGCTGAGGCTGGTGATGACTTCGTTGTTTAAGTCCCGCCGTGTTTTGCGCAAATGCTCAATGAAGTGCGGGGCATGAAACGGCAAATCCCGGGTGGTATGAATTTGCAACGGCATGCTCATCCAAAGTTTCAGTGACTCCGGGTTTGTTTCGGCTTCATCGGAGGTTGCTTGCCAACGGCCGAAGAGCCGCGCTCTGGCTTCTGTCATGGCTTGGTAACCAGAGGCGGTGACCGGGTTACGTTTGGACGGGTTTTGCGGAATCACCGCCAGCGCCATGGCTTCCGCCGGGTTCAGTTGCGATGGTTTTTTTTGAAAATATATCAAACTGGCGGCATATACGCCTTCGATGTTGCCGCCGTAAGGCACCCGGTTTAAATAGGCTTCCAGAATTTGTTGTTTGGTGTAATGCCGCTCAATCCATAAGGCTCCGGCCATTTGCAGGAATTTACCGGGCAGAGTGGAAGAGTCGATGCCAAACGCAATTCTGGCCAGCTGCATACTGATGGTGGAAGCGCCAATCTGACGTTCTTTCAGTACGTAAGTGCTCCAGAACGCACGCCATAAGGCAGGTACATGAACCCCGGGGTGTTCGAAGAAGTATTGATCTTCGTACAGTAAGGTGGCTTTGGTCAGGTGGGGTGATATTTGGGTCAGCGGGCTTTTTAGCCGATATTTGTCATCGTCAGCCAGGGTCAGCCTCAGCAAGTTGCCTTGGCGGTCAAAATAGGCGGTCGACCAGGTTTGCCATGAAAAGAGAGTGGGTTTGGGGGACAACCACAAAGCCAAAAGGCTTATCAGAAATAGGCCGCTTAAACCGAACATCAAGGACTTGATGATCGGTTTAAAGGCAGATTTGGTGTTTGCAGTGGCTCCCATTGTGCTCTTAATCAGTCGTCAATCAGTCGTCGGCGTTAACCGTAATTGTACCCGCCGCTGAATGCCCGAAAATTGCCGGGTCATACATGGACTCACCGTACACCGCAGGCACCGTGAACTGGCCTGCAGAAGTGGCTTTCACTCGGTAATTCAATTCGGTCACGCCTTTGTCAAATTGACCGTAGAACACCACTCGGTCTTCGCGAACGTCTACGTAGTCAGACTGCCAGTAACCGCTTTCTCTTGGTACTGAGCTGCGTACGATTTCAAACCCTCCGGGCAGCAAATCAATGATGGCTGTGTTGGTCACTGTATCGCCGCTGGTCGCCCGGATACGAAGGCGAACATTCACTTCCTGACCTTGAGCGATTTCAGCAATCACGTTGCCTTCGTCATCGAGGTATTCTTTGAAGACTTCAAGGCCTTGGTAATTGGCTTCTGACGGCAGTTTAGAGTCAAACCCGCTCTGAATGGTTTGATAGAAAACAGGGTGTGAAGCTGCAATTTCAAGTGCGCTGCTGGATAACGACAGATCCACTTCCGGGAAATCGGCGTTGGTGTTCAGTGCCAGTTTCTTGTGCTCCGCCAAGGCTTTGCTTATGTCGGTAAACTCGACACTGTCCTGACCAAACTGGTTGCGGTTCTGTTGACTGTATGCACTCAGCGCCATGGTGGTGTAAGACGAGCTGATGGTATTGATCCGGCCATTTATCGGTGCTTTTAACAAGCTCATGATGGTGCTGTGCACATCCAACGCTTTTTGCTGTTCCGGGAAGTGGCTGGAAATCAGGTAAACGTACTGGGCGTCCATCGTCAGTTCCGACTGGAAATCGGTACGTTCATGGGCAGGCTTGCCAAGTTGATAATGGCTGACTAATTCTTCCGCCACATCTTGTTTCTTCAGCAGTTGGTAACTGGCTGCCAGATAGACGGCGGTGATGTCTTGCTGCCAGTTGCTGTTACCAGCCTGAAGCGTTTCGTGAATATCGACCAGGTAACTGGTAGCAACAATTTGGTTGCGTGTTAACAGGTAGATGGCGATCGCTCTTAGTCTTGCTGCGCGCAAATTATTGGTTTGGGTTCTGGCGATGTCTCGTACTTTTTCCAAAGCACGATCAAGCAGTTCTTTCGGCACCGAGTAACCGTAGAGTTTTGCTTCCGTTAATAAGTGCGCGGCATACAAGGTCGGGAAGGCGTAGCTGCGACCGTTTTGCCAATATCCAAAGCCGCCGTCGGAGGTTTGGCGAGAGCGAAGCTTATCAAACAGAGCATTCAGTTTCTCTCGGGTTTCAGTTTGCTGTTCAGGTCGCTCCTGGGACAGGGTGACCCAAGGGAACACTTTACTGACCACTTGCTCGGTACAACCATGGATGTAGTTGTTCAGATATTCTGTAAGGCCTTGTGTCAGAACCATAGGGCTGGCTGACGCTGTTGCGGTTTTGTCACTGAACGCCGAATACAAGGTAGGGTTCAGGTTCAGTTCTACCTTGTCTTCGCTGTAACCGGTTTTCACTCGGGTGGCGTAGGATGACGCCGGACGCAGGCTCAGGGTGGCAGAACGTTCTGAAATCTCGTTTTTGTGCTGAGCGATGAAGGTAACTTTCGCTTCGCCAAGCACAGATCCTTGCTGATCCGACTTTGCAATCAATTTGAAGCGGGCTTTTTTCTCGCTGCCTTCGCCGATGATCAATTGTGTTTTGCTATCACCAACGACGGACAGGTTGTCAGAAACCTTGACTGAAACTTTGATGTCGGCGTTGTCGCCAGAACCTTCGATGCCATTGGCCACGCCAACCACCACATCAAACGCATCGTTTGGCGCAGCAACGGTTAACACATTAGGCGATAACACAAACGGACCACGAACGATGCTGTCTTTGCTGGTGGCGCCCATAGCGCTGTCACTGACGGCAACGGCCATGACTTTCAAATTGCCACTGAAGGTATCCGGCACGTTGAAGGTCAAAGTGCGTTCTGTGGCGTCGGCATGGACAATGCCAGACCAGTAGACCGCAGGTTTATCAACGGTTCGGCTGAACGGATTCAGGTTGGCACCCAGCAGTTTCATGCTTTCAGCGCCGCCACCGATACCGGCTTGTTCCATCAGAATGCGGTATTCCGGCAGAATTAAGTCCAGAATCTGGTACGTGTTGACCTGCAAAGCAAGCTTAGTCAGGAAGTGATCGAGCGGTTTCGGTTGCTGGTATTTCGCCACCTGAAGAATGCCTTCGTCCACGGCAAACACTACGATTCGGGAAGGTTTATCGGTTTTGTATCCGATTTTCATTGGCGAGCCTGGCCGTACCAGAGGTTCGGTATTTAAGGTGATGTCGACTTCACGGGCACTTCGGTCAATGTTGAACGGTTTCACCGCATAACTTAACGGGCTGGTGAATACTTCCTTGGAGTCTGGCGAGCGAACAAATGTGACGTTAACGTAGGCGTTGCCTTCTAAGCCAGCAGGTACTTTGATGGTTTCAACGGTGCTGTTGGTGCTGGTTTTGAACCACTTGTGGTTATGCACTTTATCGCTTTCGATGGTGATCAAACCGGAGCCTGAGTAAGGCGCGATGATGTTCATTTCAATGGTATCACCGGCTTTGTAGTCTCTGCGATCGAGTTTCAGCGTCAGTTCAGCGTTCTTTTCCAATTGACCGGCCATATTGCCGGCGGCAACTACGTGGTAGTCGACTTTGGTCAGCAGCTCGCCTTGTTCGCTGTACATTTGCAGTTGATATTGACCGGCTTTTTCGGTGTAGAGGTGCATATCCAGGCCTTTAGCCGTCAGCGCCATCCGTGTTTCGTCTTGTAATCTGTCTTTGATCACCGATTGATACGAATAGGTGCCGTCGTTGGCCATCACCAAGGTTGAAATGGGTTGTTTGAAAATGCGCTTCAGAGTGACTTCGCCCAGGTTTACTTTTTCAAGTTGGTGATTGATGCCAATGAAAGAAAGCTGACGCGCCTGGTCTTTTTTCAGGTAGTTCAGTTCGCCGTCGGTTTTATACCCGACCAATTTATTCAATGGCGATACCAGTGCACTGCTGGATGCAATCACGCTGCGGCCACCGCCCGCTTCAAAACCTTCGGCTTTAAAGTTCAAGCGGTAGGTGCCTTTGTCGTACTGGGAGATGTCCATGCTGAATTGGGCCAAACCGTCGGCGTCGGTTGTTTGGCTTTCCAGCGTTTCGGTGACGCTGCGCAGCTGAGCACGATCATCCCGCAATGGGTCGATGAAGTTATAAGCACGGAACTCAGGGAAGCCAAAAGAGATCGGCGTTAGTTCTAGCGTGCCGTGAACTTTACGATCTTGTGCCGGCGTACCAAATAAGTTTTTAAGCGTGACTTTGCCTACGAGCGCCGGTTGATTTAACCAACCTTTCGATTGTTTCGGTGTGATCTCGGTGGCGATTTTTAACGTATCAGGCTGGAACTCTTCTACTTTGAAGTTAACTCCGCCTAAGCGGTAATCACGATAACCGCGCTTGGTCAGCAGGTACACGCTGGCAAAGTAATTACCGGTGTTGCTGGTGGCTTCGGTTTTTAGCTCGATATCAAAGAAACCTTCTTTATTGAGTTTCAGTTTCTTTTTAAGAACTCGTTTGTTGCGTGAGTCTTTGATTTCAAATTCAAGCGGAATGCCTTCACTGTTTTTAAAGTTGCGGTTTTTAACGATACTGGCCAGTTTAACGGTTTCGCCTGGGCGATAAATTCCCCGGTCGGAGAAGACAAAGGCAGTTAAACGGCTGTTATTGTTTCCGGTATTTCGACTGCCGGAAATATCAAAACGCGAGTAGTTGATTCGGCGGTAACCGTTATCGAATGGCAGGAAGGAAACATCTTTGCCTTGGCTGACCACGTAAACGGTCGGCGCTTTTTCTCTGGACAGCTTGGACAGGTCGTGAATTTCGACCATGCCGGAATCATTGGTGTGGCCACTGAATACCGGCAACCCGTTTTTGCCCAGCACTTCCACCTTGGCGTTGCTCACTGGCAAGCCTTTGCTGAGAGACTGGACGAATACGTTTTGGCGGTTGTAATCGTTGGTTTTTTTCACGATGACGCCAAGATCGGTCACTATGATCAATCGTTGGTCTTCGGTGCCGTATTCGCGGTAATTGTGCTTTGGATTCCAGCCTTCCACTTTGACGAAGAACACGCCCATGCCTTGCTTTTTCAGGTAAGGGGTCAAAGGTAATGAGGCGTAGTTTAATTCCTTCGGGTGACTTGGGCTTAAACGAATGACTTGGTCGTAGTTAGAAACAATGTTGTTTTGATCGAATAAGTAGTTATTGAAATAAGGGCTGGAAATATCGCCACCGGTTTGGCTGATCAGGTGGTTTAATTGATGATCCACCAGTTTGCCTAAGGAGACTTTGATGGCTTTATGACCGCGTGCCATGAAGCTCAAGGTTTGATCGCCATTGAGTGACATCAACGAACCTTCGCCCATGATTTTGGTTTCTCGCGGGTAGTCGGGTGCCCGGAATACTTTTTGATAGTTTTTGGTGAGTTTGTAATCGCTGGTGGATAACAACCCTGAGTTCACTTTGATGTAAACCGAGCGGTTTTCGGGGACGTCCAGTTTTACGTTATAGAACTTAGAGAAGTCCCGTTCGTTTTCAAGCAGGGTCAAAGGGAGTTTGGTGTTGCTCAGGTTGGCCCGTTCGGCGCGTGAAATGTTCCAGCTTTTTTTGCTCTTTGGCAGAAGGTGGATTTCAAGTTTTTTGTTAATTTCGTCCACAGAAATGCTGTCGGTGAATTGCAGCGTTAAAATTTGCTCTGGCTTGTTTTCTTCATTACGTAAAATTCTGAAATTCGCTTGACTGACTTTCAGGAAAGTTGACGCATCCGGGAGCAGGATTTTTTTATTAATTTCGGATTTAAACTTGGCACCGTTGGCCGCAGCTTTGACTTCTTTGCCTAACACCAGGTGTGCGTATTTTTCTGATTCGGGCAACTGAATCGGAGCACTTTTAATGTAAGCTTCGCGGTCGTTTAAGCCGTAGTTGATTTCGAACGTCTGACGCTCAATGCTGGCTGTCGCGTTTTTGGTGTTTTTAATTTGAAGCTCAAGGTGTTCCTTCAGTGATTCTTTATCCACGGGGTGGCTGAAAGACAGGGTAGCCACCAAGCGTTGTTCGCTCTTTTTGGTCGGATCTTTGTAGAGGCGGAAATTTTCAGCGCGGACAAAAAACTCAGCGGTGGTGAATTCGTATTCAAGCTCACTCATCAGTACGGATTCTGCGAACATGGATTGATCAAACGTGACTTTGTAGGTTTGAGCGGCCGGCCAGTCTTGTTTCGGGACGAATCGGATGTGCTTGTCGCCCAACCACTGCCATTTACCGGCTTTGTTCGGGAACAAACGAATGCCTTTGGTGATTTCTTTATCAACGTCTTCAATGCGTGCGACGGATAACTGGCCATCAGGAATGACGGAGTTTTTTGAATAATCGTATTTAAAGTAAATATCCAGCGGTTGCGGGTGCACCACTTCGGTATTCGCCGACACGTCTGGCGCAGTTATCTGGGCCAGTACCTGGGCGGGCTCAGGTATCGACTGGTACCACTGATAACCGGTGTAACCGCCGCCGATCAGGATAACCAGCGTCACCAAACTCGACCAGAATTTGCCCGGAGATGCTCTGCGTTTGCCGTTAAGGGATTGCAACCAGCCGGGCGTTGACCAACTGAAACCGAGCAAACGGTTGAAGAGGAATTTAAACGGCCAAAGAATCGGAAATAACACGATTTTGACGATCATGGCGATAACGGACATCAACCCTGACGTAATAGCGAACATAGTGTCGCAGCTCCTTGCTGGTTATTAGTAGACATGTCGAATGGTACATTCTGGACGTACATGATAGTGGGTGAATTATAGCCGCTGAAACTTTGGAAGTAATGATTAAAAACAGCCGAAACTGAGTTCATGATTAAAAACTGGTAAACTGCATCACATTCTTTCGATTATTTACTGATGAGTTGACACCCTGATATGACACTTGATGACCTGTTAAATAAAACCTGTTTAATTGGACTAACTTATTTTAACGCTGCTGGTGACTTGCTAAAGCAGGTTCAGCTTTCGGGGTCAGTGATTTCTGTGCATGAAGAAAATGGAATTGCTGTCCGTTTGGATAATCAAACCGAAGAGGCTTCTAACATCATTGCTGTGGACAGCTCAGGTCAGGAAGACCCGGATTTATTTGTGTTGCCACCTTCACTCAGTGCCTGGTTTATTGCGCCAAAAGGGCATTATCGAAATTCTGAAAATAACGTTGATGTTAAGAACCCGGATTATTTCGTGACCTGGGATATTCAACAAAAACAAGACGATTCAAACGAAGGTGAGCACGAGTGGTGGTCTTGGGAACCAAGAACCATTCCGCCACAAGTGAATTAATGAATCCGTAAGTGAATTAGCGAGTCCGTAGGCAATCGGTTTGAGCGTTTTCGGCCAGCGAAAACGAACCATGGGCGTTGGTTGAAACCGATGCCATCTGGTTTTCACTCCCGGATGCGTAAGACACTGAGATCAGGCTGAATGAGTTTTTAAGTGGCTCCATGATGTTATGGTGACGCTGAGCAGAACTGATGACATTAAACGCCACGAAAGGAAGTAAGAAAACAACAAGATGGCGGGACGCATCGGTTTTGGAATAATACGAATAAGCCAAAAAAGGCACTAAGGTAGGAATAACGATCAGTAACGAGATCAATTGAATGAGTCGCTCGCTCTGTATGGTAATTGCACACGTCGGTGTGGCTAAGTTCAGAGTTCCCATGGCCAGAAGTGATATGGCAGATAAGATAGCGAATAAAGTGATGTATTGACTTTTTATCATTCGGAACACGTGACTTCTTTTATCAGTTAAACAGATTATTTACATGGCACCTCGAAATCTACATGGTAGTGTTCGTCGTGCCTTACCCAAGATGGCTTCTTAGAAAACTGAATGTGTTTTTTAAGATAAGGGCCGTATTGAGTCTCAAAGAGTTTTGGTTGCAACTTGGGGTCGAATATTACTCGCCAGAGATCAAAGCCAAGTTGTTTTGCTTCTTTATGCAACGCAACCAAGTGCGCAGCCAAGGCTTCGTAATCAATGGAATAATTTTCAAACTGACCACGGTTGTTGAATTCAATATTGTATCCCCATTTGTTCAGGGGGTTTGTGGGCAAATGCACAGAATCGCCTAATTCATTGTGAATAGGCGTCATAAAGTCGGCTGAAAGGCCATTTTGATGCGTCTTATGGGGGCGAAACGGACCGCCTTCTTCAAAGCCGGTTTCCGCATATTTATAAACTTTACTGGGGTGTTCTGACTCAAGGCGACGATAAGCGTTCGTTATGATGGTGTGAACTTCCGAGTGGACATAAGTGCGTCCGAGCAATTGCCCTATACGACTGTAGCCTACAAAGTTATCGCCTTCATGAGGCAGCTGAACGCCGTTTTCTAAACGGCCGTTGGCGGTGGTGCCGTAACAAGTGCTTGTTTGGGCAAAGGCGCTTTCCTGCGTTAAAGCGAGCGTAAAGAAGAGCCCGGCCAATAACGCTCGGTAATTTAAGTCCTTGCCTTTGGCCGAACTGGGCTTAACTGCTTTGTTCTGTGGTTGTACCGGTTTCAGATCCATCGGTATTTGTTTGCGTTAACGCTTCGGCCGATGACTGCTCGGCTTCCATTTTGGCTCGCTCTGCTTTTGAGATGTAGCGGGGCTTTTTCTTCGAAGGGTTAAGCGTAAGGTCCTTTTTGATGTTGGCTTTTTTGGCTTTCTTTTTCAGCGTTTCTTTAACTTTTTTACGACGATTCATGATGTGTTACAACGAAAATGGAATGAATTCAGGAATTATACCTTGAGTTCATTCAATCGGCTAAAAATACTGAAAACATCATGGTGGGCTGGTAATTATTGCTGCACTCTGGAAAGCATCATGGCTTTTTCATCCCCGACAAATACGCCGATGTGGGCTGCAACGCACTGTGGCAGAGAACATAAAGCGTAACCCCCTTCCAGCATACTGACCATTTTTCCCTGGCAGTATTTGTAGGCCATATTCTGGACCCAGCGAGTGATCCAGGCGTAATCGCGTGTTTCCCAGTCAACCTGAGCCATGGCGTCCAGTCGGTGAGCATCGAAACCGGCAGAAATTAAAATAAGCTGAGGCTGATGAATTTCAAGTGCTGGCTCCCAGATATCGTGGACGGCCTTGCGAATGAAGCTGCCGTTGGTGTGTTCGTCGATGGGCAGGTTAACGATGTGCTCGGGCAAACCGTACCAATGGCTGTTCGGGTAATAAGGGTGTTGAAACGACGTGCAGACTAATGCTCTTGGGTCATCTTTGAGGCATTCAATGGTGCCGTTAGCTTGATGGACATCAAAATCAATGATGGCAACGCGCTCCAGGCCATAGTGGTCAAGGGCGTATTTGGCGGCGATAGCGATGTTGCTGAAAAAGCAAAAGCCCATGGCTTTTCGGGGTTCAGCGTGATGTCCTGGCGGGCGAGTGGCACAGAAGGCAACCCGGCTGTCACCGCCAATGACTTCATCCACGGCATTTAAACCGGCGCCGGCTGCGTACCATATGGAGTCCATCGAGCCAGGTCGTAGGGCAGTATCATGATCTACCATGATTAAACCGTGTTCCGGTTCGAGCCCTTCGAGTTGGTCGATGTAACCGGCCGGGTGAATGGCTTCTACCCATTTTCGGTCGGCCTTGGTGGCCTGTACTTTTTTCAGGTCATCGTAGAAGGGTTGTTTTTCCAGGTGGGCCATGATTTTGGTTAAACGCTCAGGACATTCCGGATGGTGATCGGTCATCGAATGCTTTAGGCAAGCAGGGTGGCTTATTAAGGTGACAGGCATAAAGCGATTCTTAATCCTGGTTTATTTTTGTGACGGCGCTGTGAATTTAATTAAACGCTAACACCAACCAATGCACAAAACATTGATCTGGCGCGTACTTTAACGGTGCTTTCAATTAAGAACCGAAATATACTGCTTTTCAATGGAATAGAGAAGAACCTGGAGTCAGTTCGTCATGGCAACGAAATATCTTAAATACTTTTTCGAACCGAAGTCCATCGCTGTGATTGGCGCGTCCGTAAAAGAAGGCAAGATGGGACAGATTGTCCTGAAAAATTTGGTGGAAAGCGATTACCAAGGCGCGGTATACGCTGTCAATAAACACCGCCAGGACGACATTTTAGGGGTTCCTACCTACAAAAGAATCAAATCTTTACCCGAAAAACTCGATCTGGCTGTGGTGTGTACGCCACCGGAAACTTTACTGCTGATTATGCAGCAATTAGTGTGGAAAGGTGTGCGCGCAGTGATGTTGCTGACCGGCGGGCTGTCACGCAAACACAGTTGGGTAGACAACAACATCAATCTTGCGGTGTTGCGTTTGGCCAAGGCTCATAATATCCGGGTGATTGGCCCCAATACCCTGGGTCTGATGTCTTCAGTCAATCCGATCAATATCAGCTATGGCCATTTACCTATTCTGCCGGGCAGCGTGGCTTACGTCGGCCAGTCTGGCACGGTGGCGAGCAGCATACTGGACTGGGCGTACGCAAGAGGGTTCGGCTTTTCTCATTTCATTAACCTGGATGACCGGGGCGATGTGGACCTTGCTGACATCGTTGACTACTTGTCTTTGAATCGATCAGTCAAAGTCATAGTGCTTCATGTGGAAGACATTAAGCGACCGGATAAGTTTGTTGCTGCGGTCGGTGCCGCAGCAAAAGCCAAACTGGTGGTGGCGGTGCGCTCCGGTGACAGCAATGGTTTATACGATGGCAAGGACAGCGGTTTGGCGGAAGGCATTCAGGATTCCGGCAGAATTTATCGCCAGATGTTCAGGCGTTTAGGGGTAATGCATCTTAAAACACCGATTGACCTGATGGAGAGTTTGCCGATTCTTGAACAGCAAAAGCGGTTTAAGGGGCATCGTCTGGCGATTTTGTCGAACAGTATCGGAATGGCGATGGTGGCCAGCGATCGCTTGTACGACCAAGGGCGTGACCTGTTGGCGAACTTGAGTCAGGAAACGGTGGCTAAGCTCAGTAAAGTTTTACCCAAATACTGGTCGCACCGTAATCCGGTGGATCTGGATGTGGGCGCTTCGGCGGAGATTTACCTGAAGGTCGCGCAGATCATATCGGCAGACCCGAACGTCGACATTCTGATGGTGTTGCACGTCCCCAGTGCTCATGCACACTCGATGACAATTGCTGAACAGTTGGTGGAACATTGCTCCACAGTAAAAGTACCTATGTTGATGTGTTGGGTCGGCGAAAGCAGTTTGCAAAAAGCCAGGGACTTGTTTGATGAGCATTCTATTCCTTCGTTCAATAGCCCTGAAATTGCCACACAGGCTTACCGCCATGCGATGAATTATCACTTTACCAAATCCATCTTGCGGGAAACGCCGGTGCGATTGAATTTGCCCGGCAGTAAGGAAGGTTCCAAAAAGTTATTCAAACGATACACGCCGGGTTGTGTGTTGAACCCGGATACCATGGTCGAACTGGTGAAACTGTACGGTTTTGAAATGGTGGACACGGTATTCGCCGATGACATCCCTGGCTTGCAACGTAACGTTGAAAAGTTAGGGTTTCCGGTGAACCTCACTCTGATTAATACCCGCCGGTTAACGCCGTTTTCATATCGCGATGACCCTTTGAAGTGGCGGGGTTGTCAGCGAAATGTCAGTGATCAGGCGGAATTGAAAGACGCAGCGGAGACGTTGCTTAAACGTTACCAACAGCATGACCCGGAGAATCCGGTGTTGATGTACAGCGCGCAGAAGGTGTTGGCGCCGTCCTTTGGTTTGCAGTTTAACTTTGGGGTAACCCGGGATGAAAAATTCGGGCCGTTGATTTTCTTTGGCGCGGGCGGTTCTACGGTGAACATTCGATCCGACCGACAGGTGGCTTTTCCTCCGTTAAATATGACGCTTGCCGGTGACTTAATCCGTCGTTCCTACGTTTCGCATTTATTGCAGGAAAATGGCGGTGTAGGTGAACTTCAGAAGAAAATTCTGGCGAAGGCGTTGGTGTCTTTATCTCAGATGGTGATGGATCAGCCTACGCTTGGGTTGTTGGAAATTTCGGCGCAATTCCACCGTAAAGATAAGTTGGTGATTTACGATGCATCCGGTATTGCTGCCTCGAAAAAACCGTCTCTTTTTCAAGGCTATCCTGAACAGTTGATTGAGCCTGTGGTCTTAAAACGCTCGAAAACCGGCGTCATCATTCGGCCGATTCGGGCCGAAGATGCTCATGCGATGATTGATTTTCAGAACAGCATTTCACCGGAAGCCAACCGGTTCCGGTTTTTTCATCGTCAGGCGCGTTTTTCGGCCACGGAAATCGCCCGTTTGACTCAAATTGATTACGACCGGGAAATGGCGTTTGTAGCGGTAAGCCAGAATCAGTTTGGAGAAGACCGGATCATTGGTGAAGTCAGAACCTGGACCGACCCGGACAATGTGTCTGCTGAGTTTGCGGTCATGGTACGGGATGATCAGAAGGGCGAAGGCTTAGGGGTGACGTTGATGAATAAAATGATTGGCTATTGCAAACAAAGAAAGACACTGGCCATGATCGGAACTGTGTTACCCGAAAATTCAGCGATGCTGAGATTGGCAGAGAAGTTAGGCTTTGAAAGTTGTTATAACTCGGAAGAACAGGTTTGTGAACTCTTCCTGAAGTTAAATAGGCCGAGTGAAGATTGGCAAAAAGTCAGGTTTCAAGCACTGGCGAATGGTTAACCGATCGCAGAGTTTCAGAGTCAGTCGTAATTTTGCTTAAGAATAGGTTTTGTAGAAGCAGAATGCTGAATACTAAAAAGGCTTCTGATTGAAAGCCTTTTTAGTTTTACTAAGGCGTTAATCTTTAAACACAACGCCTAAGTTTGTGATGTATTTATCGACGATGGTTTCAAATTCACTTTTAACCACGGGTGTGATCATGGCGCGCGTCAGTTTTGGCAGTGGCAAAGTCAGTGTTGCCTGAGTTGCGAACTCGATGTCTGTGCCGCCATTGGCGCCTTCGGTGATTTTCCAGGTGCCCGCAACTTTACCGTTGCTGTCACTGGTTTTTGCCGGTTTCCAGGAAATATCACGCGTGCTTGGATCGGATGCGTATTCACAAGCGTATATGGTTTGAATGGATGCGGAGCCTGCGCCTACTTTTTCCATTTCCCAGCGATATACGTTTTCGCCTTCTTTGACCAGGTTCTCTAACTTCGGAAAATGGCTGGTGGATTCAGGTACATCGGCCAATAGTTTAAATACAAGATCAGCGTCCGCTGCAACAGAAAATGATTTATTGATTTCAATGGAAACGTCAAAAGCCATTGTGGTTCCTTTCAGATTTATCTTATCAGTGATTATTTTTTGTAGTGAGGCGTCTGAGTGAAAGCGGGCTTTCAATCTGCGTTCATTACATTTTTATTGTGTAACGGTATTGTAGAGGCAGTGAAGGGGAAGATGGAAGTGCCAAAGCGTCATAAACCTTAGCAGGTTGTTGGTTTTCTATCTGTGTTGCCCTAACGGCGTTAAAATCAGGCTCAAAATGCTCATTTATAAATTATAAACTCCGCGTTTTCGCCTGATTTTGCCTTGTTAGTCCTGCCTCGATAACGAAAATCAACAGCCTGATAGGAAGTGATGCAGTTCGCTGAAGATTTAGGAACCGTGCTCGTTTTAGCAGTACGCGAATGCGGATCAGAGGTTAGCAAGTACGGACGACAAACAGGATTCTGAGTTTTCAATCCAGTCCGCATAACAGATTGGAACAACCGTTAAGCCCGCTCGCCTGAATACCTTATAGGATGAGGTATCGTAAAAATCCTGCCATTCGCCCGGAAAACCGATGAGGTCAATGGCCACAAATTTCTCGTGCTTGCGGCATAAGATGTCCATGGTCTGGCCTGCAATGGTATAGCCTTTCCAGGTGGTTATCTGATGTTTTGACAGATGATGACAGACCACCTCCTGAAAATAATCCAGCGTTTCTGAGGTTTCATTGGCTGACGTAGTTTGCGTCGGGCTTTCTATGTATTGCCTCAAAAGATTGTTGATGTGCAGCTTCTCGGGTGAAACAGACACAAACACCCATTGTTTTTGCTTCGCTCGGGTGATTGCAACGTTAAATACATCTTCTCTGTTAAGATAACCACTGGCGTTTAAGCTGTTTTCACAAACGCTGAACGATAACAGCATGATATCGCGCTCTTCCCCTTGGAACTGATACGGGGTACCTACCCGGATATTATGTTGCTCGATATCACCGGCGCTGACTTGGTTGGCGATGGTTTTGTCCAGATACTCAGCTTGAGTTCGATAGGGTGAGAGCACGCCGATGGAAGGCTTCGCCTTCATTGGTTTGGCGTCCTGAACGATGTCGCAGAGCTTTTCAACCAACGCTTTGGCTTCCTGAGTATTAATGCCTTGCTTATTTCTCGTTCCCGAGCACGAATAAAAAACCAAGTTACCGTTTTCGTAAGCCCCCGGCCGGTGTTGCATGACTTTCAGGCGATTTCGATAAAACTTATAGTTACTGAAAGAGATGAGGTCCGACTTACTTCGGAAATGCTCGTCCAGCATGGTGACCGATGACTGGTGGGTGATTTGTGCTGAAACTTTGTCCAGTAAGCTGTTGTTGCGATAAGAGTGCTCTTCAAACTGACTGGTATCTATGCCGTGCTTGTCCAGCAGGCTTTTTTCTTTGGCGGATGATAGGAAAGAGACGTGGCTTAACTGTTTGGCATCTCCTACGACCATTACTCGCTTGGCTCGGTACAGCGCAGGAATAGAAATGGCCAGATTACACTGAGTGGCTTCGTCAAAGATAACGGTGTCGAATAGTGACTCGGTCAGGGGAAGTACTTTGTGTAACGTCGATAGGCTGACCAACCAAACGGGAAAGGCGTCCAGTAATACAGCGTAATCAATCTCATTGAAAAAGGACTGCTGCTTCAATGAGGTTCTGGCTTTTAAGGCTTTGTTGAAATGCACCAGATCATTACGGCTGTTGAGCAGCGTTTGCTCCAGCTGGGCGTTCTTAATTTGTTTGATGTATTCAAACGACATTTTTTCCTTTTGGGTATTCAGCTGATCCAGTTGTTCCATGAGATCCCAAAGGTTCGCCGCGCGTTTGACTCTGTATCTGATGAGCTTGATTCTGAGTCGTCTGAACCAGCCAAGTGTTTCAGATGGGTGCTTGGGGGCAATGACTTGTCCCCATTTCACCGACTGTTTGGCACGACGAACGAATAATGCTTCAGTTTGATGTTCGTTGGCTTGTTTAAGCTTTAATTCTTGGAACCGGTTTTTCAGTTTTTCTTTTGGCTCGGCGCGGGTGCCTGTTTTTAATAAATCATCAATGTAAGATTTTAATTCTCTTAAATATTCTGCCCGTCCTGCGCGAACCACGCCTTCTTTGATGCCGAAATCGGACATCAGTTTTTCAGCGATCACTTCCACGGCTTGTTCGGTTTCACTGACCACCAATACTTTTTCACCATGAAGTACCCGATCCGCGATCATTGCGGCAATGGTGAAGCTTTTACCCGTACCGGGTGGGCCAGAGACTAAGCCTAAGGTTTGGGATGCACAGATAGATAACGCGTCTTGCTGAGCCGTGCTTAATTGGACAGGCAGTATTTCGGGCTGGGAGTTGACCGTGTTCTGTGATGAGTCGCCGGAACGAGACGTGCCTTGTTGAGCGTGCAGAACTGATGCTGAGCCGGGTTGCTGGAATGTGTTCGCTGACCTTGATTGCAGTCCGCCTAAAATGGCTTGGCAGGGCAGGCTGGTATGAGAGGCTTTGGCGATGGCATCCAGTTCATGAACAATGCCTCTTGAAGCCTTAGGTCGGTCAATCAAGGCGACGGCGGCGGCTGATAACACCTGAACGGAAGAGGCTTGTGCGTGCTCGGTTAACTCGCCTTTTGATGCGAGTTTGGGGTATTTCAAGAGCGGCAGCACGTCTTCGATGATCGTAAATTTCTCCAACCAAGATGCAATTTGACCGATGTTTAACTCATGGCTTCCGTCTTTGGGTGCGGGGAAGGTGTCCATGACACTGTCAATGTTGTCAGCTGTAATGATCGAGCGAAGCAAGGGGGTATTAACGTGGACTTCGTCTGACAGTTCGACGTAGGTGATGTTGTCTGAGTTGACGAGTTGTGCCGGATAATAAATCAGTGGCGCACACACCGTTCTGTTTTTGACCAGGTTTTCAGGTTTCAGTGTGCCCGCTACGAAGATGACTCCGTAGGTTAACAGCTTCTCTCGTTGGTAGGTGGTTACCTGATTTGATAGATGTTGTGCCAGGTTCGCATTGATCGGGTATCTGGGAAGACTGTTATTGGCTAACTCATCCTGGCCGCTGAACACCTCAAAGTCGTTCTTCTTTAATTTGAAGATGTCCCAAAAGTTAACGTGTCTGTTATCTGCCTGATAACAGTCGCTGTAAAATCGGACTAAATTTTGCCAAGGATGGTTAGGTTGCATGAAGCACGTCCTTTTTGATGTACGCTTTGTGCTTTCGGCCGGTGATTGATTGTATAACACACCCAAAAGGTTATGGATGTGTTGTTCATCATTTTACAACGCTAACACCAGCATCAAGGTTCCTGGTGGCCAGATATGAGAGTCGCTTATCTCGCTGGCTTAGTGCTGGTTAGTTCAGTATCGGTTGGCTCAGTCACTGAAATTGTCGTTCAGGCTGGCAACCACGTCCAGTATTTCAGTGGTAATGAGTGCCGCAGACCCGGTGAACTGACTGATAGCGTCGGACTCGCCCAATTCGTCGTGGATCTCTTCTGAATAGGTGTCCGATAATTTTATACGCTTGAGGATTAATTGATCGTCAATCACTAAGTCCAGTTTGTCTTTCCAGTTTAAGGCAAGGCGAGTTACGCTCATTCCGTTGTTGAGGTAATTCAGTGCGTGTTCGTCTGCCACATCCATACCCGTTAAACGTACCGAACCGCCATCTTCATCGTCGCTTTTCAGTACTGCTTCAAAGCCTAGCGTCATGTGCTGTGGTAAGTCGTGTTTACCGTTCAGCCAGGCGGACATCACGGTCGCCGGGGACATGTCGGTTTGAAGCGGTACCACTGGCATGGAGCCTAAGGCTTTTCGTAAACTGCTGGCGACTTCTTCCGCTTTGGATGAGCTGCCTGCGTTCACGAACATCATGTTCTTTTCCGGAGCAATGATGGCTAATGTATCGTTGGTGCGAGATAGCGCGTTCGGTAACAATAAGGCAGTTATGTCTTCTTTCAATTGTGCTTTTTCTTTGCGACGTACCGGACGGCCGTGCTCGGCTTCTATCTCTGCCACTTTTTCTTCAAGGCGCTCATTGATGGCCGAAGGGGGAATCACTTTTTCTTGCTGACGCAGAGAGACGATCCAGAAGCCCATGATTTCATGCACCAGCATGTCTGGCGCCTGTTTGACCGGAGCGGCCCAGCCGTTGCGTTTGCGCTCTTGCTGGCTGCACGATTTAAACGGGTAATCTTTTAGTTTGCTTTCCAGTTCTGTCGCGTCTATATCAAGCGGACGGGTAATTTGATAGATGAAACATTGTTTAAACATGCACTGTGTTTACCTGTGTTGGATGTTCTTGTCGTTCGGAATTGTCTTAAAGCTGGTTAAGTCGAATCCAGCTTTCCTGAAGTAAACGAACTTGTTCGTCGCTTTTGTCCTGGGACATCAGTAATAAATCCGCGCATTCGCGCAGTTGGTCATCAAACTCTTCCGGCACCCGGTCCGGGAATAATTCGTAGACGCTTTCAATTTCGAAATTGAGTTCATCATTGAAGGTTTCGGCAACCAGTTCCAACCAGCGCTCAACGATGGGAGCGTTCATGCAATAAACGGTTTCGCCTTCCAGGTCGCTGTTGAGTTCTCTCAGTACTTCCCAGGCAGGATGGCCCATTTGGCTGAGTTGGTACTCTTCCAAATCCAGATCGCTGAGTCGTGCTTCTTCATCGTTCCAGCTTTCTTCCGGAGTGATGATGGCGTCTTTGATGTCGTTGTTTTCGAGTGTCCAGGCAGCAATTACCGGAAAACTTTGATCACTGTAGCTACTGCCTTCAATGGCAATAAAACGGGGTAAGGTATCACTCATAAAGCTGCCTTGATAAAAATATAAAGAGAAGATGTATTTGGAGCAGGCAAGTGTAGCAGGAATTCCGTTCTTGGCTCTAGTTGGAATTAAGTAAGTGAATCACAGGAATGTATAGAACAAAACTAATGGCACCAATAAATGGTGGCAGGTCTTGATCAATGGCTGATCAAGACCGGAGCAGCGATTTGAATTAACGTGCGCGTTTCAGACTGTTTTTGTTGAAATCGCCGTCGTTCAGGCCACTCTTGAACTGAAAATTACTCATGATCAGGTCGGTGCTTTTACCCGTTTGCAGGTTGCTCATGGTGGTCATGTGCGGGCGCCAGTATTGACCAAGGTATTCATTCCATTCGCTGGTCACCATGGTTTTTAATAAGGAGTTTTTACGATCATAAAACTCCACTTTCAGGGTGCGGTATTCTTCCTGATCAACCCAGGCGACCTGCTTGGTATAACCAGAATATTTATCAATCGGGTCACGTTCAACAACGAAGCATAGCATGCCGTTGTACTCTTCATCCCGCAGGTATTTATACTCGTATTTTTCAACTTCCTGAGGGGTCATGTCTTCAAACGCAAATTCACTGCCCATGAACGGGCCGGATTTATTGCGGCTGGCAATGCGTTTGACGCGGCCTACTTTGGGTAAGTACAACCATTGGTCATCCGACTCGACTTTGTGCGAGAAAGAAAGCAGTGCTGTACCTTTCACGTCTCTGGGTGAGTTAAACAGGGTCAGGCTTTTATCGCCGTCGTTTTCAACTTCCAGTGCCTTAACGGAAAGGTCGCGGGTGGTTTGGTCGCCGCGCTTGTTTCTTAAAACCATTTTCATGGAAGCCGAGGAGTCCTGCCAGCCGGTGTTTCGCTTGTCGGCTTCCAGGGCAATAGCAAGCCCTTTTTCTTCGGCGGTTTCAGCCCATCCTGCTGTTGTAAACAATGAGGACGTCAGTAACGCACCGACGAGGGTCGCGGTGTGGTAAAAATTGCGCTTAGGCTGGCTCATGCTCAGACTCCTTTTTGAGTGGCTGCGATTGGCTCTGGTTACTTTTGTTGTTTTGGTTGTTGTCTGTTGTATCGGTGTGTGCTGTTGCGTCTGTCGAAGAGACTCCTTTGCGGTTTTTCTGGCGTTCCGACAGGTACTTTAATAATGCGGGTAAGAACAAGAAGTCGATAATCAGTGCGATCAGAATGGTCATGGCTGTCATCAATCCCATCTGAGAGTTCATGCTGAAGTCAGAAAGGGCCAGAATTCCGAAGTTCACACAAAGAATGGCGGTGGTGACAATCAACGCCACACCGACGGTATCAAAGGCATAACGAATTGCGTCGTCGGTGGATAAACCTTGTTCGCGTTTGGCGCGTAAGTACTTACTCAACAGGTGAACCGTGTAATCCACCACGATGCCCAGCGTCATGCAGGTGACGATCGACAAAGATACGCCAACACGGCCACTGACAATTCCCCAAATACCAAAGGCAATAGCCGCTGGTGCTATGTTGGGCAGAAGGCTGAGTAAACCATACTGGTAAGATTTAAGCGCGATGGCCAGCACCAAAGAAATTAAAACGATGGCCATGGCGGTGCCTTGCAACATGCTATTGATGTTGCGCTCACCGATGTGCGCGAACATGATGTCCCGGCTGGAGCCTTGGTCCACCATGTACTCCGGTAGATTCTCTTTCATCCATAAATGCGCACGATCTGCGAAGGCCAGCAAATCGACGGTACTAAGTCGGTGAATACTCACTACTACGCGAGTGGCCGACTTATCAATATTGACCTGATTGTTTAAATCCAGACCGAACGGCAAGGAGATTTCATACAATAATAAATACTGAGCCGCTAATTCACGATCGTCCGGTACTTTATACCAGGCCGGGTCATCCCCATGCATGTTCTTGTTAAGACGCTTCATGACGTGAATGAAACTGTTAACGTGGGCGACTTCCGGTTGTGCTTCTAACCAGTTGGTGTATTTCTCCAGACCTTCGAGGTACTCAGGGTTAGTTACCCCGTTTTCCTCATTGGCAGACAGCGAGTACTCAACTGTGGCTACCCCGGTCAGATTGAACTGGGTAAAGTCGATGGCCTGACGAACCGGCATGCTTTCATCGAAATACTCGGCCCAAACGTCGTAAAGTTCGTTTTTAGGCACGAAAGCACCAAAGCCTATAATTACGGCCAACACGCCGATTAGAATGGATTTGTAATGCTGAATGGTTTTATTGGCAATTTTTTGCATCATCGGCAGTTCAGCTTTCTTAGTGACTTTCACTTTGAAAGGCAGAATCATGATCAATGCCGGCAATAGCACAATGGAGTAAATCCAAGCGAAAATAACGCCAATGGCGACGACATTGCCCATGTCCCGAAACGGTGGCGAATCACTGAAGTTCAATGTCAGGAAGCCAATCATGGTGGTCAGGCTGGTTAAGAACACGGGTTGGAAGTTCAGGCGCAAACTTTCTTTCACAGCTTCCCGTTTGTTCAGGCCTTTTTGACTGGCCAAAAAGAACGACACCAGAATATGTATACTGTCGGCAATGGCCAAGGTCAGGATCATGGTCGGTGCATTTGCGGCTGGCGGCGACAAATTAATGCCTAACCAACCCGCGACGCCTTCTGCCGTCCAGATGGACGCAACGATGATCACCACCGTGGCTAAAGTGCCGGTGATGGTCGTCAATAAACTGCGGCTGGCGTAGAACATATAAATGGCGATGCCGAGAATGGCCAGTAACATGGCCAACGGGATCAGGCTGGTTAAATCATTGATTGAGGATTCTTTAAACGCGTTGTTATTGATGACTGAGCCTGCCAGATAGAAGTTGGCGATGTCGCCGTATTCAGCCCGGTATTGCTCGATCATTTCGCGGCCTTGGGAGACAATCTCAGGCACTTCTTTCACTTTGTTGATGCCGGGTAATCTCACCGTCACGTTGACTGCTGTCACCCGGCTGTCTTCTGATACTATCCGGTCTTTCAGAATCGGTTCCGCCAATGCAATTTGTTCTGCATTTCTGAAATCCTGCTCGGTCAGCTCATCTGCGTATTCAATTAGATTACCGACGATCAAGTCGTCTTCTTCCGCGTAGGTGTGCTGGTAGTTGGTGACGGAATCCACCCGAGATGAGTAGGGTACTGTCCAGCCGTCTTCGGTGATCTTTTCGATCATTGACAAGGTTTTTTGTTCGAAAACGTTCCCTTGCTTGGATTCAATCACGAACAACAGAGAGTCGTCTTTGGTGTACGTCTCTTGCAGGTTTTCAAACGCCAGCATATGCGGGTTATCGTGACTGAAGAAGATGCGGTAATCCGTCGTGAAGGTGATGTTCTTCAACCCCAAAAAGCACACGTAAAAAATGGCGACTGTGGCAAGTAACGTCAGATAACGCGCTTTGATGATGGTGGTCGCCAAGCGATCCGCACTGGTGACATCCTGTGGCGCATTTGGGCTCTGTTTATTAAAGGCTGAAGAGTGTTTCTCTGTCATAGCGCTTCCTTAGCGTATGTAACCCATCGTAGAGATAATTGCGTTTATCTTGTTTGGATCGGTTACACGTTATTTTTATATTTTTTTCGGTCGGGTATTGTGCTGGCTTAGTCGGGTTAAAACAAACGAAACATTTTTCAACCCGAATGAAAATAATTCATCTGTATTCATCCTTTTAAAAGTGGCGCAAGCAATTCTTCCACCCAGTCATTAAATGCCTGAATGGCCGGGCTTTGGTGGCGGTCTTTGCGATAAACCAAATAGATGGCTTCGGTAATTTCGAATTCTTCCTTAAATGGAGCAATCAGTTCACCGCTTTCTAAGCGGGGGGACAATAATGGCTTGAGTCCGAGTGTAATGCCGTGATCTGCACAACAACTTTGCAACATGGAAGAGTAAGAATCCCACCAAAGATCACTGCTTTTGGCGGTGTAGCTCAACCCGAAAGCATCGAAATACCGTTGCCAGCCATCCGGCGCGATGGTCGAGTGGATCAAGGGGTGCGAAGTTATTGTGTCCATGGTTGGCTTATAACGGTCATAATAAGTCTTCGTCATGATGGGGGTGGCAGACAAAGGCAGAATCTTTCTGAATTCCGTGTCGCTGGTATTCAATGGCAAGCCGAAAAAAAGCATGGCGTCGAGTTCGCCAAGATCAGCGGTTGTCCACTGTAGACAGGTTTCTAATCTGAGTTCTATTTCAGGGTGCTTCTGTTGAAACTGGTTGAGCTTCGGAATGATGAAATCCGTCGCGATCATCGGAGGAATTCTGGCCCTTAATACGTTACGGCCAAAGTGACGTTGGAGTTTGTCGGTTCCGAGGTTGAGATCATTTAACGCTTTTTCAACCACCGATTGGTACATTTGGCCGGCAGGGGTCAGTTTGATTTGACGGTTATGACGACGAAATAAATCAATGCCCAGCAGTTCTTCCAGCCCTTTGATTTGATGACTGACCGCAGAGGGCGTTAAGTGCAGCTCATTGGCCGCCAGCTTGAAACTCTCATGATCGGCCGCGATTAAAAATGCCCGTAAACTTTGGAGAGGGGGGAGCTGAGTCGTCACTTTGTCTCCTCAATGGAAGCGTGCAGTTTTATAAGATGTGTAATAGTTGATCAAAATTAATTGATATGTCAAGTAAATGAATGTTTATTGATGAAAGTATCAGAACAGTTCACGTTTTATTTATCTCGGCACTGAGCGCTATAATGCTTTACACTTACGGCAGTTTTTTGAGTATTTACAGATAGGTTTTTAAGGTAAAAACAACATGAGCAGAGAAGAGCGCGATTTTAATATTCGTCCGGAAGAAGAACGTCAGGCGTTTTTGGAACAAACCTGGTGCAACGAATGTATGGAAGTGGATTTGGGCATGAAGAACCCAAAAGAGTACGAAGAAAATGGCCGGGTGTTTATCGAAGGTGAATGCTTAAAATGTGGCGGAACTGTGGTCACTGAAATCGTCGACGGTGTTGACGAAGAAGAGGACATGGAGGAGTTTTAATCCTTCAGGTGTCATCATTCTGAATAAGTTTAGGCATCATTTATCGGGTACTTTTTCCCAGTGTATGATGCCTATTCTTTTTGTCGGTTTCTACCTCACCCCTTAAACCCTTTCCCGACGATATAGACTTCCCGCGAGCGAGGGCGAGAGGCCGCAGGTTTGCGAATCAGTACTTTACTGAACGAGCTGCGAACGTCTTTTAAATACTCTTCATACCCGACACCCTGGAATACTTTTGCACAGAAGTTGCCGCCGGGTTTTAGTACGTTCCGGGCCATGTCCAGAGCAAGTTCGACCAAGTACATGGAGGAAAATTGGTCGGTGGCATTGACGCCACTGATGTTCGGGGCCATGTCTGAAATGACGACATCCACCACATCGTCTCCCAGTGTTTTCAGAATTTCTTCAAAGACGGATTCTTCGGTGAAGTCGCCCTGAATGAAGTCGACGCTGGCAATGGAGTCCATCGGCAGGATGTCGGAGGCAATGGTGCGGCCTTTGTCGCCCACCCAAGGCGCTACAATCTGTGACCAGCCGCCAGGCGCCGAGCCTAAATCCATCACCACGTTGCCGGGGCGAATGATCTTGTCTTTCTCGTTGATCTCAATCAGCTTATAACTGGCACGGGAGCGATATCCGTCGAGTTGGGCTTTCTTAACATACGGGTCGTTAACGTGTTCGTTCATCCATTTTTTACTGGTTTTTGATCGAGCCATGGAGCAAGCCTGCTGTATATCCTGAAAAATAGCCGCACATTGTACGCCTTCAGGTTTGATCTGCAAAACTCTTTGAAGTCGAAACGATGAGTGTTAATCCGCTTTATCTGATTCAAAAAGCATACCTGACATAAAAAGCGCGAAACGCTATAATCCGCCACATTCCTCATCACCTATTTACCTTTGCCGGAGACACCGGCCAGGACAGACCATGATTCGCATTTCGGAATTAGCATTACCCCTTGATCACCCAGAAGAGGCCATTCAATCGGCGCTGTTAAAACGTCTGGGCATTTCAGCCAATGAATTGATTGATTTTACGGTGTTTAAGCGCAGTTATGATGCGCGTAAAAAGAACACTGAAATTAAGTTTGTGTACATTATTGATGCAAACATTCAAAACGAAGCTCAGTTATTGGCCCGGTTTGAAGACGATGTTCATGTTAAGCCAGCGCCGGATACCAATTATTATCCGGTGGAATCGGCACCGGCTGAGTTAACCGAGCGCCCGGTGGTGATTGGTTTCGGGCCATGTGGTTTATTTGCGGCTCTCACTTTGGCTCAGGCGGGATATAAACCCATCGTTCTTGAGCGCGGTAAAGAAGTGCGGGCGCGAACCAAAGACACTTGGGCGCTGTGGCGAAAACATAATTTAAATACCGAGTCGAACGTACAATATGGTGAAGGTGGGGCAGGGCTCTTTTCGGACGGCAAATTGTACAGCCAAATTAAAGACCCGAAATTTTACGGTCGCAAGGTCATGCATGAGTTTGTGCGTGCCGGTGCGCCGGAAGAGATCATGTATGTCAGCAAACCGCACATAGGTACCTTTCGTTTAACCGGCGTGGTTTCCCGTATGCGTGAGGAAATTAAGGCGCTGGGCGGCGAAGTGCGTTTTGAAAGCAAAGTGTCTGATTTGCATATTGACGATGGCCGAATCACCGGTGTGAGTTTAGAGAACGGTGAAACCATTGATAGCCGTTATGTGGTGTTGGCGTTGGGGCACAGCTCGCGTGATACTTTCCGTTTACTGCATAAAAAAGGTGTGTTCATTGAAGCCAAACCCTTTGCCATTGGCTTTAGGGTGGAGCATCCGCAATCTGTGATTGATAAGTCGCGTTTGGGCAAATATGCCGGTCACCCGGAGTTGGGGGCTGCGGATTATAAAGTCATTCATCATGCGAAGAATGGTCGTGCGGTTTACAGCTTTTGCATGTGCCCTGGTGGCACTGTGGTGGCGGCGACGTCGGAAGAAGGTCGTGTTGTGACGAATGGCATGAGTCAATATTCCCGTAACGAACGAAATGCCAACTCTGGCATTGTGGTCGGCATTCACCCTGAACAGGATTTTCCTGGTGGCCCGCTTGCCGGGGTGGAGTTGCAGGAGAAGCTGGAAAGCCACGCCTATGAAATGGGTGGCCGTGATTATTGTGCTCCGGGGCAGTTGGTCGGGGACTTTGTTAAAGGTATTCCGTCCACGGAACTCGGTGAGGTAGAACCTTCGTATAAGCCGGGGATTAAACTGACGGACCTGGCGCCTTCGTTGCCGGATTATGCCATTGAGGCCATCCGGGAGGCGTTTCCTGCTTTTGGTAAGAAAATACGTGGGTTTGATCGTCCCGACGCCGTATTAACAGGCATTGAGACCCGGACTTCTTCGCCAGTACGTATTACCCGTGACAGAGAAACGCTGCAAAGTCTGAATACCCGTGGTTTATATCCAGCGGGTGAAGGCGCAGGGTATGCCGGAGGGATTTTATCAGCGGGTGTGGATGGCATCAAAGTGGCCGAGGCTTTGGTGAATGCCTTGCTGGATGATTTAAAAGGCGCGGACGCATGAAGTTAGATGATGTAAAAAAGCTGCACCATAAAAAATATCGTAATCAACTGGGGTATTACCTGGTGGAAGGCGAGCATCTGATTCAGGAGTTACAAAAGGCTCATTCAGTGCGTACTGATGTGCAGCGACAAGGGGATTCAGCTCGTATACGTTTGTATGTGACGGAAGATTATCAAGCGTGGTCTTCTCCTTTTGAAAAGCAGGTTGTCAGTAAAAAACAGATGGCGCAATTAAGCGATACTAAAACGCCACAAGGGATCATCGCATGTGTGCCGCTGCCTGATAAACAAGCTTCTGTAGGCATCGAACAAACCAATGAGCGTTGTATTTATCTGCATGAAGTACAAGACCCGGGCAATCTGGGAACCATTCTAAGGACACTTGCCTGGTTTGGGGATTTTCGCTTATTGCTCAGCCCTAACAGTGTTGACCCCTTTAATCCGAAAGTGGTGCGCTCAAGTATGGGGGCGATTTTTCATGTGCCGATGGAACTGGACGTTCAATTGGATGATTTGCAAAATCGTTTTGATCGATTTGCTTATTTGGATATGGATGGCGAGAACATATCGAGCCCTGCGTTCAGCGAATTTTATTGTTACTTGTTTGGTAATGAGGCCCGAGGGGTGCCGCATGATGCGCTGCAAGCCTTGAACGCTCAGGCGTTTACGATTCCTGGTCGTGGCGCTATTGAGTCTTTAAACCTGGCGATGGCAGTGAATATCAGCGCTTATCAGTTGTCGGTTTAGCCGATGCTGATACGTCAGTTTGATTTTGGTGTGTCAGCTTGATGTTGAAGTGCTGGTATCGGCTTTTTCGTTCAGTACCCACTGCCATTGTGCATCGGGCTTTTCTCGCCGGTCTCCAATAACTCGTGCGGGGTTGCCTACCGCAATGGCGTACTCGGGGATGTCCTGTGTGACGACGGCCCCCATACCGATGACGGCGTGGTTGTGAATATGAACTCCGTCGACCACGCTGCTGTTGGCGCCGACCCAAACGTCTTCGCCGATGGTGATTCCTTTGGAAGAAACAGCTTGTTCGCGAACCAATAAATCAGGCGCCAGTCCGTGGTTAAACGCGAAGAAAGTGCATTGACAAGCGATGCGGCTATTGTCGCCGATGCTGATGCCGGACGAGCCTCCGTCCATACTGACACTGTGGTTGATTGCCACGTTTTTACCCAGTGATGCCGGGCCGTGAATAAATACGTTGGCAGCGATGGTTGAACGATTACCTATGGTGATGGTTCGCCCTCGCTCGGCAAACAGATGAGCGGTGGGGGCGATGAAACAGTCGAGTCCGAATTCCACCGTTTCCAGAGTGCTTATTCTTGCCTGTACAGCGTCTTGCCAGGGCTTTGCCCACGCTTTCAGTTTGGGCTTCAAACTGTGATAGAGCCAAGGCATGAAGGACATGCGTTGTTTGTGTTGCTCTTGGTAGTCTGCCTGATCCATTGTCGGGGGGTTAAGATGTTCTGTTTCGGTCATGAAGGTTTATCAATGATTCGGTTAATCGGTGGTTTACTGGAAAAAGCGCCGCTATTGGCAATATCGCTGAACGTCCGCCAATACTCGGTTGTACTTGTCGTCACTGGCGTGCATTAACCGACTTCTGGCTTCTTCGCATTGTTGTTCTCTGGTCGGTTGCTGTGCAGGCGCATGAGTTGAGGTTTGTTTGGTCGGGTGCGTCGCGCGGTGGTCTTGTGCACTTTGCTCACAGAAACTGTAATTGACTTTCATCAGCTCCGTGCCTTCAGGGGTTTGCTCAACAGCAACGCAATCGCCGGTACGAAGCCGGTTGGGTGGCGAGGCAATTGAAAACGACTGACCGGACATGAGCTGAACAACGACTTTGTGTGCTTCCTGGCCGGAGGTCATTGCGGCCTCTAACCCGGCCCCTACCAATGCTCCGCCAAATGCGCCCCAGCCTCGGTCGTTCTCGGCAATGACCGCGCCTGTAATGGCGCCTAAAACAGCCCCCCGGCCATAGGTTGCTTCAATTTTATGCACCTGATGTGTCACGACCCGCCCATAATTTATTTGATTGGGCAGGTAAGCCCTCTCCGCCAGAGCGATTGAACTGAATGTAACCGACAGACCAACGACTGTGTTGAGAAACGCTTTCATAGAGAACATTAAAAAATCACCTTTTATGTAAGAAATTTGTCATCCAACCTTGGGGACATCGCTGGGGTTCGAATGGTTGATCTCTCATATTCGAATTCCCTGATACCTACTATGGTTATTTTAGGTCACTGCTGGCGTGAGTGTGGTTCAGGATCTGTTCAGAATACTGGAAAGAAGTATAACGCCAGACAATAGTAAATACCCAGCACCTAGGTGCAATGGAGTGAGTTAATGAAAGTACTTGTTGTTGATGATGATTCTGTCGCCCGTAAAACGATATCCAAGGCGTTGGAGGATACTTACATAGTTACAACAGCAGTAGACGGACCTACCGCCATTGATATGGTGCCTGTGGAATCGCCGGATTTGATTCTGTTAGATGTTGAGATGCCTTTCATGTCTGGATTTGAAGTCTGTAATCAGATCAAAACGTCGAACGGCCCGGAGCGGGATACGCCGATTATTTTTATTTCTTCTTTAAGCTCTATGTCCGAGCGACTTCATGGACTGGAAGTGGGGGCGGACGATTTTCTCACCAAACCCTTTGAACCAGAGATGTTGAAAGCGAAGCTCAATAAACTACTGGCTTTCAGGCAAGAGCGCGACGGCCTGAAACAGCAAGTGGATGCTGCCAACAATGCCGCCTATCAGGCGATGTCTGGTACCAGTGAATTCGGCACAGCCATCCGGTTTGTGGAGCGCAGCCACAGTATTGGTACGTTTGAGTTGTTGGCGGATCAGTTTTTTAAAGCAACGGATCAGTTTGGTTTGAGTTGCAGTTTAATGATGAAAACGGAATCTGAACCTTTATTTTTTACCAGTAATCATGCCAGTCCTGCGGTCAGTCCACTCGAAAAAGAATTGATTACTATGCTCTCCACCGCTGAGCGCTTTAACGACTTTGGTCAGAGGACTCAAATTAATTACCCTTACATTTCGTTGCTGGTCAAGAACATGCCCTCCGACGAACCGGATCGCTATGGTCGTTACAAAGACCTGCTGCCGTTTATGATTGAAGTGGCCAACGCCACGGTAAGAACCTTAAACATTGAATCACAGCTGGTTTCTCAAACCCGCAATTTAGGGAAGTCGTTCGATATCGTAAAGCAGACCCTTATGCAGTTGACGGATGCGATGCAAGTGAACCAGGAAAACGTTGCCAGCATCATGAATGACATGTTGATGGAACTGGATGAAGTGGTGCCCGGTTTGGGGTTGGATGAAGATCAGGAGACGTACCTGATTAAGCGGATTGATGGTGCTGTCACTGAAGCGAACGAGGTGCTGGATTCAGGCGCGAATTTGAAAGGCTCGATCATCAATGTGACCCGCTTGTTGGATCATCTTGTGGAACAGCAGCATATTATGGTGGATAAGGCGATTGCCAGCAAAGCCAGTACTTCTGAGGTGCAAGATGAGCAAGCGTCTGTAGAGGAAGAAGTTCACGATGAAGATGTAGAGTTGTTTTAACACTCAGAATCATCTATTTCGGCAGTATAAGTGCGACGTATGAGGGGTTTTGTTGAAATAAATAGTTGTGTGTCACTTTGTCATACAAGTGGTCTGTGGGTGTTTTGTGTGCCATACTGGCACCAGATCCGATTAAACAGACTAGGTGAATATTATGGCGGCAGCAGAAAACAAAGAGGCTCGCTTGGTTGCTAGGGTTACGGAAGACGTTCAAAAAATGATTCAGCGAGCAGCTGATTATTCGGGAACTAGCATTTCTCAATTTTTGACTGATTCAGCGATGGATAAAGCCCGTACCATTATTGAAAAAACAGAAGCCTTGCATCTTTCCATGCAGGGAGCGGATGCGTTGTTTGACGCCTTGGAAGCCCCGCCAAAAGCCAATACGAAATTATTGAAAGCGGCCAAGGGATTTAAAGGCACGGTGAATGTTGCTGAACATTGATGAAGTATCCAAAAAGCACGATCGAAAACAATTTGATTGTGGGGTTGAGGAATTAAATCAATTTCTGCAACAACAGGCCCGTCAAAAAACGTCCAAACACGTATCGAAAACGTACGTTGGGTGCTGGGACGAATCCCCTGCCGTGGTAGCCGGTTATTACACGTTAACCGGTTATTCGGTCAGCCCACCGCCGGTTCATAAAGACTACCACAATTACCCACATCCGTTGTCGGCCGTTAAGCTGGCTCGATTGGCCGTGGATCGCGACTGTCAGGGGGCGCGTCTGGGTGAGAAATTACTGATCGACGCCATTCGTCGAACGGTGTTGGCGGCGGAACAAATCTCCGCCATTGGCTTGTTTGTTGATCCCATGACGCCCGACGTGGTGCCGTTTTATGAGCAATACGGTTTCATGGTCGCCGATCCGGCAGAAGATGATCGGTTGGAACTGTGGTTGCCGATTGGCACCTGCTATGACGCAGTGAAAGATTTGGTTTAAGGGGTAAAACTTTCATGGGAAGGGAGTTATTTCGTTTTTTTTGCGTTGAACAATCTCAAACGCAGGAGGCTAAAGAAAACCTTCCATGTTACGGTCTTGTCACTGGTTCTTAAAAGAATGTTTGGCTACTATGGCGTGATTCAATTTACGCTGATGTACTCACTTTTATAGAACTGGATGACATGCCTTTGATCTCGAATCGATTTCTGTTTGTTCTGCTCACTTCTTTGTACTTTTCACAAGGTTTTCCTTCCGGTCTGTTGGCGCATGGCATGCCTGCGATCATGCGTGAATACGGCAGCTCTTTGACTTCTATTGGTATGCTCAAACTCTTAGCATTGCCTTGGTTATTTAAGTTCTTGTGGGCGCCTCTATTGGATAAATACCACTTCTCCCGGTTAGGGCCACACCGAAGCTGGATAATGGTGATGCAAACGGGGGCTGTTCTGACGCTGTTTGGGTTGTCGTGGTTTGATCCTGCCTGGTTATTTGCGGAAGGTTTGATTCTGTTATTTATTTTATTATTTTTGGTGAATCTGTTTTCTTCGACCCAAGATGTAGCGACTGACGGGTTGGCGGTGACCTTATTGCCGGAGCGTTTGCGCGGTTTAGGGAACAGTATTCAGGTTTGTGGTTACAAAGTCGGCTTAATGCTAGGGGGCTCAGGCTTACTTGTGCTCATTAATGACATTGGTTGGTCGTTGTCCATCCAGCTGGTGGCGCTGACGCTCATGATTATGTTATTGCCAACGCTTCGTTTTAATGAAATCGCAACGTTTAAGGCTCTGGATCAAAATTCAGAAAAAACGGCCTCAGCAACCGATCAACCTTTGGGCGGCTATAATTTTTGGCAGTTTTTTAAAACGCCTAACATCATGCGTTGGGTCGGGGTGTTGGTGACGTTTAAAGTAATTGACAGTTTCAGCTCAACATTGGTCAAACCTATGTTGATTGATTTTCAGTTATCACTGGCAGAAGTCGGAGAGATCACCTTCATCGCTTCTCTGATTGGTTTGGCTGGAGCACTGCTAGCGGGGGCTTTGTATTCCCGTTTGAATAGCTGGTGGTTATTGATGGGGTTCACGGTTTTGCAAATGTTTGCCGTTGCCGCGTATGCCATATTACCTGGGTTGCATCAAACGGGTGATTCGTCGTTTATGACCTGGGTGTATGTCATTGTCGGAGTTGATCAGGCGATTGATACGATGGCTACGGTGGTGTTGTTTGCGGTCATGATGGGTCATTGCCGAAAACAGCACGAAGGTGGTGACTATACCGTACAAGCTTGTTTGCAGGTTTTTGCTGCAGGTTTGGTTGGTGTATTGGCTGGTGTCATGGGCGACTGGATTCAAGATTATCAAGTCATGTTTATGGTGTCCGGGTTGAGTGGTGTATTAGCCATTCTGGCTTTGGTTTTGTACCGGCCAGTGCAGGTAACGAAGTTGCCGCTGTAGTGGTTTGATAAATCGGAGCAAATAAGCTTATAACGAGGGCAAACGAATGATGAAGGTTGTGAACTCGCCGGGTTGCGATTCCATAGAAATGGAACCTTTCAGTTTCTCCTGAACCAATGTGCGAACAATGTTAAGCCCCAGGCCACTGCCTCCGGCACCACGCTTGGTGGTCACAAAAGGTTCGAATATTTTGGGTTGCAGCTCAAAAGGTACGCCGTCACCGTTATCCCGTACTTCTATGATGATTTGATCGTTGGCTTTATGGGCGTTGATGCAGACTTTTCTGTCTTTATGATGTTGATCAAACGCATGGATGCCCGCATTAATCAGTAAATTTGTCAGCACCTGAGCCAGGCTTCCCGGACAGGATTTAAAGTGAATGTGTGGCTCACAAGTGAGCTTCATTTTGGTTTGATATTTTTTATTCAGTTCGGGGCGAACACTGTTCGTGATATTTTTTAAGGTATCTTCGAGATTAATAAGTAAGAAGGTATCGTCGCTCTGATCTACCGCCACTTGTTTAAAACTTTGTATCAGGTCGGCAGCGCGATTGAGGTTATCTGTTAATAATTGGCAGGCTTCATTAACAGAATGGATGTAAGTATTGAAGTGCTTTTCGGTGATGCTGCCTGCGGTGAAAGCTTGTTCAATCTGAGACGTCAGAAATTCAAGATGGGATATGGTGGTAATACCGATGCCAATGGGGGTATTGATTTCATGCGTAACACCCGCCACCAAGTTGCCTAACGTCGCCATTTTTTCTAATTCTATGATCTGTTGCTGGGTATTGGATATAACCGCTTTTACTTCGGCATAACGGCTTTTTAAAGACTCCAAATCCCGGGCAATGAGGGCGCGGCTTAAGAGGTCTGACATGTGCACGAGCAATGCTTGCTCTTGTTCTGCCCAGTTCCTTACTTCGTCAAGGCTCTCAGCTCTTAAAATACCAACCAAACAGCCATCTCGGTAGATGGCCGTATCCAATAGTGAGACTGCGTTTGAGGGCTGAAGGTATTCTTGTATTAAGTCTTTAGCTCCGGGAGATTGAGATTCTTCATCAATGGAGAGCACGCCGGTTTGTTCGAGGGCGTTGATGTAGTTGTTTAAAGCGCTTAAATCACAAGTGTTTGGAGTGATGGGTGTTGCTGAATTATGATCCAAACAGCAAAGGCTTGCAGTGTCCTTGTCTGTAAGCCAAATACTGACTCTTGGAACGTTTAAGACAGAATGTATTGTCTTTTTGACGGCTTCGCAGGCACGCTTAAAGTCGCCGCTGTCAATCGCTTCCGACAGACCGGCTTCGGTGGTTAATTGAGGGCGCGGATCAGATTCATCCATCGTGATCTTGCCTTTTTATTGAACCGGGTTTACTCATTATATGTTACAACCTTGGGCGATTCTTGCAGGGTAAAGGCCGTTGGTTTATTGAATGAACATTCTTCAGTCATTATCCTATTCGTCCTCATCCGGGAATTTCATCCTCAATACGGCGATGTGGGCAATATTGTCTAGCAATAGCTGCACCAAACCTGGATCAAAGTGTTTGCCTGACTCACTCTCAATCAATTCTAAAATTTTATCTTCCGGCCAAGGTTCTTTGTAACAGCGTTTGCTTCCTAAGGCGTCATATACGTCTGCCAGAGCCACGATACGACCGCTGATGTCAATATCTTCACCGCTTAAGCCTTGAGGGTAGCCGGTGCCGTCCCACTTTTCATGATGTTGTAACGCAATAGTGGCCCCCAGCTTAAGAATGCGTTTGTCCGATTTGGCTAAAATATCATGACCAATTTGAGCGTGGCTTTTCATGACTTCCCACTCTGCAGGATCGTGCTTACCGGGCTTGTTGAGAATGGCATCGGGAATCGCAATTTTCCCTATGTCATGTAAGGGCGATGCATGCTTGATGAGTTCTGAATAAGCGCTGCCGAGCCCCGCTTTTGAGGCTAGAATCTGACTGATTTGGGCAACTCGCTTTACGTGGCCGCCAGTTTCTTTGCTGCGTTTTTCGACCGCTTCGCCTAGGAGGTAAACAAGCTCCCTTTGAGTATCTTCGATCTCATCCCGAAGAATTAGGTTCTCATAGGCAATGGCAACGCTGTTAGAAAAAATCTCAAGCAGCTTGTGGTCGAGTTCAGTCAGATAGTGGACATTTGAAACATACAGCAGGTTTTCGCTGCCTGAACGAGTTGCGAAGTAGCCAACGAAGTGGTTGTCCCTATGCAGCGATCGTTTTTGGAGCATGGTCTCTTTAAATAGTGTCATGATGTTGCTGGGGATTTGGCTGTTGCTGGTTTCCGTTAAATAGCCCAGTTGGTCGCCTGTGGCAGCCAGAATCTGATATTGGTTTTGTCTGTGAGAGGCGGCAAAGGCGGAAATTGTGTTTAGGTAAATGGCATTTTCATCCAGACCAAGAATGTTGGTTACTTGCATCAACATGGCGGAAGCAAACTCCTCCAGTCGATTAAATTCCATGATTTCATTGCTGGCCCTAATGACTTTCTCCAGGCCTTTTCTATGGTTGTCCAGGGTTTTGATGTCTTTATAGGAACGTAGGGTTGAGTAAAACAGGGTTTTCAGTTTGGTGATGGTGAGTTCGGTTTTGTCTTTGTAATCGTTGATGTCTAATTCACGAATGACGCGTTCTTCCGGGGCCTGACCGGGTTGACCGGTTCTTAAGACGACCCGGGTGGTTTTGTTGTTGAGGTCATTTCGAATGTACTGGGCGAGTTCTAAGCCCGCATGTTCTGTTTCCATCACCACGTCGACTAAGGCTAAGGCAAATTCTTTTTCTTCAAGGATGGTCTTGGCTTCTTGCGCTGAGTAGGCGTTGGTGAATTGCAGGCCTTTGTGGTCGAATTCAAAACCTTTGAGCACCATCTGGGTGACCTGATGAATCTGAGGTTCGTCATCAACGATCAGAATGTGCCAGTACCCTTGGCTGTTTGGGACAGGAACCGAGTGATCATCTTTTAATGCAGTGTTGGTCTTTTGATTATCAAATAATAGTTTATCGCCCATATGTCTCATCGACTTGTATGAAATCTAATCAGATGATTTCAGTGTAGTTGGCTTTTCTTTTTCTTAGAAATATTTAATCCCGATGGCTCGCTTAAGAAGTCGCTTTTACTCTGGTGAGGGGTGCTTTAAACTGCGCGCAAATGGTTTTTGAGCCTTGGTAAATCACCAACGCTGATATTGATGTTTTTTAAATGTAGGGTGTTCTGAAGTGAAATTTGACGTGATTGTGATAGGTGCTGGTGCAGCCGGTCTCATGTGTGCAATAACAGCAGCACAAAGAGGGCGTCAGGTTTTGGTGTTAGATCATGCCAATAAGCCGGGTAAGAAGATTTTAATGTCCGGTGGTGGCCGTTGTAATTTTACCAATATGTTTGCTGAGCCGGAAAACTACCTTTCCAATAATGAACACTTTTGTAAGTCGGCGCTTTCTCGTTATACCCAATGGGATTTCATTGCACTGGTTGATAAACATGGCGTGCCCTATCATGAGAAAACCTTGGGCCAGTTATTTTGTGATCATAAATCTTCGGATATTCTCTCTATTCTGTTGGATGAATGTGAGCAAGCGGGTGTAGAAATTCGATTAAATCATGGGGTTGATCGGGTCACGAAAACCGATACCGGTTTTCAATTAGCTACGAATGGCATGATTCTGGCTTCAGAGTCGTTAGTGATAGCCACAGGAGGGCTGTCGATTCCGACGATGGGAGCAACAGGGTTTGGTTATGACATTGCTCAACAGTTCGGTTTAAATGTGCTGGCAACGCGCGCTGGGTTGGTTCCTTTTACGATCACGGATCAGTTAAAGCGTTGGTGTACTGAGCTGTCGGGCACCGCCATTGATTGTGTGGTGAGCTGCAACGGTCAATCTTTTAAAGAAGCATTTTTGTTTACGCACCGAGGCTTGAGCGGCCCGGCGATGTTGCAAATTTCGTCTTATTGGCAAGCAGGGCAGGAAATAGAAATTAACCTGATGCCTGATGGTTCAGCAGCAGAGTGGCTGGAAGCTGAGAAGCAAAATCGCCCCAACACGGAACTTAAAACATTATTGTCTGAAAAGTTTACCAAGAAAGTGGCAACGTTAATGTGCCAGGATTGGTTTGAATCCCGAGCACTGAGAACTTATAACGAACCGGAACTTGCAAGCATTAGTCAGCAACTCTCAGCCTGGAAAGTGGTACCTTCCGGCACGGAAGGTTACCGAACGGCAGAAGTCACTTTAGGCGGTGTGGATACTTCCGAACTTTCTTCAAAAACGATGGAGTCAAAAAAGGTGTCGGGTTTATATTTTGTTGGCGAAGTGATTGATGTCACCGGTTGGCTCGGAGGGTTTAATTTTCAGTGGGCCTGGGCGTCCGGGTTTGCGGCTGGTGAGTTTGTTTGATTTTTTCTAGCCAGCCTTCACATTGAAAACTATACAATGAAAAATGCAGGGAAGACCTTTTGATTTCTAAGTTACCTCGTTGGTTGGAATTGGGGGCGTTCATTTTGGCGGCCATTGCGGGGTGTGTGAATGCGGTGGGTTTATTGGGGTTTGAGCATCAGTCGGTATCTCATTTGTCGGGTACGGCTTCTTTGCTGGGCGCGAGCATGTTCAACGCTTCCTGGGTCAGCGTATTTCACTTTGCCGGTATTTTATTAAGTTTCTTTGTTGGTGCTGCGCTGTCTGGTTTATTGTTGCATGGCAGTGCCCTGAAATTGGGGCGTCATTACGATACTGCGCTTCTGATTGAATCCGTGTTATTGCTTAGCGCCTGTTATGCCCTCACCAAGGGGCAGTTTTATGGCCACTACTTGGCTTCGGCGGCTTGTGGTCTTCAGAATTCCATGGCGACTACCTACAGCGGAGCCGTCGTTCGAACCACTCATGTCACCGGCCTATTTACCGATTTGGGTATTATGTTGGGCGCGTCACTCAGGGGCGAAGCCTTTGATAAACGTAAAGCGGTGCTGTTCTTGATTATCATCATTGGCTTTATTTTGGGTGGCACTTTGGGGGCTTTCTTATTTAAGGCGGTTTCTTTTTTGGCGCTTATTGTGCCCGCAGGTGCATGTGTTGTGCTTGCAGTCGCTTACCGGGTTTACACATCCAGAGTCCGTCGCTGCACGTGAGGTGGCGTTTTGTTACGTTTTAGCGCGCTTTAAAGTATTCAGTTAAATGTCGGACGTTTGATTGATTTACCTATTGTTTCGATTTTCAGTGATTTCTGTAAATCATGTAAGACTTTGTATCTCCTAAAAACAAGAAAAGCGGAAGCCATTTTGTTTCTTTCGATCCATGGAGAGGTGATAAAGCGTCTTGATTTAAGTAAGCCTTTAAGGTTGATAACCTGATTTTCCGCGCTATTTATCTTTTGTCCATTAGCCAATACTTCCCAGTCTGTGGGCTTGTCTGAGCTTTTTGGATGTCTGAATGAAGGCATGCCGTTGCCGTGTGCTGTTTCCCGATAACGATTGACAGGCAGTTCTTCTTACCAAGAAGAGGGGTGGTCTCTGCGTGTCAATTACACTTCATTACGTTTGAAATTTGGTTTTTCCCTGTTTGTTCGGGTCTTTTAAGGCTCAGTTATGTACTAACGTGAAGAGTGTATTTAGCGGAGTTTTTATGGCCGTTGTTTAACGTTTAACCACTTCAGCTATGCTTGGGAATGAATCGGGTGTGGTTTTGGTTGGCTTAAATGCAATCAGGCGGAGTAAAAACGCCGACAGTGAATAACAAGGGTTATTTAATAGACGGCTATTTAATAGACAGTTACTTAATGACAGCCACTATCAGGAAGTGTCACTCAGGCGTTATGAGTTGATACAAGGAGAAAACATGGCCACCAGTTCAATCGAAAGCGTTGTTGATGTCTTACCGCCCAAAGTGCTCTTGGGGGCACTGAGACAATTAAAACAAGGCAACTTTTCAACTCGATTACCTGAAGATCTTGAAGGGGTGGATGGGCAAATAGCGAATCTTTTTAATGAAGTGGCGGATATCGCCGGAACTTTGGTGGCGGACGTTAACAGTGTCAGTAAATCGGTGGGACAAAAAGGTAAGACGAAGCAACGTTTGTCCAAAGCAGGCCTAAAAGGGGGTTGGGCGGATTATGTGGATTCCGTCAACAGTATGGTGGGCGGACTGACCCAACACTCGGCTGAAATGGCGCGAGTGGTTGCTGCGGTGAGTAAGGGTGATCTGACTCAAACCATTGATTTATCTGGGGAAGATCAGCCCTTGTCTGGGGATTTTCTTCGTTACGGCAAAATGGTTAATGGCATGGTGGAGCAGCTTTCGGTGTTCGGATCGGAAGTAACGCGTGTTGCTAGGGAAGTAGGGGTTGAAGGGAAACTGGGGGCTCAGGCACAAGTGAAAGGGGTATCGGGAGCTTGGAAAGAGCTGACCGATAACGTAAACCTGATGGCCGATAACTTAACCAATCAGGTTCGAGACATCGCCCAGGTCACTACGGCGGTGGCCAACGGTGATCTTACCAAAACCATTACGGTGGAGGTAAAAGGCGAAATTTTAGCGTTGAAAAATACCATCAATACCATGGTGGATCAGTTGGGGTCCTTCGCAGATGAGGTAACCAGAGTAGCCAGGGAGGTGGGTACCGAAGGGGTGCTCGGTGGTCAGGCGCAAGTGAAAGGGGTTGCGGGTACCTGGCGAGAGTTAACCGAAAACGTAAACTCCATGGCCAACAACCTGACCAGCCAGGTTCGTAACATCGCCACCGTGACGACGGCAGTGGCCAATGGTGATCTGACAAAGAAAATCACAGTGGATGCCAAAGGTGAAATTTTAACGCTGAAAGACACCATCAACACCATGGTGGATCAGTTAGGGTCGTTTGGGGATGAGGTAACCAGGGTGGCCCGAGAGGTGGGTACCGAAGGGGTGTTAGGTGGTCAGGCTAAGGTACAAGGTGTCGCCGGGGTTTGGAAAGAGTTAACCGATAACGTAAATTCCATGGCGAATAATCTGACCGGTCAGGTACGTAATATTGCGGAAGTTGCAACGGCCATTGCCGAAGGTGATCTGGGTAAGAAAATTACGGTTGATGCTCAAGGGGAAATTTTAACGCTCAAAAACACCATCAATACGATGTTGGATAAACTCCTTAGTTTCTCTTCTGAAGTTACCCGGCTGGCCAGACAGGTGGGGACAGAAGGTGCTTTGGGCGTGGAGGCTCAGGTTAATGATGTGTCGGGGGTATGGAAAGAGTTAACCGACAATGTGAACCTGATGGCCTCCAACCTGACGGAGCAGCTTCGAGACGTTTCCAAAGTCGCTACCGCCATTCGTGATGGGGATTTGAGCCAAAAAATCACGGTGGATGTCCGTGGTGAGATTTTGCAGATCAAGGAAGTGATTAACTCCACGGTGGACCAGCTGAACATATTCGCCACCGAGGTGACCTCGCTTGCGGGGCAAGTGGGTACTGAAGGCCGTTTGGGCGTACAGGCAGAGGTGCCGGGCGTTGCTGGTATCTGGAAAGCGTTGACCGATAACGTAAATTTGATGACGGCCAACCTGACGGAGCAGCTACGAGATGTATCGAAAGTGGCTACCGCCATTCGTGATGGGGATTTGAGCCAGAAAATCACCGCCGATGCGCAGGGTGAAATTCTCCAAATGAAGCAGGCAATTAACTCAAAAGTAGATCTGCTGAGTATGTTTACCAACGAGCTTAGGGTTTTAGCCAGTCAGGTGGGGACTCAAGGTCAACTGGGGGTGCAAGCTGAAGCGCCTGGCTTCTCTGGTATCTGGAAAGAATTGACCGATAACGTCAACCTGATGGCTTCGAACCTGACCGAACAGCTTCGGGATGTATCCAAGGTGGCGACCGCCATTCGTGATGGTGATTTGAGTCAGAAAATTACAGTGGAGGTACGAGGCGAAATTCTTCAGATTAAAGAAGTGATTAACTCCACGGTAGATCAGTTGAATGTCTTTGCAACGGAGACCACTAAACTGGCCGGGCTGGTGGGTACCGAAGGCCGGCTTGGGGTGCAGGCAGAAGTACCTGGCGTTGCAGGTATTTGGAAAGATTTGACTGACAATGTGAACCTCATGGCCTCCAACCTGACAGAGCAACTGCGTGATGTATCTAAGGTGGCTACGGCCATTCGAGATGGCGATTTAAGTCAGAAAATTACGGTTGAGGTGCTGGGGGAGATTCTTCAGATTAAAGAAGTGATCAACTCCACGGTGGATCAGTTAAACCTGTTTGCCACTGAGGTGACGACCCTGGCGGGCAAAGTGGGTACCGAAGGACGCTTGGGTGTACAGGCTGAAGTGCCTGGCGTGGCCGGTATTTGGAAAGATCTGACCGACAACGTGAACCTGATGACATCCAACCTGACCGAACAGTTACGTGATGTGTCGAAAGTGGCCACAGCGATTCGAGATGGTGATCTGAGTCAGATCATTACCGTGGATGTGCAAGGCGAAATTTTACAGATTAAAGAAGTGATTAACTCCACGGTGGATCAGTTGAATGTCTTTGCCACGGAGACGACCAAACTGGCCGGACTGGTGGGTACCGAAGGGCGGCTTGGGGTGCAGGCAGAAGTACCGGGTGTTGCTGGCATTTGGAAAGAACTGACGGATAACGTGAATCTTATGGCGTCTAACCTGACAGAGCAGCTTCGGGATGTATCGAAAGTGGCTACAGCCATTCGTGACGGCAAATTAGGTCAGAAGATTACCGTTCAAGTACAGGGTGAAATCCTTCAGATTAAGGAGGTGATTAACTCCACGGTGGATCAGCTCAATGTGTTCGCGACGGAGACCACCAAGTTGGCCAGTTTGGTGGGTACGGAAGGTCGCTTGGGGGTACAGGCTGAGGTACCGGGTGTTGCGGGAATTTGGAAAGACTTAACCGACAATGTAAATCTGATGGCCTCCAACCTGACAGAGCAGCTGCGGGATGTATCCAAGGTGGCTACGGCCATTCGTGATGGCAAGCTGGGCCAGAAGATTACCGTTGAGGTGCGTGGTGAAATTCTTCAGATTAAGGAGGTGATTAATTCCACGGTTGATCAGTTAGCGGACTTTGCCTCAGAGGTTACCCGCTTGGCTCAACAGGTAGGGACGGAAGGGCAATTGGGTGTAAAAGCCAATGTACCAGGGGCTGCTGGGGTGTGGAAGGATTTGACAGATAATGTGAATCTGATGGCCTCGAATTTGACAGAGCAGCTTCGTGATGTATCAAAAATTGCAACGGCCATTGCACAAGGGGATCTGAGCCAGAAAATCACGGTTGATGTAAAAGGTGAGATTCTGGAAATTAAGAAAGTAATTAACGACATGATCGATACCTTGGATACGTTTGCCGATCAGGTGGTAACGGTTGCACGTGAGGTAGGGGTGGAAGGGCGCTTAGGAGCCCAGGCGGATGTACCTGGAGCCGCCGGGACTTGGCGAGATCTTACGGATAACGTAAACGAATTGGCGGGGAATCTGACCAACCAGGTACGTGCCATTGGTGAGGTAGCAACCGCTGTGACCGACGGTGACCTGAGTCGTACGATTTCGGTGGAGGCGCAAGGCGAAGTTGCGTTATTGAAAGATAATATAAACCAGATGATTGATACGCTGGCAGAGACGACACGGGTAAACCAGGAGCAGGATTGGCTGAAAACCAACTTGGCGAAGTTTACCCGGATGTTACAAGGGCAGCGAGACTTGTTCAGTGTAACCAGTCAGGTTCTTTCAGAATTGGCGCCGGTGGTGGATATCCAGCACGGGGTTTTTTATATGGTTGAGAAAGATGGGGATAAAGCTTATCTGAAGCTTTATGCCGCTTATGCCTATAAAGAACGTAAGGGCTTATCAAATCAGTTTGAGTTTGGTGAGGGTTTGGTGGGGCAATGCGCGATGGAAAAACAACGTATTTTGCTGACTCATGTGCCATCCGACTATGTCCAGATCAACTCTGGTTTGGGGGAAGCGCCGCCGCTTAATATCGTGGTTGTGCCCATTGTTTACGAAGGCGAAGTGAAAGGCGTGGTGGAGTTGGCTTCCTTTGCTTCTTTCAATGATGTTCGTCTGGCTTTTCTGGAGCAACTCTACGAAAGTATGGGGATTGTGGTCGCGACCATCGAAGCCAGTATGCGCACAGATGAGCTATTGCGACAGTCACAAGGACTGACGGAAGAATTACAAAATCAACAAGAAGAACTGCAGCAAACCAATGAAGAGCTGGAAGAAAAAGCGCGTCAGCTGAGTGAGCAGAAAACGGAGGTGGAACGCAAAAATACCGAAGTGGAAGAAGCACGAACTGCACTGGAAGAAAAAGCTGAACAACTTGCGCTGTCTTCCAAATACAAGAGTGAATTTCTGGCAAACATGTCCCATGAATTACGGACTCCGCTTAATAGCTTGCTGATTTTATCTCAACAGTTGACGGAAAATCTGGAAAGTAACCTGAATGAAAAGCAAGTCAAAGCGGCGAAGACCATTTATGAGTCTGGCAGTGACTTGTTGTCCCTGATTAATGAAGTTCTTGATTTAGCCAAAGTGGAGTCCGGTACGCTGACCGTGAATGTGAACCGAACCACCTTCCTGGATATTGCCGGTTTTGCGCATCGCAGTTTTGATCAGGTCGCTGATGGTAAATTGTTAAATTTTGATGTTGAGCTAGCGGAGGATTTAACGGAAGAAATTGAAACTGATATTAAACGGTTGCAGCAGATTTTGCGTAACTTGCTGGGTAATGCGTTTAAGTTTACGGAGCATGGCGGAGTTAAACTGATTATTGAACCTGCGACCAGAGGCTGGACAATTGGTCACCCGGTACTTTCCCAAGCCTCTGCTGTGGTCGCGATGAAAGTATCAGATACCGGTATAGGCATTCCTAAAAATCGTCAATTATTGATTTTTGAAGCATTTCAACAAGCGGATGGCAGCACCAGCAGAAAGTACGGCGGTACCGGGCTGGGTCTTTCCATCAGCCGTGAACTGGCTCGTTTGCTGGGGGGTGAAATTCGGGTCGAAAGCATTGAGGATGAGGGGTGTACTTTTACGCTTTACCTACCTCTGCGGTTTCAATACCAAACACAGGTGTCCAGAAAAGATAATAAGCAAAGTTACTTACAGGCAGAGCATTACTTAAAAGCGCCGCCCTCGTCGTCGCTCCCTGTTGAGTCAATGGCTTCTTCGGGGTTAAAGACGGTACAGACTTCATCGCTGCTTGATGATAGAGGGAGTTTGGTTGAGGGTGACCGGAGTTTGTTGGTCATCGAGGATGATGAGGCCTTTGCTGAACTGTTAATGAACCATGCGCGAAGTCAAGGTTTTAAAGTGATGGTGGCCTTGACCGGAAGCGAGGGACTTGAATTGGCGTCCGAGTATCAACCCGATGCGATTACCCTGGACTTACACTTGCCGGACATGCAGGGGCGGGTGGTGCTGGATCGTTTGAAACACGATTTGAACACCCGGCACATTCCGGTGCACGTCCTTTCCGTCGATGACGCTGAGTCTCGTTGTATAGCTCAAGGTGCGATTAATTTTTTGCAAAAACCTTTGGATATTAACGGGCTAGAGCAGGCGATGGCTAACATCAGCCAATATCTTGAGAAACAGGTTAAACACTTGTTGGTCGTTGAAGATGACAGCACTCAACGAAATAGCATCGTTGATCTGATCAGTGGTCCGGACGTTGAAATTATGGCGGTGGATTCTGCGGAAGCGGCGCTGAGTGCTTTGAAAGCGCAGTCATTCGACTGCGTTGTTCTGGACTTAATGCTACCGGACATGGATGGCATTGATCTATTGCATAAGATGAAAGCCGATATTGGTGTGAAACCTCTTCCTATTATTGTTTATACCGGCTGTGAATTGACCCCAGAAGAAGAAACGAACCTGAAGCAACTGGCCGAAAGCATTATTGTCAAAGACGCTCGCTCTCCTGAACGGCTGCTGGATGAGACAGCACTGTTTCTTCATCGTATGGAAAGCCAGTTACCAGAAAAAAAGCAGAAAATGATTCGGCAGGTTTATCAAAGTGACCCAGCGCTAGCGGGTAGCAAAGTGCTCGTGGTGGACGATGATGTTCGAAATATTTTCGCGGTGACCAGCTTATTGGAACAGCATAATTTAACGGTTTTAAGAGCGGAGAATGGCAAAGAAGCCATTGAAACCTTAAAACAAAACCCGGACGTGGATGCGGTTTTGATAGACATAATGATGCCCGAAATGGACGGTTATGAAGCCATGCGCCGGATTCGACAGCAGGCCAAGTTTAAACGTTTGCCCCTGATTGCGTTGACGGCGAAAGCCATGATGGGGGATCGGGAAAAATGCATTGTTGCCGGTGCATCGGATTACATTACGAAACCCATTAATTCGGAGCAGTTATTGTCGTTGTTACGTGTTTGGATTGCTAAATAACGCAGTAGATGCTGACCGCTGGATCGTGTTCATTTTGGTCAACGTGCAGGGGAAGAAAGTGGGCCTTGGAAAGGTCGAATAAAGAAGAGGAGCACCGTTATTCATGTTCTCAACGAGGTGACGGATATAGAGCCGTTGATAAATGCTATTCATCAACAATATGGCTATGACCTGAGAGATTATGCCAGAGCTTCTTTAATTCGTCGGCTCTCACTAGCGATGAAAAAAGAAAGATTGCGGGACTTTAATGAGTTTCAAGATCGCCTGTTGCATTCACCTGCGTTTTTTTACCGGTTGCTCGGGGTGCTTTCTGTCAATGTGTCGGCGATGTTTCGTGATCCGGATTTTTATTTGGCACTTCGTCGGCAGGTGATTCCATTGTTACGCACTTGGCCTTTTATCCGTATTTGGCATGCAGGGTGTGCAAACGGAGAAGAAGTTTACTCTATGGCTATACTTTTGAAAGAAGAAGGGTTGTATGAGCGAAGTAGAATTTATGCCACAGATTTCAGTGAGTTGATACTGGAGCAAGCAAAGCAGGGAATTTATTCGTGTAAAAATGTGCAAACATACATTGAGAATTATCGATTGGCTGGCGGGAAGGAAGATTTCTCGTGTTATTACCGAAGTGATTACGATCGCGTGATTATCAGAAATGAATTAAAGAAAAACATTGTATTTGCGCAACATAACTTAGTAAGCGATGGCTCTTTTAATGAGTTTAATTTGATTCTGTGTCGTAACGTGATGATTTATTTCAACAACGCATTGAAGGACAGAACCCTTAGGTTATTGCATCAAAGTTTGTGCCGTTTTGGGGTGTTAGCACTAGGGAAAAAAGAGTCTTTGAACGGTACAGAGTTAGGGTTCCGTTATGACACCCTCGCCGAAAACGAACGTTTGTATCGTCGCATCGGCTGGTGAACACAGGGTTGGCGCGAATTAAGAGAGCACCGATGGAAAGTCAACAGAATCAAATGAACCGTAATACTGATGAGCTGCACTCTCAGCCAGTGAGGGGCTGTTCGCCTGATGGCGTTGTGCTCATTGTTGGTTCATTAGGCGGGTTTAAGGCTTTTCAACGAATATTGGCATCACTTCCTCGGAAGGCATTCCAGGGAAGAAAGGGGAAGTCTGTGGTGATGATGCTTCATCGCAGTCCGAGTACCACAACCGATTTAGGGGCCTTATTACAAAGCCATTGTCTGTTGCCGGTGTCTGAACCGGATGATAAGGACGCCATGGTTATTGGACACGTTTACATAGCCCCAGCGGATTACCATTTATTGCTGGAGGGGAGGCACTTTGCATTGAGCACGGAAGGCCCTGTCAATCACTCGAGGCCGGCCATTGATCCTTTATTTCAATCAGCTGCGTTCAGTTTCGGTAAGAACTGTTTGGCAGTGATACTTTCTGGCAACAGTGATGATGGAGCACAGGGCGCCGAGACTATTTTAAAGGCGGGCGGCGATGTATGGGTTCAGAATCCAAATGAATGTGAAGCGCCCATTATGCCTGTGGCTGCGTTGGCCTTGGTGCCTTCGGCGAGAATATTGTCACTGGATGAGATCACGGCAGAACTGGTCGCGTTGGGTCAGGCAACGCAGGCCCGATGGAAAGGTGAAGGAAATGAACCGCATGTTTGATGTTACAAAGTCACCCCCTTCCCCCCCGATCAGCAAAACCGCCATTTTGGTGGTCGATGACAATGCAGCAAACCGATTAGCAATGGAGCAGGTACTTGAGCCTTTAGGTTATGAATTGCTTGAAGCAGACTCTGGTGCGGGTGCTCTTCGTTTATTGCTGGACAGAGAGGTGGCTGCGATTCTGCTAGATGTGCAAATGCCGGATATGGATGGTTTTGAAACGGCAGAGCTGATCCGCGCCCGGCCTCAATCCCGTAATACGCCAATTTTATTTTTAACTGCATTCAGTCAGCAAGAAATACATGTGAAACGAGGGTACGAGTTGGGCGCAGTGGATTATATGTTTAAGCCATTTGAGCCAGATATTCTACGTGCCAAGGTTTCGGTGTTTGTTGCTTTATTCGAAAAAACGGAAGCGGTACGTACTCAGACGGCACTCATTTGTCGCCTGGAAAGTGAGGCGAAACTGAAGGAAGAAGCTAACCAAAGGCTGAGAGCAGAAAAAGAAGCGGCAGAGGCTCTGGCTGCTCAATCTCAAATACTGAAACAGCAAGCTCAGCAGCTGGAGAAACAAGCCGAAGCCTTGGCCAGGTCGAACGAAGAATTGGAACAGTTTGCTTATATTGCTTCCCATGACTTACAAGAGCCGTTGCGTGTCATGGCCAGTTTTACGCAATTGTTGGAGGAGCACCTTCAAGATCAAATGGATGACAAGGTGACCAAATACATCCACTACATAGTGGATGGTGCGCAACGTATGCAGAGTATGGTGACCGACCTATTGAGTCTGTCACGCATCAGTACTCAGGCGCAGCCCCTGAAAATGGTGGATACAGGGCAAGCATTAATGCAGGCCTTGGCAAATTTACAAACTACGATTGAAGAGACTCATGCCGATATTCAGTTCGGGCCTTTGCCGAAGGTACTGGCGGATGCGGGCCAGTTGATTCAGGTTTTTCAGAACCTGATCGCCAACGCGCTTAAATTTCATGGTGAGACGCCTCCTCAAATCGTCATTGACGCAACGCTGCTGGACGCAGATCAAGCGGAGGGTGACATAAAATCTGCCGACTTATCGGATGTTCAGTTCAAGGGCAGCGGGTTTCCACATACTTCTGGAGCAACCAGTGATGCCCCCGAGCTTTTTGTCCGCTTTTGCGTACGGGATAACGGAGTTGGGGTTGACCCAAAATACTCAGATCAGATCTTCATTATTTTCAAACGGTTACACAGCCGTACCGAATATGAAGGCAGTGGCATAGGGTTGTCGATTGTTAAAAAAATCGTGGAACGGCATGGTGGAAAGGTTTGGTGCGAGAACTTGGCTAATCAAGGGACTCGCTTTTATTTTACGCTAGCCACGACAGCAGCCAGGGGGACAGAGAATGGTAACTAAACCCGTTCGTTTATTGTTAGTGGAAGATAACCCGGCAGATGTCGACTTAATCCTGGATGCGTTAACCAATGCCACAGTGCGGAGCCGGGTAGAGGTGGCCAATGATGGTGAGCAGGCGTTGGCTTGGCTCAATGCCGTCGAAACGCTTCCTGATTTAATCTTTCTGGACTTAAATTTACCGAAAATGGGTGGGTTGGACGTTTTGCAGAAACTTAAACAAACCTCCCGGTTTAAACGTGTGCCCGTGGTGGTGTTAACGTCTTCGCAGGCCGATCAGGATGTGCTGAAAAGTTACGACTTAGGCGCGAATACCTACACCTGTAAACCGTTGAACCTGAACGATTATCGGCAGGTCATTCGGATAATAGAGGCCTTTTGGTTCGGGGTTGCTCAATTGCCACCAGATCAAAAATAAGTAAGTGCTGGTTACGGATGGCCTCTAGGGGGACTCTCTGGGGCTGCTTTGGGTGGGAGTGTTTGGTCATTATTGCTTCCGGGTTATGTTTGATCAGGAGATGAACCGTGAAATATCAACTGACTCTTTTTGTTGCGGGTACGTCGGGGACGTCTCAGCGTGCTCGCCGGAACCTGGAAGAAATGTTCCGCCAGGAGCTGGCTGATCAATATACGCTTGAGGTCGTCGATGTGCTGGAACAACCGGAGCGTGCAGATAAGTTCGATATTTTAGTGACGCCGACCTTAATCAAGCATATGCCTCTGCCATTAAGAAAAATCGTGGGGGACTTTGGCAACAAAGCAGAAGTTCTCTTGGGGTTGGATATTTTTAATAAAACAGTGGAAGCATCCGCTTTATATACTCAAGCAAATGAACGGTGAAGGGTTATGAATACAACAGACATTCTTTACATTGACCCAGACCAGGTTCAGCGCCAGCATTTTCTTAATTGTCTGACACGGTATGGTTTTAATATTACGTTAGCGGCAAATGGTGAAAGTGCTTTGAAACTAGCGGTTAACGGTGCGTTTTCGGTGATAATTCTTGATCAATCGTTACCCGATGCGAGTTTGGACAAGTGGTTCGATCGTCTTAGGCGTACGGTGCCGAATGCTATTTTTTTGGTTCTAGGCGAGCAACTGGAACATTATTGGGATTCTGATCATCCGCTATCATCAGCGGTTAGCCAGTTCATAGCTAAACCCTGGCAGCCAGAAGCTCTGGCGCAAAGTTTGTGGCGGGCACTGACTCAAAGAAAAACGCTGAATGATACTTATTTTCTTAATAGTGTGCCGCCTGGCTCAAATAGCCAGGAAACAATCAATGTATTGCTGTTGGAGGACAACCCAGCGGATATTGACCTTATTATTGATAACTTATCGCGTCGAACGTGCACCCCAAAAGTTAATTTGACGACTCGTGTCACGTTGGAAGGGGCGCTTGATGCACTCGGGCATGACACATTTTGTTTGATCCTGGCCGATCTTAATGTACCTGATAGTCAGGGGTTGGCCACTTTATCCAGAATACTGGCAGTAAGTGATACACCGGTTGCAGTGATCAGTGGCTTAGAAAATGAAACGATGGCACTTGATGTTATGCAGTTGGGTGCGCAGGATTATTTGTATAAATCCGATGTGACTCAAAGAACACTTCATCGGTTAATACGTTACAGCATAGTCCGTCAGCGTGTTCATGGTCGTTATCAACAGTTGTTGTGGCAAAACCCGGATGCGATTTTAGTGGTGGACGATCTTGGGAAGATTTTATGGGCGAACCCTGCTGCGAATGAACTTTTTAAGAGGGGGCGGTCTGGACGGTCTCCGTTAATGGGCAAGTCATTTGGTTACCCGATAACGGGTCAAGAAGGAACCATAGAAATTGAAACAGGCGATCAGTGCGTACTGGAGATGCGCCAAGTCTCGACGCAGTGGCTGGGACGTTTTGCCCATATCGTTTGCTTGAGAGACATCACCGAACATAAACGCCTGCAAGAACAGCTTCAGCATGAAGCGCAACACGATGTTTTGACTGGGCTGGCAAACAGGGCATTGCTGGAAGACCGACTGGACTTTGCTCTGCGCAAGGCACGCCGAAATGAAGAAGTTGTGGCGCTAATGATGTTGGACTTAGACCGCTTTAAAATGATTAATGACACTTTAGGTCATGATGCAGGGGATGCTCTTCTTAAACAGGTCGCTGACAAGCTGGTATCAACGGTTCGAGATTGTGACACGGTAGCGCGTTTTGGCGGAGATGAATTTGTTGTTCTGGCAGAAAATATACACGACGCTGAAAGCGCGGGTAAGTTAGCTAAAAAAATTCTGACTGCGTTGGAGGAGCCATTTGATTTTGCTGACACTCTGCATGTTGTTACCACCAGTATTGGCATTGCGTTATTTCCAAAGGATGGTTTGAAAGTTAAGTCGTTGATGAAACATGCGGATAATGCGCTGTATCGGGCCAAAGAAGGTGGACGTAATTTGTATCAGTTTTACGATAAGTTATGTCACCAGCGTGCTGTCCGAAATCTCTCCTTAGAAAAAGAATTGGTTACAGCCATAAAAGAAAAGCAGTTTTGCCTGCATTATCAGCCGCAGTTTTCGGAGGATGGTTTGGTTGGCGCTGAAGCTTTGATGCGCTGGCAGCACCCGGTTCATGGTTTGCTTCCTCCTGGTCAATTTATTCCGTTACTTGAGAATAAGGGCCTGATCAGTGAAGTTGAGATGTGGTTGCTTGGCGCGGTTTGTGATCAGTTGGTTGAATGGCGACGGCAGTTTGGTTCGTCGCCTCGGCTTGCCATTAATTTATCGGTGGCGGGTCTTCATCAGCCTTCGTTGGTCTCATTTGTTGAAAGTACATTGTTGTCGCGAGGGTTGTCTGAGGGGGCTTTGACGATTGAAATATCGGAGCGTTCTGTTCTAAAAGATACGCTTCAGACAAGTCGCACATTATCCGGGTTAGCGAACATTGGAGTCAGTGCTGCGCTGGATGATTTTGGCACAGGCGCTTCTGCACTGAATTATTTAAGAGAGCTGCCCAGTTTAAATACGTTAAAGCTGGATCGGTCATTGACCCTCAATGCTTCAGGAGGAGAACGCGACTTAACCATTTTAAAAACTTTTATCCAGCTGGCGCACTCACTTGAAATGAATGTCATTGCAGAAGGGGTGGAAACGATGTCTCAACTGGCTGGTTTGCATGCGCTGCACTGCGATGCTTTTCAAGGGTACTTATTTGCACCGCCACTGGAGCCTATTGCCTGGCGAGCTTTTTTTCAACAATGGCAAGAAGCACCTGGCCACTTTTCCCATATACACACTAAACAATCGTATTCCGTTGGTTAAGGAGCGACTCATGGCAAATGCTGAGATACTTTATGTTGATAATGATCCTCAAGCCTGTGACAGCTTCGTGCGTTCAGTGAAAGCGCATGGTTTAGAAACGGATACAGCAGAGGATGGCAGTAAAGCGCTGCTTAAAATGGCACAACACTCTTATGCTTTGGTTGTTGTGGAGCTGCAACTTCCGGGAATTGACGGTGATAAGTTGATTGAACATATGCATCATCAATACCCTGAAACCGCGTTTATTGTGGTTGGCAATGAGCTAGAGCAAAACGTATGTTGGGATACTCAGCTTGCCGGGTTTGTCAGTGACAAGTTTATTAAGCCCTGGAATGAACGAGAGTTAGTTTCGGCTTTGCATCGAGCTTTGGAACTACAGCTGTTACGGCGGGCTCAAAACCAAAATATGATGACCGCTCAGAATAGCATTTTGTTGATAGAGGATAACCCTGCAGACGCAGCTCTGGTGTTTGAGTATTTGAGCGGTTGGTCATCGTCTCAGATGATAGAGCACTGTACTTCGTTATCCGCTGCGATTGAATTGTTGAATAATAAAACAATGGCGGTTGTTTTATGTGATTTAAACTTACCGGACAGTGGTGGTTTGGTGACGGTTTCTCGTCTGTTGAGTATTTGTGATACGCCGATCATTGTGCTTAGCGGACAACAAGATTCAGATATAGCAATGCAGGCATTGCGACTTGGGGCACAAGATTATCTGGAAAAATCAACACTCTCCACAGACGCTTTGCTTCGCGCTATGGAGAAAGCAATTCAGCGCTTTCAGGGAGATTATTTACATCGGAAACTATTAAGTAATAATCCGGACGGGATGGTAGTGGTTGATGAAAATGGCTGGGTCCTTTTTGCGAACGTGGCTGCGACTCAATTGTGCTGTGAGGAGGGCGGTCATTTAGAAGGGGCACAGTTTGGGTATGTGGTAGGAAGCAAGGAGCGGGTTGAAGTTCAATTGTCTTCCGGCAAACATGTCGAAATGCATGTAATGGCTACTGAATGGCGTGGCAGGTTTGTCCAGCTTATCACCCTGCGAGATATCAGTGAGCAAAAACACCTAAGGGAGAACTTAATTTATCTGGCTCATCATGATCCTTTGACTGGTCTTGGCAATCGGGCTTTGCTTTCCGATCGCCTTTCTCGAGCGGTTTTGCATGCACAACGAAGTGGCGAGATGTTGGGCGTTATGATGTTGGATTTGGATCGTTTTAAGTTAGTGAACGATACGCTCGGACATGATGCTGGTGATCAATTGCTTAAAGAATTTGCCTCACGTTTGAAAAGGACGGTACGTGAAACGGATACGGTGGCTCGTAGTGGTGGTGATGAATTTGTGATTTTGGCGGAGAATAATCCAGATGCGCAAAGCCTGGTCATTCTTTCAAATAAAATCCTAGAAATTATGGCCGCTTCGTTCTTATTGGGCGAAAAACCTTTTAATGTCACTGTGAGTGTTGGTATAGCCATTTACCCTAGAGATGGTAATGACGACAAAACTCTTGTGCTCAATGCTGATGCCGCTTTGTATCGAGCGAAGGAAGCGGGAAGAAATAATTATCAGTTTTATAGTGCTGAAATTCATCGCAGTACTATACGCAAGTTAGAGTTAGAGAGTCGACTGGAGCGGGCTTTGGATGAAGGGCAGTTTAGGTTGTTCGTTCAGCTTCAAATGGGACAGGAAAATATTTCTGGCGCAGAGGTGCTGTTACGATGGCAGTTGCCTGATGGCACATTGGTTATGCCAAGTGAATTTATTCCATTACTTGAGCAGTCGCCGCTAATTAAAAGCGTTGAATTTTGGGTCATTGAGGAAGCCTGCCGGCAATTGGTTGACTGGAGAGAGCTGGGGATTATGACCAGAACTTCAGTGAATTTGTCGGCACTTACATTGATGTCACCACAGTTACCTGAGTTCATCGGACGATTACTCGAAAAGCATTCCTTATCAGCAGATTTACTCGAATTAGAAATTACTGAACGCATCTTGCTTGGTGATACAAACAAAGCCCGAGATGTGTTGTTAACATTAAAGAACATGGGGTTAAATATTGCCTTAGATGATTTCGGAACGGGCTATTCTTCTCTCGGCTATTTATTGGAGTTTGATACCATTGATACGCTTAAACTGGATTGTAGTTTTATTTGGAAGATGGAAGAAACGCCCAGAAATCGAGCAATTTTGGAAGCGGTTGTCAGGTTGGCGCATTCATTGAATATGAGAATTATTGCTGAGGGTGTTGAAACTCCAAGGCAGCTTGAATTGTTACGAGAGCTTTCTTGTTCCGCGTATCAAGGCTATTTGTTTTCTCGACCAGTGCCGATCGAGCATTGGCAGCAGATTTATCAGCAGTGGAGCGACTGTGGGTCTTATGAAAAAAGAGTAGGGTGCTCGTAATATTGTATTAAAAAAGTCTCAGTCTGTGATTTGGTGCTGTCTCTTTTTATCATTAAAACAGTACGCATAAACATCGCTTTTTAAGGTATTTTCAGAGTTGTCTATTAATGTCATGAAATCGTCCGTTTCGTTTAACTATTGAGCTGAGTATTTACTCTAAAGTTGCCTTTTAAAAATAATAATAAAAGGTAATTAAGATGAATAATCCGCTCACTCGATTGTATGTATTTCTGTTAGGGTTTTTATTTGCGCCCGTTGTGTTTTCCAAATTAGAGCCTCTGCCTGATAGTGAGTTGTCTGAATACACCGGTCAGGCATTCATCACTATTGATGAACCTGAATCCATTACCGAAGGGGCTACCAAATATAAATACACCCGAATAAATTTTGGGATGGATATAGATACAATCCTTACCATCGATGAACTTGAGTTGGGGCGCTATTCGGACTCCAGAGACATCAATGGAGCAGGCGTGGACATTGATATGAAGAACGTAGCGTTAGGCGGCTACTTTAATCCCCATGATTATTTTGAAGTGAACCGGCAAGGTGACATTGTTTATGGGTCGGATGGTTTGCCTAAGCCAGATCCATCTAAATTCCCCATTAACCCGGAAACGGGGAGGCAGTTTAGATTAAGTGATAAAGGTGTGCCAATGCCCTTTAATATTAAAGACCCTTTCATTGAATTTGCGTATAAACAAGAAAATGGCGTGCAAAGTATTGCTGGAGTGCGAATAGGCTTTGGCGGTGCAAAAGGAACGTTCACAACCGACATTGCTTCCTTATCAGGAAACCTGGACGTTATTATTCAGGACAATGCTCAAGCATTGGCGTCTCAAGACCCCGATGGCTTTTTTGGCGTCTTGCTGAAATATGTTGCACCGATATTGTTAGGTGATAGTGAGCTATCGACCAGAGCCATATTGCAGCAAGGTCCTGATGGACCGAATCCAGGCCAGGCTTTGGATTACCGGGCAACCCATATTGGGGTGGAAGATGGAACTAACTTCCGAGTTGACGCCAGTGACGTTGGTCCGATTAACTGGTTTCTACTACAGACTGCAATGACGCTGTTTGCTCCGCCTGAAACTGGCGCAACAACAGACTGCACTTCTCGTGGTTTATTCGGTGTTTGTACCGGGGGAGATATCGATCTCTATACAGATGGTTGTGAATTGGCGGGAATAGAAACATGTTTTCCCTTAAATAAGTATCAAAGTCTGGATGTTGGGAATGGTGAAGAAGCTAGAGGGTTGTTCTTAGGGCTACAAACGGAAGCGTTGCCTTGGCGAACCGATGTGTTTACTACCGGTGATCCTTCTAACCCGATTGGGGGAGGAGAGTACGTTGAAGGGATTATGCGCGCAGGTCAGGGATTCTATTTAAACATTCCAACTGGTGGAATTAACCTGGACTTGAAAGAAGCTGTTAATAATGGGCTGCCGCGTCAAACAACAAGATATACGGACGCAAGCTTAGGGCTTTTCTAATCTGTTGGTTAAAAATCACCCATTTAACGTCTTTTTGTATGTTAAATAACCAGTTTAGGCCTTTTTTTAACCGCTTTGAAATTAAATTCAAAATAAGTGCAGAAAGGGGTTGTGTTGTGTGTGGGGATGCCTATAATGCGCTCCACGTTCTGAGAGGGGCAAGCGGGAAAGCTGGTTA
>NZ_BAABBN010000015.1:403715-464688 GCF_039537985.1 Litoribacillus peritrichatus
CTAAAAACCCTGATGCTAACGCATCGGGGTTTTTTATTGCCTGGCTGTTTTATGATCAACGATGACCCTCTGGTTTTTGTTGTTAAAACCGATTTTACTTTATAAATTTACTTTTCCTGCCTAACTCCCTGAGTTGTTCTGTTAAGGTAATGACTTAAGTTGCCGATAAAATACTTAGATTGATAGGTACGTCAGATGAAATTTTATGAGTAATAGGCTAATGTAAACTCTTAAGTACCTAATTTATTACTTTGTGAATTAACAGCTTTGAGGGTTAATGTGGAAGAAAAGGATATTCATCCTACGTTTGATTTTGAATTCACGGAAGACAAGAAGTCCGTAGAGATTCTTTTACCTGCAGGTATTCAAACACCTACGCTTCCTTCCATTGAGGCTGCATTTAAAAGTTGCACTTATTCAGCCTGCCTTTTCCGTGAAGACTTGGCAAAGCAAGCTGTTGAAGACTTCATTAAAAACGCCGCTACTGCTGAGAAAGATACTCTATTCCGGTATCGTATAGCGGATAAGAAAAGCGCGTCTATTCATCTAGAAGTGAGTTCAGATCGTTTAACTGCATCGTTGGTGATTACTGCTGCCTTTGGTGGTAATAACCCTTCTGAAAAAATTCTGTTAGCCTATCTTAAAAAGCAAGGCATTATCGAAGGTATTCAACTTTCGAATATTCGGGCGTACTGCGCCAAAGCGAATACATATACTGCAGGTTCACAAACAACAGTCATTGCTGCGAAAGGAACACCAGCGAAGAATGGCATTCATTGTGAATTCAATTGGGCTGTAACGCCTTTCCAAGATCGAGAGCTTCAGCCCGTTGAGAGGGAAGATGGCACATCCGACATGTATGACCTTGGTGCCATCGAAACGGTTTCCCCCGGAGACGTGGTCATGGTAAGAACGCCTGCCCGTAAGAGTGATGATGGAAAAAATGTATACGGAGAATTGATTCAATCCATTGCACCACCGAATAAACCGTTTGAAGTTGCTGAAGGCGTTGTTGTTTCAGAAGACAACCCGAACGAGCTGATTGCTACCCGTAAGGGTGTGCCGATGAGAATGAGAGATGTGGTTCGTGTAGATGACATTCTGGTGCTGAGCACAGTAGATTTGACGACCGGAAACATTGAGTTCGATGGCACAGTGATGATTCAGGGGCCTGTCAGAGAAGGTTTAACAGTGGATGTCAGTGGTGATATCCATGTTCGAGATTTAGTGGAGTCTTCGACGTTGAAGGCCGGTGGGAACATCATTATCAAGCAGGGAGTATTAGGGAGAAAAATTGAAGGCGATGATACTCATGAAAGGACGTCTGATTTTTCTGCTCATATTGAAGCCGGTGGTGATATTGAAGCTCGTTACCTGCAATATGTGGTGATAAAGTCAGGAGGAAAAGTCAGCGTTAAAGATCAGTTGCTAAATTGTGTAATAACGGATTGCGAAGAGTTAATTGTTGGAGGGCCGACTAAACGAAAAGCGAAATTGGTTGGTGGCTCTGCTAATGTAAGGGAGTCCGTGTCTGTGGGTATTCTTGGTTCGGACTCTTACGTTCCTTCACATATCAATCTTGGTACAGATGTGAATCGTTTAAAAGCGGAACTGGAAGATATAAAGCACAAGCTGGTTGAAAAACAAGATACCCTGGCTCGCTGCACGGTTCAGCTGGATAAATTTACTGCGAAAGGGGATGAAAAGAAAATTAAACACTTTACGAATGTCATCTCCAACATCAGAAATGACGCTAAAGACCTGAAAGATCAGTTTGAGCAATTAAATACTCGATACACCGATTTGGTTCAGCGTGTCTCTTTATCTGTTTATGGTGAATCTTTTCCCGGGATCGAGCTGTCCTATGGCAAGTTTCGCACATCCTTGCAGGAAGCATCCAAAGCTTGTCGGTATAAGTTTACCAAAATGGGACTCAAAAAAGCGGCCTTTAAAGCTCGTTAGTTCGTTTTGCGCATCTTTAGTTGCTGGTTGCCTGCCAGTGCCATACAGACTTCAAAAAACAGGTGCCAGGGTTTTTCATCTGACATACCTTTTACAGCCAAGTCGAGGTTAGAGGCTGCTTTTAATAAGTTTTCAAGCTTGGTTTTATTGAGACGGTTGATGGCTGTTCGATATAAACTTTGTTTGTTTTTCCAAACTTTGGCTTTTACAAAAGCCTGATCCATCGACATGCTTTTACTGTAATGGCTTAGCACATTTAATGCTCGGATCTCTTTGGTGATTAAGCCGGACAAAGCTAATATTTCTGAGCCTTCAGACCTTAAATGATTAAAGATATGAGCTGCTCCGCGAACATCTCCTTTAAGGCAGTGATCACTGAGGTCAAAAATTGTATATCGGGAACTGTCGGCAATCGAGTTCACCATAGTCTCAAGATTAATGTCGTTCCCATCGACCGAAAGGCAAAGCTTTTCAATTTCCTGTTTTGTGGCGAGTAGATTACCTTCGGTTTTTTCCAGTAGAAGTTGAAGCGCATCGTACTGGATTGTTTTTCCTTGTTTTCGGCAATGTGCGGAGGACCATTCCTGAACGTCTCTGGGTTTTAGGGGCCAGATGATGGTTGAAGCGCCAATCTTTTCAACCTTTTTGAACCATGCTTGTTTTTGAACGTTTTTATCCAATCTTGGAGCGCTGATAATGACGACAGTGTCTCCGTCGGCTGTATCACAAAACGCTTCTATGGCTTTCCCTTTATCGGATGCTTTACCGGTATTGAGCCGAATTTCAATGATTTTTCTTTCGGAGAATAACGACATTGCCTGCGCTTCCGATGAAAAATCGCTCCAATTAAAGCTGCCTTCAACGTCAAATACGATACGCTCACTGTAGCCTTTGTGTCTGGCAGCAAGACGTATTTGGTCTAAGCACTCTTCAATTATCAACGATTCATCACCATGAATCAGGTAGATGGGCAGAAGGTTTTTTTCCAGGTGTTGGGGAAATTGAAAGTGCTTTAGGATCATTTTTCTTCAGCTTTTGGTCTGGCTGGAAGTTGTCGCGATAAATAACTGGCGTATTGGCGCGTAAGTTCCTGGTACATTTCGCGTTTGGCGTTGACTTCCTGAATGTCTGAAGACAAAAGGTTGTTCTCGTTGTAGCTTTGTCTGCGGATGTTAGTGAAGTTTTGTTGAAGTGGTTTTTTATCTTCTTGGGTAAGCGTCGATAGGGTTAGGACAATCGTATGCTCATACTCGGATACATCGCCATTTCTGTCTTTGGAGGAAGCGCGCTTACTTTCACTGACGCGTAATACAGAAGCTGTGATTTCTGCGTTTTCAACAACTGCGATATTGTACTCATTGGCCAATGTTTCGCGGAATACTTTAACAAACGCCGGGTTATTAATGTTTTCAACATTAATGCTGATCTCATCAATAGGAACGGAGCCGGTATTGTAGCCACGAAGCTGCCAACCACAGGCGCTCAGGAGTAAGCTCAGAGCAAATACGGACAAGATACTGGGGAGTTGCATATTCACAACGGTCATAATTAATACCTGGATACGTTAGTAGCCTGAATTAAAAAAGCCGGAGGTTTCCGGCTTTTTTTTATCCTTAGTTTGCAACGATGTTAACTAATTTGCCTGGGATGACAATCACTTTGCGAATGGTTTTGTCGTCGGTAAACTTTTTAACGTTTGCATCGTTCACAGCAAGGTTTTCTACGTCGTCTTTAGAGGCATCTGGAGCGACCTCAATTTTGGCTCGAACCTTACCATTTACCTGAACCACAACTTCAATGACGGATTTGACTAACGCACTTTCGTCAAATGCTGGCCATGATTCATTCATGACTGCGGTGTCATGTCCTAATGCTTGCCACATGGTATGTGTGATGTGTGGCACGATAGGAGATAACAAGAGTACAGCAGACTCTAACGCTTCCTGAAGTACTGCTTTGTCCTGGTCAGAGATCACATCAAACTTACCGATTGCGTTACTAAGCTCCATGACGGCGGCAATAGCGGTATTGAAGGTTTGACGTCTGCCCATGTCATCCGTAACTTTCTGAATGGTTTCATGCGTTTTACGGCGCAGATCTTGTTGTTCTTTTGTGAGCTCGCTGACATTAATCTTGGTAGTCGTTTCATATTGAGTATGAGTATGAACCGCTTTCCATAAGCGCTTAAGGAAACGACTTGCGCCGTCAACACCAGCGTCGTTCCACTCAAGGGTTTGTTCCGGTGGAGCCGTGAACATCATAAACAGGCGTACCGTATCTGCGCCGTATTGCTCGATCATTTCCTGAGGGTCAACGGTATTGCCCTTGGATTTGGACATTTTCGAACCGTCTTTATTCACCATGCCCTGACAAAGTAGGCGCTTGAACGGTTCGTCAGATTGAACAAATCCGGCATCTCTAAGCAGTTTATGGAAGAAGCGGGCATATAACAGGTGAAGGATGGCGTGCTCAATACCACCGATGTATTGGTCAACAGGCAGCCAGTAATTGGCTTCTTCATCCAACATTTGCTCGTTGTTGCCTGCGGAGCAATAGCGGGCGTAATACCATGAAGATTCCATGAAGGTATCAAAGGTATCCGTTTCACGGAATGCAGGCTGGCCGTTATGTTCTGTTTTGGCCCATTCAGGGTCGGCTTTGATCGGTGATTGAACACCATCCATTTCAACGTCTTCAGGAAGCTCTACCGGCAGTTGATCCAGAGGTACTGGAATCTCGTTGCCTTGCTCATCGTACATCATTGGAATCGGAGAGCCCCAATAACGTTGGCGGCTGACGCCCCAGTCACGCAGACGATAGTTTATCGTCTTCTTGCCTTTACCTTGAGACTCTAGCCAGGCTGCAATTTTCTGAAACGCATCGGCTGATGATAATCCGTCAAACTCCCCTGAGTTAATCAAGGTTCCTTTTTCGGTGTAGGCATTCTGCTCAAGAGAAACATCTTCGCCCTCGGCAGAGGTAATGACCTGTTTGATTGCTAAGCCAAATGATTTTGCGAACTCGTAATCCCGCTCATCATGACCCGGCACAGACATCACCGCGCCTGAACCGTAATCCATCAAGACGAAGTTGGCAGACCATACCGGAACTTCTTCGCCAGTGATTGGATGAATTGCGATTAACCCAGTGTCCACCCCTTTCTTTTCCATGGTGGCCATGTCGGCTTCAGCGGTCGCTTGAGTTTTACATTCTTCGATGAACGTTGCCAGCGTAGGGTTGTTCTTTGCTGCGGCCAAAGCCAATGGGTGTTGTGCTGCAACGGCAACGTAAGTCACGCCCATGACGGTATCTGGGCGAGTGGTATAAATTTCGATGGACTGATCGCTGTCTTTCACCTGGAAGGTCATTTCTACGCCTTCCGAACGGCCTATCCAGTTGCGCTGCATGGCTTTAACCTGATCTGGCCAGTCGTCCAGTTTATCCAGGTCATCAATCAGTTCATCGGCGTAATCGGTGATTTTAACAAACCACTGAGGAATTTCTTTACGTTCAACCTGGGTATCACAGCGCCAGCAGCAGCCATCGATGACTTGTTCGTTCGCAAGTACCGTTTGGTCATTGGGGCACCAGTTCACAGCTGAGGTTTTTTTGTATACTAAGTCTTTTTTGTATAACTCAGTGAAAAACCACTGTTCCCATTTATAGTATTCAGGTCGACAGGTAGCAACTTCACGATCCCAGTCGTAACCAAATCCAAGGCGATTCAGCTGGTCTTTCATGTAGTCGATGTTTTCGTATGTCCACTTTGCAGGCGCAACGTTGTGTTTAATAGCCGCATTTTCAGCCGGTAGACCAAAAGAATCCCAACCCATAGGTTGCAACACATTTTTGCCCAGCATTTTTTGATAACGGGAAATTACGTCACCGATCGTATAATTTCGAACGTGCCCCATGTGCAGGCGCCCACTTGGGTACGGGAACATAGAGAGGCAATAAAACTTCTCTTTGCTGGCGTCGTGTACCGCTTTGAAACACTGGTTTTTTTCCCAGAATGATTGGGCTTCTGTCTCGATTGTTTGGGGGTTGTATTGCTCTTCCATTATGATTCCGATCAGTATGAATTAAGAGGTGCCAAAAAGAGTGTAAGTCTAACTTAAATGGGGCTTTGAAGACTATAGGTAACCAACAAAATACAAACCAAATATCCGCTACGCGTTTAACTTTGAAGCTGGTTTGTCTGTTGGTTGTTGATGGAAGAGGGGACGCGCCCAAGCAGTTTGGCGGCGAGAAGAGACAGTAAAACCAAAGCGAGGATTGGCTTGTCCGTCCATTGGCTATAGGGGGTTAATCCTTGTTGTGGCGCGATTCGTGCGCTTAATCCACCAGCAATAAACGCAGGCATGTCGTTTTCAATGATGCCTTTTTCATTGATGACGGCGGTTAACCCGGTATTGGTGGCACGTAAGACATAGCGACTGTTTTCTAACGCACGCATCTGAGCCAGTTGCAGGTGCTGTTTGGGGCCCAGCGAGTCACCAAACCAGGCATCATTGCTGATGGTTAGAATGACATTGCTAGGGTGGTCGTTACCGATGTTTTCGGCAATGAATGACGGGTAGGCGATTTCATAACATATGGCAGGCCAAAACAGGCTGTCACGGAACTTGATGGGTTCTTGGTGAGCCGGGCCAGGCCGGAAATTAGACATTGGCAGGTTAAAGAACTGAATTAAGCCCCTTAAAATATCCTGCATCGGGACGTACTCGCCGAAAGGCACCAGTTTTTGTTTATGGTACATGCCTGTCGCTTGACCCATGCCTATAATGGAGTTGTGCAGAATGGGGTTTGATCTTTTTGAGTCTGGTCGAAGATAAGGGATGCCAGTAATCAACCCTTGGTCAGGTTGCAACAATTGTTCTGTTTCTTCGAGCCAGTCAGGGACTTGGTGTTTGAAATATGGAATGGCTGTTTCAGGCCAGATGATTAAGTCACTGTGGACGTTCCTGTTTAACTCCCGGTATGTCTTGAGGCTTACAGGGCGGTACTCATTCAGCCATTTTTTTTCTTGAGGAATATTCCCTTGCATTAAAGTAACGGAGATTTCTTCTTTCGAGGTTGTCCACTGGACGTTCGTTAATAATAATCCACTGCCCCACAGCAGCAAGCAGACAAGCAATGGCAGTCCTTGTTTTTTGACGCTTGGGTTTTGAATCGCGCTTTTAATGCACAAAAGCAGACTGCTGGCGGTCAGCACGGTAATAAAACCGATGCCAAAAACACCGAATACGGGCGCCCAGCCTGCAAGCCAGGTTTCAATATGGCCATAGCCCAGATAAAGCCAGGGAAATCCCGTCAGAAACCAGCTTCGGAACCACTCAAACAAAATCCAGATGGCAGGGAAAGTCAGTAGGTTTCTATAGTCGGAAAAGTCGAACCAGCGATTAAAGGTATAGGTCTGAAGCGCAAAGAACAGACCAAGCAGGAAGGTAAATAGAAAGGTGAGTAAGAGTGCTAACGGAACAGGTGCGAAGCCATATTCATGAATGGAGACGTACACCCAGGAGGCACCAGCCGCAAATACACCAAAGCCATAACTCCAGCCTACCTTGAAGCCCGCTTTCGCAGGCAAACCAGTGACCAGCGCTTGAAACCCGATCAGTGATAAAATGGCCACGGGCCAATAGTCAAACGGGGCAAACGAAAGCGGCAGTGTCAGCCCTAAACAAAATGCGATAGCAAGTTTAAAGCCGTTTGCATTTGAGGCGATGAGTTGTGAAGCCAGACCTTTCCAGGAAAGGTCCATATTCAGATTTTTAAGCACCACAACTCCCTGTGATTTTATTCGTCGACGTCGTTTCCGTTGTCGCTGGTCACTTCCAATAAACGAATTTGACGATTGTCGGAGTTCAGAACTTTGAATCTCAGACCTTCTATCGTAATGGCTTCGTCTCGGTCGGGTAAGTGGCCGAATCCGTTGGTGACAATACCGCCGATGGTATCGAATTCTTCATCACTGTAGGTGGTGTCAAAGTATTCATTGAAGTCATCAATGGGCGTAAGCGCGTTGACCATGAAACTTTCGGAGTCGTCCATGGCGCGGATGTTACTTTCATCGTCTTCGATGTCGGTTTCGTCTTCGATATCTCCCACGATTTGTTCAAGTACATCTTCGATCGTAACCAAGCCTGCTAGTCCGCCGTATTCATCAACGACAATGGCCATGTGATAGCGGTCGGAACGAAACTCGCGGAGTAACGTATTTAAACGTTTACTTTCAGGTACGAAGTTCACTGGCCTCAGGACATCTTTGATGTTGAAACGGTCCAAATTACCATTGGCCAGGTATGGCAAAAAATCTTTCGCTAACAGAATGCCCAATAAGTCATCCTGACCTTCGCCCAGTACCGGAAATCTGGAGTGCTGGGATTCAATGATGATAGGTAAGATTTCAGAAGGCGATTGAGAGGCTCTAACGAACGTCATCTGAGAGCGTGGCACCATGATTTCACGGACGTGCATGTCTCCGACCTGCAGCGCTCCTTCCATGATGGACAGTGCTTCAGCATCACACAACCCTCGGTTGTGAGCACCCCTGAGCAATTCCTTGAGATCTTTACTGGACTCAGGTTCCTGAGGCTGGGTAAAGGGTTTGGTAATTTTTTCAAACCACGAGGGCTTGCTACTGTGACTGTCGTTTTGTTGGTCTTCGTTCATTTTATTTCGTGGTGAAAGGAGATAATCCGAATCCTAGCCTGTAACCGATCAACTTGGCAAGGCCAGATTCATTATATTTCCTGATAAGGATCTGGGATGTTTAAGCCAGAAAGAATATCAATTTCTATTCCTTCCATAATTTCTGCATCACTGTCTTCAATGTGATCGTAACCGAGTAGGTGAAGTACTCCGTGGATGACCATGTGTGCCCAGTGGTGAGTTGCAGGCTTTTTTTGATCTATGGCCTCTTGTTCTACCACAGTAGCGCAGATCACTAAATCACCAATCAATGGAAAGTCAGGAATGTTGGCAGGCGCTTCGAATGGAAACGACAGCACATTGGTGGGTTTGTCCTTTCCTCGGTATTGATGATTCAGGGCCTGGCTTTCGTCTGCATTCACAACCCGGATGGTGAGCTCAGTTTCGTCCCGGCGACCTTTAAGAGCGGATTCGGCCCAAAGCAGGAATTGTTCATCGGACGGAACGCCTGCAAAGTCGCAGGCGTTTTGGATATCGACGTAGGTCATAAGAAAATAGGTTTAGTTTTGCTCTTGGTTGGAGGATTTGTTTTTGGCGTCTTGTTGGTCTTCAAAGCGCTCGTAGGCTTCAACCACACGCTGAACCAGCGGATGCCGCACCACGTCCTTAGAGAGGAAGTGGGTAAAGCTGATGCCTTTCACGTCTTTTAAGACGTTGATGACGTGCAGCAACCCTGAACTTGAGCCGCGAGGCAAGTCAATTTGAGTCGCGTCTCCAGTAATAACTGCGGTGGAGCCAAAGCCAATACGGGTCAAAAACATTTTCATTTGTTCCCGGGTGGTATTTTGGCTTTCATCCAGAATGATGTACGAGTTATTCAAAGTTCGGCCACGCATATAAGCCAGCGGTGCGACTTCAATTACGCTTTTTTCAATCAGCTTTTCTACATTCTCGAAACCCAGCATTTCGTAGAGGGCGTCATACAATGGACGTAAATACGGATCGATTTTTTGAGATAAGTCGCCCGGTAAAAAACCCAGCTTTTCACCCGCTTCGACTGCGGGGCGAACCAAAAGAATGCGCCTGACGTCATCGTTCATTAAGGCTTCAACGGCACAAGCGACGGCCAGGTAGGTTTTACCTGTGCCTGCTGGACCGACGCCGAAGTTGATGTCGTGTTGACGAATCGCGTCCACATACAGCTTTTGGTTTTTGCCTCGGGGTTTGACGTACGCTTTTGGTGTTTTGATGACGTCCGCTGAGGACTTAGAACCTTCCGTTTGGTTTTCTGCTGTGTCCATTCCGCTTTCTTGAATAAATAAATGAATTAAGTCCGGAGTGATTTCTGTGCCGCTTTGCGCTTCTCGGTACAAGTGATTAATGATTTCACAGGCGGAGTGCGTCGGCTGTTCCGGGCCGCTGACTTGAAAAACGTTTCCTTTGTTGCGGATAGATACGTCCAGTCGTTTTTCTAATTGCTTTAAATGGCGATCAAACTGACCACATAGATTGGCAAGATGTTTAGCATTATCAGGTTCTAGCGATAGACTGCGTGTTTGAGTGCTCAAAGCGGCTCCGTTAATTGATTATGGTCGTGACATTGGGTCGAAGGATAACACCTCTTTCACTCGGGGTGTCAACCTGACTTTAATTATAGATGCTAACGGCGAGGAATGAACAGTTGGGGTGAACCGGGAGAAATAATGCGGGAGTGGCGAAGCCGACTCCCGATGAAGTACTTAACGAGGATTGCAAGGCAGCACAAGTTCGCCACGGAGCGAGTTGGGTAGGGCTTCGTGAATGGTAACGTCAACGAACTTGCCTATTAAGCTGTGGTCTTCACATCGGAAGTTAACTACCCGGTTGTTTTCTGTTCTTCCTTGTAATTGTCCCGGATCACGTTTGGAAACATCCGTGACCAAGATACTCTGGACGGTGTCTACCATGCGACGGCTGATCTGGAACGCGTTCTGTAAGATTCGGTCTTGCAGAATTTTAAGGCGCTTTTTCTTTTCTTCTTCCGATGTTTCGTCAGGCAAATCGGAAGCTGGTGTGCCTGGACGAGCGCTGTAGATGAAACTGAATGAGTGGTCGAAGCCAACTTCTTCAATCAGTTTCATGGTTTGTTCAAAGTCAAACTGGGATTCGCCAGGGAAGCCAATGATAAAGTCTGATGACAGGCTGATGTCAGGGCGGATTTTTCTCAGCTTTCTGATCTTGGATTTGTACTCAACGGCTGTATGGCCTCGCTTCATCTGCATCAGAATGTGGTCTGAGCCACTTTGAACCGGCAAGTGTAAATGGCTTACCAGCTCAGGTACGTCCGCGTAAACGTTGATCAGACTGTCGCTGAACTCTACCGGGTGTGAAGTCGTGTAACGAATGCGATCAATGCCGTCAATGGCCGCAACGAAGGTGATGAGCTCTGCCAGATCGGCTGTTCGGCCGTCGTGCATTTCACCCATGTAAGCGTTCACGTTTTGGCCCAGCAGGTTTACCTCACGTACACCTTGTTCGGCAAGGTGGGCAATTTCAGCGATGACGTCGTCAAATGGGCGGCTGACCTCTTCTCCACGAGTGTAAGGTACAACACAGAAGGTACAATATTTAGAACAGCCTTCCATAATGGAAACGAAGGCGCTCGGGCCATCAACTTTGGGTTCTGGCAGATGGTCAAATTTTTCAATTTCAGGGAAGCTGATATCAACAATGCCCACTTCGCCGTCTTTGCTGGACTCGATCATTTCCGGTAAGCGATGAAGGGTTTGAGGGCCGAAAATCATGTCCACAAAAGGCGCTCGCTCCTGAATGGCGTGGCCTTCCTGACTTGCTACGCAGCCGCCTACTCCGATTACCAGATCCGGGTTAGTGGATTTTAGTTTTCTCCAGCGGCCCAGTTGGTGAAATACTTTTTCTTGCGCTTTCTCTCGGATGGAGCAGGTGTTCAGCAGCAGGACATCGGCTTCGGACTCATTCTCAGTAAGCTCCATTTCATGACTCTCGCCCAAAAGATCGGCCATACGAGATGAATCGTATTCATTCATCTGACAGCCGTGAGTTTTGATGAATAGCTTTTTCGTCGCCATGAAAGTTACCTGCTGTTGAGGGTTGGAGGTGATCCAACCTTGTTCACTCTGTTTAAAACGCTTTATTTATGGCATCACGCCCCGTGAATAAACTGTCTTTTCAAATTCAAACGGTCTGCCAAATTAACGCGCGACATTGTACTTTAGGATGCACGTAAATCCTAGTGAATTGGTCAGTATCTCGTCTGAAAGTATGCTATGCTTTGCGCCCTTTTTGGTTGATCAGTTAGTGTTTTTTCGGATTGTGACAAGATGCAAGATAAACCCGTTTTTAAAGTTATATTTGTAAATCAAGACGAAGTGTTTGAAGTTTTTGCGGCAAAAATCTTTCAAAGTGAGCTTTGGGGCTTCATTGAAATTGAAGAGTTTTTGTTTGGTGAGCGAAGTCAATTGCTGGTGGACCCAAGCGAAGAGAAGCTTAAAAGTGAATTTGCAGGTGTAAAGCGCAGCTACATTCCTATGCAGTCGATCATTCGTATCGACGAAGTGGAAAAGGAAGGCACTGTAAAAGTGTCGGAAGCTAAGGGCGGAACCGTTTCGGCTTTTCCGTTATCCGCGCCGCCAACGAAACCAAGTAACTAGATTTTACACTTCTCACCAGAGGTGTAACTTTTTAATCTATTGATTTTCAACTATATTCAGCATTCGCTGTATGCAGGTTACTGTTACAAGGATGCTGAACATGTCTCGCTACTTCGTTTATTTAATTCTGTTTTTTCTGGTGGGATGTGGGAAAACAGACTCAGACAATGAACCAAATTCTTCAGAGCCGGCCGATCGCCCCATTCTGGTAAATTCGGTCGATTCCGCGAACCCCTTGCTGATCCGAAACTTGGACGCCATTAAGAAAAGTGGCGTATTAAGGGTGGTTACTCCTCGTTGGGATGAGTACCAATTCCTGCCTCGTCAAAAAACACCTGCAAATTATTATCGCGCTATGGTGGCTGAATTTGCTGAGCGCAACGGCCTCGATATTCGTTGGATTTATGTGGATCAGTTTTCTCAGCTGACGTCGACGGTGCTGCGTGGCCGGGCGGATGTCATTGTGGCGAATATGACGGTCACTGACGCGCGCGCTAAGCTCTTAGGGTTCACTGTGCCGGTAGATCATGCGCAAGAGTTGCTGGTGGTTAAGGCGTCTGCGGATTTAAAGGACGTTCATGATTTGGCGCTGGGTTCCATTGTGGTGCCTAAGAATTCTTCGTTTAAGCAATCGTTGGATGACATAGCAAAGCCGGGATGGAGTTTGGTGGAAAAAGAATTTTCTGCCAGTCCTCAGGCGTTGGTGGACGATGTGATCTCCGGTAAATACACTGCTACGGTAGTGGATAGTAATGTCGGTGAGTGGTTACTGACGGGGCTTCCTGTTAAATCATTGGGGGCATTGGGTAAAGCCAAAGACATTGCCTGGGCGGTGCATTTGCAGGCTCAGGACTTACTGCATGAGTTGAATCAATTCATTCATCTTTATCAAATTGAAAATACAAAGGCATCTCACCTGGGTGACTGGCCTGAAATTGTGAAGCGCCGAACCCTCACCATGATCACTCGCAACAGTTCTGATTCGTATTTTATGTGGCGTGGCGAATTGATGGGGTATGAATACGATTTGGTGAAGCGGTTTGCAGAGGATCATAAGCTTTATCTGGATGTGGTGGTGGCAGATAAAGAAGACATGATTGACTTACTGCTCGCCGGAGAGGGGGATTTGGTTGCATCCTCTCAGGCCAAACTCGAATCTCGCAGAGCAAGAGGGGTTGAGTTTACCGAGACTTACAATGTCGTGGATGAAGTGCTGGTGGGGCGTAAAGGATTGGGCATCGAAGGGGCCGATCAGTTAAGTGGTCATACAGTGATGGTCGAAGCTGGTTCTTCGTACCTCAAGCGCCTGAATACCTTAAAAGAAGAGGGCGCGGATTTTAAAATCGTATTTCCGGAAGACTATGTGGTTGATGATGAAACGGACATCATGGGGTTGGTGGCCGACGGTGTGGTTGATTTTACGGTAGTGGATGACCATTTGGCTGCCAGGGAGCTGTTGGATCAGCCGGGTCTGGTGGCTTATTTCTCTGTCGCTGCCGAAGTAGGGCATGGCTGGGTGGTGCGGAAAGAGAATACTCAGCTGCTGGCGAAACTGAACGCTTACATAAAATCTCATTTTCGGGGGTTGTACTTCAATGTGACCTGGCAAAAGTACTTTGATACTGAGCGTGGTATTTATCTTGGACGAGACCCTATGTTGGATGTCGGGCAGTTATCGCCTTACGATGTTCATATTAAAGAAGTTGCCCTGCAGCATGACTTTGACTGGCGGATGATTGTGGCTCAGATGTATCAGGAAAGCCGGTTTAATCCCAAAGCCCGGTCGCATGTCGGGGCTTTGGGGGTAATGCAGGTGCTGCCCAGAACGGCCCGTGATTACGGGGTAGAAAATTTATACGATCCGGAGGTCAATATCCGGGTGGGCGTAGAATACCTGGGGTGGGTGCGGCAGCGATTCCCGAAATACATCGAACCTGCGGAAAGAACCTTATTTGCGTTGGCCGGTTATAATGCGGGCTACGGTCATGTTTTGGATGCAAGACGGTTGGCCGCGCAAAAGGGCTGGGATCGAAATCGTTGGTTTGGCCATGTTGAAAAAGCCATGCTGTTGTTATCGGAGCGAAAGTACGCAAGAAATGCTCGGTTTGGTTATGTTCGGGGCAAAGAGCCGGTGGAGTATGTGCGACAAATTCATCGGCGCTACTTGGGGTATGTGGCAATGGAGCCATAAAAAACGATATGGGATGTGGAGCGACTTTTGATTAAGTCTTAGTTATTTGTGTGGTGTTTGGTATGATTGCGGCAATTTTAAGCAGTCTGTAGGAAACTTATTATGAGTCCTGAACAAATGGAGCATTATGCTCTGATCGCGGGTTTAACGGTATTGATTGGCTTCATGTTCTTTATTATGTGGGACTTGGCTAAAAAGTCGAACGCGGGTAAGTTTGGTACTATCATTATTTTTACCGTTTTAGGGTTGGGCATTTTTGGCTTTTTAATCAAAACGGTCATTGTTGAACTAATGGATATGTAGGGGTTAAGGATGCTTCGTGCTCTCGTTTTAGGTTTGGTCGGAATTAACTTAACGGCATGCATAATGATGTCTGCGCCTGAAGTGGACTATAAAGGTGTGATTGTTAATAAAATAGAACCCCCTAAAGCCTGTGCACCGAAAGGCAATTTGGTTGCTACAGCGGACGCCGCCATTCAAACCATTGGTGATGAAGCGACCAGTCTGAATCGTGAAGCCATGCAATCTCTGATAGATCAGGCGGAGTCTGTGGGGGCTAACTATGTGTACGTTTCCGATCACCGCCAATACAGTAACAAACCGAAAAAGGGGTTGGTGTTTCGTGTTGTGATGAAGTCACAGGCGTTTTATTGTCCTAGCCTGGATGTTGCTGAAGGCTAATGAATGGTTACTCGCCTCTGTGTATAAGGAAAGAAAGGCTATGGATGCTCAGAAAGTAGGCTTCTCCCGAAGGGCATTTGCAAGCCTGTTGGACTTTTTGCTGATGTCGATGATTACCTTGACGGCGCTTTTGTGGGCTTATGGCAGAATTTATTTTGCGATCAATGAACCGAGAGAATGGGGTTGGTTAGACCCCTTTCTGAATTACGCATTTCCGATTTTATTCGTGTTGGGTTTCTGGCTTTGGCGATCGGCCACACCGGGAAAGATGCTGCTTGATATGAAAATTGTGGACGCAGTGACTGGTGGAAAGCCCAGCTTGTTTCAATACGTTATTCGTTATTTTGCTTATTATCTGTCTGTAATTCCCTTGGGTTTGGGGTTGTTGTGGGTACTTTGGGATAAGGATAAGCAGGCCTGGCATGATAAAATTGCGAAAACGCTGGTGGTTGAAACGGACCCTTATGCGGAACTCAACCATGAGCTGGCTCAGGCCTTTCCTTAAATCGTTTAATCTTTCCTTACCGCTTTTTGAATGGCGCTTAATGCGCCTCGTATCATGCGAACCTCTTTTTGCTCGGGGCGCACTCGATTAACCAGACGTTTAATGCGCGTCATCGCTTCACCTTGGTGGTTCTTAAACAGGAAGTTGGTTTCCGTGAGAACTTCTTCTAAATGTTGGTACAGGCTTTCTGTTTCCTGATGAGTCGGATAGCAGGCTTTTTCATTGGCGGCTATTTTGACCTGCATGGAATTACTGTTGTTTGCCTGCCAAATTTCGTAGCAAAAAATTTGGATCGCAGCAGAAACATTAAGAACCGGATATTCGGGATCAGCCGGTATTTCTGTATGGTATTGGCACGCCTCTAGCTGTTGGCTGGAAAGCCCCATTCGCTCGCGGCCAAACAGAATGGCCACCGGTCCTTGTTGTGCCTCGGTGATGAGTTTTTCAGCGCTCTCTTTGGCGTTTAAAACCGGCCTTGGGTAAGTTCTTGAACGAGCGCTTGTGCCGATCACTAAGCTGCAATCATGAATCGCTTCTTCAAAAGATTGAACCACAGTCGCTTGTTCAAGTATGTCGAGTGCGCCTGCGGCTCTGGAGGAGGCTTCTTCGTTGGGGAACATTCGGGGGTTGACCAGGTATAAAGAGGATAATCCCATGTTTTTCATGGCTCTGGCGGCTGCGCCGATATTGCCAGGGTGGTAGGTTTGATCCATCACGATTCGAATGTTATGTAAATTCATATTAGCCCTCTCTGTTGCGCGGCATATTAACATAAGTCGGCGTCTTCTTAATAAGTCTGGTGTTTGGTTGTTGGTTTGGGTTGTCACAAATAGGTCATAAAACTTTCATATGATGCCAAGCGAAATGTGAAACAGGGTGATTTCACGTGAAGGTTTCTTAATGAACTGTTGAATATGGGGTGTATTGTGATTCGTTGTTTGATTGTTTTTATGTCTGCGTTGGTTTTATCGGGGTGTTTGGCAACGAATGGGATTGTGCATTATTACAAAGGCGAGCCAAAAGATGAGAATCAGTTGGCGACCGTTATCTTGCCAGAAGAGATTGATATTGTTGCAGTAAATAGCCGTAAGCGGGCTCTGCCTATGATTCGTGATGACTCATACCAAATTAAACTGTTGCCTGGGCTGAATGAGCTGGTGTTGGAATATTCCAATCTTTGGGATTTGGACTCTGACAGCCACGTTACAGTGACGTCCGACATTGTTTTGGTCAGTCAGGTGATGAAAGCGGGTGACGTCTATGAAATTAAAGTGCCTGAGTTTTCAACCTTAAAAGAGATGAAGGCGTATGCCAAAGATTTTGAAGTGACTATGGTGGCAAAGTCTACGGGTGAAAAAGTGGCGTCGAAGGCCGCTCGTTATGGTGTTGCGCCTGTGGGCATATCGCAGTTGATCCCGCAAGACAATAAGTTGGTGGCTTCCATTCAGGCGGGTGTACAAGGAGAATCTCAAGTGGTTGTTCATGGTGTTGAAGACCGTGCGCACCAAGCGCCAGGCAAATACTCAGCGCTGCAAAATTTGAGATATTGGTGGGAAGAAGCGAATACTCAAGAGCGTGAGTTATTTGAAGATTGGATCAATACCGTTGATTAAATTATCAATACTGGTTTGATTTTAGAACAAGCCTCTTTATAGTTAGCCCCTTATTCTTATAAGGGGCTTTTTTATGCGTCATACCACTAAGTTGTGCGTTCGTGGTTATCATCTGGATGTTTACGGGCATGTGAACAATGCTCGGTATCTGGAGTTTCTTGAAGAAGCCCGCTGGCGTTTTTTTGAAGAGCAAGATGTGATTGAAGCAATAACCGGTGAAGCTCTGGCGATGGTAGTGGTGAATATCAATATCAACTACCGCCGTGCGGCTTTGATCCATGAAGAACTGGAAATCGCGACCGAAGTAACCCGCGTTGGTAACAAGAGTTTTGTGATTCATCAGGAAATCGCAGTCGCAGAAACCGGTGAGATGATTGCCGATACCGATGGGACTTATGTTTTATTTGATAATGCAATCGGCACAAGTGTAGTGATTGAGGGTAAATATAAAGAGTTGCTTGATCGGCTAAGATGATTATTGAGTTTTGCTCAGGGTTGTCACTACTTGTTTTTAAGTGTTTTAGTGAGTGATCCTGAGTTTTCAATTGTAAACATAGTTTTCTTATTTAGAGCGGGCAAGGTGCTTTGATGTACATTTAGCTCATCTAAAAAATCATGGCGTGACGTTTGGTGTAACAAAAGGTGTAATAAAAAAGGAAGAAGTAGGAATGCTTAACTCGGTGTATTCGTTGGTAGATCAATGAGTTAAGAGAAGAAACGGGGTGGACGATGGGATTTGAACCCACGACGACCGGAATCACAATCCGGGGCTCTACCAACTGAGCTACGCCCAGTATCCACTGTACTTCTAGTCAATTTGTATCACACCTTGTTACGACGCAGTAAAACGCTCAAAAACACCTAAACTGCATCTTAGTGGAACAAAATATATGACGTTTGGTGTGACGTCAAGACCACTGTTTGTAAGTTGCAGGTGACTTCTCTTGGTGTTCTTTTCTTCATCAGGTGTAATACTTTGGAAGGTCTCAGAGAAAACGGCTAGTTTTTGCTGGGTGTGGGGTCTATGGCGTAGATAAGCCGTACTAGCTCTGTATTGATTTTTGTTCTAGTGTTTTTATCTTGTATGATTCATGTCGTTTAAATTTACTGATTCAGCTGGAGTCTATAGGTGTTAGGTAACTTCTCTCAACGTAATTATTTCAAAACCTCATTCCTCTCGTTATGTGCTTTGATTCTTCTGTCATTAACGGGATGTGTCTCTATGAATGTTAAAGACGCAAAAACTCCATCCAGCGTTAAACAAATCGTGGCAGCGAATATTGGACAAGTCCTTACCCCAGATAATCGCTTAACGGCAAAGCATGATCTTGAAGAGGGGTATCAATATAGGATGCTAACTCTTGATAGCGAAGAAGAGGAAAGCCCGCGTTATATTTATCGCTTAACAAAGGTAGATGGTGACTTCTTGTATTTTTCAACAGTAGATAAATATGGAAGAGAAAGCTTTAAGGATTACGAAAGATTTAGATTTGGTCAATTAAGTAAACTGAAAAAGAATAATAGCTATAAAGCTGACGATTATAATCATTGTTTATTCACCATTGGTGAGTGCGCTTACAAGAACTTCTTTGGTAAAGAGCAAGTCATTGAAACGACCTTTAGAGATGGAGTTTGGATTAGTAACGAACCTTATGGTCGCGATAAACGACAAGTGGTCTTTAGGGTTTATAAAACCGATGGTCTTCCTCTTTATGAGTATTCAGTATGGCCTGAAGGAACAACTCTCGAAAAAAGACGAGTCGAGATAGATCAAAGTTACGGACTAACTTTTGATGTAACTAAAACTACTAGGGGGATGCCTGTCGCTCGTGCCGTGTGTATTGATGCTGAAGAAACTCGTAGGATTGGGGTTGAGATAAGGCTAGAAAGCACTGATGGGAAAGCTATAACAAAACATAGGCGCTTCATTGCTCAGTTGGAAGAGTTTGTTAGTTCTGACCCTTGTTTGCCAAGGTTGTCTCGGTCAACAATTCAGCAGGTTAAAGGTAATGGGTGGATATTCGATAAGCCAAATGGCGAGATAATTATCGATACTATTAATGAAGGTATTAGCGCTTACACTTTAGCTTCTTTTTCAATGGGTAATTTTGATCAGTGGTATTCACTTACATCAAAGCGCTTGAAGGATTATTTTGAGCCTAAAGGAATTAAAGCTTATATAAAAGTTGACCCTTAGCCTATAAAAATTGGGTTGTAGCTTTAGCTGAGCTGTAATGTTACTGCTTGTAGTGCAAGAGTTGAGAGTCTAATTCGCTCAAATCAGGCGTGTCTTCTAAAGCTATTTTGGCTTCAAAGCCTGTCATTTTCTTATATGCGGCGTAAATTTGAGATTCCAACCAAGTAGGATGCTTGGTGCTCACGATAAAACTGTCATGAACTGGAGTGCATTCTTTTGTTCCTGCCTCAAGCACTAAATCTACTAGCTGGCTATCGAGGTGCTGTAAGTGCTTCCAATTACTTTGAAAAAGATAGTGGGCAATGGGCTGGTTAGCTTCTTCTTTGGTTCCAAGCAAAACGCGAAGAATGGATGAATTGATTTTACGGTTGTAATTAAAAGTTCTGTTTCTAAGAAGTGTATAGGGTACTTGGATATACATTTAGTTCACCTGAAATGTCATGGCGTGACGTTTGGTGTAACTAAAAAGGAAGAAGTAAAGACGCTTAACTCGGTATATTCGTTGGTAGATCATTGAGTTAAGAAAAGAATGGGGTGGACGATGGGATTTGAACCCACGACGACCGGAATCACAATCCGGGGCTCTACCAACTGAGCTACGCCCACCACATAAAATGGCTCCTCGAGCTGGACTCGAACCAGCGACCAATAGATTAACAGTCTACTGCTCTACCAACTGAGCTATCGAGGAACGTTAATGGCGGAGGAGGAGAGATTCGAACTCTCGGTGGGCTATTAACCCACGCTGGTTTTCAAGACCAGTGCATTCAACCGCTCTGCCACCCCTCCGCTGAGGCCGCCTATATTAGCGAGTTGAAGATTTATGTCAACACCTTTTGTGAAAAAAAATTAACTTTCTAAGTGGTTGATTATTTTTTGATCTTTTTCTGGGTTTTTTTGTGTATTTTTCGTGCTTTACGGCAATTTTGGCATGAGCTGCTAGGATTAGAGTAACTGGAAATTGATGTGTGCACTTTCTGTTAAGAGGGTGTTGTTGGAGGTGATGGATGTCAAAAATTACGATTGCCCAAGCCACAAACTTGTTGGATGAGTTTATTTTGGTGCTGGAGGATACATATTGGGAGGCAACTCAGTTGTCGGTGAAAGATGAGGTGTTTGCGTTAATTCGGTTGTTGAGTGCCGAGTTGACGGAATTGCAGAAAGTAAGTGTGCAGGATGATCATTATGACTATGAGGTGATCAGCACTAAGCCCTCTGTGATTCGGGATGGGGTTAAGAGTGCTCAGGAGAATGTGTTGCCGACGGTGCTGCGTGTTCAGACCAAGCAAAAGTTGTTGCCGTTATTCGATGCATCGTTGGAGGCGTTTAGTTAATTCGGGTGTGCGTTAAAATCTCAGTTCTTACTTGATTTGCTGTTCCTGCATGTGATGATATGAAAAATAAATACGCTATCTGTTTTATTCTTCATTACGTCAGGGAAAAAGATGTCTGTCAGTCAGCTTGCTAAAATTCGAATTAAAAACCTACGACTTAGAACCTTTATTGGTATTAACGAGGAGGAGGTTAATAATAAACAGGATGTGGTGGTGAATGTTGAGATTCATTATTTGGCTGAGCGCGCAACGCATTCGGTTGAGATAGAGGATGCGCTCAATTACAAACCGATCACTAAGTCTGTCATTCGTCATGTGGAAGAAAATCGCTTTGCTTTGCTGGAGTGCTTGACGGCGGAGTTGCTGGACTTGGTTGTGTGTGATGATCGGGTGGTGTTTGCTGAAGTTGAGGTGGATAAACCCAACGCTCTGCGGTTCGCAGATTCTGTGTCAATTGCTCTTTGTTATCACAAAGACTGAAGCCGATTGATTGTTCGTTAGTATCGGCTTGTTAAAAACGTTCGTGGTTTTGCTGCAGTAAGTGTTTTGTCGTCGCTCGCTTGTAGCAAATGAGCAAGATGGCGGATGCCATGCAGCAAACGGTAAGGTAAAGCAAGGTTGTGTTCCAGCCTGTCTGCTCTATCCATACGCTGGGTAAAATGGAGCCTAATGTCCCGCCAGTGTAATAGAAGGTGAGGTAGGTTCCGTTGGCCAGTCCTGAGTACTTTTCTTCGTTTTGATTCACTTCTGTGCTGAATATGGAATGGTTCGCAAATATGGCGCCGCATACCAGAGTAAAGCCTAGGCAGTACATCAGAATGTGGTTGAAGCTAAAACACCAGAGGCCGATGCAGCAGATTATTAACCAACTAAGCCCTCCGTATACTTGTAAGTGATTAAAGCTCTTTCTCATTTTGATGGTGATTAGGGCGGTTCCTATGGCGGCTATGTAGAAACTGTACACCAATAATACAGGCCAATAACTGTCTTGATTGAAGGTTTCAAGAATCCTGAAGGGGATGAAGTTCAGAATGGCGACCATGGTAAAAAATTGCAGAAGAATGAATGGGTAGAGGTAGCGGTTGGTTGGATGCGTCAGGCACTCAATCAGGTGGCTGCTTTTAATGGTTTGTTGGTGCTTGGGTTTGTGGTTTGGTAAAGTCTGTAGTGGCTTGAGCGCCAGTAAGCTTAAAATGGCCAGAATAATGAAGGTTCCTCGCCAGCTTACGTATTCTGTGAATAGGATGCTGGCAGTTCTGCCGCTTAAGCCGCCGACAATGGTTAACGCTATGAAGATGGATAGGGTTTGTTGCAGTTTCTCTTTTTGAGTGGTTCTGGTGAGTAGTGTCATGATGGAAGTCAGCATGACTGGTAGGGTCATGCCTTCTATTGCCCGAATTATTATGGCTTGGGATATGTCTGTGATCAATGCAAATGAAATATGACAGCTTGCCATAATCAGGCAGGATGCAATGAGTCCGTGTTTGGCTGGAAATTTTTCGAGAAAAAAGCCGTAGCTTAGAGGTGCAATTGCCAGGGGCAGCATGACAGCGGTGGTAAGCAGTGCTGCTGTGTGTGTGGAGCTTTGGAATTCAGTAGCGAGTGCAGGCAGTATGGGTTGAGGGGCATACAGGATAGCGTATGCCAATAAGGTCAACCCATAAAGAACTCGATGCTCTGCTGACAATGTTATTGTTTGCGGTCAACTGCAAGTTCAAGCACGGCTTCCATGCTTTTAGTGTGTTCGTTCTGCGGAAGCATGTTTAGCGCGGCCTGAGCTTTGTCTGCAAGTTCTAATGCTTTCTGTTTGCAGTAGGCTAACGCGCCGGAGTCATGAACGATTTGCTGAATTTGGGTGATGTCTTCCAGTCCACCTTTTCGTATGGCTTGGCGGATCAGTTTTGCCTCTGTTTCGGAGCCGGCTTTCATGGCTTGAATGAGTGGCAAAGTTGGTTTGCCTTCCGCCAGGTCGTCGCCCACGTTTTTGCCCATGGTGGTTGCGTCACCTTCGTAATCCAGGATGTCATCCATGATTTGAAAGCCAAGACCTAAATTAAGGCCATAATCTGCGCTGGCTTTAATGTGGTTGGTGTTATTGGTGCTGAGCAGGGCGCCACACTCTGTACTGGCTTCAAACAGCTTGGCTGTTTTTCCATAGATAACGTCCATGTATTGTGCTTCAGAGACGTTCGGGTTCTTCACGTTCATCAGTTGCAGCACTTCGCCTTCTGCAATGACGCAGGTGGCGTTAGATAATACGCGCATGACTGAAAGGTTCTCAGTTTCTACCAAAATCTGGAATGCCCGGGAATATAAGAAGTCGCCGACCAAAACGCTTGGCTCGTTGCCCCATTTTGCATTGGCTGTTGTTTTTCCTCTGCGCATGTCGGAAGAGTCGACCACATCGTCGTGAAGCAGAGTTGCGGTATGGAGAAATTCAATTACGGTGGCAAGCTTAATGTGTTTATCGCCTTGGTAGCCAAGAGCATTGGCTGAAAGTAAAGCGAGTAACGGGCGCATGCGTTTGCCACCGGACTCAATGATGTGGTGGCCAATTTTTACAACAAGTGGAACATCGGAATGCAGTTGCCCGAGAATGAACTGATTAACGGCTTCAAAATCGGATTGGACCGATGCATAAATATTGTTTTTTTGCATTATTAAGCTGGCTCTTGAACAGCGATTGTTTTGGTTCGTTATAAAATAAAGGAAGGCAGTATAGCGGTTTTTAAAATTATTGTATCTAAGTGATCTTTATTTGTGCTTCTTTGTTAGTCGATTTCATTGATTTAATGCAATAACTGGCTTGTATTTGTAGGGCGTTGCTCATAGAATAAGCGCCCCTGCGAACTCGTCCGCAGGATATGTGCTCCCTGTAATAGGGGTTTCAGAGTGAACTCCTTAGAAACAGGTATGTAAGAAGCCATCTTAATTTGGCGAGATTATTTTTGGAGTGTAATGCAATGCATGCAGTTTTTGTTAGCGGTGGTAAGCAGCACCGTGTTCAAGCGGGTGACCGCATCAAGTTAGAAAAACTTGAAGTTGAAACTGGCGCAACTATCGATTTTGATCGCGTTCTTCTGGTTTCTGATGGCGAAACAATCAAAATTGGTGAGCCAGAGCTGAAAGGCGCTAAAGTATCTGCTGAAGTTCTTGAGCATGGTCGTCACAAGAAAGTGAATATCATTAAGTTCAAGCGTCGTAAGCATCATATGAAGCGTATGGGTCACCGTCAGTGGTATACTGAGGTGAAAATCACTGGAATTAACGCGTAATCGATTCGTCCGATTTCAGGTTAACTATTTTTAAGGAGTGACATCATGGCTCATAAAAAAGCTGGTGGTAGTACTAATAACGGTCGCGATTCGGAATCGAAACGGTTAGGCGTTAAGCGATTCGGCGGCCAAAATGTAGTGGCAGGCAATATCATCGTTCGTCAACGTGGTACTAAGTTCCACGCAGGCACAAACGTAGGTTGTGGTAAAGACCACACTCTATTTGCTACTGCAGATGGTGAAGTGAAATTTGAAGTTCGTGGACCAAAGAACCGTAAATACGTTTCTATCGTTGCGTCTGCATAACTTCTGCTGACTCTGCCTTAGGGCGGTTGTTGGTCCGAAAAGCCCCGCTTGCGGGGCTTTTTTGTTATATATTATTTGTAATTGGTTGTTTTTAAGGTTTGCCCAGGGGGTGCTTGGTGAAATTTGTTGATGAAGCTCAAGTCTATGTTGAGGCTGGCAATGGTGGTAATGGTTGCTTAAGTTTTCGCCGAGAGAAGTATGCTCCGAAGGGCGGACCAGATGGCGGCGATGGTGGTGATGGTGGTTCTGTTATTGTTGAGGCAGACTACAATCTGAATACCTTGATTGACTACCGTTATCAGCCAAAATATAAAGCTGAAAACGGCCAAGGCGGTATGGGTCGTGATTGTCGTGGCATTGGTGGTGAGGATATTGTCCTTAAAGTGCCGGTTGGCACGACCGTGATAGACTTGGATACCGATGAAACTTTGGGAGATTTGGCTGAGCCTGGCCAGCAGTTGGTGGTTGCTAAGGGCGGTTTTCATGGTTTGGGAAATACGCGATTTAAATCAAGCGTGAATCGTGCGCCGCGTCAGACCACGAAAGGGAAGCCGGGTGAGTCCCGAAACCTGAAGTTTGAATTAAAAGTGTTGGCGGATGTGGGGCTGCTGGGATTGCCGAATGCGGGTAAGTCGACTTTTATTCGTGCTGTCTCCAAAGCAAAGCCAAAAGTGGCGGATTATCCCTTTACGACGTTGGTGCCTAATTTGGGTGTGGTCAGCCCTGAACCTTATAAAAGCTTTGTAATCGCTGATATTCCTGGTTTGATTGAGGGTGCTGCAGAAGGTGCGGGTTTGGGTATTCGCTTTTTGAAGCATTTGGTTCGTACTCGTTTGATGTTGCATATTGTTGATGTCTCACCGTTTGATGAATCAGACCCGGCAGAATCTGCTGCGGCCATCATTCGGGAGTTGGAAAAATTTAGCCCAACGCTGGCTTCACGGGATCGTTGGTTGGTGCTGAATAAACTTGACTTGGTGCCTGAAGACGAACGCGATGCCTTGTGTGACTCTATTCTTGAGAAGTTGGAGTGGGAAGGCCCGGTTTATAAGGTGACAGCAATTAATGGCGAGGGTACGAAGTTACTCTGTTACGACATCATGGAGTTTGTGGACGAGTTGAAGGCTCAGATTGATTCTGATCCTGAATTCGCAGAAGCTGAGCGAGCGATGCAGGACGCGATGGCTGAAGAGGGTCGAGAGCGAATTGAAGCGTTAAGGTCGGCGAAGCGTGCTGAAAGTCGAGCGGCGAGAGCGGCGGCACAAGAAGCGGGCATTGATGATGAAGACTGGGACGATGATGATTACGACGTGGAGTCGATTTACGTCCCATAGGAACTGGAAGCATTGCATTGTGATGCGCTGTGGGTGGATGTAGGGCTAAATGACTGCGAAATTTGAGAGTCGTGAATCTTTGGGTCGTTCAGACCGATGGGTTGTGAAAATTGGAAGTGCGCTGTTAACGAATGATGGTCAGGGGCTGGACACCAAGGCGATAGCCGGTTGGGTGGATCAGATTTCTGCTTTGGTTCGATCTGGCATTGAGGTTGTTTTGGTCTCGTCTGGTTCAGTCGCGGAGGGAATGAAGCGGCTGGGTATGACGGATCGGCCAAAAAGTATGCATGAGTTGCAGGCTGCGGCCGCCGTCGGTCAGATGGGGTTGGTGCAGGTTTATGAGGCAAATTTTCAGCGCCATAAGTTGCATACAGCTCAAATTCTTCTGACGCATGATGATCTGTCTGATCGTCAGCGTTATCTAAATGCCAGAAGCACCTTGCGAGAGTTGATTCGCTTGGGGGTGGTGGCTGTCGTTAATGAAAATGACACTGTCGTTACTGATGAGATTAAGTTTGGTGATAACGATACCTTAGGGGCGTTGGTTGCCAACTTGGTGGAAGCGGATCTATTGGTGATTCTGACGGATCAGCAAGGGTTGTTTACTGCAGATCCGAGAAAAAATGCCGATGCTAAAATGATTTCTGAAACTTTGGCGAGTGATGGCTCTTTGGATGAAATGGCATCCGGCGGTGCAGGCGTTTTAGGGCGCGGTGGCATGGCAACGAAAGTAAATGCTGCCAGGTTGGCTGCGCGCGCAGGTGCGCACACCATTGTGGCTTCTGGTCGTTTGGATGATGTTTTGCTGAAAATATCTTCTGGAGAAGCTGTTGGGACTTGGTTCAAGCCTGATGCCAGGCCGCTGGATGCAAGAAAGCAGTGGTTGGCTGGGCATTTGCGGGCAAAAGGTGAGTTGGTTTTGGATTCTGGTGCGGTGAAGGCGTTGACTCAGTTAAATCGCAGTTTGTTGTCGGTGGGTGTTCGTCGGGTTTCGGGTGCATTTAATCGTGGTGAAATGGTTGTGTGTCGTGATGAGGCTGGGCGAGTGGTTGCGCACGGTTTGGTGAATTACAGTGTGGATGAAGCGTTAAAGATTGTTGGTCGCCCGTCGGAGTGTTTTGAGTCAGTGTTGGGGTATCTGGGTGAAGAAGAGCTGATACATCGGGATAACTTGGTCTTGATGTAGTTTTTAGGGGGCTAGTGGTTTGCCTGGTGTTTAAATAAATCAGGCACAAAAAAACCGGCTTGTGGCCGGTTTTTATTTAGCAGCTTAATGGCGGATTAGCTATTAAGTGCCTTAACTTGTGCATTAAGACGGCTCTGAAGGCGAGCTGCCTTATTTTTAGCATAAATGCCTTTAGTTACCATTTTAGAGATAACTGGTTGTGCTTCTTTGTAAGCAGCAGAAGCAGCAGCGTGATCACCGGCTTCAATCTGTGCTCTTACTTTTTTGATGTATGTGCGCACCATTGAACGAAGGCTTGCGTTGCGCTGACGGCTTTTTTCTGCCTGACGTGCACGTTTTTTAGCTTGTGGAGAGTTAGCCACGTGTCTGACTCCTGAGAATTTTTGACTGAAAGATTTTTGACGCGCCACTATGCCCTTATTAACAGGGGGTGTCAATAATAATTTTGTTTTGGCTGGATGTACGGGTCGATCTCTGTATACTTTGCCCTCGTTTTGGTTCTGTCGTCGGGTGAGTAATCAGGCGGTGCGGGATGGTGTGGCTTGTTGTGTGTGGTGTTGTTAAGTAGAGGGAATGTGGGTGTCGAAGGACTCGGTGAATACCAAAGTAAAAAAAGCCGGATTACTGCAGTCGAGTGCGGTGGTGGCTGTCATGACCATGCTGTCTCGCGTTCTTGGGTTGGTTCGGGATGTTGTGGTGGCTGTGCTGTTTGGTGCAGGGGCAGGCGCGGATGCTTTTTTTGTTGCGTTTAAAATCCCTAATTTCTTCCGGCGTTTGTTTGCTGAAGGCGCTTTTGCTCAGTCTTTTGTGCCGGTGCTGACTGAGTATCAACAAAAAAAAGCCCATGAGCAGGTAAAAGATTTAGTTAACCACGTGGCAGGCACCTTAGGCTGCGTGTTGTTTATTACGACAGTGATCGCTGTGGTTGGCGCACCTGTGTTGGCGATGGTGTTTGCTCCGGGTTTTTCATCGGATCAAGCCAAGTACGCTTTAACGGTTGATATGTTACGGCTGACCTTTCCTTATTTGATGCTGATTTCACTGACGGCGTTTGCCGGGGGCATATTAAACAGTTATGGTCGATTTGCTGTGCCGGCGTTTACGCCTGTGCTGCTTAATCTTTCTTTGATTGGTTCTGCTTTGTTGATTGCTCCGTATTTGGATGTGCCTGTCATGGCGCTGGCTTATGGGGTTTTGATTGCCGGTGTTGTTCAGTTGTTGTTTCAATTGCCTTTCTTAGGTGGGCTTGGGTTATTTCCTAAGCCTCAATATCGTAAAGATCATGAAGGGGTGAAGAAGATTGTCTCTTTGATGATTCCTGCATTATTTGGCGTGTCGGTCAGTCAGATTAATTTGTTGTTGGATACGGTGCTGGCGTCGTTTCTTCAAACCGGGAGTGTTGCATGGCTGTATTATTCGGACCGTTTGACTGAACTGCCCTTGGGGGTGTTTGGTATTGCGATCGCGACGGTTATTTTGCCTTCGCTGTCGAAAAAGCACTCTAATGACGATTCCGGAGCATTCTCGCAGACGCTGGATTGGGCGGTGAGAATGGTTATGTTGATTGGCGTGCCGGCGATGCTGGCATTGATCGTATTGGCAGAGCCTCTGGTATCAACGTTATTTTTCCATGGCGCTTTGACGGCGGATGATATCCCTATGATTACTGCAAGCTTACGTGCTTACTCGTTGGGTTTGTTGGCGTTTATGTTGATTAAGGTATTAGCACCGGGATTTTTCTCTAGGCAAGATACGAAAACGCCAGTCAAAATTGCGATCAGAGCCATGATTGCCAACATGGTGTTGAACTTGTTATTGGTTTGGCATCTGGATCATGTTGGGCTGGCTTTGGCGACGTCCATTTCTTCATGGTTGAATGCGCTGTGGTTGTACTTAGCGCTAAGAAAAGACGGTGTGTTTGCATGGCAGCCTGGGTTTGTGAGTTATTTATTTAAGCTGTTGGTGTCTTGTGGCGCTATGTTGGCGGTCTTGGTGATGTTGATGCCTGGCTCTCAGATTTGGTATGACGGCAGCGTGCTGGAACGAGTTTTTTGGCTGACTGCTATGGTGGTGTCCGGTGGTCTGAGTTATTTTGTTGTGTTGCTGATTTGTGGCTTTAGGCCTAGACACTTTAAAGGCATGGCTTAAACGGTGTTTGCTCTGTAAAGATGCGGTGCGCTGTAATATAATGCCGCCTTTTGTTTTTACTGGTTTGGAAGGAATTGAATGCGCATAATTCGTGGGTTACATAATATTCGTCCTGAGCATCGAGGGTGTGTTGCGACGATAGGTAACTTTGATGGTGTGCATACTGGCCATAAGTCTTTAATATCCCGCTTAAAAGTAGAGGCGGCAAAGTTAGACTTGCCTGTTACTGTGGTGATTTTTGAACCCCAACCCAGAGAGTATTTTGATCCTGTGTCTGCTCCGGGTCGTATCACCCGATTTGCTGATAAAGTTTCTCAACTGGCAAAGGCGGGTGTTGAACAAGTGGTTTGTTTGAGTTTTAACGATCGCTTAAGGGCTTTGACCGCAGATGAGTTTGTTCAAACTTTATTGTTGGATGGTCTGGGTGTTAAGTTCCTGGTGGTTGGGGATGACTTCCGTTTCGGTTGTGATCGTTCCGGGGATTTTGAATTTTTGAAGCAGGTATCCGGGGATCATGATTTTGAACTGGTGAGCATGGATACCTTCAGTCATCAGCAGGAACGAGTCAGCAGTACTTTGGTTCGGGAAGTGCTGAATAATGCCGATTTTGATTTGGCAGAAAGACTGCTTGGCTGGCGTTATGCTATTTCTGGCAAAGTTGTGCATGGTCAGAAGTTAGGGCGTCAATTGGGCGTTCCAACGGCGAATATCCAGCTCTCAAATTTAAAGTCCCCGTTTAATGGGGTCTTTGCGGTAAAAGTTTCGTCTTGTGATGATCAGCAGATTTCCCGGTTCGAGGCGGTTGCCAATTTAGGTGTTAAACCCACCGTGAATGGTATTGCACCGTCACTTGAAGTGCATATTATTGATGGACGTTTTCAGCCGGAAGTAGACGGTTTGTACGGTACGAAATTAAACATAGAGTTCTGTCATAAGCTCCGGAATGAGCAGAAATTTGATGGAATTGAGGCGCTAAAAGCCCAAATTGAACAAGATATTGCAGACGCAGCAACCTGGTTTGCGTCCCAAGGTTAAAATTTAAGTGCCTGGAACTAATACGGTTGTGGGTAATATAAAAAATTATGAGATGAACCTTTAAGGTTATTGGAATAGACGGCATGGCTGATTATAAATCGACACTGAACTTACCTGATACAGAATTTCCAATGCGTGGCAATTTGGCAAAACGTGAGCCTGAATTGCTGAAGCGTTGGGAAGAAACCGGTTTGTATCACAAAATTCGTGAAGCGAGAGCGGGCAGAGAAAAATTCATTCTTCATGATGGCCCTCCTTATGCGAACGGTAATATTCACATTGGTCATGCGGTGAATAAGATATTGAAGGACATCATTGTTAAGGCGCGTACTTTGAGCGGTTTTGATGCGCCTTATGTGCCGGGCTGGGACTGTCATGGTTTACCGATTGAGCTGAAAGTGGAAGAGTTAATCGGTAAAGCAGGCGATAAGGTTGATGCGGCAACGTTCCGCGCTGAATGCCGTAAGTACGCGATGACGCAAGTGGATGGCCAGCGTGAAGATTTCAAACGATTGATGGTGATGGGGGATTGGGACAATCCGTACCTGACGATGGACTTCAACACCGAAGCCGACATCATTCGTTCATTAGGTAAGATCGTTGAAAATAAGCACGTAACGCAGGGTTTTAAACCGGTTAATTGGTGCATGGATTGTGGTTCCGCATTGGCGGAAGCCGAGGTTGAGTATCAGGATAAAAAATCCATTTCGATCGATGTAAAGTTTGCCTTTGAAAACGCTCATGAGCTTTTGAATCGCTTTACGTTTTCAGAAGACAGCAAAGAAAATTACCTTGGTCTGGCTGCGAGCATTGTAATCTGGACAACCACTCCTTGGACGTTGCCTGCAAACGAAGCTGTTTCTGTGCATCCGAAACTGGAATACGCTTTGGTGCACCTGAAAGAAGCGAATGAGTTGTTGGTGTTAGCCAGTGATTTGGTTACGGACGCTATGGCTCGATACGGTATTGAAGCGGATGGCTATGCTGTGGTTGCTCATGCCAAAGGTGCAGACTTCGGCTGGGTTCAGGCCCAAGATGCTGGTGCTCAACTGAAGTTAAAGCACCCGTTCATGCCGAGCGATGCTGGTATGTCCCAAGGGAAGTTAGTTCACGTGATTACCGGTGATCACGTGACGGCAGACTCAGGTACTGGTGCGGTTCACACTGCGCCGTTCCATGGTGCAGACGATTACATTGTGTCAAATAACTTCGGTATTTCTTCACAATTGATGCTGGTGAATGCGGAAGGTTGCTTCATTACGAATGACGTCATGGATTCACTCGAGTTAAGTGGGTTATCCACAGCGAATAAAGGTAATTTCCGCATCTTAGCGATTTTAGCTGAGAAAGGCGCCTTGCTTAAAAAAGTCAATTTAGTGCACAGTTATCCGCATTGCTGGAGACATAAATCACCGATCATCTTCCGTGCAACGCCGCAGTGGTTCATCAGTATGTCTGAAAACGGACTGTTGGACAAAGCCATGCACGAAGTCAATAACACGGTGGATTGGAAGCCGGGTTGGGGTAAGGCCCGCATTGAGTCCATGATGACGGATCGTCCTGACTGGTGTATTTCTCGTCAGCGTACTTGGGGCGTTCCTATTACGTTGTTTGTTCATAAAGAGACGGGTGCGCTTCACCCAGAAACCAAAGAATTAGTCGAGAAAGTGGCTGTTTTGGTTGAAGAGCGGGGCATTGATGCCTGGTTCGATCTGGAGCCTGCGAGTTTGTTAGGTGAAGATGCGGATCAATACGACAAGATTACTGACACTCTGGATGTGTGGTTTGATTCAGGAACGACCCACTTTTCAGTGTTGGAGCAGCGAGAACAATTAAACGTGCCAGCGGATTTATATCTGGAAGGTTCAGATCAGCATCGTGGTTGGTTCCAATCTTCATTGCTTACCAGTGTTGCGGTGCGTGAAGCTGCGCCATATAAAACCGTTTTGACTCACGGCTTTACGGTAGATAAAGACGGTCGCAAGATGTCTAAGTCTTTGGGGAATGTGATTGCGCCACAAGAAAAAGTGGATCAATTGGGTGCTGATATTCTTCGTCTGTGGGTATCTTCGGCGGATTATTCCAATGAAATGACGGTATCGGATGAAATTTTAAAACGTACCGCAGATTCTTATCGTCGTATTCGTAATACCGCTCGATTCTTGTTGGCTAACCTGAATGGTTTTAACCCGGAAACCGATATGGTATCCGCAGATGAATTGTTGCCTCTGGATGCCTGGGCGGTTGAACAAGCGATCAAGCTGCAAGACGAGGTCATCAAGGCATACGATGAATACGCAACGCTGGCTATTTATCAGAAAGTGCATAATTTCTGTGTGATTGAGTTGGGTGGTTTCTACCTCGACATTATTAAAGATCGTCAATACACCACTAAAGCCGACAGTCAGGCGAGAAGAAGCTGTCAAACCGCTTTATACCATGTGCTTCAGGCGATGACTCGTTGGATTGCTCCGATTTTGTCTTTTACTGCCGAAGAAATGTGGGAGTTTACGCCGGGACAAACTGGTGAATCTGTCTTCCTGGATGAGTGGTATCAGGGCTTCCCTGAATTGAAAGTCCAGTCATTGGACGATGCTTATTGGCGTCAGGTGATGGGCATCAAAACCGAAGTCAACAAAGCCATTGAGCAAGCTCGTAACGAGAATATCGTGAAAGGCAGTTTGACTGCAGAAGTAACTCTGTATTGTAACGATGCGATAAAGTCGGTACTTGATCAGTTGGCTGATGAGCTTCGATTCGTATTGATCACTTCTTCGGCCAATATTGTGCTGGGCGAGGGTGGCACCGCGACTGAAATTGACGGTTTGTCGGTTGAGGTTGCCAAGACAGAAAAAGAGAAGTGTGAACGATGCTGGCATCACACGGACGATGTGGGTAAGCATGAGGCTCATAACTCACTTTGTGGCCGATGTGTTGAAAACATTGACGGCGAAGGTGAGAAACGTAAGTTCGCTTAAATATTGAGTTAAGGCTATTTATGGCAATTGAGTTTCATAAAAAACGCGCGATTTGGCTGCTGTTTACTTTGGCGGTGATCATTTTGGATTATGTGACCAAACAGGTTGCCAGTTCCGTATTGGAATACAACCAACCTGTACCCGTGATGCCGATGTTTAACTGGACGTTGCTGCATAATTATGGGGCCGCGTTTAGCTTCTTATCGGACCAGGGCGGTTGGCAACGCTGGTTCTTTGCGGGCATTGCCGGTGTGGTTTCCATCGGCTTGGTTGGCTGGTTGCTGCTTGGTAAAGAAGTTTCGAAATGGGAATGCCTGGCCATCGCCCTGGTATTGGGCGGTGCGTTAGGAAACTTATACGACCGTATGGCTTATGGGTATGTGATTGACTTCATTCACGTGTACTACGAGGTCTACCACTTCCCTGCCTTTAATTTGGCCGACACAGCCATCACGATCGGTGCTGCACTTTTGGTTATCGATACATTATTTATTACTCGGAGAAGTTAATGAGTACATTTCAGATTTCAGAAGGCATGGAAGTCACTTTAAACTTTGCAATCAAGATGTCTGATGGCAAGTTAGTGGATTCAAACTTTGAGACCAAGCCTGCAACCTTTACGGTTGGTGATGGAAATTTACTGGGCGGCTTTGAAGAGGTATTGATGGGATTAAAGGCTGGGGATGAAGGCAATTTCACTTTGACCCCGGAAAAAGCATTTGGTCAATCTAACCCCAACAATGTTCAATCGTTTAAGAAAGATCAGTTTGCCGATGATATGGAGTTGCAGCCAGGGTTGATGATTTCATTTGCGGATGCTAACAACGCAGAACTGCCTGGGGTTGTGAAGTCGGTACTGGAAAATGAAGTCATTGTAGATTTTAACCACCCTCTGGCTGGTGAAACGTTAGACTTTCAAGTGAAGATTATTGATGTTAAACCTTCCCAGGTAACTGAGGCTTAAGTTTCTCGATATGAAGATAAAACTTGCGAACCCTCGTGGCTTTTGTGCTGGTGTTGATCGGGCCATTGAAATTGTGAACCGGGCGCTGGATGTGTTTGGTGCACCTATCTACGTCCGCCATGAGGTGGTCCATAACCGATTCGTGGTGAATGGATTAAAAGAGCGTGGTGCTATTTTTGTCGATGAACTGGATGAAGTGCCTGATGATAACCTGGTGATTTTCAGTGCTCACGGCGTCTCCAAAGCGGTTCAAGAGGAAGCCAAACGTCGTGGTTTGAAAGTTTTTGATGCAACTTGTCCTTTGGTGACCAAGGTTCATATGGAAGTTATGAAATACAGTCGCGACGGACGAGAGTGCATTTTGATTGGGCACGCGGGTCATCCGGAAGTGGAAGGAACGATGGGGCAATACGATCACAGCTTCGGTGGTGATATATATCTGGTTGAAGATGAGCAAGACGCTTATGATTTAAAAGTGAATCACCCGGATAAGCTGGCGTTTGTGACACAGACAACCTTGTCGATGGATGATACGGCGAAGGTCATTGCCGCGTTGCGAGAAACCTTCCCGAGTATTGAAGGTCCTCGGAAAGATGATATTTGCTACGCTACTCAAAATCGTCAGGATGCGGTAAAACAATTGGCGGCAGACTGTGATCTGGTCTTAGTGGTAGGGTCCCCGAACAGCTCTAACTCGAATCGTTTACGTGAACTGTCTGAACGAATGAACTGCTCCGCTTACCTTATTGATGATGCAGAGCAGATTGAAAAAGCTTGGTTGAGCGGTATCTCCACCATTGGAATAACCGCAGGCGCATCGGCCCCCGAAGTGCTTGTAAAGGGGGTTGTTTCCCGTTTGCAAGAGTTAGGTGCTGACTTGCCCGAAGAGCTGGATGGCCAGCCTGAGAATGTTGTGTTCTCGATGCCGAAAGAACTTCGCATTCCAACAAAATCGATCTAGTTTTGCAAAGATTGTGACGCTCGTCACAGGCAGTTATCTCCTTGACTGCCTTCTGTTTTTCTTTTTACCACTCGCTCCCGCAAATAAGCCATTAATCTGATATGGCTAAGCCTTTTAACGTCCTGTTTATATACTTTTAGTATTGATAAATGACTAAATCATTAAGTTGATACTAGGGCGATGGCTTTGAAAAATCACTTTAACAAATATAGCAGTCAAACAGGTTTCAGTTTGATTGAGCTAATGGTAACTCTTGGTGTTCTTGGTGCTTTATTAGTTGCAGCCTTTCCTGGCTTTAATGAGCTGATTACAGGACAACGACTTAAAACGCAAACTAATGATACGTTAACAGCTGTTTTGTTCGCGAAGAGCGAAGCGATTAAGCGGAGGTCGTCAGTTACTATTTGTGCCATGAAAACCAATGTGGAAAACCAGTGTGGTGCGAGTGGCACAGAGTGGGCAAATGGCTGGATTGTATTTGATGATATAGATGCTGACGGTATTGTTGATAATGGTGAAGATATTCTGAAATTTAATGGTGATTACGACCGACTTACCTCTAAGAGTACCATCAGTGCAATTACTTTGGATGAGCAGGGTGCTGCGAATGCCAGTGTAGATATTGAGTTTTGTTTTGCTGAAGCCAATGGGGATAAAGCCAGAAATCTGGCTATGGCTGCTATTGGTAGTCCTGTTATCTCGTCAAAAGAAAACTGTTCTTAATTAAGTGGGTAATTGGGGTGGTTCGTAGATGAAATCTAATAATTGTCACAGTGGCTTTACTTTGCTTGAAGTGTTGGTAGCTTCAATAATTATGATGGTGTCTTTGCTTGGTTTGGGGGCTTTACAAAGCACTTCGATGCAAAAAAACATCAGTGCTATGCACAAAACTCAGGCGATGGAGAGTTTAAATTTATTGAACGATGCACTGCGTTCTCAACTTTCTGTCGGGCAATCTATTGATGCTGTTTATGATGATTTTGAAGCAAAATATTGGGAGAGTTCCAATTATCAAAGTCATTTCGTTGAGTCTTGTGGCTCCGGTTGTAGTCGGGATGCAATGGTGAAACACATGTTAGCGGCCTGGGAAAAAATGATAGGCGAAAACTTGCCTCATGGCAGGGGTAAAATTGAAAAAAAAACGGCTACTTTAGATGTTGATGGTGCAGGAACTTCTACGGAATATTACGAGGTGACGGTGATGTGGGACGACCGTCAGTTAGCCCAAAATACCGATGGAAGCTATGTCGCCTTGGGAACAGGTTGTAGTGGAAACCCTAAAGTTGATTTAAGTTGTATGAAAACCATTGTCTTACCTTAATTTTCTCAGGAGACTCACATGATAATGCAGAGAAAAGATCAGGGATTTACGTTAATTGAAATTCTTGTGGCGATGGTCATTGCTTCGATTTTAATGTTGGCTGTCATTCGGCTGTTTACTCGAGTGGGAGAAACCTATGAGTTAAATGCTGATGCCTTAAAAGTCATGGAAACGGCAAGAACCGCGATGAATTTTATTAAGGAGGATCTGACTCAGGCAGGTTACTTAGGGTGTGTTATGACGGACATAACAGACATTAAGAGTACGGTCAAAGAGAACGAAGATTTACGAGATGTTAGAACAGAGCCTCATATCACGGGGGGGGCAGAGAATTTTGTGACTGCCGTGTACGGTTCTGAAGGCGGCTCTAACCCGGATAGTTTGAGTTTGTTTTATCAGGAGGATCTGGATATTCGAGTTCTGGACTTTCAGGGAGGCTCTGAGATTGCAACTGCGGGTGTGATTGTTGAGGCAATGAATGTGTACGACAGCGCAGGTAATTCAGTAATCAGTGTCGGAGATTGGCTGACCATTTCTGATTGTGCTAAGGGACATGCCTTTATTTTAACCGCTAACCCTACTAAGCAAGCAATTACTTCTGGAAGTCGTTATTACGGTTTTACGGCAGATGATGAAATTGCCATTTTACTCCACGATACAACCGCTTTTAGTGGGTATTCCAATTCCCAAACTACATTTACAAATTTTGGATTTGATCCTGCAGGTGGCGCAGGTATGGTCAATCGATTTCATCATATTACTTATGTAGTCGCAGACTCCGAGATTGATGGTGGTGCAACTAAATCTTTATTTCGTTTGGAAAACGGAGATGCAGTTTCGAAATCTAATGAAGTGGTTCGTTTTGTTCAGGATTTTCAGCTCGAATTTGGTGAGGATACGAACTTTGATGGGGTCGTGGATAATTTTGTGGATGCGACTTCTGACATGGGAAATGACATTGTGGCTGTAAAAGTTGCACTGGAAATATCATCGGGCACACAAACTGAAAAAATTGAGAATATCTTCAAAGTTCGCAATCGAGGAATGTAAAGATGAAGCCTAAGAAATCTTTTCAGTATATCCATCGGCAGCAGGGAAATGTGTTAATGGTTTGTTTGGCGCTTATGCTGATTATGACTATTTGGGGCGTCTCCGCCACAAGAAATACCAGTATCAGTTTGCAGGCAAACCAGAATGCGCGTTTTAAACAGGTGGCATTTGAAGCAACAGAGTTTGCTCTTAGACAGGCCGAAAGCTTGGTTCGAACTGAGGTTACTACGGTGGATCAAATACCAACTTTATACGACGGAACAGAAGGGCGTTACAGCCTAGTGATAGGGGCTATGCCAACGTTTGTGGACATTGAATTGATTCCGAAGGATTTTAATTACCGTAATCCTCAGCATTGGCTGGATAACACTTGGGTTGCTGTAAGTAACTTTAATACCTTTAGCTACATAGAAATTGAATACGATGACGATGAAGACAGCCCAACTTATTTAGAGCGTCAACCCAGAGTCATTATTGAGTACATGGGTAGAGACATGTATAACGACCAAGCTTCTAGACAACCTCAAGGTCGACATGTATTCAGAATTTCTGCTATTGGCTGGGGGCCTCAAGGCCTTGCTTCTACAGTTTTACGTTCTCACATCGCTTTAGCTATTTGATACTAGAGACGATGATGGAGGTGAGTATGATTAATTTAAAACGAGCTTTATCTTTTGGTCTGTTTTCAACGTTCATGTTTGGTGTAAATGTTGGGTATGGAGCTCCTGGAAACATTAAAGAAAGACCGTTGTTTTTGGGCTTTAGTGTGCAGCCTAATATATATTTTGTTGTGGACGACTCAGGCAGTATGGCTTGGGATGTAACGAAAACAACTGATGCGAATAAGTATTACCCAGAAGGAAATTACACTTTTACCTATCAATACTGTCGACGGAAGAAAGATGGATCATGGCGTTACTATACAAAGGATCAAGTTGCAAACTGCTCTGGAAGTTATGACTTAGAAACAAGAACTAATTATGTGTATCTTTATGATGGTTCGTGGAGAACAATAGATTCAACACCAGATAAATTAGGTCTTGATCGTCTCGTATATGATCCTGATGCTCTTGCTGCCGCATACCCGCTTCACGTCGATAAAGACGGTTATTCTGCATATGAACTGCTTGAGTGGTGTGTTGGTTACAATGCTACAGCTTATGATCCCAATATTGAATACACTCCGTGGGTAGGGTATCTCGATAGTTCGGTTGGAATTTCCAGTTCGTTCGGTTATATACCATGGAATGATGATGGCGATGGCGTGTTTGAAATTGGAGAGTGCTCCAATGATAACAATGATAGAGTTTTCTATTCCACGATGACATCAGATGAGAAGCAAAACTTTAGAAACTGGTATACCTACTATCGAAAGCGTCAAAATGTTGCTAAGAAAGCGATTTCAGAAGTTGTAGCTGATTCTGAGGCTAGAATGGGGCTCGCTGCGATTAATGATGGCCAGCTTTATTCCGTAAAAGATATGAAAGATGCATCAAATAAAGCTTCCTTGTTGAATAAGGTATTTGATGTTGAAGCAAGCGGAAGTACTCCTTTAAGGCAAGCATTGAATACAGCGGGTCAGTATTTTGAAGGAAGTAGCTCTCCTATACAGAGTGAAGATGATGGTGGATCTTGTCAGCAAAACTATACAATTTTGATGACAGACGGTTATTGGAACGGAAGTTCACCCAACGTAGGAAATATTGATGGAACATCCTCGAATTCATTAGTTCGTGCTTCCGATAAAGATAGCTATTCGAGTACGCTGGCAGATGTTGCTATGAAATATTACGCAACAGACTTAGATACCATCTTAGATAATGAAGTGCCAACCATTGATGGCGTGGATGAAAATGATGCCCAGCATATGGTTACGTTTACCGTAGCGTTTGGTATTAATGGCGATGTCGCACCGAACGACACAACGCCTGGACGAGAGACAGACGCGAACGGGATGCCCCTGAATCCTGATCAATCATTCGCCTGGCCTAAGCCTTCAAGTAATACGGATTCAACCATTGATGATGTGAGGCATGCGGCCTGGAATGGTAGAGGTCTTTATTTAAGTGCTAAAAATCCCCAGAGTTTGATTGATGCTTTAGCTGCGTCGATCGATGAGATTGAAAGCAGGACAGGTACTGCGTCTGCGCTTGCATTTAATTCGACCAGTTATAAAAACAATGCGCATTTTTTCTATGCTCAGTTTAATTCAGGTAGCTGGGCTGGTGAGTTGATATCTCAAGAATTGTCTGCTGATTTAGAAGCTGGTGATGTTATTTGGTCTGCGAGTGACAAATTGGATAATCGAAACTCGGAACGAGAAATTATTACTTATGACTCCTCAGCGGGTAAGGGCGTTCCGTTCAGAGTCTCGTCTTTACCTTCAGAAATCACTTCAGACCTGACGTCGTTATATAGCTCGAAATATTCTGCTTATTATTCGAGTTCTTCCAGTTTTTTGAATGATGCGGTTGATTATTTACGAGGCGATAGAAGTAATGAGGGCGCAGCTGCGGGTAAGTTTAGAGATAGATCAACCGCCCTAGGAGACATCATTAATTCAACTCCGGTGTTTGTCCAAGGTGCTATGTCAAACTGGCCTTCGTTCATTGAACCTGGTTATTTATCTTATCTAAGAAGTATGTCATCTCGTGATCCTATGATTTTTGTAGGTGCGAATGATGGGATGCTTCACTCCTTTGATGCAGATACCGGGGAGGAGTTGTTTTCTTATGTCCCTGCGTCATTGGCCTCAACGGAATCAGACAGAGGGCTTCATTATTTAGTTGATCAGGCTTATAACCATAGATATTACGTCGATGGCACGCCTGAAATAGCGGATGCCTACATAAACAGTACTTGGAAAACGGTTTTGGTTGGTAATTTAGGGGCGGGAGGAAAAAGTATTTTTGCATTAGATGTAACTAACCCGTCTTCTTATTCAGAATCCGATGCAAGTCAGATTGTGCTTTGGGAAACATCTTTAGCTGGTAATGGTTTAGGTCTGACCTACCCTCAGCCTAAAATTGTAAAGATGAATGATGGTCGCTGGGTTGTGGTTGTTGCAAACGGTTATCACAATACAGTAGACGGTAAAGCTAAAATATTTATCTTGGATGTTAAAGACGGCTCTTTAATAAAGACGTTTGATACTGGAACCGGAGGGTTAACCAGTGGTAATTGTTCTGATGCCTGTAATGGGATGTCAGCGGCTTCTATTTCGGATATTGATGGTAATGGTACTGCTGACTTTATTTATGCAGGGGATTTAAAAGGTAATATTTGGGCGATTAATGTTGCTTCGAGTAAGCCGGGCGAGTGGGTGTTTGACAGTCAAGTTACATACGAGGATGGTATTCCACAAAGCTACTCCGGTAATGACATTGACCCTGTTTTTAAAACTGAGGGAGGAAGACCTATCACCACTAAAGTGATTGCGGTTAATAATCCGGTCAAAACGTCAATTGATACATGGCCAAATCAATTGCTATTTTTTGGCTCTGGGCAATTCATTGCAGAAGGTGATCATGAAACTACCGATATTGAGCATTTCTATGGGGTGATGCATGCTAATAGCCAATATGAGTTATCAATATCTGGTAATGGCAGTTTATTTGCAGAGCGCGTGATCAAGAGTGAATCAGTCTCTGTAGACGGTGAGACCACTAATGTCCGCTTTATTGAACCTAAAAATGAAGATGAAGCGACGTTTGACTATGGTTCTTCAACGGGACAGAAAATGGGGTGGTATATAAGGCTTCCTGCGGCGGGAGAACGGGTTGTACACCATCCAATTTTGTTTACTGATTTTTTATTGTTTAACACGTTAATTCCTGAATCAGACCCATGTGCCTTTGGTGCCACTGGTTATGCCATGGCTGTATCATTATTGTTTGGTTCGAACCCTGATGCCGCTGTATTTGATTTGGGCATAGATGAAAATATTGCAGGTTACCAACTGGACTCTCCGCCAGGAGGAATGACGGTGCTAGGAAATAAAGGCATTGGGCAATCAACGTTTGATAAGCCTGAGTTTATTAAATCTAACATCTTTGGTGAGTACCCAGACAGAATGTCATGGGAAGAGCTGAAGTAGGAGATTACCATGAAGTTTTTATTAATTCTGTTACTGTCGTTAACAGCAAATGCTTATGCCGCTCCTGTCGATAAATCAACTCAGGAGAACTTGGTGTTGGTTGGGCAGGTAGATGTTTTTACCGAAGATCATTTAGTGCTGTCGGATCGTTTTGTTCCTGTCTCAAAGTTAATAAATTGCTTTGATAAAAAGGGGAAAAAATTAGTTTCTTGTTCTTCTATCTCAACGGGTTCTTGGGTTGAAGTTAATTTACTCTTAGGAAAAAACATTGCTAACTCACAAGTAATTGAGATGAAATCAATTTCAGCGTCAGAGGGTAAGCGGCGGTTAAAGGAGTTAAATAATGACTAGCCAATTCAAAAAACAGAAAGGCTTTTCTTTAATTGAGCTGATGATTGCAATAGCTATTATCGGTGTGCTGGGTTTTGTTGCTTACCCTCAGTATCAGTTGTTCCTGCAGCAAGGTAATCGAGCAGATGCTCTGGAGCAATTAACGGCCCTTGAGTTGGAAATGCGCCAGTATTATTTTGAAAATACAACGTATAAAGGATTGGCGTCGGGTGGTGGAGACACTGGAACTCCTAGTTCGACTTTACTCATGGAACTGGATGATTCAATTACGAACCTGTATACAATTACCATTTCTGCTGCTGATAAGCATTCATTTCAGTTGAAAGCGGTTCCGAAAAATAGTCAGAGCTCTGATATTTGTGGAACGATCACCATTGGATTAAACGGAACTTTGGAATACAGCCCTCCGGGAGGGGGGACTGCCCCAGGTGCATGTAAGCAGTAATTATTATTTTTGAAAGAAAGCTGTAATTTCCGAAAAAAGAGGGAGTTACATATTAAAAATTCGGCTCTATATTCAGGTTACTTATTCACCTGATATGTCACAAAGGACTGTGATTTATGCCGAATTCTTCTGGATTTTCCTTCTTAGAGATTCAAGTTTCATTGGTGCTTGTGTCGGTTTCCGTGGTAGGCATCGCTCGCCTCCAAATCGAAACCCAAAGTGATATTGATCATGCCTACTATGTAGGTCAGGCTTATGAACTGATTGAAGAAACCTCTCGACGTATTTATCTCAATTCTGAAAATGGTCAGCGCTATCTTATAGATGATCTTAGTCGTGTAAGTTCATTCAGCTGCAACCCCTGCTCTCCAGAACAGCTGGTTTCTTTAGACCATGCCCACCTTGCGAACACACTAATAAGCACCTTTCCCGGAGCCAGTGCCAGAGTGTTTTCTTGTCCTGAGGGAATTTGTATGGCAGTTGCCTGGTTCGATGCGGATGTGAATAGTTGTGCTTCCACTGAATTTTGTATTGAGCGTCCGGTATGGTAGCACAGCGCCAGACAGGCTTTTCTTTGGTTGAAATGATGTTAGCAACTTTGTTGTCCGTTTCGCTGAGTGTTGCGGCAACGGAGTGGTTTATTTCGATTTTGTCTTTGACCAGATCACAACAGGTTTCGATTGAAAGTAATGAGATAGGCCGCTTCGTCCTAAGGTACATGGAGATAAATATAGAAAAGGCCGGAGCGGGAACTGGTGATCAGCCTGCAATTTCGTTTTCAGGTGATGACTTAATAGTGCGTTACCAGTCTGAGCTTCCTTTGATTGGAGAAGTGAGGAATTGTTTGGGAAATAAAATAAGTCATAGCCTGGTGGTGGATCAACTGTCGGTTGAAGCGTATGAGCTAGGAGGGAAAGAGCTTAAATGCTCGTCCGGTCGGCTGGTGGATTGGATTACAGAAGGTATTGACGATATATCTTATGAGGTCGCAGTGGATCAGGGCTCATTTTTGGGAACTGTATTTGAGTCCGGTCGTTTGGATGGTGTGCCGGATCAATACGTCAGTGCGTCCGAGTTTAATCCCGAGCTAATGAACCCAGTGGCTTTAAGAGTCGTAGTTACGGCGTATAAACCCATTGAAAGCAATCCGTTTAAGAGTAATTACTGGCAGAGGTCTTCGCCAGAGGACTTTATGTCGCGAAAGTTTACAACATTGGTGGTGTTACCCAATGGCTAGAGAGCGTGGTTCAGTTCTGCTTTGGGTGTTGTTTTTGCTTTTGATTGTTACGTCGTCGGTTTTAGCGGTTGGAAAATCCACTTTTTCTCAATTAAAAATTGTCGGATTTTATGACCAACGCTTAGCGGTAAAGCGAGAATATCGAGGTGTGAGATCCCGGCTTGTTAAGGCTTTGGCGTCTTCTTCTGGTGTAATTCAGGGGCTTCAATATTGTCTGGACTTGGCGGGTAACTCAGATCAATTGTTAGTATGTAGTGAATCGAATCAAGCCGATTGGAGTATTAGGGGTGAGCTCCTAGATCGTTCACTCGATGCAGAGTTTAATGCGCTAGTCAAGCCGAGCCTGGAATTACATTCCCAAACTTTAATGGCCCAAAAGCGCTTTTATCGGTTTGATATTGTGTATCAAAAGCATAACCGATCATCCCAGTGGCTTGAGGTATACAGCGTTGAGCAAATCGAGACGGCAACCGAAGACGCCTGTCTACTTTGTGTTGCTAACCCGCTGAGCACTGTCCGTGTTCATCGCCTTTTATCCTGGAGAGTGCATTGAGTCATCAAGATCAGTCGGGTTTTTCGCTTATTGAGCTAATGGTTGTGGTTTCGCTCATCGGCATCTTGATGTTGATGTCGGTGCCCAGTTATCAGAAGTTTGTGATTGAAAACCGAAGAGAACTTGCGAAGCAGTACTTGGTTTCATGTGGCATTAAGTTAGCAAAGCTTAAAACCAAAAAGGGTTCTTTAGTGGAAGTGACCACAGCCTTGGATCAAGTGTGTGAAACTCAAATACCTCGTAATGATGAGGTTACGCATTATCAAATTGAGATCGAAGGAGAGAATGTAGATCGTTCTTATCTATTGGTTGCTCAGGCTTTGACGACCAGTGCCAAAAGCGATGGCAGTTTAACGTACGATCACCATGGTAATGGCTGCAGGCTTGAATCCGAGTCAGGCTGTATTGCTTGGTAATAATGGCATTTAAGCTGCGTTATTGGAACAACTGATCGGGTTGCCTTTGTTGCCGTCGATGATGCCGTCCTGATTCCAGTCTTTCGCCAAGCGAGCTTTGCCCCTACGGTTAATGATGATCTGCCGAGCGAGCTGATCATCGCCATTTTTGGGGCAAATGGTGTATCGGCCGTTCTGGTTATTGGTGAGTCCATTTGGTGTCATTTGTAAATATCGGTTGCTGCCGAACCAAGACTCGGATTTGATGAAGCCATCAAGGTTTAAGGTTTCTACCCGAATGAGTTCATCTTGTTGATCCAGAGTTCTGTTTTTATCCAAGTCTTTGAAAATCATAATTGCCCCTTGCCAGTCTGAAGAGCAGGTTTGGCGATCTTTGGTGGGGCATAAGGTGATGGTACTGTCGGTTTCTATGGCGGTATAGCGAGTGAAGTTGATTGCGTCCATGAGGGTGCTGACGGCCGTTTCCACATTGTGTTTATTTCGCCATTGGTTGAAGGATGGTGCCGCCAAATAGGCGGTAACAGCTACAATTGCAATCACAATAGTCAGTTCGAGTAGAGAAAAACCGCGAATATTTTTGTTCATAATATTAGATGTCGTCTGCACTTGTTTTTATTATGGCTTTCTCTACCCATAATAATGAGTACTGGTTCCTCTTTTCATATGATGATTGGTGACTATTTGAAACGGTATGTAATTTAGTGCACTTATTTATTCCATATCTAGTTTCTTTAGCTTATATCTCAGTGCCCGGAAGGTGATGCCCAGCCGCTTAGCCGCCGCCGTTTTATTCCAGCGGGTTTCTTCGAGGGCTTGTTGAATGGCTTTTTTCTCTATGGACTCTAAATAATCGTCTAAGGCTTCGATCTCCGAAATGTCGACCTGTGTTTCATCAAGGGTTGAAGCGTTCGTCGTGGAGGGTAACTGAAGGTCTTCAGGACTGATGACATCGCCTTCACACAAGGTGTAGGCCCGTTCCAGAATGTTTTGGAGCTCTCGAATGTTACCGGGGAAATGATAATTCTTCAGGGCGGTCATTGATGTCGGGTCCAGTTGGATTTGATCCATCTGCCATTCCTGAGCAATCTTTTCTAAAATTTTAGACGCCAACAGCTCTATATCTTCTTTCCTTTCTCTCAGTGAGGGGACGTTCAGTGTAATCACATTGATTCGATAAAAAAGGTCTTGGCGGAAGTTCCCTTCATCGACTTCTTTGGCGAGATCTTTATGTGTTGCGCTTAAAATTCGAACGTCGATGGAGACTTCTTTTTGTTCACCAACGGGCCGGACAGACTTTTCTTGCAAGGCGCGAAGTAATTTTACTTGCATGGCGAGCGGGAGGTCTGCAACTTCGTCTAAGAATAAAGTACCTCCACTGGCGGCTTGGAAAAAACCTTCTTTATTTTCAGTGGCGCCAGTGAACGCCCCTTTTTTATGGCCAAAAAATTCGCTTTCCATCAACTCACTCGGGATGGCGCCACAGTTAACCGCAATGAAGGGGCCATCAGACCTTGGGCCGAGTTCGTGAATCAGACGGGCCGCTAACTCTTTACCACTGCCGGACTCGCCGTGGATGTAAACAGGCGCCTGGCTGCGAGAGAGTTTGGTTACTTGTTTCCTCAGTAATGCGACGGCATTGGAATTGCCAAGGATTTTATTGGTTTTAGCTTCACTCGAGATGGGTTCCGCCGGGCCGGACGATGTTTTTGATGAAGAAGGCAGTTTGAATGCAGACTGGACGAGATCGCGTAGATGTTTTAAATCCACGGGCTTGGAAATGAAGTCAAATGCGCCTGCTTTTAGGGCCGACACCGCTGTTTCCATACTGCCGTAAGCGGTAATGACGGCGACTGGCAGGTTCGGGTTTGTCTGCTGAATGTGCGAAATAAGCTCAATGCCATTTCCATCCGGTAAGTTCATGTCCGTCAGGCATAAATCGAAACTTTGACTGGCCAGAATATTCTTTGCCTGAGTGATGTTTTCGGCCAGAACAGCATCGATGCCCATCCGCATTAATGTGATGTCTAATAATTCACGGATATCTGGTTCATCATCGATTACGAGCACTTGTTGATTCATGATTTAAATTATCTTTTCAGGATGGACAAAAGTTATACGAAATTGACTGCCCTTATTCGGGTGTTTTATGTATTCGAGGTTCGCCTGGTTGAGTTCACAGAGTTCTCTTGAAATAAATAAACCCAGCCCCGTTCCGGATGTACTGTCGGTCGTGTAAAACGGCTCAAATACTTTATGAGGTTCGGCTTCGGTTATGCCGGGACCGTCATCAATCACATCAAGATAGGGCAGGCCGCTGTGTTTGTCGATATCTGTGGCCAATTCAATGGTTGATTTATTGGTATTTTGTTTACTGTATCTCAGTCCGTTGTTCACTAAATTAGAAACCACCTGTTCAAGTTGGCTCGCCACGAATTGTGCTGTGATGTCCTGGTGGATCGTTAAAGTAATCTCACAGTCTTTGTTTTCTTCTTTGATGGTTTGCGACAAGACTGGCAGCCAGGAGGATAAATTAATGGTGTCGGACGCTTCTACTTTCCTTCGGGACAGCTGTAATACATTCTCAATGATACGGTTCACCCGTAAGCAATGGCTTTGGATGATGTTAGACAACTTGAGGTCGGCTTTGTCGAGGCCTTCCGACTCTTGAAGCAGTTGGGCCGCGTGGCTGATTGCACCCAGCGGATTCCGGATTTCATGAGCGATGCTAGCGGTCAAACGACCCAGTGATGCCAGTTTGAGTTGTTGTGCTTCTCGTTTAAGTTTTGATGCGTCTTCCAGAAAAATGAGTATTTCATTAGAGTGTGACGTCAGGCGCGCAAAACTGCATCGAACTTCTGAGTGTCCGCCTAAGGATGTGTAGGTTGCAAATTGATGTTTCAGGCCTAGCCGCCAGTCAGACAGGTATTGATGAATCAGTGGAGGGAGTTGTTCTGAGGAATAAAAAGTTTGGCTGCTGGGATCTCCGGCAGGCATCAGTTCTTTTGCTGCTTCATTGACTAAGTGAATGGTGCCGTTTTCTGAACAAACAATGATGCCGGTTCTCATTCGTTGAATGATCATCTTGTTCAGTTGTTCCAGGTTGATAATTTCCTTGGCGCGTTTTTTGGCTAAAGACTCACTCTCATCGATGCGTTTGGTGATGTTTTGAATGAGCAGTGAAGTACCAAAATACATCAGCCCTTGTAATCCGGCGCGTACATACCCTGAAGCTGAAGCACTGTGTTGAAGTTGCAGATAAAACTCCATGTAAAGTGTAGCGATGGTGGCAATGGCCGCTAACAAAATACCAAACCGGCCCGTGGTGATGATGTTTCCACACGCCACTGCGATGATTACCAGATTACCTAAACCACTTTGAATGCCTCCGCTGGCGTACATAAGAATGGTCAGAAAGGTGATATCGATGGAGATGGCCGTAATGATCTGCCAGATATAAACCTTTCGCAGCACCATCAACACTGCGGTGAGTACGAGCGCGCAGAATAAATAAATGTAGCTGGTGGTCTGGTACAGTTCCGGGGAGCGCCCCCCTACAATGTCAGTGCTGATCAGCTCAGTCACGGCAATGGCTAAGCTGAGTGATAATAGCAACCGATAATAATTGTAAACTTCAATCAACCGCCTGTTTGGCAGCCATAGTTTTTGAGGCATAACGTGGTTTATTTCCCTGGCACTTTTGTTGAATGTCTTGATTTTAGCTTGTTGTGTATTCTGTTTTGCTAAATGGTATAAGATTTAAGACAATGCGCACCAGCTTTATTAAAACTATCAAAGGATAAGAAATGACAGCGTTAACTGTAGTGATGGCTCAGGTTAACCCTTTGGTCGGTGATGTTGAAGGCAACACCTCATTGGTAATTGAGAAAGTAGAACAGGCAAAAGCGCTTTATAATGCGGATGTTGTTTTATTCCCGGAGCTGGTTTTAACCGGTTATCCGCCTGAAGATCTCTTGCTTCGGCCCAGTTTAACCACCCGAATTAACTCCGCTTTAGACAGAATGAAATTGGAGCTGCCTCGGGATGTGTATGCCGTTGTCGGATTGCCTTTGACCGAACAAGGTCATTTGTATAATTCGGCTGTGGTGTTGTACGCCGGTGCTGAATTGGCTCATTACCACAAACAAAAACTACCGAATTTTCAGGTGTTTGACGAAAAACGTTATTTTACGCCGGGTAAACGTAAAGCAACGGTATTGGATATAGAAGGCATTTCGTTTGGGTTAACGATTTGTGAAGACGTTTGGCATCCAGAGCCTGTTTTGAGGGCCGTGGAAGCCGGTGCTCAGTGTATTCTGAATCTTAATGCGTCGCCGTTTCATTTGAATAAGTCGGAAGAGCGCTATCAATTAATAGAGAAACAGTGCCGTGAGCATGATGTGGGCCTCCTTTATGTAAACCAGGTGGGTGGTCAGGATGAACTGGTGTTTGACGGTGCATCAATGGCCATAGACTCGTTAGGGAATAAAGTCGCTCAAGGGCCATTTTATGAAGAAGCACTTATTCCTTTGACCGTGAAGGCGGAGCATGACTCGTTGGAAATTTCCGGAGAACTGCATGAGGGGGTTACCCATCACGAATCTGCGTATCAGGCATTGGTCACAGGCGTTCGTGATTATGTTAATAAAAACCGTTTTAAAGGCGTGGTTCTAGGGCTTTCAGGTGGTATTGACTCCGCACTGACGCTTGCGGTGGCCGTCGATGCACTTGGGCCGGAACGGGTCGAAGCTGTCATGATGCCCTTTAAATATACATCGCAAATGAGTTTGCATGACGCAGAAGCTGAAGCCAATACGCTGGGCGTGCGTTACAGCGTGATTCCTATTGAGCAACCCTATAATTCCTTCATGACCATGCTGGAAAGTGAGTTTGAAGGGACTCAGCGTGATACCACTGAGGAAAATCTACAGGCACGCTGCCGGGGTGTCCTGTTGATGGCTATTTCCAATAAGAAAGGTTACTTGGTATTAACTACCGGTAATAAATCTGAAATGGCTGTTGGTTACTCGACCTTATACGGTGATATGGCCGGTGGCTTTGACGTTTTGAAAGATGTACCAAAAACATTGGTTTATGAGTTGAGCCGCTATCGCAATACGCTCTCAGAAGTCATCCCGGACAGAGTCATCACCAGGCCTCCTTCTGCTGAGTTAGCGCCTGACCAAAAAGATGAAGACTCGCTACCGCCTTACGATGTACTGGATGAAATTTTACGCTTGTACATCGAAGAAGACGTCAGCGCGGATGGTATTGTTGCAAAAGGCTTTAATAAGGATGAAGTCTATCGTGTGGTGCGCTTGGTGGATTTAAACGAGTACAAGCGCCGTCAGGCACCGATAGGTATTCGCATTACGCAAAGAGGGTTTGGCAAAGATCGCCGTTATCCGATTACGTCCGGTTGGCATATTGGAGAGTAATGGAAGAGACCGATTGATGAACATAAAAAAGGGAGCTGCGTAGCTCCCTTTTTTATGTGGTTTTATGTTGTGGCTTAAATGCTAGCCAAGTAATCCAAAGGTTAAAATGTTCAGGAAAGAGCGTTGGTCGTTGCTGTGTACATCTTTAATGTTAAGTTGGCCGTTTTCGTCCAGATCTTTATAGTCCGGGTAATTGGCCACCAGAACACTCAGAGAGTCATTTGCAAGGTCGTCCAGCCCAAGTTTTTGATAAGACTCGACCATGATTGCTAAGCCTTCTGGCACAGCCGTTGTTCCTTGGAATCGGGTGACTATGTATTTACCTCGATTGGCGGCAGCAGCAAACGCCTGGCGACGAATTAAATAGCGCGCAGCATAAATTTCGTGGTTGGCTAGGTAGTCGCGCAGGTGCAGCATCCGTTGACGGGCATCCACAGCGTATTGACTCTTGGGGTATTTGCTCAGGAACTCACTGAATTCGGTAAAGGCGTCTTCAATGATGCCCATGTCTCGTTCTGCTCGGTCAATGGATATGAAAGAATCGAAGAAACCACGGGTCATGTAGTAAGTTGAGAGAGCACGTACATAATATGCGTAGTCTACTTTTGGGTGTCTCGGATGCAGGCGCAGAAAACGCTCGGCGGTTGCGTGGGCGTTAGTGTAATCATCAAGGCGGATGTAGTTGAACATCAGCTCAAGTTTGGCTTGTTCCGCGTAGCGGCCAAACGGGTAATAGTTTTCCAGATCTGACAGCTCTTTGATGGCCTGAAAATGTTGTTCAGTATCCATCAGTTCCTGGGCGTCAGAATAGTACTCTAATTCTGTTTTTTCGGGTTCGTCCGGTTTTTTATCATCGCTGGAGCAACCAGCCAAAAGTGCAAATAAAACAATAATAAATGAGAATCTTTTTAACATCATACACAGTCAACAGATATAATAAGAACTTAGGTCAAGCATTTAAGCATACATCGCATCGTGGTTACAGAGATTTGAAGCACAAATTGTTGTCGAAGTTGCTTTGTCATTAATGAAGGAAAAAGTTTAGAAATATGTCCCGTCAAATATCTGAGTCACAAACTGTCCCTGAAGATATGAGTGGTATGCGAGTTGATCAAATTGCATCTAAATTGTTCAGCGAATATTCAAGAGTCCGGCTCCAGGGCTGGATCAAATCCGGAGAGCTGACCATCGATGGTAAAACACTCAAACCCAAAGAAAAACTTTGGGGTGGGGAACTGTTGGAAATTGAAGCCGAGCTAGAAGACGTAAATCAATGGCAAGCTGAAAATATCCCGCTGGAAATTGTCTATGAGGATGACGATATTCTGGTGATTAATAAGCCGGTAGGGCTGGTGGTACATCCTGCAGCAGGTCATTATAACGGTACCTTGTTGAATGCGCTTTTGTATCATTATCCGGGCATCGAAGTTGTGCCGAGGGCTGGAATTGTACATCGCCTGGACATGGATACTTCTGGCTTAATGGTCGTTGCAAAGACGATTGAGGCTCAAACGGATTTGGTTGATCAGTTGCAGACCAGGGAAATGGGGCGAGAGTATGAGGCTGTCGTTCAGGGTGTCATGACCGGCGGGGGCGTTGTGGACGAGCCGATCGGCAGGCATCCGGTGAGTCGCATGAAGCAAGCCGTTATCGCTTCAGGTAAGCCGGCAATCACCCATTATCGTGTGATGGATCGTTATCAGAACCATACACACATTCGCCTGAAACTAGAGACGGGTCGTACTCACCAAATTCGTGTCCATATGTCTCATCTTGGCTACCCGTTGATTGGTGATGCGGTATACGCAGGCAGAATGAGGATTCCGAAAGGTGCTTCTCCTGCTCTTTTGAATATGCTTCAGTCGTTTAAGCGACAGGCGTTGCATGCCAAGCGCTTGGAGTTGGTTCACCCAATCACGGGAGAAGATATGGCGTGGGAAGTCGAATTACCGCAAGATATGGTGGAACTGTTGGCGTGTTTGGCTGAAGAAGATAACTAAAGGTGAGTGTATGACGGATGCAAGTTCAAGTTTGTCCAGTCTCATATGGGCGGATTGGCCCGCTCCGGATCACGTAAAAGCTTGCGTCAGTACTCGTATTGGTGGATTTAGCCCTGCGCCTTATGATTCATTTAATATGGGCGATCATGTCGGAGACTCGCCTGCAAACGTGGTAAAAAACCGGGCTCGTTTTTTACATCTTTGCCGACTCAAACGAGTGGGGCAATGGTTAACTCAAGTGCATGGCACGCAGGTTGTCGAAGCAAAGGATGACGGCAAAGTACGCGAAGGGGATGCGGTGTATTCCCATGAAGCTAACTTGCCGTGCGTGGTTATGACGGCGGATTGTCTGCCAGTATTATTCACCGATGAGCAAGGGTCTGTTGTTGCTGCGGCACATGCCGGTTGGCGAGGTTTAGCGTCGGGCGTGTTGGAAAAAACGGTGGCAACCATGGGGGTGGCCCCTTCATCCGTATTAGCGTGGATGGGGCCGGCCATCGGGCGTCATCAATTTGAAGTGGGCGGTGAAGTGCGAAGAGAGTTTGTAGAGCACCATCCTGCTACAGACCAAGCTTTTCAGCCGGATTACCAATCCCGTGGTAAATATTATGCCGACTTGTACGAGCTTGCCAGAATTCGATTAGGCTTAATCGGTGTCCATCAGGTGTTTGGTGGCGGTTTTTGTACTTGGAAAGACGAACGCTTTTACTCATTTCGTCGAGAAGGCACTACGGGTCGTATGGCTTCGATGATTTGGATCAAAAAATAATCAATCTTTTTGGTTATCTCTCTTAAACCTCCCTTGAAACTAAAAATAGTTGCCCCAATAAATTCCTTAACATAGGTATTAAGCCGTTTACGTCCTATTCGTCAGATCTAACGTAAAGGCTTATTTTCAGAGGAATTGTTATGCGAATTGATAGGCTAACAAGCAAGCTCCAAGTGGCATTGTCTGATGCACAGTCGTTGGCGATTGGTAAAGATCATAATTTTATTGAACCAGCGCATTTAATGAGTGCGCTGTTGCGTGATGATGGCAATGGCCTCAAAGCGATCATTAAAAAATCGGGAGGGGACTTAGTTAAACTCGAACAAGAACTAGAGACTCAGTTGCGGGATTTGCCGACGGTATCCGGCAGTGATGGCGATGTGCATATGTCCAATGATATGGGGCGTTTGTTGAATCGTGCGGATAAAGAGGCCCAACAGAAGGGCGACCAATACATTTCAAGCGAGTTGGTGTTGCTGGCTGGGGTGGAAGATAAAGGTCGGCTCGGGGATGCGCTGCGTGCTTCGGGGTTAACTCGTGATGCGTTGGTGAAAGCGATTGAAGAGGTGCGTGGAGGTGAGTCAGTGAAGAGTCCGGAAGCTGAAGAGCAAAGACAAGCCTTGGATAAGTACACCGTAGATCTGACGGAAAAAGCAGAGTCAGGCAAGCTCGACCCTGTGATTGGTCGAGATGATGAGATTCGAAGAACCATTCAGGTTCTTCAGCGTCGACGGAAAAATAATCCGGTATTGATTGGTGAACCAGGCGTTGGTAAAACGGCCATCGTAGAAGGTTTGGCCCAGCGCATTATTAACGGCGAAGTCCCTGAAGGGCTAAAAGATAAAAAAGTTTTATCTCTGGATATGGGGGCGTTGGTTGCTGGTGCCAAGTATCGAGGCGAATTTGAGGAACGTCTCAAAGCCGTCCTGAATGAACTTGCCAAGCAAGAAGGTCAAATTATTCTGTTCATTGATGAATTGCACACTATGGTTGGTGCGGGCAAGAGTGAAGGCTCTATGGATGCCGGGAATATGTTGAAACCAGCATTAGCCCGTGGCGAGTTGCATTGTGTCGGTGCAACCACGTTGGATGAATATCGTCAGTTCATCGAAAAAGACGCTGCGCTTGAACGCCGCTTTCAAAAGGTTTTGGTGGAAGAGCCAACCGAAGAGGACACCATTGCCATTTTACGGGGCTTGAAAGAGCGTTATGAAGTGCATCATGGGGTAGAGATTACTGATTCGGCAATCATCGCCGCATCGAAGTTATCGCATCGTTATATCTCGGATCGCCAGCTTCCGGATAAGGCCATTGATTTGGTGGACGAAGCGGCGAGTCGAATTCGGATGGAAATTGACTCAAAACCAGAAAATCTTGATCGCCTAGAACGTCGGCTCATCCAGCTTAAAATCGAAGCCGAAGCGCTTAAGAAGGAGAGTGATCGAGCGTCTAAAAAGCGATTGGAAGAGCTGATGAACACTATCAGTAATGTGCAGAAAGAATACGCCGATCTTGAAGAAATCTGGATGTCTGAAAAAGCGTCGTTACAAGGGGAGCATCAGGTTAAGGCGGATTTGGAAAAAGCACGACAGGATCTGGAAACGGCGAGACGAAACGGTGATTTGTCGCTAATGTCTGAACTTCAATACGGGACGATCCCGATGTTGGAGAAAGAGCTAGAGCGGGCCAGCGAAGCCCAGGAGCAGGAAAAGACGCTGCTACGAAACCGGGTAACGGAAGAGGAAGTGGCAGAGGTTGTCTCTCGTTGGACCGGAATCCCCATCACTAAAATGCTGGAAGGCGAACGAGACAAGCTGTTGCGGATGGAAGATGCGCTGCATGAGCGTCTGGTCGGGCAAGATGAGGCTGTGATTGCGGTGGCAAACGCAGTTCGCCGATCCCGGGCTGGCTTGTCTGATCCGAATCGACCCAATGGTTCGTTTTTGTTCTTAGGGCCAACCGGCGTGGGTAAAACCGAACTTTGTAAGTCCTTGGCTTCTTTTCTGTTTGATACAGAAGATGCCATGGTTCGTATTGATATGTCGGAGTTCATGGAGAAACATTCGGTGGCAAGACTGATCGGTGCGCCTCCGGGTTACGTTGGTTATGAGGAAGGCGGCTATTTAACCGAAGCGGTTCGAAGAAAACCTTACTCAGTACTGCTGTTGGATGAGGTAGAAAAAGCCCATCCTGATGTCTTTAATGTATTGCTTCAGGTACTGGAAGACGGCCGCCTTACGGATGGTCAAGGCCGAACTGTGGATTTTCGGAATACGGTCATCGTGATGACATCGAACCTTGGTTCGGAGGCAACTCAAGCCAAAACGGATGAGACCAGTTATGAAGAAATGAAGGCCATGGTGATGGATGTGGTTGGTCAGCACTTCAGGCCTGAATTTATTAACCGTATTGATGAAACTGTAGTATTTCATTCACTGGCACGAGATCAAATCTCTGGTATTGCTTCCATTCAACTGGAGCGTTTGTACCAGCGTTTGGCGGAGCGAGAATTGAAACTAGAGCTGTCGGATGAACTTATGTCGACCATTTGTGAGGCCGGTTATGACCCAGTGTATGGCGCAAGACCTTTAAAACGGGCCATTCAGCGTTACCTTGAAAACCCACTGGCTGAGGCGCTGTTGGCTGGAGAATTTATCTCTGGTGATACCATTCAGGCAAACATAGTGGAAGGTAAGGTGGTCTTTTCTTAAATTGATAACTTAACTGTCAATGAGCCTGTAAGGTTTAAGTCTTCAGGCTCATTGGCGGGTTTTGAGGTTTAAGCGCCTGAGTTTTCTGTTGAACTTTCTGTATTGGTGGCGGCCTTCTCAATTTTTGGTTGGTTTTTTGCTGCTTGGTTGGTGGTCTCTGTTTGTATTTTAAGTTCAGACTTTAAGAATGAAATTGCGTCTTTAACGGTTTGCTTAGGCGTTTCTTCCATAGGTACGTGGCCGACGCCCGGGTAAACAAGCGTTTGGATATCACTGATGTCTTTTTCCCAGTGTGGAATCTGAGAAGTCGGAACCCATTTGTCTTTTTCTCCCCACATAAGCAAGGTTGGTGCGGTGATCTGTTGGAAAGGAAATATTTCGCTGCCCGGTTGGCTTTTCTCGTAAATGAGTTTTAGCACTTCTGCGTAGGATTCCCGGTTACCTTTGCGCATGCTTAACTGGACGTAACGCTCCATGTGTTCCGGTTTGATTCGGGTTTTGTCGCCATAAACTTCTTCAACGTTTAAGGAAACTAACCAAGGTGGAACGACTTTTTTGGACATGTGCCAAATTCCGGGAAGGTTTGCTGCAGAGATTACCCAAGGGACATCCTGAGGGTACGCAATTGGGTCCAGTAGAATCAGTTTGCTGACCTGATCCGGGAACTCCGAAGCATAATGAGCACTCATGTAGCCACCTAAAGAGTTACCCGCTAATGCAAATTTCTCTAACTCAAGAGCAGTGGTGAACGAGTGTAGAAAAGCAATGAATTCGCCTTTTTCATATTCAAGCTCTTCGGGCAAAGGGCCGGTTAAGCCAAAGCCGGGAAGATCCATACGAATGACACGGTAGTTTTTTTCAAGTTCTTTTGACCAGTCATCCCAGGTGTGGAGCGAAGACATAATTCCGTGAATCAATACAATGGGTTCGCCTTCGCCTTTATCTTTGTAATGAACGCGTAGACCCTTGTAAGCAAACCACTTTGAATCTTCGTCTGTATATTTGTCTTCGATGTCTTCGGCGCTGATGGTCGCAAATCCCATGGCATGAATGCCTGACGGACTTGCTTTCATTGCTGACCCAAAGCTGGAGCAGCCTGAAGCTAGGATTAAGGTCAGAGAGAGTAATAGTGCTATTCGTATATTTTTTATCATTATTATTGGCTCCTTCTAAGCAGCCTGTTGTTATAGTTTTATTTAATACTACCTAACTTTTCTATGTGGCCGTTAGTCATAAACTGGCTAACAGTGCACATTTTCGAATACAAACATATCTTATTTGATTTTGGGGTCAATGACTTGTCGGCCATTCTTATGAAAGTGTCTGTCAGTTACATGTGTCTGCAATCTTTTGTTTGATTTCGCTGATTTGTGCTTGTCTTTCTTCTTCTTTTAGCATGACGACGCTGCCGTCTTTGTTTCTCTGTTTTATTTGATTGCTTGATGTCATAAGCGAAAGCCGGTCTTTCATGCTTGTGCAATATTTTGCTAGCTCTTCTGCGTCGTAAGCAATGGTGCCTTCTGAGTTAGTGCTTGCACTTTCTGTTTCAGAGGCTTGGGCTTTTGGAGCCATTTTAGATACAGGGCCAGAGGAACGGCCTTGTGTTCTGACTTTGTCTGATTGATGTTCTTTTGATGGCTTGCTGCCGTAATGCGTTGTTCCGTTTTCATCTACCCACTTATAAAAGACATCACTTACTGCATTCGCTGAAAGCAAGGTGTTGAGTGCTATTACGGTAGCGAAAAAGGCGATTTTAGGTGTTTTCATAAGGTTAAAGCTCAGTCGTTTGTTATCTATTAAGGATAATCTATATAAATTGTATGATATATCAACAGTGAGTTTGTTATATCTATTGACTTTATTCCGCGTGATGTCAGAATATTCAGCCCAAATATAAGTCAGGATATTCGGGCAATCCCTGAGAACATCCTAATTTGGGTCCAAGAGCAAGAAGCCGCATAGTTCTTGGAACCTGTCTTTATCCGTCTTTGGTCAACCGCCGAAATCGGGTACAACGCCAAAAAAGCGTTATCGGGGTATTAATACGGCTTACGCTGCTGTCTTATTGCTCTGCTAATGTGGTACATCATAATGAAACACTGCTGGTTTTGCGCGGTGTATATGTAATTAATGTGCGTTAACACGCACGGTTTCTTTTTAGAGGACTCAAAGGTGGAATTACTTTCCGGCGGAGATATGCTGATTCGCGCTTTAAGCGATGAAGGCGTTGAGTATATTTATGGTTATCCGGGCGGTGCAGCCCTGCATATTTATGATGCTTTGTATCGCCAGTCAGATGTGAAGCACGTGCTCGTCCGTCATGAACAGGCCGCGACTCACATGGCGGATGGTTACGCACGGGCTGCTGGCAAGGCGGGTGTTGTTTTAGTGACATCAGGTCCGGGAGCAACGAACACCGTGACAGGCATTGCAACGGCTTACATGGATTCCATTCCAATGGTTGTGCTTTGTGCGCAAGTGCCATCTCACTTGATTGGTGAGGATGCATTCCAGGAGACGGATATTGTTGGTGTAACTCGCCCGATTGTTAAGCACAGCATGACAGTGAAAGATCCGAAAGAAATTCCTGAGATTATTAAAAAGGCGTTTTATCTGGCTGAAACAGGTCGACCGGGGCCGGTTGTTGTTGATATTCCAAAGGATATGACGCTGCCGAATGAACGTTATGAATACAGTTACCCTTCTAAGGTAAAGCTGCGTTCTTATGCACCTGCCGCGAAAGGTCATACCGGGCAGATTAAAAAAGCCGTTGATATGATTTTTGAAGCCAAACGTCCTGTGTTGTACGCAGGTGGTGGTGTTATCTTAGGTAAAGCGTCGAAGCAGTTAACGGAGTTGGCTAAAATCCTTGGTGTGCCTGTTACGAATACCTTAATGGGCTTGGGTGGCTATCCGGCTACGGATCGTCAGTATCTGGGTATGTTGGGTATGCATGGTACTTACGAAGCCAATATGACCATGCACCACAGTGATCTGATTATTGCGGTTGGTGCTCGTTTTGATGATCGTGTAACGAATAATACGTCGAAGTTCTGCCCGAATGCGAAAATTGTTCATATTGATATTGATCCTGCGTCTATTTCTAAAACTGTGAATGTGGATGTTCCGATTGTAGGACCTGTGGATCAGGTTCTGAATGAAATGCTGGATTTGGTGAAGTCGTCCAGAAAAGAAATAGAAAAAGAAGCCATGGTTAATTGGTGGCGTCAGGTCGATGAATGGAAAGCACATCACGGAATGCGTTATAACGCAGAGGGCGATTACATTAAGCCTCAGCAAGCGATCGAAACGCTTTATAAGGTGACAAAGGGTGATGCTTATGTGACTTCTGATGTGGGCCAGCACCAGATGTTTGCATGCCAGTATTACAAGTTCGATAAACCGAATCGCTGGATTAACTCGGGCGGTTTGGGAACGATGGGCTTTGGTCTGCCTGCCGCAATGGGCATCAAGCTGAATTACCCTGATAACGATGTGGTATGTGTGACCGGTGAAGGCAGCTTCCAGATGAATATCCAGGAGCTTTCTACGTGTAAGCAATACAACTTGCCAGTGAAAATTCTTAACTTGAATAACCAGGCGCTAGGTATGGTTAAGCAGTGGCAGGATTTGAACTACGAAGCGAGACATGCGCACTCTTACATGGAGTCGTTACCGGACTTTGAGAAGTTGATTGAATCTTATGGTCATGTTGCTATGCGTATTGAAAAGCTGGCAGATCTTGAACCAGCGATGGAGGAAGCGTTTTCGTTGAAAGATCGTCTGGTATTTATGGATGTAATGGTAGACCCGACTGAGCATGTTTATCCTATGCAGGTTCCAACCGGTTCTATGAGAGATATGATGTTAAGCAAGACGGAGCGTACTTAATGAGACACATTATTTCAGTTTTACTGGAAAATGAGCCGGGTGCGTTGTCACGTGTTGTTGGTTTGTTTTCGCAGCGTAACTATAACATTGAGTCCTTGACTGTGGCGCCCACAGAAGATCCAACTTTGTCTCGATTGACAGTAACCACAATTGGCTCTGATAAAGTCATTGAGCAAATAACTAAACAACTTAACAAGTTGGTTGAGGTTGTTAAGCTGGTGGATTTAACTGAAGGGGCGCACGTTGAGCGTGAGTTGTTGTTGATTAAAGTCCGGGCATCCGGTGCTCAGCGTGCAGAGATAAAGCGTACGGCAGATGTATTCCGGGCGCAGATCATTGACATGACACCTTCTGTTTATACCATACAGGTTGTTGGGACTTCTGATAAGCTGGATGCGTTTATTCAGGCAATAGGCAATACTTCTGTGTTGGAAGTTGTGCGTTCAGGTGTTTCTGGCATTGCTCGTGGTGAAAAGATTTTAGGTCTTTAGTCTTAAGTTGTAATGTTAGGGCAGTAAGTGTGAATGTTACTGACTGACCGGAAAGCGTGGCTTAGGCTGCGCTTTTTTTATATTTGTAAAGAAAATTGAGAACGATCATTGGCTTGTAATCGAATTTTCCATAGAATTTAGTTTGTCATTATTTGAGTGTTGTTAATTATGTCTGATGTTGAGAAGCAAGAAGATAAAGAGGTTAATTCAGTGGCAGGGCAAAACGACTGTTCTGATACGGAAGGTAATGAAGTAAAGAAAGCCAAGCATAAAGGGTTTTACTTATTACCAAATATGTTTACAACGGCAGCATTATTTTCCGGTTTCTATGCGGTTGTGGCTTCAATGAACGGTCACTTTGAGAAAGCTGCAATTGCTATCTTTGTAGCAATGATTCTAGATGGTTTGGATGGGCGAGTAGCGCGATTGACTAATACTCAAAGTGAGTTTGGTGCTCAATACGACAGTCTGTCTGATATGGTTGCTTTTGGGATGGCGCCGGCATTGGTTTCGTTTACATGGGCATTGCAGTCATTGGGTCAAATAGGTTGGGTTGCTTCATTTATCTATGTGGCTTGTGCTGCGTTGAGGTTGGCGCGATTTAATACGCAGATTGATATCGTGGATAAAAAGTATTTTATCGGTTTGGCGAGTCCGGCGGCGGCAGCGATTGTGGCTGGAATGGTTTGGGCGTATAGCGAAGTTGGGGTGAATGGCTCAGATATATCTTGGTTTGCTGCATTGGTGGTGGCGGGTTCGGGTATTCTAATGGTCAGTAATGTTAAATATACGAGCTTTAAAGATATCGATTTGAAGAATAAGGTTCCGTTTATTGCGTTAATTTCAATGGTGCTGGTGATTGCGCTGGTGTCTATTGATCCGGCACGTGTCTTGTGGATTGGATTCATGGTGTACGCAGCCTCCGGGCCGGTAATGTTTTTGAATGAAAAGAGAAAGAAATCCAGTTAGTGACTTCTTGTTAAAAAAGGCGAGCTAAGCTCGCCTTTTTTGTGTCCGGTAGATTTGTGTTTTGGTTGGCTATCTTGTTCAGGCTGTGGCTGGTTGATATTTGTTCGGTTTGAGTGCTTTTGTGTGTATTTTGATCGCTGTTGGGTGGTTTTTAACCGCTTTGAAATTAAATTCAAAATAAGTGCAGAAAGGGGTTGTGTTGTGTGTGGGGATGCCTATAATGCGCTCCACGTTCTGAGAGGGGCA
>NZ_BAABBN010000015.1:464698-464995 GCF_039537985.1 Litoribacillus peritrichatus
GACTACGGTTTAGTTGGGAATTTCGCGATTCAGGTTGAATCACTTCTCCAGAAAGTTGAAAGAAAAAGGTTGACACAGAGATTTAAATCGTTAGAATGTGCGTCCTCTTTCGAGATAACAGAAGCGGCTCAGGTTGCTTGAATTGGTTGTCTCACAGCTCTTTAAGAATTTGTTCAGATAATTCGTGTGGGCACTTACTGATGTGTTGAAGGACATATATATGTAAGTGACTCGTGAATTTCATTTGTTTAATACAGTGATATTTATGACGTCATGATGCTTTTTAGATTTGAACTG
>NZ_BAABBN010000016.1:0-550 GCF_039537985.1 Litoribacillus peritrichatus
GCTGGATTGGTGACTAGCTCAATCGGTAACGTACATCTAGAGAACTTGGACGTGTCTGGTACAACTTTGACTGTATACGGTCACTAATACCTAAGACTCTTCGGGTTTAAAAAAAACCGCCTTCGGGCGGTTTTTTTTGTGGGTGTTACTTTTTGAGATTGGTTGAGTGTTTTTGTTACGGTTTTTTGTCTTTTTTTGAGTGTTAGTGGGTGTGGGTGGTCTGTTTCAGGGTAACCTAAACTAAAGGTGGGTTTTGAATGTGTGGCATGAACGCGGTTTCTTTGCTTATTGTTGGGTATTCTGGAACGAATAGTTCGTTATAGTGGATCTATGAGTTAAAACGGCTCTGTTAAATAAAAATTAAAAATAATAATCAGGAGTTCTTCCATGAAAGGTTTCAAAAAGCTGGCTCTAGTAGCTGCAATCGCTGCCCCATTAACTTCCGTTCAGGCACTTGAGTCTTTGGATGATTCAGTACTGTCAGACATGACCGGTCAGTCTGGTGTGTCTATCGATCTTAAAGCACGTGTTTTGATCGACGAAGTGGTTT
>NZ_BAABBN010000017.1:0-330 GCF_039537985.1 Litoribacillus peritrichatus
TCACTTACATATATATGTCCTTCAACACATCAGCAAGTGCCCACACGAATTATCTGAACAAATTCTTAAAGAGCTGTGAGACAACCAATTCAAGCAACCTAAGCCGCTTCTGTTATCTCGAAAGAGGACGCACATTCTAACGATTTAAATCTCTGCGTCAACCTTTTTCTTTCAACTTTCTGGAGAAGTGATTCAAACCTGAATCGCGAAACTTCCAATTAAACCGCAGCCTAACCAGCTTTCCCGCTTGCCCCTCTCAGAACGTGGAGCGCATTATAGGCATCCCCACACACAACACAACCCCTTTCTGCACTTATTTTTAATTTAATT
>NZ_BAABBN010000017.1:340-358855 GCF_039537985.1 Litoribacillus peritrichatus
TACCGTAGTCTAACCAGCTTTCCCGCTTGCCCCTCTCAGAACGTGGAGCGCATTATAGGCATCCCCACACACAACACAACCCCTTTCTGCACTTATTTTTAATTTAATTTCAAAGCGGTTAAAAACCGCCCAACAACGATCAAAATACACACAAAATCCAGTGTGGGCGTACAAAATTCAACCAACCCAATCCAAAATTTCACCTTAACCCCAAAACACGAATCTACCGGACACAAAAAAGGCGAGCTAAGCTCGCCTTTTAATACCCGAAAAAAAAGGCAGCCTAAGCCACCTCTTTTCTGCGTCTGCCCGCTACTAACGACCACCACCAACCTTCTTACGAAGTTCGGAGATGGTACGAAGCATTGCGGTAGCTTCAGCAAGTTTTGTCGCAGCAACCGAGTACTCGAAGTCATCGCCACGGCTCTCAAGCTCAGTCTGAGCCTGATTTCGTGCTTCTTCAGCAGCTTGAAGATCCAATTCTTCACCACGTAATGCTGTGTCAGCCAATACGTTGATCAAGTTTGGTTGTACTTCCATAAAGCCGCCAGTAACGAAGAAAACTTCTTCTTCACCATTCTGTTTGATTACTCGAACAGGGCCTGGCTTTAACTCAGTCAGCAAAGGGGCGTGACCAGGGGCAATACCCAGGTCACCCATTTTACCAGCTGCAACCACTAACTCCACCAATCCTGAAAAGATCGACTCTTCAGCGCTTACGATATCGCAATGTACGGTGATAGCCATGTCAGTTGCCTCTTTTACCGGTTAACTTAGACAGTCTTTGCTTTTTCAACTGCTTCTTCAATTGCACCTACCATGTAGAAAGCCTGTTCAGGCATTGCATCGTAGTCACCAGCCAAAATACCTTTAAAGCCACTGATAGTGTCTTTCAAAGATACGTACTTACCAGGAGCACCAGTAAATACTTCAGCTACGAAGAACGGTTGAGATAAGAAACGCTGAATCTTACGAGCACGAGATACAGTTTGCTTATCTTCTTCAGATAGCTCATCCATACCCAGGATCGCAATGATGTCTTTCAATTCTTTATAACGCTGAAGAACTGTCTGTACACCACGAGCAATTTCATAGTGCTCTTGACCAACAACTAACGGGTCCAACTGACGAGAAGTTGAATCCAGCGGGTCAATCGCAGGATAAATACCAAGCTCAGCAATTTGACGAGATAGTACAACTGTCGCGTCTAAGTGAGCAAAGGTGGTTGCAGGAGACGGGTCAGTCAAGTCATCCGCAGGTACATATACCGCCTGAATAGAAGTAATAGAACCTTCTTTCGTCGACGTAATACGTTCCTGAAGTACACCCATTTCTTCTGCAAGTGTTGGCTGATAACCTACCGCTGAAGGCATACGACCCAGAAGTGCAGATACTTCAGTACCCGCAAGCGTGTAACGATAGATGTTATCAACGAACAATAGTACGTCACGACCTTCGTCACGGAACTTCTCAGCCATAGTCAGACCAGTCAACGCAACACGCAGACGGTTTCCTGGAGGCTCATTCATCTGACCATAAACCAACGCAACTTTATCGATTACGTTAGAGTCTGTCATTTCGTGGTAGAAGTCATTACCCTCACGAGTACGTTCACCAACACCAGCAAATACTGAGTAACCTGAGTGCTCAATCGCAATGTTACGAATAAGCTCCATCATGTTTACAGTTTTACCTACACCAGCACCACCGAACAGACCAACTTTACCACCCTTCGCGAATGGGCAAACCAAGTCAATTACTTTAATACCAGTTTCAAGTAGCTCGTTAGAAGCTGCCTGCTCTTCATAAGAAGGCGCTTTACGGTGAATCGCTGCACGAGCTTGCTCACCGATCGGGCCTTTCTCATCGATTGGGTCACCAAGAACGTCCATGATACGACCCAGAGTTTCTACACCCACAGGTACTTCAATTGGAGTTCCAGTGTTTTCAACTTCAAGACCACGAGATAGACCTTCAGTTGAACCCATTGCAATGGTACGAACGATGCCGTCGCCCAATTGCTGCTGAACTTCAAGCGTAGTTTCTTTGCCTACAACTTTCAGCGCGTCGTACACTCTAGGTACGTTGTCACGTGGGAATTCCACGTCGATGACGGCGCCGATAATCTGTACGATACGTCCGCTCATATTGGTTCCTCATTAACCAAATATAATTCGTTTACAATCGCCAAGCGTGTTTGTATTCAACAACGTTACACGTTGGATTACTAAACAGCCGCTGCGCCACTCACGATCTCAGACAATTCCTGAGTAATCGCTGCCTGACGTGCTTTGTTATAAAGAAGCTCAAGCTCCTTGATAAACTGACCTGCGTTGTCGGTTGCGTTTTTCATTGACATCATACGAGCAGCTTGTTCGCTCGCATTATTCTCAACAACAGCCTGGTACACCTGAGACTCAACAAAGCGTTGAAGCAACTTCTCAAGAAGTTCTTTTGCTTCAGGCTCATAAATATAGTCCCAGTTGTGAGCACGTTCGGTTACTTCTTCTGCCTTCGGCAATGGAAGTAACTGAGTCGTCGTTGGCGTCTGTGTCATACTGTTCACAAAAGTGTTGTATGACACATACAGTCGATCAATTTTGCCTTCAGCGTACGCATCCAACATAACTTTTACGGCACCTACTAACTGTTCAACCGAAGGGGTATCACCCAACTGGTTTACTGAGCCGTCGATTTTCATGCCTAAGCCACGGAAAAAGCTCTGCGCTTTAGTACCTATGGTACAAAGGCTGATTTCCGCACCTTGGTCAACCCACTGTTTCATGTCTTTAGTAAGACTACGGAACAAGTTTGAGTTTAAACCACCGCACAAACCGCGATCTGAACTGACAATAATATAGCCAACACGCTTGACCTCACGCTCTTGCATAAAAGCGTGCTTGTACTCTGGACTGGATTCCGCAACGTGACCAATCACTGAACGCATACGGTCAGCGAAAGGACGGCTTGAAGCCATTCTGTCCTGAGCTTTACGCATCTTACTAGTCGCAACCATTTGCATTGCGTTAGTAATTTTCTGCGTGCTCTTCACACTACCTATTTGGGTGCGAATCTCTTTTCCGACTGCCATGATGTCACTGCCTATAAACGTTGATCCAGGCCACTCATGATAAATTCAAAGCTCGTCCTAAGACGAGCTCAGCAGATTACCAAGTTTGAGTAGCTTTGAATTTCTCGATAGCTTCTTTCAGACCAGCAGCGATGTCGTTGTTGTAATCGCCTTTTTCATTGATCTTAGCCATCAAAGTTGCGTGTTCTGCATTCACGTAGCTCAATAGTGCCGCTTCGAATGCTACAACTTTCTGTACTTCAACGTCGTCGAGGTAACCCTCGTTAGCAGCGAACAAGCTCACAGCCATTTCCGCAACGCTTAGTGGAGCGTATTGCTTCTGCTTCATAAGCTCTGTCACACGTTGACCGTGCTCAAGTTGCTTACGAGTTGCTTCGTCAAGGTCAGATGCGAACTGAGCAAACGCTGCCAATTCACGATACTGAGCCAATGCCAGACGAACACCACCACCCAACTTCTTAACTACTTTAGTCTGTGCCGCACCACCTACACGTGATACAGAAAGACCGGCGTTGATCGCTGGTCGGATACCTGAGTTAAACAGGTTCGTTTCCAGGAAGATCTGGCCATCAGTAATAGAAATTACGTTAGTAGGTACGAACGCAGAAACGTCACCACCTTGAGTTTCAATGATCGGCAATGCCGTCAATGAACCCGTTTTACCTTTCACTTCACCGTTAGTGAACTTTTCAACGTATTCTGCGTTAACACGAGAAGCACGCTCAAGTAGACGAGAGTGAAGATAGAAAACGTCACCAGGGTATGCTTCACGACCAGGCGGACGACGTAGTAGTAGAGAGATCTGACGATATGCCCAAGCTTGCTTGGTCAAGTCATCATATACAATCAAACCGTCTTCACCGCGATCACGGAAGTATTCACCCATTGCACAGCCAGCATATGGAGCAAGGAATTGCATAGATGCTGGTTCTGATGCAGAAGCAACAACGATGATGGTGTGATCCATTGCACCGTGCTCTTCAAGCTTACGAACAACGTTCGCAATTGAAGATTGCTTCTGACCTACGGCAACGTAGATACATTTAACGCCAGTGCCTTTCTGGTTAATGATTGCGTCGATAGCGATCGCAGTCTTACCTGTCTGACGGTCACCAATGATCAACTCACGCTGACCACGACCAACAGGAACCATGGCATCAATTGATTTAAGACCAGTCTGAACTGGCTCATCAACTGACTGACGCGCAATAACACCAGGAGCAACTTTCTCTACCGGTGCCATTGTTGCGTTTTCAATCGGACCTTTACCGTCAAGTGGGTTACCCAGTGCGTCAACAACGCGACCAAGCAAACCTTCACCTGTAGGAACTTCAAGAATACGACCAGTACATTTTGCTTTCTGACCTTCTTGCAGACCTAGGTAGTCACCCAATACGATTGCACCTACAGAATCACGCTCCAAGTTCAGAGCCATACCGTAAATGCCACCGTCAAATTCAATCATTTCGCCGTACATCACGTCCGCTAGGCCGTGAATACGTACGATACCGTCAGATACACTGACGATTGTGCCCTCGTTGCGGGCTTCAGAAGTCACATCCAAACTTTCGATGCGCTTCTTGATAATATCGCTGATCTCTGATGGATTCAGTTGCTGCATGCTTTTATCCTCAATGCTCAAGGCAACTTAGGAATTGATCGCTTCGGCCAACTTTTCAAGTCGTCCAGCCACTGAGCCGTCAATAACCATATCACCTGAACGAATTACGACGCCGCCAATCAATGCTTTATCAGTGCCTGTAGACACATGAATTTCTCGATTGAATTTCTGGCTAAGTGCCTCAGCCAATTTTTGTTGTTCGTCATTCGCCAGATCAAACGCAGAAGTAATATCCACGTCAATAGATTGTTCTTGATCGGCTTTATATTTATCAAACAAAACTGATATTTCTGGCAACAATGCCAAACGATGGTTTGCTGAAAGAACCATTAAAAAGTTCTTTAAGCCATCGTTGATCTGTTCACCACATACATCGATGATCAGTCCTGCTTTCTGGTCAGAAGTCAATTGCGGAGCGGACAACAATTCAGCTGCCTTTTCATCCGCCGCTGTCTGAGCAGCAATGCCCAAACCAGCTGACCACTGATCCAATTGGCTGTTCTCAAGAGCAAACTTAAAAGCTGCTTTTGCGTACGGCCGCGCGAGTGTGGTTAATTCAGCCATTGATCAACCTCTGCTTAAAGCTCCGACGCAAGTTTGTCGAGCAGCTCTTTATGTGCATTTTCATCGACTGAACGCTCAAGAATCTGTGCTGCACCTGCTAGAGCCAGTGTAGCAACTTGTGCACGCAATGCTTCTTTAGCACGGTTCACTTCCTGCTCGATTTCTGCTTGTGCGCCCGCTTTGATGCGATCGCCTTCGGCATGAGCAGTTTCTTTTGCTTCGTCGATAATTTGATTTGCACGCTTGTTGGCTTGCTCGATTAGTTGCGCAGCTTCTTCTTTACCTTCACGCATTTGTTGCTTAGCTTTTTCTTGAGCTAGCTCCAAATCACGCTCAGCACGATTAGCGGCATCCAAACCATCAGCAATTTTCTTCTGACGTTCTTGAAGAGCAGCCATCAATGGTGGCCACACATACTTCATGCAGAACCATACGAAAACCGCAAACGCGATAGTTTGGCCAATCAGTGTCAAGTTAATGTTCACGCCAACACCCCTAAAACAGTGAATTAATTTCGGTAACCTTTATTTCGGGTAAACCAAAAATTAAGCTACTGCGAAGATTAGGTACATTGCGATACCCACACCGATCATTGGAACAGCATCCAATAGACCAGCCATAAGGAACATCTTACCTTGAAGCATTGGAGCCAATTCAGGCTGACGTGCAGTACCTTCCAGTAGACGGCCGCCTAGCAAACCAAAACCGATCGCAGTACCTAATGCACCTAGACCGATCAACAATGCGCTTGCGATGTAGATCAAACCTGCATCCATTTTCTTCTCCTAAATTTAAAGGTTGGTTAAGTTAAAGTTTAAGGTTTTTAATTAATGGTCTTCATGCGCCTGACTTAGATACACCACGGTTAGAACCATGAAGATATAAGCCTGAAGCGAGATAACCAGAATATGGAAAATAGCCCATCCTAATTGCAATACACCACCAAGTACGCCCATTGCCCAGCCTGCGCTGTACAGTAAAGCAATCAAGATGAAGATCATTTCACCGGCATACATGTTTCCGAACAAACGAAGGCCAAGTGAAATAGGTTTTGCAATTAGGTTTACAAGTTCAAGCACCAGGTTGAAAGGAATCATAGCCCAGTGGTTGAATGGGTGTAGGCCAAGCTCTTTTGAGAAGCCGCCAATCCCTTTGATTTTGATGCTGTAGTAAAGAATCAGAGCAAAAATGCCCAATGCCATACCCAGTGTGATGTTCGGGTCTGTGGTTGGTACCACTTTCATGAAGTGAATGCCGACCATCGTACTCAGGTGCGGAATCCAGTCAACCGGAACCAAATCCATTAAGTTCATTAAGAAAACCCAGGTAAAGATCGTCAATGACAATGGAGCGATCAGTGGGTTACGGCCATGAAATGAACCTTTTACCGTGCTATCGATGAATTCAAGTACCATCTCAGCGAAATTCTGGAAACCGGTAGGAACACCAGTCGACGCTTTTTTCGCAACGCTACGGAATAAGAAAAGGAAAAGAACACCTAAAGATAGTGTCCAAAACATGGAATCTACGTGAATTGCCATGAAGCCCATATCGGAAGCTTCCTGGGCAGTGTGAGCAAAGCCCCAACTACCATCTGCTTTTTGACCATAAGTCAGGTTTTGCAAATGATGTCGGATATACTCGGTAGAGGTTAATGCGTCTCCGGCCATAGTTTCTCTCAACGTCCTAAAGGTTAGTAGTTATCAAAACTTTATATAAAGCGGCGCTAAAATGTTGCACATCATAGCTGCCATAAAGGTTGTAAACACGGCGATTAAATCGGCTTGAGGATAACTCTTAAACAGCAAACCGAACAACGCAGCTGATAATAGCATCTTCCATGTTACACCTTTGTAAAAAGACTGAACTGCATGAGCCGCCTGACTGGCGCCTACATGTTGCCAAGCCTTTTTAACAAAATACGCATTGGGGACCGTATAAATCATGCCGCCAAAAAATGACGAAATTGCGGCAACTTCACCCGCAGCAAAAAAAAACACACTTGCAATCACACAAGTTATGATGCTTTGGACAATGATAATTCGAAATACAGGCGGTGTTGGAATCGTAGATTGCATACGCGTTTTATCTCTTCCCACCACTTACGAATTTATCGCTCAAATCACAAAAATTGGTTACCGGTCCCAGTACCCCTGATTTTGAGTTCGCAAAGTATATTGATAATGCCTGTGCTCTTCAACAACTGTGGGAAAAAATGTAGCATTTTTTTGATTAAATAATATACAAACACTAGATATAGGGAGTGAACGGCCATTCACTCCACTATTCGGGCAGAAAAGGACACTAGTTCAAGTGTTTCAAGATCCCATCCAACTCATCCAAAGAGCCGTACGAGATGGTCAACTTGCCTTTTCCTTTATCAGAATGGTTAATTTTTACCGGCGATCCCAGACGATTTGCCAAGGTTTCTTCCAAACGCAGGATATCCGGATCAACTCTCTTTTCTTTGACTGGCGGTAAATCGTCCTGACTTAATACCTTTTTAACTAACGCTTCGGTTTGTCGAACCGTCAACTCCTCAGAAACAACCCTTCGAGCCAACAGAATTTGCTCATCCCCTTCCAAAGACAGCAAAGCCCGGGCATGCCCCATATCCAGGTCGCCACGCTCAAGCAAGGTTTTCACTTCGTCCACCAGATTCATAAGACGCAACAGGTTAGTCACCGCCGTGCGTGATTTGCCCACCGCATTCGCCACTTCCTGCTGAGTGAGTTCAAACTCTTCCTGCAGACGAGCCAATGCCCTGGCCTCTTCAATCGGGTTCAGGTCTTCACGCTGAATATTCTCAATCAGGGCCATGGCAATGGCGGCATCGTCTGCAATTTCGCGAATCACGGCAGGAACTTTTTCCAAACCAGCCATTTGTGCCGCTCGCCAACGTCGCTCGCCCGCAATGATTTCATAACGATTGGCTTTGATTGGGCGAATGACTATTGGCTGCATGATGCCCTGCGCTTTGATCGACGCAGACAACTCTTCTAAAGACTGAGGGTCTATATCCATACGAGGCTGATATTTACCTCGCTGCACAAATTCCACCGGAACTTCCGTGTACGAGCCATCCAGAGAAGAAGCGGCTCCCGCCTCAAGTTCCGGATTTGAGGCTTGCTTGGCCGATGTAGCACCCAATAGAGCGTCCAGCCCACGACCTAATCCACGTTTTTTTGTTGCCATTAATTCACTACCTACGTATTCACCACAGTCCATTGCCTATGTATCACCTGTATCAGGCAGGAACTAAGGCCGCTCTCTCTGCTTTGGTTTTTCGATTAACTTCTCCGGCCAACGCAATGTATGCCTTCGCCCCTTTTGAATTTCGATCGTAACTGATGACAGGCAAGCCGTGACTCGGAGCTTCCGCCAAACGAACATTACGGGGGATTACCGTGGTATACACACGATCATCAAAATAACTGATCAGTTGTTCCGAAACATCCCGAGTCAGGCTGTTTCTCGGATCAAACATGGTTCTCAGTATGCCTTCCACTTTCAGTGCCGGATTGACCCGTTCAGAAATTTGCTGAATGGTATTCATCAATGCACTCAAGCCTTCCAACGCGTAATACTCACATTGCATCGGAATCAAGACACCACTGGCAGCCGTTAACGCATTCACGGTCAACATATTCAGTGATGGCGGACAGTCAATCAGGATGTAATCGTATAACTCCCGAACATCGTTCAGAGTGTTTCTCAAACGCAGTTCTTTGAAATCCAAATCCAGTAATTCAACTTCTGCAGCGGTAAGATCGCCATTGGCCGGAATCAAATCATAACCGGCAGGCACCTGTTTTTTAATGATGTCGTAAATATGCGCCTTGCCGACCAGCAAATCGTAAACGGATAATTCAAGATCGTGTTTATCAACGCCACTGCCCATGGTCGCATTGCCCTGCGGGTCCATGTCAATAATCAGTACTTTACGCTTAGTCGCAGTCAAGGACGCGCCTAAATTGACACAGGTCGTTGTTTTGCCTACGCCACCTTTCTGGTTTGTCACAGCAATGATTTTAGCCACAGGCTTTTTCCTTAAACAGGTTTGTTCTTTTGGGAAGTTCCTTTAAGAACGCGAGTCCCTAATGAAGCCAGCTGAATAAGCTTAATCGTCATGAAGATCAGCTAGCATCAGGCTTAAGAATGATCAGATGACGCTCACCTTCAAGGTTAGGGACATGCAGTGGTATGATCTCTTCCACCGAAACCCAGCCCGGTAAATCGGCTATTTCTTCGTCCGGCACCACGCCTTTCATCGCAACAAAACGACCATCTTCGGCAAGCGTATCACGGGCAAGTGTAACCATATCTGATAAGGATGCAAAGGCTCTGGAGGTGACGATTTTATATCTTTTATCTGAATTCCCGTTGGCACCTGAGACGGCCTGCTCTACCCGGCCGTGAATGACCGTCACATTCTCTAATTTAAGGCTGGTTTTGGCCTGTGTCAGGAAACGAGTTTTTTTGCCATTACTGTCCAGCAAGGTAATGTCCAGCTCCGGCCGGGTAATGGCCAAAGGAATGCCCGGTAAACCCGGACCGGTGCCCACATCCAACAGCGGGCTGTCATCAATGTGCTTGACGATGGAAAGGCTGTCGAGCAGATGTTTCACCACCATTTCTTTCGGATCACGGATGGCGGTCAGGTTGTAAGCCTTGTTCCACTTCATCAACAAATCAATGTAATCGGCCAGTAAATCGACTTGCGACGTGGTCAGATCCAACTCCAGGCGATCAACACCCTGAATCAGTTGTTGTTTTAACGCTGTTTCCATTAGGCACTCTGTTTTGTTACTAAATCACGTTTCTTTAGATGCACTAACAACAATGAAATTGCCGCCGGTGTGACGCCCGAAATACGGGATGCCTGAGCAATGGTGGCCGGCCGGACGTCTTTCAGTTTTAATTTGATTTCATTGGATAATCCAGACATAGCATCGTAGTCCAGGTCATCCGGCAGCTTGGTGTTTTCATTTTTCCGAAGGCGTTCAACTTCTTCTTGCTGACGCTGAATGTAACCTTCGTACTTAATCTGAATTTCAACCTGTTCCGCCACTTGTTGACTCTCTGTGACTGGCTCGCCTTTCAGGGCTGCCACGTCCTGATAGCCGACCTCTGGGCGTTTAATCAAATCAAACAAGGAGTATTCACGATTCAGAGGGCTCTTCAACTTAGGATTGATCAACTCGGCTTCCTCGGTATTCGGCAATACCCAGGTTGAGGCCAAACGCTGATTTTCTTTTTCAATGTGGTCACGCTTTTCACAGAACACTGCCCAACGGTGATCGTCGACCAGGCCTAATTCGCGACCTTTCTCGGTTAAACGAATATCGGCGTTGTCTTCACGCAAAATTAAACGATATTCGGCACGGCTGGTGAACATTCGGTACGGTTCTTTGGTGCCTAATGTAATCAGATCATCCACCAATACCCCAATGTAGGCTTCATCCCGACGAGGGCACCAGGCCTCACGCCCCTGCACTTTCAAGGAAGCATTGGCACCGGCCAGCAACCCTTGGGCGGCGGCTTCTTCATAACCGGTTGTGCCATTGATCTGCCCGGCAAAAAACAAGCCGTCAATAAATTTGGTTTCAAGTGATGATTTTAAATCCTGAGGATTAAAGTAATCGTATTCAATGGCATAACCAGGGCGCACCACATGCGCATTTTCAAACCCTTTAATGGAGTGAATCATGTTCAGCTGCACATCAAACGGTAAGCTGGTTGAAATGCCGTTCGGATAAAGCTCATTGGTGGTCAAGCCTTCCGGCTCCACAAAAATCTGATGAGAATCCCGGTCGGAGAAGCGAACCACTTTGTCTTCAATGGACGGACAATAACGAGGCCCCACGCCTTCAATCACCCCCGCATACATAGGCGAACGGTCAAGCCCGCCACGAATGATATCGTGCGTTTTCTCATTGGTGTAAGTGACATAACAACATACCTGCTCAGGATGCTGCTCTACTGAACCAAGGTAAGACATCACAGGTAGTGGGGTATCGCCCCACTGTTCCTGCATCACAGAAAAATCGACCGTGCGACGGTCAATTCGTGCTGGTGTTCCGGTTTTCAGGCGATCAACACGAAATGGTAACTCTCTTAAACGTTTGGCTAAGGCGATGGACGGTGCGTCTCCGGCACGGCCACCGGCATGGTTTTCCATACCAATATGAATAACACCACCTAAAAAGGTACCTGTGGTTATAACAACACTGGGGGCCATAAAGCGAACGCCCATGTTAGTAATAACCCCTTCAACACGATCACCCTGAACAATTAAGTCGTCTGCCGACTGTTGAAAAATTTGAAGGTTAGCTTGGCTTTCTAAAATTTCCCGGATCGCAGCTTTGTATAATTGACGATCGGCCTGGGCACGGGTGGCTCGAACTGCCGGTCCTTTTCGTGAATTTAATACCCGAAACTGAATGCCACCTTTGTCTGTGGCTACAGCCATGGCACCACCCAAGGCATCCACTTCTTTGACTAAGTGACTTTTACCAATGCCGCCGATGGCCGGATTACATGACATCTGACCTAATGTGTCGACGTTGTGGGTCAATAATAACGTTTTGCTTCCCATACGTGCAGCGGCTAACGCAGCTTCTGTACCTGCATGACCACCACCAACAACAATGACATCAAAACGATCTGGAAAATTCACTGGATGTACCTCAAGTATTACGGACTAAACGGGCTTTGTGATGACAAAATCAATCGGCCTGTCTGAAAAGTTGGCGCATTATATATGTAAGGTTAATAAATGACCAATTGATTCAAGCTTATCTGATTAATAAATTATATCCGCTTTCTTTATGTATATTTATATATTGTATTTCTTTTATGTTTTTTAGATATATGTAGTAATTATTGTACCCCCTGTTTTCTGTGTATAACTAACTTAAGACTATGAAAAAAAAGGCTTATTTGAAGTTATAAGTCGGTATGTAAGCTCGGTAAAACCTCAGCAAAGGCTGGTAATAAGTGGTTGAACAACCCTAGGGTTATCCACTTGCTAAAGTTTTCCACAATTCATACCGGGTAGGATGAAGAATTTGTTAGGCCTCTTATCAAAATGTTATTCATTTGGGGGGTTATGGTAAATGTATGAAATTTCTTTGTGGATAAATAGCTTTGTATAAATCAACTAACTTCAGATTATGACTCTAAGCATTTGTTTTTAATGATTATAGTTAATTAATGAAGTTGTGAATAAAAATAGGAATAAGTGTCAGAAGCCGAGAGTTTTTAATAACTTAAGGTATTTGGAATGGAATAAGCGGCAATGTGAAAATATAGCTCTTCAGTAAGAAGAGCTTGGTAAGCGTTATTTTCCGATACAAAAACTGGTGAAAATCCTGCCCAGCAGGTCGTCGGGTGTAAACTGACCGGTAATTTCAGAGAGGTGATTTTGCGCGTCTTTCAGGTCTTCGGCGAGTAACTCGCCTGCTCCCATCATGACTAATTGGTCTAACCCTTTTTCCAAGGCTTGCTCGGCTCGGTCAATGGCGTCCAGGTGACGACGTCGGGCGATGAATCCGCCTTCGGTGGTGCTTTGGAATCCCATCGATTCTTTCAGATGTTCTTTTAATAGCTGAATACCGTCTTGGGCTTTGGCCGACAGGCGAATTACCTTTTGTTGTTGATTGTTTTCAACCAATGAAGCCGTTTCATCCGATTGATCGATTTTATTGCGAATGATGGTGATCGGAATGTTGGTCGGCAGCTGATGGACCAATTCTGGCCAAATGGCTTCCGGATCATCAGAATCGGTTTCTGTGGCGTCCACCATGAGTAAGATGCGATCGGCTTTTTCAATTTCCTGCCAGGCGCGTTGGATGCCTATTTGTTCGACCTCATCGGGACTGTCGCGTAAACCCGCAGTGTCAATGATGTGAAGTGGCATACCGTCGATGTGGATATGTTCCCGCAGTACATCGCGGGTGGTTCCGGCAATAGAGGTCACGATGGCGCTCTCTTTACCGGATAAGGCATTTAATAAGGAAGATTTACCTGCGTTGGGCCGACCTGCAATGACCACTGTCATTCCTTCCCGCATCAATGCCCCTTGATTGGCTTCGGCTTTGACCGAATACAAATCTTGTTGAATGCTTTTGAGGTCATTCTCAACTTTTCCATCGGCCAAAAAATCGATTTCTTCCTCCGGAAAGTCAATGGCGGCTTCCACGTAAATACGCAGTTGAATTAAGGATTCAACCAACACATTAATGCGTTTTGAAAATTCACCCTGAAGGGAGCGCAAAGCACACTTGGCGGCTTGCTCGGAAGCGGAGTCGATCAGATCGGCAATGGCTTCGGCTTGAGTCAGATCCATTTTATCGTTGAGAAAGGCGCGTTCAGAAAACTCACCGGGCTTCGCCATACGAACACCGGCTTTGACGATCGTGGAGAGCAGCATGTCGAGAATGACCGGGCCGCCATGACCTTGCAGTTCAAGCACATCTTCGCCGGTGAATGAGTTGGGTCCCGGAAAAAAGATGGCCAGACCTTCATCGATCTGATGGTTGTCCAAATCGTAAAACGGCCCATAGTGCGCGTATCTCGGTTTTAACTCTCGTTTCACCAATTGTTGTGCAAGGGTTCGTGCTTTTGGGCCGGAGATACGAATGATGCCGACACCGCCTCGCCCAGGAGGGGTGGCTTGCGCTGCAATGGTGTCTTCTGTGTACAGTTTGGACATGGATAACTTCTATTCAACAAAAAATGATAAGCCGTCTAAGACAAACAATAGGCTTTGAATAGGAAATTTTATACGGCCTGTGTCGCTGGCGGTAGTCTTACAGGCATAAAAAAAGCTCCCGAAGGAGCTTTTTAAACGAGATAAGCGGGCTTATCCGGCGATTTGTTTGTTGATGTACCACTGTTGGGCAATCGACAAGATGTTGTTCACCAACCAGTACAATACCAAACCGGCCGGGAAGAACATGAAGAAGAAAGTGAACATGATTGGCATCATCTTCATCACTTTCGCCTGCGTTGGGTCTGGTGGTGTTGGGTTTAATGAGGTCTGGATGAACATGGTGACACCCATCAAGATTGGCAGAATGAAGAACGGATCTTTCACTGACAAGTCGACGATCCAAAGCATGAACGGCGCCTGACGAAGTTCCACACTTTCCATTAACACCCAGTACAAGGCAATGAACACCGGCATCTGAACCAGAATTGGTAAACACCCGCCTAATGGATTGATTTTTTCTTTCTGGTACAGCGACATCATTTCTTGCGACATTTTTTGACGATCGTCGCCATAACGTTCTTTCAACTCTTGTAGCTTAGGTGCCACGCGGCGCATGTTCGCCATCGAACGATAACTGGCGGCAGACAGCGGGAAGAAGATGGCTTTAATGACCACCGTTACCAAAATAATAGCCAAGCCCCAGTTCTGAACCATGCCATGCAACACATTCAATAACCAGAACAATGGTTGGGCAACGAACCATAACCAGCCATAATCCACTGTCAGCTCAAGGCCTTCTGAAATCTCAGCAAGACGTTCTTGCAGCTTTGGCCCCGCATAAAACTGCAGACCTACGGTTTCTGTAGCGCCAGGCTCAACGGTAAAACGACTGCCTGTCATGCCAACAATGTATAAGCCTTTGTCTTTAAGCACTCGGGTCTGATAGTTGTATGCATCGTGAGAAAGCGGTACCCAGGCACTGACGAAATAGTGTTGAAGCATGGCCAGCCAACCGTTGTCGACTTTCTGGCTGAAATTACCGTCGTCCATGTCGTCGAAATCAATTTTGGTGTAAGGCTGATCCTTGGTGTATAACGCAGCACCTAAATACGCCTGCATGCCCATGGCGTTGCCCTGGCTTGGGTCTGCACTTCGGTCGCGTTTGATTTGGGCAAAGACATTCGCATTCCAGACTGCATCGGTCTGGTTATTTACGATGTGCTCCACTTCAACCAGATAGTCACCACGGGTAAAGATATAACGTTTGGTGATGGAGATATTGTCCTTGGTGTACGTCAAATCCACAGATAATTTTTCTTCGCCGTCTTTCAGAGTAAATTCACTGGCGGACGTTTGATAAACCGGGCGGGTTTTGGATGATTTATCCGGGCCGTCTTTGCCGATTAAGCCGGATTGGGCTGTGTATATGCGCGTTGGCGTTTGCTCCAACAGGCGGAATGGGGTGTCCGGCTGGTCGATTGATACAGGGTATTGCGGAAGTTGGACTTCAATGATGTCGCCACCGAGGGTATCAATTAATATTTGCTGAGTGTCGGTTGTGACACGAATGATACGGCTTTTGGTTTGGGTATCTTCCATCGGTGTGACTACCGCTTCTTCAACAATGCTTGGAACATCGCTGGAGGAATCGGTTACCTGAACTGTTTCTGTCGGCAAACTTGCGGTTGGCTCGGAAGAAACCGGGGCGGAAGATACTTGTTGGGTAGTTGCTGGTTGACCGTAGTCCTCATTCCATTGGAGTACCAACAGATAAGAAACAACCGCTAAACCAAGAACCAATGCGACTCTTTGAAAATCCATAATTTAGGCCAAACTTCTATTTTAAATGAGTTTGAGGAAAGCCTGAAATTGGCTTCCTGTGAAAACAGCGCACATTTTATTCATTTGTAGCGAGAAGAGCCAGAAATAACCTGCCTATTTATGGTGCTATCGCAAAGAAAATGGCAATTTTAAGGCGGATTTTAGCAAAACGGAATTATTTGGATTCTGCTTTTTTCGCTTGTTCGTTGAGTTTGTGCCAACTGTATTTACAGAATTTGGTGATGGCGAGGTTGTCTTTTTTATCAATGCCTGGACGGGCAATAAAAACGATATCAACGGCGGGCAGCTTATGTTGATTCAGACGATAACAATCCCGGATGATGCGCTTAATACGATTTCGGCCGACGGCAAAACGCACTTTCTTTTTGGCGATGACAAAGCCAAGACGAGGATGATTCAGTTGATTGGGAGTAGCGATGAAGAGGCCAAGTGGGCCGGAGACTTTGAACTGACTGTGGTCAAATACCTGGCTATAGTCCCTTGGGGTTAAGAGTCTTAACTGTTTGGGGTAGCTATAACCAGACATTGAATAAGTTTCAACTGCAATTAAACAGTTAAAGCCTTACGACCTTTTGCACGACGTGCATTAATGATCTTACGACCGTTAGCTGTCGCCATACGAGCACGGAAACCGTGAGTACGCTTACGCTTTAGTACGCTAGGTTGAAAAGTTCTTTTCATAATATTACTACCTATTAAGGCAAATGAATTGTATACACTTCAAATTTGAGGCCGAGGATTATAGTGAAAACAAGACGGCCGTACAAGCATTGTTTAATTTTCAGGCACTACTTTTTATCATTTAAAGCAAGATTTTGGCTTATAAAGGCTCATCTCTGGATATTTGGTGGTATTTAGACCGTTTGCTGGATGAATGCGTAGGTACCGGTGGTGCGACAGCCGGTGCCTTTATCGGTTAACACTTCAATTTCTACGGTCAGTTTTGCCCGGCCCTTTTCTTTGTATTTCTCAATGAAGGAGACAAAACTGGGTTGATCCAGTTTGGCCTGAGCGACCAGGTCGGTGGCGACCGGTTTCTCAAATAAAATATTGGCTTCGGCGATGACTAAATCCCCTGCAGGCAACCATTGATCGGTGATTTGAGAGTGGATCAGGCTCCAGCCGGTCAACAGCGCAATCGACGATAAACTGCCTCCAAACGCGGTGCCGTGCATATTACTGTTGCTGGATAGTGGGGCTTTCAGAGTGAGTGAGTATTTACTTACATTAATCACCTCAACATTCATTGCCTTGGCTAATGGGATGTTGTTGTATAAATATTCTTTGATTTCGTGTTCAGTCATAACCGGCTCGATCGATACAGAGAGGCTGCAGTATAAAGATATCTCCGGGAATATCGAGTTGGGGACTGACGTTTGTTGACTGAAGTCAAATCAATCCGGTGCGCTGACCGAGGCCATGATCAACCCCTTCTCTTTCCATAGGGCAACTTTATAGCCATCACTGTATTGAATTATAGGCGTCAGTCCGGCATCCACGTCGGGAATGTTCTTAAAAACCGATGGCTCGTAAGCCGTTTCATACAAGGTGGTCATCTCCCCGTTTTCATTTTGATAACGGATTTGTGCCGCCATCACGCCTTCAATAGAGCAGTACCGACCGCCTATCAGAGTGCTGTTCTGAGGATCGAATAACTCAGAACGACTCGGACGGAAGTCCAGTTGGGTAAAGTAATCGCGGACTTCATGAAATGCGCTGCTTGTGACTTCCAGGGGCCGTAATTTTCGATGATTAAGGGTGACCTCTTCTGCGATGCGCTGAAATTGATGTTGAGCTTCCTGAGCAGCGACAGAGGTATCGGGCAAAACCTGAGTGGATGAAAACTGAGTTCCAAAGATTATGCCTGCAGTTAAGGCCAGCAACAAGGTGGCGGCAATGGCATAAGGCGGCGTTTTGCGCGGCTGTGGTTTGGCTTCGTCGACTTTGTATTGCGCTTGTAGCCGATCCAGTTGATTCAGCTGTGCCTCGCTCAGCTCAACGGATTGATAATGTGCTTTGAGTGCGTGTTTTAGTGGTTGATCACTCATGATTTGCTCCCGTTGCGGTAGCCGGTCATTCGGGTGGTGTATTGTTCGGCTTTCTTTCGGATTCGGTGCAGTTTAGACAGCAAAGTACCCTTGGGCTTGCCGGTTTCATCAGAGATTTCCTGAACGGTGTATCCTTCAACGGCCCAGAAATACAATAACTCATTTTCTTCGGTGTTCAGTTGTTCGGTAAATGCGTTCACTTGTTGTTCATTGATGAGTGACTCTTCCAGGCAATGGGTATTCATTGCGACCAGATTATCGTAGCCGGAGTGGACTGTGCCGTCTTGTTCATGGCTGATGGTGTCTTCAATGAATACTTCCCGTTGGTGTCGGGACGACTTTAAATGATCAATAAACGCATTTTTGATGGAGCGCTTAAGGTACGCCATGGCTTCTTGTTTTGGCTGGTTTTGTTGCAGGTAACGTTCCAGAGCGCCGTAAACCAAATCGTAGGCATCGTCTTTATTTTTCGTCAGCGCGTTGGCGTACTGATACAGTTGATTCAGTTGCTGTTCATTAAACATGGTGTGATCCCGGCGTTCGATGCCTGTTTGTGTGATCACTGAGTGAGATAACAATCATTGCTTTCGGTTCCACTGAGCATCATCCATTGGTTTCACTTAGGGCTAAACGGGTGTGTACCAAACCAATAAACTCAACGACGTTTGAGCCGTTGTTGAGTGTTGCATTTATTATTTGAACTCGAGTCCGGATGCAAGGGAAAGTGATACACAATATGAAGGACGAATGATGCTGTGGTTTGATTGCAACCAAGCAAGTTTTTTCGGACAAAAGGCCGAGGGGAAACGAAACAAACGGCCAGCAGGAATGGGTGCTGGCCGTTGTCAGTTCTTATTCCTGTTCAGCAGGTGCCTGTTCGGCCACAAACTGTTCAATGGCTTTATCCAGACTCATCAAACCTTGTTCGATGTCGCTGTCCGGGATAATCAAAGACGGTGCCAGGCGCATAACATTCGGGCCTGCAACCAATACCAGTAATTTGTGCTTTAAAGCCAAGGTCAGCAGATCCTTCGCTTTGCCATGGTATTCCGGCTTTAATTCACAACCAATTAACAAGCCCATGCCTCGGATGTCTTTAAATATCTTGTGGCGTCGATTGATGTGATCCAATCCGTCTATGAACTTCAGGTGTTTGGCCTGGACATTATCCAACAGCTGACGGTCTGAGATGATATCCACAACCACTTCTGCCACGGCACAACCCAGCGGGTTACCACCGTATGTGCTGCCGTGTGTGCCGACGACCAAAGACGCTGCAATGTCGGTGGTGGTTAACATGGCGCCGATCGGGAAGCCTCCGCCAATGCCTTTGGCGGTGGTCAGAATGTCAGGTACCACATCATAACGTTGATAAGCATAAAGCTCACCGGTACGTCCTGCGCCAGTCTGAATTTCATCAAAAATGAGCGTTGCATTGTGCTGATTACAGAGTGCTCGTAAGCCGTTCAGAAAATCTTTGGACGCGGGTGTCACACCGCCCTCTCCTTGGACGGGCTCAATGATAACTGCACAGGTTTTGTCTGAAATGATGGCTTCTACTGACGCTAAGTCGTTGTAGGTCGCGTGCAGAATGTCGCCCGGTAATGGCCCGAAGCCATCGGAATACTTGGCCTGGCCTCCGGCAGAAACCGTAAATAAGGTTCGTCCGTGGAACGACTCGCTGAACGATATAATCTGAGTCTTTTCTGAGCTGAATTTATCACTCGCGTATTTTCGCGCCAACTTTAATGCCGCTTCATTGGCTTCCGCGCCGGAATTACAGAAATAGACTTTCTCAGCGAAGGTTAATTCGGTAAGTTTTTTAGCAAGACGTAATGCCGGTTGGTTGGTCATCACATTGCTGACGTGCCAAAGTTTTTCAGACTGTTGTTGAATCGTCTGAACCAGTTTCGGGTGGCAGTGACCTAAACTGGAAACCGCAATACCGCCTGCTAAGTCTATGTATTCGTTGTCGTCTTCATCCCACAAACGGCTGCCTTTTCCGTGGGAAGGAATCATTGCCAAAGGGGAATAGTTCGGGACCATGACATCATCAAAGGTCGATCTGTTTGTCATTGTTGTACAGACCTCAAAATAGTTTTATAAAAATTGTCTTGTTGGCCAATATGCTATTGGGTCAGGTTAATGCCCGGAATGGGTGAGGAAGGAAAAGAAACGCCTTGCTGGCACATTGTTGTGGTTGGAAATGCACAATAATCTGCTGAATACCACCCTCCTGGTCGGTGATTGCCACTAAGCCCTATGCCTCCATAAGGTGCAGCACCGCTAACGCCCGTTATTGGTTGGTTCCAGTTAACTACACCCGCCTGGATTGTGCAATCAAATTCATCAAACTGGGATTGTTTATCACTGATTAAACCGGCGGTGAGCTTATATTTGCTTTGGTTGGCCATTTCTATTGCCTGCTCAAAGTGCTGGTAGCGGGATACCTGTAACACAGGGCCAAAAATTTCTTCGTCAAAAGGCTCTTTGATTTCAGTGACATCCAGTAACCCCGGACTCATGAACGCGCTGTTTTCATCCGCTTGATTGGCGCTGAGTAATACATTGGCGCCTAACGACAACAAAAGCTGTTGTTGTTTGAGTATCTGTTTGGCGGACGGAATGTTGATTACCGGGCCCATAAACGGTTTGGGTTCTTCATTATAGTGGCCGATAAATAATAAATGGCATTGCTCGATCAGCTGCTCCAGTATTTGATCACCCTGGGCATTATCCGGTAAAAATAACCGGCGAGCATTCGAACAACGTTGGCCTGAAGTAATGAACGCTGAGTGAAGAATTTGATAGAGCGCGGGGTTGATTTGCTGGGTGTCGCCAACGATCAGCGGATTGTTGGCGCTCATGTTCAGGCACACCAGCTTGTCGGGTCGAGTGGCCATGGTTTGGTTGATGCTGATGCCGGTTTCCGTTCGCCCGGTGAATAATACGCCGGCAAGGTCAGGGTGATCGGTCAGTGTTTGACCAATGTCGTTGCCTCCCTGCACTAAGTTGAAGACGCCGTCAGGCAATTCCGCTAAGTGCCAAAGTTGGGTTAAGTAATCGGCCACCTTTGGCGTCATTTGACTGGGCTTGTAGACAAGGGTATTGCCCGCTAACAGCGCAGGAATGATTTGACCCATAGCGATTAATGCCGGGAATGAAAACGGGGTGATGACCGCCAATGGGCCATGGGGGCGATGACGTAATTGTATGTGGCCACCGGTGGTGGCCATCACTCGTTCTCCGGTTCGTTGTTGATAAGATTCAAAGGCCAATTGGGTTTTATCCACCACCGCCTGAACTTCCAGCTGAGCCTCCCACATGGGGCGGCCAGTGTCATGACAGACGGCCTCAATCAGGTGGTGTTTATGGCTATGAATCAGTTGTTCAAAGTTATGAAGGTATTTTAAGCGTGCTGAAACGTCCAGCTTACGCCATGGGTCAAAGGCTTCGCTGGCCGATGTTACGGCTTGATGCACCTGATGAACGTTTGCTCCCCGACCTTCCCAGACTACGTCTTGGCTGGCCGGTTCTCTGGAGCAAAACTCTCCGCCCATCCCTGCTTGCCATTGTCCGTTAATGAGAAGATCGAGTTTGGTCTTCATGCTTACCTTGTCATATTTAGCCTGTCATGGTGAATAACTGGCTCTGGTCTCTGGCATACAGTGATGCCACCGTGACTTGGTTATCCTGTAAGTTTAGTGCATCCAGCACCTGAGCAGGTAACTGGATGCTGTTTCCTTCTATTCGGTACTGAAAACTGAGCGTGGTTCTGAAGTCTTCCAGTGACTGATTAGAAAGCAAGATCGGCGGTTGTTCATCGGCATTGTCAGTGATCAGCGCTTCGGCCGTAAATACGATGGAATCTTTGATTAATCGCAGATCATCGATGTAAGCTTCCATAACAGGGCCGCCATCAAAAATGGCAATGTAATTTTCAAACCGAAGCCCTTCTTGTTTCAGCATTTCCAGCGCTGGCTGGGTGTTCGGATGGACCTTACCAAAGCAGGCGCGGGCGGACTCTGAGAGTAAATGGCTGTAGACCGGGTATTTGGGCATGAGTTCAGCAATCACGGAACGTTGTCCCCGACCGGTCAGAAAATCAATACGGTCAAATTCCATGTTAAAAAACTTTCGGCCCAGGTTATCCCAAAATGGCGATTGACCTTGTTCGTCGTTAAAACCTCGCATTTCGGCGAAAATCTTTCGGGCGAACAGTTCTCGAAATTGGCGAATGAACATAAAACGCGCCCGGCTTAATAACGGCCCGTTTTTCCGACCCCGGGCATCGGGATGCAACAGGAGTGAGCATAATTCCGAATAGCCAATCTGGTCGTTGGTTAAAAACAAGGTGGGGGTATTGCTGTAGATGTTGATGTCCTGACAGGCATGAACCATCTGGCTGATGCGGTAGGTATACCAAGGTTCATCCCAACCGATGGAGGCCTCAATGCCGCATACGCCCAGCGCCCGATCCTGGTCATCGGCCAACACAAACAAATAGCTGGCTTGCTCTTTTGGCAGCGACAGATTGAATGATTGCACTGCGCGGTCGATTTTCTTGGCCAGATAGGCTTTGTCTGCGGGCAGGCTGTTCATCCCGACGCCGACCGATTGAGCAAGGGCGTATAACGCGTCAAGGTCTGAAGTCTGAATGGGTCTGACGATCATAATACGCCCTCCCCTTGATGATGTTCTGACATACCTTCCGTGTTCAATGTGACCCAACGTATCCACTCTTTAGACGTTAAGTTGAGCGGTTGAATGAAGTCAGGCTGGTGTTGAGGCAATAACAAAATAAGTGGGTGCTCCTTGCTGGTGTTCATGGCGATGGTGTCGGTGTGATTTTCAGGCAAACCCGTCAGGCGGGTTCTGGCGCTTTCTTGTTTGGTCCAAAGCGAGGAAGTAAAACAGGTCAGGCATGGGCCACCATCAAAAATATCGATATGACTTGACGGACGAAACCCTTCACTGATGAATGCCTGATAGTAATCGGCCAGATCCTGTTGCGGCTCACCGAGGGTTGATTGGGTGGTGTTACTGAGCAGGTTCTCGTACAAAGGTTGGTTGGGCATCAGCTGCGCGATCAGAGCTTTGTCTTCTATGCTGGCGTGATAACAGGCTTCTTTGAGACTCATCTGGAAAAAGTGTTGGCCAAGGTCATTCCACAATGGGGATTCTCCCCGTTCATCTTTAAATCCTGGAAATTCGAAGAGTAACCGGTCGCTGAAATAGGACGCATGTTCGGCAATAAAAAGCAGTATGCCCTGAATCAGAAAGGCAATGGCCCTTGGGTTGCGATGTTCGCTGGCCAGTGTGATGGAGTGAAGCTGTGAGTAACCGGCCAACTCATGCGATTGATATAACACCGGTATGGATTGTTTTACCTTTAATCGATAACTGGCGTTGATCAGTGTTTCCCGGCGGTAACTGTAAAACGGTTCTTTTTGACCCGTAAATGCTTCGATGGCGATGGTGCCGACGACCTGATCCTGATCGGTTAATACCCAGAAGTAATTCCCGGACTGGGCTGTCAGGCCTTTGGGGGTTCGGAATGAATCTTCACTGGTTTGTATGAAGCTTCTCAACGACTGTGTTGTTTTTGGCAGGCTGGCATGGCGAGCGCCCTGTTCGTTGGCGAGCGGTAAAATCGCCGTTATGTCCGATGGTTTTGCAGGTCTTAGAGAATACATCCAGGCTCCTCATAAATTTGTCTGTATAGAGTTTAGTTCAGATAAGTGGTCTCGCTGAGAGATTGACCTTTAGCTTGTATATATGTTTGTTGGTAAGTATGTGGATATATTGTTGTAAACTTGTTCTTAAAAGGTTGTTAAGTTTGTAACTTATTGTTTATAAACGTCTAATTAAATTCATGCACCGTAATGTATCATAAAATAAATTGTGGATATATGTGTTGGTAGTGCTATTTTTTATTGTTCATGCTGTGATCTTTTAGGTACAATCCTGCGGCTGTAATAACTTTGGAGTTTGTCGTGTCTGTTGAGCTATGGAAGCAATGTTTGAGTTGCCTTGAGAGTGAGTTGCCTTCTCAGCAATTTAATACTTGGTTACGCCCTTTGGAGATCGAAGGGGATGAAAAAGAATTGACCATAGTTGCGCCTAACCGATTCATCCGAGATTGGGTGGCTGATAAATATTTAAGCCGCATCACCAGTTTGATGATGGAAAGCTCCAACTCGGCGCCTCCCCGTTTGACCTTTGAAGTTCGGCAAGGCGGTCGTGGCAGTTATGGCATGAACCGACCAACCCGACCAATGAATAACTCGCGGGTCTCTGCTCAATACGAAACGTCCAACAGAGCGGCGGAATCAAATAATCACTATGGGGTGGAGAATCCTCCGAGCCAGCCAAACTTTACTCCGCCCTCGGGCATGTACTCCACTCAAAAAACACCAAGCTGGAGTGAATCCGGAACAACGAATGAAACCGGCCAGTCGGGTATCAGCGTTGAATCGGCGATGCAGAACCTTGCCAGCTCCGAATCTGTGATTGATTCGGAAAGCCCTTCGGTCCAAGTCTCTCAGGCGATGTCTGAGCAAGGCGGTCAGGCGCAGAATTACGCATCCGTATTGGAAAACAGTTCGGCGATCATTCACCGTGCAACGCCTCCGCCACAACAGCAGGAGCCGACCCCTTCCCGTTCAAACTTTGGGACTTCTTCGTACGACACTGGTGGTCAAAGTGCACAGTCGAGTGCGCCATTTCAGGGGAATCGAAATCATGGCATTGCCGGTAAAATTCATCGCGAATCGAATCTCGATCGAAATCTGACGTTTGAAACCTTTGTTGAAGGTAAGTCCAACCAGTTGGCGTTGGCTGCGTCGTTGCAGGTGGCAGAAAGTCCTGGCGGCAGTAATAACCCTCTGTTTTTGTACGGTGGTGTGGGTTTGGGTAAAACTCACCTGATGCACGCCATTGGCAACTATATGTTGCAAAAAAATCCGAACGCAAGAATTTTGTATCTTCGCTCCGAACAGTTCGTGGCTGATATGGTTCGTGCCCTGCAATTAAATGCCATTACTGAATTTAAGCGCTATTACCGCCAGGTGGATGCGTTGCTGATCGATGACATTCAGTTTTTCTCGGGTAAAGAGCGTTCTCAGGAAGAATTTTTCCACACCTTCAGTGCTTTATTGGAGGCCGGCCAGCAAGTCGTGATGACTTCGGATCGGTTCCCGAAAGAAATTGACGGTGTGGACGATCGATTGCGTTCGCGCTTTGGTTGGGGGCTGACGTTTGCGGTGGAGCCGCCGGAGCTGGAAACCCGGGTGGCGATTCTTAAGAAAAAAGCAGAAGAACAACGTGTTGACCTGAAAGATGAATCGGCTTTCTTTATTGCTCGTCGTATACGTTCGAACGTGCGAGAACTGGAAGGTGCCTTGAAGCGTGTTGTGGCGAATGCCCACTTTACCGGCAGTGAAATTAACCCGGACTTCATTAAAGAATCTTTGAAAGACTTGCTGGCTCTGCAAGATAAACAAGTCAGCATTGATAACATTCAGAAAACGGTAGCCGATTACTTTGATATTCGTCAAAAAGACATGAACTCGAAGCGTCGAACACGCTCGATTGCGCGTCCACGACAAGTGGCGATGGCCTTGGCGAAAGAATTGACCAACCACAGCTTGCCTGAAATTGGTGAGGCCTTCGGTGGCCGGGATCATACAACGGTGTTGCATGCGTGTCGTAAGATCAAAGAGCTGAAAAGCACAGACAACGACATGGCGTCGGATTATGGAAAACTGATCCGAATGTTAACAACCTGATCACAGAATAACGAAGCAATTTGTGGATAACCTTTAAAATTTGCTCCACTTTGCATTCAAAGGTGCATCCGATTGTTTTTTAGTGAATAATAAACTCATTTGAATTACTTAGAATAAGAGAGCGGGATCTAATGAAATTTGCGATTTCCAGGGAAGCTCTGTTGCGGCCTTTGCAGCTGGTCGCAGGGGTGGTTGAGCGTCGACACACATTACCAATTTTATCCAATATTTTAATGGTACTCGAAGACGGCCAGTTAAAATTGACTGGTACCGATTTGGAAGTTGAATTGGTGGGTGCTTTAACGTTAGAACAACCGGGAGAGTCCGGGCAAATTACAGTACCGGCTCGTAAGTTACTGGATATCTGTAAGTCGTTACCCGACCAGTCTTTATTGGAGTTTTCCACCGACGGTGCCAAGGCTCAGGTAAAAGCCGGTCGCAGTCGTTTTGTGTTAGCGACCTTGCCTGCGGACGATTTCCCGAAAGTGGAAGAAAGCGAAGCCGCTTTGAATTTCACCATGAAAGCGGATGATCTGAAAAAACAATTTGATCAAACCAGCTTTGCCATGGCACAGCAGGACGTTCGTTATTATCTGAATGGCATGTTGCTGGAAGTTTCTCAGGGTGTGGTTCGTACAGTGGCGACTGACGGTCACCGTCTGGCGATGTCCGACAGTTCAGCGGATGTGGCTTGCGATAAAAAGCAGGTCATTGTACCTCGTAAAGGGGTCATTGAACTTCAGCGTTTATTGGGCGACAGTGACGATGTGATTTCTGTTACGGTTGGCAGTAACCATATTCGTATTGGTGCAGGTGACTACCTGTTCACGTCAAAGCTGGTGGAAGGCAAGTTCCCGGACTACGAACGTGTTGTCCCGAAAGGGGGTGATAAATTCTTGTGCGGAAACCGTCAGGAATTACGTCAGGTTTTCCAGCGTACGGCGATTTTGTCGAATGAAAAATACCGTGGTGTTCGTTTGACGGTAGAAGGTGATTCGCTGCAAGTGGTGGCCAACAACCCTGAGCAGGAACAAGCGGAAGAAACCGTTGGCGTCGATTACGAAGGCGACTTGTTGGAAATTGGTTTTAACGTGACCTACTTGCTGGATGTGTTGAATGCCCTGTCCGGTGAGCAAGTAAAAATGACCCTGTCAAATGCCAACAGCAGTGCCTTGGTTGAAGATTTTGACGGTGGCACGTCTGTGTATGTAGTGATGCCGATGAAGCTCTGATTGAGCGATCAAACTTTACGCTGAAGAAAGGAATGCTTGATTAAGTTGGGCCGTTAAAATCTTCAATGTAAAAAAATGAAAAGCCGAATACGTTAATCAACGTATTCGGCTTTTTTTTGCCTGCTTGTTTTGAAGCACGTCCCAAAGCTCGGTTTGCGTGGGTCGTTTCATGTTGATGAGATTGAAAGATAAACCTTTCGTCTGACACCCGTTTGGGTGGGGTTCAATCTACCTGAACTATCGCTTCTTAGGTCAGTTGAGACCTGTTCAGTTTTTAGTCCTCTACTATAATCAATGGATAGCTACACAAAGTAGCAAGCCGTACCTCGTTAACAAAAATAAAATATTGAGGACAACAACATGAAATACTTCCTTAACTGGGCTGCTCGCTTAGCGACGGCATTCACTCTTCTTATTGTTAGTTATTCTGCATCAGCGGGCTGCTGGTTTTTTTGCAGCAACGACAACAGTAATTATGCACAAACAAAATACCCTATCGTGTTAGTTCACGGTATGTTGGGGTTTGACAGTATCTTGGGCATGGACTATTTCTATGGCGTGGAAGATGCGCTTGAAGACAAAGGGGCCAATGTCTTTGCCGTTCAGGTCACAGCACTGGACTCTTCAGAGGCGCGCGGGGAAGAGCTTTTGCTCCAGGTTCAGCAAATCCTTGCGGTATCGGGTGCTTCCAAAGTGAATCTGATCGGTCACAGCCATGGCGGCCCTACCGCTCGTTACGTGGCATCTATTCGTCCGGATTTGGTGGCATCGGTGACCAGTGTCGGTAGCCCTCACACGGGTTCAGATGTCGGTGATTTGGTACAGGACATTTCCGACAGCAGCGACACTCTGACCACAGGTATCAGCGCGATTGTTAATGCGTTGGGCAGTTTCATTAATCTGTTATCAAGTAATCCAACCGATAACGGACAAAATTCTTTGGGTACTTTGGAGTCATTAAACTCTGAAGGTGCGGCTGCATTTAATGCGGCTTACCCGGAAGGTATGCCTACTTCGTACTGTGGCAGTGGTGCTAACCCAGCGTCGAATGGCGTTCATTACTACTCTTGGAGCGGAACCTCTCCTTACACAAACGTGTTTGATCCGGTTGATCCGTTTTTGGCCATTGCTTCCACGGCATTTGCTCTGGACAGCGGCGAAGCAAACGATGGTTTGGTTGGGCGTTGCAGCTCTCATTGGGGCACCGTTATTCGCGACAACTACCGGATGAATCATCTGGATGAAGTGAACTTGATGATTGGTATCCATCACTTGTTTGAAACGGACCCTGTCTCTGTGTTTGAACAACAGGCGAATCGTCTTAAGAAGGCGGGTTTGTAAGTCTAAGGTTAAAATTGTTAGACCAAAAAAATCCCTGCACTGTGGTCATTATGGTGTAGGGATTTTTTTATGGGGTTGCTAAAATGGTTGCTCAATACATACCTGTTTTAGGAATTTCATGCTGATTACTCAGTTAAAGGTAAGTGGGCTTCGTAACCTTCAAGACGTAACCGTTCCGATCGGCTCGGATAAGCACGTCAGCCTATTTGTTGGTAATAACGGAGCTGGAAAAACCAGTTTCTTGGAAGCCATTCATTGTTTAGCCACTGGCTCGACCTTTCGAAATTCGTCAATCAAACACCTTATTGGCCGAAGCGATGATGCCTATTTCATTCATGCCAAAGCCGAATCGTCAGGCGCCTTTTCAGAAACCAGTGTCGGCATTACCAAGAACAAAGCAGGCAAAGGTGAGGCTCGGCTCAACGGTGAGAAAATTCGGACTCAGGAGGCGATCAGCTCTCTTTTTCCTGTGATGGTACTTGAACCAGGCTCATTTGATCTGGTGATCGGTAGCCCGGATTATCGCCGAAAGTTTCTCGATTGGGGTGTGTTTCACGTGAAACATGAGTTCTGGGCTTTGTCGGCCAGATACAAAAAAGCGATCAAACACAGGAACGCCCTCCTCCGCAAACAAGCCGACCCTTCTTTAATATCTCCATTCTCACAGCAGCTGGTTCAGCTTGCTGATCAGTTGACATTCATGCGTGAAAGTTACTTCCAGCAATTAAAAGTTGAGTTCGAGGCCGTCGCAGGTCAATTAACTGATTTAGAAAATGTTGAGATGAGATATAATAGGGGGTGGTCGAGAGACCTGGAGTACGAAGACTACCTAAAGGTGAACTTCGACAAAGATTTAGAGTCCGGTTATACCCGTTATGGACCACATCGAGCAGATTTGGTGATACGGGCTTCCGGGCTACCCGTTAAAGAGGTGTTGTCCCGAGGACAGCTCAAACTGTTGGTTTGTTCATTGGTGCTTGCACAGTGCCGTTTGTTTGAGCGGAACGGGAATAAAGAAACTATTCTGTTACTGGATGATTTGGCTTCAGAACTGGATGAACAACACCGAAATAAAGTATTGCATGAGCTGGTTCAAATGGGACGTCAGGTGTTCATGACGTCGGTGGATTTGAATGGGTTTAGTGAAGAGATTTTGAATCAGACTCAAGTGTTTCACGTGAAACAAGGGAAGATAACAGTAAGCTCATAATGAGCTATGAGGAAGGTTATGTCAGAACAAGAATATAATTCGTCCAGTATTAAGGTATTAAAAGGCCTGGATGCTGTAAGAAAAAGACCTGGCATGTATATCGGTGATACCGACGATGGTACAGGTCTTCACCACATGGTGTTTGAGGTGGTCGATAACTCCATTGATGAGGCATTGGCTGGTTATTGCAGTGATATCCGTGTCACTATTCATCCGGACGAATCCATCAGTGTGTCGGATGACGGTCGTGGTATTCCGGTGGGTATTCACGAAGAAGAAGGCGTTTCTGCTGCCGAAGTTATCCTGACGGTACTTCATGCCGGTGGTAAATTCGATGACAACACCTATAAAGTCTCCGGTGGTTTGCACGGTGTGGGTGTTTCGGTTGTGAACGCATTATCCGAAAAGCTGAAGCTTACTATTCGCCGTCAAGGTAAAATCTGGGAGCAGGAATACGTACACGGAGTACCAAAATCTCCGCTAGCCCCTGTGGGTGATTCTGAAGCCACAGGTACTGAAATTCACTTCAAGCCTTCCGCTGAAACCTTCACTAACATTGAATTTAGCTTCGATTATCTGGCTAAACGTCTTCGTGAGTTAGCATTCTTGAACTCTGGCGTGGGCATTATCCTGAAGGATTTACGCTCAGGCAAAGAAGAAACCTTCAAATACGAAGGCGGCTTGAAAGCGTTCGTTGACTATTTGAATACCAATAAGACGACCGTTAACAGTATTTTCCACTTTGAAAATGAGCGTGAAGACGGCATTTCGGTGGAGGTTGCTCTTCAGTGGAACGACAGTTTCTCGGAAAATATTTTCTGTTTCACCAATAACATTCCACAGCGTGATGGTGGGACACACCTTGCCGGTTTCCGTGGTGCTTTAACCCGTACGTTGAATCAGTACATTGAGAAAGAAAATCTTCAAAAGAAATCGAAAGTAGCCACTACCGGTGACGATGCCCGTGAAGGTTTGACGGCGATTATTTCAGTAAAAGTGCCTGATCCAAAGTTCTCTTCTCAGACTAAAGACAAGCTGGTTTCTTCGGAAGTGAAATCGGCCGTGGAACAGGAAATGGGCGCGAAGCTGGTTGAGTTCCTCGAAGAAAATCCGAACGAAGCCAAGATGGTTGTTCAGAAGATGGTGGATGCTGCACGCGCCCGTGAAGCGGCGCGTAAAGCCCGAGAGATGACGCGTCGTAAAGGTGCATTGGACATCGCAGGTCTGCCGGGCAAACTGGCAGACTGCCAAGAGAAAGACCCTGCCCTTTCTGAAATTTACCTGGTGGAGGGTGATTCAGCGGGTGGTTCTGCAAAGCAGGGCCGTGACCGCCGAACCCAAGCGATTCTGCCGTTGAAAGGTAAGATTCTAAACGTTGAGAAAGCACGTTTTGATAAGATGTTGTCGTCTGTTGAAGTGGGTACTTTGATTACAGCGTTGGGTTGTGGCATTGGCCCGGAAGAGTTTGATCCGGACAAACTGCGTTACCATCGCATCATCATCATGACCGATGCCGACGTGGACGGTTCTCACATTCGAACCCTGTTGCTGACCTTCTTCTTCCGTCAAACACGGGAATTGTTAGAACGTGGTCATATTTATATCGCTCAGCCTCCTTTGTATAAAGTGAAAAAAGGCAAGCAGGAACAATACATCGACAGTGATACAGACCTGGACAACTTCCTGGTGCAAATCGCTTTAGATAATTCGTCACTGCACATCAATGCTGATGCGCCAGGAGTCAAGGGTGAGTCTTTACAGCTGTTGGTGGATAAATACCGCAGCGTGATTAAGATGTTGGATCGTCTGGATCGTGTTTATCCTAAGAAGATTATGGAAGACCTGATTTACAGCCCGGCCATTACCTTAGACGGATTAAAAGACGAAGCCTTTGTTACGGACTGGGTAACTCAACTGAACAGCGAACTGGAAACCGGACGCCGCAGTGGCATTCATTACCACTTATCGGTTCGTAAAGATGAAGAGCGCGGTTTGTTCTTGCCGGTTATCGCAGTGACCGAACACGGGTCGACGCAAGAATATTTGGTCAGCCATGAGTTCTTTGACTCTCCTGAATACGCCAGTATTCTTGATCTGGGTAAAAACATTGCTACCTTGCTGGAAGACGGAGCTTACGTTCAGCGTGGCGAACGCGTTCAGGAAGTGTCTTCGTTCAAAGAAACTTTGGAGTGGCTGATGAAAGAAGCGCGTAAAGGCTTCAACATTCAGCGATACAAAGGATTGGGTGAGATGAACCCAGAACAGCTTTGGGAGACAACCATGGACCCAGATTCTCGTCGTATGCTGAAAGTGAAAGTGGAAGATGCCATTGCCGCTGACCAAATGTTCACCACGTTAATGGGCGACGACGTAGAGCCTAGACGTGAGTTCATTGAGAAGAATGCATTGAACGTGTCTAATCTGGATTTCTGATTCAGGATGCATGTGGAGCGTTAACGCTAAGCTAGGGGCAGCGCTCCATACCCGCATACAGGCCAAATACAAAAAAACCGCTGAGGAATTAACTTTCTCAGCGGTTTTTTTGTGCGTTGTTTGTTAGTTGTTGATCAAAGTGCCGTGCGGTTATGGTGAAGGTGATCAGTTATGGCGGATGCAGCTTTGCTCTCCCCTTCTATGGCCTTGAGAGCGTGCTCAGTCCAGTTTCTAAGTTCGTGGGTAAGTTGGCCTGGGGATTTTTCTTTGCTGCTGATAGGCGGCCCGATATGAACCCGAATTGTGCCCGGATACTTAATAAAACCGCCGTTGATGTAATAGCGTCCTGCGTTGTGGGCAATGGGTAATACCGGAACATTCGCCTCGATGGCCAGCGTTGCGCCGCTTTTGGCGTAGGAGCCTAAGTGCGTCGGTGGATTTCGGGTGCCTTCCGGAAAGATCAGTACCCAGATGCCGGTCTTCAAATACTGCTTACCCTGTTCCATTATCTGGGCTCTTGCCTGCTGGCGGTTGCCCCGGTCAATTGCAATGGGTTTGAGCAGCGAATAGGCCCAGCCAAAAAAAGGTATCCAAAGCAGCTCTCGTTTTATGACCTGTGTCTGAGGAGTGCAAATGGACTGAAGAAAAAAGGTTTCCCAGGCACTTTGGTGGTTACTGGCAATCAGGCAGGGTTGTTCGGGGATGTTGTCGATGCCGGTGACTTGATAACGAACACCGCAGATGACCTTCAGTAACCAAATGAAGCCGCATGTCCAGGTGGTGATGATCAGCTTGTACCTGAGTTCGTAAGGTAAAAAGAGGCCAATCAATAAACCTAAGGTGTTTTGAATGATAGAGAAAACTACGACGACCAGATAGAAAATGACCGAGCGGATAAACAGCGACTGAGGCAGCATATTGTAAGAATCCAAAAAAAGCGGATTATCTCGCAACCGACCATACAGCCCATTATCTTTTGTTAAGACGCTGATAATTTTTGGGATGATTTAGCGGACTCTTGATGGGTGGTGAGTGATATTAAAAGGCGTGCTATGTATGTGAATGCTGGGCATTAAAAAACCTTAGCTGAATGGATATTCAGACCAAGGCTTTTTAAGTGTTTTAGCTGATGGTCAACCTGGGCAACTGCAGATGGTCGTCACCCGGTTGAACGCGCAGGCGACCACTCTATTGCGCCTGAAGTAACGAAATATCTGCAACTTCAAGGAATAAGTTTCTCAGGTTGGACAGCAATGCTAAGCGATTTGCGCGAACCGCTTCGTCGTCGGCCATGACCATTACTTGGTCAAAGAACTGATCCACAGGCTCACGAAGCTGGGCTAAGGTTTCCATGGCTACGGTGTAATCTGCGGCCTTGAATACGGCTTCCAGTTCATTGGCAACGAGGGTTACTTTTTCTGCCAACTGCTTTTCAGCCTCTTCTTGCAATAAAGATGCATCCACTTGGTTACCGACGCCCTCACCTGCCTGCTTTGCCAGGATATTGGATACACGCTTATTGGCGGCGGCCAACGCTTGTGCCGCTTCTAATTTATAGAAGCCAAATACGGCGTGAACCCGGCTGTTGATGTCCAGTGGTTTAGTGACTCCGCGAGCACGAACCGCCTGGAATACTTCCGCCGGAATATTTTCGTCCTGATACCAGGCGCTGAAGCGATCCAGCATGTATTCGGTTAAGCTGGCTTTGGTTTCTGCTTTCAGTTCGATCGGCCAGTTATTGTCGATGGCCCAGTCGATCAGATCGGACAAGTCCAGGTCCAGGTTCTTTTCAACAAGAATACGCAGAACGCCAAGAGATGCGCGTCGTAATGCAAATGGATCTTTGGTGCCGGTTGGTACCTGACCCAGGCCAAACAAACCGACCAGGCTGTCCAGACGGTCTGCCAATGCGATGGCGGTACCGGTTGCGGTGGCAGGCAGCTGATCACCGGCGTAGGCTGGCATATACTGCTCAACCATTGCGGCACACACTTCGGCGTGCTCACCGTCGTTTTCAGCGTAATAACGGCCCGCGATGCCCTGCATGTCGGTGAATTCATACACCATGTTAGTGACCAGATCGGCTTTACACAGCTTGGCTGCGCGCTCGGCCAATGCAGTGTCGGCTCCGGTGTTGGCTGCAATCTTGGAGGCGAGAGCGGCAATACGTTGTGATTTGTCTGCAATGGAACCCAGCTTATTTACCCAGACCACCGAACGTAACTTATCAAAACGATTTTCCAGCGGCTGTTTTTTATCGGTATTCCAGAAGAACGCGGCGTCCGCCAAGCGAGGGCGAATCACTTTTTCGTTACCGGCAATGACTTGCGCCGGATCTTTACTTTCAATGTTGGCGACCGTAATGAAGTTCGGCATCAGCTGATCGTTACTGTCCACCACATGGAAGTATTTCTGGTGTTCCTTCATTGACGAGATCAATGCCTCAGAAGCCACTTCCAGGAAGCTTTCTTCAAAGTTACCAGCTAAGGCAACAGGCCATTCATTCAATGCCGTTACTTCATCCAGTAAGTCTTCGTCAATGACGGCCTGGCCACCGAGTTTTTTACCTTCGGCAGTCACTTGCTCTTGAATTAAGCTTTTGCGCTCTGCAAAACTTGCCATGACATAGGCTGCGCGAAGTTTTTCTTCGTATTCCGCCGGAGAGGCAATTTCAATGGCGTCGGGTGCATGAAAGCGATGACCCTTAGTGGTGTTACCTGCTTTCAGGCCTAACACTTCCCCTTTCACTACGTCGCTGCCTAATAACATGATCAGCCAGTGGACCGGGCGAACAAATTCAGTACGGCTTGCCCCCCAACGCATCCGCTTAGGGATTGGGAGTTTGTCCAGGCTGTTTTGAACGATGTTGGCCAGCAATGAGGCCGTTTGTTGGCCTTTAATGCTCAACTCAATCATGAGTTTGCCGTTGTCTCCGGTCTTAATCTCAGACACGTCGACGCCGGAACGCTTGGCAAAGCCTTCTGCGGCTTTGGTTGGATTACCGGCTTCATCAAAGCCGATTTTAGCCGGTGGTCCATAAACCACTTCTTCTTTGTCTTCCTGTTTTTCCGGCAGGTCAGCAATGCGAACGGCTAAGCGACGTGGCGCAGCGAAGATTTCAGTTTTGGTGCCTTGCAGGTTTGCGTCCGCTAAACCTTGTTCGATGCCTTGGGCAAAAGCTTCGCTGAGTTTTTTCAGTGCTTTTGGCGGTAATTCTTCGGTGCCTAGCTCAACTAGGAAATCCTGAGTCGACATTATTTATCTCCTTTTTGAGCGTTTTCTTTCTGAGCCTTAGCGGCCTGATATTTTGCAAGTACTTCAGCCCGGGTAGCTTCTTCAGCTAACGGAAACTCAAGTTCGGCCCGGCTGTTGAAATACGCTTCGGCGACGGAACGAGCCAAAGTACGAACGCGCAGAATGTAACCCTGTCGCTCGGTCACTGAAATGGCACCGCGCGCGTCCAGCATGTTGAAGGTGTGCGATGCTTTTAATACTTTCTCATAGGCTGGCAGTGCCAAACCGGCGTCAATCAGGCGAGCGCAATCTTGCTCATGCTGGTCAAACGCTTTAAACATGAAGTCTGTGTCGGCGTGTTCGAAGTTGTAAGCAGACATTTCCACTTCGTTCTGATGGAACACATCGCCGTAGGTGACTTTGGAGCCGTCCGGGCCGTAGCACCAGGTCAGATCGAAAATACTGTCGACGCCCTGCAAGTACATGGCAATACGCTCAAGGCCATAAGTGATCTCGCCAGTGACCGGGTAGCACTCCAGGCCACCCACTTGCTGGAAGTAGGTAAACTGGGTCACTTCCATGCCATTCAGCCACACTTCCCAACCCAGACCCCAGGCTCCTAAGGTCGGTGATTCCCAGTTATCTTCCACAAAACGGATGTCATGGACACTCGGGTCGATGCCCATCATGCGCAAAGAATCCAGATACAGTTCCTGGATGTTGGCCGGTGAAGGCTTCATCGCCACCTGAAACTGATAGTAATGTTGCAGGCGGTTCGGGTTTTCACCATAACGGCCATCGGTTGGTCGACGGCAAGGTTGGACGTAAGCGGAGTTCCACTTCTCCGGGCCAATGGCGCGTAGGAAGGTGGAGGTATGGAAAGTCCCTGCGCCGACTTCCATATCAATGGGCTGATTGATTACGCAGCCTTGTTGAGACCAGAAATTTTGAAGCGCGGCTATGAGCCCCTGAAACGTTAGTACATCTGGTTCTTGATAAGTTGGTTTGGTCACAGAAGACCCCTTAATTTAGTAACATTATTTTGTTAGTACCGCCAGCGTGTGATGAAGGATGTCTTGAGGCGGATGACATGGTGCTGACGGCTCAATCAATCTGTCATTATGGACGAGTTAAATAAACGGATAATGATAAAGATAAAAGGCCTCTCCATGCAATGGAAAGGCCTATGGAATGGCAGTATTTATCGGATTTATTTCAAGTTTACGGTCGAAACAGGTTCCACACCGTGTGATTCAGAAATCAAACCGGGTTGACCGTGTGTTAACGCTCCCAGAAATCAGGAATAAATAACACCAGCACCGTAAAAATCTCCAGACGTCCGAGCAACATGGCTGCGCTCAAAATCCATTTGGCCGGGTCATTGATTTCACCGTAGTTGGCCGCCACTTCACCGAGTCCTGGCCCCAGATTGTTAATGCACGCCCCAACCGCAGACCAGGCCGTGACCATATCCAGGCCGGACATGAGTAAGCCGATCTGAAGGCCAATGAAGGTGATGATATACACGGAGAAGAATCCCCAGACGGCCTCAATTACCCGATCCGGTACCGGCTTTCGACCCACTTTGATCGGAATGACCGCATTCGGGTGCAACAGACGACGGATTTCACGCAGTCCTTGCTTGTAGACCAACAGGGTACGGATGACTTTCATTCCGCCCCCTGTGGAACCGGCACAACCGCCAATGAAGGCTAATGAGAACACCAGAAACGGCAGGTAGCTTGGCCAGCTGGAAAAATCGCCGATGCCGAAGCCTGTCGTTGTGGCTACCGAAACCACGCCGAATAGCGCATGTCGCCATGAATCCGTTTCTGAATAAGCCTGGGTGGTGGCCAGCGTTAAACCGGTGATGATCACCGCCAGCGCTAAAATGCCTAAGAAAAAACGGGTTTCCGGGTCTTTCCAGTAATAAATGAAGGAGCCTCGGCGCCAGGACAAAAAGTGAAGGCTGAAGTTAAAGGCCGAAATGATCATGAAGAACACACAAATGAGTTCAATGGCGGCGCTGTTAAAATAGCCCATGCTGGCATCGTGCGTGGAGAATCCACCGATGGCGACAGTGGCGAAACTGTGGCAGATGGCATCAAAGACATTCATTCCGGCAATCCAGTAACCGACAGCACAGGCGACGGTTAAGGATAAGTAGATGTACCAAAGCGCTTTGGCGGTTTCGGTAATCCGGGGCGTTAATTTGGAGTCCTTCATGGGGCCGGGGGTTTCTGCCCGGTACAACTGCATACCACCAATGCCCAGCATTGGTAAAATGGCGACCGCTAATACGATGATGCCCATGCCGCCCAGCCACTGAAGTTGCTGGCGATAAAATAAAATGGAATGGGGTAAATCGTCCAATCCAGTGATGACGGTGGCACCTGTGGTGGTTAAGCCGGATAAAGACTCAAAAAAGGCGTCGGTGAAGGAAAGGCCGGGGTGATCAGATAACATCAACGGAAAGGCACCAAATAAGCCCAGTACCAGCCAGAACATCAGCGTTACAAAAAAGCCGTCGCGCACGGAAAGTTCTTTTCGATACCTTCGGGCGGGATACCAGAGAATAAATCCGGCGATTACGTTGATGGCAAAGGCAATGCCAAAGGCTTCGGTGCCGCCATCCTGATAAATTAATGAGATAACGACAGGGGGGAGCATCGCCAAACTGAAGATCATCAGCAGGATGCCAAGAATGCGTGAAGTCAGCACTAAATGCATAGAAAACTTTCCGTATTAAATCGATTCGTCACAGCCATTTGAATGGTGCTGTTCTGTCGTTTAAACATCAGAAGAACATAAACGAAGGTTGGAACAAACGCTCTACTTCCGTCACCCGGCGCTTATCCACCAGAAACATGATGACATGATCGTTCTGTTCGATGACGGTATCGTGGTGTGCGATGATGACCTGCTCTTCGCGAACGATGGCGCCAATGGTGGTGCCTTCCGGCAGTTTAATGTCTTCAACGGCGCGTCCGACCACTTTACTGGAGCGTTTATCGCCGTGGGCAATGGCTTCAATCGCCTCTGCGGCGCCTCTTCTCAGAGAGTGAGCACTTACTACATCGCCTCGTCGTATTTTGCTTAACAGGCTACCAATGGTTGAAATCTGAGGGGAAATGGCGATGTCGATGGCGCCGCCCTGAACCAGATCCACATAAGCCGGGTTATTGATCAGCGCCATGACTTTGCGTGCGCCCAGTCGTTTGGCGAGCAAACAGGACATGATGTTGGCTTCGTCTTCGTTGGTCAGTGCACAAAAAACGTCGGTTTCTTCGATGTTCTCTTCCAGCAACAGCTCCTGATTTGAAGCATCGCCGTGCAATACGATGGTTTTGTGAAGGGTATTGGATAAATATTCACAGCGATCGTAATTACGTTCAATCAGACGAACCCGGTACAGGTGTTCAATGTCGCCTGCCAGCCGCTCACCAATGTTGCCGCCACCGGCAATGGTGATGCGTTTGTAAGAGCCTTCCAGCTCGCGTAATTCACTCATTACTTCGCGAATGTTCGATCGGGCAGCGATGAAAAAGACTTCGTCGTCCGCTTGCACGATGGTATCGCCGGTGGGAATGATCGGGCTGTCTTTACGGAAAATGGCCGCAACACGGGTATCAATGTTGGGCATGTGCTCACGAATGTCTTTCAGTTCATGGCCGACTAAAGGCCCGCCTTCTCGCGCTTTGACCGCCACCAGTTGCACTTTTTTATCGGCAAAATCCAATACCTGCAGCGCGTCCGGGTATTGCAACAGACGTTTGATGTGGTTGGTGACCGCTTTTTCAGGACTGATGACATGATCCACCGGGAAAGCTTCACGAAGGAACAAAGAGTCTTTCAGGTTGGTGTAATTGGACGACCGAACCCGGGCAATTTTATCCGGAGTTCTGAACAGGGTGTGAGCCACCTGGCAGGCCACCATGTTGATTTCATCGGAGTTGGTCACTGCGATCAACATGTCAGCGTCTTCCGCCCCCGCCTGCTTCAGCACGTTGGGATGGCAACCCATCCCTTGGGTGGTACTGATATCCAGCTTTGCTTGAAGATCTTTTAACCGACCTGCATCCAGATCGACGACAGTGATGTCCTTATCTTCGCTGGACAAAGTCTCGGCAAGAGTGCCGCCGACCTGTCCTGCGCCCAAAATAATGATCTTCATAAGAGCGAAATCCGGGAAATTGTGTTCAGATTTAAAGGCTGAATATTGTACTCGGATTATCCTTAAAATAAATAAGGATGTTTGCTTTGCTCAAGGAATTCTGGGATTAGTGGCTTCCTTTCTTTATTTTTGCGTAATAGAAGCCGTCCTGTGCACCCTCTTCGGGCAAAAATTGCCAGCCAATGGTTTGTTTGAAACCGGTAGGCAGTTCGATGGGGACAATCTCGGCGTCGGGGTGCTGAGCTATAAAGCGCGACATCACCTGTTCGTTTTCGGGTGGTAATATCGAACAGGTGGCATATAACAGCTCCCCCTGCTCTTTTAACAATGGCCAGAGTGCGGTCATCAGGTGCAGTTGGGTGTCTGCCAGTGCATTGATGTCTTCCGGGCGGCGCAGGTACTTAATGTCGGGGTGCCGACGAATGACACCAGTGGCTGAACACGGGGCGTCTAATAGGATGCGGTCGAACGGTTCCCCATCCCACCACGCCTCGGTGTCGGCAACGTCTCCGGCCTTGAGGGAAGCACTTAAACCTAAGCGATCGAGATTTTGCTGCACTCGTTCCAGCCGGTTGGCTTCAAGGTCGATGGCCGTTAATTGTTTGAGCGCAGGTTCCGCTTCGAGCATGGCGCAGGTTTTACCCCCCGGAGCACTGCAGGCGTCCAGTACATTCAGACCCGGTTGCAGGTTCATTAATTGCGCCGAAAATTGTGCCGCTGTGTCTTGGACAGAGACCAGCCCTTCCCCGAACCCCGGTAACACCCGCACATCAATGGCCTGTGTTAAGGAGATGAAACCGGTGGTTGGGTGCTGCTCAAACTGAATGCCTTCGGCGGTCAGTTGCTCGATGTAGTCGGTCAGGCTTATTTTCGCTTGATTGACCCGCAAGGTGATCGGTGGCTGACTGTTGGTGGCTTGGTACACGGCCTCGGCTTGTTCAGGCCAGAATTTACGAACACGCTTGGCCAACCAGCCGGGAAAGGCACTTTGGAAACAAATATCGTTGGCCAGTTTGTCTTCAATTTTAGCTTTGTCGCGCTGGAAGTTACGCAGCACGCCGTTGACCAAGCCTTTTGCCCAGGGTTTTTTGAGGGCTTGGGTGGCATCGACCGTTTTGCTGAGAATGGCGTGATCTGCAATTCTCATGAACTCCAGCTGATAGAGACCGATTAAAATCAACGCCCAAATGTCTTTGTCTTTTTCTTTCAGAGGTTTCTGAACCAGTTGAAGTGCGATTCGTTCCAAACGCGGTGCTTGCCTTAATGTACCGAGAATCAATTCATGGGCCAGCCCCCGATCTTCAAAACTGATGTTATTTAACATAGGCTCAAGCGTTTGAGACAGACTGCCCTGGCCTTTGAGGATTGGGGCAAGCAGGGATGCGCATTTAGCTCGGATGTGACTCATAAAGATCGCTTTTGGTTCGTTATCAGGGATTCAGAAAAAATCTTACCAGCGCCATCGATGTCATGTTCTGGCGGTCATTAAGCCAGTGCCTGTCATTAATGGGTACTGGCCGAATGTTTTAACAAGGCACTGCTTACTGGAAGCATTGGCCTTGGCTGAACAGCTCTTTGTTGCCATTCAGAACCTGCTCTGCGGTCATTGCTTTTTTTCCGGCGAGTTGCAGTTTTTCAAGCCGAATGACACCGTTGCCTGTGGCTACACAAATGCCTTGTTTGTCGGCTGAGATGATCTCACCGGGTGCCGCCTGAGTACTTAGGTTTTCAGACGTTGCCTGATGAATGCGTATGTTGTGTTCGTTCAAAAACGTATACGCCGACGGCCATGGAAATAATCCGCGAACTTTCTGTGCAATGGCGTCTGCCGACTCAGACCAGTCAATCTGCCCTTCTTCTTTGGTCAGCTTATGGGCGTAATTGGCTAAGGCGTCGTCTTGTTTCTCCGGCGTTAATCCGTTGCTTTTCAACTGTTCTAACGCAGTTAAGAGCGCTTCACCCCCCTGGATGGCCAAGCGATCGTGCAAGCTGGCGCTGGTGTCCGTGTCTTCAATCGGGGTATGCGTTTTGAGCAGCATGTCGCCGGTGTCTAAGCCCACATCCATTTGCATGATGGTGATTCCGGTTTCTTTGTCGCCGGCCAACAGCGCCCGGTGAATGGGCGCAGCCCCGCGCCAACGCGGTAGCAACGATGCATGAACATTAATGCAGCCATATTTTGGCGCATCAAGAATGGCTTTGGGCAAGATTAAGCCATAAGCGGCGACGACCATGACGTCGGCATTCAGTTGCTCCAGTTCATACTGACTTTCGTCGTATTTCAATGAACGAGGCTGGTAGACAGGAATGTTTGCTTCAACAGCCACTTCTTTCACCGGGCTGGGTTTCAGCTTTTGGCCTCGACCGGCTTTACGGTCTGGCTGGGTATACACCGCAATGACTTCATCTGGGCCATTTAATAAGGCTTTCAGTGATTCGGCTGCAAACTCGGGTGTGCCGGCAAAAATAATTTTGAGCGGTTGAGCAGACATGGGCTTCCTTGAAAATGAGGGTGGTGATGTTGACGGAATGAAGGGCCATTCCGTCTGGCAGAAAAAAGATCAGGCGCGTTTTGCCTGGCGCTTATGTTCTTTTTCCAGTTTGCTTTTGATGCGGTTACGTTTCAGTGGAGAAAGGTAATCCACGAATAACTTACCGTTCAGGTGATCCAGCTCATGCTGAATGCAAACGGCCAGCAAACCGGTGGCTTCCATTTCAAACGCTTTGCCCTGACGGTCAACGGCTTCGATTTTTACGTGCGCAATGCGCGTCACGTCTTCGTAAAAACCGGGAACCGAAAGACAACCTTCCTGCATGGTTTCAGGATCGCCGTTCAGAACGGTGACTTTTGGGTTGATAAAAACAAGCGGCTCGTTTTTATCTTCAGAAATATCAATCACAACAATTTGTTGATGGATATTTACCTGAGTAGCGGCTAAACCAATACCAGGAGCTTCGTACATGGTTTCGAGCATGTCATCGATGATGGTACGAATTTCATCATCGACATTTGTGACCGGTTTGGCTTCTGTACGCAGTCTTGCGTCAGGAAATTCTAAAATTGTGAGCTTTGACATAACAAGGTTTTCAACATTAGGTAGTAAATCTGTGGATTTGGCTGCTAATATTAAGCAATGCCATTAATAACCCGCGCGATAGAGTTCAATTTTGAATCTATTCTAGCAAAAAGCGCAGGTGACCGCACTGTTGGTCACGAGACAAATAAGGATAATTGAGATGCGAACTTGGCTTATATCTGTTGCCATTGGCTGTTTTATCAGCCTGTATTCCGTCGCAGCAGATTTTGCGGCACAGAACCCATTAAAAGATGGTCACCCTGATAAGTACATTGTGCTGAAGGGCGATACCCTGTGGGGGATTTCTGACAAGTTTCTGGAGAGCCCTTGGTTGTGGCCTGAAATCTGGCAAGTGAATCCGCAAATTGAAAACCCGCACTTGATTTTTCCGGGGGACACTATTGGTTTGGTGTACGTGGATGGTCAGGCAAAACTGACGGTATTGCGTCGTGGCGCTCAGGGCAGAACGGTGAAGTTAACACCGACCGCCCGGATCACACCGATTGATACCGCGATTCCTTCCATCCCCATGGATGCGATTGACAGCTTCATCGTGAATAACCGCATTGTGGAAGAAGAGCTACTGCTACGGGCGCCTTACATTATTTCGGGCGAAGAAGGTCAGCTGATCGGAGGTAAAGACGATAAGGTTTATGCGCGTGGTAATTTTGGTGGCCAGCCATTAAAACGTTATGGCATCTACCGTGGTGGTGATCGTTACATTGATCCGGTGACGAAAGAATTGCTTGGCTTCGAAGCTCTGGAAATGGGGTCTGCTAAAGTCACGGCACAGAATAACGATGTTTTGACGATGATTCTGACGGAAACCAACCAGGACATCCGCATTGGTGATCGTCTGTTGGAATCGGAAGAAGTGAAATTGGAAACGGTATTCCATCCGAGTTCACCAGAACTGGACATTCGTGGTCACATCATTGCTGTACCCGGTGGCGTGAGTCAGGTGGGTCAGTTTGATGTGGTGGTAATTAACAAAGGTGAGCGTGAGAAAATCAAGCCGGGCAATGTGTTGGCCATTTACCGCAAAGGCACTTTGGTGAAAGATCCGATTGCCAAAGAAACGGTGGAGTTACCTGCTGAACGCGCCGGTTTGCTGATGATCTTCCGTGTGTTCGACAAAGTAAGTTATGGCTTGGTCCTGCGTTCGAAGCGCGTTCTGTCGGTATTGGATGAGGTTCGTAACCCATAGTTTTCGCTGATAATCACTCAACCCATTGAGTGACTTTCCTTTAAAAACCGAAGGTTTTCCCTTCGGTTTTTTTATGCCTGTTGCTATTTGAGTAGACTGAACCGTTCCATTTAATAACAGGCTGCTCTGTATGGCTCGGGAACAATCCACTCACGACTGGTTATTGCTTTCTCTCATTCCCGGTGTTTCGACCCGAACCCTGATGAAATTGTCGACCATGTACGCTTCTCCGAAAGAGATTTTGGCGGTCTTGATCACGGAATGGCGTCACTTGCCATTACACAAAACGGCCAGACAATGGCTGGCAGAACACGGACATCGGATCGAACAAGCGTTGTCACCGGTACTCACTCAAACGGATCGTTGGCAACAACAAGGGGGTGTCATTCTGGATTGGCACAGTCCTGCTTATCCGACGCTGTTGAAGGAAATATACGATCCACCAGTGGTGTTGTATGCCCTGGGGCGGACGGAGTTGTTGCAAGCCTCGTCTGCGATTGCGGTGGTCGGGAGTCGCAAAGCCACTACGTATGGCGTGGCAATGGCAGAACAGTTCGGTTATCAGTTCGCAGAACAAGGTTGGCAGGTGATCAGTGGTTTGGCGCTGGGCGTGGATGGTGCGGCCCATCAGGGGGCGTTAAATGCGTATCAGCGACTGCAGGCGGGCTCAACCATAGCAGTGGTCGCAACGGGGTTGGATCAGGTTTATCCTTCGGCCCACAAACGGTTACATGAAGCGATATGTAATGAGGGTTGTGTGGTAAGTGAGTATGCACTTGGGGTGGTGCCGAGAGCCAACTTTTTTCCCAGACGGAACCGGATCATCAGCGGTTTATCACGAGGCATTGTGGTGGTGGAGGCCAGCCGGAAAAGCGGTTCTTTGGTGTCCGCTCGCTGTGCTTTGGAACAAAACCGTGACGTGTTTGCGATTCCCGGAAATGTCACCAACCCACAGGCGGAGGGTTGTCATCTTTTGATTCAGCAGGGCGCCAAGTTAGCGACGTCTGCTAGCGATGTGCTGCAGGAGCTTGAGTATCCGGTGTTTGAGCGACAAGCTCAGGCCACAGGAGAGGCTTTGCCAGTTTCATTGGAAAACAGAACAACGCCCATCGCCAAGGAACCTCAGCAGCTGGTCTTGAGTCAGGAGAAGGCGCTTCATGAGAGTGATGTTGCAGCGGGCGACTCTGTTCAGAGCGATCCTATTCAGGACGATCATTGTCGTGACGACTCTGTTCAGAGCGACCCTGTTCAGGAGGACCCTATTCAGGACGATCACTGTCGTGACGATCCCTTACTCATGGTGATGGGGGTTGAGGTGTGTACGGCGGATGAGCTAATTGTAAAGACCGGAATGTCCTGGGCGGAGCTGAGCCAGAAGTTATTGATGCTCGAACTGACCGGTAAAATACGCTCCACTCAAGGGGGCTATCAAAGAAGCCTCGAACAAAGAAACACTGATCGTTCATTTTCAGTGTAATTTGCCACTTTCTTTATTCTACGATGAAATCATTTTTGCCCAGAAACTTGCAGGATTCGTTCAGTCTGTCGACAATGTCAGTTTTAAGTTGATGAAGTGATGCGTATGTATGTTTCTCCGGTTCACTTAGGTTTGGCCAGTCGCGTTCTGAATCATGGTGGTGTCATCGCCTACCCTACCGAGGCCGTTTGGGGTGTTGGGTGCGATCCTTGGCATGCCGATGCTGTGTTTCGGTTGTTGATGATCAAACAACGTCCATGGCAAAAAGGGCTGATCATAGTGGCGGCCGATATGAAGCAAATAGAACCTTTGTTGGGCAATCTGAATCATGCTCAGCTTGCCAAGCTTGAAATGAGCTGGCCCGGGCCGGTGAGCTGGGTGTTGCCGGATACCGAAGGGTGGGTGCCTGAGTGGACGCGCGGTGAGCACAGCTCGGTTGCGGTTCGGTTATCGAATCACCCGTTGGTGCATGGCTTGTGCCGTCGTTTTGGACGGCCGATTATTTCGACCTCAGCCAATCTTGCAGGTGAGGAGCCCGCCAGAACCAAGCAGCGATTGTCCGCAATGGTGGCTTCCAGGCTGGATTACATCGTACCGGGTGAAACACAAGGGCTTGAGCAACCTTCCGTGATTCGGGATATATTGACGGATAAAGTGTTCCGAGCCTGAGGCTCAGGACTCAGTGCTCGGTTATTCGTGCTCGGTTATTCGTGCTCGGTTATTCGTGCTTGGTTTTTAGCGCATTAATAATGCCTCAGGATCAAACCGTGATGGAAATCAGTCGCGGGTTTGCTCTTCATATAACAAAGAAATAAACATCGCTTGTCTGAGCGGATTAGGAGAAAACAATGACCGATATGGTCTCAGTGGTAAAAGAATTTTTATTGGATCTTCAAGACCGTATTTGTGAAGGCATTGAACAGGAAGACGGCCAGGCAACTTTTTTTGAAGACAGTTGGACCCGCGAGCAAGGGGGCGGTGGTCGCACTCGGGTGATTACCGATGGCGCAGTCTTTGAAAAAGGCGGTGTTAACTTCTCTCATGTTCATGGCACGCAGCTGCCAGCGTCAGCCACAGCCAACCGACCTGAGCTTGCCGGCCGCAGTTTTCAGGCGCTGGGCGTGTCTTTGGTGATTCACCCTAAAAACCCATACGTACCGACGTCTCATGCCAATGTTCGCTTCTTCATTGCTGAAAAAGAAGGCGAAGCGCCTGTGTGGTGGTTTGGCGGAGGCTATGACCTGACGCCGTATTACGGAAACCTGGAAGATTGTCGCCATTGGCATCAAACGGCCAAAGAGGCATGCGACCCGTTTGGTGATGACGTTTATCCAAAATATAAAAAATGGTGCGATGATTATTTTCACATCAAGCATCGGGATGAGCCTCGTGGTGTGGGCGGTTTGTTTTTTGATGATTTGAACGAATGGGGTTTCGACCGGAGTTTTGCGTTCATGCAGTCGGTTGCTAACAGTTATATTGATGCTTATCGTCCGATTGTGGCGCGCCGTAAACACACCGAGTTTGGCGAACGTCAGCGGAAGTTTCAGTGTTATCGACGTGGCCGTTATGTGGAATTTAATCTGGTGTATGACCGGGGCACGATTTTTGGGTTGCAGACGGGAGGCCGCACCGAGTCGATTTTGATGTCATTACCTCCGGTGGTGCACTGGGATTACGACAGTCAGCCTGAGCCGGGCAGTGAAGAAGCTGAATTGTATGAGGTGTATTTGAAGCCGCAAGCGTGGGTGTCTTAAATATGACCTTAACCAATGAACCTTCTGAACAAGCGAATGCGTCGGCACCGGACTTGTATGCCGTGATCGGCTCTCCGATTCAGCACAGTAAATCACCGCTCATTCATAATGCGTTTGCACAACAAACGCAGCAGTCCCTTTCGTATGAAGCCGTACTCGGGGACGAAAATGATTTTAAAGGGTCGGTCGATGCCTTCCGCGCCCGTGGTGGCTGCGGTTTGAATGTGACCGTGCCGTTCAAACAAGACGCGTTTCAATACGCCACCGAACACTCTGAGCGGGCGCTGAGAGCGGGTGCGGTGAATACGTTGGTCTTTCGTGAGGATGGCAGTGTCCTGGCAGAAAATACCGATGGCGTGGGCATAGTGACGGACATCCAGAATAATCATCAGGTTCTGATCTCGGATAAGCGGGTGCTGATTTTGGGTGCGGGTGGCGCGGTACGGGGTATTTTAGAACCTTTGCTGTCTCAGCGTCCGGCGGAGGTGGTGATTGCCAACCGTACGGTCAGCAAGGCCGAAGAACTGGCCACTGACTTTTCCGATCTGGGCTGCGTTGCCGGCTGTGGTTTTGAGGCGGTGGAAGGTGTGTTCGATCTGATTATTAACGGCACTTCGGCCAGCCTGGCTGGCGAACTTCCTCCGGTACCGGAAGCCGTGATCGGGGCGGAGACCGTTTGCTATGACATGATGTATGGCGCAGATCAAACGGTGTTTAACGCCTGGGCTGATAGGCTGGGTGCGAAAAAAACCATAGATGGTTTAGGCATGCTTGTTGAGCAAGCGGCGGAGTCTTTCTTTATTTGGCGAGGAATTCGCCCCGAGACCGGCGCTGTCCTAGAAAAACAAAGGGCTTTGTTGCATCAGTAATTTATTGTCACTTATATCAATAAGTTAGCTTTTGTTTTTCTGTAACAAAATTGTCATAAAACTGACTTATAGTGCGCGCTGATAAAACATTCAGACTAAGGACTGAGTTTTTCAGCGCATACTGTGTCGGACTTTCGTCGCTTGTTTTCTCAGAGACAACGGCCGCCACGAGTACTTATCTGCTGAATAACCGCTGAATGTTTTCCATTTTTCGCTTTTTTAAAGCCGGGGGCATTCAATGAATTCGTCAAAGACTATTTATCCAGCAACCATCTTGGTTTGGTTTGCTACTGCCTGTTTATGGATTGTTTCATTCTTCTCTTTAATTCTGGTTTCTGTGAATACCCATGCACAGCCCTACCCGATGACGTCGGTGTCGACTGTGAATGCACATCAGCTGGCCAATAAGACCGACACCTGGATTCACATGCAAGGCTCCAATACCGTGGGTGAACGTTTAACTCCGGCCATTGCCAAGGCGTTTTTGGAATCGAAAGGCGTTCAGGACATAGGTTTGACCACTGGCCGGGATCGATATGACAAGTTCATTCAGGGGTATGACCCGAAGAATGACCGCTATGTTCAGATTCGTATAGAGTCCTATGGTTCCAGTACCGGCTTCAAAGGCCTGATGGCAGGGGCTGCGGATATGAGCGCATCGTCCCGTCCTATCAAGCAGAAAGAAGTTGAGAAACTGAAAGAGATGGGCAACATGACGTCTCAGCAAGCCGAGCACGTAGTGGGGATTGATGGTCTGGCAATTCTTGTGCATCCGTCCAATCCTGTGACGTCATTGACGGTGAAACAGATTGCAGAATTGTTCAGTGGTCAGATTAATAACTGGCAAGAAGTGGGTGGCCCGAATCTGGCGGTGAGCCTTCATGCCCGAGATCATGAATCCGGCACCTGGGATACCTTTAAAGGGTTAGTGTTGGCGAAGAAATATAAACTAGACGCTTCGGCCAAACGATATGTGTCTAACGATGCATTGTCGCAACAGGTGTCTGAAGATGTGGGAGCCATCGGCTTTTCAGGCCTGAGTTCAGTAGGCAACAGCAAATTACTTGCGGTGGCTGACGGAGACAACGCCCCTGCTCTGTACCCAACCCGGTTAACGGTGGGCACCGAGGATTACCCGTTGGCTCGCCGTTTATTTTTGTATACGCCGGTGAAGGATAAGAAAGCGGTGGTGGATGAGTTCATTCAGTTTGCTTTGGGGCCAAAGGGGCAAACGCTGGTGGATGAAATCGGTTACATTTCTCAGAACATCGAAAGCCATACCTTGGCGGTGTCCTCTGATTTGCCGGAATATTATCGTCAGGCGGTGGCGGGTGCGGATCGATTGTCGTTGAATTTTCGGTTTAAAGAGGGCAAATCAAAGTTAGACAATAAAGCCTTTGTTGATGTGAAACGTTTGGCTGAGTTCATGAATGCTCAGGGCAATGAGCAAAAAAGTGTGGTGTTGGTGGGGGCTTCTGATCCTCGCTCAAAAAATGAAAACGCTGTGCTGTTATCCAAACTGCGGGCTAAAGTGGTCAGACGGGAGTTAATTGACCTGGGTATACCGCGAAACCGGATAAAGATGGTGGCAAACGGCGCTTTACTGCAAGTGGCTGATAATAGCTCTTTAACCAGCCGGATTAAAAATCGTCGTGTGGAAGTTTGGTTGCAGTAAGTGTTGGTCTGAATTCACGTAGCGGCCCCTGAACCAACCTGCTATTTACAACCTGTTACTTAGCCCGAATAGCCCTATGGCATCTTTGCCTAGTGCTATTCGTATTATTCGTATTATTCGTGCTCGGGCTTTTTGGTTCAGGGTTCGCTTTCATGGTGCGACGTTGCAAGGTATTCGTTTTTCAGTTTCAGGTAATTCTGTGCAGAGTACGTCAGGTAATGGTATTCAGAGTCTTTCAGAGGACGAATTTTTTTGGCCGGACGCCCCATGTACAAATGACCGGATTCAAGTGTTTTGCCGCCAGGCACTAAACTGCCTGCACCTATGATGACGTCATCTTCGACCACGGTGCCATCCATAATCACGGTATCCATGCCCACCAGAACTCTGGAGCCAATACTGCAGCCGTGCAGCAACACCCTGTGGCCTAAGGTGACGTCGTCACCAATGGATAAGGGGTAGCCACCTGGATTGTAATCACTGGCGTGGGTGATGTGTAAAATGGAGCCGTCCTGAACGCTGGTGCGATCCCCTATCGTAATTCGGTGCATGTCCCCGCGAATGACGGCGGTTGGCCAGACTGAGCAGTCTTCACCCATAGTGACGTCGCCAATGACCTGGGCGCTGGGGTCTACCCAGGTGGTGACCGGAATGGATGGGGTTATGTTTCTGTGTGATCGTATGTTGTTCATGAGTTTGGTTCTCTGGGAATCAGGTACACGCTGAAAATATATACAAATAAGCCTGCCAGGAAAGCAACGAGTAAGTAAATGACTAACTGCCACATAGGGGCATGGTATTCAGACAGGCGAATTGCTTTTGCCAGAGAATAATTGGTGTTGCTGATGGGGGTAAAGAAAACCTGGTACTCTTCTCCATCAAACAAAGCCTGGCCATTGCCCTTTTTGCCAGACACCATGTTGCGGCCAATACTTTTTAAGGAGTCTGACTTCTCTGCCAGAATGTTGAAAAGTTCGACCGTTTTCTCCCCCCGTCGATCGAGAATTTCTTTGCCTTGATCATCGGTTTGCACTTGGATGACCTTCTCCGGCTGCCAGTGATACCAGTAATTACCGTCCTTTGAAACCAGCATGTATTTGGCTGCGGCCGCTTTGATTTTAGATGGTTCTTTGGTTTTAGATGGTCCCTGGGCTTTGGTGCGTTCGTTGGCTTCGGGAGGTTCGGAGCTCTCGGAGTTGGCGGACAAGTTGTGGATCAGTTTTGTAATTTTACGCCAGGAGATGGAGCCGCCTAACAGGCCAATGACGTTGTTTTGGTCATCGTGAATGGATGAGGCTACGATGACCTGTTTGATGCCTGTGGTATAGGAGATCATTGGATTTGAAACGTAATCGATGCGTTGGTTTTTAATGTTTCTGCCCACGGTCACTTGCCAGTAGTCGCGTTGGGTGATGCTTTTGGGTTTGGCGGTCGGACTTGCATCGTCAAAGGTTGCCAGATTCTCTGCGTGTGGGTTACCTGCCAGGGTGGTGTAGAAGTGGCCATTGGGTAAGCCAAGCACCAGCTTCTCAAAATTCCGCTGACCGATGCTTTTCTGAGTCAGAAGAAAGGGTCTGATCTGAGCCCAGTCCATGGATTGAAGGGTGGCGGTATTGGACAGTGAACGTATTTCCGCTTTGCGGGCTTCGATGAAATCGGCAATGGCTGCGGCACTGGAATTGAGTCGGTACTGGTAGACATCCTGCTGCTGTTGTTCAAACAACGGCATGATCAATGCGCGAACCATGAGCAAAGTGACCAGCAAAGAAGCTGCGCTGGCGAGTAAAAATCGGGTTGGTTTGGTGCGGTGTCTTTTAGCCATAAGTTATAAATATAGCAGTTTGAACGAAATGATCCTTATCCGGGTCACAACCATTTTAGTAAAATTTTGTGCAAATCCTTCATGTGAAAGGGTTTACTGAGGTAATCCTTCATGCCTTCCTGCTGGTATTTTTGTTGGTCTTCTTTCATGGCGTTGGCAGTCAGTGCCACGATGGGCGTTTTCTGATTAATGCCCTCCTGAAGAATGGTTCGGGTGGCCTCGATGCCATCCATGACCGGCATCTGAATGTCCATTAAGATTAAATCGTACTTTTGAGCTTTCGATTTTTCTACGGCCTGTCGCCCGTTTTCAGCGGTTTCCACTTTGATGCGGCCAGCCTGTTTGATCATTTCTACGGCGATTTCGCGGTTAATCATGGTGTCTTCCACCAGCAAGATATTGCCTTCGATGGGCTTGTCGAAATCAAGGGTGACGGAATCTTCAGACAGGTCTGCCTGGTGGCCGATCGGGAAGGTCAGAGTGAAATCAAACGTGCTCCCTTTGGTTAGCTCAGATGAGACTTCGATGGAGCCTCCCATCATGCGCACTAACTCCTGTGAGATGGAAAGCCCCAAGCCGGTGCCGCCATACTCTCGTGTGGTGGAGTTGTCTGCTTGCTTAAACGCTTTAAACAAGGTGTTAAGCTTTTCCTTGGCAATGCCGATGCCGGTGTCTTTTACCTGAAAGGTGAGCACGACTTGTTTGTCGTCGGTTTCCAGGCAGCGAACAATCAGTTGAATGCTGCCTTTGTGGGTGAACTTGGTGGCGTTGGTGCCTAAATTCAACAGCACTTGTTTGAGCCGGTAGGGATCACCAATCAAGGTGGCTGGGATTTTTTCGTCGAACTCTAACTGCAGTTCAATACTCGACTCGGCCAGCTGGATGCTCATCATGGATTCGATGTCTTTCATGAGTGCTTTGAGGTCGAAGCTGATCGTTTCAATATTAAGTTCACCGGCCTCGATTTTGGAGCAGTCCAGAATGTCGTTGATCAGATTTAATAAAGAGTTGGCGGAGTCGTGGACGTTGGTTAATTGTTGCTGCTGTTTTTCATTCAAATCGGAATTCAGGCACAGTTCAGTCATGCCTATGATGGCGTTCATCGGAGTGCGAATTTCATGGCTCATGTTGGCCAGGAAACGGCTTTTGGCATGATTGGCGGCTTCCGATTTTTTTTGGGCTATCAAGGCTTCATCGCGGGCAACGGCCAACATTTTATTGGTGTTGGTCAGTTCTTTGGTTTGTTCATGAATGCGTTCTTCCAACTCATTATTGAGCGTTTTTAGTTTTTCTTCTGCCTCCACCCGTAACGTGATGTCGGTCAGAATTCCGACCACGCGGGTGGGCCAGCTGTCTTGGTCCGGCCGAACGGCAATGGCTTTCGCTTCGACGTGCACGTAATGACCCAGTTTATGGCGGATACGGAACAGGGCTTCGAAGCCGTTGTTCAGGCCTTGAAGGTAGGTATTAAACTGCTGCTCTACCCGCGCTTGGTCTTCGGGGTGGATCAGATCCAGCCATATCTCGATGACGGTGCCCAGCTCATCTGGTTGGTAACCGACGATGGCTTTCCAGCGAGGTGAGTAATATACCGTATTGGCTTTAACGTCCCAGTCCCATAAACCATCGTTGGCGGCTTTCATGGCCAGGGCAAACCTCTGTTTACTGGCTTTTAAGTCGGTTTGACTCTCTTCCAGGCTACGAATCAGCTGGTTCAGGGAGGTGCTGATGTCCTGCAGCTCCTTAGGCCCTTTCGGAGTGAAGGGCTTGAGCTGTTGATGCCGGGCCTGATCCGATAACGCGGTGCTTAAATTGGATAACGGCCTTGAGATGGCGCGACTGTTCCACCAAACCCCAAGGGCAATCAGAATAACGGTAATGAGCAATAAAACACTGTAATAACGCACTAAGTTGAACGCCGGGGCATTGACGGTGGATTCATCAACAAAGGCGGCAATGGAGTAGTTGGCGGCTTTAATGGGGGCGTAAAACAGATAGCCGTGAGTTTGTTCTTTGTCGAGATTAAGGTAAGTGTAGCCGGAACCTCCGGCAATCATCCGGTTGCCGGTGTTGCTTAGCTTCAGATTGGGCTCTTTTAAAATATTGCTGATGATGGTCTTATCTTCACCAATTTCATCCACAGCAACCTTGCCCTGCTGATTGGTTTGCAGATGAATAACCCGTTTCGGGTCCCAGTGATACCAGTACACACCATCTTTGGACACTAACATAAAGCGGGTGTTTTCCGGGTAATATTGCTTGAGCTGTTGCTGCATGTTGTTGATCAAGGTTTCCATGTAGCTCCATGGCAGAGCGCCGCCAATCAAGCCAATCACTTGCTGCTCGTCATCAAAAATGGTGGAAGCAACCACCACCTGTTTTACTCCGGTGGTGTAAGAAATCATGGGGTTGGATACGTAATTCTGATCCAGATTCTCGCCGTTTTCCCCCACCGTATTTTTCCAGTAATCCCGTTTGCGGATATTTTTAAGCTTGGCGTGAGGGTCGGTGTCATCGAACGTTCTGAAGTGGTTTTGATGGGGATTGCCACCGGCGGTGTTATGAAAATAACCATTGCGGTTGCTGATAATGAATTTTTCATAAATTCCGGCGTGACGCTCCAGTTTGTCCATCAGAAATGGTCGCATATGAGGGAAGTCCATTGAGCGGACAGCTTCGTGCTCGGAATAGAGGGAGATTTCGGTCAGGCGTTCGGTAAAAAACCGGGACATGGTTTCAGCCCCGGTTTCAATGGAGGCGACCATGGTTTGGAGTTGTAATTGCTTGGTTTGATTCAGACTTTGAAACAGGGCAATGATCATTGCTATGGAGATGGGCAATAATGCAATAAACAGGTAGCTGATCAGAAGTCGGGATCGGATTTTCATCAATATAAGTCAGGGTCCGGAATGAAATTTTTATAGGACTAGGGAACTGAACATGCCCTTAATGGCTCATAACCTAGTATAGACAGTTAAACCAAGTCGCAAGCTCTATTATTTCGTGTTAACCGTTTCCTAAATAATCGAAGGGGGCTTTAAAAAAACTTCGATAGCCCTATATATTTGGTACTATGTTGTGAATTGTGAATATTGAACAGAGCCTTATTAGCGCGTGCAGCGATCAACCGACTTGTTCAGAAGCTCCCAGCTTTTCTTCACAGGAACAGAATTTAACAGGCAGGTTAAATAGGATATTTATGACAAACCCAAACCCATCGGCCAATCCGTTGTTGAAAAACCCTGAATTACCTCATTTTTCTGAAATCAAACCAGAACATGTACAACCTGCGGTTCAGCAGTTGATTGAAACCAATGAAAAGAACATTGAAGCGCTGTTGGCCGACTTGGGCAGTGACCCGACCCGCGTCACCTGGGATAACCTGATTACGGCGTCCGATGACTGGGATGATCTGCTGGGTAAAGCCTGGTCACCGGTCAGTCATATGAACTCCGTGGTTAATTCGGATGAACTCAGAGACGCATACAATGCCTGCCTGCCGTTATTGTCAGAGTATTCTACCAAACTGGGTCAGAATCAGGACTTGTTCGCGGCCTATAAAGCCTTGTCGGAAAGCAGTCAATATGCTGAGTTAGACGAGGCTCAAAAACAGGTCATTCAATATGCGTTGCGTGATTTTCATTTGTCGGGGGTGGACTTACCCGAAGACAAAAAACAACGCTATTCAGAGCTCAAAAAGGAGTTGTCGGAGCTGACCAGCAAGTTTTCAGAAAATGTGCTGGATGCAACCAATGCCTGGTCAAAACTGATCACCGATGAACAAGCGTTGTCCGGCGTCCCCGAGTCTGCGCTGGGGCTAATGAAGCAACAGGCGGAACAGCGCGAGCAACAAGGTTATTTGCTGACTTTGGACATTCCCGTGTATTTGCCGGTGATGACTTACTGTGATAACCAGGCATTGCGTCAGGAAATGTATACCGCATTTGCCACCCGAGCGTCGGATCAGGGGCCTGAGGTGGGTGATTTCGACAATACCCCGCTGATGTATAAAATTCTTAACTGTCGCAAAGAGCTGGCGAAGTTGTTGGGTTTCAATAATTACGCAGAGCGCTCGATTGCAACCAAGATGGCCGAATCCACCGATCAGGTGGTTGAGTTCTTGTATGACCTGGCTGAAAAATCCAAACCGGTGGCTCAGCGTGACTTGGATGAACTCAAAGCCTTCGCTCAACAAGAGTTTGGTGTGGATGAACTCAATCCATGGGATGTGGGTTATTACGGTGAAAAACTGAAACATGCCCGCTACGACATCAGTCAGGAGCAGTTGAGACCATACTTCCCGTTTCCGAAGGTTGTGTCCGGCATGTTTGAACTGGTGTCACGTCTTTACGGGGTCGAAGTGGTTGAAATTGAGACCTTTGATCGCTGGCACGAACAAGTGTATTTTTATGAAATCCGCAAAGCGGGTGAAGCCATTGCTCGCTTCTATCTGGACCCGTATGCCCGTCCTAAGAAACGTGGTGGAGCCTGGATGGATGAATGCCGGGTTCGTCGGATTGATGGACAGGGCGCGTTGCAGCTGCCGGTTGCGTATCTGGTTTGTAATTTCACACCTCCGGTGGGTGATGCGCCGGCGTTACTGACCCACGATGAAGTGACCACTTTATTCCATGAGTTCGGTCACGGTCTGCATCACATGCTGACCCGAATTTCTTACTCGGCGGTCTCCGGGATCAATGGTGTGGCCTGGGATGCGGTGGAGCTGCCGTCTCAGTTCATGGAAAATTTCTGCTGGGAAAAAGAGGTGCTGGACTTCATCTCCGGTCACTACGAAACCGGTGAAACCCTGCCGGACGAGCTGTTAAACAAGATGTTGGCTGCAAAGAACTTTCAATCGGGCATGATGATGGTGCGTCAGTTGGAATTCTCTTTGTTTGATTTTATTTTGCATCGTGACTTTGATGAATCCACTGATGTGCTTGAAGTGCTTCAGCAGGTTCGGGATAAAGTGGCGGTGATCATTCCACCGGAATGGCACCGTTTTCCGAACAGCTTCAGTCATATTTTTGCCGGGGGTTACGCCGCCGGATACTACAGCTACAAGTGGGCTGAAGTATTATCTGCCGATGCCTACAGTCGCTTCGAAGAAGAAGGCTTGTTCAATCCGGAAGTCGGTCAGTCCTTCCTCAGCAGCATTCTGGAAAAAGGCGGATCACAGGCACCGATGGATTTATTCGTGAATTTCCGTGGCCGTAAACCTACGGTAGATGCTTTGTTAAGGCATTCAGGCATCACCGCTTAAAACACGAGTGCAATGTTTTCAGTCCGCTTCTGTCTGTCAGAAGCGGACTGCCCTTCCCCGTTTTTTATTGTAAAATATTCTTATCAACCTTCGTGAAGAGAGACCAACATGAAAAAGCGTTTCATCGCAGGTGCGGTATGCCCTCGTTGCAGTGAGATGGACAAAATAGTGATGTACACCTCGGACGATGGCAGTCAAACCAAAGAGTGTGTGGCTTGTGGCTTCTCTGAGAACATGAAAGATTTGGAGAAACAGCAGGAACTGGCAACGCGGGTGACGCCCGTACAAGAAGCCGTTCGTGATGAAGAAGTGCAAGTATTGCAGTTCCATTCAAACCCGACCTCCAAACACTGAACCTGAGGTGGTATTGGTGGCGAAAATCGCATAAATAAATGCATTTTTGCCACTGCTGTTCATTCCCTTTTCGCCGTAGTCTGCTGTGTATTCAACAGCACTTGAGGACTACCGCATGCAACTGACGGTCAACGGTCAAACGATTAAATACCTTCTTCGTGGCGAAGGTGAACCCATTTTGTTTTTGCATGGCAACCCGGATACATCGCATCTTTGGTCGGGCATGATTGCCCTCCTGGAAAAACAGTACCTTTGCATCGCACCCGATCTGCCGGGGTACGGTGAATCAGAGATAGCGCCGGATTTTGACTTTTCGTTATCGGGTCAGGCCAATTTCATTGATGATTTCGTCAAAGCGCTGAAACTGGACTCCCCCGTGCACTTGGTGGTGCATGATGTGGGGGCGTTCTTTGGGCTGAGTTGGGCGGTGGCGTGCAGTGAACAGGTTCGGTCGATCACTATTTTTAACACGGCTTATACCCGTGACTACCGTTGGCATAAATTAGGACGTATTTGGCGGACGCCATTATTGGGTGAGCTAAGTTTGGCGCTCATGGATGAACGGACATTTGTGGGCAGCATTCGTCGGGTGGCGCCCAAGCTGCCTAAAAATGTGATCACACAAAGTTATCAACAGCTGACCAAGAAAACCCACAAAACCATGTTAAAGCTGTACCGGGCGATGAACCCTTCGGTCTTCATTGGCTGGGATGAGCGCTTTCAGCGTGTGGCCAGACAAACGCCTGTGCAGGTGGTCTGGGGCAGCCAAGACCCTTACATCGAACGAAGGATTGCCCGGACATTCGGCACCGAAAAGATCACTTACCTGGAAGATTACAGCCACTGGGTGCCAGCGGAAGCGCCGGAGCAAGCCGCTGAATGTTTGGTTTCGTTTTTAAATGACCTTGATTGAGCAGACCGTCAGAGAAGCGAGTTATAACGCTTAGCTGAACCACTGCCGGTGTTTTGAATAGTGACGGCTACACAGCGCCATGCCCAGGCTTCTGGCGGCGATGAAGGCGCTCATTGCCAGCCACAGGCCGTGGTTTTGCCACTGCTCGCTCTGACTGAACCCAAAGTATTGATTGAGCCCAAGGTATTGGCTGAACCCGATGAGCGGCAGAAAGATCAAAAAGGTGCTGACCAGCATGATGTTTTGCATGGCCTGAACCTTGGTGGAGCCAATGAACACGCCATCGTAGGTATAACACCACACCCCAATTAACGGCATCGCGGCCAGCCAGGGTAAATATTGGTTGGCGAGGGCACGGATGTGGCTCAGGTCGGTCAGCCATGAAATCAACAATGACCCGCCGAGGAAAAAGGCCAGCGTTAATATCAGCGCCGAAATGGCAGACCAAATCAGGCAGACCCGGATGACGTTCACTACCTTCCCGTGATTTTTTTGACCACAGGCTTCACCGACCAACGCCTCTGCGCCGTGAGCAAAGCCATCTAAGGCATTAGAAATCAACAGTAAAAAGGTTAATAACACTGCGTTGGCGGCCAGCGTTTCCTCCCCTATTCGAGCGCCCTGGGCGGTGAAGAGGGCAAAGGTGAATAATAAGGTGCCGGTGCGGACAAAAATATAACGGTTGATGAACACCATTTCTTTCAGGGTTTTCAGGTGCGGCAGCCAACGGTGAATTTTCTGAAACTCATCACGGTAGTGATACAGAATGAAGGTGCCGCCCAATAAGGTGGCTGAAATGTCCGCCGATAACGTGGCAAGCGCTACCCCTTCGACATTCATGCCGAAGCCGATGACTAAAATCAGATCCAACAGGATATTGATCAAATTGGCAACCACCAGCATGTACAACGGGATTTTAGTGTTCTGGCGGCCAACGAACCAGCCTATGATGGCGTAATTTAATAACACGAAAGGCGCGCCCAGAATACGCCATTGGGCGTATAAGGTGGCCTGCAGATATATTTCATGGTTGGACGTTGCGTCATTGCCTGCCAACAGACTCAGCCCCAAGGGCATCCACAGCGGACTGAGTAGCACTAACAGTAAACCGATGAATACGGCCAGCCAGCCTGAAGACAGCAACAGTTGCAGGATGCGAGGGGTGTTTTGGCTGCCGACCGCTTGCGCGGTCATCCCGCAGGTGCCCATGCGTAAAAATCCGAACAACCAGAAAACGGAGGTGAACAAGGTGGTGCCCAATGCCACGCCAGCCAGGTATTTGGATTCTTCCAAATGGCCCAGTACGGCAGTGTCGACCAACCCCAACAGCGGCACTGTGATGTTGCTTAACATCATCGGCCAGGCCAATAACCAAAGGCGCCGATGCAAATTGACCGGCGCTGGTGTTTCGGAAGGTTCCGTTTGAGAAGGGTTGCTTGAACTCATAATTTGGGTCGCGTTGCGGACTTAGTTTTGCTGGCCTTGAATTAACCGCACCAAACTGTGGGTGATCAGAAACATCATTCCGGCGCTGGTGACAATGGCCGGGCCAGCGGGGAGATCCATAAACCAGGAACCGGCCAAACCAGAGCACACCGCCAACATGCCGAATAAAGTGGCAATGACCGCCATTTGTTCGGGAGACTTACTCAATACCCGGGCAATGGCGGGTGGAATAATCAGTAACGAGGTGATCAATAAAATACCGACGATTTTCATGGCCAAGGCAATGACGACTGCAATCATGATCATCAGTATCCACTGTAACCACTGGACTTTATACCCTTCTGCGGCGGCCAGTTCAGGTTGCAGAGTGATCGACAGCAAGCCCTGCCAGAGCTTCACCAACAACCCGATGATGATCACGGACAACGCGGCGATCCAATAAAGGTCGAAGGGTTCAACCGATAATAAATCACCAAACAGGTAGGCCATCAGATCGATTCTGACGTCATCCATCATTGCTGTGACCAGAAGCCCCAGCGACAGAGTGGTGTGGGACATGATCCCCAGCAAGGTGTCCATCGCAATGGTTCGGCTGTGCAAAATAACCAGCGACGTTGCTAACAGCACGCAACCGGCAGTCACCGCCAGCATCAGATTGATTTCAAGCAACAGGCCTAAGGCAATGCCCAGCAATGCCGAGTGCGCCAGGGTATCACCGAAGTAGGCCATTTTACGCCAGACCACGAAGCAACCCAGAGGCCCGGCCATTAATGCGATGCCCAAACCGCCCAAGAGTGCGTACAACATAAACTCAGGCATGTTTTTGTCCTTCGGTGTGTGAATGGCTTTTGGCCATGGTCTGATCGGACGGATGGCCTTCATGTTGGCAGTCACCGTGCAGATCATGGGTGTGATCGTGATGATGGGTATAGTGTGCCAGCATCGGGTGGATTTTCTGAGGACCGAAAATCGAGATGTATTCGTCGCTGCGGGTGACTTCGTCGGGGTGCCCTGAGCAGCAAATATGGTGGTTCAGACACAATACCTGATCGGTTGCCGCCATGACCAGATGCAAATCGTGCGACACCATTAACACGCCACAGCCCAGTTCGTCCCGAATGGACTGGACCAGCTGATACAGTTCTGCCTGACCATTGATGTCTACGCCCTGCGCTGGCTCATCGAGAATCATTAACTGGGGCTTGTTCAGAATGGCTCTTGCCAATAACACCCGTTGTTGTTCGCCGCCCGAAATGGTTTGCAGCGGAGACTCTGCAATGTGATCGACCGACACGCGTTGCAGTGCCGCAAGCCGGTCATCTTTGGAAGACTTAGGGCCTAACGATAAAAACCGGTCGACGGTGATGGGCAGGCTTTGTTCGACGTGCATTTTTTGCGGCATGTAACCGATGCGGGCACCAGGTTGAATAGTGACATTGCCTTTCTGGTATTTTTGTAAGCCCAGAATACAACGAATGAGCGAAGATTTTCCGGCACCGTTCGGGCCGATCAGGGTGACGATTTGCCCGGGCTGAATGGTGAACTCAATCTGATCAAGAATGGTTCGTTTCTGCATCTTTAAGGTCAGTCCCGAAACGGTTAACAGGCTCATGCCAACCCCTTATTGTTGTCGTGCTCATCCGGGTGTTGGCACTGTGGACATAACCCGTAGACTTCGGTGACGTAGCTCTTCATTTGAAAATGATGCTGTTCGCTGACCTGTTGAATGGCGTGGAGAATGTTTGCGTGATCCACTTCCTGAGCGTGTTCACACCGTTCACAAATGATGAAGGTGCCGGTGTGGCGTGCGCCCGGCTGGCAGCAACCAATGAAGGCGTTCAGTGAGTTAATGCGATGAATTAAGCCTTGTTCCAGTAAAAAGTCGAGCGTGCGGTACACCGTCGGCGGTGTCGCTGAAAAATCACTGTCCTTGATTTGATCCAGCAATTTATAAGCGGTGACAGGTTTATGACTTTCCCAAATCAGAGTAAACAATTGCTCCCGAAGTTTGGTGAAGCGAACGCCTTGTTCTTCGCACAAGCGGCGAGCCTGTTCGACGGCCGAGGTTTGACATTGATGATGATTATGATGGGAAAACGCAGAATCCACTTTCCAATACGCCTGTAAAAAAGAGATAATGTAATACTATAACATTTATTTGAAGTATTGAGAGCGTTTTAATGGGGTTAGTTGGATTTAAACGAGCGGCTCGCAGAGCGTTGAGTTGGCCATCACAGGCCGTGTCGTGGGTTGTTTTGAGTATGGCGGTTGGGCTTGTGGCTTATTCTGGTACGGCGAGTGCCGGGTCAGACCCCCAAATTCTTGCCTCCATACCGCCGCTGGCGATGATTGCACGCGATGTTGCCGGTGGGAAAGCGCAGGTCAGTGTATTGAATCAAAATGGCTCACCGCACCACCGGGTGTTGAAGCCTTCTGACATCCGGGCAATGACCAGTGCCGACATCATCTTATGGGTGGGGTTGCCCTTGGAACAATACATGGTTCGTTTTGAATCACGCTACACCGATAAAATGTTGGCCATGCTGGAACACACCAGTGATGCGACCCATTTATACAATGACGGTCACTCACACCACGACGCAACGGACCACCATGGGCATGCCCATGGCTCGGTCGATCCCCACATCTGGCTCAGTGAACAGGCCACGATTGAACTGGCTCTTGTGATTGCCGACCGGTTGTCGGCGCTTAACCCGCCGCAAAGCAAGTACTACCAGGCGAATGCGGCCCGTTTTGCAGAACAGGTCAGCGCTTCACAGAACCAGTGGGCGCAACAACTGGCACCTCATCGTGACGCGCCTTATTTTGTCTATCACAATGCCTACCAATATCTGGAAAAGTCATTGGCCATCGCCAACCAAGCGGTATTAACCGTCAATCCCGGCATTAAGCCGACGGCCGCTCAATTGGGCCGGCTTGCCAAAACCCTCGACGGGGTGACGAAAGCCTGCGTATTTTATGAGCCTGAGTTTCAACAGATTCGGCTGGATCGGGTCACGAATGCTCAGTTGTATTATCAGGTGCTGGACCCGCTCGGCAGTCAGTTTCAGCTCTCGTCGGATCAACCAAACCAATACATCCGGTTTATGAACGGGCTTGTTGATCAACTCTCGGGATGCCTGTCACAGCTAAAATGAGTTTTCTAAACTAAACTCAGAGATGTCTTTTTTTTGAATGGGAAAGTGAATCCAGTATGAAAGAGTCTCAGGTGTTTCGGTCTCTGTGTTTTGGCTTGGTCGTATCTATGACCGGGTTGGTGGCTTTGCCGGTGGCAGCGTTGCCCAAGGAAATAGAAATAGATCGCCTGTTGTTGGCGGTGGAAACGTCGGTGGCCAATCAAAACTGGGACAAAGCGAACGCCCGGCTCATTTCGGTGAAGGCTCTGGACGATGCCCCGCCTGCGGAATTTTATTATTATCGGGGAAAGGTATCGACCGAACTGCAAGAGTATTCAGAAGCCAAAGAAGCGCTGGAGTTTTATCTGGAACAACAAGGCCGGGAGGGCGAGTTCTATCGCGCCAGTCTTGAGTTACTGAACCGTATCGAAGATTCTGAAGTGAAGCAGCAGACGGAATCGGCACGTAAGTCGATGGGCAGTCAGCTGGTCATCGAAGATAAAGAACATAAGAATTACATCAACAAACTGCAAAGTCTGTATTTGGTGGATTCAGGCCGGGACGCGCTGGAACTGCATATCAATACCTTGTTATCCAATCACAGATACATTCCCGGCCGATACCGGGATACCCGGAAATGGCTTGGCAGCGAATATCAGATTCAGGTGCGCCGGGGTGTCGTCTCCATTCTTGAAAAACGATCCAACCAGTCAGGTGGCTACAGCCTCAATCAGGATCAAATCACTGTCTATGGGGTTAACCCTTACTTGGGGGTTGAGTGTGATTCGGTTGGCGATCAATGCTGGATTAATCACCCTGAAACCGGTAAGCACTGGTTGGAGTTGGAGCACGATCGTGATGCTGCCAGTAAGGCGGCAGAAGCCTTTTCTCACCTTATTCGTTTGATGCAGAGCAGCTAACCCTATCTGCTTCCATTTGCGGTTGTGAATGAAAATTGGTCGCATTCTCTGTAGCTGCTGTGAGCATTCTCCTTTATTGGTGATTTGCCACACAATTGTCATAAATTAGACCTATCTTATAAGTTGATCAATAAACAACCAGTTTAGTGCGTCAGCGCGTTTCCATGCCCCGTTGGAGTTCGTTTTTTGAACAGTAACAGACAAGAAAATTTGTCGGCTTTACTTAACTGTTTGAAAAAGAATGAAAATTTTAAATTGGTACAGCTGATGCTCTGACTAAAGTGTCAAAAAAAGCTTATTCAAACTTTGGAGAATATCATGTTGGACGATAGCAGCTTTGTAGTAATGATGGCATCGACAGAAAAGGAACGTGAAAGCATGCGGGCTTTGAAAGATTATTTTGAGGGCATGTATTTCGCAAACTGATCGGTACGATGCTTTGATTGCTTGTACAACCGTTTTACCCTGAGACCCCACCTCTCTGTGTAGCCGCTTTCTTAAGCGGCTTTTTTGCGTCTGGGTGAAAAATAGTGCACCAAGAATTTTGATTTATATCAGCCAGCCTGCCATCATTCCGTGCTTTCATGGCCAGAATGCTTGTAGGGGAACACCATGGCGCAAAATATCGGATCACAAACATCTCACAGCTCGCATTACGATGTGCTTATTGTTGGCGGCGGAATGGTCGGCAGCGCCATTGCCTGTCAGTTGGGTCAGGTGGGAATGAAAGTGGCTGTGTTTGACCGTTTTGCGCCGAATGCCTTTGATGCCAGTCAGCAGCCGGATCTAAGAGTATCTGCATTAAGCCCGGCGTCGATTGAGCTTTTAAAGAAAGTGCACGCCTGGAAAAACATTGAGGCGATGCGCTACGCACCTTATCAACGCATGGCCGTGTGGGAAAAACTGCATCACCCGATTTCCGGCGCAGAAATACCAACGCGGATGAACCGAACCGAGTTTGACGCCGAAGAGCTGGGTGAACCTTTATTGGGGGTGATTGTTGAAAACCGGATCACCCAGCTGGCATTGCATCAGCGCATTGCCGAACTCGATACCGTGGATTTAATTGTTCCGGCGGAAGTGGCAGACATTGAACAGACCCAAGGCGTTGCTGTTACCCTGGCGGATGGCCGTCGTTTCACAGGAGAGCTACTGGTGGGCGCTGACGGTGCCAATTCGGTGGTTAAACAGTGGGCTGGCATTGATACCGAAGCCAAAGCGTATGAGCAACACGCGTTGGTGGTGACGGTAAAATATCAGGGCCGACAGGAAGACATCACCTGGCAAGGGTTTACAGCCACCGGGCCGGAAGCGTTTTTACCGTTACCGGACATCAACGGTGAGCATTATGGTTCGTTGGTGTGGTACAACACGCCTGAAAACATCGATGCCTTAAATTTGTTGAATGACGAGCCGTTTCGGAAAAAACTGCAACGCAGTTTTCCGGATGAATTACCGGAAGTGACGGAAGTGCTGGAACGAGGCAGTTTTCCTTTAATCAGGCGCCATGCAGAACGTTACTTCGGTGAGCGCGTGGTGCTGGCTGGCGATGCCGCGCACACCATCAACCCGTTAGCAGGTCAGGGGGTGAATTTAGGTTTTCAGGACGTGCTGACCTTAACCAATAAAATCATTGATGCGCGAGATCGCTGCGAAGACTTCTGGACTCTGGACGTGCTGAGCGGCTATCAAAACGTCCGTCGTCCTCAAAATGCGATGATGATGCGCATCATGGACTTGTTTTATCATACCTTCAGTAATGACATTATGCCGGTGAAGCTGGTCCGAAATCTGGGGCTGAGCGTTGCCGGTCGTTTTACTCTGGGCCAGAAACTGGTGATGAAATACGCGATGGGTTTGGTGCATGTGTGGCCGGAAAAGCTACCTAAGGTGCCTGCATTGTCTGAACTGACCAGCAACAACCCACTGGAAATGATCAAATCCCAGTTGAGTGGAATGCCTGACCTTCCCTCTCCGAAAAGCCTCTGGCAACAATTCAGAAACCGCGATAACTCTCTTTAAGGCGTCCTGCAACAAGGCTGTCCATCCGGCTGCGATTTCATCGCGGCCTCAGGTGGAACATCATGCCCTACTTGTTTTCTGATTCTGGATCACCTTCGCCGTTCAGGCTTTCCCACAGTTCGCTTTCGCGTCTTCATCTTTTGTTGTCTAAATCACAACATTGTTGTCTTTATGACCATTGTTTTCTGTGTCTTTATCACAACCGGTGAAAAATATATTGATCTAAATCAATAGTTTAGTTGTTGGCATGGCTCTTGGAATGGTTAAAGGACTTTTAACCACTTGAGAGTAAGGCGATGAATAAATCCCTTCTTCTTTTTTTAATCAGTTTATATGGGGCTGCGTCCGTTGGGTACGCCGATGAAGTGATCGGTCGTGCGCCCAATAACACCGCTGGCCATTTTATTGGCGGCTGGACCGGGGTAATGACCGGCGGGGTCGTGGCGGGACCTGTGGGTGCTATTTTGGGCGGCCTGGGTATCGCTTGGTTGGGCGGTCAACTGCAGGAGACTTCCGGGTTGAGCGAGCAGGCTTATCAGGTCAGTAATGAGCATGGTGACGTTCAGGTGGTGCGGTCGCCTAATCGTCAGTGGAAAATAGGTGATCAAGTCGCCGTGGTTGCCAACCGTCTGCAACCGGCAGCCAAGCAAGATTGATCCCCGGTTTTCAAAATTACAGATAAAAAACACAAATTTAAAATCAAGACCAAAAAGACTCGAATCAGGAAAATAAACATGATCTCACAACAACAAAAAGCCATTATCCAGGCAACATTACCAGCGGTTGAGCAAAACGCAGTAAACATCACCTCGTGCTTTTATCCGTTGATGTTTCAGCGTTACCCAAGCGTGTTGAACTATTTTAATCAGGCCAACCAACAACAGGGAACCCAGCGTGAGGCGTTGGCGAATGCGGTAGTGGCCTATGCGAAAAATCTGGATCGGTTGGATGTTTTATCCGATGCGGTGAGCTTGATTGTTCAGAAACACTGTTCATTAGGCATTTTGCCCGAACATTATCCGATCGTGGGCGAATGTTTGTTGGCGGCGATTGCAGAGGTACTGGGCGATGCCGTTGATGATGCAGTGTTGGATGCCTGGGGTGCGGCTTATCAGCAACTGGCCGAGATCTTAATCGGGTCAGAACAAGCGACGTATCAGTTCATGGCGGAGCGTCAGGGTGGTTGGAATGGCCTGCGCGATTTTGAAGTGATTGAAAAGCGTCAGGAAAGTGAAGTTATCACCTCGTTTGTGTTGGCTCCGGCCCATGATCGTGAGGTGATCGACTTTCATCCAGGACAATACATCACCATCGTTAAGACCCTCAATGAGAGGCAGGTCAGACGCAGTTACAGTTTGTCGTCGTCGCCGGGACGGGACACTTTGCAAATCAGTGTCAAACGGGAAGACGGTGGCACCCTATCAAACCATTTACACGATGACGTTCAACCCGGCGATGTACTGGCGCTTACGGCCCCGTGCGGTGATTTTACCCTGAACCAGAATCCTAAACCTCTGATGCTGGTGACTGCTGGCGTGGGCATTACACCTGCCTTGTCGATGTTGAAGGCCAGTCTGGGCGATTATGCAGTGGCAGGTCGGGAGATTCATTTTCTGCATTGTGCCCGCAATGGCCAGGCGCATGCTTTTGGTCGTGAGGTCAGACACCTGGCCGAGACTCACGCGCATGTATCGAGCACCTTTATTTACAGTCATCCGGCCGAGTCTGATTTGTCTGGGGAAACGGGGCTGGCCGATGACTTCGGTTTCTTAACGGAAACGCACCTGAAGGATCATTTGGGCGCAAAGCGAGACGTAGAGCTTTATGTGCTTGGCCCTAAGATTTTTATGCAACAAGTGTTGCAGCTGGCGGCTGATCTGGGCATTCCGGAAGCTCAAACGCATTTTGAGTTCTTTGGGCCGCTGGAAGAGTTAGCGATTGACCGGAGCCAACACGCAGCGTAATTGGAACCGTGCCGCTGGTGGTGCTCGGTGCATTGATCTTCACCGACCACCACCTGGTTGGGTCGACTGTCCGGTACGAAGTGAACGAGGAGTGATAATGAACTATCAAACGATGTTATTGGTGGCCAATCAGGCCATGGCGGCTACATTTTTATTGCTGCTGGTATCGCTGGCGGAGGCCTTTTGGTTGCCTTTAGAATCGTTGATGCTGACGGTGGTGGCACACTTGTCGAACATTGTTTTGGCGACGGCCTTAAAAATCAGTTATATACTTCGGCTCATAGCGCAAAAAGAATTGGGCCTACAGCTTCGCTAGGTTGCGATGTTTGTTCGAAATATTAGGAGGGCGTGTCACTTTGACATCCGCGTTGTATCAGGTGTTGGCTGAAATCCTGGGCGATTTATCAAAACATATGACCAGCCAGGCGCGGTATCAGCGGTTGATGGATGCCTGGTTAACATTAATGCCCTGTGATGCTTGTGCCATGTTACAGCTGGAAGGGCATCAACTGGTGCCGCGTTCCGTCAATGGCTTTGGTTCCGACATGATGGGGCGGCAATTTGCGGTGGATGAACATCCCCGTTTGGCTCACATCTTACACAGCCGTCAGTACGTCCGGTTTGATCTGGACTGCACCCTCCCCGACCCTTATGACGGCTTGATTCCCACCGAAGATGGTCACCTTCATGTGCATGATTGCATGGGGGCTTCGTTGTACATCGATGAGCAACCCTGGGGCGTCATCACTTTGGATGCATTAACCCCCGGAACCTTTGATCAAATTGACCCGCCGTTGTTGCACACCTTGATCCGGATAACCGAAGCGGCGATCAAAACCGCTGCTTTGATTGAGCGTTTAGAGCAGGAAGCTGAACATCAAACCGAAGTGGCCCGGGCGATTTACGAACAAAAAGCCAAATTCAGCTTCATCGGCCAAAGTCCGGCGTTTAATCGTTTGATGGACGAGATTGAGACGGTGGCTCAGTCCGATTTAACCGTATTGATCACAGGCGAAACCGGTGTGGGTAAAGAGCTGGTGGCGCACAGTATTCATCAGGCGTCAGGCCGGGCCGATGCCCCTTTGGTGGCGGTGAACTGCGCGGCGTTGCCTGAAGCCTTGGTTGAAAGTGAATTGTTTGGCCATGTGGCGGGAGCGTTTTCCGGCGCCACCAAGAACCGGGCAGGCAAATTTGAATTGGCCGATGGTGGCTCGTTATTTCTGGACGAAGTGGGCGAGCTGCCATTGGTGGCTCAGTCTAAACTGTTGCGAGCCATTCAAAGTGGTGACTTGCAACGTGTCGGCTCTGACCGTGAACTGCATGTGGATGTGCGCATTATTGCGGCCACCAACCGGAACCTTTCTCAGGAAGTGGCCGAAGGTCGCTTCCGGGCCGATCTGTATCACCGTTTGAGCATTTATCCGATTGCTGTTCCGGGATTGCGGGACAGGTTGTCGGATATTGGTCCGTTATCCGGTTTTTTTCTGAGCCGGATGCAGCGCAAGTTGGGCCACATAAACCTGGCATTGTCTCAGTCTTCTGAGCAAGCATTGGTCAGTTATGGCTGGCCGGGCAACGTGCGGGAATTAGAGCACGTCTTGAGCCGGGCCGCGTTAAAAGCGTTTGCGGAGCGCGGTAAACAGGATCGGTTGGCGGTGATTGAACCTCATCACTTAGGACTGAATGAGTCTTCGCATTCGGTGTCGGTTGGTTTGACGACGGCAGCAAAACAAGATGCCTGTGCTGAGTTTCAGGCGGGTGATTTAAAGTCTGCCATGGACGAGTTTCAGGCCAATTACATTCGTAAGTCGTTGGTTGCGTTTCAGGGCAACCGATCCAAAACGGCGGCGGCTCTGGGGCTGGATCGGAGTAATTTTCACCGATTGTTAAAACGGTTGGATATTAGCTGATCACAGAAGGTGATGCGTCATCATTCGAAGAGGCTGCCCAGGTAAAAGGCGTTTCGGATGTTGGCCATTTCTTCCGATTCGCGAACGTCGGCGATGGTTGTCCAAATGGTTTCTGCAAGCTCCGGGTGGTTTCTTGCCAATTCAAAAGACAGCATTAAATAGTAAGGCTTGGTCTGAATGGGCACTTTGTATTTTTTTATGTTTGCGTCTAAATCCGGATTGTTTTTAAGAATCAAATCGACTCGGTCGGTGTGCATGGCGGCACCGGCGGCTCGGCCTTCTATGACGATTTTTAAATTGTCTTTCGGGTTGGTGAACTCGACGGTTTGTACCCCCAGTTTTCTGATGAGGTCGCCAATCGAGAAACCGCTTTGAATGGTGATGGGGCCGTCCAGATTGATGAAGGTTTCGCCATTCCAGCCAAGTTTGGATTGTTTGGGAATGTAGAGTGAATAACTCGAGGTATGAATACGCCGGTTTGCATTCAGGTTCCCTTTGGCGGTGACCGGGTAACGGCCCATGTTTAAACGCTCTGCTTTAAAGCTGGCTCCGATGGCGCCATGTACCTTGGCGTTTTGCAGATGCAATAAACAGCGCTTCCAGGGCAAAGAAATAAACTCCACCGGAATATTGATTTTTTGGGATACCAGTGACAGTAAGCTGATGTCCAGCCCTTGGTTTTTGCCGTCCACTTGGAATACCCAGGGATAAGCGTTTTGGTCTTCATGACAGAACTTTAATGACGTTAGCGCAGGCTGAGGTTCACTGGCAATCAATGCCGGGGATACGCTAATGATACACCACATAAGAACGGCTCGTGTCCTTGCGAAGGTTGTCATGAATAGTCGCCTTTTTTAACCCTGAGTCATGTGTATTGATGAAGTATAGATAGCTTATGGCGGGCGTGGGGTTTGTTTATCGGAAGTCTGTGGTTTGTATGCTGGTGAGACGGGGGCTGGTGAAGACGTTCTGAAGGGCACCGAAAGTACAACGTCAGTGTACTTAATCAGCACACTGGCGTTGTATTCAAAAACATTAAAGCAGGTTGTTGTTTTGATCGACGGCGTTTAACTGATTGCCGTCCGGGCCGGTATTATCGGTGTCAGGAATCCAGGGTGAAATACAGCTTCGGTCATTAATGCAAGGGTCGGTGAGGGCTTCTAAAAATGCCACTAACTGATTCACTTCGTTGTTATTCAGTCGTGCATTTTGCGGGAAACGGGACGTGCCCGCCTGGCGTTCAGCATCGAGTTTGGTCAGCGCCAGATTCGAGTTACTCTCAGCGTTAGGATACAACGTAGCACAATCAGCAACATTATCGAATTGTTCCAGTTGGCACCAGCCGCCATCGTCGAAAAAGTCATCCACCCGGCCTCTTGGGTTGGTGTAATGTCGAACCACTTGGGACAGTGTTTTATAGGCTCCGGTGTGGCCATAAGGTGCGGTTTCCGCAATGTTCAGTAACGAGGGTGTTCTGAATTTATAACGATCATCGCTGTCGCCCGTGACATTTTCTCGGGCAAAGTCGTCGTTGTTGGGGTTGCCTTTGCCTGGGCCAAATTGGGGGAAGGCCACCGTATTATGGCTTTGATCCGAAAACAGGTCGCCATTATGGCAAGCGGCGCACCCCGCCCCGCCTTGGTCGACGGAGGTGAAGAATAAAATCGCCCCTTCTTTTTGTTCTTCGGAGATGGCATTCAGGTCACCGTTCAGGTAGTTATTCCAAGGGTTATTCACAAACACCAAAGAGCGTTCGTATTCACCAATCGCCTGAGCGATATTGTCGAACGTAATTAAGGTTTCGGCGTCTGCGGTGCTGCCAAACGCGGTTTGAAACTCGGTCAACCAATCGTTGGTGGTCAACTCCCCTGCCCCGACGCCATAATTCCCGATTCTGGCGGCCAGATGATCACGAACCGTGTCGTTGTCGCTGCCGACTTCAAAACTGTCCGTCTTCATTTCTTCGGCGGACGTCACCGGAAACCGCGCTTGCGCTGCCGTCAGGTTGGCGCCGGCATTGGCATCGGTGATCCCAAAGCCGCTGTCTGGGGTACTGATGCCGGACAAAGCGCCGTTGGTGTCGACCTCTTTGCCTTGGCTTTCCACGCGTGAATCAAAAAATAAACCCACGTCCCACAGCGCGACGTTAAATACTGTGGGAGCGTTTCTCGGTACCACTGGGATGCCGTCGGCATTTTGCCGGCCTTCACCCAGTTGATCCGGGTTGAGCGCAGCCACACCGATGGAAAGTGAAAGGTCATCATCGCCTCCCAATGCGGGGTGATGACAGGAAACACAGGCACTGTCCATGGCGCCCCCCAGACTTTTGCTGAAAAACAGTTTCATTCCCAGTTGGGGTAAATCTTCTGTGATGTCGGGCAGATCTCGGTTTTCGGTCGGGTTCCCGGACAGGTTTCGATCGGTAATGATCACCGATAAACTTTCATCGGCGGCGGTCAGTGTCACGGTATCGTTGTTGCTGTCTTCGGTCGTGGCGCTGTTGTCTGCCGAAACGTCGTCGGAGCTGTCGCTGCTGCCACCGCCACCACAGGCGGTCATTAATGTGATGGCGGCAATCAGTGTCGGTAATCGAAGCAAGTTCCCGGATGATGTGACTTCTTTATTTAAGGTTGGCTGTTGTGTTGTTGTAAGCATGTCCCCTCCTGACATCAAGCCTCTGGAACGAGGCACTGTGTATGTCAATCTAGAGCGGCACCATGCATCAAAAGGTCACAAATTGTGCAAAGACTGTGGAAGCGCGAGCGAGTGTGCCACAGGTCTCACAAAGTGGTTTCAGCGTGATCAGGGTTGTGTTTGGCGATCAGCGATTTAATTTTACCGAAGGAGAGAGGTTTGCAGAGATAGTCGTTCATGCCTGCTGCCAGGCAGCGCTTTTCAAAGCCACGGGCGTTGTTGCTGGATAATGCAATGATCGGAGTGGCCTGATAGACGTTCCCCATTGCCCGGATTTCGCTGGCGGCCGTTAAACCATCCTTAACGGGCATTTGGCAGTCCATAAAAATGATGGACCATGGGTGGTTTGAAAGAAGGTCGAGAGCCCGCTGCCCGTCGCAGGCAACCACCGGTTGGTAGTTCAGCTTAGACAGAGTTTTAGTCAGTATCCGTTGGCTGACCGGGTCGTCTTCAACGATCATTGCGTAGGGTTTTTGATCGGTCAGGCAATCCCTCGTAGATTTTATTTCATTGCGTTTCGTGGCGATCACTTTGATGTAAAACCATATCAACAGAGCAACGCCGACGAACATCCCTTGCAAAAGCGACGGTTGGTCCATGTTAAAAAAGGTCGTTTGAGGAGAGGCTGACTGAAGATTGGTAGGCGTTGTGTCTTCAAAAGCTGCAGTTTCAATAGCCTGAGGTGGCAAATGGTTGGCAGGCAAAGCGTGTGAAAATGCCAAACCGAAAGCGAGCGTCATTAAAAGAACGGCGCGCAGGTGCAGATGATAAGAGCCAATGACTTCCATGCGATGGTTATTAATCTTTTTGTCAGTAAATCCATATTTGGCTGAAAGATACCAGATATTTGTGAGTGAGTGCTCAATTCGACCGGATTAATGGATGAGCGGTCTGCTTTATAAGAAAACGTTACTTGAATTTTAATTGAACAGTGTTAAATTTATGGTTAATTGAACGGTGTTCATTATCGATTATTCAATAGTAATTATTAGTTATGGGTTAGGTGAGCATGGCAAGACGATCAGACCATTCCGCGCAACAGATTACCGAGATGACTGTGGCCTGGGTACAGGATTATTTGAAAGGGCAAAGCCATCAGCAGTTGAGTTTGCGTCAGATAGCAAAAGCGATTGGCTATTCGCCAGGCACTTTGATTAATCACTTTGGCAGCTACGCTATGTTACTGTTGCACGTGAATGCACACACTCTGGATGCATTATCGGATACGATGGCGGGCAGTACGGTGGTGGGTAGTACGATGGCGCCTCTTCCACCGCAACAAGCGCTGTTGGCGATGGCAAAAGCGTATTTGAACTTTGCCCAAAATCAACCTTATGCCTGGCGACTGGTGTTTGAGCATCGGTTGGCCGCAGAGGAAGCGATTCCTGAGTGGCAACTGCACCGCATTGATCAGATGTTTGCTCAATTGAAGGCGCAATTAATTCGGCTGAATCCGAGCGCCTCGGAGGACGGGTTGGAACAAACCGCACGAGTCTTATGGGCGGGCGTTCACGGCATCTCAGTGTTGGCCGTCGAAGACAAGTTGTTTTCGCCCATAGACATTTCAAAGGAACACATGGTAGAAAATCTTATGACACATTTTTTATCGGGTTGGTGCAATGGTGAGACATCATTTACTCAGGGAGCGACGTTATGAGTCAGCACAGTCAATTTGAACTCTTAAAGACAAAGCGGTTTTTACCTTATTTCTTAACTCAGGCATTGGGCGCGTTTAATGACAATGTGTATAAAAATGCGCTGTTATTGTTTGTTGCGTTTGGCACCTTTGCTTCCATGGGGGATGCTTCAGAGGGCGGTCTGGATAAAAACCTGATTAATAACTTGGCGGCGGGTTTATTCATTTTACCTTTCTTTATTTTTTCGCCTTTGGCCGGACAGTTGGCTGACAAATATGAAAAATCTCAGCTGATTCGTAAGATTAAACTGTTCGAAATCGTGGTGATGGGCCTGGCCTGTGTTGCCATTTGGTCTGAATCGATCTGGGGCATGATTTTACTGTTGTTTGCGATGGGCACACAGTCGGCATTTTTTGGCCCGGTGAAGTTTTCGATTTTACCTCAGAATTTGAAACGAGAAGAATTGGTTGGAGGTAATGCTTTGGTCGAGATGGGAACCTTTCTTGCCATCTTGTTAGGCACCATCTTTGCTGGGTATTTAGTTAGTGCTACCGATGTAAAAGTGACGGTTCCAATCGCGATAGTTGTATTTGCGATGTTGGGATATCTGGTATGTCGCAGCATTCCAAAAGCTGAGGCTCCTTCACCGAAGTTAAAAATAAATTGGAATCCCGTAACAGAATTGTCAGGTGTTTGGAAAAGTACCTTGGCGAACAGACCAGTGTATTTGTCGATTATGGCAATCAGTTGGTTCTGGTTTATTGGTTCAAGTTATTTAACTCAATTCTCAAGCTTCACAAAAGATGTACTCAATGGGAATCCCGAAGTATCAACACTATTATTGGCCCTATTTTCAATCGGTATAGCCCTTGGTTCTTTGCTGTGTGAGCGCTTGTCCGGTCGAAAAATAGAACTAGGCATTGTTCCGATTGGTTCGCTTGGCATGAGTGTATTTGGCATTGATTTATTTTTCGCAGTACCGGACGCTTCGGCAACGGACATAGGGGCGGTCGACTTTATTCAGAACACTGAAAATTGGCGCCTGATGGCAGATTTATTGCTTATTGCTATGTTTGCAGGTTTGTTTATTGTCCCTCTGAATGCATTGATTCAGCAGCGCTCTAATGAAGAAGAGAGAGCACAGGTTATGGCTGCTAATAATGTGTTTAATGCGTTATTTATGGTAGTTGGAGCTGTGTTCTCTATCATATGTTTAAGTGTTATAGAGTTATCCATTCCTGAGTACTTCTGCGTTTTAGCGATTATGAACCTTGTGGTGGCGGGGTACATTTATAGTCAGCTTCCGGAGTTCGTCCTTCGGTTCTGCATTTGGATGTTGTCCCATACCATGTATCGGGTGAAACACCAAAACCTCGATAACTTACCTGATGAGGGTGCTGCTGTGATCGTAGCCAATCACGTCAGTTTTGTGGATGCCTTGCTGATTGCCGGGGCTTGTCGTCGACCGCTGCGTTTCGTAATGGACAAACCCATTTATGACAGCAAAGGGTTGAACTGGTTTTTCCGTTTGGCGCAAACTATTCCGATTACCTCTGAGCGTCGTGATCCGGCGGCTTATCAAGCGGCCATGGATCAGGTCAGTGAGGCATTATCGAACGGTGAAGTGGTGTGTATTTTCCCGGAAGGCCGGTTAACCCGTGATGGTGAAATCGATAACTTCAGACGCGGTATTGAGTTGATTCTGGAACGCAATCCGGTGCCTGTGTTACCGGTGGCCTTACGTGGTTTGTGGGGGTCTTTTTTCAGCCACGGCAACGGTAAGGCGTTGGCCAGTTTGCCAAAACGGTTTTGGTCGAAAGTGGATATTTTTGCGGGTGACCTGGTGGGCGCTGAGCGGGCGTCTGCTGAGTATCTGGAATCGACCATTAAAGGATTGCGTGGCGACCGGGCCTGACCCTTGCTGTTTTCGAAAGGAAGGCCCTGGCGGGCCTTAAACGATGGTTATTTACTGCATTGATAGCCCGTCACAAGGTATCAAAGTGAAGTTTCAGCGCCGAATGCAGTGACTCCAGTTTGAACGGCTTGGAAATGAAGCCGTTCATACCAGCATCAAAACAAGCTTGCTGGCTTTCGATGGTACTGTTGGCGGTGAGTGCAATGATGGGGGCGGTATAGCCGCCCGTTCGGATTTCTTTGGTGGCCTGAATCCCGTCTTTTTCGGGCATTTGCAGATCCATTAAAATCAGATCAAAGTCATTTTCAATGACCGCCGTCACCGCTTCGCAGCCATTATTGGCCAGCATCACATTCAGCCCTAACTTGGTCAGCATGGCCTTGGCGATTTTCTGGTTGACCAAATTATCTTCAGCTACCAGGACATTCCCCTTGAGCAAAAAGTCCTGTTGCTCCTCGTTATTCAGCACCTTGCTTTCAGCCAATAACACATCTTCTTCCACCGGATAAAACGGCAAATGAATAACAAAGGTGCTGCCTTTGCCAGCTTCACTGGTGACGGTTAAGTCCCCATTGAGCGCTTCGGTGAGCTTTTTACTGATGGTCAGGCCAAGCCCGGAACCGCCGAAACGGCGGCTGATGGATGAATCTTCCTGACCAAAGGGCTGGAAGATGGCGTCGATGTTCTCGTTGGCGATGCCGACGCCGGTGTCCTCAACTTCGATGGTCAGTTCCTGTTCGACGACGTACAGTTTCAGGGTGATTTGTCCCTGTTCGGTAAACTTGATGGCGTTGCTGATCAGGTTTAACAGAATCTGACGCAGCTTACTGGGGTCGCCCAGAGTAATCAACTGGTGGTTGGATCGTAAAAAAGGCTTGAGCTCATGGTCTTCCAGAATCAGTTGCAGGCCTTTGTTGGTGGCCTGAGCCGAATAAATGGAAATTACGGCTTTGACTAAGCCAATCAGGTCAAACGGAACGTGCTCGATGACGTGTTTCTCGGATTCCATTCGGCTGTAGTCCAGCACATCGTTGATTTGCGCCAACAATGCTTCAGAGGATTGTTCGAGGGTATCCAGCAGGGCTTTTTGGTCGTTATGATCGGGCGTTACTCGCATCAACTGAATGCTGCCAATGATGCCATTAAGGGGGGTTCGTATTTCATGACTCATGTTCGCCAGAAACTGGCTTTTGGTTTTACTGGCGCGCTCGGCGGAGATTCTTAGCCGGTTACTGCGTTTAAATTCCTGATATAAAATGTAGGATAAGATGAAGATGATCAGCCCCAAAGCAATGATCAGGTTGCGGGTGACCCGGTAAGTGTCCTGAACTTCATTGGCAATGTCGTGGAAGTTGGAATAACTGCGCTGGAATACTTCCCCCATTCTTAACTGATATTGGGCAGCCCATTTCTGGTTAACCCTGTGCAGTTGTATGGCGGTGTTTTGGGTCATCCGATAGAGTTTATTTTCGTTTTCAAATAAGTACTTCTGGATGTTTTTTAAAAACTGGTAAGACGTTGGGTCATAACGTTTTAAATCCTGGCCTGCTAAGCCGCCCACTAGAACATCCGCCCGGTTCCACATCAGTTCCATTCTTAAGATGGCTTTTTCGCGCGCTTCTTGCGAGGGGGTGTATTTATAGTTGAGTAAGGCGCTGTTCAGCCGTTCCATTTCAATTTGAAACTGGGACAGGTGCCATGGCCGGTTGTCCGTGATGATGTCGGAATAATTTTTTATTTCGTGGGTGATGCGCACGAAAATAATGGCCAACCAAATGGACACGGCCACAAGTAAGAAAAGCCAAATGCTGAGAATACTGAAGCGCTTCATGAATAGCGTACTGTCATTGAGGTTCGGTTTATGTTGGTGTTAGATACGTGTTACTGATGTTCGTTGTTACGTTCACTCAACGTTGATTTCAATCATTTGCCAAATGGACCAGTCCTGATACTGACGATCGTTCAGTTCGGGTTGTTCGCTCCACGGGAAAATGATCCAGAATGGGCCTTTGTTGCGAACGCGCATGGGTTGATTGTCGATGTGTGATACCACAAATGCATTGGCTGCAATGGCTTTTTGCAGGTCAATTTCGACAACATAATCATTCAATGCTTTGGCTTTGGCAATCTTTCCTTCAATTTTAAAGTGTTTTAGTAAAGAAGCTAAGGTTGCTCCCTGAAACGTATGTGGCTCATCTGTCCAAGGTGTGATGGTGACCAAAGATTGATTGGTTAATGCATGAAACTCAGACTGATTCACGGTGTGCTTGGTGTTCTGGTGTATCAAGGTCAATTCATAGCCAAAAACGTGACTGGTCATAAGTAAACAGAAAATGGTCAAGACACGAAGACCATGTTGGTATGACTTGTTATGTACACTCAGATACTGCATAAAAACCTCATAGATTAACCGATGTTGAATTGTTCATTGTTTTATTGTGCCTTGGCCGGAATGTGTTTGATGACCAATGATGTATTGTCTTGTAAAAATATATTGCTTTGTAAAAACGACAGTGTCGTACGCAAAACCAGCACAGCACATATAAACTTAGCAAACTTATGACTAAATAAGGAAGTCACGAATCACCTGATAATGTGTTCTTATGGTCTGCCATGGAAATTCAGTCCGGCTGAGTTGAAGGTGATTGTGGATAAATTGATCCAAAGGAGGTGGAATAATGTTACTGAGACCGATAGAAACAAAAGATAATCCGGCCATTGAGGGTGTCATTCGGACTGTATTAACCGAGTTCGGGGCGAATAAGCCGGGGTTTGCCTGGCAGGACCCGGAGCTGAGCCGACTGTCAACGGTGTATCAGTCGCAAGCGTGTTGTTACTTAGTGGTAGAGCACATGGGGAAGGTGGTTGGCGGCGGAGGCATTGCTCCGTTTGTATGTGATCGGCCAAAGGTGTGCGAGTTACAAAAAATGTACTTGTTGCCGGAAACTCGCGGGCTGGGGTTTGGTCAGGTGCTGATGACGGAACTGATGTCCAAAGCAAGTTCATTCGGTTATCAGTGCTGTTACCTTGAAACCATTGCAGAGATGAAAGGCGCGAACGCTCTGTATCAGAAAAACGGTTTTAAACGCATCGACCAGCGTCTGGGCAACAGCGGTCACAGTGCATGCGATGTTTTGTATCTGAAAGAGCTGTAGCCTCTGGCGGAGGTTCAGAATTCAAGGTGATCCAGTATCAGTTGCCGAAACCATTGTTGTTCCGGTGGCTTGTGTTGGCGCTGGTGCCAAATGGCTTTGTAAGAAAAGGAAGGCGTCACCAATTCTTTGGGAATGGGTAAGGTGGTTAAGCCCAGCTGTTCAAACAGAGAGTCATTAATCCCTTTACCGCCCAGCATGACATAATCGGTCACTCGTAAGCTTTGTAATGCACTGTTGATGTTGTGGGTTTCAAGGACGATGTGCCGCTCTTTCCCCAAGGCGGCCAGTGCTGCCTGGTCTTTTTGGTGAGTGTCGTTGAATTCCGGGATCACCATTTTAATGAACGAATACGATAGAAAGTCGTCCAGATTTGCGTGGCCTTGATTGTTTATGCGCTGAATGAGTGGGTGGTCTTTTCTTAAAATGGCACAGGGAGCAATTTTAACCACTTCGTGCTGATAAAAATTGGCGCGGTCAATTTCCACCAGATTAACGGCAAGGTCGAGTTGGCCGGAAGCCATTTCATCAAAACTTTTCTTGGTCCAGGGTTTGATATGCAGCTTTACTTTGGGGGCTACCTGGCTAAGTGTCCGTAACAACGCGGGACATAGCTTGACCGCAATGTGGTCCATCAGTGATACCCTAAATACCCGATCACATTCAGCCGGATCAAAGACAGGCGGTTCCACTAACTGCTTGAAATGCTCTAAGGCCGTGTAAAGCGGCTCCCTGAGTGCGAGTGCCCGCTCGGTGGGTTGAATGCCATGGGTTGTGCGGAAGAATAAATCTTCACCAAACATGTCTTTTAAGCGAGCCATCATCTTACTCATGGCTGATTGGGTGACATAAAGTCGCTCCGCAGCGCGGGACACGTTTTGCTCTTCCAGCAATACCTGAAACGCCACTAACAGTTTGATGTCGTATCGAGCCAGTTCTTCCAGTTTCATACCATAGCGGCCTTGTGAGCAAACGTCTCTTGGATATACGTTAAAATTTATAGTTTACCGATAAAGAACCGGCGATGGCACTGTTATCATAATCACCTGCCGGACTGGCCAACAGGCCTTCGTGCTCTTCAATTTTAGCGTTACCCAAGTCTGCATATTCCAAACCCAGTGATAATTGCGTTTGATCGTCCATCTGATACATGGCGCCCAAAGTGTAGCGTTTAATGTCATCCAGAGGCAGGTCGGCCGTACGGTCTTCCGTTTCCACCGGGCTTTCGTCATAAGAGAAACCGGCCTGCAGGGTCAGGTCTTGAGTGAGCTTGTAATGGCCTCCGATGGCGTAACGGTTGGCGTCTTGCCAGTTCCGTTCGATCGGAATGTCCAGCCCGTCGCCCAACTCGGCACTGATGGTGGTGGTTTCGAAGCTGCTGTAAAAGGTGCGGCCTACGTCCCACAGAAACGCAGTTTTATCGGTGACCTGATGATAACCACTGACCATAACACTGGCCGGGTTCTCCCAGTTCAGGCGCGTGGTGGCGCTGCTGTCCATTAAAGGGGTTCCGCCGATGTTGGCGGTGATGTCGGCATCGCCTTTGAGGTCGGTTTCCACTTCCGAGCGATAGACCACGCCCATGCGATGATCCTGATTGAACTCCCACATGGCTCCGGCGGTCCAGCCGTAATCGATACCGTGAGCGTCCAGCGCCATATCAGCTTCTGCGGTTTGTTCAAAAGGCCCGACGCCAACGGTAAAACTTGGAGACAACTCCTGCTCGGCCGTGGTGTAGTTGATGTTCACCCCGCCGCCCAGTGATAAGTGTTCGTTGACTCGATAAGAAATCGTCGGCTGGGCCTGAATGGTTTGGACGCTGGCGGAGGTTACCGCATTACTGCCGGTCCATTGACTGCCGTAGTCAATTTCACTGCCGAACGGTGCCAGCACAGTGAAGCCGAGTTTTACGTCATCGCTCAGGCTGTGCACGTAAGCAAAGGATGGTATCACGACGGTGCTGCCGGAGTCGCCGCCACTTTCCTGGGTTGAATCGGCGGCATCAAATTGTAAGTCGGTGTCTGCGACGATGGCACCAAAGCCGATCTGATTGCCCTCGACCAATGACATGGTGGCCGGGTTGGCCCAGCTCGAACCTGCACCATTGCCTTCGGCCGCATGGCCTGCACCGGCGGTACCAAAGTTGGATGAACCAGGCATGAGTTGCAAACCCACGGCGTGAACGTTTGAGGCCAATAACGGACCGCCCATAGCCACCGCTGTTAATAGGGAAGTTTTCTTGAGTTTGTTGGCGTTCATTAAGCAGCCCTTCTCCGTTGTCTGTTGAGGGCTGCCAATCTAACCTTTGACCGAATGGTTAAGGTAATGAAGTTTTGGACTACTGGATATTCCTGTAAGGAACGGAACTTTTTATAAAATTTCTGACAAGGAATAATGTGTTTTGTATAAGTTTGTGCTCACTTACAGTTTAATCCTCGGTAGCATTGCGTGTTGTCTGCAGCGATATTAAAAAATATTTCATTGCATTTGGGTCTTTGGTGGAGATATGCCCGTCGTTTTGGTGCTGTTGAAAGGTTTGTTCGGTGTCGATGCGGGATAACCAGAAACGTAACGCTGCCGCTTGCTGCATGATCGGCAGTGCGGTTTGTTCAGCAGCAGACAGCGGGCGTAAACTTTGATAGCCATCTAACATTGCTTGATATTTAACGCCGTCACATTGATGGCGGTCATCGTACGCCCAGTCGTTTAAGGTGATTGCAAGATCGAAAACAGCGAGGTCGTAACTGGCATTAAACAGGTCAATGATGGCGGTCAGCTTTCCTTCGTTGACCAGTACGTTATCTGCAAATAAGTCACCGTGCACACTGGTTTTGGGTAAGCCCTCACAGACCGACAAATAGTCGCTGATCACCGATTGAATCAGTTGGACGTCATCATCTGGCAGGTTACTGAATGCATGGACACTTGCTTGCCAGAACGCAAGCCCCTTCGGGCACGCGTGTTGTTGGGGATAACTTTCTCCAACCTGATGGAAGCGGGCCAGACCTGCGCCGCACTGAAAACATAACTCGGTTGTGATCTGTTCTGGTGGCCGGCCCGGTAAGCGCGGAAAGACTGCGCCCGGTTTATCATGCAAGGTGATTAAACGGTGGCCTGCTTTATTCAGTAACGGGTCGGGAACCGGTACGCCACCCTGATACAAGTGATCATAGAGTTCGAGGTAATAAGGCAAAGACGCAGGTTGTGTGTATTCGAACAAAGTGAACACCCACTCGTTGATCTGGTGGTCTTTTTGAGTTTTAAAGAAATACGTGGTGTTTTCAATGCCGTCCGCAACCCCTTTAAATTCAATGGGCGTACCTAATTGATAGGCTTGGCTGATGTATTCAAAATCTTGCTGATCTAACTGGGTGTATACGGACATAAAAAGGCTCTGACTGCAGAGTGATTACCACTCAAGAATTTTCCAACCGGGGACTAATAACTGAGATTCGTCAGTGCGAATCATCTGGCCGCTTTCGGCGGGTACCAAATAATAGGCGGGCGCATTTTTTGGCTCCACTTTAATTTCCACCAGAATACCATTCACATAATATTCCGAAATCTTTTTATTTTCGCTTTGTTTAATAATGACTTCCGGCTCGGAGATGTCATTCTCGGTTTCCGCAAAACCCGGGTTGCTAAACGTCGCAAAGGTAAACAGCAAACCTGTGGCAAATGCGAGTCTGTATAAACGTGATCTTGGTTGTTTCATGGCTTAACCCTCTGCCGTCTGCTAATATCTTGCGCCAGTTCGATGATAACGGTTTGGGTATCCCGCTGTACACTGCCCATCGATTTGTTCCTGTCTGTATTCATGGTTTTCTAGCTGTCAGACAATAACGTTTTGCTTTCGTTTGTTTAATTCTGGATGAGTTTGTTATGAGTGATCAGCCTGCCGCTCCCTTAATTCTAGTCGATGGATCATCATATTTGTTCCGCGCCTTCCACGGTTTGCCGCCGTTAACCAATAAAGACGGTCACCCAACGGGCGCGATCAAAGGCGTCATCAGCATGTTACGTCGCATGTTGAATGATTATCCGGGCAGTGATGTGTCGGTAATTTTTGATGCCAAAGGCAAAACGTTCCGTAATGATATGTACGAAGAATACAAAGCCAATCGTCCGCCGATGCCGGACGATCTGAGAGTCCAGATTCAACCGATTCACGACATTATTCGCGCGATGGGTTTACCCTTGGTGGTGGTGGAAGGGGTTGAGGCAGACGATGTCATTGGTACCCTGTGTCGTCAGGCCACCGAGCAAGGTGTGGATACCATCGTCTCGACGGGCGATAAAGATATGGCGCAGCTGGTGACCGAACATGTCTCGCTGATTAATACCATGACCAATACCACCATGGATCAGGCTGGGGTGGTGGAAAAGTTTGGCCTCAAGCCGGAACAGATCATTGATTATCTGGCGCTGATGGGCGACAAGGTGGATAACATTCCCGGTGTTCAGGGATGCGGTCCGAAGACCGCTGTAAAGTGGTTGCTGCAATATGAAACCCTGGAAAACCTGATTGAACATGCCGATGAAATCAAAGGCAAAATCGGTGAAAAACTGCGAGCCAGTCTGGATCAGATTCCGTTGTCGAAAGCGTTAGCGACGATCAAATGCGATGTACCGCTGGATAAAGGCCCGAAAGACTTTCAGCTGGAAACCCCGGACAACGATATTTTATTGGACTTCTTTGAAACGTTTGGTTTTAAAGGTTGGGTGGAAGAGCTTAAAAAACAGGGGGCATCCGGCTCTGGTGCCATGTCGGTGGCGGCCAGCCCGGTGAAGGCCGAAGACCAGGCAGAATCTCAGGACATTGAACCCCCGGAGATTGCAGAAACCGACTACCAAACCCTGCTGACCGAAAATGCGTTGATGGGCTGGGTGGCTCAGGCGTCCAAGAAACCGCTGTACGCATATTATCCGGTGGTTTCGGATGATCATTATAAGGCGGCCAAACTGATCGGTCTGGCTTTGAGTATTGAACCGGGTAAAGCGGTTTATGTGCCGTTTGCTCATGATGTGGTGGGTGCACCTGAACAGCTGTCGGCAGATCAGGCATTGTCCATTTTGTCGCCTGTGTTATCCGGTGGGCACTGCAATCAGGTTGGTTATAACACCAAAAAAGACAGTCACATTCTGGCGAACTACAACACTGAGTTGGTTGGACAGGTTCATGATGTGATGTTGCAGTCTTACGTGTTTAATTCTGTGGATTCCAAGCACGAGCTGACCGACATGGCGTTCACTTATCTTAATCAGACCATCGACAAAGATGAAGTGTTGCAGGGCAAGGGTAAAAAACGTTTGGCGGCGGGTCAGATTGAAATCGAGGCAATGACAGATTTTGCCTGCCAACAGGTGGACATGATCATTCGCTTGTATCAGGTATTAACGGCCAAACTGAAGCAGGAAAGTCAGTTGGAATGGGTGTATCAATGGATCGAGCGCAAGTTGTCACCGGTGTTGTCGGACATCGAAGCGAACGGTGTGACGCTGGATCAGGCGGAGCTGCATCAGCAAAGCACGCACTTGGCGGATACTTTGGCTGAGATTGAGCAAAAAGCCTACGACTTAGTGGGCGAGCCGTTTAACATGAACTCGCCCAAGCAGATCGGCGAAGTCCTGTATGAAAAGCTTGAATTGCCGGTGAAAAAGAAAACGCCAAAAGGCGCTCCGTCTACGGCCGAGCCGGTGCTTCAGGAGTTGGCTCAGGAGTTTGAACTGCCTCGTTTGATTTTGACCAACCGCAGTTTGGCCAAGCTGAAATCCACTTACACCGATGCCTTGCCCGAATTGATTCGACCGGAATCGGGTCGGCTGCACACCACTTATCAACAGGCTGTTGCGGCCACAGGTCGCTTATCTTCGACCGACCCGAATTTACAGAACATTCCGATCCGTACCGAAGAAGGTCGTAAAGTACGTAAGGCGTTTGTTGCGCCGGCAGGTTATAAAATTCTGGCAGCGGACTATTCGCAGGTTGAGTTGCGAATCATGGCCCATTTATCGGGTGATGAAGGTCTGGTGTCGGCGTTCCGGAATAATCTGGATGTACACAGAGCCACCGCAGCCGAAGTTTTCCATGAAACCTTAGACGAAGTGACGGCGGATCAACGTCGTAAAGCGAAAGCCATTAACTTCGGTTTGATTTATGGTATGTCGGCGTTTGGTCTGGCACAGCAGCTGGACATTTCACGTGGCGAAGCCGGCGAATACGTGAAGCGCTATTTTGAAAAATATCCGGGCGTGAAAGAATACATGGATCAAACCCGTGGTGAAGCAGAAGACAAAGGTTACGTCGAAACCTTGTTTGGCCGCCGTTTGTATTTACCGGGCATCCGGGCTTCTAATCAAATGGTCAAACAAGGCGCGTTAAGAACGGCGATCAACGCTCCGATGCAGGGAACGGCGGCGGACATCATCAAAATGGCGATGATTGATGTGCATAACTGGTTACGAGAGTCACACCTCAACGCGCGCATTGTCATGCAGGTTCACGATGAATTGGTGCTGGAAGTGGCGGAAGCTGAAGTTGAAGCGGTGACCGAAGGCATTCGTTTCCGTATGGAGAATGCGGCCTCGCTGGCGGTGCCGTTGCTGGTGGATGTGGGTGTGGGCGATTCCTGGGATGAAGCCCACTAACGAGCCACTCCGCAGGTTCAAACGGTTGTTTTAAATAAATTTCAAATATTTATGAACCAAATTGAGGTATTGAGTTCTAACTCAATAACACGCACATAATGTGCCATACGTCATGTGTTTCACTCTTTGTATTTCATACCGAGTATTTCATACCGAGCGTGTAGTGTTTTCCTCGTTATTCTCTGTTTTCAGGTAGTTAGCCCCGATATTTATCGGGGCTTTTTTTGTCTGGAATTTTTTGTCAGGAGTTTTTTGCCTGAAACTTTTGGACTGAAACTGCTTAAGAGTGGGTGATCAAGATGCATTGCTCGCCGCTGTTGGTTTGACTCGCTTGGTTTGAAAAGCGAAGCATGGACTCTCCTATTACCAAAGTATGGCTCTAGGCCATTCTCTCTGCTCTCTAATTATTGATATCAGCCTTTTTGCTGTTGTTTGAGTATTGACAGTGTTCGTTAGGAAAATATTTCGTTTCAATTGATAGTGATTATCATTATTATTGTCGTGGTGTTGCTGGTCGTGATGTAAGCCATGAGGAAATATGTATAGGTGTTTATGCGCAGTAATTTTGTTCGTTGTTACTGCTGAGTACTCAGCTGCAACGGCCATTTTCGGCGTCTCAGATAAGGCTGATCCAACCGGCGAAATAACTGATGAAGTGACACCCGGCTCAAGAGATCAAAAACACACCTTTAACATTGATTTACCTGCCAGTGATTTGTCTCAAGCGCTCATTCTGTTTTCTGATCAGACTGGCGTGCACCTGATTTATTCTTCAGCCCTCACAGAGGGACTCTACTCAACTGGCTTGAAGGGGATATACACATTACAGAGCGCTCTGGATGTCTTACTCGAATCTACCCACCTGAAAGCCGTTAGAGTCAATGAAAATACCCTATCCCTGCAACAAGGCTCAGACCGAAAGGCCTTGGAAGTTCAGACCTTAAAGAACATTAATGTCGTCGCTCAACCATGGGACTATGAGCAAGCCCATCAATCCACTCCGATAGCCAGCCAGGCTGTCACCAAAAGCCAAATAACAGAACAAGGCATGCGGGATACCCGTGATGTGCTTCGAATGGTGAGTGGCGTGGTTGCGAACGATGGCGAGTCCCGACGAGATGAGTTTTTTATTCGCGGTTTTAACGCCCAGAGAGATACCTATATTGATGGGGTACGAGACGACAGTCTTTATTTTCGTGACCTATCGAATACCGAACGTATTGAGGTGATCAAAGGTCCGGGAGGTGCCATTTACGGTCGCGGGTCGGCTGGAGGGGTGATCAATCGTGTCACCAAAAAGCCTCAAGCCACGGCTTTACGTGAGGCTTCTCTAATCCTGGGTTCGTATGACAAGGTACGAGTAGAACTCGATTTTGCCGGTGCGGTGGCTGCTCGTCCGGATTTTAATTACCGCTTTACGTTGGCTAATGAAGATTCGGAAAGTTTTCGGGACAACGTCGAATCACAGCGGTTTGCCATGGCTCCAGCCCTGAGTTGGTCGCCTGATTTAAATACCGAAATTTTACTGCAGGCGGAATATCTGAAACAGAACAGTGTTCCCGACAGAGGTCTGATTGCAGACCCTGAACAAGGAGAAATTATTGATGACGACATCACTCGTTTTTACGGTGAGCCAACCGATTACATTGATAATGAAATATGGAATGTTCGAACACGGTTCACGAAACGTCTGTCCGAGCGGCTGAGTTGGGAATCTATAGTTCAATGGTCGAAAGCCACGCTTGATGCAGTTAACTCCAAACCCTTCGGCTTCGATGAGGACATCAATGGTAGAACGACGGTTAAGCGGACAGCGATTTACTTTCCCCAGACACAGCAAAACTGGCTGCTGAAAAGTGAAATGAAATACGAGTTGTTCTCAGGTTGGATGGATCAGGAGTGGCTGATCGGCATGGAGTGGTTGAATCAGCGCCGTGAGCTTTGGGTTCAAAAGACGAATGTTCCGAACATTGATTTGTTAAGCCCTGAATCACAGAGTCCCCCGGTTCGTTTTAGCGAGGAACCAACGGTGGATTCTCAGTTCACTGCCCGGACCTGGGGCGGGTATTTGCAAAGTTTATTTAGCTGGTCTTCTCGTTGGCATGTGCTGCTGGGAGGCCGTCTCGATTACTTCCGTGTCCGTCAGTGTAATCTCGATGCGTGTTCGGTAGGCAATCCTTATAAACGACGTGATTGGGAGTTCACTCCGAGAGTGGGATTGACCCACCAATTTTCTGAAGAGCTTTCTTTTTATGCTAATTACAGCCAAGCATTTATACCCAGCGGTTATAAGTTATTTCAATCCAATCCTGAGGTTTTGAATCAAAAACCAGAACAGTTCTATCAGCGGGAAATTGGATTTAAAACGCACTTGTTTCAAGACTTTGATGGCTCGCTGGCGCTCTATCAGATTGATAGTAAGTCGCCTCTGACTGCTGTTCAGGAAGGTTGTGGCTCAAATCACAACAGAAAGCAGAGTCAGGGGATGGAAGTGAATATTAACGGGGAAATGATCAACCGCTGGTCTGTGCATGCCAATCTGACCTATACCGAGACCGTGGAGAAAAGACGTTGTGAGGTGGAAAATAAATTTGCAAATATTCCTACTTGGCAAGCCGCCCTCTGGAATAGCTATCGATTTCAACATGGATTTGGCGCTGGCGTGGGCATTTATTATGTGGGTGACCGTTTCGCCAGTTATCAGAATAAAGTGACGCTGCCCGCTTATACGCGCGTGGATACCACGTTGTTTTATGAATCCCCACTCTTTGACGTTCGGTTCTCGCTGAACAATATTTTTGATCGTGATTACGTTGAATCGGCAAACCGCGCATTATTGGTTGCCCCTGGAGCCCCGTTGAACTGGCACTTCGCGGTTACCACCCGACTGTAATTAATCTAAATAAAAATTATTATTATTCTTATTGGGGGTGTTTGAAATTTCCGTCGTCTTATAGTTGCTTTTAATTGATTTGTCACGACCTCAAGTTGTTGTGGCTTTGTAAATCATAGGGAATAACTGAATGATGACGAAGAATACCCTTTTACAAAATGGCGTTATGGCGTGCTTGTGCTTTTCTGCTGCACCGTTGCTGTTAGCAGAGGATTTAAACAACGCGCTAGACCAGGAACCGCCGGTACTTATGGATGAGCTTGTGGTTCAGGGCGACTGGCTGGTGAACGCAAAAAACCAGCAAGTATTTGAACATCCGGGCGCCAGGACTTTGGTTGATCGGGATGATTTTAAAAAAGAAGGTGCCAGTAATGTACAAGAGGCATTAAGAACGGTGCCTGGTGTCTTTGTTCCGGAAAATACAGGCAATTCGGACAGCTCGCTCCGACTGGGTATCAGGGGGTTGAACCCTCGCTTTTCGGCGCATACCAACGTGTTGCTTGATGGTGTACCGTTGGCCGTTGCTCCTTATGGTATGCCCCATTTGTCCATTGCTCCTGTGGCGCTGGGTAACCTGGAAAGTATCGATGTGGTGAGAAACGGTGGTGCGGTGCGATACGGCCCTCAGAACGTCGGTGGAATCGTGAACTTTAATACCCGCGAAATACCTTTGGAGCATCAAACTACGATTAAGGTTAAGGGCAGCCACTGGTCTGATTCTCCCAACAGTACGTTGGGCCAACAGAATTATGACGTCTTCACCGGCGGTACGCTGGATAATGGCTTGGGCTTGGCTTTGATGTATTCGGGTCAGAAAGGTGACAGCTATCGTGAACACAGCAGCAGCGACATTGATGATGTGATCCTGAAATACGATTATGGCCTGACTGAGGCTCAGTCGTTATCCGGGCGCTTTCACTATTACCATGCCGATAATGAAATGCCCGGCGGTTTAACCCAGAGCGAGTTTGATGATGATTCGCTTCAATCCGCTCGGCCTCTGGATGCGTTTAAAGGGTATCGAAAAGAAGCGGTGGTGAAATATCAGAATGAGTTTTCTGAATACAGTACTTTTGACGTCACCAGTTACTACACAAAAAGCCTGCGTGAATTTACCTATTTTAATTTGCGGGATCATGTGAACCCGGCCAAGGGGGATAAATATTATCGTAAGCCAAGATATTACGATGTGTTTGCGATTGAGCCCCGTCTCAGCCATTTATTTGTGGGTTCCGGATTTGACCAGGAGGTTTCCGTTGGGTATCGCTATTTGGAAGAAGATGCTGAAGAAAAGCAGTATTTAACGCCTGTGGATGCAGACTTGAATCCCAATGGTTCTGAATCTGCGTTGGAGACTAAAACGGTTGAAGGGGAAACCACCGCTCAGGCGTTCTATATTGATGATCGAATTTCTTTTGGTGACTGGGAGGTAACCCCAGGCATTCGTTACGAGAAGGTTCGGTTGTCGGTGGATAAGCCGAATGTTGATCAATATGAAGTTAGAAAAAATGACTATGAAGCCTTCTTGCCCTCGTTAAATGTGCTGTACCGATTGAACGACGCCACGCGCTTGTTTGCCAACTATAACGCTTCTTTTGGGAGCGTTACGTTTAATGCCCTTAGTAAGAATGAAGACCTGGAAGAAGAAAAAGCGGGCATTACTGAATTGGGCGCTCGGTACAGCCAAGGGGGCGTTGAAGCAGAAATCACGCTATTTCATATCAAATTTGAAGACATTCTTTACTCTTCTTACGACCAGAGTACAGGGAGTACCTTGTTTTTTAATGCGGCCGAAGCAACACATCAAGGTGTTGAACTTGCTGCCGAGTTTGATCTTGGCCTGCTGCTGAATTGGTCGGGCTTCAGTGTCTTCGGTACATATACTTGGCTGGACGCGCGTTTTGACAAAGGCGTTGATAGTAAAAATGTATCGTTTGCCGATAACCGGACGCCGTTTGCTCCGAAACATGTTGCCACTTTGGGAGGGCGTTATGAAACGGGTAACTGGACATATCACCTGAATGCCTACGCGCAGAGTCATCAATATGCGGATGTGCATAACTCGGAGAAAGCAGACCTTACCGATTGGGAGCAGGAGTTGGGCTATAAAGGCAACATTCCTGGCTTTGGTTATGTGAATGCCCGAGTGGACTATCAATTACCTGTGACCGGCTTGGATGCGGTTATCAGTGCCGGGCTGAAAAATATGTTCAATAAAGAATATTACTTAAGGTCGGATACCCAGCTCGCGGGTCTTTATGCCGGAGCCCCTCGTCAGTTTTATGTGGAAACCGAGATCAATTTCTAACCACATAACGATTTAGTACACACAGATCAGTCATGATGCCGTTGAAGAAATTTCACTTTGAATGAAGTTTCTTCGGCTGGCTGGTGCCTGTCTGTTATTTGAACGCTTATCTCTGTAAAACTTTAATGGAAGGGTTGATTATGTTGATAGCTACGCAAATACATGAACAAAGTGAAGCCGATAAAGAAGCCAGTCAATTTACAAGCCAGAGTTTATTGAATTGTTATTTGAGGGAAGTGGCGGCACCCGGAGGTCACATTACGATAGAAAAACCGGGCGATATGAAGGGCTGGCCTGAGCACTTGACTGCCCTTCAGAGGGTGACCGATGGGATGTGTTTAATCGTAAGTCTGCCGATGGTTCAGCGATGCGTAATGATTTTGGTGGATAAAATATCACTGACTCAAAATTATCGTTACCTTTCAAGTGCTTATTTGATTGAAGATGATAAACCCCAAGCGATGCTGGATTACAGCGGGTTGGCTCAATGGCTACTGAAAGAGTTAGCTGTGATGTTCGATCAGCCATTGAATGATGAATTATTTGAGCAAATTCAGAACAGTTTTCAATTAACAAGAATGATTTTAGAGGCGGAACATCCCCCTTTGTTAGCTGAACAGCCGATGGCCGCGTATTTGCAGTCGGAACAACTTTTATCATTGGGTCATAATTTTCATCCTGCGCCTAAGAGTCGTCAGGGGTTGAGCTCTGTTCAGTTAAAGGCATATTCACCGGAATTTCATACCGGCTTTGCTCTACATTATTTTAGGGTTCAGAAAGCATTAATTGTTGAGCAGTCCTATCTATCAGAAAGTTGCAGTGAAATTATTACCAGATACGCGCCTGAATCTATTTCGGCGGCAACGGGCTTTGCTTTGATTCCTGTGCACCCCTGGCAGGCTGAGTATCTGTTGGAGCAATCGTTGGTGGTGGATGCAATTGCGCAGGGAAAACTAGAATACCTGGGAGCACATGGCGCGTTGTTCCATCCCACATCTTCTGTGCGAACTCTTTATAATCCGAATATTCCTTATTTTTATAAAAGTTCTTTAAATGTCCGATTGACCAACTGCGTCCGTAAAAATGCCATTTATGAACTGGAGAGTGCACTCTTTCTGAGTCAATTAATAAGAGACGGCGCTGACGAAAAATTCAGTGAGTTATTTCCTGACGTGGTGTTTATGGAAGAGCCTGCGTTTATGTCTGTTGATCTGGGAGGCAATGATGAAAAGGCGCGCTTGGAGGCATTGGAAGGGTTTGGTTTGATTTTACGTGAAAACGTGACAGAAACACTTCGTGAGAATAATACAGCTGTATTAGCAGGCACTCTTTTTTCTCAATCCATCAGTGGCCCTTCGTTAATACAAGACCGACTATGGAACCTTGCCAGAGCGCAGGGGTGTGATCATCAAAAAGCGGCGATCTTGTGGTTTTCAGACTACGTGGAACGATTATTACATCCCATTTTGTACAGTTACTTTAGGCTGGGAATTGTTTATGAACCCCATCTTCAAAATGTACTGATTGGTCTTGATGGTCACCAGCCCCGACAGCTGTTTATTCGTGATATGGAAGGTGTCAAATTGATGCCTGAGTATTGGCCGGAAGAGCGCTTAACTGGCTTGAGCGAAAGAGCCAGGCAAGCGGTGTATTACGATGAAGAAAAAGGCTGGAATCGGATTGCCTACTGTTTGTTCGTGAACAACTTATGCCAGGCGGTGTTTTACATCAGTGCAGGCGATCCAGTCCTGGAAGCTTGTTTATGGAGCCAAGTGGGTCATCAACTTAAGCGCTATCAATCATTGTATGGTTGCGCCAAATCAGGACAACGTATCCTGTCGTTGCTTAATGGTGATCCGCTCCCGAATAAAACGAATTTACTCACTCGCGTTTTAAAACAGGCGGATAAGCAATCGGGCTACGTGCCTCTCACCAATCCGATTATTAATCCCCAGCACTCTAATTTTCAAGCCGTCCCCAAAGTGCAGAGTATCGATCTTGAGGCCATTCAAACACAGGGGGTCAAAGCATGATAACCACCGACGGCAGCAAACTGGGCGATTCCGAGCATGTGATTTCTTGTTGGCCGGCTTTGAAGGCTAGAATCGACGCTCAGAAAACAAACTGGTTGGCTCAATTAGATACTGAGTTAACTTCACATCGTTCGTTTTCAATATCCAAGATACATCATTGTCTGGAGATAGCGGAAAAGCGCAGCCTTCAAAAATTGCTTAATGCCATGTTGAGAGAGGGCTTATTAACGTTTCAAGACACCGAATTCTTTTGTCTTGAACGAAAAGACAGATGGATTTGCATGAATGGGCAGGCTCTGTTGAAGGCCTCTTCCGCGCTCAGATCAGGTTTAGGGGGGCTTCTGGTTTTTGATGGTCTGATTCGAGTGCTTCCGTTAAATATAGAGGGGCGTTGTGTATCAGAGATCAATTATTCCGTTGAGTTATTAAGTGTGCTGGTGGACTCTGGTCAGGTGAGTCTTGATGTGGCCAGGCGGTTCTCTTTCGATGTCCAAGACAGCATTTTGAACGATGCTCTGGCGCTGGCTTACAGAGACTCGTGGGATGCGTACCTCCGAGATCAAATGGTAGAACATCAAACGGAGAATCTTTGGTGGTGGTGCCTGAACGTACTGCCGGCCAACCAACGATCCATCTTTTTTGAGCAATGGGGGACGACCGGACACCCTTTTCATCCGACAGACAAATCAAAACAAGGGCTGTCTCCCGCCGAAGTGGTTTCTATGTCACCAGAGTATGAGGGGGGCGCGGAAGTCCGGTTAGCGGCGATCGCTAAAGTGCATGTTCATGTGGAGTCGATGGACAACCTGCTTTATGAAGATTGGTTTAAGGCGCATTTTCCTGAATGGTTTGGCCAGTGGCAAGCGAGGCTGGAAGCCCTGACATTGAGACCTGAGGATTACTGCCCTATTCCCGTTTACCCTTGGCAGGCAGAGAATATCTTGCCTGAACTGTTTGAACACTTGCTGGAGAGTCGAGACTTGGTGTTGTTGGATGGTCCACTGCTTGAAACACGGGCAAGCATGTCATTTCGGACCATGATGGCAGCCGATTTGTGGATGAAACCGCACATTAAGTTGCCGATTGCTTTGCAAATGACCAGTGCAAAGCGGTTGCTGTCGACTCGTTCCTGTGAAATGGGCCCTCGTTTCAGTCAGCTGATGAAAGGCTTGCTCATTCGGGATGCACGGTTAGGTCAATATTTAGCCATTATGCCTGAGTTGGTCGGTGTTCATTATCGTACGGATCAAGGCAATGAAGACTCACTGGGTGCCAACTTATCGGTGCTATTCAGACTAAACCCTCAGTTATGCTGCGAGTCTGGGAAAATTACGGTACCTGCCGGCAGCTTATTAACGAACCTGCCAGAGTACCCGGGAAAAACGGCAGGCTCATCTCCTTTTATCGTTGACGTAATGCATTGCAATGGTGTGGTAACCCGGGATCAGGTCTTGGCGTATGTTAAGACTTATCTTCAGGTGGTTTTAGACGGGCCATTACGACTGTATTTGCAATACGGTATCGCCTTGGAAGCTCACCAACAAAATAGCCTAATTGAGTTTGATCCGGATGGCACGCCCAGAAAAATCATCGTCAGAGACTTTGGCGCATTTCGTATTCATAAAACGCGCTTTTTGCGCGCAGGCTTATCGATGACATTTCATCATGATCAAAGGTTACTGACCGATGATTTAAATGAGGTAAGAGACAAGCTGATTCATGCGTTGCTGATTTCTCATGTTGGGGAGTTGGTTCAGGCGGTATCTCTTCATTATCAAATACCTGAAATTAACTTCTGGTGTCTGGTTCGAGAAATCATCGATGGCGTAATGTCAGGCTACAGAGCCGAAATGGAGCCGGAGTCTTTTGCTGCTGATTATCATGCCCTTGTCCAGCAAAGGTGGAATATTAAAGCGTTATTACGCATGAGGCTTGAAAATACGGGCGACTATATTTATCAGCGTTTAGACAATCCTCTGACAAAGGTGTAGTGCATGGTAAGTCTTGAAAACACTCTGCACCTGAACACGGGTAATGACTGGCAGAAACAGGTGCATTTGCTGTGGGTATGCCAATTGGTTGCGATCGCCGCATTGGAAATGAGCGGCCCTTTCTGGCCTGTTTACTTGCGTCAACTGGGTGTTTCCAGTGATGCGTCATTGCAGTTTTGGAGTGCTCTTATCTATATGGTTCCTTTAATCGGGGCTATGCTAACGGCCCCGCTGTGGGGTCGGTTAGGTGATAGGATAGGGCATAAGTACATGATACTTCGTGCTTTATTCGCATTAGGATTGACACAGATCTTGATCACTTTCAGTAACGACCCTTTGGTCATTGTGATTGTTCGATTCGTTCAAGGCGTTTTTGCTGGCTCTATTGCGGCGACGCAAGCTTATGCTCTTAATGCAAGCCCGGATCATAAACGCAGCTATGTGATGGGGCGGCTGCAATCTGCAGTCGCAGCAGGTTCCTTATGTGGCCCCCTGATTGGCGGCTGGGTCATTGATCAATGGAGTATGAACCATGTGTTCACGACCGGGGCCTTTGCTTGTCTATTTATGCTGATGGTCATGATATTCCGTTTACCCGATCAACAGCCTTCGTCTCAACGCGTTCTTCAGCGTTCTCATCAGGACCCTTCTCACGATTCTTCTTTCGACTCTTCTCATTCCAAGTCGGCACAGAAATTAAAGAAGGCGAACGCGGTGGATATCAATGACCGTTTTCGGATCAATCTTTATCTGCTGTTGTTGGTTATTTTAGTGGCCCAAATCGCAAAGCGAATGCCAAGTACGTTCTTTGCGCTCTATGCTGAGCAGTATTTGTCGGCTTCCGCTTTGTTAGTGGGTGGTTTATATGCCGCGACAGGTTTGTCTGTGTTATTGGCGGCACCTTATTGGGGGAAATTCTTTGATGGCATCTCACTCTCTCAACGAATCCGGTGGTTAACCGGCATCAGTATGGCGGCAGCTTTGACTTTGTTGTTACAGGCGTGGGTGGTGGAGGTTTGGCTATGTTTTATTTTACGTCTGTTATGGGGCGTTTGGCTGGCCGCGTTATTACCTATGTTATTTGCGGTATTGAGTGTACAGGCAGAGCAGCAACATCTTGGTCAAACCATTGGCGTTGGTAATAGTGCAACCAAACTGGGTGGGCTACTGGGCATTTCCATCGGTGCTTTGGCTGCGGCAGCGTTAGGTAATCAATACGCATTCATTGCGATTGCGGTAACTTATCTGGCGTTGGCTGGAATGTTACTTTTTGCTAATAAAGCACCGTGAGGTATTCCCCTAACTGATGCTTTTTAAGACCCATACTCTCTTGCAGAGCAGTTAAAGCCTGGTGTACATCGGCAATATGGAAAACTCCGTTCACTTCCGATACGGCAAGTGAACGGTTTAATAAAATGATCTGGCCTGGATAGTAATGATTGAGTTCTGTGATTACATTCTCCAGTGTTTGATTATCAAAAATTAATTGCTGATTCTGCCAGGCAAGTTGATGAAAGTTTGCAGTTTTAACGGCGGCCAGTTGATCTGCACTATAAGAGACCTGCTTTCCGGCTGTTAAAGCCGTTTGCTGGTTCGCTGTCGCGACGGACACCTCGCCTTCCTTTACAATGATTTCGACGTCTTCTTGATAGTGGTCAACGTTAAATTGGGTGCCTGTCACTTTGGTGACTCCTTCGCCGGCCTTCACCATAAATGGCCTACTCGAGTTTTTAACGACCTTGAAGAATGCTTCGCCTTCTATGAGTTCTATTGAGCGCTCATGTTCATTGAAATCAACATTAAGAATGGTGTTGCTGTTCATGAAAACGGTGCTGCCATCCGTTAACTGAAACTCCATTTGTTGGCCTGGTTTGGTGTAATAGTCGCTACGCAGTGCTTTGGTATTATTAAATATCATCAAGCCGATAAAGACGGTCAGCATTAAACTGCAGGCAATGGCCAGAGAGTGTTGTGGCCACCACGCATTTTTAGGTGAGGTCTTGGCTGCTCGCAGAGCGGCTTCAATTTCTTTTTGATAATCCGGGTAGATTTCCTGTGCTGGTGAATCGACGGCTTGCCATAAGCGAACTGCGCTTTGATAGGCATCGCTATGTGCTTGACTCTGTGACTGCCAGCTTTCAAAGGCATCCAGATCTTGCTGAGAGTGAAGATCTGATTGCAGCTTTGCTACCCATTCTAAAGCTTGATGGTCTATTAATTCTAGGTTGTTTACTACAGGCGCATCAATTTGCTTTAAATTATTGGTCATCACTCGTTGCCTCAAAGCGTCACTGCTTCTTAATTGTCACATCTTTTTTAATTATTAATGTCTGAGAGTCATCATTAGGACCTTATATTGTAAGACGTCCATGTTTAAAAGCTCCCCCCTTCCCATTTCAATTCTTTTTTACATATTTTCAGTGCTTTACTTATATGCTTTTCAACGGTTTTATGCGAAATCCCCAAATTTTCAGCAACTTGGCTGTAAGTCAGGCCATTTATCTTATGCAGCAGAAAGACAACCCTGCATTGGGATGGCATTTTTTTAATGGCTTGCTGAAACAAGGCGTATTGTTGTTGTGACGCGAGTATTTGGTCTGGCGTAGGTGAAGGAGACTTTTGTTGTTTTAGCGTTGTGTCGGGCAAATCAACTTCGGCCAGTCTTTGTTGTTTTCTCCAGTAGTCAATCACCAGGTTTTGGGCCACCCGAAATAAGTAAGCTTTTACATCTTGAATGTTATCCGGCCGTTCAAGTTGGGAAAACCGAAGATAAACCTCTTGGGATAGGTCTTGTGCGGCATCAGGCCCTACTTTAAGGGACAAAAACTGATTTATCTCTGAGGCATATTCATGAAATATCGAGGTTAACCGCTCCATGGTCTGCTTTGACATAACAAAATAACCCATTTAGGAAATGCAGGCTATATGCTAATGCAAGTGATTATCATTTGGAATAGTGGTTTGGATGAACTTTTAAATATGATAAGTGCGACGTAGTTTTATTGTGCGGCAGGCTCTCAAACAGTCTGCTGTTTGAGAGCACAACACTCATTAAATGAATGGCTTATTCGTCTTCATCAATAAGAGCATCAATAAACGGCTCAATGTCTTCGGCACTTAACCATTCGTTGAGACGATTTTTCAATTGATCCAAGCCGTCTCGTTTTAACGCGGAGAAGGTTTGAACGGAAACTTCACCCTGGAAATCTTTCAGTGCACGGGTAACGTCCAACATGGTGTTTTTGGCCGGGCCTCGTTTCAGTTTATCGGCTTTGGTCAGCAATACATGCAAAGGCATATTACTTTGCTGAGCCCAGTCAATCATCATCTGGTCAAATTCAGTTAATGGGTGCCGAATGTCACTGACCAGCACCAGACCGCGTAAAGATTCACGCTCTTCCAGATATTTAGCCAGATTTTTCTGCCACTCCAGTTTGGTTTTCAGCGGCACTTTGGCGAATCCGTAGCCGGGCAAATCCACCAGCCTCGTGTTTTCATCGCCTAAGGTGAAAAAGTTGATTAATTGAGTTCGACCCGGTGTTTTACTGGTTCGGGCTAATTTCTTATGTTGGGTCAGGGTATTAATGGCGCTGGACTTACCAGCATTCGAGCGGCCGGCAAAGGCAACTTCGGCTCCGATATCCGGCGGACATTGCTTGATGGTAGGGGCACTGGTAAGAAACGCAGCGGCGTTAAATTTAATTGGGGTTCGTTCAGACATGAGTGATCTCTTGTAAAACAGCAAAATGCTAATATTAGGGCTATCTTAGCACGTACCGGAATAACCGTTTGGAAGTTGAGATAGATAGTATATAATACCCGCACTTTTTTGGTGGAGTCTTGGATTTTTCCTCGATTTCAGAGAATTATAATGATGAGGAGAGCGAAATCGCCTTAATTGCGACTATTTCGCTCACACGTTTAAGAAAAGAAACGGGTTTTCCAATGAAAAAAATCATTCTGACTGCTTTGGTTGCACTGAGCGTTACGGGTTATAGCCATGCTGAAGGTAATGCGGAAGCGGGTAAGGCAAAAGCTGTAGTATGTGGCGCGTGTCATGGTCCTGATGGAAACAGCGCTGCACCTAACTTCCCTAAACTGGCTGGTCAGGGTGAAAAGTACCTGTTAAAGCAAATGAAAGATATTAAGGGTGGCGATCGTAACGTCCTTGAAATGACAGGTATGCTGAGCGCGTCAAGCGATCAGGATCTGGAAGACTTAGCGGCTTACTTCGCATCTCAAAACGGTTCTGTGGGTTACGCAGACAAAGAGCAAGCGGAAATTGGTGAGAAGATTTACCGTGCCGGTATCGCAGACCGTGGTATTGCAGCGTGTGCAGCATGTCACTCTCCTTCGGGTCAGGGTAATGATGCAGCGGCGTTCCCTAAATTGGGCGGTCAGCACGCGGCTTATACTGTTAAGCAGTTGAAAGATTTCCGCGACAGCAAGCGCGCAAACGATCCGAATGCGATGATGCGTGACAATGCTTATACCTTGCGTGACGATGAAATCGATGCCGTTGCTCAGTACATCCAGGGTCTTCACTAAACAGAAGTCTGATCTGGATCAATAGATGGTCAATTAGTCTATTGAGCAGTCGTATAAGGGAACCATCTCTTATTCGTAGCATCTTAATAAAAGGGAGTCTGATGACTCCCTTTTATTTTGCCTGGAATAAATATAAATTGGATGTCAAAACAGGGCTCCATATATATGGATACGGGATTAAGCACTATTACTAGGAGTAATGAATGAAGAAATTAATGGTTTCCTTGGTGGCGACGTTTGCGATGTTGCTTTCTCAATTATCGGTAGCGGAGAACTTCGTTGCCGGTAAAGATTATCAGCAACTGCCCTATCCTGTGGCGACCCGTGACGAGAATAAAATCGAGGTCATTGAATTATTCTGGTATGGCTGTGGTCACTGTTTCAAGTTTGAGCCTATGATCAATCGCTGGATGACGACCGTTGCGGAAGACGTGGACTTCCATCATCAGCCTGGTGACTTTGGTGGCTGGGCCCCTGAAACACAGTTGCATTATGCGATGGAAGCCGCCAACGTGTTAGAAAAAGGCCGTGCAGCGGTGTTTAATGAGTATCATGTATTGCGTAACAAGCTGCGCAGTGAAGACAAGCGCATTGCGTTCTTTAAAACCTTGGGTGTTTCTGAAGAAGACTACAAAAAAGCCTGGAATTCATTTGCGGTGAAAAGCAAAGTGAACATGGCTCAATCCCGTACACGCAGTTATCGCGTTACCGGTGTACCGGCGATGATCGTGAATGGTAAATATCGTGTTGACTCTCGTTCAGCGGGTTCTTTCGATCGTATGCTAAAAGTTGTGGATCATCTGATAGAATTAGAAAGAACGGCCAAAAAATAATTCTCCGGTGATCGGCGAGAGATGAGAGGGATTCTCCAATGCTTGAACGGGTTAAGAAACGAGTAGAACAGGTAAGGGATGCAATCGATGAATTGCGATCTCTTTCCCTGAATCGGTCTGAAGTTCAAGCCCCGATTGAATACCCCGCTCAAAAGTATCTGCCCATCATTGAAGATGATGGGTTAGAACACGTTCGGTTGATCTCGTTTAATATCCAGGTCGGCAATTCCGTTGGCCGTTATCTTCATTATCTGACCCGCAGTTGGCAACACGTCCTGCCCCACTCTGAACGCATTGATAACATGGATCGAATCTCCGATGTGTTGTCCCATTTTGATGTGGTGGCGTTGCAGGAGGCCGACGGTGGGAGCCTGAGAAGCGGTTTTGTGAATCAGGTGAAATACCTGGCTGAAAAAGGCAAATTCTCGTTTTGGCATCAGCAGCTGAATCGTGATTTCGGGCTACTGGCTCAACACGGCAATGGTGTTTTGAGCCGGATCATCCCAACCAGTGTGAATAATCATGTTTTGCCTTCATTGATTCCTGGCCGGGGTGCCATGTTCATTGAATATCAAACCACTACCGATGAGCCGCTGTTGGTGGTGATGATGCATTTGTCTTTGTCCCAACGGGCACAAATGAATCAGCTGGCCTACGTGAAAGAACAGATCGAGAAGTACAAGTATGTGGTGTTGATGGGGGATTTGAACTGCCATGCGGAGCGGTTATTGGATGATTCCCCGTTGAAAGAAACCTCGCTGGCGCTAGCCACCGATGGCATCAGCACTTTTCCCAGCTGGGCGCCTCAGCGCGGGCTGGATCATATTCTGATCAGCCCTAATTTAAGAACACACGCCATTGATGTTTTGGATCATCCGATCTCAGATCACCTGCCGGTGGCCATTGATGTCAGCTTGCCTTCCGGAGTCAGTTTGACGGATCGGGCAAACCAGAGCTAAGCACTGACAGCGGAAATTCACAGCTGAATTTACTGCCGTACCCTAATTTACTTTCAATCAATAAGTGGCCGTTGTGGCGCATCAGAATATGTTTGGTGATGGCTAATCCCAGTCCCGTACCGCCGGTGTCTGATTTGCGGCTGGCATCCACACGGTAGAAGCGTTCGGTCAGGTGTGGGATGTGTTTTTGATCGATGCCGGGGCCGTTGTCGATGACATCCACCCGGATACTGGTTTTGTCGCGGTAACCGGTGATGTCTACCCGGCCGCCTTCAGGTGTGTATTTCACCGCATTGAAGATCAGGTTACTGAAGGCGCTGCTCAGTTCGTCGTAACAGCCGTCAATTTCAATATCGATCGCCGAAATCTGAATTTCATGGCGACCGTTGCTGAAAGAGCGGGCTTCTGCGGCTAAGTGCTCCAGCAGTTGCTTGAGGTTCACCGGTTGCTCTTTCACATTGATTTCGGTGGTTTCCAGACGGGTCAGAATTAGAAGATCATGCACCAGATCTTGCATCCGAACGGCCTGGGACTGCATCTGATGGTAGATGCGTAACCAGCGGTTGTCGCTTTCGTCCGAGTAATCAATCAGCGTTTCAAGGTAGCCGATTAACACCGTCAGCGGGGTTTTTAATTCATGACTGACGTTAGCCACGAAATCTTTGCGCATGCGTTCCAGGTGTTCAATGTGAGTGATGTCCCGCGCGGTAATCAGGCGTTCATCGTTCCCAAATGGGGTGATGGTCATTTCCAGGGCAACGCTTTGATTGATCGGGCTGTTGAGCGTTAACGGCGTGGTGTAATCACCGAGTTCGAAGTATTCCACAAAGTCCGGGTCGCGGATCAGGTTGGTGATGTGCTGACCACCGTCCACCGGTGTTCTGAAGCCTAATAAGGCTTCGGTTGAGCGGTTCCACCACTCCAAAGTGCCATCGCTTTCGACCATGATGACGGCGTCCTGCAGCGCAGAAGTGGATTGTTGTATTCGGTTGATGATGGTCTGAAGTTTGCGTTTGGCCGTTTGGTGATCACGCTCCTGACGGTAAATGGAGTCAAATAATCTTCCCCACAGACCTTCACTTAACGGTAACTTGTCGAGTTCCTGATGTTGCAGCCAGGATTCAAGCCGTGACATTTGGCGTATGGTCCAGACCACGTAAGCGATCAGGCCGAGAATCAGGCCCACGACGGGATAACCGAATAAATAACCAATGAGGGTGGTGGCCAGCACCAATAAGGTCACGCGCTGTAATTCAATGTACCAATTACTTAACACTCAGCTTCCTTACCTAGGCAAGATAATAAAATACAGGGATTCATATCAGAAACGCAGCCTCAAAGGCTGCGTTTCTGAATGAGGTCATGCTGCAACAGCTTACTCTATGCCGCATTTGTGGAAAAGCGATAACCTGTGCCACGAACGGTTTGGATCAAATTATCATGACCGGTTTCAGTCAGCGCTTTACGTAAGCGACGAATGTGAACATCCACCGTACGCTCTTCGACATAAACGTTGCCACCCCAGACATGATCCAGCAGTTGGCTTCTGGAATAGGCGCGCTCCTGATGAGTCATGAAAAACTGCAGCAGTCGGAACTCGGTTGGCCCCATATCCACAGCATCACCATTGGCGATGATGCGATGGGAAACCGGGTTCAGCTCAAGGCCATTGACCTCGATGGTTTCTTCAATGCCCTGTGGGGTGGTTCGACGCAAGACCGCTTTGAGACGAGCCACCAATTCTCTTGGAGAAAACGGTTTGGTGATGTAATCGTCCGCACCCGCTTCAAGGCCCTGAATTTTATTGTCCTCTTCGCTTTTTGCGGTCAGCATGATGATAGGTACATCTGCTGTCAGCTCATCTTTCTTAAGGCGACGTGCAAATTCAATCCCTGACGCACCTGGTAGCATCCAGTCTAATAAAATTAAATCCGGTTGCTGATCTACGATGATTGAGTGGGCTTCCTGCGTATGCTCTGCTTCCAGACAGTCATAACCTGCCATTTCCAGAGCGACCATGATCATTTCACGGATAGGCGCTTCATCATCAACAATAAGAACTTTTTTTCCCGCCATCACTTTTGCCTGTTAGTGTGGTTGTTAAAAGACAGTCTTATTAGAAGACACTTTTGTTACAAAAGTATGACAGGTTTTCGACCGTCTGCGTGTGACAGAGGCGGATTTGCTAAAAAAAGGAATCCACCAGAATGCCACTGAAGACTGCAGTGCCTACCCAGTGGTTGTTCAGAAATGCTTTAAAACACATGTCCGGGTTGCGGTGTTGGGTAAGGACATACTGGTAACCAAATAAGCCGGCGGCGACTGCCAAACCTAGGTAATAAGCGACCCCGGCTGAGAGCTGTTGCCCCATCAGCAGCAAGGTGATCATCGTCAGTACCTGAAGACTGATGATGGCGATATTGTCCATTTCGCCAAACAAAATGGCCGTGGATTTAATGCCGACTTTTAGGTCGTCTTCCCGGTCCACCATGGCGTATTGCGTGTCGTAAGCAATCGTCCAAAGTAATGTAGCTATATAAAGTAACCAGGTTTCTTCAATCACGGTGCCGGTTTCTGCGGTGAATGCCATCGGTACGGCCCAGCCAAAAGCGGCCCCTAAAAATACCTGTGGAAAGTAGGTAAAGCGTTTCATGAACGGATAAAGGGACGCCAGAAACACTGCGCCAAATGACATATAAATGGTTTCTTTATTGGTGAACAGCACCAGAATAAAAGAAATAAACACCAGCGCACCGAATAAACAGAGTGCTTCTTTGGCGGTCACCCGGCCAGACGTCAACGGCCGCTCTTTGGTTCGTCGTACATGAAGGTCAAAATCCCGGTCGGCGTAATCGTTGATTACACAGCCGGCCGATCGCATCAACACCACACCCAAAACAAAAATGACCAGATTACTCAGCTGGGGGAAGCCGTCAGCGGCAACCCATAATGCCCATAGCGTCGGCCATAACAGCAATAAAATGCCGATGGGTTTATCAAGACGCATTAAGCGGGTGTAATCCGGAAGCTGTTGTTTTATGTGGGCACTGAGTTTTGGCATGATTTCCGTTATCTTTCGGTTGGCTCCATGTTGAAGCCTGAATACTAGGAGGATTAACCGGAAAACACAACGGGCAGGAAGGTTTCACTGACCAATAAGGATTTATGGCTGTGTGAACAGGTAAAAATGGATCTTCGTCCCCACAGAAGTTCTTTATCAGAATTGAGTATCCGGCCTATTTGAAACTGACTGCGCTGATATCGGGGGCTACTGAATAAAAAGTGGCCAAGGGGTTTATTGCCCAGATATCTTAACTTCAGGTCTGGCCCTGTGAGTGTGGATAAAGGCACAACGCTGCGTGCAAATACCCAGACCTGGCCATCGACGATTAATTCCACTTCACGAACCCAGCCGCAATCGGATGGGTTGTTCAACACTTGTTTCTCGTGCTGGAGCATCCTGGCTACGCCTTCACATACCACATTTACCCGGAAACTGTGTTGGCTACAGCCCATCAATCGACGCGTCAGCGAGCCGCGATCCAGCAACCAGTTTTTTTGCTCGACGGATAAGATCGGGGAATATTTCTTATAGGCTGATGTCCAACGGTGTATATGAGGTAAGTTCTTTTTCATTGGCCTGTCTGAATTTACGACGATTCAGGTGACGGTTGGTCGGTCTGAAATGCCTGTTGAAGCTGGCGGTATATTGTAGGATTGTCTAACAATAGTTAATAATTTAGAATGCGTATACCAATTTCTAGTGATATATTGCCGAGCGTTTACTCAGCTTGCACTCAGGAAATTGGCACAGGCTCTCAGATAAACAGATAAAAAACAACATAAGTTTGAGGACGTACCATGAAAAAATGGCAATGTGTCGTGTGTGGTTGGGTTTACGACGAGGCGCTGGGGTATCCGGAAGAAGGGATAACACCTGGCACCCGATGGGAAGATGTACCGGACGATTGGGAATGTCCAGATTGCGGAGTCGGTAAAGAAGATTTCGAAATGATTGAGATATCGTAGCCATCCTTAGCGGAATCTCAGACACAACGGATAGTCGCCAAAAGCGCAATGTGTCCTTGCTTTTTTATGTACCCCCTATTGACCAAACAAAATGGCGATGGGACGTAGAGATAATAATCTAAGGGATACTGAATGACAGATAATACAGACAAACCAATCGTAATTTTGGGTTCTGGACTGGCGGGTTACAACCTGGCCAAGGAATTCCGAAAATTAGATTCAGAAACGCCGTTGCTCATCATCACGCATGACGATGGTCGTCAGTATTCTAAGCCGATGTTGTCGGCTGGTTTTACTAAAGATAAAACAGCGGCGGCATTGGCGTTGGCAAATGCGGGTGACATGGCAACACAGCTGAAGGCGTCTATTCGTACCAAAGCAACGGTTACCGGCATTGATACGGAAGCACATACCCTTCAATTAGGGGATGAAACGCTGGCGTACAGTAAGTTGATCCTGGCGGTTGGTGCTAAGACCCACAAAGCTCCGCTGGAAGGTGATGGTACGGATCAGGTGTACTCCATCAATGATCTCGAAGATTACGACCGTTTTCGACAGGCCGCAATTGGTAAGCAACGCGTTGCCATTGTCGGTGCCGGTTTGATTGGTTGTGAATTTGCCAATGACCTTCGTAACGGTGGTTATGAAGTGGATGTGATCGCCCCGAGCCAGACGGTATTGCCGTCGATGTTGCCGGAAACGCCAGCCAAGGTGGTTCAGGCCGGGTTGGAAGAGATTGGCGTTCGTTTCCACTTGGGCGCATTAGCGCACCGAGTGGTGAAGCAGGACGACGGCGTGAAGCTGTGTTTGTCCAATGGTGAGGAAATCGAAACGGACTTGGTCATTTCAGCGGTGGGTTTAACACCAAACGTGGAACTGGCCAGTAAAGCCGGTCTTGCCCATCAGAAAGGCATCTCGGTGGATCGCTTGTTGCAGACGTCGGTGCCGGATGTATATGCGCTGGGCGATTGTGCCGAAGTTGACGGTCTGGTGTTGCTGTACGTCTTACCTTTGATGAGTTCCGCTCGTGCGCTTGCAAAAACGTTGACAGGCACCCCGACCGAGGTGCAATACGGCGCGATGCCGGTTGTGGTTAAAACCCCGGCTTGTCCGACGGTAATTGCTGCCCCTGCAGATCAGAATGGCGAATGGCAGATCGAAGGCGAAGGCCAGGATCTGAGTTGCTTGTTCAAAGACGCGGAAGGCCAACTGAAAGGGTTTGTGCTGACGGGCGCGAAAGTTGTGGATAAACTGGCTTTGTCCAAGGCATTGCCACCGCTTTTGACGTAAGTCGTATTTCTGAGTTTTGCTCATTAAAAAAAGGGAGATCTTGTGAAAGAGCTCCCTTTTTTTGTCATCAATCTGTCAAATAAGCCCATGGTTATGGGATTTCTTCGGTTTTTTCTGGCATTAAAAGCTTTTTGTTCTAGTCTCTATACATTCTATTAATAATAGAGTGTAATCAGAAATACTGATCTGAATGATCAAGTTTACTTTGATAACAATAAAGAAGGGAAATATATGCGTAAGCCAGAATTAGCTGCTGCAATTGCAGAATCTGCTGGACTATCCAAAACAAAAGCCAATGAAGTTTTAACTGCTTTGACCGATGAAATCACCCGTGCTGTCAGTGGTGGTAATGCGGTTCAGTTGATTGGCTTTGGTACATTCGAAACTCGCCGTCGTAATGAACGGACAGGTAAAAACCCGCAAACGGGTGAAGCGATCAAAATTCCTGCGAGCAACTACGTTGCTTTCAAACCGGGTAAAGCATTGAAAGAAGCTGTAAACTAGCCTCTGCTTTATTTGAAAAAGCCGGGTCAGCCCGGCTTTTTGTTGTCTGAATTTTCTAACAGAAAGTCTAGTGCTTCATGTTGTATAGGTTGAGTGTATTACGATTATTATCGGTGGTCGTTTTAGTGGTTTGGAGTCAGGCTGCTAAACCGGACGGCACGCAGGCGTGTGATCGGTTATGCCAGACCAAGGAGGTGCTTTCAGTGACGCCGGTGTCTCTGGTGGTCTCGGAAATGCACGGCCAGCTGGAAAGCTGGGCCAACCTGTTGTTGACCATCAACGATGCGCCTACCTATAAGGTGTATATGGCCGGTTTTGGTGTCGTCAACGAAGCCCGTCTCGACCGCTATCTGGTTCGTTACAGTCGGCGTCAGTTGTCGGGTGAAGAGTTGAATGCGTTGCATCAAAATGCTTCGCTGGCCAGTCACGCGTTAGTGACCAATGCGCTTACAACCGCCCAGGATGTCGATCAACAACAAATGGAAGCCTACATCAAACGGCTGATGTGGGTTCGCATGCGGGAAACCCGTCGCTATCTGGTCGAACGTCTGGATACCGCCTATGGCTTGTCTCGGCTCAGAGCCAGGTTACGCCAGCTGAATCAAGGGTTTGTCAGTCGTTATATGGTCAGCCAGGTGGAAGCCTGGATGTTTCCGGACGGGGGCGCCATGCATTCCGACGCCAAAAAAGCGATCAATCGGTGGTTGCGGCTGGAACTCGATCAAAGCGACAGCGATCTGCAAGCAGAGAGCTACCGGCAATCGATTGATTTGCTGACGTTCCTGCTAAAGAACATCAGCGATGAAGAAATTCGGGATGCCTTGGTGTTTTACGAAAGCGCCCGTTATCAAAAGCTACTGGCTACGATTGAAAAGGCGATGGATCTTCATTATCAGCGGCTGGTACTGAAAAACAACCTTTCTGACCCAGCGACATAAGCTCGGTTAACACCTGACAAAAGTGATTGAGCTTTTCTTTGCCGAATTTGTCCAGCATGTGCTGGTTGAACTGATCCAGCATCGGTTGCACGTTGGACAGGGCATCGCGGCCCTCTTCGGTGAGATGTAAGGTAAAAGCGCGTTTGTCTTTTTCGGAACGCTGTTTGGCGATCAGCCCTTTTTTGGTGAGTCGTTCCACCATACCTGTGATGGCGGACGTGTCCAGCTTCAGGCCTTCGGCCATGTCTTTTTGCTGACAACCGTCGTGTTTTTCCAGGTAAAACAACGCACCGGCCTGAGGCCCTGAAATACCAGCGACCTGCATCAATGCCCGATCGACCTGCAGGCTCATTTTGTGTTGTGCCTGACTGAGCAGGAAGTAAATTCGTTTATCTTCTGACATCGGGACCGATTACATCTCTGGTCTGGGGTTCTCAATAAAAGTTCGGTATCAGCGCATCAGAGCCTGAGCCATATTTTTCAGGTCTGAACTGGACTCGATCACCTTGTCGATGATTTCAGTCACTGTCTCCGGATCGAGACCGAGTCTATCATAGAGTGATTCCGGGACATAAGACGTTGTCGCATTTCCGATGCCCCGTTTCTTCAACTCCGCCTTGGCCAGATAAATGAGGTTGGCGTAAGCGTGAAACTTGCCATCGTAATCCGGGTTTAACTGGTGTTTTAAACCTACGCAGATTTCTGTGGGCATTTGCCAGTAGTTCATTAACCAGCTGCCGACTTGATAGCGGTTCACTTTCATAACCTGATTATCAATGGCCACGTCCGGTAAATGTTTATTCACTTCAAGGTGACGACACAAGCGATCGAAATGCGGAGGAAACACATAAGCCAGCACCAAATAACCGATTTCATGCAGTAAGCCGGTCAGGTAGCTGAGGCCGAACGACGGCCGTTTTTCGCGAGAGATCGCGGCCACCAAACCGCCAATGGACGCCGCCACGAACACCGATTCGTACCAGAAGGGGGTATAACCATTCGGCCCTTCTTTCGGCAAAGGCAAGGTGCGACCTAACGCTAAACCGAGAGACAGGTTGAGCACCATATCAAAACCAAGTACCCGCATGCAGGCGTCGTGTACGGAGCGTACTGTGCCCGGAGGGTTATAAATGGGCGATGATGCCCAGCTGACGATTTGAGCGGCTAAGCTCGGATCGGTTTCAATGATGTTGGTGAGCTTGTCGATGTCGGCGCTTGGGTCTGATCGTAAACGAATGATTTGTTGAGCGGACGTCGGTAAAGGCGGAATTTCCATGGTCTCTTCGAGGCGCTGCTTCATCCGCGTCGGGTTAAATGCAATCACCGCCTGAGAGATGGTTTCCCTGTCTTCTTCTGTGGTGGTATTCATTTCACCAATGTGACGAATATCGATCGGGGTGCTGATGTTTTCCGGACGCGCTTTCGGACACAGTTTCAGGAAATCTTTGGTGTCCATTTTAATCCAATGGCCGTCTTTTCCTGATTCAATGTAAATGAATGGCAGTTCAAGCAAATTTTTATCAATGATCACGTCCAGCCGGGTTAACGCAGGCACCGCCGGCAGGGTTTCCACATTGATGGTTTCACACATTCTGGCGACGGTATCAGGCTTGGCCGGAGAGAGTTGTCGGCCAATGACGTTATTGAGCAGAGTCAGGTCTAGAAAACTGTTGTAGGGAGTAATTACCTGAACTTTGCCGACTTGATCCATCAGTACCGTGGATCGGGTGCAGTGGCTTAATGTTGATCTTTTTTGAGAGAATCCGTCCAGGTTTTGCAGTTTTTCTTCAATAACGTATTCAATCTGGTTTTTAGTTAGTAACAGCTTTAATGAGGCTGCAATCGACATAGTGGCTCCAACAACTACAAATGATCATACCTTGATCAAAAAAAATTAACTTAACCTAGTTTAGACTATATCCACAAGATTAATCCGCTATTCCTTAGGAATTATACGTTCGATTACATCGAGAATGGCCGTAAACGTGCGTTCGATAACGGGCCTTGAGAGGTTATGGTCGTCGGCGAGGTGCTCAATTTCATCCGCTAAGACCTCTAATTCTTTGATTAATGAAAATACATCATGAAACACCGCCGTGGAGAATTCCATTGGCTGCTGTGAGTGGTTGCTTACCGAAGTCTGCAATTCAGCCAATTGTGAAGTAATGGTGGTATCCACTTGGTTGGTGGCGGTGCGCAATTGTTTGATGTGATTTTCGATCGTCAACGAGGCTTCCTGAGATTTATGTGCCAGCTTCCGGACTTCGTCTGCAACGACGGCAAAGCCCCGGCCCTGATCCCCGGCTCTTGCGGCCTCAATGGCAGCATTTAATGCGAGTAAGTTGGTTTGGTCGGCTATTTCCTGAATGCTTTTCAGCTCGGTTTCCATGCCGGAGGTTGGGTTCAGAATGGCATTCCAGGCATTGGAGAAATCAAACTCGTTCAGCTGGGTATTGAGCTGCGCCTGCTGCTCGGCTTGGCTCTGATGGTTTTCTGCCAGTTGGTTTACCAGTGCGTTCTGTTCGTGTTGGAACTCAGTTAAAACCTGATGTAGCTGTTCCAGGTTTCGCCTGATGTCGCTTCTGGATTTGGACAACAGGGCATTTTGTGTCTGCTCCGGTGCCTGGTGGTTGAGGCTGGCGGCCTCAATCTGTTGTCTGGCCTCCCGAAGTTGTGCCATATCTTCCACTGACAGTGCACTTTGCGCAGGGTGCTCATCATGGTCGGTGCTTTCGGTATTTTTGACGACACCTGAGAGGTTGCTGACCGGATCAGTCATCGCTCGTTTCCGGACGAAATACAGTGCAAGTAGCAGACACCCGCTGAAGCTTGGCAATAAGATGAGCCAGGTCAGCAGGTTGCTTCCGTCAGGGATTTTCGACGAGGCTTGATCGACGCTGAGGCTCAGCCGCCAGGGTTTGTAATGCTTGAGCGCTTGCTCGTCCTCTGCTGAGGACAGGTTTAAATGGTATGTCCGATTGGGCATTGGGTTCGTGAGAATCGTCTGTTGCAGATTGTCGATGGCAACGCCGATGATCAAATAGCCCAGTGTGGTTCTGTTCTGCTCTATTTTGGTCATGACGAAGGCTTGTGGCTGATTGGCAGGTAAGTAAGGGCCAAACCCCAAATAATGGGTTTTCAGGTTTTGTTGTTTTCTCAGTGTGGTCTGGACGTATTCCGCAAGGTTGTTTGCCTCGGTTGGTAAGGTTTTGAGGTTAGTGCCCAGATCAATGCGCTTGCTGGTGGAATAAATGATTCTCAGGTCTTTATCCGCCAATAATAAATCACTGGCGCCAGACAGCTTCACGATGCGTTGAAACGCGGGATGAAAGGTGCGATGAACACGGTCGTAATCATCGTCGTTGTCTGGCCCTTCGAATTCAATGGCTTCGGGAGCGGAAAACTTATTGCCTGCCAAATACCGAATCTGCATTTGTTTGGCGATGTCGTCCAAACTACTGAACCACTGGTTTTGACTGACGCTCTGGCCTGCGAACAACGACGCTTTTTCGCGCTGATAATAAACATCCAGGTGCTGATCGGGCGTCAGGGGCATATTGTTGAGAAAGGATACGCCCATTTCAAAATGGGTTAACGCATCGGCGGTCCAGGTCTGGCCAGCTAACTCGTTTGCCGTTTCAGTCAGAAGACTTAAGCGCTGATCCAGTTGTTTGATGATTTGGCTGTCGAAATGATGCTGTGCCTGCCGGTTGTTTTGCGTTAGTTGGTCAGATATAAGCTCGGATTGAAAGTGGCTCGTTGTGACGGTCGCGGCAAGGGCAATGATAACGAAGAGTATCGAAAGAGAGATGCCAATGCGCAAAGGTTCAGTCATATACTGCCTATAAACTGTGGTTCTAAAAATCAAAGTACACACATTTCATCGGATCAATGATTTGCCAATGGTCATACGCGTTAACAGGTTATCGGCCGAACGGGTTTGAAAGTTTAATGAAATGTTGTTCAGGAAAGTGTAGTTCAAGTGATCAGGGTTTGTGATCGGGATTGATGCACGGGGTGGATCATTTTAACGCTTAATGGGATGAACAGAGCGATTTAAGAAAAGAATAAGTGTGGCTCTGGAGCCGGAAAACCAACTCCAGATCAGCAAGCTAAGTTGCTTTATGCCTGATCCAACGCCTGACGCTGAATCTCGATGATTTCGGCAATGCCTTTTTTGGCAAGATCCAACATAGCGGTCAGTTGATCACCGCTGAACGGAGCGCCTTCTGCGGTGCCCTGAATTTCAACGAAACCGCCGTCTTCCGCCATGATCACGTTCATGTCGGTTTCTGCGTTGGAATCTTCCGGATAATCCAGATCCAGCACTGCGTGATCTTCATAAACGCCCACAGAGATCGCAGCAATCATTTGCTTGATTGGGTTTTTCTTGATCATGCCTTCTTTCAGCATGTGATTGACGGCATCGACCATCGCCACACAAGCACCCGTGATGGACGCTGTACGAGTGCCGCCATCCGCCTGAATCACATCACAATCGATGGTGATCGAGTTTTCACCCAACACTTCCAGATCAATTGCGGCGCGTAATGAACGACCGATCAAACGGGAGATTTCAACCGTCCGGCCACTTTGCTTGCCTTTTGCTGCTTCACGGATCATACGGCTGCCCGTAGAGCGTGGCAGCATTCCGTATTCTGCCGTGACCCAACCCTGTCCTTTGCCTTTCAGAAAACCAGGAACACGAGACTCCACACTGGCAGTACAAATGACTTTTGTATCACCAAATTCAACCAACACCGAGCCTTCGGCATGACGAGTAAAATTACGAGTGATTTTGACTTCTCTGAGTTGGTCTGTGCTTCGTCCACTTGGGCGCATACAAGATTCCTAAATAAATGAGATAAAAAATGGATTCGACATTATAGCAAAGGTACGGCCCTCAACTTCAACCATTAATCCGATGTGAACAAACCTGACCTGACGGCTGAAAACCGCTACAATTCAGCACAGACACTTTTCAAGGATTTAATATGACTCGAAGTATGACCGCCTTCGCCCGAGCTGAGGGTACATTTGACTGGGGCACCATCGTTTGGGAACTGCGCTCAGTAAATCATCGTTATCTTGAGGTTTACCCAAAATTATCCGAAGGCTATCGCGATCTCGAGCAAATCGTTCGTGAGACGGTTCGTAAGAAATTAAACCGAGGAAAAGTCGAATTACAACTGAAAGTGCAACTCAGTGCCGAAGCCAACGCCGCCATTGATGTCGACATGGCGCGGGCGCAGGAAGTGGTCTCAGCGCTGGGTAAAATCGGTGAACTGCTGCCGAAGGACGGCGCCATCAGCCCTGCCACCGTCTTGAACTGGCCGGGCGTGCAAGTACTGCCGGAAGTGGATCGTAAGGTGATTTTGCAAGATGCCTCCGGCCTGTTGAACAAAGCACTGGACGAACTGCTGGAAACCCGCGCTCGCGAAGGTGGCGAGCTAAAACAGTTCATTGAAAGCCGTTTGGTTTCTGTTTCTGAGATCACCGCACAGGTTCGTGAAAAGCTGCCGGAGATTCTTGAAAAACAACGCCAGAACCTCAAAGACCGTTTGGAAGAACTCACCGCAGAACTCGACAATCAACGCATCGAACAGGAAATCGTGATCCTGGCCCAAAAAGCCGATGTGGACGAAGAAATCGACCGCATGGACGCTCATGTCACCGAAGTCGCCCGGGTACTCAAACAAAAAGGCCCGATCGGCCGTCGCCTGGACTTCCTGATGCAGGAAATGAACCGTGAAGCAAATACCCTGTCCTCTAAATCCATCGTCACTGAAACCACCAAATGTGCGGTGGAGCTGAAGGTGTTGATTGAACAGATGAGAGAGCAGATCCAAAACATCGAATAGTTTTTTTACCCGTCCAAGAATGTCTTAAAAGCCCTGTTATTTGCTTGTAAATAAAGGGCTTTTTTATTTACCCCGTCCAAATCGGTTTGCAGATGTCCGTTACCAGTTGCTGTTTAAGTGGTGGGCAAAATGGTGGGCAAGACCTGTTTTTTTGACTCAATAAGCAAAAAGTCAAGGTATCTGGTGAGCAGATTTTTGCATCTATCTCACCACCGCCTTATGCCATCTCCACTTATCGTGCTGCTTGCAGATTGTTCAATCACTCAACTATCGAACCAATCGATAAACAAACAGTGGTGGGCAATGGTGAGCAAATTTTAACGATTTCTTAGGAATATAGAGTAACAAACGATGGCAAAACTAACCGCAACTCAGGTGCAGTCTTATGCTCGCACCGCAGCAGCAAATAAAAAATACAGTGATGGTAATGGCCTATATTTTTGCGTAAGAAAATCTGGCATGCCGTATTGGATGCTAAGGTATACCAGTCTAAACGGACGACGAGAAGCCACGCTCGGTCAATATCCAAGCATGACCTTAGCAGAGGCTCGACTTGAATCGTCTAAAATGCAGCTACAACTTCAGCAAGGTGAAGATCCATTAGCAATTCGCGCTATTGAAACCATCCCAGAGATCCAAAATGTCAGCCAGCTGTTTCAAGACTGGTATGCCAAAGATTTAAGTCGCCGGTTAAAGCACCCCAATATACCCAAACGTGTTTTTACCAAAGAGATTGCACCAGTGATTGGTCAACTCCATATCCAAGCAGTGCGGCCAACACATGTACGTGAAGTATTGGAACGCATTCGAGAAAGTAACCGCCCTACCATAGCCAACGATACCTTAATGTACATGAAGCAGCTGTTTCGGCATGCGATAAAGCTCGACTTAACCCTGAACAACCCAGCCGCAGCATTTACCGTGGACGATGCCGGTGGCGTGGAGTCCAGTAAAGACAGGATGCTTAGCAAAGAGGAAATTCACTACGCCTTTAGCGTGTTTCATACCCATATCAATAGCTTTGGCCGCGACAACTACCTCGCTTGCTGCCTGTTTTTGGTGTTGGGCGTGCGCAAAAGCGAATTGTGCGAAGCCATGTGGCGTGAAATGGATTTAACCACGGGCGTATGGGACCTACCCAAGGAACGAAGTAAAACTGGCGTCCCAATCAGCATTCCCTTACCACGCCAAGCTATTGCCTGGTTTAACGAGTTGCAAATCCGCGCTTGTGGCTCGCCTTATGTTTTCCCAGCCAGACGAGCAAGCCATCGTCCACATATGGGGCCAGATACGCTAAACCGGGCCATTTCTAAACTCTTTGGTCGCGAGCCTGGGCGCAAAAAACAGCCTCCCAACAAAATGGGCAAACTTGAACACTTCACCGTACACGATTTGCGCCGCACCTTTCGCAGCCTTGCCGCCTGTTTAGGCATTGCAGGCAACGTGGCCGAACGCTGTCTTAACCATAAGCTAAAAGGCGTTGAGGGCATCTACGACCGCCACGATTACTTTGAAGAGCGCCGAATTGCCCATCAAACCGTGGCTGATGTGGTTGAACCACTGGTGAACTTTGAGCCACATTCGCAACAGCACGCAGGAGGGCGTTAACATGCCATTTATGATGCGACTTGCCCCCATTACCTTTCCAATCGCCATGCTGGCAGGCCTTGGTTGGTGTATTGGCATTGCCCTACTCGAACAGCCTTATGGTATAGGCTACGCATTTACTCGGTATTGCCTGATGGTATTCGTGGTACTCGCTCCTTGGCTGACGCTAAAACTCACGTTCTACGTGATTGTCAGTCTAGGACGCAAACTGGGGCTCATCCCGCCTGCACGTCCAACGCACAGCTTGGGGTATGAAGAATCACTCTATTGGTTCAGAGTATTGGCCTTCTTCGATGGCAAACGCAGCCGCATGCCGAAAAGGCCCATCAGGCGAAGCTAACAAGACAGCCAATTGCGCACTTACCGTGGGCAGTTGGGACAATGGGGCAACACTTGATATGCCGAGCTTTAGAGGGTGAATAAGAGGAAATTAAACTGCCCCAAGGAGTGGGGCAATCGGGGGCTATGCAAAGTTTATAATTGGGTTAAACGCTGCTTTGCAAGCGCCCAAGGTAAGCGACGACCAGCTTTTGCCATTTTATCGTAGGCAGCTTGAGCTTCTTCAACTGACAATACACCATGGGTGACGAGCTGCTCAACAACCCATAGCGTACCTTGAACTAATATCGCTTCTTTTTCAGCCGCCTTCCTAAGCGCCATATCCCCAGTTAGCAATGGACACTGTTCTTGTTTCGCCAACGCAAGTGCAAAGCAATCGTTCATGCTAGGGCCAGCATACTTTTGCCTCAGTTCAAATGAGTACATCATAGACTCAGGGCTTAACTCCCCCAACAACAACCCTAACTCGAGTAAATAGCCATGTTGATCGCTTAACTCCTCGTGGAATAACACATCTGGAACTTTGAACTGGTAAGGCAAATTGAAAAAGACGCCTAATAATTGGCCTTCTTCGAGATCAATGAGGATATTGGCATCACTGATCAACAAATACATTTAAACAGCCTCAGCCAACATTTGGCGCTGCTTATGCAATGCCATCACTGACATCTGTAACAGCTCAGCGGCTTTCGATTCACTAACAATTCCCTCTGCCAATGCACGATAAACCAACTGCTCAAACAATAATGTTTGTTCTTGTGGATAAGGGTTCCCAGGCTCTTGCTTTCGCCAACCGTTTTTTGAGAACTGTATAAATATTTGGCGTTTTTTCTCTTCGGTGATCACACCAAGGTCGGCACTGCGATACAAACAAGCTGCCATGCTTAAGCCATATTCGTGTTTCAGGAAATATAGCTCTTTGGGGTCTACGTTCGAACGTCGCTCTCCTAGATGCTGAAAAAGGCCAACTTCGGGCAGTAAAAACGCAGAAGCAAAGCGGTTGCAGGCCATCTCTTCGTCAAGGGATTCATCGAGTAAGCCATGTAAAACAAGGTGGCCAAGCTCATGCGCCAATGTGAACCGCTGGCGGCAACCAGGCCAATGAGAAGACACAACAACAATTGGCTGCCCTGATATTTTGGCTTGTAACCCATCAAATTTATCGGCTTGGGGTACGTTACTGACAATCACCAGAATACCTTTAGACTCAAGCAAGTCGATTAAGTCTGGCAATGGATTCATACCTAACTGCCAATCAGTACGGACTTTGGCGGCAACCTGCTCTACTGCGTCTAAAGTGCTTACAACAGGAACGTCGGGCTGGTAGTTAAAACTCGCTATCGGGAAGTTTGGCCATACATTTTTAAGTGATAACCAGCGTTCGGCTTGGTCAACCACATCAGACTCAATCTTCTTTAGCAACTTAGCTGAAGCTGAGGCTTTTTTACGATACTCCACCTCCCCCAAAGTCACCTGTGCTGGGCGAAAGAAGTATTCAGTACGAACCGACAAAGCCGTCGCCAATTTAAGTAAGACCCCCGACGAAGGCATACTCTGGTCGTGCTCGTATTTCTTAACCATGTTGGCACTAATACCAACTTGCTCACCCAAGGCCTGCATCGACAGGCCAGCGGCTGCACGGGCTCGTTTTATGCGCTCTCCAATCATACAGACCTCTGGTTTATAAAAACTAAAATTATTTTAAAAATATAAACCAAGTTGGCGTTTTTGTCGATTGGTTTTACAGAGCAATCATTCGCGTGTTCGCGCACACACTTCCCCATGCCTTTACCCCCATACGCCAAAACCACTATCCGTTTGGCTTTTGGATCGAAACGCCAAACAGGGAAATTAGCCCATTTACTGTTTGGCTTCTCGATTGAAATCCAACGCTGCTAAGCCTTGCCTGTACTGGCTCAAAGCAAGATTTGGCACTTTTTTCCCCCTAAACCAACCTCGGCATCAAAGTACAAACCGTTTGATTTTTTAAACCCAGAATGCAAACGATCGTTTGGCGTCTCGATTTTTTTGCACTAGTTGAATGCCGCCAAACAGAGCCGCATTGGACGATATATTTCAATCAGTTAGCCGCGCACAGGTCATCATAAAAAACCGATTTGACAGGTGAGTTTGATGGCCATTTCTTTCATCTAATTCACCACCGCGTCTGCACCCGACGACTGAAAATAGACGGCATGACGAACCAACAAGGTGATAAGTGACGTGTTATGGGCAAGTGCTAACGATTTGGATAGAGAATGGATACAGCAGGTGGTCGCTTTACTGGTTGGGCATGGCGCGTTTACCCTCTACCCCGCATTAAGCCAGTGCGAGAATGCTGCCGAACGCTTAACCCGTTGGTTGACCTATCAGTTACCGCGCATTAAAAAAGCGCATCCAGGCTGCCCCATTCACCAATGGCTGAACAGCATTGGCGCGCAAGAGATCGTAGAAAAATGGCAGCACCCCGAACAATGGCCAAACCTGTATTGGCTACCTTTACCTGAGGTTGAAGGCCACGCGCAAGGCGGGTTGGTTGTGTTACCGGCACATTTGTTACCTACATATAGTGATGGCACGATTCAAACCAACACATTGCACGCAAACACACCGGCCAACGCCCGTATTTTTTGGTGCATTACGCCTTTATCTAAAACAGGAAAGCGCGCTACCTTGCACCCCAAACAGCAAAACCGCGCCTTTTGCCTGCCCAGTACGCCAGAACAAATAGGAAAATCGTGCACGGGGTTATTAGTGAGCGGTTTAAGAAAAGAAAGCCAAAAACAAAACTGCAACGTGATCAGTCACCAGTTAAACTTAGCGCTGCTGCACCACCTTTGTGGGCCGGAGAATGATGTGTGGATGAAAGCGAGTTTGGGTACCGTAACTCATTACGGTACCAAAAATTAGAAGCCTGAAAAAAGAGTAACCCCTCACAGGGCGCTGATCTAAAGGGTAGCGGGAGGGGTGTTGTTGGTGCGATTTTAAGATCAAAAGTATCAAATAGCTCGATGTTTTTGGCTAGAGCGTTCTCTGTTAGGTTTTTACTTGGGCTTCACCTTTAAATTATTCGGAATTTCCAGATGGTTGCGTTTTGTACAGCTCTACCAGCTTGATTATATGTCTCTTAATATTTAACTCTTTTTTATCAGCAAGATACCTGGTGCCGACATAAATGTCGGTACCAGACAACGACCACTCTTCCCTCTCAATACAGCCAGGTATCTGGTCAATTCAAGCATTTCCAAACGCCACTCAAAAAACGTAAATTTACAGTAACGACGTTTTTGCAAAATATATAGTTGACAGCTTATGAATCTCAGCTTAAGCTTATTCACAAGTTGCAGAAACGCCATTACAACGCATTTGAGGTGACAATGAAAGTTAATTTGAAAAAAATTGCCTCTGTACAGATGGGACACTCTTTTAGGTCAAAGCTTGAGCCTGACGCTAATGGAAATATCTCTGTTATTCAGATGAAGGATCTTACTGAAGATAACCGAGTTAATGCCCAAGAGCTAGTGCAGATTGCAATGCAGGACTTAAAGGATCATCACAGAGTTAAACATAACGACTTAGCATTTCGCTCTAGAGGTCAAACTAATACGGCAGCATTGATTGACCAAGAGTTGAGCGATGCTGTTATCGCTGCGCCACTGTTGCGAATTCGGGTTGAAAGTGATTCGGTTATGCCAGCGTATCTATGCTGGTTTATTAATCAACCTACTTCACAAGCAGTATTGCAAAGTAAGGCAACAGGCACGGCGGTAAGAATGATTGGTAAACCTGCACTTGAGGATCTGGAGATAGTAGTCCCTAGTCTCGATGTGCAGAAAAAGATCATTGAGATTTACCAATTATCCATTAACGAACAGAAGCTAATGAATGCATTAGCAAAGAAAAAGGAGGTGTTAACTGACGCAATATTAATGAATTTAGCAATGAATACCCAGTAATGACAGTTACTGGGTTTAGACAAGCCGAAAGTGTGACAGCACTTTTAGCAAAACTTTAATCCACGTTTCATTTCAAAAAACAGGAGCCGAAATTATGGCAAAGAATACATCATCAAGCAAGGGCAATACCCGACATGTCGTACCACATCCTGATGGATGGGCAAACAAAAAAGGCGGTGCCGAACGCGCTTCAAGTGTACACAGCACCAAACGAGAGGCCGAGGCTGCGGCGCGCGAGCAAAGTAAGCGCGAAGGTTCTGAGCTTGTTGTACATGGCAAAGACGGCCAGATACAACGCAAAGATAGCCACGGTAACGACCCAAAAGACATTAAAGGATAGGAGCCCTTATGAGTGATGAATACAAAAAGAAAATAGGTGTACCCGAGTCGCATACCCTCAACATCGTAAGTAGTCAGTGGTCGCAACGAAAAGGCCAAGACACTGATACCTATGAATGTGAAGAGCTAAACGAGCAAGGTGAAGTCATTGCACGGTACACCATAAAGGACAGTACATCGATTTACCCTCCATTTGGGCGGTCGATTACCTGGACTCAATCAGCCGTACTCGATTCTTAACCTTTTAACTTACAGCTAGCGGGGCGCTATCGGTATAGCCTGCCCCGCTTTATGACACTGACCAGATTTGAGGAATTTATATGACTAAAGATATGAACGACAAGATTCAACAAAAAGACATCAACAATGCAGCATGGGCTGCATGCGATACTTTCCGTGGCGCGGTAGACCCTGCGCAATACAAAGACTACATCCTAGTAATGCTGTTCGTAAAATACATCTCCGATGTATGGAATGACCACTACGCAGAATATAAAAAGCAGTACGGTGACGACGACGTCCGTATCAGACGTAAGCTTGAGCGCGAGCGTTTTGTACTGCCAATAGTAGAACTCACAGAAGAAGTAGAAGACAAAGCAACCAAAGAGAAGAAAACCGTTGTTACCGACACTTTTTTGGCCAACTACTATTCATTGTTAGAGCGTAAAAACGAACCCAACATTGGCGAGCTGATCAACATTGTTTTAGAGCATATTGAAACCGCGAACAAAGCCAAGTTAGAAGGCGTATTCCGTAACATCGACTTCAACAGCGAAGCCAACTTGGGCAAAACCAAAGACCGCAACCGCCGCCTAAAAACCTTGCTGGATGACTTCAACAAGCCCGCACTCGACATGAGCCCGTCGCGCGTGTCTGAAGATGTGATTGGTAATACCTACATCTACCTTATTGAGCGCTTTGGCTCCGATGCAGGTAAAAAAGCCGGTGAATTCTATACCCCTCATAAAGTCTCTGAGCTGGTTGCGCGTCTGTCTGCACCAAAATCGGGGGCGCGTATTTGTGACCCTGCCTGTGGTTCAGCCGGTTTATTGATTGAAGCTGCGCGCCAAGTGGGCGACCGCAATTACTCACTCTATGGCATGGAAGTCAACGGCAGTACTTGGGCGCTGGCGCGTATGAATATGTTCTTGCACGGCTCTGACTCTGCCCGTATCGAATGGTGTAACACTCTCACCTCTCCAGCGTTGGTCGAAAATGACAGACTGATGAAGTTTGATAACGTGGTTGCCAACCCACCGTTTTCACTCGACAAATGGGGTTCAGAAGACGTTGAATCTGACAGATACAACCGCTACTGGCGCGGGCTACCACCTAAATCAAAGGCCGACTTTGCCTTTATCAGCCACATGGTTGAAGCCGCCGTTGAAAAAGAAGGTCGTATTGCCGTAGTAGTCCCTCATGGCGTGCTGTTTAGAGGCGCAGCCGAAGGTCGTATTCGTCAACAACTGATTGAAGAAAACCTACTGGATGCCGTCATCGGTTTACCAGGTAACTTGTTCCCAAGTACCGGCATTCCCGTGGCAATCCTGATATTTGACCGCTCCCGTGAAAAAGGCGGTGCCAATGAAAACCGCAAAGACGTGCTGTTTGTTGATGCCAGCGGTAAAGATCATTACCAAGCAGGGAAAAACCAAAACATCCTGCTGGATGAACACCTAGACAAAATTGTTGCAGCGGTAACGGCCCGTGAAGAGGTAGAAAAATACGCCCATTTAGCCACCTTTGACGAGATCAAAGAGAACGACTTTAACCTGAATATCCCGCGCTACGTCGACACCTTCGAAGAGGAAGTTGAGGTCGATATTGTCGCCGTGCAAGCTGAGATCACCACCCTTGAAAGCGAACTTGCTGATGTTCGCAGCAAAATGGCAGCACTGTTAAAGGATATCGTGCCTAACGAGGCGCAAAGCAACACAACGGAGGTGGCTGAATGAGTATGACAAACAACAACCATTTTGTTGACGCCAACAAAATGGTGTCTAAGTGTGAGTACGGCACTACAGACCAATTGCGTGACGTCACGAAAATGGTGGGAGGTGTGCGATGAGTGACAAGCAGCTTACCCAACCAGAACACACCAGCTTTGAAAGCTTAAAGCATGAATCTGAAGGTAACGAGTTCTGGTATGCCAGAGAGTTACAGACTGTTCTTGACTACAGCACTTGGGACAAGTTTGAGCGTGTTATCAAAAAAGCGATCATCGCTTGTGAGGGCTCCGGCCAGTCGAGTGAAGACCATTTTTCCCAGGTGGGAAAAATGGTCGATATTGGCTCGGGGGCTAAGCGAACTACCCGTGATTATCAGCTTTCCCGTTACGCCTGTTACCTCATTGTGCAAAACGGTGATGCCAGCAAGCCGGTGATCGCCAATGGGCAGACCTATTTTGCCATTCAGACTCGTCGCCAAGAGCTACAAGATGACACTGGCTTTCAGCAGTTAAATGAAGACCAAAAACGCCTAATGCTGCGCAATGAATTGGCCGACCACAACAAGCAACTGGCTGCGGCGGCCCGTGATGCAGGTGTTGAATCGGGTTTGGACTACGCCATTTTCCAAAACCATGGCTACAAAGGCTTGTATGGTGGGTTAGACAACAAAGCCATTCACCGGCACAAAGGCTTAAAAAAGAGCCAAAAAATCCTCGACCATATGGGCAGTACCGAGCTTGCCGCTAACCTGTTCCGCGCCACGCAAACGGAAGAGAAACTAAAGCGCGATCAGGTCAGCAATAAAGCCCATGCTAACCAAACTCATTTTGAGGTAGGTGCCAAAGTGCGTGCCACCATTGAAGAACTGGGCGGCACCATGCCTGAGGATTTGCCAACGCCCGAAAAAGGCATTCCCCAGTTGGCACGTGCGCAGAAAAAGTTGGAGGGTGATCAATGAGTAAATTAGATAAGTCCACTATCGCCTGGAAGAAAAAACGATTCGATGAAGTAGCGGTTATTGCAAATGGTCAAGTAGATCCAAGAATAGAGCCATATTGCCGAGAAATACACATTGGCCCAGAAAACATCGAAAGTCATACAGGAAGAATTATTAATCTACAGAAAGCAGAGGAACTGGGGCTCATTTCTGGAAAATACGTATTTGATGAAAATTCTATTATTTACTCAAAAATTAGGCCCAACCTGAATAAATTATGCCAACCGAGCTTTCGTGGCATTTGCAGTGCGGATATGTACCCAATATGGGCTAAAGAAGAGATTAATAAGAGTTATCTTTATTATTTTATGCAAAGCCCTGCATTTTACAATCAGGCTATTAAATCTTCGATGCGAACAGGTATCCCTAAGATTAATAGACAAGACTTAAATCGCATAAAAATAACTTATCCTGTTGATCATGCAGTTCAAAACAGAATTGTAAACACTATATCAGTATGGGACAACGCCATCGAAAAAACGGAAGCGTTAATTTCGGCCAAGGAAAAGCAGTTTGAGTGGTTAACCTCTAACTTGATCAACCGAGCTGGTCATAAACGTACGGCAGCTTCAGGTTTGATGATAGAGGTTTCTAAACGCAATAAAAACAGCACGATTGAACGTGTTTTAAGCGTAACAAATCACAGTGGCTTTGTGTTGCCAGAAGAGCAATTTGAGCGACGCGTTGCCAGCGCAAACGTGTCGAACTACAAAGTTGTTGAACAAGGCCAATACGCTTATAACCCGTCTCGAATCAATGTGGGCTCTATTGCTCGTCTTGATGACTGGGAAAATGGCATTTTAAGCCCAATGTACGTCGTGTTTAAACTAGATACAAAAAAGGTATGTAGCGACTACTTTTTGCACTGGCTCAATTCAAGTGAAGCACGCCAACGTATTAAGAACAGCGCTCAGGGTAGCGTGCGTGAGACAGTCAGTTTTAAAGATCTTGGCGCAATTGATATCCCATTGCCAGCAATGGACGTGCAAAAAGACGTAACCTACAAGCTCAACCTTGCTCAAAAGGAAATCAGATTACTCAAAAAGACCTTAGAACAATACCGCAGCCAAAAACGCGGTCTGATGCAAAAACTGCTTACTGGTGAGTGGCAAGTTGGTAGTTCTCAGCACCTCTCTGAGGAGACTTGTCAGGAGCTTTCTAGGGAGGGCGTCGCATGAGCACACCGCCAGTCAATTACGCAGCAAACTCGGAGCCTTCGGGCTTTGAGTTTAACGAAAAGTACTTGTCGCAAATTCCTGCCCTGCAACAGTTAATCAATTTGGGTTATCAGTACCTCACCCCAGAGCAGGCCTTGGCCGAACGGGGTGGGCGCAGTGCAAATGTGATTTTGGAAGGGGTGCTACGTCAGCAGCTAAAAAAGATTAACCGCATTAACTATAAAGGTGGCGAGTATCTGTTTAGCGAAGAGAACATTCAAACTGCGATCCAAAAGCTTAAAAATATTAAGTTTGATGGCCTGCAAAAAACCAATGAGTCGATTTACGATTTAATCACCTTAGGCTCAGCCATGGAGCAAACCATTGAGGGGGACTCAAAAAGCTTTACCCTCAATTACATTGATTGGAAAAATCCAAGCAACAATAGCTTTCATGTAGTCGCTGAGTTCTCGGTTGAGCGTGCACGCAGCACCGATACCGTGCGCCCCGATATCGTCCTGTTTGTCAATGGTATTCCCTTTAGCGTGATTGAATGTAAATCACCCAAAGTGGATGTAGAGCAAGCCGTATCGCAAAATATTCGTAACCAGGGTGATGACTATATTCCGCGCCTGTTTACTTATGTGCAGCAAGTGTTGGCGGTGAATAAAAACGCCGCCCAATACGCCACAGCTGGCACACCTAAGAAGTTTTGGGGCGTGTGGAAGGAGCAGGAAGATAAGCCCGCCGATGTCGATAAAGGCGTAAATACCGTTTTAGACGAAGACACTAAAGCACAGCTATTCAGTGGCGAGTTTGCCGCCGCACGGCCATTTTTTGATGCACTAGAGGCGGAAGGTAAACGCTTGGTGACGGAACAAGACAATGCCATTCACAGCCTGTGCCGCCCAGAGCGTTTATTAGATTTGGTGTATCGCTTTACTCTGTTTGATGGTGGCATTAAGAAAGTAGCCCGCTATCAACAATATTTTGTGATTAAAGCGACTATCGCCCGAATTAAGCGTTTGACCAATAAAGGCAATGGTGCAAAAGAAAACCGCCAAGGTGGTGTTATTTGGCATACCCAAGGTTCGGGTAAATCGCTCACCATGGTGATGCTCACCCGCGCTATGGCTCTAGAGCCGCAGCTTATCAACCCCAGGATCATTTTGGTTACCGACCGGGATGATCTTGATAAACAACTAGGTAATACCTTTGCGGCCTGTGGTTTAAGCCGCGAACGTGCCACGTCTGGCCGAAACTTAGTTAAGCACCTGAAAAACAAAGTGGGTTTGATCACCACACTGATCCACAAATTTGATAAAGGCTGGGTGGCCGAGAAGTTTGTGGATGAATCGCACGATATTTTTGTATTGGTCGATGAAAGTCACCGCACCAACTTTGGCTCATTGGCAGCCCGAATGCGCCAAATGTTGCCCAATGCCTGTTTTCTTGGCTTTACTGGCACACCGCTACTGAAAAAAGAAAAGAATAACTTTGCCAAGTTTGGTGGCCTGATTGAGCCGCACTATACCATTAAACAAGCGGTTACCGACGAAGCAGTATTGCCATTGCTGTACGAAGGCCGACATATTGAGATGGAGCAGAATCAGTCGGCTATCGACCTCTGGTTTGAGCGCCACACCGCCGATTTAAGCAAAGAGCAAAAGGCCGACCTTAAAAAGAAATACGCCCGCGCTGAAATGCTAAACAAAGCCGATCAGGTGATATATATGCGCGCCTTTGATATCAGCGAGCATTTTCGTGCGAACTGGCAAGGCACCGGCTTTAAGGCTCAGCTGGTTGCCCCAGGTAAACAGGCCGCATTAAAGTACCAGCAGTTTTTGCATGAAATTGGCACCGTCACCACTGAAGTAGTGATTTCTGGCCCTGATACCCGCGAAGGCCACGACGAAGTGGACGAAGGACCAACCGATGAGGTAGGTAAATTCTGGGACAAAATGATGAAGCGCTTTGGCTCTGAAGAAGAGTACACCAAGCAAATCATCAATCAGTTTAAATACGGTGATGACCCTGAAATACTCATTGTGGTAGATAAGCTATTAACCGGTTTTGATGCACCGCGTAACACCGTGCTGTATCTATGCCGAACCCTGCGAGAGCACACGCTATTACAGGCCATCGCTCGGGTTAACCGCCTGTACGAAGGCAAAGAGTTTGGCTATATCATCGACTATGCCAGCGTATTGGGCGAGCTGGATAAAGCCCTAACCATGTACGAAGCCTTTGAAGGGTTTGACGAAGATGACTTAGCAGGCACGCTCACCTCCATCAACGAAGAAGTGTTTAAACTGCCACAGCGTTACTCTGACTTATGGGATTTGTTTAAAGCCGTTAAAAACTCAAAAGACGAAGAAGCCTATGAGGTGTTGTTGGCCGATGACGAGTTGCGTGAAGAGTTTTACGAATGTTTATCGGCATACAGTAAATCTTTAGCCATCGCTTTATCGTCTGAGCAGTTCATCATGAGCTCTGATGAGAAGAAGCTACAAACCTATAAAAACGATTTAAAGCGTTTTCAGAACTTAAAGGCGGCGGTTAAGTTGCGTTACGCCGAGGCGATTGATTATCGCGACTACGAGCCGAAAATTAAAAAGCTGCTGGATACCCATATTCAGGCTAATGAGGTGACTCAGCTTAACGAGCCCGTGAATATTTTTGATGAAAAAATGTTTACCGCCGTGAAAGAAGAGCAAGGGGTTTATCAAACCAAAACCACGGCATCAAAAGCGGACACCATCGCCCACGCCACGAAGCGCAGCATTTCGGAGAATATGGATGAAGACCCTGCGTTTTATGAGAAGTTTTCGAAGCTGATCCAAGCCGCCATTGATGACTTTAAGGCTAAGCGTATCTCAGACTTAGAATATCTCAACCGAGTGATTGATATTCGTAACAAAGTGGCCACTAAGCAGCATGATGATATGCCTGATTGCATTCGTGAGAACGACGAAGCGTGTGCCTACTTTGGTTTGATTAAGCCGCAGTTTCAGCAAGTGGCAACACTCAACGAGTTAGATGATGCTCAGCTTGATGCTATTGCGGCACAAACATCGTTAGCAATACAAAAGATCATTGATGATCATTGGAAAGTTGATTTTTGGGACGATACTGACGTTCAAAAAACGGCGATGAATGATATTGACGATTTTCTTTATGACGAAGTCAAAGAGCAGTACGGCGTGACGCTGAGCTTAGAGCAAATGGACGAAATCATTGAGAAAACTATGCAAGTTGCGAAGTACCGGAGGCACTCTTGATGTCGTCAACCATCAAGCAGGCTGAGATACCAACGGCAAGCGCTGAAAGACTAGCGGTTGTATACGGAGGGGGAGAAATCCCCTTCCAGCTGGTTTTTTCTAAACGTAAGTCGCTGGAAATATCAGTTCATCCTGATAAATCAGTTTTTGTGAAAGCACCTGAAGGCACCGATCGTGAGGCCATTGAAGCCAAGGTGAAAAAGCGCGCTCGGTGGATCAAACGTCAAATTCGCTACTTTGACCAGTTTGACCCAAGAACCCCTTCTCGCAAATATGTATGTGGTGAAAGCCATTTGTATCTAGGCAAGAAGTATCGGCTAAAAATTGAAGTAGGCACTGACAACGGTGTGGCGCTGAAAGCGGGCTTTTTTTGGGTAAAGTCTGCCAATGGTAAACCAGACCATGTGGAGTCGCTACTCAGTGATTGGTATCGAGAAAAGGCTGATTTCCATTTAAATAAAGTATTTTCGGATTGTTGGAAGAAATTCAAACATTCAGATGCTAACAAGCCAACCATTAAAATCATGCAACTCAAAAAGCGCTGGGGTAGTCTATCAAAAAGCGGAACGCTGACCTTAAACCGTGATCTGATTAAGGCACCGAAAGAATGTATTGAGTATGTGATCGTTCATGAACTGTGTCACCTAGAGCACCACAACCACGGCCCAGAGTTTTATCGCTTACTCGAACGCTCTTTACCAGATTGGGTGAAGCGCAAACATAAACTGGAAATGGCACTGATATAGTCAGCACGCTGTATCGAATAGCTAAGTACACAACCAGTACACTAGCGGTATTGTCCGCGTTAGACTTTGAACCTCGCCCAGCCCTTGTGTTGACTGGCGGTTTACTGCAAGGCGACAAGCCTACACAGGATTCATCGCCTTTTTAGTCATCCAAGATACTGCCTTTAACACAATACATGCGCGGGCGGGTGTTGTCAGGTAGGCTGACTTTGCGCTGTGGTCGGTTGCCATCGGGGATTAGGTAACCTGCGGCCATCAGTGCTTTGGCGGCACGTTCTGGGCTTAGGCCTTCGGTGGCTTCACGCCAGCCGGTTGGGTAAAACAGGTAGAGGGTTTGTGGGCCGCTGGTGTCTATCCAACCGGCGCGTTGGCGTACTTGGCTGCTGTAACCGTTTTGTTTGGGCGTAAAGCGGCTTTCGCCATGTTGCTCAATAAAGCTGCGCACTTGGCGAATGGCTTGTTGGTCTTCATTGGCGGCCACACCACCGCGGGCGAGTATCCATTGGTTAAGCTGATTTAAGCAGGCGGCTTCGACACTTTGGGCTGACCAATCGAGTACTTTGGCTTGAATGGCTAACAACCCAGCACTAGCCAGTAAGGCAAACTTTTCGGCGACCCGGCGCACTTGGCCGTCAGCCTCGATTGGTAAGCTAGCTAAAAAACGTTGGCGTACGTTTTGGAAAACGGGTCGCACCTGCGCGCTGTGCTGCGTTAAATACCGTAACCAGTCCAAAGCCAAGCAGCCGTAGTGTTGGCGACTTTGCTGTTTTAGATGATCGGCTAAATCGGCGGCGTTCATACCATGACTCTGGTTAAACACGCCCATTTGCGCTCCGGCATCGGCACTGAGATCAATCACGCGCACTTGCTGGCCGGCTTTTACGCGTTTGCCGATACTGGCAAGATGGCTTTCGAGCGTCACTTCGCCAGTAGATAAAAACACCAAACGCCAACGGGCGGGTAAGCGCATTTCACCGTATTTGCCTGCTCGTGTTTTACCCTGACCATTGGCAAGCATATAAGCGACATCGCCCGCCTCTTTTGGGTCAACTTCGCCCATTTCATCGAGCGCCAACAAGGCATCGTTATGCGCTAATGCTGTACCTTCTAAACCGTTAGCCGTGGCACGCCAACTGTGGCGCAGCTGATTAGGCTCGCCCCACACCGATAATGCCGGATACAGCGCCGCGGTTTTACCTGTACTGCTGGCACCGTAGAGGTGTAAACCAAAACCATCCACCCCACACAAGTGCAACAATGGCGCAGCCAGTGCAGCGCAGACACCAACAATCAATAGCGGGTTATCCAGACAATAACGGCCAACGTGCTGCCGCCAACTGTCACTACTACCTTGTTGAATAAAGCCTTCTATCGGGTGCATGGTTTGCAGCACCATGCGCGGGTTATTGCTGTGTTCGCTTGGGTAAAAGGTGAGGCGCGGATGTACATAAGCGTGGCGATGCCAGCCAATGCAGTTCACGCTGATGGCCTTTTGCGTGGCCAGTTCGCCCATTTGTTGAATAAACAGCGAGAGCAACTGCCGCGCTTTGACACTGTTACTTAGCCGCATGCCTCGGCTGAGTAATATCCGGCGGTACTCGCTGCCGTCTCCGGCCAATAGTTCTGCTGGCATGGCCCAATAGCGATGGCGATTGTCATCGTCTAACCAGTGCAATAAATAGCCGTAGTTGTCCCCTTGCGGATCGCGGGTGCGGGCAGCCACTTGCAACCAAGAGCAGATTTTAACTGGGCTATCTTGCCCCGTTGGTTGCATCACCAGCCAGTTTTGCGCGTTATAAGCAAAACCAGCTGGTAATTTTGGCTCGTTGCTAGGCATATCAATGGCAGATAATTGGTTTAATGCTGATGGTTTATCCACGGCCATAAGCAGCACCGATACGGCGGGTTTCAATCCACTGGTCGATATCGCTTTCTAACCAGCCCACAGCACGCGCACCAATACGAATGGATCGCGGAAATTCACCATTGGCCATTAGGGCATAAATGGTACTGCGGCCAAAGCCTGTTTTTGCCTTTACCTCGGGCAAGCGCAAAATCCGCTGCTGACGCGCTGGGTGTACTGAGTTTGTGGGTGATTGTGTAGTTGGGTTCATCGTTTGCTTCCTCACTGATCTGTTAAGTTCAGTTAGGAGTTTGCCAGCACTAAACGGACGCAGTAGGCAGATAAATGCTCAGATCGTGCAGCTTTCTGAGGGTGCAGGTAGCTAGCTGCCCCAGTATTTACATAATGCCCACAATAATAATTGTTCTGTGGGCAGGGTTGGTGTGTAGCTAAATGGCGTGAATTAAGGCTTTGCCCAAACTGCCCCAAAAGCCCAAGGGATGAGTGCCAAAAGCTTTCTCAAAAAGGGAAAGTCTTGCTCAATTAGAACGCCACAACACTTTTACGCGCATAAAAATGTAAAATTCCGCACTTTTCTGCGCGTAAAAGTGTAGACTGAGTTATACTACAGGCAGTTAACAGTCTTAATTGGCGGGAAATGACAATGCAGCGCAACTTACTCAACGCCCTAATAGCATGGAAAAGTCAACCTGTGCGCAAGCCATTATTGATCGATGGCGCAAGACAAACAGGTAAAACCTATCTACTGCAAGAGTTGTTTGGGAATACCTTTGCCAACATCCTTCGTATCGACTTCCTTGAAAACCCAGCTTACAAAGAAGCGTTCGATGGCTCGTTGTCACCTGACGAGCTAGTAATGAACATTGAGTTGTTAACCAACCAAGCGTTCAATCCAGACACCGACTTGCTGATATTAGATGAAATTGGCGAATGTGAACGAGCCGTAACTTCGCTGAAGTATTTTGCCGAAAAAGCACCGTCCTATTTTGTCGCAGCCAGCGGTTCAAATATTGGTTTGCTCAACACCTTCCCTGTGGGCAAGGTAGAACAATACAATTTACGACCACTGACCTTCCAAGAATTTATTTACGCATCCAACGAGCAAGCACTGATCAAAGCATTTGATAGTCAAGCAAGCACACCGGCGGTGCACACTAAATTGATGGATAAACTAACCGACTATTTTTTTACCGGTGGTATGCCGGAAGCCGTTTCTGCTTGGTATCAGTTTAAGGATTCAAGCATTCTAGAGCGTGTTGAAAAAGTCACAAAAATTCATGCCGATTTAGTTGAAGGTTATCGCCGCGATTTCGGTAAGTACGCGGGCAAGGTCGATGCCACACTGATTGAATCGGTGTTTAATAGCATTCCAGCCCAGCTATCACTTGTCAGCGATGAGTCAGTTAAACGCTTTAAATTTAAGCATGTGCATGAGCGTAAATCTCGTTATAGCGATTTTGAAACCGCGATCCATTGGCTTAACTGCTGCCGCTTAGCTTTGCCAAACTACCCTATTGAAGGATTACCTAAATCTCCGTTGGCGGCCTATAAAAAAGACAATATGGTTAAACTATTTCTGTTTGATGTGGGCCTGCTCAATCACATGCTGGGCAGCAGTTATAAAGAGATTAAGCAACAAAACTATGAATACAAAGGCTATGTGGCTGAAAACTTTGTGCAACAAGAGCTCACAGCTATTGGCGTTGACCCAAGCTATTCATGGAATGACGCCCGCGCCGAAATCGAATTTATTTTGGCGACCGATAAAGGCGATATCATCCCTGTGGAAGTCAAAAGTGGTAAACGTACAAGAGCAAAATCGTTGGCATCCTACGTTGAAAAATGTACTCCAAATAAAACCTTTAAGTTAACGGGTACACAAGGCTCTTCAGCGTTAGAACAAACCAATATCGTGATGCCTTTGTATTTCACGCAGTATTTACCAGAGAGATGGTAAAGGCACGTTGCCTAGCCCCGAAGGTCTACACAAAGTTACCTTAGGGATAACAATTTGTAGACCTGATGCTTACCATTCGACACTCAGTCTTATCTCTCTTGGATACCATATTATCCATATTGAGCTTATTTCTATTAAAATGGACACCATAATGCCCATTTCAGGCTAAGTGAGCTTTCTGCTGACTCATTACTATCGTGTAGAACCAGTGAAAAAATGGCAAAGCTATGTTGACGGAAATCATGCTCGATAAAGCCCTTCAAAACTGCTATGTTTTAGCTCTAACAGCAGCATAAAAACGGCACTGTTTTTCCATTGCTAACCACTAAGATTTAGTAAAAGCCATAGGCAAGTGGTGGGCAGTTTGGTGGGCAAACAGGCATTTTTGAACGATTTCTTTTCGGTAAATCATTGAGTTTGTTAGGTTCTAGGCCGCTACTCAATGAGCAGATTCAGAATATTGAGTGATATTTTAATTTCATCAACAATTAGCTGAAGTAAGGTTAGAAAGAAGATGCAGCCTAAAGAGGGCTTTGCACCTCGACCAACGCTTACATGGACTCCGAGGCCTTTAATTGAGCTATCACTAAACTGTCTAGGCATAAAGCTGGAAGGAAAAAACAGTCACCTAACAAGGCGGATGATATAGAGAACTTGGCAGTTCATGATATTCTTCGTACTTACCGAACCTTACTTGCGGCACAAAGAACGCAGTGCTTGGAGCATTACAAAGCCTGATTGAGTAAAGTGCTTTAGCCCTATGGAGTGATCCACATAGAATGTTGCTGTGGATAGCTCTTAAACCTCAACGACGGATTGTGCAGTGACGTTAGTATCGATCTTAGTTTTCACTTCGCTGTATAAATCAACTTCAACTTCTGGAACTGATAGCGAAGCAATTAATGCGTATCTAGCTTTAGAGTTGAAACGCTCATGTGCTGTTCTAGTTTTCCACCAGCCGTTGGATGGATAAATGGCAATTTGTCCTTTTGCTGCAAGATCTGCTGCACTACCTCGCCATACATCTTTATGAATTGATCCTCTATGGCGCTGCTGTGTACCAAGAAGCCAATTGCTACTATTGTCTAAAGAATCAGACTTTTCGCCCTCTGCTTTGGCATTGATGCGTTTCATAAATTCTTTGTCTGATTCCCCGTGATGCTTAACATCAAATCTCAGTTGATGGCTGGCATAGGTGTATTTATTTAACGTGTTTTTGCTAGAAGGATTTGGTTCAACAAAATACGACAGGGTTATTGTTAACTCAACATCAGCCTCTCCGATTTTCAATAGCTCTTCAATAGGCCAAGGAAGATCATGTAAATGCATATCTTTGGTTATAATTCTCCCCCCTTGAGCCTTTAGGTAAGGCTGCATCTCATCCTGAATTACAAGTGAAAGCGAATTATTTGCACTATTTAAAGCCTTTTCCAAGTTCGGCACACCAAAGCCGACTTTGCGAACTAGCTTAGCCATATCAGACTTCTTAATATTATCGTCATTATGAGAGGCAGAAATAAGAGAATACATTTCATCAGTCCAATTAGCTGAATGAACTGTTAATGCTCTTACTGTTTCTGGCCATAACTCAGGATATTTGGACTTTATTTGAGCAGTAAACCTAGCTGCTAATGCTGTGGCTGCGCTTGTTGCATGTGAGCACTGAAAATACCGTTGAGAGAACTCATGGTTGGTTGTGAGTAGATGAAGGTCAGGCATACCAAACCAACCAACGTGATCTTGCCCTACATTTCCTCCTTCAAATACCACTTCTGGTTTGATAGGAGCATTTTTTCTGTCCCATTCAAGAGAAGTTGTTGAGTAGGGAGAAATTCCTCCTCTTGGTGCTACGGACTGGTAATCACACTCTTCTGTAATTACATCTTTTTCCGTATATGCTCCAACGGTAAGTACATTCCAAGCTTGAGCAGGGTCATGAACATCGCTTGAGTAATTTATTTCAGGGTATGGAACATCGCCTACAGGGGATGTATTACCAGCACAAACTGTAAATAGTCTTGGATATTCCCCTTCGCCTAGAAAATCTACAGCAAGTATATCCAAGGCACTCGACCAAGATGACGGTCTTCCTCTGTCAGTGCCTTTACCAGATGAAAGTGACATTGAGTAAACTCTAGACCGCTCAGGTTTATAGTTTTCAATTTCAGATATTGCGTATTCAGTAACCAAACCTAAAGGTTTTCCTTGGTTATCACCGTCAAACCTTAATGTCTTCACTGATTCTAAGCTATGTGTGACGGTTGTTATATCTGTTGAACTTAAAGAATCAGTTAAATCTCCCCACATTGCTAGTCCAGCCATCTCTGTACCATGCCCCATTGTGTCTGTAGGGTCGTTATCTTCGGTAATGGTTCTCTGGTCGCTTAAGCTAGCAAATGGCGCAAGTAATGGGTGTTCAACATTAACCCCGGAATCAATAATGCACACATACGGTGAATTTTCTGAGATAGAGTGATTTAGCCGTTGAAGTAATTCATCTGACCACTCTATTTGTTCTTTAGGCTCCATAGCATCAAAGAATTCAGCAGTAACTTTTGGAAAGCGAATTTCAGAGACACGGAAAAGTAAATCGGTGTTTTCTTCAAGTTGCTTTTGACTCGCTTTTACCTGTATGACTGTATGCTCAGGGAATCGTAGCTTGTGATCTGATACTTCTATCTCTGCAATCTGAGCTAATTGCTTAAAATCTGAAATGATCTCATTGTAGTAATTGTGGGTCTGTCGGCTTTTTCTCGGAGTGGCTATCCATACTTCCCACCAAATTTTAGATTCTTTATCTTTAGGAAGGTAGGTGTCGTCATCTGCCCAAATGGCATAAAAGGTTGCACTGCGAATTGAAGTAATAGAGTCTATCAGTTTCCTGTGATCAGCAGCATCGCCATTGGGCTTCCTCTTAAAATTTAAGTAGTCAGTTAACTTATTTTGATAAAAGTTCAATTTTTCATCTGGAACAAAGGCTGTCGCAATTGTTGCTTGCTGCCCATCTTTATCAACAGTTTTTATATTGTGCAATATGATCCCTTGAGGATCATTTGCAAGGCTTTGTGCTGCCATTTCAACATCAGGAAAGCTTTCAAATTCAACTTGAATTCCAGTGCCCATTTTAAGGTCTTTTGAATGAACACGTTGTTTTAGGGAGGCTAAATGGCCTGCAACGCGCTGGATGTCTTGGCGGAGTTTATTGCTGTGTGTGGCTCTGTCTCTTGCTGGAACTTCTGTAGGAGTACCACCACCTCCGTTAGGTGATGTGAATTCATGGGCGCTGGCGTATGAGTTGAAGAAGAAATGGGGTTTGTTGTATTTATTTTCAGCCATTCAGAATATTTACTCCGTAAAATGTTGGCTAATGTCTTTTCTTTCTTCAATAGCCTGCTGAAGCATCCCGATAGTGATTGACCTGCGATCGTGTATTAGCATCTCTTTAATTGAGTCATTGGCCGCTAGTGTGATTTCAGCGTTGCTGAGCCCTTTAGCTATACTCGGAAGCTTTTTCCATGAAAAATTCTTTGCTACATAAGGATGCAGTCGAGTTCTAAAGAGTCGAATAATTTCGTCTTCAGAAGGAAGCTGATACCTAATTACGTCATCAAAACGTCTGAATAAGGCATGATCGAGAGCTTCTATATGGTTGGTAGCACAAACTATAACGCTATTAGAATCGTCTTGCTCTATCATTTGTAAAAAGCTATTCAGGATACGTCTAGCTTCGCCTACATCATTACTAGATCCTCTATGCGAACCAAGGGCATCAAACTCATCGAAGAAGTAGACTCCTCTAACTTCCCGGATGGTATCAAATATCTGTCGTAGCTTCGCTGAAGATTCGCCAAGATATTTGGTAATTACCGCATCAAGTCTTACTTCAAATAATGGAAAATTAAGTTCGCCTGCTAAGACTGAAGCTGTAAAGGTTTTCCCTGTTCCCGGTTTCCCTGCCAGTAATAGTTTCCTGCGAGGTGATAACCCGTGATTTTTTAAGGTGGTAAGGTGTTTCTGTTCTTTAACTAAGCGTTCAAGCTGTTCTATCACAGCTGGAGCAACAATCAAGTCAGTGAATCTTAATTTGGGATGGCTTGTACTTAACAAGCCTGAAGAGTCTTTTACGCTATTAGCAATCGAAACAGGTAGATTATTTGTACTATTTTTCTTGGCTTTTTCTACTAGCTTTTTTAGTTCTTGAGCTAGTTTTCCATGACCATTTCTGGCTTCATGAGCTGCAACCTGAAGGGCAACAGATAAAAACCTATCGTCATCCTTGTCGATATGAGATTGCATAAGTGCTTTGATATGGGTAGAGCTAGCCATGACTATATTCACTAGAAGTTGATAATAAAAGAATACATGAGATAGCTTTTTAATTCTATCTGCCAAAGTGATGGGTGCAACTGGTTTAAATCTCTATAAATGGGTTTAAACCCATTTAATCTTTTCATATTTCCTTTTGTCTCTTTTTCTAAAACGCAGCGCAGACGCCCACCATTTGCAGCGGGTTATTTAGACAATAACGGCCAATTTGCTCTCGCCAACTGTCGCTGCTGTCTTGTTGGGTAAGCCCTTCGAAGAGGTGCTTGGTTTGTAGCACCATGCGCGGGCTATTTGGGTCAAAGGTGGTACGCGGATGTACATAGGCGCTGTGGTGCCAGCCGATGCCGTTCACGCTAAAAGCTTTTTGAGTGGCCAGCTCGCTCATTTGTTGAATCAATAGCGAGAGTAACTGCTACGCTTTGATGTTGTTGGAGCTCGGAAATTCACCGTTAGCCATCAAGGCATAAATGTTACTGAGACTAAAGCCTGTTTTCACTTTAACTTCGGGCAAACGCAAAATGCGCTGCTGACGAGCTGGGTTTGTTGGTGTTGCGGGTGATTGTTTGGTTGGGTTCATCGTTTGTTTCCTCACTAATCTGTTAAGTTCAGTTAGGAGTTTGCCAGTACTAAACGGACACAGTAGGCAGATACATGCCCATATCTTGCAGCTTTCTGAGGGTATCAGTAATCACCTGCCCCAAATACCCAAGGGGTAAGTGTCAAAAGCCACCTAAAAATGGGAAAGCCTTGTCCAACAAGCAGGTATCCGCAAAGAAGAAAGAGAGTTGTTGAGGGACTGTTTTATACTCGATCAGAACGTCATTACACTTTTATGCGCATAAAAATGTAAAATCATACACTTTTCTGCGCGTAAAAGTGTAAAGTTGGTTGTAGTATAGGCCGTTAACAATCTTAATTGCGGGAAATGACAATGCAGCGCAACTTACTCAACGCCCTAATTGCATGGAAAAACCAACCTGTGCGCTAGCCATTATTGATTGATGGTGCAAGGCAAACGGGTAAAACCTATCTGCTGCAGGAGTTGTTTGGTAAAACCTTTGCCAATATCCTTCGTATCGACTTTCTTGAAAATCCCGCCTACAAAGAAGCATTCGATGGCGCACTGTCACCCGACGAACTATTAATGAACATTGAGCTTTTGACCAATCAGGCGTTCAACCCAGAAACCGATCTGCTGATATTAGATGAAATTGGCGAATGTGAACGTGCCGTGACTTCGCTTAAGTATTTTGCCGAAAAAGCAGCGTCCTATTTTGTCGCGGCCAGCGGTTCGAATATTGGTTTACTCAACACCTTCCCTGTGGGCAAGGTAGAACAATACAATTTACGACCTCTGTCCTTTCAAGAATTTATTTACGCATCAAACGAGCAAGCACTGATCAAAGCATTTGATAGTCAGGCAAGCACACCGGCAGTGCACACTAAATTGATGGATAAACTAACAGACTACTTTTTTACCGGTGGTATGCCGGAAGCCGTTTCTGCTTGGTATCAGTTCAAAGATTCAAGCATTTTAGAGCGTGTTGAAAGAGTCACTAAAATTCATGCTGATTTAGTTGAAGGTTATCGCCGCGACTTTGGCAAGTACGCAGGCAAGGTCGATGCAACACTGATTGAGTCGGTGTTTAATAGCATTCCAGCACAGCTATCACTTGTCAGCGATGAGTCCGTTAAACGCTTTAAATTTAAACATGTGCATGAGCGTAAATCTCGTTATAGCGATTTTGAGACCGCTATCCATTGGCTTAACTGTTGCCGCTTAGCCTTGCCAAACTACCCTATTAAAGGGATGCCGAAATCGCCTCTGGCGGCCAATAAAAAAGATAACATGGTTAAGCTGTTTATGTTTGATGTGGGCCTGCTCAATCATATGCTAGGCAGTAGTTATAAAGAGATTAAGCAACAAAACTATGATCTATCTGTTTATAACTACAAAGGCTATGTGGCAGAAAACTTTGTGCAGCAAGAACTCACCGCCATTGGCGTTGACCCAAGTTATTCGTGGAATGACGCACGGGCCGAAATCGAATTTATTTTGGCAACAGATGAAGGAAATATCGTTCCTGTTGAAGTCAAAAGTGGCAAGCGTACAAGAGCAAAATCGCTGGCATCCTACGTTGAAAAATGTGCCCCAAGTAAAACCTTTAAGTTAACTGGCACACAAGGCTCATCAGCGTTAGAACAAACCAATATCGTGATGCCTTTGTATTTCACTCGGTATTTGCCTTCAAAGTGGTAGCCAGCGCTTTCAGAAAAAGCGTTCGAGCCGATAGTGCTGAGTGAGCAGATGAGTGATAACTTAACCTATCTCTACAAATCAGAATTTACAGCAGAGCTGGCAGCCAACGCCGTGTGGTCATATTCCCCCATGGCGTTTTTCAATAGTTGAAAAGATGTCTGAATCTCAGATAACCGGGTTGCTATGTTCATTCGGTAGAAGTTTTCGTTAGGTTCCCCAAACCAGGTGCCAGGCGTAAGCCCCACTTTTGCCTGATCAACCAGTAACGTTTTCAGGTTGTCTTGTGATAGCTCCGGTTCTGTGAAATCCACCCAGACCTGATTGGTATCTTCGGGTTTATACGCTTTACTTTGCGGGATGCTTTCTTCGAGGAACTCGATGATCCAGGGCCATGGAGCTGACGGTTGCTTTGATTGGGTTGAATGATTCGTTGTTAACCTGTTTCATTCTAATGAGCTTAGTCGTTGGTAATCAGCAGCTTGCATAATGGTTCGTTAATGTAATAGTTGGCTCGTCCCACTTTTTGTTTCGCTAAAAAACCATTTTCGACCAGTTGTTCTAAATACTTAGTAGCAGTAATGCGCGTCACACCTAATTCTTCCACTAAGAAGTCAATTTTGGTGTAGGGATGGTTAAACAAGTTATTGAGTAAATCCTTGCTTTAAAGCAAACGCGTAATTTTGTACTTCTTTGGTGGCTGGGTTGGTTATGGCTTCTTCAAATGAGCTGGCTCTGTAGAGTTCATCGTGCGTGGTGACAATGTTTTCAACTTCTGAACTGTCTTTTGCTTCTTGTAATGCCAGCGTATTGATTAAAATCGCCTCGTTGGGAATACTCGCAGCTACACCTTTGAGTTCGGCTAAATAACGATGCGCTTCGGCGGTTTTTTTTAGTACCGATCGGGTTTCCCACTGTTCAATATTGGGAAGAGGAAGTGGTGCAAGAGAGTCTGGCATAGATAGATTTCACTCTTTTTTATACTTATGGGGTTTTATATGTATAAATTATTCGAAAAACTATACATGTTCCAGAGGGGATGTATAGTTTTTCCGTTTTTCTATATATTAAGCCTTTAAGCTACCCACAATTTTTAGACTTACAGCTTCAGTGTGCTCAGATTTCAACAGTTGTGACTCTTGGAGAAGCACTAGTAGCAGACGTGAAGGAGCAGGAAAGAGCCCCTTCTAAGGTTCCAATTATTTCATTTCGGCTTTAAAAACCGACTTTCGGGATACACTAATATCCAGAGGTCGGGCTTCTTAGGCGTGTTTACGCATTAATTTTCGAACTGAAAGGTCTGTGTCAGTAACGGCTGTATGTCTGCCTTTGCCGGTAGACGTTCTTTGTTGAAAATACGTTTAGGATTAACAGTAACGAAACCCCAGAATTGCAAAAATCGCTCAACAAAGCGGGATCTAATAAGCGTTTTGAGCGTCTCCTGTGGTGTGAAGTAGTCATTTATGTCAAGTTGGCCAATGAGATCAGGGAAGGCAATGTTGACTTCCTCTGCTAACTGATCAATAGAGCTATGGCTTTGCAGGCGCCAGAGCATAAACAGCCAGAAAGTTCGCAGGTCAACATTGTCATCCATACTGTCCAGGTAGCTCCAGTTGTATCTGGAAACTGCCGCCTCAAGCATGGGTAAGAAGAAGGCTTTTAAACCATGGGTTTGGTATTGCTTCTGAGCGGCCTTTTTCACGTGAAAACGCCCGCTTTTGTGGTAAATAATACCGGCTATTTCAGCCAGGATTCGTGTGTAGTGCAGTGCGTTAAATTTATCTTCATTACTGCCGGCAAACTCGTTGAAACCGATGTGGATGCAGTATTGGCTCACGGCAAATTCAGAGAGCAGATCACTGGCTTGTCTTACTACTTTAGTCGGAAGGTTACCTTTCGCGGTGGCTTTGAAAGAACCTTCTTGTTCTATGGCTTCATCAAGAATGATCGCCAGGTAGCGCATTACCGGGCTGGCGGATAAGTCCTCTGGTGTACTAATACTTACGTGGTTTAATTCTTGGAACGGAGCATACAACCAATTGGCCATTTGCGTAGGCGAAAGGCCAAAAAAATCCGGGTTAGGCCGGTCATTACGTTCACGCATCCGTTGTTCAGCCACCACATTGAGTTCATCAAGGGTCAGGTTGGGGTTCATGGCCACCGTTTGCTCAATGTCATCGAAGATTTCTGCATGTTGTTTTGATATTGAATCCATGCAACAGCGTTTGTACTTTTTACCGCTGCCGCATGGGCACGGATCATTTCGACCTGGTTTCATTCTGAGCTGCCCAGCCATATTTGAGAATTGTTCTGAACGATATTATATTTTTCAGGTTGTTTGTGCCAAAGTTTTGGTGTCTTGCTTGCTGGATTGAATATGGGCGCGAAGTCCGCTTCAAACTTATCCACAACCTGTTTTTTCTGTATCATGTCGCCCTTCAATAAAGTCTCAGCAAAGCCTGGGGCTGTCATCTATGCTTTTGTAAAACGATTTTAGAGAGTCTGATAGTTATGAGTCAGGGTTCATTGTTTATTATTTCGGCTCCGTCCGGTGCGGGTAAAACCAGTTTGGTTGGTAAGCTGGTGGCCCAGCGCGCGCAGTTGGAGGTGTCTGTTTCCCATACCACTCGACCGATGCGTAATGGCGAGGAAAACGGGGTGCATTATCACTTTGTGTCGAAAGAGATGTTTGAAGCAGAGATAGGCGAGGCCAATTTTCTTGAGCACGCGGAAGTGTTCGGGAACTACTACGGTACGTCGCAGAAGGTCGTGGAAGATAAGTTGGCGGAAGGCATTGATATTATTCTTGAGATTGACTGGCAAGGTGCGGAGCAGGTCCGAAAGTTAGTACCGGCTGCCATCAGTATTTTCATTGTACCGCCGTCACTGGGGGAATTGCGCAATCGCTTGACCGGACGAGGTCAGGATTCGGAAGAGGTGATTGCTCGTCGCTTGTCTGAAGCGCAATTAGAAATGAGCCACTATTGTGAGTTCGATTATCTGGTGGTGAACGACGACTTCGATACGGCGTTAAGCCAGTTGGACGCCATTTTTGAGGCCAATCGCCTGAAGATTGATTATCAAAAAGAAGCCCAGCAAACGTTGTTGACGGATTTATTGAATAAATAATCGCCAGATCCGGCGTTAAACGCTGGTATTCAGTAATCTGGTTAGCTAAAATGTCCGGTCATTTTTTGTATTTTGCTTATTGTTGGAGATTAACACGACATGGCTCGAGTAACTGTTGAAGATTGTTTGGATCACGTAGATAACCGTTTTGAATTGGTCATGGTGGCGTCCAAGCGTGCTCGCCAGATTTCAACGGGCGGTAAAGAAGCTACTGTGCCTTGGGATAACGATAAGCCAACGGTTGTTGCTTTGCGTGAAATTGCTGAAGGAACAATGACGCCGGCGATGATCGAAGCGTCTGGCATGCGTTCAGAATAATTTCGTTAAAAACGCCGACTCATTGAGTCGGCGTTTTTTTATGCGTTCATCTTCTCTTTTGGTTGACGTGCTCAGTTAATCCAAGCATTCTCTTACTCTAGGAAACAACTCAATACGTTAACGAATCATATCGCTTAAAGGTCTTAAGATTGCTTACAATAGATGTGCTTGCTGAACAATTAGCCAGTTATTTGCCTTCAGAAAAAATTGATCTGGTACGCAGAGCATATTATTACGCCGAACAAGCCCACGAAGGTCAAAAGCGCCGCAGTGGCGAACCTTACGTTATTCACCCTCTTGAAGTTGCTCAAATCCTGTCTGAAATCCGAATGGACCATCAAAGCCTGATGGCGGCCATGCTTCATGATGTGATTGAAGATACCGAAGTCCCTAAAGTGGCACTGCTGGAACAGTTTGGTGAAGAAGTCACTGAAATTGTGGACGGCGTTTCTAAGCTGACTCAGATCCATTTTGAGAGTAAGGAACAGGCTCAGGCCGAGAACTTCCAGAAGATGGCGCTGGCCATGTCCCGCGATATTCGGGTTATTTTGGTCAAGCTGGCGGACCGAATGCATAACATGCGGACGCTGGGTGCGCTTCGGCCGGATAAACGCCGCCGTATTGCCCGTGAAACGCTGGATATTTATTCGCCCATTGCCCACCGCCTGGGCATTAATGATTTCCGGATTGAACTGGAAGACCTTTGCTTTCAGGCCATGTACCCGATGCGTGCCCGGATGATTCAAAAGGCGGTGAATAAGATTTCCGGACACCGCAAGGAAATCGTCGAAGACATAAAACACGACATCGAAGAGCGCTTGTCTCATGAAGGCTTGACTGGCCGTGTGGAAGGCCGCCAGAAGCATTTGTTCAGTATTTATCAGAAGATGGATCGTCACGAAAAGTCCTTCCATGAAATCATGGATGTGTTTGCATTCCGGATCGTGACTGACACCGTCGACAGTTGTTATCGAATTTTAGGGGTGGTGCATAACTTATTTAAACCGGTTCCTGACCGTTTTAAAGATTATGTGGCCATTCCCAAGGCCAATGGTTATCAATCGTTACACACTACTCTGTTTGGGGTTTATCGTATTCCGATTGAAGTTCAGATTCGTACTGAAGAAATGGACGCAGTGGCCAACATGGGGATTGCTTCTCATTGGCTGTATAAGAACGACGCCGAACAGGATGAGTCCAACAGCCTGCTCCATAACCATCATGCCCGTGCCCGCCAATGGGTGAAAGGTTTGCTGGAGATCCAGAAGAACGCCGGTAACCCGCTTGAGTTCATTGAAAATGTGAAGCTGGATTTGTTCCCGGACGAAGTTTACGTGTTTACTCCAAAAGGCGATATTTTAGAAATGCCGAACGGGGTGACGGCCGTCGACTTTGCTTATAACGTGCACACTGACATCGGCAACAGCTGCGTGGCGTGCCGAATTGACCGCCACTTGGCGCCGTTGAGTCAGCCGCTGCAGAGTGGCCAGACGGTTGAAATCATTACCTCGCCGGGGGCTCAACCGAATCCGGCGTGGCTGGATTTTGTGGTAACGGCCAAGGCGCGCAGTGCCATTCGTCACTTCCTGAAGAATCAGAAACGTTCTGAGTCGGTGGAGTTGGGTCGACGATTACTGAACAAGTCATTGTACAACTTTGAGCTGAATCTGGATGAACTGAGTACCTCAGTGACTGACCGCTGGCTTGAACAAGCGGGTCTGAAAGTGCTGGATGATTTGCTGGAAGAGATTGGTCTTGGCAATCGTATGGCGTACTTGGTCGCGCGTCAGTTGATGGAATTAAGTGAAACCGAACTGAGCGAGTCTTCGGGCGAGTCGGACGATGCGATGCCGCTTCAGATTACCGGCACCGAAGGGCTGATCATCAAGTTTGCCAAGTGCTGTCGTCCGATTCCGGGTGACCCGATTGTGGGTCATATGAGTTCCGGCCGGGGCTTGGTGATTCATAATGACGGTTGTCGGAATCTCAATGAATTCCGAGGCCACTCCGAGAAGTTGGTGACGCTTACCTGGCAGAAGAAGCTGGAGCAGGAGTTCTCCGTTGAACTGAAGGTCGGAGTTGAGAACGTTCGTGGCGTGGTTGCCAGCATTGCAACGTCCGTGACGGAAGCCGATGCCAACATTGAATCCATCTCAATGGAAGATCATGATGCGCGTATTCGGGTGATTGCGCTGGTGATCAATGTTCAGGGCCGTGAACACCTGGCTCGCGTCATGAAGCGACTCAAAGTGAATAAGTCGGTGGTCAGTATTTCGCGTGAACGCGCTTAAACAAACAACAATCAAGCCTGTTAAAGGTTTGGAAAGAGTGGCCGGATATATTTTAAGGGACAGTTATGACAAACAAAGCAATCATTAGTACAGACAAAGCACCGAAGGCGATTGGAACCTATTCGCAAGCGGTAAAGGTTGGCACCACCTTGTATTTGTCCGGTCAGATTCCTCTGATTCCTGAAACCATGGAGTTGGTGGATACGGGCATAGAAGATCAGATTGAACAGGTATTTTCGAACCTGAAAGCCGTGATTGATGAAGCGGGTGGCACCATTCAGGATATGGTGAAACTGAACATCTTCTTGACCAATTTGGATAACTTCGCGTTGGTGAATGAAGTGATGGCGCGTCATTTCGTCGAGCCTTACCCGGCGCGTGCTGCCATTGGTGTGGCGGCACTGCCGAAAGGTGCTGAAGTCGAAATGGACGGCATTCTGGAAGTGGGCAGTTCTTCTTCGGATCATTACTCCCTGTAATGATTTCTGACAGCGCTCGGTGCCCTTTTGGTGTGCTGAGTGCTTTTGCTTGTGTTGATGAGCCACTTCTTTGGGGCGCACTTCTCTGTTCAAATTTATTTACCTTGATGCTTGTCTATACTCGGTACGAAGGTACTCGGTATCGTACGAAGGTATTCGGTACTAAGTACTCGTTATACGCCAACCAATACTCAATTTGACCGGTAAACCGCCAGAGGCTTGTTATGGATTTATGGACGAATAATGCCATTCGCGCTATTAATGCCGATTTTAATCGTTCTGCTGATACCCATCTGATTAAGCTCGACCTCCCCGCCTTGACCAATGTTGATCTGTACCTGAAAGATGAGTCGACGCACCCGACCGGCAGCCTGAAGCATCGCCTGGCGCGCTCGTTGTTCTTGTACGGTTTGTGCAATGGCTGGATTCGGTCAGACACCACCATCATTGAGTCGTCATCTGGCAGTACCGCTGTCTCCGAAGCTTACTTTGCCCGGCTTTTGAATTTGCCGTTCATTGCGGTCATTCCGAAAACGACCTCGAAAGAAAAAATCGACAGCATTAAGTTTTACGGTGGTCGATGCCATCTGGTGGAAGCGAAAGACATTTACACCGAATCTCATCGTTTGGCCAAAGAGCTGAACGGCCACTACATGGATCAGTTCACTTATGCAGAGCGGGCAACGGATTGGCGAGGGAACAATAATATTGCTCAGTCGATCTTCAGCCAGATGCAGGAAGAACCCCATCCGGTGCCTGAATGGGTGGTGATGAGCGCAGGTACGGGGGGAACCACAGCCACCATCGGGCGCTACATCCGTTATGGATGTCTGAATACCCGGTTGTGTTTGGCAGATCCGGAAAATTCGGTCTTTCTTGATCACCTTCATTCCGGAGATGATCAATTAACTCTGGAAAGCTGCTCCCGGATCGAGGGTATTGGCCGGCCGAGGGTTGAGCCTTCTTTTATACCTTCGGTGATTGACCGGGGTCTTAGGGTTCAGGATGTGGACAGTCTGGCCACCATTCGGGTGCTGGAAAAAATGATCAACCGAAAGTGTGGTGGTTCCACCGGCACGAATTTGTATGCTACGTTTCAATTGGTCGCAGAGATGGTTCAACGAGAAGAAGCCGGCAGTGTGGTGACCTTGATTTGTGATTCGGGTGAGCGTTATCTTGATACTTACTACAATGACGATTGGCTTGCACAACAGGGGTTGGATTTGTCTGACAGCATGACCAAGGTAGAGCACTTTGTGAACACGGGCCAATGGCCCTGAGCATGGTCGTGGTTCTGAATATTTTCCACAATAAGAAACGGATTTCGAGGTAAAAGCAACATGGCTGTGGCCCCCAGAGCGTTAACCGAACACACCAAAAACTGGCTGATGGTGGTGCCGTTGGTGGTGTTGGTTAATTTATTGATTATGGTTGGATCTTCGTCGAACTGGTGGGATATTTCCTGGTATCGTGCGGATATCATGCAAGGTCAGGTTTGGCGTGTGATGACCGGCCATTTTCAGCATCTGGGCTGGAATCACTGGTTGATGAATCAGTTGGGGTTCGCGTTGATTCTGTGGTTATTACCGATGTTGGTGCTGAAGTTCCGCTGGCTGCTGGCGTGTGCTGTGGGTGCGGTGTCGATCGGCAGTGCTCTATTGCTGACGGACATTGAAGGGTATGTCGGTTTGTCGGGCATCCTTTATTTGTTGCTGTGTTATGGCACCCTGATCGATAAAACCATTCCGATCAAAATTAAAACGCTGTTGTTGTCGGTTGTATTACTGAAAGTGGCGGTAGAGCAATTCTGGCCAGAGCTGAACAGCTCAACTGAAGCGTATATTGGTGGCTTTGTGGCGATTGATGCCCACTTATTTGGCAGTTTTATCGGGATTGGAATGGCATTGGCTGAGCGAGGGTTGTCACGGCTTCGTTCGAAAGGCTTGCCTGCGGAAGAAGGGCTCTCGTAGCCACTTCATCAGCTCTTTATAGCCCAGGCACTTCATTCAAAGTGCCTTAGCGGTTTTTTTAATGGTTCAGTGCTGCATCCAGTTGTGCAGGCATTCCCTGTTGGTAACTGGGATACAATAACTGAAAGCCAGTGGCTTTCATCCTTTGGTTACTGATTCGTTTGCTGCCCGTGCGGCCTGCTGGAACCAGCTCCTTAACCTCGATCCTCATGTAGTTGGCCATCCAGCTTTGAACTTCGTGCATGGTCACGGGTTCATCGTCGCAGGCCAAATACAAATCACTTAATGCCACGCCTTGAAGGTCTTGTTCTATCAGATAAGCGTAAAATCTGGCCAGATCGTCGGCGTGAATGCGGTTACTGTAATGGACCGGCTGCTCACTGGACACTTTGCCTTGCAGGACTTGCTGAATCATTCGGCTGCGACCCGGCCCATAAATGCCTGTGGCCCGAACAATGGTGACCGGGCAAAGTGTGGTGTTGGCGACCAATTCTTCGGCTTCGAGCATTTTTACGCCAGTGAACCGGGTGGGTTGGGTGAGGCTGGTTTCGTTCACCCATTCGTGGTCGGTTTGACCATAAACGCTGGAACTGGAACAAAAGAAATAGCGTTTGATGGGGGTGGGTTGTTGGCTTAACGCCGTCAGCAGGTTTTGTTGTGCGTCCAGATAAGTCGTTTGATAACCGGCTTCGCTGTGGTCATCAGCGGAGGCACAAAATACGACGTAATCAAAAGCAGGCAACGGCTGGTTAAACGGCTGGCTCATGTCCCAGTGAATGGCGGTGACGGTCTGCTGAAACGGGTCTGGCAGAGGTGAACGCTTAATGGCTGATATGTCAAAGGGAGTGGCTGAGTGTTGTGGCATGTTCAGCAGTTGTTCCGCGATGCGTTGGCCAACATCGCCAAAACCCGCAATTAAAACCTTGGTGCTTGCTGTGTTCATTGATCTGTCCGTTGGTGATGGGTTGCGCTGAACATATCTTAGCTTAAAGGTTTAGACAAGCGTCCTTGTGCGGCTCAGATGGGTTACTATAGGTTTGCAGTTATCAATACTTAAAAACTGATAGACTTTATTTATTAAAAAAGATTGCTGATTGCATTAAAACTGGTTATATATACAGTTTTAGTGGATCTGTTTATTTATTTTACCAAGACTTTATGGCTGCATTGCAGCTTCATAAGGTGTACCAAAGGCGCCAGTAATGACTCTGACAGAATTTAAGTATTTAGTGACCTTGGCTCAAGAGCTGCACTTCGGCAAAGCCGCCAGTAAGTGTTTTGTCAGCCAGCCCACGTTAAGTGTCGCCATTAAAAAGCTGGAAGATGAATTGGGCGTGGCTTTGTTTGAGCGCAGTTCCGGTTCGATACGATTGACTGAGGTGGGCAATAAAGTGGTGAGTCAGGCCGAAAAGGTACTGGCGGAAACCCAGCGCGTGCAGGAATTGGCCCACGCCGGTAAAGATCAGCTCAGCGGTGCACTCCGGGTCGGGGCCATTTATACGGTCGGCCCTTATTTATTTCCGCACTTGGTCCCGGAAGTCCGCCGGGCGGCACCGAATATGCCTTTGTACATTGAAGAAAACTACACCGCAGTTCTGCGGGAAAAACTACGTCGTGGCGAGTTGGATGCGATTTTCATTGCGTTGCCGTTTCATGAACCTGAGGTGGTCACCCAAACGTTATACGATGAACCTTTTGAGGTACTGATGCCTTCCCAGCATAAACTGGCCAAGAAGAAGTCGTTGAACATTCAGGATCTGACCAGTGAAGATGTCATGTTGTTGGGTGAAGGCCACTGTATGCGGGATCAGATTCTGGAATTTTGCCCGAAACTGATTGAACGAAACCGGGATACCAATACCCGCATTGCCGAAGGCAGTTCGATTGAAACGTTACGTCATATGGTGGCGTCCGGCATTGGCATTACCCTGCTGCCTTATACCGCAACCGGTATTAATAGTTATTCGGATGACGTGGTCACAACCCGGCCTTTGTCGAATCCCCAACCGTTTCGTACCATAGCCCTTGCTTGGCGAGTGAGCTTTGCCAGACCGAAAGCCATTGATGTATTAACTCAGGCCACGCGGTTGTGTCAGGTGGTTTCTTAAGATCATAAGGAATGTGAGCAGCTAAACTATGAGCCAGCCATTATCTTCCATGCCGGTTAGCCAGTTAAAAGGTGTTGGGCCTCAGTTGGCTCAGAAGCTGTCGGATTATGGTTTATCCAATTATGAGGATCTGCTGTTTCACTTGCCACTGAGGTATCAGGATCGTACGCGGATTCACCCGATTGGCAGCTTGTCACCGGGGATGGACGTGGTGATTGAAGCGGAAGTGGTGTTGGCGGATGTGGTGATGCGTCGCCGTCGCAGTTTGTTGTGTAAAGTGCGTGATGGTTCGGGGTTTATGACGCTCCGCTTCTTTCATTTTTCTGGTGCTCAAAAAAATCAAATGACGCCCGGTGCCAAATTGCGCTGTTATGGCAGTGTTCGGCCCGGACCGAACGGTTTGGAGATGGTGCACCCGGAATATCAGGTGGTTAAGTCGGATCAGACGACCGAAACAGAGCAGCACCTAACCCCCATTTACCCTCTGACGGAAGGCATTCAGCAACCGCGAATGCGCAGCTTTTGTGAGCAAGCGCTGAAGCGGCTCAACCCCTACTCTATTTTGGATTACTTACCGCCGGAGCTGCTTGAGCACTGGGGGCTGCCGACGCTGCACGACAGCCTTCGTTTGCTGCATGCGCCTTTGCCGGATGTGGATCAAACCGCAATTCAGGAAGGCATGCACCCCAGTCAACGACGGTTGGCCTTTGAAGAGCTGCTGGCTCAGCATTTAAGCTTATTGCGACTTCGTCATAAAACCCAGCAAGACCGGGCGCAGCTGTTAACCATTAATCCGGAACTGCAGAGTCAATTCATGACGCAGTTGGGATTTCAGCTGACCCATGCCCAAGCTCGGGTGATTTCAGAAGTGGCGGCCGATTTGTCCAAAGGTCATCCTATGTTGCGTTTGGTGCAGGGGGATGTGGGCAGTGGTAAAACGGCCGTGGCGGCCTTGGCGATGCTGTATGCCATCAGCTCGGGCCAGCAAGCGGCGATTATGGCGCCGACCGAAATTTTGGCGGAGCAGCATTACCAGCAGTTTTGTCAGTGGTTTGAGCCGTTGGGTCTGAAGGTCGGCTGGCTGGCCGGCAAGGTCAAGGGCAAGAAGCGGGATAAGATCCTGGAGTCTCTGCTGGCGGGTGACATTGATATCATGGTGGGCACCCATGCTTTGTTTCAGCCGGATGTGATTTTTGATCGCTTGGCGCTGGTGGTGATTGACGAACAACACCGGTTTGGTGTCGATCAGCGCATGGCATTGCGGGACAAAGGCATGGTGGAAGGTTCTGAACAGGCCACTTTACGACCGCATCAATTAGTGATGACGGCGACGCCGATTCCAAGAACGTTGGCAATGGCCGCTTACGCTGACCTGGATGTGTCTGTGATTGATGAGTTACCGCCGGGCAGGACGCCGGTGGAAACGGTGGCCATTTCGGATCAACGACGGGATCAGGTGATTGAGCGCTTACGGCAAAGCTGCCGGGAAGGACGGCAGGCTTATTGGGTGTGTACCTTGATTGAAGAGAACGAAGAGATGGACGCTCAGGCCGCTCAGGATGCCGCCGAGTTACTGCAAAACAGCTTGCCCGATACCAAGGTGGCGTTGGTGCATGGAAAAATGAAACCGAAAGAAAAAGCGGCGGTAATGGCCGCTTTTAAAGGCGGTGACATTCAGGTGCTGGTTGCGACGACGGTGATCGAAGTGGGCGTTAACGTGCCCAACGCCAGTGTGATGGTCATTGAAAACCCTGAACGTTTGGGGTTAGCACAACTGCATCAATTGCGCGGTCGGGTGGGCCGGGGTGCGACCGAATCGTTTTGTGTGTTGTTGTATCACGCGCCTTTGTCCAGGTTTGGTAAAGCCCGTTTGCAGGTGATGCGCGAAACCAATGACGGTTTTGTGATTGCAGAAAAAGATCTTGAAATCCGGGGGCCGGGTGAAGTCATGGGGACTCGCCAAACCGGTTTGGTCAGTATGCGGGTGGCTGACTTACTGAGAGACAAAGATATGCTTGGCGATGTGAAGCAAGCGGCAGAATGGATCATTCGTCACCGCCCGGATCGCATCGAGTTGTTGATTCGCCGATGGTTGGGTCATGGTGAGAAATACGCTGAGGTTTAAGAGGTAGGCTAAGAGCGTTGTTCGCTGTGAGTGGATTTGTGCCATGCTTAAAAGCAGAGCGTCATGGAGCACGGGATGGAAGAAAAAGAGTATCTGGAAGTCACGGCTGCCAATGCATTTTGTCAGGCGTATTCAAAACTGTATCGGGTAAACGCTGCGTTTGATCATATCAACCTGCCAAGGAAACCGGATGTCACCGTTTGCATTGATGGCACTCCTCAGGACATCGAAATTGCCCACCTGTATCACGATCAACAAGAAGCCATGCGACTAAAAAACCTGTGCCTACAGTCTCCTTCCGGCGTCATCATGGCCGCTCAGTCTCATCACTCCAATGTTCCGTTGCTGACCGATCTGGTTCAGGCTTTGAATGAACTACTGACCAAGAAATCGACCAAATCTTACCAGAGTCATCACCCATGGCTGGTGATCCGTAACGGTTCGCCGAAGTGGGATAAACGGGATTTTGAGATTGCGCTAAGATCGATTGCCGTGCCTAAGCATCACCCGTTTCGGGAAATCTGGGTGGTGCCTGATTTAACCGCCAGACAGGGGTTGATCCGGGTGTATCCTTAAAGCTGTTTTTAAGCGAGGTTAAAAAAGCCGCCAGGCGCAAAAGCGCTGGCGGCTGATGGGTCCGAAGTAACTCGGTTAATGGAGTTTCAGACGCGGTCGGATGACGCGATTAATCCGGCCTGAAAGTCCGATCAACAGGGTTTTGAAGTAGCCGTGCAAGGCTATTTGATGCAACCGATACAGCGAAATATACACAATGCGGGCAATGCGCCCTTCCACCATCATCGAGCCGCTGGTCAGGTTACCCATTAAGCTGCCAACGGTGGAGTAACGGCTTAATGACACCAAAGACCCGTGGTCGTGATAGGTGTAGTTTTGCTGTTCCTTGCCTTTGTAGCGATTCATGATGTTTTTATACACATGAGACGCTTGCTGGTGTGCTGCCTGAGCGCGGGGTGGTACCGGCTTGCCGTTGTCCTGTAGCAGAAACGAACAATCGCCAATGGCGTAGATGTTCTCGTCGTTGGTGGTCTGCAAGGTTTCCCGGACATTCAGCTGATTGGTGCGGGTGGTTTCCAGCCCTTCAATGTCTTTCAGGAACGCCGGTGCTTTTACGCCGGCGGCCCAGACTCTGAGGTCGGCCTCAATCAGGTTTCCGTCTTTGGTTTCAAAGCCTTGTTCGGTCACTCGAGTAATCATGGTTTGAGTGGCGACCGTGACCCCAAGCTTTTCAAGCTCTTTATGGGCGGCGGCAGAAATTCTGGGCGGCAGCGCCGGCAGGATGCGTTCACCGGCTTCAATTACACTGACATTCAGTTGTTCATGTTGAAGGTTATCCAGCCCGTAAGCGGATAGCTCTTCCGCCGTGTTGTGCAGCTCTGCAGCAAGTTCAACGCCTGTCGCCCCTGCGCCAACAATGGCAATATTGAGCTTGAAGTCATCGCGGCCCTGCGCTTCGGCGTTGGCCTTCAGGTAGGTGTTTAATAGCTTCTTATGGAAGCGCTCTGCCTGATGGCGGCTGTCCAGAAAATAGCAGTTCTGCTCGGCGCCGGGTGTACCAAAGTCATTGGTGACACTGCCGATGGCAATGACCAGAATGTCATAGCTGAGCCGACGCTCCGGCAAAACGAGGGTGTCTCCGTCGCTGATGGCTTCAAGAACAATTTGTTTATTGTCCCTGTCCACTCCGGACATACGGCCCAGATGAAAGGTAAATCCGTGATTGTGCGCATGCGCGCGATAACTCAGTTCATCTATGCCCGAATCCATGGAACCCGTTGCCACTTCGTGTAGCAAAGGTTTCCACAGATGGGTGTTGCTGGCGTCAATGAGCTTGACGGTGGCCCGATCCTTTTTGCCTAACTTGTTGCCAAGTTTGGTTGCGAGTTCTAAGCCTCCTGCACCACCGCCGACAATTACGATTTTTTGTTTTATCATGGCGATATCCCAATAAGTGTTTGTCCGGGCATTATAGCTGAGACGTGGCGTAATCAGAATTAAAATGCACTTCTTTAGTGCTTGTTGTTCTTAGGCGCCTTAGAATGTCGGATATTGTTACCTAGAACTGAATCGGAGCAGAGATCTTGCAGCCAACCATTACATTTCAGAATACGGTGATTGAGGCCGACCCGGATAAAAGTGTGTTGGAGAACTTATTGGCTTACGGTTTTGCGGTACCGAACAGCTGTCGGGCGGGCATTTGTCAGGCTTGTAAGCTGCTGGCGATTGACGGCGAAGTCGCTGCGGAAGCTCAAAATGGTTTGTCGGATGCTCAAAAGCAGCTTGGGATCTTTCTGGCGTGTTGTTGTCGAGCCAGTTCTAGCTTAACGGTGGGTTTGCCCGATGCGGCACAAATCAGCCAGCAGGCACGGGTGTTGGAGAAAGCGCTGATTGCTGAGAACGTGCTGCGTTTGAGACTAAAGGTGGACTTTAAATGGCAGCCAGGGCAAGTCATCAACTGCTTAAAAGACGATACCTTAATTCGGAGTTATTCCATTGCCAGCACCATGGCGGAGGGGTTTGTGGAGCTGCACATTCGTTTATACCCGAACGGTCGCTTTGGTCAATGGGCAAAACAGGCGCTTCATGAAGGCGATTTGCTGCGGGTGGAATTGCCCTTTGGTGAGTGTGTCTATGATCCGGCCAGTTATCAGCAGGATTTACTGCTGGTGGCGACCGGAACAGGATTAGCGCCGTTAATCGGCATTATAAAAGAAGCAATTGCCAATCATCATCAAGGTCATCTGATTTTGTATGTGGGGGCTGGTGAGCCTAGCCACTTTTATTATGCTCAGGAACTCTCCGCGCTGGCGGCCGGGTTCAGCGGGCTGAAGGTGCACTATGTGGCGCGACGAAATCCGGAAGACACCATGTTTGCCGGTAACGTTGAAGATGTGGTGTTAGCGCAACACACGCAGATGAAAGGGTTGCGGGCTTATTTGTGTGGTGCTCCCGAAATGACCTCGGCACTGATGAAGAAATGTTTTATGCGAGGCATTAAAAAGGCCGATTTGCTGGTGGATGCTTTCGAACCGGCCCGGCAATAAATGGTACATGACACGGCGCGTCGTCAGTTGGTTTTCATCACGTACTCACCCTTCGAGTTTTTGATCAGAATATAATATTTCTTACCGTCGCATTGCACTTTTGTGCCTGAGCCATGAGGCTTCATACTGGTAATTTCATTGCACTTGACGCCGCCGTCCTGAAGAACCTGAAGTGCCGTCATGGCATTTTGAACGTCGTTGCCGACTTTCAGGTCGACCCCGGGAACACCAAATGCCAGTGCGAGTGAGGAAGTGCAGCCCATGAGGGTGACGAAGAATAGTTTGTTCATTCGCGGCTCCTTTGAGTTAATACCGATCTCTTTACACACCCTAGCAGTAAATGACGTGCTTATCTGAAAAAGCGATGGGCTGTCGTTTTTAGTCAATGCTCAGAGTTTGTTGGGTGTTGCAGAGCTAAAAAAGGCCCGGATGGGCCTTTTTGGGGAGCGGATGAGTTGTGGTGGAAGGGTCAGAAAAAGTCGAAATCTTCTTCGCCGTTCAGCTCATAGTCATAATCGATGATGACTGGAGCGTGATCACTGAATCGTTTGTTTTTATACACTTTTGCATGGGCAGCACGACGCTTTAAGCCCGGCGTTCCTAAGTGGTAATCAATCCGCCAGCCTTCGTTGCGTTCCCAGGTGCCTGCCTGATCCGGCCACCAGGTAAACTCATCGTTGTCATAATTGGCTTCGCGGAAGCAGTCCACGTAACCCATTGGCCCGAGAATGTGATCCATCCAGGCGCGCTCTTCATCCATAAACCCGGATTTGCCTTGCTGATTTTTCCAGTCGTAGACGTCTCCCGTTTTATGGCCGACGTAAACCGTGCCGCAGAACAAGAAATCACGGCGCTTGCGTAATGTCTTCTTCAGGTGGCCCATGAAGGCTTTCATGAACTGGAATTTGTGATCTTGCAACGGTGTTCCGGCGACACCGGAAGGAAAGAGCACGGAGGCGATACTTAATTTTTCAAAATCGGCCTGGATAAAGCGGCCTTCCATATCGAACTCTGGGTTACCTAACCCAAACATAATGGCTTTCGGAGGCTCTTTGCAGTAAACAGCAACGCCTGAAAACCCATCTTCGTCAGCATCAAAGAAGTACCCGGAGTACTCTCCTGGGTTGATCATATCTTCGCTTAACTGATATTCCTTGGCTTGTAGATCCTGAACGCAAACCACATCTGCGTCTTGCTCTATCATCCATTCAAAAAAGCCACGTTCTGCAGCTTGTTTAATGCCATTTACGTTGAGACTGATAATTCTCATTGACTGCTCCCAAGTTCGAGAGTGCGTATGATACCCGACAAGTGGCTCAAGATTAATAATACCATGCTAAAAAACGTTATTTTTATTGTTACTAATTTGTATCACAACCCTTTCAGTACTTGCTTACGGAGCTGGAATTCCCATAATGAGCGCAAAGAAATTATGAGGCCTACATTCCATGCAAGACTATCAACACGATTTTATCAAGTTTGCGATCAATCAAGGTGTACTAAAATTTGGCGAATTTACCCTGAAATCGGGTCGAGTCAGTCCGTATTTCTTTAATGCCGGATTATTTAACTCCGGCGCTTCACTAGCAGCGTTGGGTAAATTTTATGCGCAAACCATCGTGGACTCCGGTATCGAGTTTGATGTTATTTTTGGTCCTGCATACAAAGGCATTCCGCTGGCGGCGGTGACGGCTTTTGCGTTATCCGAATTCCACGGAATCGATGTGCCTTACGTTTTTAACCGCAAAGAAGCCAAGGCTCATGGTGAGGGTGGTACTTTGGTCGGGGCTGAGCTGAAAGGTAAAGTGCTGATCATTGATGATGTGATCACGGCGGGTACTGCGATTCGTGAAGTCATGTCGATCATTCAGGACAACGGTGCCGAACCTGCCGGTGTCGTGATTGCTCTGAATCGTCAGGAGCGCGGAAAGGGTGAGTTGTCTGCCATTCAGGAAGTGGAACGGGATTACAACATGCCGGTGGCCAGCATTGTCGACCTGAAGCAAGTGCTTGAGTTCGTTAAAAACGAAGCGGAACTGGCAGAGCACGTGACGGCGGTAAGTCAATACCGCGATACTTACGGCGTTTAATGCCCGTTGTATTGGTCAGTGATTGAATGAAGATAAGGGGCTTTGTTGAGAAGCCCCTTTTTTGTGCTCTATCCGGGATTAAGTGTTTCGTTGAATCAGTAGATTCACCAAAACGCTTTCACCACCAGGCTCAGACCGGTGGCAATGGTCATCACTTCAAACGTGCGCTTAATCAGGGTATTGCCTTTGGCGATTGAAATATGGGCTCCGGCATAACCGCCGAGCAGCGACCCTAATAACAGGCTTGGCAACCATGCCCATTCAACCGGCGCTTGCAGAGCCAGCGTCATTGCGCCGGTTGCGTTCCAGAACAGCCCCACCAAAATTAAGGTGTAGGTCACAGCCCTGAGGTAGTCCAGACCAAACCAGCGCACCAGCCAGATGGTGACAAACAAGCCTGTGCCGGAGGTTAATGAACCGTTGAGGAATCCGATGAAAAAAATGACGCCCCCGCCGATCAGATAACCACGGATGCTGAACGGCCGTAAGTTGGCTTCGTTGCCGAGGTTCGGTTTAAAGGCAGAATAAAAACCTAAGCCTATAGTTAAGAGACCCAGTGCCAGTTGTGCGTAAAAGTCAGGAATGTGAATAATGACACTGGCACCGACGATGACACCGGGTAATCCGCAACCTAAGATGAATAATGAAAAGGGCCAGTGTATGGAGCCTTCGCGGAAATGACGAATGGATGCGCCGAGGCCCAGAGCGACGCTGGCAATTTTATGCGTTGCCAGTGCCGGGGTAAAAGCCAAGCCTAAAAACAATAAGGCGGGTAATTGCAACAGTCCGGCACCGCCACCTGCCATGGCAGAAAATGCGTTGGCAACAAAAGCAATCAAAAAGAGTCCAAGGATGAGAGTTAGGTCAATAGGCATAAAGTACTGATCTTGCTATAGTTAACGGCAACAAAGAATGCAAGTGTATCACGCAATTCCTTAAACCTTTTTTGAAATATTCGATGTGGGTAATGATTAAATTTTTCAAGCTTAAACGTTGCGCTGTGTTAATTATCTTTGGTCTGGGCAGTTTGTCCGTTCAGGCGGTGGAATATTTCCGCTATAAAGATAAAAACGGTATGCAGGTGATCAATACTTACATTCCGCCTGAATACGTAGCCAACGGTTATGAAGTGATTACGTCTCAGGGGCAGGTGCTTGAGGTAATTGATCCGGCACCGACGTTGGAAGAGTTAGCGGAACGCAACGAGCAAAAGCGGTTGGCCAAAGAGGAAGCACAAAGAGCTGCCGCGCAGCAGGAAGTGGATGAGCGTTTACAGAAACTCTACAGTCACCCGGATGATGCTCGCCGGGCGCTGGAACGAAAACTCAATGAGCTGGATTACCAGATCAGCCAGAAGCGCGGTCAGTTATTGGTGCTGAAGGGTAAAAAAGAGAAAAACGAAGAATACGCAGCCTCTCGGGAGCGCTCAGGAAGGAAGGTGTCAGAAGAAACCATTTTGGACATCGAACGCTTGAGTCGTCAGATTGAAGACCTCAATAAACAGATTGAACTCATTAAGGAAAATAAAGCCATCGCCCGTCTTAAATTCAAGAAAGACATTGACCGGATGGTGATTTTATTTAATGAGAAGCGTCGTAAAAATATCAACAGCAAGTAACGTCGTCCCTGACGTTACGGGGAAAGGGTTGTTGGGTATTACTAGCGATGACTAACTAACCGGCACCAACAAGCTGTCCTTCAGAATCAACCACTGGGTTTTAAAATGGCTGGTGGGTTTCTTTTTGAAATTACTTCGGACGTATTGGCTGATCTGGCCGTCTGCATAAGCCAGCAACATTTGGGCGGTTTCAGTTGTACCGCCTCGGGTGGTCATCTGGTCGCGCAGTTCAGCTTCGCGCATTACCTGTTTAAGCTGCGTTTCCAGGCGCTCATAAAGCTGCTCTAAGCGATCTCTCAGGCGTTGCTTCTCGCCTGCCAATACGTCACCGTTCAGAATACGGCACATACCTGGATTACGCTCAGAGAACATCAGGATTAACCCCAGTATTTTCTCACAACGAATCAGGGTTTCTGATTCGTTCTGCATGATTAAGGTGATGTTGGAGAACAAGGTTTCTTCGATGAACTCGATTAATCCTTCAAACATCTTGGCCTTGCTTGGAAAATGACGGTACAACGCGGCCTCGGATACTCCGACTTCTTTTGCCAGTGCGGCAGTGGTAATTCGTTGGCCCGGACTGCTTTCCAACATTGCAGCCAGGGCTTCCAGAATCTGGAGTTTACGAGACGGTTTTTTCTCTTTATCTGTCATTACTGCTGTATTCCAATAACATGTTATTAATCGAGCTTTTCATTGGTGATCAGGGTGCCGACTCCTTGATCCGTGAAAATTTCCAACAAGATCGAGTGCGATACCCGGCCATCAATAATGTGAGCGCGATGCACGCCTGCTCTTACGGCGTCCAAAGCACATTGAATTTTAGGTAGCATACCGCCATAGATGGTACCGTCGGCAATCAGGTCGTCTACCTGTTTGGCGTTTAAACCGGTCAGTACTTCCCCTTCTTTGTCCAGCAAACCCGCTGTGTTAGTCAGTAGCATCAGCTTTTCGGCTTTTAACATTTCAGCCACTTTACCTGCCACTAAGTCGGCGTTGATATTGTAAGACTGACCGTCTTTACCCACACCAATGGGGGCAATGACCGGAATAAAATCGCTGTTGACCAACATATTGATTAAATCGGTGTTGATGCTTTTGACCTGACCTACGTGACCGATGTCGATGATTTCTGGCTGTTGCATCTCCGGTGCCTGGCGGCTCACCTGCAGTTTATCGGCGGTGATTAATTTGCCGTCTTTACCGGTGAGGCCAATGGCGCTGCCACCTTGATTGTTGATCAGGTTGACGATGTCTTTGTTAACCTGACCGCCGAGTACCATTTCAACGACGTCCATGGTGGCGCTGTCCGTGACACGCATGCCATCAATGAAACGGGATTCAATTTTGAGTTTTTCCAACAGATCCCCAATCTGAGGACCCCCACCATGCACAACGACCGGGTTAATGCCGACGGTTTTAAGCAGAACGATGTCCCGGGCAAATTGGTCTTTCAGTTTTTCATCAACCATGGCGTTGCCGCCGTATTTGATGACCAGTGTTTTACCTGAAAAACGCTGAATGTAGGGTAATGCCGTACTGAGTACTTGTGCGGTGTTAAGCGCTTGTTCTCTGTCGAGGGTCATGAGTCGACTCCGCAGTAGGATGAAAGTTTGATGGAAAAGGTGGGGGATTAAACCCCCTTAGAACGGAATTTGCAATGATGGATCAGCCGAAAGAATGGCTTCCCGGAACTGGCCCTGAATCAACGCCAGTGAATCCTCATCGACACCTTCAAAGCGCAGCGTCAGTGTTGGCGTGGTATTCGACGCTCTGACCAGACCCCAGCCATTATCGAAGTCCACCCGAATGCCGTCAATTTCGGTGATGGTTGCCGCAGGGGTGCACAGCGACTCTTTGATTTTAACAATCAGTTCAAACTTGGACTGATCTTCCGCATCGATGTGATACTCCGGAGACAGCACGCCGACCGGGTAGCCCTTGAAGACTTCAGAAACGGGTCTGTGGTCGGTGCTGAGTAATTCCAGTAAGCGGGCGCCTGCGTACAAGCCGTCGTCAAAGCCGTACCAGCGTTCATTAAAGATAATGTGGCCGGACATTTCGCCGCCAAAAGTGGAGCCCAGCTCCAGCATTTTGGTTTTAAGCAGCGAGTGGCCCGATTTCCACATTACAGGTCTGCCGCCCTGATGGCTGATGTACTCGCCTACCTTGCTTGAACATTTGACGTCATAAACGATGTCGGTCCCCGGACACCGGCTTAATACATCGCGGGCAAACATCATGATCAACTGATCGGAATAGATGGTATTGCCTTGATCATCGACGACCACAATCCGATCGCCGTCGCCGTCGAACGCAATCCCCAGATCCGCCTGCTCTTCTTTGATCCGTGCTTTTAGGTCGGTCAGGTTCACTTCTTCAATGGGGTCCGGGTGATGATTCGGGAAGTTACCGTCCACTTCGCAGTACATAGGGATGACATCGCAGCCGATGCTTTCGTATAAATGCGGTGCGTATTTTCCGGCAACACCATTGCCCGCATCGATGACCACTTTGAGTGGCTGGGCAATGGCAATGTCGGAGGCGATGCGCTCCATGTATTCCTGATCCAGGTTCATACTGTGATAACTGCCTTCGCCCGACAGCAGGTCGTTTTCGGTGATGCGTTCGTATAAACGTTTGATGCCTTCCTCATGAAGGGTTTCACCGTCGATCATGATCTTGATGCCGTTGTATTCCGGCGGGTTATGAGAGCCGGTGATCATAATGCCTGAATTGGATTCCTGAGTGAATGCCGCGTAGTAAACCACAGGCGTTGCCACTTCACCGATGTCGATGACGTCCCGGCCTGTGGATTTTAGTCCTTGAATGAGTGCGTCTGCTAAGTCCGGGCTGGACAACCGACCATCGTGTCCGACATAGATGGTTTGCTGACCGCGCTCATAAGCTTCGCTGCCGAGTGCCTGACCGATGATTTCAGCGACTTCCGGAGTCAGCTGATCACCCACCCGGCCACGAATGTCGTAGGCGCGAAAAATCTGACGGCTGACCAAGTGTGCGTCATGGTCTTCTACGACCTCCATGCTTGCTTCATCAAGTTCCAGATCCAAATGCAGATCATCTGCGTCGGAAGACGGTGCTGTTTTAATGGCATTTTCGAAGGTATCCGGTGCTGACGGAATCAACTTGTTGATCATTTCCGGGCCGTTGCGTTTGGTTTGCTGATAGAGCGCTTGCGCTAATGTTTCAAATTGACCCAGAGTAAACTCCGGCTGCTTGGGCTTTCTGCCTCCGGCCAGGGACAGGGTGAACTCTGACAGCATGTGCATGTTCTTATTCATTTTACTGTTCAGAATGTAATAGAAAGCGGCAATGCCAATGAGTGCCAACACGGCAGCGATGAGACCGGCAATCAGGGTTTGAGCCTGATTAAGCAACGGCTGATTTATTAATTGATCGGCTATTTGGTAACTGACCGTCAAATGACGTATATCGGACACTTGGGAATAGGCGTAGCCTTGTTGGTTGCCGTTGCCCATTTGAAAGACCAATTGTGCGGAATCGTCCAAAAAGCTTTGTTCGATCTTCAGCTCGCCGATATTGGTATCGAGCTGATAAAACTCGCCAAACAGGGCCTGAGCGTGATAGGTCACCAGCAGAGTCGCAACAATTTGGCCCGAACTGTTGTTAATGGTACTGACGGTTTGAACGTAGTTGGTTTTGTTCAGCTTATGAATTTCAATTGGTGGCGACTGTTTCTTTTCGGCACGTTTAATCATATCCAGACCGGCAAAGGTCAGTGGAATTTCAGATTGGGTGTCTAATTGGGCCTGGCCTTGGGGAATGATCCGAACGGCTGCGGCATCCGTCAGCAAACTTTTAATGCGCGCTTCGGTGGAAGCCAGGATGGATTTGTCCGTCACCTGAATCATTAACAGCAGGTCTTCCTGAGCGGCTACCTGATCTGTGGCGCTTTGCAGTTGTTTTAACCGATGGTTAAATGCCTTAAGGTAAGTTCGTCCCAGGTTGCTTTGTAAGGTTTCAAGGTGCTGTTGATTGGCGCCGCTCGAGTTCATAAGCTGAACGCCGGTACTGATGACAATGGCCAGCAAAATGGCAACCAGCAGCATCAAGATAAGACCGATCAAACCACCTTTGGGCGCTTTCGGTATGCTGGCTGCGGTTTTCGTGCTCTCTTCGGGTGTTTGTTCAGTAGGCTTTTTTTTCAGCAATGCCACGGTACAGTCCTTATTGGAAATTTACTGAATCCATGTAAAGGGTAAGCATAGACGAAAAAATTCATCTGTAAGGTCTTACCCTCAATAAAGTGGTCAGTCGTGAACCTTTGATTTTGTTAGCTTTGTTTTTCGGGTTCGCAGAATCTTTGGCTCTTAATGTTTGCCTGTGCTGCCAAACCCGCCGGCACCACGGTCAGATTCGTCAAAGTCCGTCACGATTTTGTATTCGGGTTGAATGACAGGAACAATGACCATTTGGGCAATACGTTCGCCAATTTCGATGGTGAAACTGGTATTGCCCCGGTTCCAGACAGAAACCATTAACTGGCCCTGATAGTCTGAATCGATGAGCCCAACCAGATTACCCAATACGATGCCATGTTTGTGACCTAACCCGGAGCGCGGCAGTAACATCGCTGCCAGTCCCGGATCGGCGAGATGGATGGCCATCCCGGTCGGAATTAATTGGGTTTCACCGGGTGCTATGGTTAATGCTTCATCAAGACAAGCCCGTAGATCGAGTCCCGCTGAGCCTTCTGTTGCAAAGGCAGGCATAGGAATGGATTGCCCCAGGCGCTCGTCGAGAATTTTTAAATCTACTGTTACTGACATGGTGAAGTCCTTAATGTGTTCAATGTTTTGATAAACCAAAGCGTTAAATCATGAGCCAGGTCGATGATTTAACGGCTATTTTATGATGATTTTTACGCCAGGTTTGTTCTATTTTGTAGCGGATATGCCAGCGCTTTCTTTTTCCACCCACCGGGTATGAACGCAAAGTAAAATATCTTGCGCCATTTGAGCTTTGGACATTAAAGGTAAGTCTTGACTGCCATTGGGCCAAAACACGGTGGCGGCGTTATCGTCGCTGTTGAAGCCAATCTGGGTGTTGGAAACGTCATTAGCAACGATCATGTCTAATTGTTTGCGGGTTAGCTTGGCATTCGCGTAGTTGGCTACGTCACGGGTCTCCGCCGCAAACCCTACGGTGAATGGTCGTTCTGGGTGTTGTGCAACGGTCGCGACGATGTCCGGATTTTTGACCAGTTTAATGATCATCTGATCTTCACCGTCCACTTTTTTGATCTTGTGTTCGGCGATTTCCGAAGGACGATAGTCGGCGACGGCAGCGGAAGCAATAAAAATGTCGGTGGATGAAATCAACTGCAAGCTGGCTTCCAGCATTTGCTCGGCGCTTTTCACATTAATGCGCTCTACCCGCTCCGGAACGGGCAAATTGGTCGGGCCGGAAATCAGCGTTACCTTGGCACCCTGATCAATGGCGGCCTGAGCAATGGCGTAACCCATCTTGCCTGAGCTGTGGTTGGAGATATAACGTACTGGATCAATCGCTTCCTGTGTGGGGCCGGCGGTGATTACTACGTGTTTGCCGGTGAGTTTGCCTTTCTGGAAATAGCTGGCACAGAGTTCGGTGATCTCTGAAGGCTCCAGCATGCGTCCCGGGCCGATGTCGCCACAAGCCTGCTCTCCCTCGGCCGGGCCCATCCAGTGCAGGCGGCTTTCAGGGAAGAGTGCTTTTAATGTTTCGATGTTGTTTTGGGTGGCTGGGCTGGCCCACATTTGCTGGTTCATCGCGGGTGCTAAAGCGATGGGTGCTTTGGTTGCCAGGCATATGGTATTGAGCAGATCGTCGCCTTTGCCTTGGCTTAAATTAGAAAGAAAGTTGGCGGTGGCTGGCGCGATCACCAACAGATCAGCCCAGCGTGCCAGTTCGATGTGCCCCATTCCCGCTTCGGCTTCCGGATCAAGCAAACTGGTGTGCACCGGATTACCGGACAGGGCCTGTAGGGTCAGTGGTGTGACAAATTCCTGTGACGATTTGGTCATCACCACGTGGACTTCTGCACCTGCTTTTTTGAAGAGGCGAACCAGTTCAGCGCATTTGTATGCGGCTATTCCGCCTGTGATGCCTAAAAGGATACGTTTGTTTTGCAAACGGGACAGAAGATTGTCTGAGGCCATGTCATCGTAACTCTAATCAATGAAATAAAAATCAAGAATATACCATGGTTGTGAATAAATTCAGACCATGGGCTGATTATATAAAGTGGCTGGGTTTGTTAGTAAAGAAGGCTTAACTCAATTGCGCGGTATCAAACAGGTGGATGTGGATGGCAATATCAGAGTGGCCCCTAGCGGAGCGACCCAGGGAAAAATTGATGCTCCAGGGGGCTGGGGCGTTATCAGACGCGGAGTTGTTGGCTATTTTTCTGCGCACCGGGGTCAAAGGTAAAAGTGCGTTGGACTTGTCCCGGGAGTTGATTGATGTGTTTGGCGATTTAAGGGCGATGATTCGGGCGCCCAAGCAACAGTTTTGTCAGGCCCATGGTTTGGGCGAAGCCAAATACGTGCAATTGCAGGCGGTGGTTGAAATGAGTAAACGGGTGTTGTCCATTGAGTTGCAACGTGGCGATGCCCTTAACAGCCCGGAGCAGACTCGGAATTTTCTGAGATATGAATTACGAGACGAACCCAGGGAGGTGTTTGCCTGTTTATTCTTGGACAATCAGAATCGGGTCATCAGTTTTGAACGGTTATTTTGGGGAACGATCAATGCGGCCAGTGTTTATCCCAGAGAAGTCGTGCGCCGAAGCCTTGAGTTAGCATCATCGGCGGTGATTTTTGCTCATAATCATCCAAGTGGCATTGCAGAGCCCAGTCAAGCGGACCAACAGATTACTCAGCATTTAATAAAAGCGTTGGAATTGGTTGATATTCGGGTGCTGGATCATATCGTGGTGGGCGACCCTGACGTTGTGTCTTTTGCCGAGCGAGGTTTAATTTAAGCCCCAAAACAGCGACCGTTTGTATATAATTAAGCGAATAGTGCCGTTTTTATTGAATAAAACTTGCTATTGGGTAGGTGCTCTGGTATAAATTCCCGCTCGATTTAAGACGGTGCCAAAAACGTTACTTAAGAGCGCATATTTAAGCATGCATTCTTTTCGATAGTTAGGCATCACAGTTAACAGAATTTAAGACGACGAAATTATTCGTTGGAGGCGAGACGATGTCTAGGGTTTGTCAAGTAACTGGTAAGCGTCCAGTAACTGGTAATAACGTTTCACACGCAAAGAATAAAACCAAGCGCCGTTTCTTACCAAACCTGCAAACACATCGTTTCTGGGTTGAAGGCGAGAAGCGCTTTGTTAAGCTTCGTGTATCTACTAAAGGTATGCGTATCATTGATAAGAAGGGCATTGATGCAGTCATCGCTGACCTTCGTTCTCGTGGCGAAAAAATTTAAGGAGCCTGAACCATGCGTGATAAAATCAAGCTAGTTTCATCTGCTGGTACTGGTCACTTCTACACTACGGACAAGAACAAGCGTAACACTCCAGATAAGTTGGAGTTTAAAAAGTACGATCCTGTTGTTCGTAAGCACGTGATCTATAAAGAATCTAAAATCAAATAAGATTTTATGTTCTTAGAAAACCCGGCTTCGGCCGGGTTTTTTCGTTTCTGAAGAAAAATAATCTAAGCTCATTGCACTGATAATGACTTTCTGGAGGGATTGTGGATTTTTTGAATGCGTCGCTGATGTTGTTCCTGATTATGGACCCTCTGGGTAACCTGCCGGTGTTCATGTCGATATTAAAATCGGTGCCGGAAGAGCGCAGAATGGCGGTGCTTCGTCGTGAGTTGCTGATCGCTCTGGCGATCATGATGCTGTTTTTGTTTGCCGGTCAGTCGATTCTGAATGCGCTGAATCTGAAACAGGAAGCGGTGAGTATTTCCGGCGGCATCATTTTGTTCATCATTGCGATACGGATGATTTTTCCCGGCCGTGGCGGTGTTATGGGCGCTCAGCCGGAAGGTGAACCTTTCATTGTTCCGTTGGCAACGCCGATGATTGCCGGTCCGTCCATTCTGGCCATGCTGATCTTGCTGGTCAATCAGTCTCCGGACCGTCAAATGGAGTGGGCCCTGGCGCTCTTTATGGCCTGGTTGATCAGTTCCTGTATTTTGTTGGCGTCGAAGCCCTTGTTTAAACTGTTAAAACAGCGCGGTTTGATTGCTATCGAACGGCTGATGGGGATGATTCTGGTGATGATGGCCGTTCAGATGTTTTTGGACGGTATCGTTCATTACGTTCAGGCGCAGTAACGCGCCTGGATCAGCGGTAAGGTTTTAGTTCTTTAAGGCAAAGGTCGGTAAGCTCAGATGCCAGCGAATGGCAATGACCCGAAAGAGAAAGGTGATGGCCATGGTGGCCGGGATGACGACCTCATGCGAAAACCAATGGCTGAGCAAAAAATACCCCAGGCCGCCGGAAATGGCTGTGATGGCGTAAAGGTCTTCACGTAAGATCAAAGGAATGTCATTGGTCAGCACGTCTCGGATCATCCCGCCGACCGTTCCCGTCATTACCCCCATCATAATGCAAATCGTCGGACTGGCGCCGGTGCCTTGCGCAACCTGTATGCCGATGAGATTGAATGTGGCCAGCCCCAGTGCATCCATGTACAACAGCCACTGTCGTTTTCGTTGGATGTGATTGGCAAACACCACGGTCATTGAACTTAACGCCAGGACAATAAAGATATAAACGGTATCTTTTACCCAAAAGACGGGCGTATTGCCCAGCACAAGATCCCTGAAGGTGCCACCACCGACCGCAGTGACAAAAGCCAGTACAATCACGCCGAACAGGTCAATGCCTTTACCACGGGCCGCTAACGAGCCAGAAATGGCGAGTACAGCAACACCAAATAAGTCCAGCGCGTAGATAATTTCATTCATAAAGGTTTATACCTTATCCAGCAATAAGTGACCATGCTGACTCACTTTGGCCTGCCATCCGGGTTTGATCAAGGTGGTGGAAACCTGCTCGCTGATCAGTGCCGGGCCTGTAATGATGGTTCCGGCGTTTAGCGCTTCACGTTGATAACACGGGGTTTGGTTCGAGATTTCAAACAGCGCAGCATGGTTTTCCGGGATGGCTTGATTGCAACCTGAAGCGATTTCCGGCATCGAAATTGTGTGTGTATAAGCAAACACCCGAACCCGTATCGTCACCAGTTCAATATTCAGATCCATTTGGTGGCCAAAACGTGCTTTATGCGCTTCATGAAAGCGGTCGAATAATGTACCCATCGGTTCGATGGCTAAGTCCTCAATGGCTAAGTTGATGGAAAATGACTGGCCCTGATATCGGAGGTCGGCGGAAAACTGGCTGTTCAGAGCGTCTGCTTTGGCCCCTTCGTTGATCAGCTGTTGACTGCCTTCTTGTTTCAGCTCGGAGATAATGTCCTGAATGGTTTGTTCATTGAACTGGTTGGAACGTTGATTGATGGTTTTAGAGAGTTGCCGTTCGTGCGGGGCGACTAACATGCCATAGGCGGACAGAACTCCGCCCAGCCGAGGGACCAGGGCACGAGTGATGTTCAGTGACTCAGCGAGGTCGCAGACGTGTAGGCCGCCAGCGCCGCCAAAGCAAGCCAGCCGATAGCCCCTTGGGTCTTCTCCGCGTTTGACCGAAATGGTGCGTAAGGCACGAGTCATGTGTTCATTGGCGATGGTGATGATACCGAGCGCGGTTTGTTCGATGTTTAACGCCAATGATTCCGCCAATGGCTGAATCGCTTGTCTGGCTTTTTTCAAATCCAGCGTCATTTGTTTGCCTAAAAACGCTTCAGGGCGTAATCGGCCTAATACGGTGTTGGCATCTGTCACGGTGGCTTTCTGCCCGCCCCGGCCGTAACAGGCAGGGCCAGGAAATGCTCCGGCGGATTCAGGCCCGACCTGCAACAGCCCGCCTTGATCGATGAAGGCTATGGAGCCACCGCCAGCGCCAATGGTGTGCATGTCGACCATGGGCACGGCCACCGGATAGTCGCCGATGCGGCCGTCGTTGGTCAGCCGGATTTCACCGTCAATCAAGGCAACATCGGTGGAGGTTCCGCCCATATCAAAGGTTAACAGGCGTTCTTCATTAATGTCATGCGTAATGGAGCGGATGGCGGCCAAGCCTCCGGCCGGGCCGGAGAGCAATAAATTGACCGCCCGGTTGGCTGCCTGATGGGTATCAATGGTGCCACCGGAGGATTGCATGATGGAGAGCGGCGCCGGGTGGACATTGTCACTCAGGCGTTTCAGGTAATTGGAAACCAAAGGCCCTAACCAGGCGTTTAGCCATGTGGCCATACCACGCTCGTATTCGCGGTATTCAGGCAGTACATAGGATGACCGGCTGATGTAGATGGTATCGGGGAGCGCTTGTTCAATGGCACGTTCAAAGCGGTCGTCTATGTATGAAAACAGCAGGTTGATGGCCACTGAATCCGGATTTAATTGCTTCACCTCTGAGACGAGTTGTTCGAGGTCGGCCTGCGTCAGGGCTTCATGCTCTTCTCCGTTGGCATCCAGTCTTCCGCCGGTTTCCAGGCACAGAGCGCCGGGAACCGGAGGCTGTTGTACCCTGGGTGTCAGGTTGTAGAGCTCTTTTCGTGTCTGGCGGCCAATGGTTAAGGTGTCTTTGAAGCCCCGGTTGGTGATATAGGCTGTTTTCACTCCCTTCCCTTCTAAGGCTGCATTGGTTGCAACGGTACTGCCGTGAACAATGACAATGTCTCCGGACTCCACCAATGCGGTCAGTTGCAATTCGGCGATGCCTTGTAAAATGGCTTTTTCCGGGGCGTCCGGGGTTGAGAGTACTTTGTGGACTTTTATTTGCTGGCCATCGAATAACACGAAGTCTGTGAATGTACCGCCAGTATCAACACCAAGAAACATGGAATAACCTTTTTAACGACAGAAATGGGAACGGTCTTACGATCAGGTGTTTGAATTCTACGGTGCTTGGCCGGTGACAAACAAGCGTTAAAGACGCAGCTTGAAGTGCGGTGCTAATAACCGAAAGCTAAGCGCAATATCGAGAAGAAGACTTTATGTGGCTGGCAGCGGTTTTCTTGCGGTTGTCTTTTTCCAGGCCATAGCGATGAGCGTTCTGTTGCGATGGTTGGCCGGTATTTTTGATCGGTTGACCAGAAAGACTCTCCAGCAAGACATTCGCCTGGGCATCCACCATGCAGACAAAGTGATCCAGTGACTCGCCAAGAAGACCATGCAGTGCCGCCTTTTTCACCGGAACGGTTTTTTCTAATGACGGCAAGCTCAGGTCGTTTTTATCATGAATGCGGTGAATCAGAGTGGCAAACTGAAAAACATCTATCAGGTTAAAAGGGCCTGGTGTCAGTTCTTCGAACTGCTCGCGTGAGCGAATGCACTCCACGATTTGCTCGTCCAGTTGCCAATGTTTGGCGAGCACAACAGCAATGTTGGACGCAATTTGGGCCGGTATGGTTTCGATGTCTTCAGCGGTTGGCATCGTCAGGTTGTGGTTTTGAAGATACGATAACAGCATTAATGTGCCAACGTGGTACATGGAGCCAGCCAATAGTGCTTGGTCTGCATCGACCCGAACCCCGAACTCCGATATTTTTCGGGCAATGGCAGAGCTTAATGCGCCGATTCTCAGGTTATTTTTCCACAAGCTTCGAATGGAATGGCGTGAAGGCAAGCTTCTTTTTACTAAGGTGCTTTCCAGCGAATGGGTCAATACGATGGAGGTGATCGAATTGGCGCCTAATTTAACCACCGCTGAGTTGAGGTCACTTGACGCTCTGGTGCCGTAAAATACACTGGCATTGGCTGCGCGCATGATGATGGCTGCGATTTCAGGGTTGGCGTGCAGCGGTGGCAGTAATTCTTTAATTCGGAAATTTGGATTTGCTAACGTGTGCCTTAATTTCATGGTGTTATCCGGGAGGTTAGGCAGTTTGATCTTACCTGTCAGTATGTCCTGATAAACCTTGAATTGAATTCCTGAGCGCCACATCTGTTTGTCCCTGTCTTTATTGTTATTATGGATGTCTCAACATAATGTCTTAGGAAAGTATCGGCATATTAAAGCAATAATTTAAAAACAAAAAGGGATTTGTTGATCTTGATCTCAGTATCGTAATTAACCCAGCTTTTGGTAGGGAAGGTAGGTAGTCCGGTAGTGGTGAGGGTTGTGATTGGGGAATTTGGTGATCAGAGGGGTGAGCCCCTGAAAGATCAGTAAGGAATGGCCTTTGATCATCTGCGAGAAGTGATCGGCCTCCTCTTGTATCAGCCGGTTTTTTACCGCTTTTATGAACGGAAAACTGTTTTTGAGTTCTACTTCTTTTGAGCCGTCTGATGAGGTATTCCGATGCACAATGATGGCCATGTGGAGCACATCAATGATGGAAAAGGCATCGAAGTTAACCTCGTGATATTGATTTCTTCTTAACGCGCATTCGTGAATCACCGGGCTTAACTGCCACTGAATGGCGGCCAGCGAAGACACATTGGCCACAATATTGCCGGGAATATTAAGAATGTGATCCCGATTGGGTATGCTTAACCCTTTGTTTCGATAGGTATTCAGGAGCATTATGGTGCCCACTTGATACACTAGCCCGGCTAATAAACCGTGTTTGATTGGCGTGTGGTTATGTCGGGCCAAACGGGCGCAAATAGCGGCACAAATGGATGAGACATGCAGTGTTTCTTCCCAAAGATCCCGAATGATGTGGTTGGCGGGTAAGTTGTCGGGGATGATTAAATCCCTGATGGCGAATAGTGTGATTAAGTCGGACAGCTCCTGGCAGTCAAGACGAGCAACTGCCGGCTCTAATTGAGAAACAGAGGGTGTACCATAATATCGGCCTTGATTGGCGCCGTTGATGATTAATCTGGACAGATCGGAATTGGCCGACAACGCAATGAGCAGTTGCTGATTGAGGATCGGCAGAGACCGGTCGTAGGGTTGCGTTTCGGTTCGGTTTTTTAGATTCACATAGTGTTTGCCAAGATTAGGCAGCGTGATCGCTCCGTCCAATAACTCTTTATAGACCTGATAATGGCTGCCTTGGCTCCACATAGTTAACCGAATCCTTGTTTGCTTGAGGACATGACCCATCCTGGTCACATCTGCCAAGGTGACAACAAACACCTTGCTTTGCTTTTGTTGAGTGCTTAGTAATTGATAAATTACTTATTTATATATTTTCAGAAAGAGTCTAATTCTATGGCTTCTTATATACTGTGGGTATGTTTGGTGTTCGAATGTGAGATTTAATCCATATTCTGGCGTTAATAAGATCCGATTTTGATTTAAATTAATACATAATTATTACAAGGTCAGGCAATGAACAGGTTCGGTTTGGAAGGTAAGTGGTCAGAGCTTTTGAAAAGCGAGTTTGAAATGCCTTACATGAAACAGCTGGATAGCTATCTGGAGTCACAAAAGAAACAAGGCGTGGCCATTTATCCGCCGGAGCAAGATCGCTTTAATGCATTTCGGTACACCCCTTTTGAACGTGTTAAGGTTGTGATTCTGGGCCAAGATCCCTATCACGGGCCAGGTCAGGCGCACGGTTTGAGCTTTTCGGTAAAAGACGATATTAAGATTCCCCCTTCGTTAAGAAATATCTATAAAGAGCTGGAACAAGATTTAGGCATTCCACCTGCCGCCCATGGCAACTTAACGGCATGGGCTGAGCAGGGGGTGTTGTTACTGAATAATGTGCTGACAGTGGCGGCCGGGTCGGCCGGATCGCATCAGAACCAAGGCTGGGAGCTGTTTACCGATAAGGTGGTTGATCTGTTGAACACACAGGCGTCGGGGTTGGTGTTTTTGTTGTGGGGCAGTCACGCTCAGAAAAAAGGCAATAAGATTGACCGAACGCGGCATCTGGTGCTTGAGAGTTCACATCCCTCGCCTTTATCTGCCTATCGAGGTTTTTTAGGGAGCGGTCAGTTTTCCGAAATTAACCGATATTTAAGTGATCAGGGGAAGTGCCCGATTGAATGGGCGTTACCGGTCGCTGATGAACTTAAAGCGCCTGGCGCTTCTTTTGAACAATTGGATTTGATTCGTTAGTAATAAAAAGGGTCTGAATTTGCCTGAATTACCTGAAGTAGAAACCACCCGAAGAGGCATTGAACCTCATATTGTTAATAAGGCTGTGACCGGACTGGATGTTCGGCAAAGCAAATTACGTTGGCCTGTGCCCGACGATCTGGAGTTTAACTTGGTGGGCCGCACTTTGCTTGCGGTGAAGCGTCGAGCCAAATACTTGCTGCTTGAATTTGAACATGGCCATTTGCTGATACATCTGGGGATGTCGGGTAGCCTGAGAGTGGTGGATGGTCACGCTACGGTCGGCAAGCATGATCATGTGGACATTCGGTTTCAGAGCGACTCCGGCGCTGAGGTCATCATCCGATATAACGATCCGAGGAGGTTTGGGGCGATACTTTGGATTGATGACATTGCCAATTCTTCTCACCTCAATCATTTGGGTCCGGAACCTTTGTCTGAGGCATTTTCAGGTGGATTATTGCATCGTAAGGCTCAACGCCGTTCTGTGGCGGTGAAACAGTTCATTATGGATAACAAAGTGGTGGTGGGCGTCGGTAATATTTACGCCAATGAGGCGTTATTTCTGTCTGGTATTCACCCGACAGTGAGTGTGGCTAAGTTAGGTAAGGTCCGTTTTAATCGTTTGGCCGAAAACATCAAACGGGTGCTTGCCAAAGCGATTGAACAAGGCGGGACAACTCTGAAGGATTTCGTGGGTGGTGATGGGAAGCCTGGGTACTTTCAGCAACAGCTGATGGTCTATGGACGAGCCAATCAGGCATGCTATCAGTGCGGAAGTTGTCTCAAAGAACTCAAAATGCAGGGCAGAACTACGGTCTACTGCTCAAAATGCCAAAAAAACTGACATTTTACTTAAAACCAGCCTATTATTGGTTCAATATAAAAGTAGATTTTGTTACTGCACGATGAAGGGAAAGTACCATGCGAACAATTTGGGTGAAGTTGAGTAAATTTGCAGCGATGACGTTGCTGATTATGCAGTTGGTTGTACCAACTCAGGGTATGGCAGAGTCCCTTTCCGACCCAGCTAAGTTAAATCAGCCGAGTGCGGCTGCAATGGTTCTGGATGGCCTGGTGGTAAGGCCTGTGATGTTGGGTGTTACGGTCTTAGGAACGGCACTGTTCATTGTAACCTCTCCTTTTTCTTTGCTTGGAGGCAATGCCGAAGACGCCGCAGATGAGTTGATGATCAAACCGGCTAAGATGACATTTATTCGTTGCCTGGGTTGTTCAACCCTTGAAAGAAAGTATGAAGTGGTGGAACAAAAAACCGAAGAATAATGATTAATAAAGAAAAAATTGTGGAAAAGGCCTCGTAAGAGGCCTTTTTTATGTGTGACAATAGCCAGCGTTCGAACATAAGGAGAAAAATAATGATAATAAAACGAACGCTAGCCTGCTTATCAGCCGTTTCAGCTCTGTTCATTGCTAATGTAAGTCATGCCGAGATGGGCCCTTATGTTGGTATCGGAGGCGGTTTTACTCAATTTGACGACGATGGCTTTGTTAAAGAAAGCACAGGCGACAGTGACTGGGATGACTCAGGTACGGCTTATCGCTTTATCGCCGGTTATAAGTTCTCAGAAAATTTTTCAATCGAATGGACATTTCAGGACTACGACTACAACGAGTACGGTGTCGACTCGGTCAGTGAAGTGGATATGCAAGCCTGGCATGTCTCGGGTGTGTTGTCATACCCCATTCCGGAAAGCCCGTTTGGCCCTATGGAAGTGTTTGGTAAACTGGGTTTGGGCGAATCTGACTACCTATTTTCAGGACGGGTTAATTTGGGATTAGGTGATCAAAACAACGACGGTAATGTTGATACCATTCCTTATAAAGAACAGCAAACGAACGAGTCTATCTTGTTGGGTGGCGGCGCTCAGTTCCACATCAACGAAGATTTTCGAATTCGTACCGAGCTGGATATCACTACCTTCGGGCTGGATGTTGCTTACGGAATTAATTCGGACAGTTTTACTTCGAAGGATTATCAGTTTTACGCAGTAACGGCTTCAGCTTCACTGGTGTATTTGTTCTAGCGAACGGTAAGTAAAACTAACAGGACTTAACTTACTGTTAGTTTTACAGCGTTTTTATTGACCGGTAATTTGCTTGAATTTTTCCGTCAGTTGCTCTTTGGTTTCGTTGTTGTCCGGATCAATCAAGATACAGTCAATGGGACAAACTTCGATGCACTGTGGTTCGTCATAGTGGCCGACACACTCTGTGCACAAGCTGGAGTCGATTTCATAAACGACTTCACCTGGATAAATAGCCGCGTTCGGACATTCTGGTTCGCAAACATCACAGTTAATACATTCATCAGTAATAAGTAACGACATACTGATTTCTCCTGTGGTGTGATTTTAATTCGTTGTTTGGCGAACGTGATCAAGAAGAACGCTTTGAACTCGCGGATCGACAAACTTAGAAATATCGCCACCTAAAGCGGCAATCTCTCTTACCAGTGTAGATGAAATATACGAGTTCTTTTCATCCGGTGTCAGGAACATGCTTTCAACATTAGGCGCTAATACGCGGTTCATGTTGGCCAGCTGGAATTCATATTCAAAGTCTGAAACGGCGCGTAAGCCACGTAGGATAATGTTTGCGTTTACCTCGCAGACGAAATCGGCAAGCAAGCTGCTGAAACCGACTATCTCAACGTTGTCCAGGTGGCTTGTGATTTCCTGAGCCAGCTTAACGCGGGTCTCAAGGGTCAGCGTTGGTCGTTTTTTCGGGCTTTCAGCGACAGCAACAATAACTTTATCAAACAAACGAGCAGCACGCTCAATCAGGTCTGCGTGTCCATTTGTGATTGGGTCAAAAGTACCAGGGTAAACAACAATATTCATACCGATTCCGGATATTCACTGTGTATTGTTCGCGCATGTTACCGAAAAATAACGCGCTTGATAAGGGTGTAAGTTTTGATACAGCTCAGAAATTAAAGAATGGTGTCAGAGATGCTATTGGCTTTGGCTGAAAGTCGGTTCTTTCGCTTGCGTCTGTCTGGGTGTGGAAAAATGCCAACCCCGTGCCGGATACGGGGTCAGCAAGAAAAAACCGTTATCGGATAAAGAACTTGTAAATCATTTTATGAATGGTTTTACCGTAAGGTGCGTAAGCCAATTTACCGCTGTTGAATCTTGGTTTGCTTAACACCGACTTGGCATGAGAAAAAGTCAGGAAGCCTTCGTGGCCGTGGTAGGCGCCCATTCCTGATGGACCAATACCTCCAAACGGCAGGTCATCCAAAGCCACATGCATGATGGCATCGTTCAGGCATACTCCTCCGGCGTGTGTTTTTGCTAAAACATGTTCTTGTTCCTGAACGTTATAGCCGAAGTAATAAAGCGCTAATGGACGTGGGCGATCATTAATGTGATTGATTGCTTCGTTCATGCTGTTGTAGGTGATGACCGGTAAAATTGGCCCGAAAATTTCTTCTTGCATGATGGTCATGTCGTCTGTGGGGTTCAGAACGATATGCAAGGGTAATTTACGTGTACCGGACTGCAAGTTTTCGTTGGCAGGGTTGATTTCAATGACTTCCGCCCCTTTGGCGCGGGCATCTTCAATCCAGCTCCGCAGACGTTGATACTGACGATCATCCACGATCGCGGTGTAATCTGTATTGTCTTTGATGGTCGGGTACAGACGCGCAAAGGTATCCCGGTAGCTGTCGACAAACGCATCCACCTGATCCGAAGGACAAAGCACGTAATCCGGAGCAACGCAGGTCTGGCCTGCATTGAACGACTTACCAAAGCAGACGCGGTCTACGGCATCGTGCATCGGTGCATCCGGCGCTATGATCGCTGGGGATTTGCCACCTAATTCAAGGGTGACCGGTGTTAAATTGTCGGCTGCGGCTCGCATCACGTGGGAACCAACGGTGGTTGATCCGGTAAACAGCAAATGATCAAACGGCTTTTTAGTGAATTCCTGAGCCACATCGGCTTCGCCAGTGACCACATTTATCATGTTGTCATCAAAGGTTTCGCTGATGATTTTCTTGAGGAATTCGGATGTCTTAGGCGTGAATTCAGACATCTTAATCATGGCGCGATTACCCGCCGCCATGGCGAAACACAAAGGCCCTAACGATAAGAAAACAGGGTAATTCCACGGCACTACAATGCCGACCACCCCTTTTGGTTGATATACCACTTTGGCTGATGCTGGCTGAAAGAGCAGGTTTACGTGTCGTTTTTCAGGGCGCATCCATTTGCGTAGATTCTTGATGCAGTAATTAATACCGGATACCACTGACATGATTTCTGCGATCAGTGTTTCATCTTTTGAACGACTGCTGAAGTCAGTGTTGATGGCTTCACAAATTTCATCTTCGTATTTCAGAATCATCTTTTTTAATCGATTCAGATTTTCAATCCGTTCATTAGCCGTCGGCATCGGGTTTTGACGAAATGCTTGTTTTTGAGCACTAAGAACTTGATTTAAATGCTGGATTTCACGTTTTGATTCCGTTAATTCAACAACGTTTGCGACCATGATGGTGGCTCCTACATCGGATTTACGAGCGAAAATTTGTCGTTGCAAAGGTATTAATCTTTGCTGATTTCTATTTAGAGTAATTGCTCTAAATGAGAAATGCAACTTTTTTGACTAAGGAATAGCCAAAATTGATATCTTTTGACCCAAAGCTAAAGATGGGTGAAGATAGTGTGCTGACAGTAATACACTGATGAAACGAACCTGGATGAATACCAAAGAACGAATTCTTGAAGCCGCACTTGTTCTGTTTAACGATCGTGGCGAACGTAATGTGACCACCAACCATATCGCCTCCCATTTAGGCATTTCACCAGGTAATTTGTATTACCATTTTCGCAACAAGTCCGAAATTGTGTTTGAAATTTATCAGGAATATGAACGGCTGGTGGATCAAACCTTACAGGTTCCTAAAGATCATGAATTAACCATTGAGGACAAAGCCCATTACCTTGAAGCCATATTCGAAGGTATGTGGGTATTTCGTTTTTTACATCGGGATCTGGCCTATTTCCTTGAAAGTGATGAGCGACTGCGTGACCGGTATGCCGAGTTCAGTCGTCGTTGTTTGGAAAATGTTGGGGCGATTTACCAAGGGCTTAGAAAAGCAGATCTAATTGCCATCACCGATGAAGAGATTACAGCCTTGGCCATTAACAGTTGGCTGGTGGCGACGTCCTGGGCGACATACCTCAGAACAGCGGTTTATGATTCCAATCTGGAAGATCAAATTACCAGAGACCGGTTAAGAAAAGGCATATATCAGGTATTTGCACTTGAAAGGCCTTATCTTAAGGAGCATATAAAAGACGAAGTTGAACGTGTTCAGCTGAGTTTTTTGGAGCAATAAATATTGTTACAAACTGTAATCTAAAATAAGAAGGTCGTATTTTTCTGGCTGAAAAAGGCCCCGGTAGTCCATTTAAAGCGGTCGGTTTGTGATCGTATTCACATTTTATGCGTTAAATGTGTCTTTTAATCGATGATCACTGCACAATGGCCCCGTTTACAATCTGAAATATTTCAGACGGTATGCATAAGAAAAATAAGTTTTGACGCAGGATGCGGCTAAATAATAAAAATAAGCTTCACTTAAGGTTTAGAACTATGCTTTGGATTCGCCTACTGTTACTCAATGTCTTTGTTTTAGCTTCGGTTCATGCAAAGGCACTGGTCATTTCCGATGTGGAAGTGGCAGATAAAGTGTCTTTTGCAGACAATAAAGCACAGCTGGAACTTAACGGTGCTGCATTACGCAAAAAATACTTGATTGTTGACGTTTATATTGGCGGTTTATATTTGGAAAATATAAGCCAGGACCCTGAGCAGATTATTGCATCAGACAGCCACAAGCGCATGATGTTCCACGTGTTGTTGAAGCGGGTCAGCGCCCGTAAGGTTGCGAATGCCTTAAACGAAGCTCTGGTCATCAATATTACCAAAGACGAGCACGAATCGCTCAAGCCTGTGATTGATCAGTTTTTATCTCTGTTTGATGATATTCGCCTGCATCGCGGTGATGAAGTGACCATTGATTATCTGCCTGGCGAAGGGACCTTAGTTCATATTCCGGGCAAAGAAGATGCCTTGTTAGAAGGAAAAGCTTTTTATGACGCTTTGTTGAAAGTCTGGATTGGACTGCAGCCTGTCAGTAAAGACTTTAAAGCCCAAATGTTAGGCACTTTAGACCCAGAGTAGATGGACTAATTTGTGGATTTGATTAAAAATTGTTCATTAAATCGAGGATATAATTTAGTAAAAGTGTAATTTTTTGTCTATAACTATTACTTGCTTACAGGTAATAAGCGAGGTAATTATGGCAAACTACAATGATAAAGATTTTTTCTCGAACGATACAAATAATAATAAATCAAGATCCAATCATGTTGAGCTCAGAGTACAGTTGGAGTCCGATATAGAAGAGTTTTTAAGCGGAGGAGGTACCGTCAAGGTTATTGAACCGAATGTGATGGCCGATCCGCCGAAAAAACCCGAATCTAAATACGGCAGCCGACCTATCTAGTTTTTACTGCATCGCATTGGACAGAGGAGCTGTAGTCCATATGCGTACTTCGTTAATTTTAGCATCCCTTTTTATTTTGTTATTGGCTTCGGCCAGTGTCTGGTTCGCGAACAACCCCACTTCATTTGATTCTTTGTCCTCTGTTTCTGTCCCACAAGCGGATGTCGCCTCTGAAACGCTAAACTTCGTTCACTCTGACCCTGCTTCGCCTGAAATAACCTCACCACCCTCCACGAAACAGCAAGAGATCAAAGCTCTGATGTCGCTGCCTGCGTCCTTGCGAGGGACGGATATCAATGGTGGTTTTAAGGTGGATGAAGATGGTCACCTGATTTTGTCTCGTGATAACCGTGACTTATTTGAGTACTTTCTGTCATCGATGGGCGAAGAGACGCTGGAGCAGATATTAGAACGCATATCTAACCTGATCGAAGTCAGCCTGGCTTCACCTGCCCGTGAAGAAGCGCAGGTACTGTTGAATAACTACATTGATTTAAAACGCGCGTTAGCGGATCTGGAACAACAAGTCGGTACAGGCCTGGCTCAATACGGAAGCAACTCGCTGGACGCGCACCGGGCCAGGTTGGATATGATGAGTGACTTGAGGCGGCAGTATCTTGGTGATGAAGCCGCGATCGCTTTTTATGGTGAAAGCGAAGACTTCGACCGTTATATGTTGCAGAAAATGCAGATAGCCACCAATCAAACGTTAAGTTCGCATGAGAAAACTAAAGCGTATGTGGCGTTGATGGAACAGGCCCCAGATAGTGTTAAACCGCGTTTACAAGACGACTATAAAATGCAAAGTCTGGAACTGACGGTGGCGGATTTAAAAGCGACCGGAGCCAGCGAGCACGAGATTTATACCGCCAGGGCAGACGTGTTGGGTGAAGAGGCGGCGTCCAGGTTGCAGCAAGTGGAGCAGGCTCAAAGCGTCTGGCAAGGGCGCTACGATCAATACGCGGAACAAAGACAAGCCATCCAGCAATCCAGTATGGACACCGACAGCCAGCAAGAAGCCATCAACCAATTGCAGCAGTCGTTGTTTGAAGATCACGAAGTCAGACGGGTACAAGCATTGGATCGAATTTCAACGCAGTAATGAGGTTTGGTCAGAACTGGCGGTTGTAACTTGCAATGCACTCAGGGAGCTCTTCCAGCTTGGTCACTACCAGGTCAGGAGTGCAATCCGATCGTTGCCATGCTTCACCATGCTGGTTAAACCACAGGGTGTGCATGCCAACCTGATGTGCACCGTAAACATCGTGTTCGGGGTGGTCTCCGACGTGCAGCACTTGCTTGGCCGTTAAGCCGGTTTTGGCTAACGCCGCATCAAAAATGTAGGACGCTGGTTTCGGCGCGTCGAAGTGTTCGGCATTTAAGCCGAACTCGAACATGGATAAGTTTAAGCACGCCAGATTGGCGTTACCATTGGTCAGGGCCGCCAATTGATACTTTTGTGACAGTCGGGTTAACACGTCCAGCGCGTTGGGGTAATAAGTGACGTTTTGTCTTTCGTTGATGAACGCGTTGAAGGCGTCCAGGCTGCCCTGCTCGGCATTCGTCTCGTCATAACCGCATCGTAATAGCGCTTGTTTTAAGCAATAAATCCGGATGTCGCTGACTTTATGGGCTAAAGCAGGCAACTCATCGGCCAGCTCAAACTTGAGTTTCCGAAGTGAGATTTTATCGAAATGATTCAGAACCTTGGGGTAATGCTGTGCGAGATAGTCCCAGCAGGCTTGCTCTGCAGATAAAATCACCGGGTCTGAATCCCAGAGGGTGTTGTCTAAGTCGAAGGTTATCAGTTTAATCATAGCGCTCACTGCTGGTTTATTTGGGCGGTTTGCTGCGTTTAGCTCGCGGATGGGCGTTATCATAGACCTGAGCTAAATGCTGAAAATCCAGATGGGTGTAAATCTGCGTTGTTGAGATGTCCTCGTGACCAAGCAACTCCTGTACGGCCCTTAAATCGCTGCTGGATTCCAGCATATGGCTGGCGAAGGAATGTCGCAATTTGTGAGGGTAAAGGTTGCCTGTCACCCCTTGGCGCACCATCCAGTACTTCAATCGTTGTTGAATGCTGCGTGGTTGAAGGCGGTTGCCTTGTTCTGTGGTAAACAGTGCCTGGTCGGTGTTCTGAGGCCGTTTTTCGAGCCACTCATTGAGCGCTTTGATCGCCATGCGACCGATGGGAAGGTCTCTGGTTTTGTTGCCTTTACCGGTCACTCTCAGCTGACCTGAGATCAGGTCAATGCTGGACCGGTTCAGGCTGACCAATTCAGACAGTCGCAAACCGGACGAGTAGAACAACTCCATGATGGCTTTGTCCCGGTACTCAATCCAAGTTTGGGGTGTAAACCCGAGCAAGGCGTTGAGTTGGTCGGTATCAAATGTGCCGGGCAGCTTCCGGTCTGCTTTGGGGGCTGAGACGGCTTGCGCGGGGTTGGTTTTACAAACGCCTTCTTTGTTTAAAAAGCGGAACAGGCTACGACAGGCAGAAAGGTTGCGTTGAATGCTTTTACTGGCCAACTGCTGGTGTTTGAGATATGCGCTGAAAAAGCGGATGTGGCCGGAATCCACTTGTGACCAGCGTTTAATGTTCTTACTTTCTAAAAAGTGGCAAAAGCGCAAAAGATCCCGGCGATAATTGCTGACGGTGTGTTCGGAGACCTGTCGGACGTCCGTCAGGTAGCGTATGAATTCATCGACCGATGAAACGAATACGCGTTGGGTCATAATTCGTCCAGGGCATTATTTACGAATCGGGGTAATACCTGGGCCAATACGTCGCTGATGTAGTTCAGAAACATGGTACCCATACCGGCACTGAAGCGGTCTTCGCTTTCGCTGCCCAGGGCAAAAATGCCGAGATCATGGCCACGACGAATCGGCGTGACTGCTGCAGACTTTATTTTATCTGCGCCGTGCGGAAATAAATATTGAGCCAGGTCGCCATCCAGAGCACCACAATACGGTTGTCCGGTGGCAATCCAGCGGGCCAGGGTTTCAGGCAATTCAGACTGAAGCACAATCCGCATGTAGCTGTTTTGATTGTGTTCACGCGGTTGGTCATCACTGATGCCAAACGCCAGCAAAGAACAGGCACTTAATTCAAAATCGTACAGGATGCTGTTTTCCAGCGATAGAAATACGTCGTCCAGAGACTGAACGTCCAGCAGATCCAGCACCAGACGACGGGTTTTCTCAAACAAGCGGTCATTTTCACGAGCGATGGTCAGCATGTCGTGAATGTGTTGATCGAGTTGGTTGTGCTTTTCCCGATAGATGTTCAGTTGACGTTCAACCAGCGACACGGCGCTGCCTGTGACATGGGGAATACGCATTTTGGAAAGAAGTTTGTCTTTGCCCACAAAAAAATTTCTGTGTTTATTCAGATATTCTTCAATCTGCTGTTCGCTCAATTCAACTGCTTGTTCGGTCATTGCTTAGAGTCTCTGTCGTTTTTATTCATCAGTGCTTGTATCGCAGTATGGTTCAATGCGTGCTGTGTATTGGATTCAGCAAGTGTGGCCCAGCCCGAGGTCAGCTGAGCCCCTGCTATCAAGCAATGGTATCTTGCTGCTTAGAGGTAGATCTGACCTTCAAACACACGCGCTGCAGGCCCGGTCATTTTGACGGTTGTACCTTCTCCGCCCCATTCTATGAATAAGCTGCCCCCAGGTAAGTTTACTTTAACCCCGGGATCTAACAAGCCTCTTAACTGGCCGGATGTTACGGCGGCACATGCCCCGGTACCACAAGCCAAGGTTTCACCTGCGCCACGCTCATACACCCGGAGGTTAACTTCGTTGCGGTTGACGACTTCCATAAAACCGACATTCACTCGCTGAGGAAAGCGGGGGTGGCTTTCCAGCAAAGGCCCTAATCGCTCGACGTCTGCGGTATCGACTGAGTCAACCACCAACACACAGTGAGGGTTCCCCATGCTGACGGCACCGACCTGAAGTGTCTGACCGTCCACATCGATGCTGTACTCAGTGGCAAAATTATCCGCGACAAAAGGAATGTCTGCCGGGGTAAGCACCGGCTCGCCCATGTCCACGGTCACTTCTTTATTTTGTTGCAGCTGTAACGTGATGTTGCCGCTTGAGGTGCTGACCTGGATTTCAGACTTATTCGTTAATCGTTTGTCATAAACAAAGCGAGCAAAACAGCGGGCGCCATTACCGCACTGCTCAACTTCACTGCCATCGGCATTAAAGATTCGGTAAGTGAAGTCAACGTCCGGCGATGTGGGCGGTTCCACAATCAGTAATTGATCAAAACCGATGCCAAAGTTGCGATCGGCCAGTTTTTTAACCGTGGCTTCGTCCAGGTGGTAGCTTTGGGTGACCAGGTCAACCACCATAAAGTCGTTGCCCAGGCCATGCATTTTAGTGAACTTCAGTCGCATAGTGCTTAATCCGTACTTTTCAATCCGATCATCGTCAAGGTATTAAGCAGGGAGGCACTGCTCGCCTGCAAGTTGATGCTCAATGGTTTCACGCTTGCGGATTAGGTGTACCTGATCTCCGTCCACCATCACTTCCGCAGCGCGGTTGCGGCTGTTGTAGTTTGAGCTCATGGTGAAGCCGTAGGCACCGGCAGATTTTACTGCCAACAAGTCGCCAGGTTGTAAGTCCAGGGCTCGTTCTTTGCCCAGGAAGTCGCCCGTTTCACAGACCGGGCCGACCAAGTCCCAAACCTTGGTATTTTGCTCGGCTTCCGGGCGAACGGTTACCGGTACAATGTTCTGCCATGCGCCGTAAAGTGACGGACGAAGCAAGTCGTTCATCGCGCCATCAATGATGGCGAAGTTTTTGTGTTCGGTAGGCTTCAGAAATTCCACTTGAGTGGTCATGATGCCTGCATTTGCGGCAATGGAACGGCCCGGTTCAAAGATCAGTTTCAGTTTTCTGTCACCAAGATGAGTCTTGATTGACTGGATGAAGTCCGAAACTTCCGGTGGCTGTTCGTCATTGTAAACGACGCCCAAGCCGCCGCCTAAATCGAGGTGTTCAATGGTGATGCCGTTGTCTGCCAGGTTATCGACTAACAGCAACAGACGATCCAGTGCATCAATGAAGGGTTGGATCTCGGTCAACTGAGAGCCAATGTGGCAATCCATACCGATCACGTTCAGATTGGATAAACTGTCAGCACGCAGATAAGTTGCTTGTGCCTGATCGACATTGATGCCGAACTTGTTGTCTTTTAAACCGGTAGAAATGTAAGGATGGGTTTTCGCATCCACATCCGGGTTAACGCGCAAAGAAATATCCGCAACCACGCCCATTTCCTGTGCAACCTGGTTGATACGATCCAGTTCAGCGTCGGATTCTGCATTGAAGCAGTGAATGTTCAGCTCAAGCGCGCGTTTGATTTCAGCGGCGGTTTTCGCCACACCGGAAAATACCACTTTGGAGGTGTCGCCACCGGCGGCAACCACACGTTCTAGTTCGCCAATGGAGACAATATCAAAGCCTGCTCCTAACTTTGCCAGAACGTTCAGCACCGCGATGTTGGAATTGGCTTTTACCGCATAACATACCAAATGAGGTACATCCTGAAGCGCGTTTTCATAGGCTAAAAAGTGGTTTTCAAACGCCGCGCGCGAGTAAATATAACAAGGGCTGCCGTAGGTTTGATGAATGTCTTGTACGGAAACGTTTTCGGCAAAAAGTTGGTTTTGTCTGTATTCAAAAGCTTGAGTCATAATGTGCTAATTCTTGTGTGTGTTGGCCAATATACGGTGGTCTTGATCGAATGACTACGGAGGTTATTCGATGTCTTTGGGTGTTTAGTTTGATTTGTGTTTTGAGTCCGGCTGTTTTTGTTTTTCTTCAGACGTTTTCTTGGTCTGAGTGGTCTCTTCAGGGAGGTATAAGCCCCCTTTCTGACCACAACCACTGATGAGTAATGAGCTGCTCAAAATCGTTACGCTAAACATCAAAAAGAATTTATTCGGTCGCACCTTGGTTGCCCTACCAATATTTGAGGTTATTTTGCGACCGATTATAACAGCAATCTGAGTCAAATGGATTAGGGATTATAGCGATCCGATGGTTTAACTTCCCAGCGATGTTTTTGATAGATCCCCTGAACCCAATGGAAGAAAGGCCGGTCCCGCAGTTTGTTTTGAAAATCGGCGAGTTCTTTCGGCAGACTCAGAAACTCGCAGTGGTAAGGATGGTTATCAGGTTGGCAAATTGGACTGAGCAGCGCCGCTGCGGTGAGGTCGACCCGAGTGAAAGTATCACCGATTAAATACTCGCGGTTTTCCAGTTTTTTATCCAGCTGCTGCAACATGTTGTTGATGATCAACCTGGAGCGTTCAGCTTCCAACGCATTCAGCTTCATTTCCTTAACAAGGTTACGTTTGATCATGGGCAGCATCAGACGATAAAAGTTGTTGCTGTACCAAGGGCCGTAGTGAGTAATTAAACGACGCAGCTGGCGGGAATCCTGCAACATATGTGCGTAGAAAAAACGACGCAAATGCAGCCCGATGTCTTTGTCCAGGCGGTGTTCCAGTTCAAGGGCATTTTGACGTTGTTTAGGATCTTCCGGGGTCAACAGCCGGGTTTGGTATTGTTCGTCCAGGTAGTCGATGATCTTGCCTGAGCCCTGAATGTGTTGCAGGCCGTGACGAAGTATCGGAAGTTGGGTGGACGGACTGACTTTTAAGGCTGTCTTACGGTGTGTGCCTGGCAGCAAATTTTCGGTTTGATAGATCAGCCCTTTGTGATCGATGGCCCAACGGGCTTTTTCACAAAATTGCGAAATAGTGAATTGATACAAAGTTATCATAAGGTCGCAGGCTTCACTGTAGTGTTGTATTTATCGAACATACCGTTCAATTTAATGAAGATTATAGCGTCAGTCGTATCAAGTTTCTAAGTAAATAGCGTCTGGCAGGATGAAATAAAGGGCGAAATCAGAGGGGAATGAAAGAGCGGCGTGAGCACCGGATATCAGTGCTCACGGGCAGTTTAATGGATACTAAGCCAAACTTAGTAACGCATTAACACGGAGCCCCAAGTTAAACCAGCGCCAAAGGCGGCACAGCAAACCAGATCGCCTCGCTTGATTTTGCCTTGTTCAACGGCTTCGCTGAAACACAGAGGAATGGTTGCCGCTGTGGTGTTGCCGTATTTCTGGATGTTGTTATGAACGCGGGTTCCGTCGAGCTTAAGCTTTTTGGCAACGAATTCGTTGATTCTTAAGTTTGCCTGATGCGGAATCAGCATGTTCAGGTCATCAATGCTGTAGTTGTTTGCTTCCAGAGATTCCAGGATCACCTGTGGCAAACGGGTTACGGCGTTTTTAAATACTTTTTGTCCCTGCATTTTTGGGTAGTGCAAGCCCAAGTCAATGTCTTCATGAGATATACGCGGGAAGTATTTGCTGCCCGGTTTTTCAAGCCACAGACATTCTGCATCTGTGCCGTCGGCGTAGATGTGTGATGATAAAATGCCCATCTCCGGGTCGTCACTGACGCCCACGATCGCAACGCCGGCGCCATCTCCGAACAGAGAGGTTACATCCCGGCCCTGAGTTGACATGTCCAGGCCGGTGGAGTGAATTTCAGAGCCAACGACCATGATTTTCTTGTTCATGCCGGTTTTGATGAAGTTATCCGCAATGGACAGGCCGTAAATGAAGCCGGAACATTGCTGGCGGATGTCCAGCACAGGAATAGGACGCAAGCCCAGTTCTCTTTGTAGGAAAACGCCAGAGCCCGGAAAGTCAACATCCGGGGACAAGGTGGCGTAGATGATCATATCAATTTCGTCGGCTTCGATTTGAGCTTCCGCCAGTGCTTGTTTAGCCGCTTTGGCTGCCATGCCTGCGCCAGATTCGCCTTCATCGGCCCAATGGCGTTGTTCAATCCCTGTACGTTCTACAATCCATTCATGGCTGGTATCCATGAATTTTGTAAGATCCTGGTTAGTGACAATGCGTGGTGGAACATAGGTCCCCCAACCAAGAACACGGCTTCTTATAGTCATATTTTTATGATCCTGTTTGTGTTGAATCGATGCGTACTTATTCAGTCGCGATACAAACAATATGTGTGTTTTAACATTGTAAAATAACACATTATTCAGCATAGACGAGTTAGATAATTCGATGAATTTTATCAGCTAAAGTTCGAACGATTTTATCCGCTCATCTAAGGCTACAGTTGTACTGATTGAAGTGCCTGGTTGAGCCTTTTTTCAAGCCTGCATTTTTGACGCAGATAATGAATGGTCTGTAAGCTGCCCGGCGGAAATGGGGTGCTGTCGGACTTGGCCAATTCCAAGTCGGTTAAATAACATGGATAACGGTGCTTTTCTTTACGATGAGACAGTACATATTTGGCGACTTCAGTGTACAAGTGATCTCCGTATTCCAATTCAGAAAATTCTTCCTGATTGCAATAAATTGTAAACTTTAGTCTGGCTTCGGTGGAGCCATCGCCAATGGCTTGTACGGTAAAGTATTTGTCGTTAGGGGACGGGGGTTCAATATCGACGGCTTTGAGTAAAAAACCTTGGCTTAAATCTCGGCTGACTTGCCAGAAATGAATGTTCCGGCTTAAAAGCTGACTTTCGGTTAAGGTCAGCTGGGTTTGTTGACGGAACAGGACAGACCGTAAGAAGCGCACCAAAGGGTTCAGAAGCGATGATGTTGAGTTGTAGGGCGTGGTATAAAACAACAGCGAACCATTTTCGTCCACGATATACACTTTGGCTCTGCTGATCGCAGGTTCCGCTTCGAAGAATACCTGTATGTGATCTTTTTGCAGGACGCTGGCAATGGCACTGATGGGTGTGGCTTTTAGAGTGTGGCTGTCAATGGAAATCGGACTGAAGTTGGGTTGCGGAGCGCCCAGCGCTGTGAATAATTCGGGGATTGTATCGTAAGTGGAAACGACCCCTTCACTCTCTTCGGCATGCAGGATTAGATGCTTTTTACCGCATTCTAAGATGAGGCGGCTATTTTCATAGCTGCTTTTGTGACCGTATATCAGAGACATTTGCTCAGTGAGGGTGACGATTTTCTTGCGTATTAATGCGTTGAATTGTGATCCCAGGCAGCGGGTAATGAAGTTTGGCTGCAGTTCTTTTTGTTTGGCGATGATGTTGATTAATAAGTACAGGCACTGCTCAAGTGCTTCTGGCCCGCTGTAATGCTTGGTGATGACTTCATTCCATGAATTGGTCAGCACTAAGTCCAGCGATTGCACCAGGTTGGCCCTGGACTTGCCATAACTCAACGGGTTCACATTATCGGCTAAAGGCAGGTTTTTCGGTAGTTGTTGACCGGTGTTGGCGATGATAATGATTTGTGAGAAATGCGCGGGTTTTGAAAATACGTCCTGTTTCAGCTTTGGCAGAGGAAATGGGATGTTGTCGAGTACGATGTCCACCAGTTGGTGCAGGTCGGTTAAGCTGATGTTGGTGGTGTGCTGATCGAGATAAGTGTAGCTGTTCTTCGTTAAGATGCCGTTCACCCTGCACCAGCTGAGTAACTTGATTAAGGTTTTTGCCCGATAGATGGGGCGTTCAATCTGGCTGACCGAACGGCCGGGGTAAACCTCCCAGACGTGCTGGTGGCTTTCCTGATGCTTACGATAACAAAACGCCAGATCCTGATGTTCCAGGGACGCGGTAATGTTGGGGTTAATGAATTCAATTTTACCCGGTTTGCGCTCAAAGGCGGCGTACAGTTTGCGGCCGAGAATGCTGATTTCTTTGGCGCTCATGTTGGATGTTGTATCGTATTGCCGGGCAAACTCGGTCAGTGACGAATAGCATTTAATCAGCTCTGAAACCACCGACTTGCGTTCAGCCGCAACCTGGTTGACGGTCCAGTGATCCACATTATCCAATTGTTCTAACTTGTCCTGAGACCAGCCCCACTCTTCCAGTAGCTGAATTAATAAGTTCTCTCGCCAGGTCAGGTGCGGTTGGTCAATGAACTTAGAGGCTTTAATACCGACTTTGAAATAAAAGCAGCGTCTTACCATTTCCAGTCGGGTGAAATCACTTTTCCGGGTTAAAAAGGCATCGATGACCCGGTAAGCCAGTATGTACGGGTCTAATTCATTCAACTCGGTGTTGCTGTTGTGCAGGGCTTCTTTGAATCGTTGACTCAGTGGAATGGTGTTCGGGTATTCCGCCGCATACACATCGGCAATCATCAGTTTAATCGCCGACTTGTGGGGAGAGTCAATCGCCTTGTAGAGTTGCCACATCCCTGCCCCGAGGAATTCACTGATGGGAAACTCGTTGACCGGGCCAAAATCGAGGTATTCATTGCGCTCCACCATGCGACGCTCGAAGATGTCGTTGATATAACCTTCGTAGATGTGGTGTTGCGACAGGGGCACCAACCACCAGGCCGGTTTTCGGCCCGCGACCAGGATGGCCGTTCGATAGAACTCATCGAGCAATAAGTAATGCTGAGTGCTACCGCAGCTTTCTTCGGACAGTTCGCCAACTTTTCCGGACTTAAACTTGTCGGGGTCCATCAGGAAAAAATAGGCTTCGACGCCCAGCTTCTGAGCCCATTCGGTGATTTTTTCGCATTTCCGGCTTAATAATTCAGACTCTTCCAGTGACATGTCCTGATGTGTGCAAATCCAAACATCGAAGTCGCTGCGTCTTGAGTGAGCAATGGTACCCGTACTGCCCATTAAATAGATGCCCTGAATGGCTCGGTTGCCTTTTTGCTGCTGTTGTCGTTTTAGCGACATGGTTACTGAGCGTGGCAAAGATAACGACTCTCGGCCGGGGCGATAATTGTTAATGCCGCATGGGGTTTCCTTGTGGCAGTAACCCGGTAAAGAAGGATTATTGAAATGGAACAGCAAAGGCAACAGGTCGATAAAGCCCTGTTGTCGAATGGTAAGAGAGTCTCGGGTACGTTGTAAGCGTAATGCGTTTACCTGCAAGAATCGCTTTTCAATGTCTTGTATGGCCCGAATATCAGGAAGGTCTACAAGTTCTTGCACATGTACCTCAAGTGTTGCATTCAATCATCTGAGGCCCGAGTTTGTCCGGAACAAGGTTGGGCCGCTGCTTAAGTTAATTTTGAGTATAGTTGCAGAAACGGCTTTATGTGCAATCACATACGCCGCTGACCGTATATTTCTTGGCTTGTTTTCCACAACGCTTACATTACTAATCGGCCATGGATGAATTATTTTGAGTTTTAACCGCTATTTCTCATTAAGCGACCGAGGTCTCAATAATAATGGTCTTCAATGGTTGAATGTGCTCAGAAATTTTGATGAACAGACTTGCGGACTGGATGAATGGCCTTTTCTGGGAGCCGCCATATAAACAGAGGCAAAAAAATGGGCCGCCGGATTGGCGGCCCATGGCAGGTTTGACTGCGGGTCTTGGGTTTTTCCGTGATTAGCGCTCAGCAAGCCGTTGTTTGCCTCGAGCCACTGCAGCTATGACCTGCTTCGGCGCAGTGCCGCCGATGTGATCACGGGCGTTGACGGAACCTTCCAGAGTGAGCACATCAAACACGTCTTCGGAGATCATGTCCGAGAACTGCTGCAACTCTTCCAGGTTCATGTCGCTCAGATCCTTATCTTGGTCGATGCCGTAACCCACCGACTTACCCACCACCTCATGGGCGTCGCGGAACGGCATGCCTTTGCGAACCAGGTAATCTGCTAAGTCCGTTGCGGTTGAGAAACCTCGGCGTGCAGCTTCGCGCATGGAGGCTTCTTTGACCTGTATTGCCGGAATCATATCGGCATAAGCCCGTAAGCAGCCTTTGACGTTGTCGATGACGTCAAACAAAGGCTCTTTATCTTCCTGATTGTCTTTGTTGTACGCTAAAGGTTGCGCTTTCATCAACATTAACAAGCTCATTAAGTGGCCGGTAACACGGCCGGCTTTACCCCGAACCAGTTCAGGCACATCCGGGTTTTTCTTTTGAGGCATGATGGATGAGCCGGTGCAGAAACGATCCGGCAGGTCGATGAAGTTGAATTGAGCGGAGGTCCAGAGAATCAGCTCTTCGGAGGCGCGGGATAAGTGAGTCATTAACAAAGACGACGCCGCACAAAGTTCAATGGCGAAGTCACGATCACTGACCGAGTCCAGTGAGTTTTCAGTGGGTGCGTCAAAGCCAAGAAGTTTGGCCGTCATGGCGCGGTCGATTGGGTAAGTGGTGCCTGCCAACGCAGCGGCGCCAAGTGGTGAGCGATTAACACGCTTACGACAATCCTGGAAGCGCTCAAAATCTCGGGACAACATTTCAAACCAGGCCATCATGTGGTGGCCAAACGTTACGGGTTGGGCCGTTTGAAGGTGCGTGAAACCCGGCATGATGGTTGCGGCTTCCCGTTCGGCGAGCATTAACAAACCTTCTTGCAGGCGAGTGATTTCTTCACAGATGAAATCAATTTCGTCTCGTACGTACAAACGGATGTCAGTGGCCACCTGGTCGTTGCGCGAACGTCCTGTGTGTAGTTTTTTACCGGTGATACCGATTTTATCGGTTAAACGTGCTTCGATGTTCATGTGTACATCTTCCAGCGCAATGGACCACTCCATGTTGCCGTTTTCGATGTCCTGCTGAACTTCCTGTAAGCCGTTGATGATCTGGTTTAATTCATCGGAAGTGAGGACACCGACTTTCTCGAGCATGGTTGCGTGAGCGATTGAACCGGCTATGTCTTGTCGATACATCCGTTGATCAAATTCAATGGACGCGGTGAATTTTTCCACGAAGGTGTCGACGGCTTCAGAGAAGCGACCGCCCCATTGGCTGTTGGTTGATTTTTGATTATTCGACTCAGACATGCTTTTTATTCTCACTGTGTGCAGATAAATTGCGCGGATTATAGCATGAGCAAACTCATCTTGTTAAAAATGGGTATAATCCGCCCTCTTTATGTTTATGAAGAGAATTATGAATGGACATTAAAATTTTTCTGACGATTTGTGTGACTGTGTTTTTGGCTGAGTTGGGTGATAAGACCCAGTTGGCGACCATGCTGTTTGCTGCTGATAAAGAAGTGAGTAAGTGGACGGTGTTTTTTGCTGCATCGGCTGCGTTGGTGGCTGCGTCCGCCATCGGCGTGCTGGCTGGCAGTTTGCTGTCTAATTATTTAAATCCTAAGCACTTGTCGATCATGGCGGGCATAGGGTTCATTCTGATTGGCAGTTGGACGTTGTTCTCGGCCGCCCGATAAGTTGAGCCGGTGGGTACAAACGGGTGTGGTTTAGGCTGGTAGGGCTTAAACCATACGAATGTGCCAAGGCTCATAACGAACACCCAGCAGGTTATCAGCAGTGTAACGAATACGAATGACACCTTCATCCGCCAGGCGTTTATAAACTTCTGACTTTTCAAACTGTGCGGTAAAGTTGAGCTTGCCGTAATCGCGCTGACCAACGTCAAAATCACCGGAGGCGTGGAAAGAATAGCCGGGTGGCGCCAGAGAGCGGGATGCTCGTGATAAGTTTCCTTTGCGGTCTATCACTTTCTGGAAGTAAAGTTGATATTGCTTCACCACGCTGCGAACGCCTGACGTTAAAATCAGGTCGTCGCCGATCTTCTTTTGCAGTGCCTTCAGGTACTCTTCGGATTCGCCTTTAAATAAATAATGGCCGGAACCTGGAATTTTGCTGACGTTGGTTTTCTTGACTTGGTTTGTCAGGTTATCGACGACCTTCTGACCCATGAAACCTAAGTCGGCGGCATCCCGATAAAAGTTAGCTTCAAGCAATACCAATTCTTGCTTATCGAAAGCGCCAATCGAAGTGACGGATTTTGCGTACTTCAACATTTCATCAAACGACAGAATGTTGAAATGGCCATAGCCGACGTAGTTTTTTACGCGCTCGATTTTTGAATGCGCACTTTGCAGCAACAGCCACTCTTGTTCGCTGAGCCAGAGATCGCCTTCGAGATCTTCATCAAACCGCTGGACTTTTTCTAACATCCGCTGCCGTTCTGCTTTTTCTATGGCTTCCGTCACATCCACGACTTCCGGAACTTGCTCATCAGATTGGCGAATGATAGTTTCCGGGGCATTCGTTTCAAGCGTGATGGTTTTGGGTGTCAGAATGGCTGGGGACGGCGGTACTTCAGTACCTGCGATGTGGTTCATCGGTGAGTGAGATGAGTTGTTATTGAACATCGAATAGGAGCTGCCCAGCGCTACGGCCGACAAGGTAGTCGCGTATTCCAGGAACCTCCTTCTGGAGAGTGTAATTTCCGTATCTTTTTTCACACAACGCTCGATGTTTGGTCAGTAATAAAAGTTGCCATCTTGGCCAACTAAATTGATCATTAATAATCAATTTAACTGGTTTTTTTAGGGAATTCAAAAAAAGATTTTGACTGTGTACTTGTGTATATCGGACGTTAATTAATTGACATTAATCTTTTTTTTGTTGTTTTGATTATTGACGTTTCTTTCTTTTCGTGTGACAGATTGTTGGTCAGCAGTCGGTTCCACACTCGGGTAAATACTGTCTGAAAATCTTATCAGCTTGGCCACTATTCTTTAAGTACTGGATGGATCGGTTGATCTGAGAAACTAATTTCTCGGCTCTCGGTGATTGACGAGAGATAAAAATATGAAATTGCTGGTGTGGTAATTCATCAAATATTCTGGCTTTTATGGTGTCGTCGATCATTGGTTTGTCGGTGAATTTTGAACCAAAAGGGACGGAATAGGCGTTCAGAATGATTTCACAGCGGTTGTTTTTCAGTAAGCGAAAGGCGGCATGTAAATCCCCGGCAGAGATCGCAATGTGATCCGCTGTTATGTTGAACATTTCATAGCTGTAGCCATGCACACCGCAAATTGTGTAATCCTTAGCATCCGCCAGACGTTTGATATCAGGCCCGTTCGGGAATGTCTTTTGTGAATAAAAATACGCCGCACCAGAACTGTAAACACGATCAGATACCAAAAACTTGGCCGCACGCTCTTCGCTGAATGATCCGTTAATAAAAACTTCGTAGGCAGGCGCTCCGCTGTAATGCTCTACTTGATAAAGACAACGCTTCCAAGGCGTCAGGGACAATGAATACGTTAACTGACTGTGTTTGAAAATGGCGTCGACTAACTCAATCATGGCTCCGGTAACTTCCGGCTGGGATGCGCTTTCTCGAATGAAGGTATAAGGTGGCCATAGGTTTTCATCATCACAGATGGTTACGGTGGTGTTGTCATCGGCCAGAATTTTGGGGGCTGTGAGTACCAGGAAAAGCAAAAATAGCAGCCTGAGCAGGGGTGTGTTCATTGTATCGTCCTGAAAAAGAGTCCTTATTTGACAACATTGGCGGAGTTACGGCTGCCTTTGTATTCAAGTTTAATCACAATTCTCCGCTTTTCGAGTGATTAGATTCATAATTTTTTGAGTTACTTCCGATTTTTTTCAGACGTAAGTGTTAGTTTGTTGATTAAGCTACACTTTTAAAAATTGACCTGGTCACCCACCGAGAGATGAATCATGGCAACGGCTTCGTTAGATCGTACTTATTTCTTACCTAATTTGTGCAGTAGTGCGTCTTTGATGGTGTTGGTGATTACTGCTGAAGTGCTGGCCTTCGTTTTGGTGTTACTGAAGCCGTGGGATGAAATCAGTCTTGAACTGTTTGGTTGGTTGTCACTGTTTTTACAATGGGTCACTTTACTGAGTGCGGCCATCTTGTGTGGCATTCGAGCGCGGCTGATGACATTGCCCGACCCGGTGGCTGCGCTGATCAGTTATTGCATCATTATCTTTAATGTTGTGGCGATGACGGCCTTGATTGACGTGTTACAGATGGATCAAATTTCACTGCCTAAACTGGTTAAGAACGGCTTGGTTGCCGGATTAGTCGGTGGGCTGTTGGTGCGTTATTTGTATGTTCGGGCAGAGCTGAACCGTCGCTCAGAAGCCGAACTGGAAGCGCGCATTGAAGCACTGCAATCGCGAATTCGGCCACACTTCTTATTTAACAGCATGAACACTATTGCCAGTTTAATCATGATTGATCCGGTGAAGGCTGAGCAGGCGGTTGAAGATTTGTCGGCATTGTTCCGGGCCACGCTAGGTGAACATCGGGAGCGGGGTTTGTTTTCCGAAGAAGTGGCGTTGTGTAAAAAATACCTGTCGATGGAGTCCTTGCGTTTGGGTGACCGGTTGGACGTTGCCTGGGATATTGAGCGTTTGTCAGGTGATACGCCGATACCGCTTTTAACGTTGCAACCGATATTAGAAAATGCAATTTATCATGGCATCCAGCCGTCTTCGGCCAAGGGCGTTATTCGGGTAGAAGCCTACCAAGAGGCAGACCAGCGAGTGTGCATTCGTGTGTCCAACACGGTGCCTGTGAATCAATCCGTAAATCATCGTGGTCAGAAAATGGCGCTGGACAATATACGGGCTAGACTAAAAGCAATATACGGCGAGAGCGCAACGGTGAATGGCGAAATACAGAATGATTGTTATGTTTCGACAATCATCTATGCTTTTCAGTAAGTAATGAGTTCGTCGTAAACATTCAATCAAAATATACAGAGAAACTCTTGAAGGAATAGCAACACAATTCAGAATAAGGAAAAGGTCAGTTGCAAGATGTAGCCGTGGTATTCTTTTGTTAGTGACAGGAGCCAAAGGCTGTATGGAGATGATTTTTTCCGGATGCCCAAAACGGGTAAACGCGGTATTAATTGTTGTTGTTTCGCGCAATGGTTTCGAAGAGTTTGGTGCAGCGGTATTCTATGCGAGTTCTGATAGTTGATGATGAGCCTTTAGCTCGTGAACGTCTTAAAAGATTAGTCGAAGAGACCCCCGATGGTCAGGTGATCGGTCTTGCTCAGAATGGTGTGGAAGCCGTGGAGCAGGTAGAGTCGGTTCGCCCGGATGTGGTGTTGATGGACATCAGAATGCCCGAAATGGATGGCCTTCAGGCGGCGGCGAAACTGGTGGAGCTGAAACACCCACCGGCGGTTATTTTTTGCACGGCTTACGATGAATACGCGGTGGAAGCGTTTGATGTTCAGGCGCTTGGTTATTTGGTGAAACCGGTAAACAAAGACGACCTGGCCGTCGCATTAAAGCGTGCCAGCCGTTTGAACAAAGCGCAGCTGTCGGCACTGGGAAAGCGAAACGGTGAAGACGAAGAACCGGTTGCCCGTTCACACATCAGTGCCCGGACCCACCGGGGGCTGGAGCTGATTCCAATTGAAGAAATTTACTACTTTCGGGCCGATCAGAAATACGTCACTGTGTTGCATCGCCATGGCGAAGTGTTGATTGATGAAACACTGAAAGAACTCGAAAAAGAGTTGGGTGAACGGTTTTATCGCATTCACCGAAACTGCCTGGTTTCAGTGGCTCAGCTGGAATCCATGGAGCGCAGCGGTCAGGGTCAACATAAGGTTAAGGTGCGCGGATTGGAAGAAAGTTTGGATGTCAGTCGTCGCCACGTGTCCGGTTTGCGGAAATTGATGCAAAGTCTTTGATTTCTGTCATTATTTGGATTTCTACTGACCAGTGCTCTCTGGTAGCATAGCGTTATCTTTGATTATTTTATTGAGAACGCTATGACCTCTAATATTCTTCGCATTGCTACCCGCAAAAGCCCCTTGGCCTTATGGCAGGCTGAATACGTTAAAGCCAGGCTTCAGGACATCCATCCCGAGCTAGAGGTTGAGTTGGTGGCTATGTCGACCCGTGGCGACAAAATTTTGGATGCGCCTTTGGCCAAAGTCGGCGGCAAAGGTTTATTTGTAAAAGAACTGGAGCGTTGCCTGTTGGATGGCGAGGCAGACATTGCGGTGCACTCCATGAAAGATGTACCTATGGAGTTTCCGGAAGGCTTAGGTTTATCGGTGATATGCGAACGAGAAGATCCGAGAGACGCATTTGTATCGAATTCGTTTGCATCATTAAATGACCTGCCGAATGGCGCTGTTGTGGGCACCTCCAGTCTGCGTCGTCAGTGTCAATTAATGAAAAGTCGTCCGGATCTGGAGATTAGATGGTTGCGTGGGAACGTACAGACGCGTCTGTCCAAGTTGGATGACGGTCAATACGATGCCATTATTTTAGCGACGGCCGGTTTGTTGCGTTTGGAAATGAAAGATCGTATTGCTGAGCGCATCAGTCCGGAAAAGAGCCTGCCTGCGGGCGGACAGGGTGCCGTTGGTATTGAATGCCGGGTGGACGATGAAAAAACCATCGAGCTGATCAAAGCGCTTCATCATGAAGCCACAGCCACTCGGGTTTTGGCTGAACGAGCCATGAACCGTCGTCTTGAAGGCGGGTGTCAGGTGCCTATCGCATGTTATGCCGAGTTGCAGGAAGATCAGATTTGGTTGCGAGGTTTGGTGGGCAGCCCGGATGGTAAAACCATGCTGCGTCATGAAGTTCGTGGTAACAGCTCAGACGCCGAAGCGTTAGGCATTGAAGTGGCTGAAGCGTTGTTGGCCCAAGGTGCTCAGGCCATTCTTGATGATGTTTATGACGCAGAATAATCTCATTCCATGATGAAGTTATTGATTACCCGGGCGGAACCGCACGCATCTGCGTTGGCTGAGCAGCTAACCCAGATAGGTGTTGAAAGTTGTTCCGTACCGGTCATGAACATAGAGCCCATTGCGTTAACGGGAGTGACCCGCAACCAGGTGTTGGATCTGGACGGGTTTTCCACTGTGATTGTCGTCAGCGCCAATGCGGCGGCATTGCTGGCGGAGCATATCGATCACTATTGGCCTCAGCTGCCGGTGAACTTGAATTGGGTCGCAATCGGTGAGGCGACCGCCAATAAATTAGCGGCCTGTCTACCTGAGTTGCCTCGCGAGGCTATTTACATTCCCGATGGCACAGACAGTGAAGCCTTATTGGCTTTATCGGTATTGGCGTCTGTTGAAACGCAAAAACTGTTGATCGTAAAAGGCGAAGGTGGACGACAACTCATTCAGCAAGGATTGGCCGAGCGTGGTGCTCGGGTGGTTGAGTTACCTTTGTATCGGAGACAGCCGAATCTGGCGGAAAGTAAGGCGCTGAAGCAGGCCTTATCAAGTCACTGTGACTGGATTCAGGTGGCCAGTGCAGAAAGCTTCTTATTTATGCTTGAAATGCTTGGCGTAAAGGGGGCAAATTCAAATACCGCTGCGTTGCCTCATACGGCAAAGTGGCTGGTGCCCAGCCTTCGGGTGGCGGATGTTCTAATCGCTCATGGCGTGTCGTCTGAGCATATTCTTTGCTGTAAAAGTGCATCCAACGATGCGATTGTCTCTGAAGTGCTTGGTGCACTTTAAAATTCCATGCCGAAACCGGAACAAATCGGTTTAAACATCGCATATTTGAGACAGTCGGGGTTATACTCTTATTAATGAAAGAAGAGTTTAATTTTATAACCTTGATTAGATAAGAGAGATGCTTGGATGCAGGATTCGGATAACCCAGAAAAGCCAATCAATAAACTATCTGAAACAGAGGATAATGCATCGAACACTACATCAGGCGCTGAATCCAATGTGCCTCAGCAAGAGACGGCGGCATCGGATGAAGCTCTGAACTCCGATGCACAGCAAGAAACCTCTCCAACGAAAGACGCGCCAACGAGCACAGGATCTGATGACAGTACGTCATCGGCCGGCGCGCCTTCGGACAATACTGCTGCTAGCGACACTTCTTCTGACAACACGCTTTCTGAAACGTCAGCGGCGCAGGAAAAATCCAGTAACACCGTGTCTGATTCGCAGCGAGTTAAAGCCGCTACAGCGTCACCGTCTGTGACCAAGGCCACCGGCCAACCCTCTCCGACTAAGCCCAAAAGTACCACTCGAAGTAATTCCATATTGATGGCGATGCTATGGTTGATGGTGATTGGACTTTGTGGGTTAAGTTATTGGTTTTACCTGCAAACAGTCACTTTAACTGAGGCCGTGGATGACCTTACTTTGGGTCAAAAAACCTTGTTAAACACAAGCCAGCAAAGTGCGCAGGTGGTTTCTTCATTAGATCAGAACCAGCAGTCTTCGGTGAGCACTTTGGTTCAGCTGGAAAAACAGCTTTCTACTCAAAAACAGCAATTGGGCTATGTGTCTGATCAGCTGTCCAGCCTGACCGGCATCCGTCGTCAGGACTGGGAAATAGCCCGTTTGGAATACTTGTTGAAACTGGCCTCGCAACGCTTGCAATTGGACGGTGATCTGGCCGGTGCCAGAGCCACTTTGGTTGTGGCAGATGAATACTTAAGGTTACTGGACGATCCGAATTTATTGCCTGTGCGTCGTCAGGTGAGTAAAGACTTACTGCTACTGAATGCAAGTCAAGTGACCGACCGCACTAAACTGTATTTGGATCTGGACAGCCTGATTCAAAAAATCCCTGAATTGCAGAAAAACAAACCTGAATTTGAAATTGTACAAACAGAGCAACAACCGCCGCAGGATAACTTTCTGGACTGGGTTCAGTTTAAGTTGAATGGATTGGTACGCTTAACCTCTTCCGATGTAAAACCTGCCGCTGGCTGGTTGGATGAGGAAACCCGGGGGCAATTCAACAGTATGTTGATCATGCGCCTGATGCATGCACAACAAGCGTTGATGTCAGAAAACCAAACGGTGTATAACGCGTCTTTGCAGCAGGCCAAAACATTGGTAGAGCAGGTTTATCATGGTCGTCCGAATACAGCGGTTTTCTTGCAGGAAATCTCTCGGTTAGAGACTGCCCAGGTGATGATGGAAGAAGTGGATATTTCTGGTTCCCATCAGGTGCTTAAAACGTACTTAGAAAATGTACAGCAAAATATGAAAGACGCGGTGTTAAGGAATTTGATGAAAATCGAAACATCGTCTAAGCAGCAAGGAAACAAGTAATGAGAGGCATTGTTTTAATTGCTTTGGCGGCGTTGTTACTGGGTGGTGGCTTTGCGTACCTGGCCAGTAAAGATACTGGTTATGTGTTAATTACTTACTGGGGCTATACCTTAGAGACCAGCTTTTGGTTTGCTGCCTTGATTTCTTTGATTGCTCTGAGTTTATTTTATTTCTTCGTTCGAATTTTCAACTCGTTGGTCGCAGCCCCTAAGAACTTTAGCTTCTGGCAGAAAGAACGTGTTCGGAAAAGAGCACTGTTTAATGCGATGGAAGGGCTGGTGGAATTTACTCAGGGGAACTGGGTACAAACCGATAAACTGCTGAAAGGCAGTCTGAAAGATTCCAAACACCGGATTATCCATTATTTGGCGATGGCGCGATCCGCTCAGGAGCAGGGTCGGCAGGAAGAGTCGGACTCTTTACTGGCTACGGCGTTGACCGAGTGCCCTAAGCACGAGTTGGCCATCTACTTAACCCAGGCCCAGTTGCAGCTGGATCGAGGCATGAATGAACAGGCGCTGGCGACGCTGGTACGTGCTCGTGAATTAGCGCCGACACACAGATATTTATTAAAGCTGCAAAGCATGGCTTACATGAGACTAAAAGACTGGGTTCACCTTAAGAACCTGTTGCCGGAGCTGAAAAAGCGTAAAGCATTGTCTGAGAAAGAAATTGCCACGCTGGAGCGTAAGATCACCAAATCTTTTCTAAGCAGCAAAATGGCGGCGTTGAATGAGCACACCGACAAAGAAGAAGCATATCAAGAGCTGTTAAAGTTCTGGAAATCTTTGCCTTACTCAATGCAGTCTGACCCAAGAATGGTCATTCGTTACGTCAGCTTCCTTCGTCAGGTGGATCAGGATGCACAGGCGGAACGTGTGATTCGCCACTTTTTGCATGATGAATGGGTGGATCGTCTGGTGTACTTGTATGGCATCATCAAAGGCGATGACATTGCCCGTCAGTTGCTGGAAGCCGAGCGCTGGTTGCAGGATCGACCGCACAGTGCGGTGTTGATGCTTACTTTGGGACGTTTATGCCTGGCCAATCAGCTTTGGGGTAAGGCTCGCGAATATTTTGAAATCAGTTTGCGGCTGGATCAGAACGCTGAGATCTATGGCGAGATGTGTCGTTTATTAGGTCACTTGGGTGAGTATGAGAAATCCAATGAGTACTTCACTCAGGCGGTCTCTATGATGACTGATGGCTTGCCGGATTTACCTATGCCTAAGCCTCGCAGCGGTGTGGGTGAGTTTGAATTTGATCCTGAACTCTAGAGTTCTTTCTGAGCTTTAGTTGGTAGAACGGCTATCAACAGCGCTCTTGGAGGGCGAGCAGGACAGGCTTCCGATAGGAGGCAAAATCAACCCAATGGAACATTAAAAAAGGCCAACATCATGTTGGCCTTTTTTGGTGGAATCAGAGGTGAGGGGTTAACCTACCATGATGCCTCGAATGGTAAAGAACAAGATGGCTGCCAGTAAGCCGGATGCCGGTACTGTGATGATCCATGCTGCAATAATCTTAGTCAGTGCCGAACGTTTCACCAGCTCTTCTTTATACACTTTCTTCAGACGCTTGCGTTCTCCTTTGCTCAGGAACACATCCGCTTCACGTTTCTTCAGTTGCTTCAGCATACGCGCCATTTCTTCCACGGATGCATTTTTGAAGTTCGCCAGGTACTGTTCAATTTGCTCGCGCTCACTGCCTTCGTGTTGATCGACAATGGTATGCAGCTGGCTGGCGTAGCTGGTTTTCAAATACTCACGTAAGAAACCTACGCCAAATACGCCACCCACGGCAATGTGCGTGGAACTTACTGGCAGGCCAAGCTGAGACGCAATAATCACGGTGATGGCTGCGGCCATAGCAATACAGAAGGCGCGTGTTTTATCCAGCTCGGTGATTTCAGTGCCCACTGTTTTAATCAGTTTCGGGCCGAACAGAATCAAACCGATGGCAATACCAATGGCGCCAACCATCATTACCCAAAGTGGGATAGAGGCTTTAGATACAATGCCGTTACTCAAGATGGCTTCGTTGATCGCAGCCAGTGGGCCAATTGCGTTAGCAACGTCGTTGGCGCCGTGAGCAAAACTTAACAAGGCTGCGGCGATGATCAGAGGGACTGTGAACAGGCTGTTCACCCCTTCTTTTTCTTCCAGTACGTTGTTGGTTTGAATTTTGTTGGCTTTACGGGCGATCAGTGGTTGGCTCAAGAACCAGGTGGCTACAGCAATACCCAGGCCGGTCAGAGCAGCAATCTCAATGCCTGGTTTCCAGATTTTCTTCAATCCCTTCATGATCAGGTACGTTGAAAACGCCCAGACCATTAACATGATTAGAATAGGAACTATGCGTTTGGCGGAATTAAGCATGTTGTGGTTGGTTAAGACGGTGCGCTTAATGAAGTATAAAAATAACGCTGCAATGATACCGCCCAGTACCGGAGAGATTACCCAGCTTGCTGCAATGGCGCCCATTTTTGACCAGTTAGCAATACCAAAACCACCGGCGGCGATGCCTGCGCCTAATACCCCACCCACGATGGAGTGCGTGGTGGAAACGGGAGCGCCCAAATAGGTGGCCAGGTTGAGCCAGATGGCCCCAGCCAACAGTGCCGCCATCATTAACCAGATAAAGACGTCGGTATCCGAAATTGCACCTGGGTCGATGATGCCTTTTTTAATGGTTCCAACCACATCACCGCCAGCTATAATGGCTCCGGCCGCTTCAAATATGGCAGCAATTAACAGGGCACCAGTCAGTGTTAGGGCTTTTGAGCCAACGGCAGGGCCAACGTTGTTGGCAACGTCGTTTGCACCGATGTTGATGGCCATGTAGCCGCCGATCATCGCTGCAATGATGAGCATATAACCTTGCTCGATGCCTTGCATTTGAACGGATGTGTAAATAATGATGCCCGCTATAAATAGCAAAGCGATGCCCATACGAACCAATTCGGTCTGATAAGAGCTGGTTGCTTGTTCGAGTTGGTTTAGGTTTTTAAATTCCATAAAAGAACTCTCGTGGTTGATTTGAGTATTGCTGCAAGTTTTAATTCGCGCGCAGTGTAAAATAAATACAACAAAAATGTCACATAAATCTGGTTGGGCTACGATGAAGCGTAGATCAGAAGAAGGAATAAGAACGAAATGTTTGTTCTGGCTCAATCAGCAAACGGGATTGAGCCAGGCATCAAGAAGGTATGAACAGGTCGATAATCGGGTGCCTGGAGGCGCGTTGATGTTGTTTAGTTGCGAGGGGCGTAATCGAAAACGTCGGAGTAACAGTTCTCCATAGTCAGCCCGTCTTCCTGCAACGCATCAAAGATGCCATACACAAAATTCGGAGAACCGCAGAAGAATGCAGAACACTGGCTGAGGTCTTTGAAGTTGGCAAGAATCAGATCTTCGATCAGACCACTGTAACCGTCCCAGCCCTGGTTTGTGTCGCGAACGATGGGAAAGTATTGAATGACGCCTTGCTCGTGCAGTGCCTGTGCTTGTTGACTCAAGTACAGGTCTTCCGGTTTTTTACCTACCCAGAATAAATGCAATTTTGGTTTGTTTTCATCGGTGACAGTGTCGTCATTGGCGCAAGCTTCAATGATGCTTTTCATCTGAGCGTAACCCGTCCCTGCAGCAATTAACAGGACATCCTGCTTTAGTTCATGCCGTTCAATGGGCAAGAAGCAGTTGCCCATTGGCATTTTTACGCGCATTAACGTTTGCGAGGTCAGCTGTTCCAATATGTATTGTGCACTGAGGTTGTCTTCATGCACCTGAATATGAAGCTCGATCGAGCGGCCTTGCGGAGCACAGGCAATTGTAAACGGATAACTTTTACCGTCTTCAGGAAGCAGTTCCAGATATTGACCCGCATGGAACTCGGGGGACTTACCGGCCGGCGCCAGTAACTGAACCTGGTAGGTATCATGATTGAGCGGTTGTAAGAGTTCGATCTGGCAAGCAATGGTTTGCAATTTATATTCTCCAGGGCCCCGAAAGGCTTTAATGCCTATGTGTAAGTCAGTCAAAGGCTTTGCTATACAGTATAAAACGTTTTTTTGGGTTGGTGGTGCGCTTATTTCCAAGCCACTGTTGAGTGCGACGGTGCCTTGTAATAAGTCGCCGTAACACACTTCGCACACCCCGTTGATGCAGCCTTTGGGTATGAAACAATGTTGTTCTAAGGCTGCATCCAGAACGACCTGGTCTTCACGGCACAAAAACGTGTGGCCGTTGGTCGTGGTAATCTTCAGCCGATCCATAGTCAGAAAGGCTTTTTATCTTGTAATTTTATGCCCAGACTGTCCCACATCTCGTCGATTCGAGAGACGATTTGAGGGTCTTTTTCAATGGGCCTGCCCCACTCCCTTGTTGTTTCTTCAGACCACTTGTTGGTGGCATCAAACCCAATTTTCGACCCCAGGCCGGATACCGGTGAGGCAAAATCCAGATAATCAATGGGCGTATTTTCAATCATGACGGTATCGCGGGCCGGGTCCATGCGGGTGGTCATGGCCCAAATCACGTCGTTCCAGTCACGCGCGTTGACGTCGTCATCGCAGACAATCACAAACTTGGTGTACATGAATTGGCGTAGGAATGACCAAACCCCAAGCATGATGCGTTTGGCGTGCCCTGCGTATTGCTTTTTAATGGTAACAACCGCCAGCCGGTATGAGCAGCCTTCCGGCGGCAGGTAAAAGTCAACCACTTCGGGGAATTGTTTTTGAAAGATCGGAACGAATACTTCGTTCAGCGCGACGCCAAGTACGGCGGGCTCATCGGGTGGGCGACCGGTATAGGTGCTGTGATAAATCGGATTTTTACGGTGGGTAATGCGCTCCACCGTGAATACCGGGAACTGATCCACTTCATTATAGTAACCGGTGTGGTCGCCATAGGGGCCTTCATCGGCCATTTCATTCGGGTAGATGAACCCTTCCAGAACAATCTCTGCGCTGGCGGGTACTTGCAGTTCGTTGCCGATGCTTTTGATCAGCTCGGTTTTACTGCCGCGAAGCAGCCCGGCAAAGGCGTATTCGGATAGTGTGTCCGGTACCGGCGTTACTGCACCTAGAATGGTGGCCGGGTCTGCACCTAATGCGACGGATACAGGAAAAGGCTCGCCCGGATGGGCTTCCTGCCATTCTTTAAAATCGAGAGCGCCACCACGGTGGGACAACCAGCGCATGATCAGTTTGTTTTTGCCAATCAGCTGTTGGCGATAAATGCCCAGATTTTGCCGTTCTTTGTGTGGCCCTTTGGTGATGACCAATGGCCAGGTGATCAATGGCGCGGCATCGCCGGGCCAGCAGGTCTGGATGGGGATTTTGTTCAGATCGACCTGATCGCCTTCCAGCACGACTTCCTGACAGGGGGCTTTGGATACGACCTTCGGCCCCATTTTGAGCACTTGTTTAAACAGTGGTAACTTGGACCAGGCATCTTTGAGGCCTTTGGGAGGTTCAGGTTCTTTCAGAAATGCGAGTAATTGACCCACTTCCCGCAACGCAGTGACATCCGACTGACCCATGCCTTGCGCCACCCGTTCCGGTGTACCGAACAGGTTAGCCAATACAGGCATGTCATAACCTTTTGGGTTTTCGAACAGGATGGCCGGGCCGCCAGCTCTTAGGGTGCGGTCACAAATTTCAGTCATTTCGAGGTGCGGGTCGACTTCGGCAGACACCCGAACCAAATCACCGGATTTTTCTAACGCTTTAATGAAGTCACGCAAGTCATTGTATTTCATAGCTTGTCCAAGAGACTGTTTTGCGCTGAATTATCGCGGATTCGGGGGGTGAAGAAAAGCCTAGTGTTTTAATAAGATATTTAAAAAGCCCACCCGACGTGCTTGGTATGAGCACGTCGGGTGGGGTAAGAGTTATGAAGTTTCAGAATTGACTGATCGTGATCGAGTTACCTCCTGAGCCGGTTTGAGTCGCAGTGGCGGTGTTCAGTAGCCCGGATTGGGTGATGGTCACATAATTTTCTGTGCCTACTGCGCCGAAACCACTTTGATGGACGGTGGCCATGTGGGAAATACCCGTTTGGCTCACGTCGGTATGGTTATAAGCGCCCGATTGGGTTACCTCTGCATCATTCAGCTCATCATCCTGGGTGACGGTGACAGAACTGTTGTTGCTGTTCTGGCTGACGGTCGCGGTATTTTCAATACCGGATTGAGTAATCAACACATCGGAGGCAAACGAGAAGTTTTGGTCGGAGGTTGCGATCAGTAAATCCCCGTCCTGGTTGATGTGGTTGGTTGATCCGTCGGTCACAAACGTCTGGGTTAAATCCGCCGAACTGTTTGATCCTGATTGAGTGATGCTGGCACTTGAGAACCAGGAATCATCTTGCAGAAGCGTTGCTCGTTGGTTTAAACCGGATTGGGTGATAGAAGCGGAATCTCCTTGGGTGTTGTTTTGGGTTATTACAGCAGAAGACAAAAACACGCCGTTTTGAATGATATCCGCTGTATTCAGGTTACCAAAGTTATCAGTCTGATTGATCGTCGCGGTGGAACCCACGGCAAGTACCTGTGAAATGTAGCCATCGTCATTGAGGGTACTTTCAATTTGGTAAATGGACGCGCTAGTCACCGCTGAAATCTGCTCCTGATCAATTTCAGCGCCGTTATCAGAACCATTTTGTTCGATGTAGGACGTCGAAAACCAGGATTGGCTTTGGTAAATATCCGCACTGTTATTATTGCCTGTGGTGTCAATGGTGGAGTACATCGGAAACAAACTGCTTTCCTGCAACACGGTTGCCGTGTTGGACTCCCCGTTTTGGCTGACATTGGCATCCGCAAAATGGACACCGGACTGGGTGACATCAGCGGTATTACCATCGCCGTTCTGATCGACGGTGGACGTGCTGTTGTCTGCCAGTGCCACAGAGCTGGCCAAGGCAATGGACAGTGGAATCAGTGAGATCTTGTTCATAGGTAAGATCCTCGTGTCTGGGTGAACAGTGAGTCAGTTGAGTCAGCCGGTACGGGCTTCGAGACAGGTTGACCCGGGACTCAGTTAAAATTGATTCACTGTCACACTGTTACCGCCGCCACCGGTCTGCGAAACGAACGACGTATTCATGAAGCCGGATTGCATGACGGTCACATAGTTATCGTTCCCTGCTGTGCCAAGGCCGTTTTGGTTAACGGTCGCCATGTGTTCCGAACCGGATTGGTCGATGTTTGTGTGGTTGTAGGTACCGTCTTGATTTACTAACAGCGTATTGAATGAATCTACCTGATTGGTGTATACGCTACTGAAATCAGCTGTCTGATTAACGGTTGCAATATGTCCCATTCCAAATTGATGGACTTCCACACTGGAGGATATCGCATTGGTTTGATTGACGTCAGCCATTAACCAATCACCAGTTTGGTTGATTAAACCTGAGGTTAAATCGCTGATATTGGTTTGATTTAGGTGAGCTACGTTGTCTACACCCATTTGATTTACAGTAGCAGTGGATGTCCAGGAGTCGTTTTGAACAACGTCTGCGAACTGGTTTGTGCCACTCTGGGTGATGAGCGCAGTATCATTTTGCGTGTTTTCCTGAGTAATCGTTGCGCTGGAATCTAAGGTATCATTCTGGAAGATCTGGGCGGTATTTAATCCGGTTAGGTTGGCTACCTGATTAATAGTTGCCGTGGACGAAACCGCCTGGAGCTGTGAAATATAGCCGTTATCATTTTCAGTATTACTGACCTGATGGATGCTGGCTAAGGTATTGTCTGAGATAGATAACTGATCGATTTCAGCTACGTTGTCCATGCCATCCTGAACGATTTCTGACGTGGAAAACCAGGAGTCGCTTTGATGGATGTCTGCGCTGTTGTTGGTCCCCGTTGTATTGACGGTGGCATACATCGCATTCAGACTGTCTTCCTGTAAAACGACCGCTGAGTTCAGGTCACCGTTTTGGTCAACGGTTGCCTCTGCGTCATTCACATTGGTTTGTGTCACAGTGGCGGTGTTGGTGCCACCTGTTTGGTTTACCGTGGCGGTACTGCCTGCGCCATAGGAAAGCGTGCTGGTTGCCATGGATATTGATAGTGCGAGTAGGGTTACCCTTTTCATGATACTACCCTCGTTTTATCTCTTCAGTTAGTTTGTTTTATTTGTGCATGCCGGAAGGCACCGAACTGCCTTACGGATACATTTAAATTACTTCCTGATTGGTAGATATCGACTGAATTCCCTACGCCGACTTGTAATACTTTGGCGTCATTGGCGTACCCGAACTGTTGAACATGCGCGGAATTCGAAACGCCTATTTGCATCAGCAGTATTTCATGCTCGATGCCTTGTTGGTTTACGTTTGCATAATGGCGCGCGCCGAGTTGCCAGATTTTTGTGCTATTAAGGTCCCCTGTTTGGGAAATGTCTGCCCGGTGGCGAGAGCCAACCTGATAACTGACTAATTCATTGTTGTTGCCATCTTGAGCCACTGAAATGTCGTGGTTGGAGGCTCCTCGTGGGATGCCATAATGGCCGAGCTCCAAAGAACGGTATCGAGGATCTGAGAGCAAGTCATCAGCCTGGCCCAGCGCTGCATGGCTTAACAAAATTAGCCCAAAGACCCTCTTCACAAGGTGCATACTGCGTGCCCCGTTTCATTCTCTGCGTTATCTGCTCGTAATGAATTATGTCGTTATGTGACGAACAGTAAGTAAAGTATATGGGAGTTTCTGTGGGATGAAGGCCCGTTCAGCGAGAGGTGATCGGGAAGGTTTGTTGTTGTTAATGGGATACTATTAGGTACGATATTTGACAAGATAGAGTAGGATATTTCACTTTGGATGTGTAAGAGATTTAACCGTGATGATATGACCCTGATCGTCGGTGATGGAGAGGGTGATCTGGAAATGAATGCCTTCGGTGAGATTAAAAGATGCGGTAGCCAACCGCGTTTCTTGGTGGGACACGGCTCGGAAATGGCCCGTTTGACGGGCCTCACTGGAACCTGAATCACTGATTTTTTTGGAAATGAGCTGATAGTGGTACAGGCCTTCACAGTGACAGAAAGCGGTGGGGCTGACTGTGAATCGATCTTGGTCAGTGACTGGGTTGAAGTGTATGTCCATGGCCAAGCCCTCTTTGCAAATTAAGGTGGTGAATAACAGCATGATTAAAGGTACGGTTTTCATATGAGTTACTTGAGTCGCTGTTTCGGGTTAGACGTTGATCTTGATTGGAAAGGAAAAGAGGCAATAGCAATAAACGAACCGTTGGCTGAGAAACTGCGTTAAACCCGTGGCGGGATTAAAGCATCCTCAATCAGACAGCAAAGGCGTTTAACTCTCGATGAGAGGTGACTTAGCTGCGAAATATTGCTGGAGCACTTTATTGTTTAATTCGTCGGGATTGGCCAGTTGCCAGTTCTTGTTTTTCAGGCCGTTGGCAATCAAATGAATCAACGCCGATTCAATGGCGGACATGACACATACCTGCACGGGTTCATTGGTGGTCATGCCCGCTTCAATTTCCAATAACTCTTTGAATTTGATGAACTTGAATACACCGGACTGAATTTCCTGGGAATACACCGTTTTGGTGGTCATGATGCTGTCGAGTACTTCGCCTGAGCGAGTGTTGATCATTCGCAGGTTGATGGTGACCTGATCTTGCCGGTATTGCTCTGCAGCGCCAATGCCTAAATAGCGAGCGCCGGTTCCGCCGGTGCGGGTATTCGTATCGTAGCCGACAATACCGCCTTCGACGACTACGGTGGCAGGCATCAGCGGCGGCAATTCGAAGTTTTCATTGGCATTTTTTTCGGTTGCGCGAATGATTTTTCGTTCCGTTAGCAGATTTTGCAAGCCTTCCCTTTCCACCGGAATAAACCAACCGGAATCACGGAGTGCAGTGACTAAATATGAGGTCGCTCCCTGAGTCACAGCAGTAGAGAAGTTACTGGAGGGAATGGGCTTATATTGACCCGTTTGATCACGGAAGTTATACACCGCTGTGACAATTTTACCTTTGGGTTTTGGCAAAGAAATCAGCTCAGAATAGGTATGTGAGCGCGGAGTTAAGCCCGCTGATTTGATCCCAAGTTGATCTTGAACCGCGCAGCCAGCAAGTAGGGTTACTAGGCATCCGGTAAGCAAAACTTTCATGATGGATAGCACTTTCATCATCTCATTCTTCAGGAAATTAAGGATTGGTTGGGTTCAGGCCATTGACTTGAATTTCGGTGGTTTCACCGGTTTCCCTGTCCTCCACCCGCACAAATAAGTTGCCGCTGTCATCGATGATGTCGACCACAAAGTCGTCGGTGATGAGTGTCCCTTCATTGCCTGAGCCAACGTCAGTCAGTAATTGATTAAGCAATCTGGATTCGAGAGAGTCGGTAAAGCGATCCAAGGCCGAGCGTTGCGAGAATGCTGATCCGGCTGCGTCGGGGTCTTTATAACTGTTTTGCGCTTGAGCACTGTTCAAGAGGTAAGAGCCGTTTAACGGATTGCCCCCAAAGCTTGGGTTGACGGGTTGGTAAACCAGCTCACCGCCGTAGCCGGAGACAGTAACGAATAAGCCGGTAAGTAGTTGGAGAGAGCGGCTCAAGGCTTTACGTTTCATTGCTTTGTCCTCTGGGTTGGGTGCCATTGGGTCGTGATTCAGTGTGTGTTGATTACAGGGTGATTTCGTCTTCTGCCAGATCGTCACTTTTTTGAAACAGCTTTTCGATTTCCAGTTGCTTTAACCGCCTGTTGATGTGAGTGGATGCGGCTTCGGCAATGGCTTTGATGTCGTTGCCACCTGCACCAATCCGGTTGTAGTAAACTTGCGTGCTGTAGGATTCGACCCAAATGATGCTGCCCCAGCGGGCAGAAGGTCGTTCTTTGATGGTGAGATTTTCTTTGGCGTTGGGGTAATACGTCCGGCGGTGATCGGCCAGATAGCGGTAAAACTCGTGGCCAAAGCGGCTGACGGTATGGTCTATGGTCATGCCTGTCATTAAGTCACCGTCCGGATTGTCCGTATAAGCGTACCCACAGAAGGTAAGCATTCCGGCGAGCGATAAAACTTTAATCTGGATCATGACTGCCACCTATGAAAGCAACTTGTTTTTGTTGAACTGAATGGCTGTGGCATTCGGATACGTGACAAAAGCAAGCAGCAGAATCGTTATAAACAGGAACTCTGACTCATAGGTGAAGAGTATAGATGGGAAATTGGTTTTTATTTGATCAATTTAAGCCGAAAGGTTGAAAGGCAGGCAATAAAAAAGCCGCTGAACTCAGTTCAAGCGGCTTTTTAACAAGGCGGTAATTCGCTGCAATGGTTTGTTTGCAGAGGAAATTAACGACCTTTCATGGATAAGAAAAATTCTTCGTTGGTTCTGAAGCCTTTTAGCTTATCGAGCAAGAATTCACTGGCAGCAATGTCTTCCATTTCGTGAAGTAATTTACGAAGAATCCACATGCGCTGCAGTTCGTCTTCGGTGGTCAGAATGTCTTCACGACGCGTGCCGGACTTGCGAACGTTGATGGCTGGGAATACACGTTTTTCTGCGATCTTACGATCCAGGTGCGTTTCCATGTTACCCGTGCCTTTAAATTCTTCAAAGATCACTTCGTCCATTTTGGAGCCGGTATCGACCAACGCTGTTGCGATGATGGTCAGGCTACCGCCCTCTTCGACGTTACGAGCCGCACCAAAGAAACGCTTAGGACGTTCCAGGGCATGAGCGTCGACACCACCGGTAAGGACTTTACCGGAAGAAGGCACAATGGTGTTGTAAGCACGTGCCAAACGGGTGATCGAATCCAGCAAAATCACCACGTCTTGTTTGTGTTCAACCAAACGCTTGGCTTTTTCCAAAACCATTTCAGCCACTTGTACGTGACGTGCCGGTGGCTCATCAAACGTACTGGCGACCACTTCGCCGCGAACTGTACGCTGCATCTCGGTCACTTCTTCCGGGCGTTCGTCGATCAGAAGTACGATCAGGTGACATTCCGGGTTGTTACGCGTGATGGACTGAGCGATGTTTTGAAGCATCACTGTTTTACCCGCTTTCGGCGGAGAAACAATCAAACCACGCTGACCTTTACCGATGGGCGAAGTCAGATCGATGATACGAGCAGACAGGTCTTCGGTCGAGCCGTTTCCTGCTTCTAGTTTCAATCGTTCGTCGGGGAAAAGTGGAGTGAGGTTTTCAAAAAGGATCTTGTTCTTTGCGTGTTCTGGTTTGCCGTAGTTGATTTTATCAACTTTGAGCATTGCAAAATATCGTTCGCCGTCTTTCGGAGGACGTATCTTGCCAGAAATGCTGTCGCCTTTTCTTAGGTTAAATCGGCGGATCTGACTAGGTGAAACATAGATATCGTCAGGGCCCGCTAAGTAGGAACTATCGGATGATCTCAAGAAGCCAAAGCCATCTTGCAATATTTCTAGTACGCCGTCACCGTAGATGTCTTCACCGCTTTTTGCGTGTCTCTTAAGAATTGTGAAGATTACGTCCTGTTTGCGGGATCTTGCTAAGTTGTCGAGTCCCATTTCAGAAGCGATTTCTAAGAGCTCAGGCATGCTCTTTTGCTTGAGATCGGTAAGATTCATGTAGTTCCTGTGAATAGTATTTTTTTGATTTGTTGAGATTTAACTGAGATAGGTTTCAGATGTTTGTTTCGGGAAAGGAGGATGCTAAGAAGTCCTCAGATCATCTGTCACTCAATATAGAAGTATATTCGGCGTCAGTCCAGAGAAATTTACCAAAAATTGATCAATTTAACTTGGATTTACGCATTTTTCTGAGTTTTTGATGAAAAAACAGGCAAAAATGGCCTTGCCTGTTTTTACTGACGGACGACGATTATACCGTGCTGTCGATGAATGCAGTCAGTTGAGATTTAGACAACGCGCCTACTTTAGTGGCTTCCACATCGCCGTTTTTGAAAATCATCAGCGTAGGAATACCACGGATGTTGTACTTAGGTGGCGTTTCTTCGTTCTCGTCAATGTTCAGCTTACAGATTTTCAATTTGTCGCCGTATTCGTTGGCAATGTCTTCCAGGATCGGTGCGATCATTTTACATGGGCCACACCAAGGTGCCCAATAATCTACGATGACAGGCACTTCACTTTTCAGCACTTCATCCTCAAAAGTTTTATCTGTTACGCTTACGATCAAATCGCTCATGGTTCAGTCCTAATTTTAGTTTTTAAGGTTGGTATAGAATTCGTTGTTACTATTGGTACCGTAATCCACCATTAAGTTCCTTGCGCTGGCTCAATGGCTGGGTAGGCTGGACGGCTGCAGATTGTTGTAAAAAATGGCATGATAACGTCCACAAAGTGTTCATTGGATTCTCAGTACTATATGGGCACAGAGCTGAAATACAAGTCTTTTAATGATGAAAGAGATCATATGACCTGCGATATTAATGCATTAGCTGCCATTGATTTGGGATCAAACAGTTTTCACCTGGTGGTCGCTCGTGAAGAGCAAGGTGAGATCCGTGTGGTGGAAACTTTGGGCGAAAAAGTCCAGTTAGCAGCCGGGATCGGGCCGGATAAGATTTTAGATGAAGAAGCGATTATGAGAGGCTTGTCTTGCCTCGAACGTTTCTCGGAACGGCTCACCAACGTCCCAAAAGACCGAATTCGAATTGTTGGTACTAATGCATTGCGTGTGGCCAGGAACCGGAAAGAGTTCATTGATCGTGCCGAAGCCGTTCTTGGGGTGCCGGTGGAAGTGATTGCCGGTCGGGAAGAAGCGCGTCTTATTTATCTCGGTGTGTCCCATACCTTGTCGGACGACGGCGATTCTCGACTGATTGTCGACATTGGTGGTGGCAGTACCGAATTCATCATTGGTCAACAATTTGAACCGCAGGAAATGGAAAGCCTTCATATGGGTTGCGTTTCCTATCGCAGCCGATTCTTTGCCTCCGGAAAAATCAAACGTAAGTATTTTGATCGGGCTGTGTTATTGGCTCAGATGGAGCTTCAGAGCATTCGCGATCAGTATCTGGCACAAGGCTGGCATGAGGTGGTGGGTTCTTCGGGCTCGATTCGTAATATTGAGCGGGTATTGGTGGCTCGGGGCTGGACGGAGTCCGGGATTACCCGTGAAGCCTTGCAGCGCCTGAAAAGTCTGATTTTGTCTTATGATCACGTGGATGAACTGGATATCGAAGGGCTGAAGCCGGAACGTAAAAGCGTGTTCCCTTCAGGTGTGGCGATCTTAATCGCGATTTTTGATTCTTTGGGTATTGAAGAAATGGCGTACTCGGACGGTGCTTTGCGTGAAGGCGTGCTTTATGACGTGCTGGGTCGGTTGAGTCATGAAGATGTACGAGAGCGTACCGTGTTGGCATTAATGGAGCGTTTTCATGTGCCGCAAGAACAGGCGGTGGTATGTGAACAAACGGCGATGAGCCTGTTTGATCAGTTACAGCAAGACTGGAACTTATTGCCACAGGATAGGGAACTGCTCAATTGGGCGGCTTGTCTGTGCGAAGTTGGCCGATGCATTGCCCACAGTCAGTTTCATAAGCACGGCGCCTATCTGATTGAACAGTCGGACCTGGCTGGGTTTTCGACCAATGAGCAACGGGAACTGGCGGTGCTGGTGCGTTTACACCGACGTAAAATTGCCTTACAGGAGTTGGAAAATTTCGCTCCCGGCCGGACATTACAATTAAAGAAGTTGATGTTTTTATTACGTTTGTCCGTGACCTTGTGCGCGCCCCGGTTTATGCCGGCACCGCCTAAAGTGTCAGTGACTTATAATGAGGGGCTGTTGCAACTCAGGTTTGCCGATGCCTGGCCGGACAACTACCCGTTGGCGTTGGAGATGCTGAAAGAAGAAGTTGCTATGTGGCCAAAGGTGGGTTTTCAGGGCGAAATACTGTTTGATTAAATGCCTCTGTTGATTAGAGGCTTTGTTGGATTAGACGTTTTGTTGGACTAGAAGAGCTGTTGAATTAAAGGTACTGTTGAATTAAAGGTACAGTCTGCCCAAAAAGTCAGTGTGCATTGATCGGCGGATAAGAGCTTCAACAAAAATGGAATGACGTACCCGTCCGGGACGTCATTCCAGATTGATCAGATTAAGAACTCAACGCCAGATTGGCCAGCAGGTTGGTCTGGGCAGAGATCTCTTCTTGATCCTCGCCCGGGGTGTTAAGCACGTAAACGCCTTCATTGGTTAACTCCCAGCTTTGGCAGTTATCTTCCAGATACCAGTTCAGTTCTTCAATGATTCGCTTTTTCAGCTTGGTGGGTTCAATGGGGAAGCAGGTTTCAACGCGGTTGATCAGATTGCGCTCCATCCAGTCGGCACTGGCACCGTAAAGTTTGGGTTGCCCATTGTTTTCAAAATAGAAAATACGAGTGTGTTCCAGAAAACGGCCGATCACAGAACGAACCGTGATGTTCTCGGAGACGCCCGGTATTCCAGGTCGTAACGAACACATGCTGCGAATGATTAACTGGATTTTAACCCCGGCCTGGGATGCTCGGTACAGCGCTTTAATGACTTTCGGTTCGGTTAAACCGTTGCACTTCACAATGATTCGGGCAGGCAGTCCCTGTTCGGCATTTTTGACTTCTTGGTTTATCAGTTCCATCAGACCCTTGTGCAGAGTAAACGGTGCGTGCAAGAGTTTCTTGGTTTTCTGAATTTTACCCATGCCGGTCAGTTGCTGGAAAATTCGATGGGCATCGTAGGTGATTTCATCGTTGGACGTCAGATAGCCATAATCGGTATATAACTTGGCGGTACCTGAGTGATAGTTCCCCGTACCCAGATGGGCATAGCGCCTCAGCTGTTGGTTTTCTCGACGTAAAATCAACATCATTTTGGCGTGGGTTTTATGCCCGACGACGCCATAAGTCACCAATGCACCGGCTTCCTGTAACAGGCTGGCGAGGTTGATGTTGTCTTCCTCGTCGAAACGCGCTCGTAATTCAATAACGGCGGTCACTTCTTTACCGTTTCGGGCGGCTTCACACAGAGCCTTTACAATGTCTGAATTTTCACCGGTGCGATACAGCGTTTGCTTAATCGCAATGACGTTCGGGTCTCGGGCGGCGGCCATCAATAAGTTGACCACGGGCGTGAACGACTCAAACGGGTGATGAAGGATGCGATCAGCTTTCCGAATCTCATCAAAAATGTTGTTTTTGACCGACTGCTTGAGCGTTTTGGGCAAACTGGGTGTGAAGTTTTCGTAATTGAGATCCGGCCTTTTCACCAGGCTCAGGGTTTGCATCAATCGGGATAAATTCACCGGGCCGTCGACCCGGTAGAGATCGTCTTCTTCCAGGTTGAAACGTTTCAGCAGCACTTCCACCAATTCGTCCGGGCAGTTGGTGGCCACTTCCAAGCGAACCGCATCGCCATAACGACGGGACAGTAACTCGCTGCGCAACGCATTGGCCAGATCTTCTTCGTTTTCATCAATTTCCAAATCGGCGTTTCGGGTGATTCGGAACTGGTAACAACCGTCGATGGTCATACCAGGAAACAGGTCGGCCGCGTGGTCGTGAATGATGGAGGAAAGGAACACCAGGTTGTCGCCCCCGTTTTCACACAGCTCATCCGGCAAACGTACCACTCTTGGCAGGGATCTGGGCGCCGGCAGAATGGCCAGGCCGGTTTCACGGCCAAACGCATCTTTGCCATCCAGCTCGACGATGAAGTTTAAGGTTTTGTTGACCAATCTCGGAAATGGGTGTGAAGGGTCCAGCCCAATCGGGCTCATCACCGGCATGACACTTTCGTTGAAGAACTCTTCGATCCAGGCAACCTGTCGTTCATTCCACTCTTCACGGCGCAAAAAGCGAATATTTTCTTTACGCAATTCGGGCAGGATGACGTCGTTCAGGATCTGATATTGACGTTCAACCAATGGGTGGTATTGCTCGCTGATGGATTGCAGCACTTTCTCGGGTGACATGCCGTCAGAGAGAATCTTTTCTTGGCCGAACTCTATTTGTCGTTTTAGCTCAGCAACGCGAATTTCGAAGAACTCGTCGGTATTTGAGCTGAATATGCAGGTAAATAACAATCTCTGAAGCAGCGGGTGACGCTCATCCAACGCTTGGTGTAACACGCGTTCATTAAATTTGATTTGGCTTAATTCCCGGTTGATATAAAATTCGGGATTATCTAAATCAATGGCCTCAGGCGCGTCTGGTTCGTTTAGTGTGTCCAGTTCAGTGTTTTCCATCGTTTGTTACCTGCTATTACTTACTGCTTGGTGTTCCTTAAAAGCGTTAGCTCATCCGTCAATGATGGCAACTACTCATTTAACAGCTTTGCTGCCCTGACGGCGAAGTAGGTCAGGATGCCATCGGCGCCGGCACGCTTGAATGAAATCAAGGATTCCATCATGACTGAGTTCAGATCAAGCCAGCCATTTTGTGCTGCCGCGACGTGCATGGCGTATTCACCACTGACCTGATACACAAAAGTGGGGGCTTTGAACTCATCTTTCACTCGGCGAACAATGTCGAGATAAGGCATGCCGGGCTTAACCATGACCATATCTGCACCTTCTTCCAGGTCCGTGGCAATTTCATGCAGGGCTTCATCGCTGTTCGCCGGGTCCATTTGGTAGCTGTATTTGTTGCCTCCGGCCAGATTGCTGGCGGAACCGACGGCATCACGGAAAGGGCCGTAATAGGCGGAAGCGTACTTGGCGGAATACGCCATGATGCGGGTATTAATGTGCCCTTCACTTTCCAGGCATAAGCGGATGGCTCCCACCCGGCCGTCCATCATGTCGGAAGGCGCAACAATGTCTGCGCCAGCTTCGGCGTGGGAAAGTGCCTGTTTGACCAAAATATTGCTGGTGACGTCGTTTAATACGTAGCCATTTGCATCGATGATGCCGTCCTGTCCGTGGGTCGTAAACGGGTCTAGTGCTACGTCGGTCATGACCCCCAGCTCAGGACAGGCTTCTTTCAGTGCTTTGACGGCGCGTTGGGCAAGTCCATCCGGGTTGTAGGCCTCTTCCGCCATTTCAGTCTTAGCGCTTTGAGGCGTGACCGGAAAAATAGCGATCATCGGAATGCCTAATGAAAACCAGCTCTTGGCTTCTTTGACCAGCAGGTCGATGGACAGTCGCTCAACACCGGGCATGGACGCCACTTCTTCTCGTTGGTTGGTGCCTTCCAGTACGAACACTGGATAAATCAGGTCGTTGGTGGTGAGAACGGATTCGCGCATCAGGCGACGGGAGAAATCATCTTTTCTCATTCGACGCATTCTGATGAGCGGAAATCTGCGGGTATCGAGTGTTGACATGGTAACTCCGTATTCGGTGGTGGCCACCTGACGTACCTAAATTCGGGGGAAATGTGCTTAGCATTAAGAAACAATACTTAAACCGCCGGAATTTTGGGTGAAAAATTAAAAGTAACTGATGTATGTTTAACTATTATGAAACTTTACCATGAAAGTGGCTTGTTTTAACTCAATAGTATTCATGTCTGCGGAAGATTTTATTATCTTGAATGGTGTGACGTTATTTTCGTGGATGAACTGAAAGGAAATTATCTTCAATGGCTAAAAAAGTTGCTGTTTTACTCTCCGGGTGCGGTGTTTACGATGGGTCTGAAATTTATGAGGCGGTATTGACGTTGTTGCGTCTTGATCAGAGTGGTGCTGAATATCAGTGCATCGCACCCAACGATGAAATGATGCATGTGATTAATCACGCGACCGGTGAAGAAATGTCGGAAAGCCGTAATATGTTGGTGGAAGCTGCCCGGCTGGCCCGGGGCAATGTGCAGGACTTGGCGGAAGCTAAGCAGGAGAGCTTCGATGCTCTGATTCTTCCGGGGGGTTTTGGTGCGGCTAAGAACTTATGCGACTTTGCTGTGAAAGGTTCTGAAATGAGTGTCCGGCCGGATGTGCTGTCTTTTGTTCGCAGCTTTCATCAGGCTGAAAAGCCGGTGGGGTTAATGTGCATTGCGCCGGTAATGATGCCTGTCATCTTTGGCAAAGGCGTGAAATGTACGATCGGTACGGACCCCGATGTGGCTGATGAGATTCGAACGATGGGGGGAGATCATCAGGATCGAGGAGTGGACGATGTTTGTATTGATCCGGTGAATAAACTGGTGTCAACGCCTGCTTATATGCTGGCAACCGGAATGCATGAAGCCTCCAAAGGCATCTTCACTTTGGTGGATGAAATTCTGTCAATGATCAAGAAATAGGTTGTCTGTCAGGCCAAAACGTAAGGTGCTTCATCGGTGTTTTGGCCGTCAGTTAAACGGGACTTCAATGACTATGGCCTTGCGGTCGAGCGGATCGCCTTCAAACGGCTTGATGATTTGTTGCTTCTCATCGTCACTGAGCGCCGGATGTGTTTCATCCATATGCTGGATGGAAATAGAAATGGACGGGTCTTTATCCGGATCACCGCTGCCAAAAAAATTGGGTAAGGTGGTTTCGTAAAACTTAGCGAACGACCCTGGTAATGATGCCTCGGAAACGGACGATGCCCAGCGAGATTGGGTTAGGTGGTCATCATCAATGACGTAGTGCTCATCGGAATCGGCAAAGGTGATGGGCGCAAAAAGGCCACACAGTACCCATGACATTACTTTGAGCACTTGAGATTTTGTTTGTTGGGGTCGACGCTGATTCGCCAAACGAGTTAAATCTGATTTCATGTTCATCTGCACTTTTGTTGTGGTGCCGTGTTAATGGATTTGCCCCAGAGTTCGTGGGGCAATACATTATCGATTCATTGCGTCAGTCCAATGACTTTTGCGCTTCAATCCGGCCGCTTAATTATTAGTGCTGCAGATGCTACTTATTCACTCTGCCGCAATTCTTGTTCCTGCTGTTCCAACCATTCCTGTTGCTCCAGCCAATCCGCTTCCAATTGCTCGAACTTTTGTTTTGACTCTGCCTGGATTTGTAATAACTCTGTGAGCTTAGTCTTACACGAGTCTGTGTAAAGTTCTGTATCATTAAGTTGATCATTTATTGAACTGAGACGCAATTCATATTTTTCCATCTCTTGTTCTAATTTTGTGATCTTTTTCCGTATCGGTTGAAGCGAAGCGCGTATCTCTGCCTCTCTTTTTCTTAGAGCCTTTTTATCGACAGAAGGTTTCACTTCGTTGCCAGAACGTTGGGTTTCAGTGCTGACGCCCTGAGTCATTTTCTTTTGATCTTTGAGCCATTGGTGGTAATCGTCGAGATCACCCTTAAAGGCATCGACTTTTTTATCGTGCACCAGCCAAAATTCATCGACGGTGTTTTTCAGCAGGTGTCGGTCATGCGATACGATGATGATGGCGCCCTCAAAATCCTGTAACGCCACGGTGAGTGCAAAGCGGGACTCCATGTCCAGGTGGTTGGTGGGCTCATCCATGATCAGTAAATTAGGTTTTTTCCAGGCGATGAGGGCCAGTGCCAGACGGGCTTTTTCTCCGCCGGAGAACAGTTTGACGGTCTCATTGGCGCGGTCACCATTAAAGCCGAAACTGCCCAGGAAGTTTCTGATGCTTTGCTCGCTTGCCGTGGGCGATAACCTTTGTATGTGGATCAGAGGCGTGGAGCTAACATCCAAAGCCTCCAATTGGTGTTGTGCAAAGTACCCAATATGCAAATGCGCCCCTTCGGTCATCTTCCCTGACAGCAGGGCAAGGTCGCCGACCAGTGATTTGATTAAGGTGGATTTACCGGCGCCGTTGGCACCCAATAAACCGATCCGCATTTCAGGCAGAATGGTACAGTTTGCAGAGAGAATTCGGTTGCCCTGATAGCCCATGTCTGCGTCTTCAATGGTCAGCAACGGTGATGACACATTGTCTGCTTTCGGGAAGGTGAAGCTGAACTGGGTATCCACATGGGCGGGCGCAATCTTGGTCATCCGCTCCATGGCTTTCACCCGGCTTTGTGCCTGCTTGGCTTTGGTGGCTTTGGCTTTGAAGCGGTCGATGAACGACTGCATGTGGGCAATTTCCCGCTGTTGCTTCTCATGCTGGGCTTGTTGTTGTGCCAGCTGTTCCGCTCTGGCAACTTCAAAGGTGCTGTAGTTGCCCCGGTAATAATTAATTTGCTGTTGTTCCACATGGGCAATGTAACCCACGATGCTGTCGAGAAAATCCCGGTCGTGAGAAATAATGATTAAGGTGCCCGGATAATTTTTCAGCCATTGTTCGAGCCAAAATACTGCGTCCAAATCCAAGTGGTTGGTGGGTTCGTCGAGCAGTAACAGGTCGGACGGGCTCATCAAGGCCTGAGCCAGATTCAGCCGCAGACGCCAACCACCGGAAAAATCACTGACCTGACGATGGACGTCGGCCTGTTGAAAGCCGAGACCGGCCAATAGTTGTTCGGCACGGCTCTTGGCGGTGTAACCGTCTGCCTGTGCGAACAGGTCGTGAGCGTGGGCCAGTTCGTTATCCTGCTGCTGTTCTTCTGCGTGCCGGATGGCGGCTTCAGCTTCTCTTAACGGTACGTCTCCGTCCAGTATGTAATCCAGCGCCGACTTGTCCGTGGAGGATACCTCTTGCGCCATGTGGGCAATGTTCCAGCTGGCGGGGATTTGTAAGTCACCTTGATCCTGATGCAATTCGCCCAACAGCAGTTTGAATAAGCTGGATTTGCCGGTGCCATTGGCTCCGACCAGACCCAGCTTTTGACCGGGATTGATCGCCAGATTGGCATTTTCAAAAAGGACTTTAATTCCGCGCTGGAGTGAAACATTAGATAGTTGAATCATGATAAACCAAGGGTGTTGATGGCAGACTTTGACGAACTTTGTCGTATTCGATTATGTGCAGGCACAGTAACAGGAGTTGGATTTGTTTAGAAGTTCTGTTTAAACGTTTATTGGGAAGTACAGATGAAAGCATGTTGAGAAAGAAGGTGGTGAGCCCGAATGGGCTCATAATGTCTTTGCTGCTCGCTTTTTATTTTTATTGTTGAGCGTCAATCTCGGCTTCTGTTGTTATTTTTATTGGTGAAGCTGAATTGAATCTGTTTTTTTGTTGTTCTTGATTAAATAGAAAGCGATAGCTGTGCCAGTTTTGTAATATTTAATAAAAACAATGAGTTGTGATTTTTTTAATGAATTCTTGAGGCGGCTGGTGGCAAAAGTGTTACTTATGTTCCGTAAAGTGAACAGATTGTTGAGGTAACAAGTAACGCAAAGTTGTTACCTTGTGCTAAAAGCCGAGGTGACAGCGGTCACTGACAGGCAAATTTTAAGAGAAAGGTGTGGCGGCAAGAACTCAGAGCATGATGCCGGGTGTCGACATCTACGGCAGCGAGCTGTAGTGGGCGATTAAATGCATTGCGATGTATTTTTATGTGAGTGTTTTGTGTGAATGTACTGGTAAAGCCGTGAAGCCTTGAAAGAGAAGGTGGAGAGCCCATAAGGGCTCATAATGTTTTCCGGCTCATTTTTATTGTTATTGTCGAGCGTTGATTCTTGGCTTCGATTGTTATTTTTATTAATGAAGCAGAATCCATCATTTTTGTTTTGCTTAGTAAACCCAATGACCTGTCTGGTGCCATTTAAAAAAATTTTCCCCCCTGCGAGTTGGGAAGGCCTCGCAGGGGATAACCGCTTTTGCTGTCAGAATGCCCTTATTATTTTTATTAAGGTGGGTATCTGCTCATCGTACTGGCTGTTGTTATTGTTATTAATGCCAGCGCGATTTTGGTACTGAAAGATAATGCGTTATACAGGCCAAGTTTTAGATAATTTATTTTTTTCATTGGGTTAGCGTAAATTCGTCAGTAGGCACTTGAATAAGAGCGGTTTAAGATTGTTACTATTGTTCGAATAACGAAACACTCTATGTCTGATTCGGTAACAGTCTTGGTGGTGATCATCTGATACTGGTGAATCTGATTCGCTCAAAAACATACTTAAAATGCCTGAAGCTCAAAGGCAGCAGTCAATTTAAAGGTATTTACCGGATAAGAACTGATTCGGCGTTACTTTTGCTAGACTAAAGCTGATGTTGTGACTTTTAAGTGGGTCGTTTTTGATTCCGGCCTTATTGGCGTCGCTCATTCTTCCTTTAGGCAAAGTAGTTTTGATGTATGCATCCGTATCTTAAAAAATTGGTTCAGGAGTACGATTTAACAAAACCGGACGGATTGAGTGTTCAGCAATTGTTAGGACAGGTGTCTACCTATCTGGAGCAACTTGAGTCACGGGTCAGCTCAGACGCTGTCAGCCAGGCTGACTCTTCTTGTGCCGATTACAAAGACATGTCTCCAGAGGAATTATCAAAAGCCCTGACCGTTCAGGCGGCGCAGTTTGAGCGACAGCTGACTCAGCTGGCGGCAGTGAAGCTTGGGCTGGATGATTCTTTATCGCTTTTGAATACCACGTTGGATGCAACCAATGATGGCCTGATTGTGTTCGATAATAATCACCAGGTGGTGGCGCATAATCAACTGTTGACCGATTTTTTTGGTTTGAAGTCAGACGAAGTGGAAGACGCCTTTGTTGGCCATGACCTCAAAGACTTATTAAAAAACACCATTCACAACAGCGAAAAGCTGCTGGAGCTGGTTCGGTTCACTAATATTCACCCGTCAGAAAAAGTACAAGGGTTGCTGCACTTTAAAGACGGTCGTTATGTCGAGTGCGTGTCCAAGCCGCGCTTCTTGGATCACCAAATTGTTGGTCGGGTCTGGAGTCTTCGCGACATTTCTGATTTAAAACAATCGGAAGAGCAAGCCAAGCATCAGGCATACCACGACAACTTGACCGGCCTGCCCAATCGCGCTTTGCTGCAGGAGCAAATGGAACGCGCTTTGACCAGTGCTCATCATCATGATCATCGCATTGCGATTTTATTTATGGACTTAGACGGTTTCAAATATGTGAACGACACTCTGGGTCATGATGTTGGTGATATTCTGTTGTGTCTTGCCGCAAATCGGCTGAAAGAGTGTATTCGGGACATTGATTTGTTGGCGCGATACGGCGGCGATGAATTTATTGTGATGATGGACGAAGTTCACTCGATGAAAGATGTAACGAAACTGGCCGATAAAATCATTATTGCGCTGGAGCAGCCGTTTTTTATTCACAGCGAAACGTTATACATCACCACCAGTGTTGGAATTTCTGTGTATCCAAACGACGGTGCGGCCGCCGATGGCCTGATTCGGGATGCCGATATGGCCATGTATCACGCCAAAGCCAAAGGCCGAAATAACTATCAGTTTTTTGCTAAAGAATTAGCGGTGTTATCGTCTCATCGGTTATCACTGAGAAATAAACTCAAAACGGCCATTGAAGAGCAGCAATTTTCATTGGTGTATCAACCTAAAGTTACCACCAAAGATTCAAGAATGGTGGGTGTTGAAGCATTAATTCGTTGGAATTTGCCTGACGGTAGCACGATTCCTCCGGATGAGTTCATCAGTGCCGCTGAAGACAATGGTCTGATTTTACCGATCAGTGAATGGGTTTTTGAGGAAGCCATTAAACAGGCCCGCAGCTGGATGACGTGTGCGCCCTCGGACTTTACCGTAGCCATTAATATGTCAGCCCGGCAGTTTCAGAAACCGGATCTGGTCGAGAACCTGGTCGCGCTCTTGGCCAAGTTTCAATTGCCTGCAAGATGTATAGAGATTGAGATCACTGAAAGTATGGTGATGGAAGATGTGGAGGCAGCAATACGGGTGCTCTCCCAATTAAGAAGCCTGGGCATTAAAATCGCGATTGATGATTTTGGCACCGGTTATTCTTCTTTGGGATATCTGAAATCATTGCCTATCGATTGCTTAAAAATTGATAAAAGTTTTGTTGATGAAATACATGGCAGCAAAGCCGATCGCGCGTTGGTCAGTACCATCATTTACCTGTCGCATGTGATGGGCGTTCAGGTGGTGGCGGAAGGGGTGGAAACGCAAGAGGCTTTAATGTTGCTGGATGAGATGACCTGCGATCTAATTCAGGGCTATTATTTCAGTAAACCCGTGTCCGCAGATGCAATCACTGAGATGTTGCGAGACCGTTAATTAACCTCTATGTTGAATTTATTTTCGTTAGGAATCCAGGATGGAACCTCTATTTATTGTTAAGAAACTGACGGTGGCATTGGTTGCGCCGTTATCCATTGCGCTAATCATCGGGATTGCCGGGCTGATTAATTTGATCAGGGGTCGTAAGAAGTCCGGTGTGTTTTGGGTATGTCTGTCGTTAATTGTGGTCTGGGTCAGCTCATTTAATCCCATTGCTAATCGCCTGTTATTACCTTTGGAGTCCAAATATACGCCGTATCAATATCAGGCCGAGTTGGCGGTTGGCTATGTTCATGTACTAGGCGGTGGCCACATGGAAGGCGCCAGATTACCGGGCGAAGTGCAATTGAGTTCAACTTCCTTAGCGCGTTTGGTGGAGGGTCTGCGGATCGCCAATCTTCACCCGGAATCTGTTCTGGTGCTGTCGGGTTACGCAGGCATAGGCAGCCGTAATCAATTATCAAACGCCGAAGCGGCAAAGAAGATTGCATTATCACTTGGCTTCCCTGAGCACCGAATACAACTCTTTCCGGAAGCCAAAGATACGCGCGAAGAAGCCCGCAGTGTTGCGAAGCTGGTGGGCGAGCTGTCGGACGACGCTTCGCTGGTGGTGGTTACCTCTGCGTCTCACCTGCCCAGGGCGATGAATATTTTCGAGCAGGAAGGTTTATCTCCGATCCCGGCACCGACTTACTTTTTAGCGTCCGAAGGCAGTGGCGGTTTGTATCCAAGCGCAGATGCCGTTAATAAAACCCAACGCTGGCTTTACGAGCAAGTTGGGTTGTTGTGGGTTGAACTGAAAGCGTTATTGAGTGAGTAGGCTTTGTTCCCACGCGTCTGGATGCTGATCTAAAATCAGTTCCAATAAACGCTTATTGTTAAGCCTGATAATTGGTTTTCCGTCAGTACTGCTTCGGGTTCTTACTTTTAAATCTGAGGTTGGGTACACGGACAGTTCAACAGGAAAAGCTAAATCAAGGTATATGTGATCGAAACTGAGCCATCGTCCATTCTTATTGATGGTTATTTCTTGATGTTCGTAGTCCCAACCCTGCAGATGAATCTGTTCTGTAATCGGCTCCAGGTGATCGGCGAACAGGTGGAGGTCTATGTCACTGCCTTTTCTGATATTTTAAAGGGAGAATTGAATTTTCGAGAATAAATATAATTCTCAGATGCCAGATCTTATAATTCATCGTATTTGCTTTCATCGGGAGCGACCAATTATAAGCGTGGCATCTATATTTATTTATAACTTATTTACTTACAAGATAGGTACTGTTCTTTTTCTGTATGAGAAATCAGCATTCTCCATGGTGGTGACGTTCAGATGATCTAGCTCTTCCTTCAGGTTGCTATCTGCAGTTTTATTTTTAATTGATATGCTCATTAATGCCTCCATTGTAGGGCATTCCCAGTCAGATCCTCCGTCCGTTTCTACTGCTGCTCGTTGAAATATTTCATACTGCTCATCAGCAGCAGCGGTACCAAGCACGCTCCAAATAGCTTTTGCATTGCTATCGTCTAAATCATCCACTTTTTTTGAAATTAAGTTGTATCTTTCTTTAGGACTGAGACTATCAATTGATGGATGCTTGGATAACTCATCATAATAAGTACAGATTGTATTAAAGTCGTTTGAACAGCCAGATAATATTAATACGAATATTAATAGAGTAAGTTTCATCATTATATTTACCTAATACGAACTATAGTTGAATTTACCGTCGGAAGATTTAACAAGGGGGAAATCTGGCCTGTAGACTTTAACTGCATCTAAAGGATTAAAATCTAATACTAGGTTTCCTTTTGCATCCACAATATATACCCATTGACCATTTTTTCCTTGCCAAGTAGTGCCGCCGTGCGAGGCTATAGTAATAGCTTCAATGAAAGGAGGATTAACGCCGTAGTTTTGGACAGGTAGAATGAAAGGTTGAAATTTTGGCTCTTGCTGCTGACTTATAGCATATACTTTTTTGTTAATATCATCATCCATGTATGCTTTTAAAGTGCTGACAGCGGCTCCAGCAAAAGCACTTAAAAAACCGCTAGCATAGATTCCTACATCTACAGCACTTGGAGTATTACCTTGAACCTTATAATTTAACAACCATGTGGCCGGCGTGATGAGGTTGCCCAGTGTTCCTCTTCCTACCTTATCTAGGCCTATAGCGGCAATTATACCACTAGTGTTTTGAATTATATTGACATTGTTACGGATTTTTTTTGACATACATAATTTCCTTTTATATATGGAATGTTAAAGTAGAGAACCCCTGTTATCATCGAGTATTTCCATAAAAGATACCTTTAATGGAAAACTAAAAATCACCTGAATCCTAATCACGGAAATAGGCAGCTACAAGCAATAGACTGTTAAATTGAGAAACCATGCTGGTTTTTTCTTAGTAGTCATATACTCGAATACTAATCCTAAGAATATTGGCTGATAGCTAATTTGCTTGTGTTTAATGGTAAATGCCACTTCGGTAAAATAAAGAACAAATAGTAATACAGCGCATTCCCTTTCGGGTGGGCTTTCGGTGACTACGGAATACTGACACGTGCCACCAACAGTTGGTGCAGATAATTTAGAATGGGTTGTTTTGGGGTTGAATTGATTAACGGGCTGGCCGAAGTCAAGTTGAATATTTGATTTATGATGCGTGTGTATCGCTTATGGTTGTTGCAACACTGGCCAGTCAGCTTCTTTCCTGCCCTTTCGAACGGCCAAAATACGGCCAAACTGAAGAAACACTGCTTCGCTTTCTTTGGGACGGAAAAAGATGTGGTCGTCCGGAGCCAGGTTGATGGATTTGGCACCGTTTACGATCGCCTGATTGGCACTGGAACCGTAGATGGGGTTTTCATACAGGCCTTTGGGGGATGTCAGGCGGGCTTTCCAGTCTCCGCCATAGATGAAAAAGGTTTGCCCGAATCGCTGATGAATACGTTGCAGTGGCTTGCTGATGATTTCAGGGCCGGGGAGTGCAAAACCTGGCAACGTTTTAATGACTGGGGCCGCAATGAAACAGGCGGGTTGGTAGTCTTGGAGTGTGGCCAAGTCGAAGTTCGCTGGTTTTACCAAGCAGCTGCCGGCAGACAAGTCATTGCATTGGCTTTGTTGTTTGTGAATTTCAATGGTCGGGCTGCCTGCGCCGTTAATGGTCAGCCCTTCGGATGGCACCAGCTGTGGATAGTTTTGCTGAACGTATTCCAGGTAGCCTTTGAGCCGGGCCTGACTTTTGCGATAACTGGTGTTCCTGCTTTCAATGAAGCCGGGTAATTTTCCAACGTGGGCGTCGTAACCCATAAGGCCGGTCAGTTTCAGGTGTTCGGGGTGGCGCTGAATGGTCGTCAGCAGGCTATCGAGTGTCGAGTTGGCGTTGACCCCGCCCCGCTGCAATCCAATGTTTACTTCAATGTTAATCTGAAACCGGCGTTGTTGCTGTTGGGCAAGCGTGAGGTATTGTTGCAGCCGTTCGGAGGTATCGATCAGCCACTGCAGTTGGCTGTCCGGATTAAAGGCTGTTGGGTTCGATTGATGAAGCTGATAAAACTCCGAGACTGCGGCTAACGGTAGGGGCTTGCCTAACAACAGGTTGCCTTTCGGGAATACTTGCACAATCTGATTCAAAAAGGGTTGGTGAAATGCCATGAAGTTCATCGACCCCATTTGATGGGCAATGTACTGCAATAGCTCAATGCAGGGTAAAGATTTTATGACCAGCCGAAACTGGGTGTTTGCTGGCCAGTTTTTTTTCATTTGGCTGAGATTGTGATCGAGCGCGTCCAGATCCAGAACGAGCCTTGGCCGTCCTCCGCCTACGAGTTTCAGTTCATTGTTTAATTGGCCAAAATAGGGTGCATACGAAGGGTTCAGTGATGGCTTGGTCGTCATGTGGATTTCTCGGCTCCAAAAATACTTGCCAAGGACGGGTTCAGTAGCTGTGCTTTGGGGTCAAATTCTTTGCGAATTTCCTCAAAGTCGTTCCACTGAGGGTAGAGCGTTGCTAACTGCTCGCCGGTTTTGGTGTGTAATTTCCCCCAATGTGGCCGCCCTTGGTATTCATCAAAAATAGGTTCGAGTGCATTAAATAATGGCCAATGCGGTTGTTGATGGTATTGATGAACGGAGATGGAAGCGGAATCCCGTTGATAAAACGGGCTTAGCCAGATTTCATCACTCGCCACGTAACGATATTCAATAGGAAACAGTGCCGGTAGCCGGTTCTTACGAATTTGGTGAATGACTTTGTCTAAACACTCAGGCCCGTGTTCCGCCGGTACCTGATATTCCATTTCTGTGAAGCGTACTGTTCTTGGGGTGGCGAATACCTTGTAGGAGGTATCCACCCGTTGACTGCTTTTTACAAAACGGGCTATTTGCTTATGAACCAGCGGCGTCAGCTTTGGCAGCTTTTGAGTAGCTTTGCAAAAAAACTCCAGCAAGGCATCGTCTGATATCCACGGTGCCTTAGGCTGTCGGGGGGCCTCGTCGGTAATCTCAAGCGTTTTCAGAATCACCTGATCACTGTATCCGAAAGCAAATAACTCGACGTGACGATAGTCGTGCTTCCATTGTTCGATATTCGCGAGAGCGTCTTTTAGTGGAATGACCTTGATGGATTCTTTCAATTGATAACATGGCCGGTTTTTCAGTTCGATCTCTGACACTATGCCTAATAAACCTAAGTTGACTCGGGCGGCATTAAACAGCGATTTGTTGTGCGCAGACGAACATTCAATGACGGAGCCGTCCAGGGTAATCAGCGTCATGGATTTCACCAGATCGGACAGGCAAGGCAACGAAGCGCCTGTCCCGTGAGTGCCGGTGGCAGTGGCTCCGGCAATGGACTGATGGTCTATGTCCCCCAGGTTGATCATTCCCTGGTCAATGGATTCCAGCAGTGGCCCCAGTTTATGCAGTGGGGTTCCGGCCATGACTCTGGCGGTTTGCAAATCATTATCCTGGCCAATCAAGCCTGTCATCTGATTCAGACTGACTAACGTATCACAGGTATTTACTAACGGGCTGAAAGAGTGCCCAGAGCCAACCACCCGTAATTTGCCTGTGTAATTTTTCAGAAATGAAGCCAGCTCACTGGTGGAGACAGGCTGAAAAACTTCGTTCGGCAGGCTTTTTTGGTTAGCAGACCAGTTTTGCCATTGCCCTTTGGGGCTGTCGGGTAAATCCGATGTTATGTGCTCGATGCTATCAAAGTGGGACATTCTTATTATCATTTGTTATCCGGGGATGCCTTTTTATAGTAGTTAATGGTCAGCGATTTCGGTACCGCCATAGAGTAACTTTTTTCAGTGCTGTTTTTATGTGTTCTATTTGGCCAAATAACCCTGAAAAGATCACCGGAAGTGAATGGTTCTGTGGATAACTCTGTTGGCAACTTATGAATACAGAAACCAGAGGCTTGTATTTTCTGGTGTTTCTGTGGTTGTGGTTAATTATTGATGTTTTTGTATGGTATTGATTTGTATATTAAAATTTAATTATTGTCATTCGGGGGCAGTCCTTACTGATCTCGATTTGTGAATAACTTAAGTGGTAAAAAATTGTGTTAATAATGAACAAATTGCATTGGCTTCTTTAAGCGTATTATCAAAATAAAAGTGCAAGAGCTCGGTTCGGTTAGATATTTTCATCCACAAAAGGTGTGGATAAGTCTCCGGATAAGTTATTGCTAACCTCCTTGGAGCCTTATACGGTAAGGCTTTCAGGAAGTTGGTAGTTTTTTGTGCAGTGCCTGGATTCAGGCTGGAAGAAGGTTGAAATGAGTGGTTTGCTAGTGGGTTGTTACAGGTGCAGAAATAGTCAGTACTTGAGTTTATAGACGATCGGTCGTAAACTTCCCGGCATGGCGAGACCAAGAAAAAATGAACACATTAAAGAACAACTTCTCGAAGTAGGTTTGGAAGCACTTTTAGCGAAGGGTTATCACGGCACCGGTATTAAAGAGGTGTTAGACAAACTCGGCGTTCCTAAAGGTTCTTTTTATCACTATTTTCCGAGTAAGGAGCAGTTTGCTGCAGAAGTCATTCGGTTTTATGCCGACGACTTGAATCAGCGTTTGGCTGAGGCGGTGGCGAATCAGGGCGAAACTGGTTTACCTGCGTTGAAGCGGGCGTTTCGTATCCTGCTGGATGAACATCAAGCCGGTTCCCGAGGTTGTATTCTAGGGGCGTTGGCCAGTGAAATTGCCGAGACTAGCGAAGTTTGTCGTTTGGCCTTGCTGAAGGAAGTTGAAAACTGGCATGGCATGATGACCGCGATTATTCTGCAAGGGCAAGCGTCTGGTGAAATACGAACGGACGTTAAGGCAGATACTCTGGCACGTATGGCCTGGAATTGCTGGGAAGGCAGTGTATTGAGAATGAAGATCGAAGACAAAGCGGAGCCCACAGTAGAAGTGGTTGAAGTGTTGTTTGATGTGATGTTAAAAACGAAATAGCAGTAATCCAGTAAAACACTCGAGATGAGTGTTTTTTTATAATGACTTACTAGACGACCGGTCTAATATTTTAAATGCAATTGAATAGAGGTAGATAATGACGGATACAAGTGTACTTGGGCAATCCTTGGATTTGCCTTGTGGAAAAAGCGTTAAAAACCGATTTTTTAAATCAGCCATGAGTGAAATTTTAGGCACGGTGGATCACCAGGTCAGTAAAGGGTTGGTGACTCTGTATCGTAAATGGGCTGAAGGCGAATGCGGTGTGTTGGTGACCGGTAATGTCATGATCGATCGCAATGCGTTGGGTGAGCCCAGAAACGTGGTGTTTGATAAAGACACCGATGTTGCCAAAGTTGCCGATTGGGCAAAAGCATCAACCGTGAACAATACGGACTGCTGGGTGCAATTGAATCACCCAGGCAAACAATCTCCGAAAGCGATCAACCCAGATCCGGTGTCGCCGTCGGCCGTACCATTGGGCAAAGGTCTGGATCAGTTCTTTAATCCGCCCCGGGCGTTAACCGAATCTGAAATTCAGGACATCATTGGTAAGTTTGCGTTTGCTGCGAGGATGGCGAAAGAAGCCGGTTTTACCGGTGTCCAGATTCATGGCGCGCACGGTTATTTGGTCAGTCAGTTTTTATCCCCGCATCATAATCGCCGAGAAGATCAATGGGGCGGCAGCTTAGAAAACAGAATGCGCTTCGTCAAAGAAGTGTATTTGGCCATCCGTGAGGCAGTGGGTGATGACTTCCCGATTGGTATCAAATTAAACTCGGCCGATTTCCAGCGCGGAGGATTTTCCGAGGAAGATTCCACTGAGGTCATTATGGCGCTTGATAAGCTGGGGATGGATTTATTTGAAGTTTCCGGGGGCAATTATGAGTCTCCGGCAATGACCGGAGTGAAGCAAAGTACCCGCGAACGTGAAGCTTACTTCATCGAATTTGCAGCTAAAATGAAAAAACTGATCTCAGCGCCGATTGTTGTCACCGGGGGGTTCCGCTCACCAGAAGGGATGGCCGAAGCCATCCGCTCGGGCGAAGTGGATATGGTGGGCATTGCCCGTCCTTTAACACTGCAACCGGATTGGCCGAAGCAAATTTTGGCGGGTAAAGCGCCGACCAGTTTGGTCAAACCCTTGACCACAGGCATTAAAGCTTTGGATAAAGCGGGTATGCTGGAGATTACCTGGTATGAACAGCAAATGGCGCGTTTGGCGAAAGGGAAAAAGCCCAATCCGAGTATGAATGTGTATTTTTCAATTTTACGTACTCTGACCAGTAACGGTGTTCAGGCGTTCCAAAAACGACGCGCATGATGAATCGTTTCGGCTTAGTAGCGATTTGCTACTAAGTCGCTGTTTTAACTTTGATGTTCTAACTCTATATCAATCACTTTTGCCCATAACGACACCCTTTCTTGGCTGTTGAATCTCTCTTTTTGTTATTTCATAAGTTTCATTTCTTTTGATCAGTGAGTCACTTTGTTCTCTTTTGATGGTTGACATTCATGCTGCTATGCTTGTAACTTTACATTGTAAAGTTTGTTTGTGAATAAACATGAAGTGATCTTATTCATTTGAATAACAACAAAAAGGAGATCGCGATGACAGATTTCGACGTGATAGTGATTGGTGCGGGGAATGCCGGTTTGACTGCTGCTGTATCAGCGCAGCGTAACGGTGCTCGCACTTTATTGTTAGAAAGACATAACATTCCGGGTGGCTGTGCGACTTCGTTCGTTCGCGGTAACTTTGAGTTTGAAGTGGCTTTGCATCAGCTCAGTGGTATGGGAACGGATGAAAAACCATTCATCCTAAGACAGATTTTTGAAAAACTGGGCATCATGGATAAGATCGAGGTGGTTCACGAAGGTGAGCTGTATCGAATTATAATGCCAGGTGAATTTGATGTAACTTTACCGGCCAGTTGGAGCGGTCTCCGTAAGACGCTTGTTGAAACTTATCCGTCTGAAGCGGACAACATTCCTAAGTTCTTAACGCTTTGTGAAAAAGTGACCATGGAAGCATTCATGATGCTGCCTAAGGCGCAAAAAGCCAACGACGAAGCTATGTTGAAAGCGGCATGTCCGAATTATGTTAAATACGGTTTGCGTCCATTTAAGGATGTATTGGATGAATTCTTCAATGATGAAGATTTGAAAACCGTGATTGCAGCTTACTGGTGTTACATCGGTTTGCCACCTAAGGATATCCCATTCCAGGACATGGCGATGATGCTTTACGCCTACGCTGCGTTTAAACCGTCGCACATCAAAGGTGGATCACAAGCGGTATCGAGTGCTTTGCTGGAATCCTTCCTGGAGGCTGGTGGGGAAGTTCGTTTTAACTGTGGTGCAGAAAAAATCCTAACCGAAGGTAAGCAGGTTCGAGGTGTTCGTACCGAACACGGTGAAACCTTTACTTGTGGTTCAGTGATTTCAAATGCCAGCCCGATTCATACATTCAATGAAATGTTGGATTTTGAACAGCCGCCTGAAGAAATCGCTAACGACATGAAGTCGCGTCGTTTAGGCACATCCGCCTTTGTGCTCTACATTGGCTTGGATTGTTCGCCTGAAGACATCGGTGTGACAGCGGCCTCGACGTTCATTACCGATGACCGTGATGAAGAAGTGGCTCATAAGAACATGGAAGGCATGACACCGCCCTGTCATACCATGCTGACCTGTTACAACTACGATGACCCAAGCTTTGCGCCAGAAGGTAAGTCCGCACTGTCATTGCTTTGTCTCCAGTATGGTGAACCATGGGAGAATATTCCGGCAGAAGAGTACGCGAAAACCAAATACGAGTTTGCTGATCATCTGATTGAACATGCAGAGCGCGTTTTTCCTGGCATTCGTGAGCATATTGAGGAAGTCGAAGTGGCCACCCCGTTAACCATGATGCGTTACCTGAATACACCGGGTGGTGCCATTTATGGTTTCCGTCAAAACATTCAGGAAGGCGGGTTGTTCCGTGAGCGAATGAATGCCGTTCAAGGTTTGTTTATGGCCGGTTGCTGGAATGGCATGGGCGGTTTTCAGCCAACCTATATGATCGGTGAAAGTACCGGTCGTGCAGCGGTAAAACACATTACCAAACTTAAGGCGAAGCAAGAGGAGGTGGCCTGTGCTTAAGGACCCTAAAACCAATGTATTGCATGCCATTGATGGTTATTCCCAGGCGATGGAACATCAAACCGAGCTGGAAAAAACCGGTACCGACTTCACGGAGCAAAAAGGTGCGGTAGCGAATACCATTGCCAAACTGCACCCAAAGCGTTTGACCTTAGAGGTGTGTGAAATTATTGAGGATACGCCGTCGACCAAGACGTTTCGTTTTGTCTCAACAGGTTTGCCTTTGCCGCCTTTTCAGGCAGGTCAGTACATTAACTTATTTGTAAACATCGATGGTGTGGAAACGGCAAGACCTTACGCAATATCTTCTGCGCCGTTAACCCGTGGCCATTATGATTTAACGGTTAAGTTGGTTGAAAACGGTTTTGTCACTAATTATCTGTTGAATGAAGTCAAAGTGGGTGACCAGTTTGAAAGCACCAGCCCGATGGGCACTTTTTATCATAACCCGCTGTTCCATGGGAATGACCTGGTATTTTTGGCGGGCGGGTCAGGCATTGCTCCGGCCAGAGCCATGATTAAAGACATTGCTGATCGTGGTTTAAAGTATAACTTTCATTTGATTTACGCTTCGCGTTATGTGGACGATGTGATCTTTAATGAAGAGTTGGCTGAACTGGAAGCTGAGCACGACTTCTTGAAAGTATCTCAGATTATTTCTCGTCCACCGGAAGGGTATCAAGGTCGAACTGGTCATCTGCATTCGGAAGTCATCGAAGCGTTAATTGGTGGTACAGATAACAAGATGTTTTATTTGTGCGGCCCGACCAGTTTTCATGACTTTTGCGCCGAGCAGCTTGAAAAGCTAAACGTCAAAGCGCGTCGGGTTCGTATCGAATGTAATGGCCCGCCAAAAAATCCTGAAACGTTAGCCGGTTGGCCGGAAGGTTTGGCTCCGGACCAGGAAGTGAATGTGATCATTAAAGGCCAGGGCAGCTTCAAAGCACGGGTGGATGAGCCACTGCTGAACAGCATGGAGCGTAACGGCTTTTCAGCTGAAAATGCCTGCCGTTCCGGTGAATGTAGCTTGTGTCGGGTAAAAGTGACCAAGGGTAAGGTGTTTAACCCGCCGGAAGCGCATTTACGGGAATCCGATTCGCAGTACGGCTGGTGCCACTCTTGTGTGGCCTTCCCGACGGAAGATATTGAAATTATGGTGTAACGACCAGTTTTACCAGAGTTCCCTGTTTCTGGTTTTGGCGCTTTCTGAACTAGCCTGCTCAGAAGGCGCTTTTTTATAGATCGCTGTTTTTCAGACGCGTTATTTTTGCGTTAACTTTTCGGTTTGGAGCGCTGCAGCCGCAAGGAATTGTTTGAGGCTGACCCCTTTCGGAATTTCAATATGGCCTTCAATCATCAGGGCTGACATGCCATGCACCATAGACCAGGCGCCCATGGCCTGCGCCTTGGCCAGGGCTTTGTCTTTGGTGCGCAGCGCAAAGGCTTCTTTCAGGAGTACGAAGGGCGTTTTTGAAAAACTTTCCAATTCAGAATCCGGGTTGATCTTTTCTTCCGAATTCTTTTTTGCTTCCGTCTGTAGGTGTTTTCTGCCGCTGGTTTCGACCTGTCCGAGCATCAAACGATAAAGTTGCGCGTTATTGGTGGCAAATTCCAGGCAGGTTACGCCGTATTCCAGGATCAGCTCTTCCGGCTTTTGATATTTGGCTTTGACCTTTTCCATGGCGGCGGACATCTGTTGAAAACCTGCGGCAGCAACGGCACGCAGTAATTCCTTTTTGTTCTTGAAGTGCGAGTAGGGGGCCATGTGGGAAACGCCCACTTCGGCCGCGATGGCTCTCAGTGAAAGCGCGTCAGCGCCGTCGCGCACCAGAATCTGATTCGCCGCTTTGATTAACGAACTTTTAAGGTCGCCATGATGATACGAGCTGGCCGTTCCTTTATCCATCCCTTGTTTGGTCTCCGGGGGCGACGCTTTCGATTTTGGGCTACGAGCCATAACTACCACGTTTATTCTTGTTTGCAATGAAGCGGGCTAAAGTACCTATTTAAGGGGATTTCGGCAAGTGATTATCGAACTCATCGACCATTCCGCTCAGGGATTGAAGATAAGCATCCGGCGTTGAGTCTCCTGCAAATTTAGTGGCTGGAGGGGTCAGTATCTGGCTGTAAACCGGATTGGGTGAAAATTCGTCCGCATTATAGGCGTGGTTTGCGCCGTAGACGCCGATCAACACGCCACTGATCAGGGTGGCCATTAATTGAGTGCGGTGAATGTTGGTCGCAAAGCTCAGATTGTAATTGAGCAATACAGCCAGACCGACAAAGGCCACGGTGTAACTGATGGCATAACCGAGCAATAAACTGTTGGAGTTGAATTCCAGAATGTAGGCAAAGGGATCGATGATCAGAATGCCCAGCATCACCAGGGAGGTGTACTGGAGCTGTTGGCCAAAATGACTTTGATGACGGAAAATACGGCCGATCACTGCCCAGATTGAGGCCCAAATTAAGATGACGGCGGCACCTAACAAGGTCTCTTTGGTAAAGTCCACCCAGCTCTCAAGCGGTTGGACCAACGCGTACTCTGAGCTGGCACTGAGTAACGCGACCATGCTCATGATGAACATTGGCATCAGCCAACCAAAAGAGTCCTGATGAAGGTTTCGGCGTTGGAGTATTTTGGTGGGTTCCACTTGATGATCTGAGCTGAATACAGACAGACTGGTGCGGCCTAATACCAGGCGGTCTTTGCTGTGCAGAGGCGTGATCTGTTTTTTGATCGGCGTTCCGTTCAACAACACACTGTTGGTGTCATCCAGGACTTCGATAAACCAGCTTTGTTGATCTGCCTCTGAGGGTTGACTGAAAATACGGGCCTGGTGTCCGGCCACATATTGATCGGACAGCACGATGTGGTTGGTGAACGCCCGGCCAATGGTGATGTCTTCGCCGTCACTGCGGAAAAGTGGCGAGATATGATCGTTTTTATGGCCGGACTGTATGATCAGTTGTTCCATGTCAAAGACTCCATGAAGCGCTTGATGAGGACGATAGCGTTCTTTTGACTGATGCCCGATGCCCCGATTTTGGCGACCATGGCTTTTTCAGGGTGATCCACCGAAACCATCAGATGCAGAGCATCAAACAATTCAGGGTAATCTAAGTAATTTCTGAAACAGCTGGACACTTTCCATGAGCGTTGATCGATTTCGATGAAGTCGGATTGGCACTTAAAGTTGCTGACGGAGCCTTCGTAGTAAGCGTTGTCTAAGTCGTGATGAGTGAACCGTTCTTCGATGGCGCTGTAAAACTGAAATGAATTGAGGTCTTCTTCGGCCTTGATCCACTCATAATCGTAGAAGAAGTCGCCGACAAAGAAGTCACTCTCAATGTAGGTTTCATCTTCAGAGCGACAGTGCTGGTGAAAACCCTGGTAGCGGGTTTCATCTTCTTCGGTGGAATGCCCCCAGCATTTGAGTGCATCGCTGATTTTGCTGGCTATGGTCAACTCGCCCAACGTACTGGTGGGGAAGGGGGCAGCCAATAAAGGCTGATAGAACTGATCCTGATCATCCAGTAAGGCCTGCTCAATGTGGGCCTGATAATCATTCGTTAAAGGCGGTTGGCTGATCAGTTGCTTTAAGTAAATGGCCGGCACCAGAAAGCTGATCTGGTCGCCTCCGGTGGACACGTTAATGCCGATCACCTCCCCATCCTGATTGATGGCTGGGCCGCCGCTCATCCCGGAATTGAGAGAGCCGGAAAACAGGATCTTCTGGTAGCGAGAGGCTTGCAATAACCCATTGTAATTGCCTTCGATGATGGTCATGCCTAAGTCATGGGGGTTGCCCATTGAATAGATGCGATCCCCTTTATCCAACGGCGTTGGGTTGATGGTTAAGAACTGGGATTGCTTATCGGCACTTTGAATGACCGCCAGGTCACGGATGATGTCGAAGTTAATGAGGCTGGCACTGGCGATGGAGCCGTCGTTACGAACGTATTCCAGCCGGAACTTCTCCGGGTCATGAATGTAGGAAGACACCACATGAAAGTTGGTGGCGATGTGGCCCTGATCACTGATCAGAAAGCCGGAGCCTATGGTGTATTTATCGCCAGAGCCTTGGTCGATCACCCGGATCTGATACACGGTTTGTTTCAGCTCTGAAAATAACGACTTGGCGTTACTGGTTTCGGCAAACAGAGACGGGCTGGTGAATAGCGCAAAGCTGGTTCCGATGAACCACAATATTATGGAACGAGTGCTGACGAGTTTTGATGGATTGCTCAACGGGGTGTCCTACGGCCAAATGTTTCGTTCATCATAACCGGAAAAGCACGCGTGCTCGATATCTGATGGCGAATTTTGAGAGATCAGACGAAGGGGGAGACCTTCGTCTGGTTGCTAGGCTGCTTTGGTGTGGTAGCTGCTGACGATGATTTGAAATATCTGGTTCAACCGGTTCACTCGCTGATCGGATTGATCCGCGTACTTTGAAAGCTGTTCCAGTCGCGTCAGTTGCTCAGAAATGAACGCCGTCAGTATCGGAATCGGCGGCGCTTTCTCTGTTTCCTGGCCGGACCTTTTTTGTACCAGCAGTTCATCGATGGTTTGGTTCAGTGCTCTCCGGTCTGAAATCAGACTTCGTAACGCACTGAACTCGATGGGCGCGGTACTTTGGTATTTCTCAAGCCATAAGATCGACAGCAAAGCTCTTAACACGTAAAAATACTTTTTCAGGGTGACGGTCTCTTTATTGAGGTGTTCCCGATAATTATTCATCGCCATATTACGGTAATGGTAGATGCCTTTTTCGACCGAGTAGAGGTCTTCCAGAGCGTTTCTGGCCATAGGTGCAAATATTTGGTCGTCACGATAAACGATAGGTGACTTTAACCATTCGACGATGGCCGGGTTGGATTTCCACATGAGTTGCAGTGCTTTACGCACGTCCCAGCCGTTGATGTCGATCTCATCCACAATCGGGTATTCGATGACGTCACGCTTTTTCTCCAGATCCACCGTCAGATACCAGTCTTGCGGGTGTGCGTATATGAACCGGACATCGTAATCGCTGTTTTCTGATGCGAATCCCCAGGCCCGGCTGCCGGACTCGACGGCATAAAGTACCCGTACATTGTACTCTTGTTCAGCCCGCTTAATGCGGGCCATGATTTCTTGTTTGATGGATTCCTTGATCATTGTTACTTCCTTGGGGTGTTCGGGGCCTTACTAACCCTTCACACACACGACTTGTTTTAATTCATAGACGATCTCAACCAGGTCTTTTTGTGCTTCCATCACCTGTTCAATCGGTTTATACGCGCGGGGCGTTTCGTCCACCACGCTTGCGTCTTTTCGGCACTCAACGTTTTCTGTAGCTTTAATATGCTCTTCCAGGCTCACTTGTTTTTTGGCTTCGGTACGGGACATCACGCGTCCTGCACCGTGACTGCAGGTACAGAAACTTTCTGCGTTTCCAAGCCCTCGCACAATGAAGGACTTGGCGCCCATGCTGCCCGGAATGATCCCGAGTTCGCCTTGTTTCGCACTTACCGCGCCTTTTCGGGTTAGCCACACATCTTTGCCGTAGTGGTGCTCGAGGTTGACGTAATTATGGTGGCAGTTCACCGCTTCCAGTTGGCCAATCACGGGCCTTTGTAACGTTTGACCAACGGCCGCCAGCGTTCGGTTCATCATGATTTCCCGGTTAATACGAGCGTAGTTCTGTGCCCACTGTACGGCCTCCACATAGTCGTCAAAGTGCTCGGTGCCTTCGCAGAGGTAGGCTAAATCCCGATCAGGCAAATTAATAAAGTGCCGTTCCATGTCCTTTTTGGCTTGTTCGATGAAGTAGGTGCCGATACGGTTTCCAACCCCCCGTGATCCGGAATGCAACATCACCCATACCGCTTGTTGGGTATCCAGGCATATTTCAATAAAGTGGTTTCCGGTGCCTAAAGTGCCCAGGTGTTTCACGTTATTGGTGTTCTTTAATACCGCGTGTTTCTCGGTCAGCAGGTTGAACCCTGCATTCAGGTGTTGATTCCAACCCGCAGCGACATCGTTGGGTAAATCCTGCCACGCGCCCTTATCCCGACGACTACGGTTGGTACTTCTTCCGTGTGGCACGGCTTGTTCAATGGCGTCTCTTAACGGTTTCAGGTTATCCGGCAAGTCTTTGGCCGTCAGGTTGGTTTTAACGGCCATCATTCCACAACCAATGTCCACGCCAACGGCGGCAGGAATGACGGCGCCCACCGTGGGAATTACGGATCCAATGGTGGCGCCTTTGCCTAAATGCACGTCCGGCATGGCGGCAACCCATTTATGAATAAACGGCATGGAGGCGATGTTTATCAGCTGTTGGCGAGCTTTATCCTCAAAAGGTACGCCGCGCGTCCAGCTTTTAATTGGAACACCGGGTTTATTATGAATGACTTGGTAGTTGGGTGTTCTCGTTGTCATGATTTTTTCCTTTTTGTTTGTGCCCTTTTTCAGGGGGACTATCTTAGAGCTTAGCGGTGCGAACATATCGCGTGTTTTACTAAGCTCACGATGGATATAACAATAAGGATGCCAAGTTTTAAATATAATTTAAGTGTCTGATATTATTTGTTATTTTTATTTTGGTTGAATTTTAAGTTTATAAAAATTTATCTAATTCGATAATTTATTATTGAATTAGATCGTCAAAATTGAGGTCGAACCGAGTGAGATACTGTTTCAGCCGGTGGGCATCGTTCACGGATTTTTTCTTTAAACGGGATTGGTTAAACAGCTTCCTACCGGCGTCTGAAATGGTTTTGCTCTGTTGGCAGACTTCGATCACTTTTTGCAATTGCCACTGGTCGAACAGGTCGATGTCGTGCAGTGTTGCTTGAGTAAAGTAATCTTCGAGGCTTACTAATGATTGTTGTTGATGAGGTGTTTGCCAGTGATTCTTGAGGCGGTCGATTTCTTCATTCACGTTTTCTTCATTGATGCGCCCGCCGTCCGCGAGGGTGGTCATTCGTTGAACGGATGCGTTTAAATCACGAAAATTGTTTTGCCAGCAGGCTTCGCTGGAGAGTCCGAATTCAAGGTACTTTTGCCGGGCGGTTTTGTTAAAACTGACCTTATGGTTGTGTTGAATCTCCATTTGGTGCAGCTCGTAATCCAGGTTGGGTTCGATGTCTTCCCGGCGGCTTTGCAGGCCGGGTAACTGATAGCTCCAAAGGTTAATTCTGGCCAGTAAGTCGTCTCGGAATGTGCCTTCTGCAACCGCTTTGTGGAGGTCTTTATTGGTGCCTGCGATCAGCTGGAAATCGCTGTGTATGGGGGTGTCGGAACCGACCGGATAAAAGCTTTTTTCCTCCAGGGCGTGCAGCAACATAGCTTGCTCATCCGGGTTCAGCTCCCCGATCTCATCCAGAAACAAAAGCCCTTGATCAGCACGTGCCAGTAATCCCTGGCGCTTGGTCTGGGCGCCGGTAAATGCGCCTTTGGTGTGGCCGAACAGTGCGCTCATGGCGCCGTCGCCGCGCAAGGTGGCGCAGTTGACGGAGACGTATTCGCCATGAATCAGGCCGCGCTTTTGCTTCAGTAAGTATATACGTTTGGCCAGTTGCGATTTGCCTGCGCCGGTCGGGCCGGTGATGAGCAATGGCGCGGTGGAGCGAATCGCCACTTTTTCAATCTGCTGAATCATTTGGTTGAACTTGCCGTTCCGGGTGGCGATGCCGGATTTCAGGAATTCTGTGCCTTCAAGGTGTTGATGCTTAAAGCGTGAGTTGATGGCATCGTACTTGGACAGGTCTAAATCAATGATCTGATATTGCCCTTTCGGGCCACGATGTTCTTTGTCGGGTGAGGTCTGAACCAGTTTGGCCGGAATGTAATTGGCTTCGCACAGCAAGAACCAGCAGATCTGAGCAACGTGGGTTCCTGTGGTGATGTGCAGTAAGTAGTCTTCCTGGTCGGGTTTGAAATCGTAGTTCATGCAGAAGTCGAGCAAGGTGCTGTAGACCTGCTCGAAATCCCAGGGGTTTTCATTTTCAACGCTGTGTAGCCTTACGTCAATTTCTTCAGAAATGGTTTGCATGTCGCTGGCGGTGTTGTGAGCCAGGCGGTTGTCTTCGCGGTGATGAAGCAGCTCAAAGCGGTCAACATTGAGGGAATCTTGCATGCACAGTGAAATGGACGGTCGCCATTTTTCCCAGCGCTTTGCGCCCCGACTGCGGAAATCCAGTACGTTGCCGAGAAAGCCGATGACGACGGTTTTTTTCATGATGGAGTCCTGATGATAGTACGAATATATTATTAGTATTTGCGATTGGCCATGTTTAGCATGATATCAAAGCACTGGCTCCGTATGTTCCTGACCTGAACTGTGCATCAATTCTCATCGAGTTTTCAATAAAATCAATAGAATCGTGCTTCTCAATATGTTCAGACATCTCGAAATCAAATCGAAGCAGTGAAGGATTTGCTCGATCACATCAAATGATGCTGAAACGTAAGTGGTTCATCAAGGAAATAATAACGGCATGGAAGCACGTCACACGGTTAAAACAATCCCTAGTAAAATGGAAAAACCGCTCTGTTCTTCTTTTCTGCAGCCGGCTGATTGCACAGGAGGGGTGGCATGAATATTCCCGGCCAGAAAGGATTCAAGGTCACGGACTTAATGGGAAACCACTACTTATTTTGTCATTCGTATGATGCAGGCATAGAAGTGGTACCTACGCACTTAACTTTCGTGGAAGACGCGTATTATGGACGAACATTCCTGCAAGAACTGTGTGAACTTGGCTCTCTGGAAGGAGCGCTAAGGGATTTATATTTGTATGCTCGGTCTCATGCTCATCATTTGCATCAAAAAAGCGACTGGGATGTGTTAATTCAACTCACCAAAATGCTGGAAACGGGCGAACTGAAGGTTTGGCTGACTCGGGATATTCTAAAGGAACATGCGGCAGCACTCCGAAGTAAAGATGTCCCTATGGCATCGGGTGCTGCAACTAGTAATACGCCTGCTAAGCCCGTGATAAGACGTCGACAGGCAGAAGAATCAACTTCTGAAAGAGAAACTTCGGCGAGTGTGCATGAATCTGACATGAGTGCTGTTGATGCAGCAAGCAAAGCGGTTCAACCAGCAAATTTAGCAGAAGCCAAAGTTCTTTTAGCAAATCGGCGCAAACAAATAGCCGCAACCGGCTATCAACCCAAATACTCTGATAAAGAGCTCAAGCAGCTAGCGGAGCACGGAGATGTGGGTGGTGAGAGATTCCAGGTGCGGTTCATGGAAATGAGTTACCTTATTGATCGTAATACGCCTGACGATCCATTAAGTGGAAAATTAGGAATGGTGATGAAAGGTGAGTCTGGGGAAGGTGCAAAGTATTGGTCTACAAGCTTTGACCAGCTCGAAGATGCAGATTCAGATCCGAAACTTATCAGTGAAAAGTTGGGACTGGAGTATGACTCAGGGACAAGTTATTGCTTAGTAATTGTTGATACTCAAAAAGCGGCACCTTTAACGGGGGTAAAAAGCGTATCAGCGACTTTTAATAATGTCAGTGAATTTGCAAACACTGAATTACCAAAACAGTTTTCTAAAGACTTTACTAATCGAGTAATGACCCCTAAATTCCAGGAGTTTTATTCCGAGCACTACAGTGCAGCTGTAAATAGTGGTGATTTACCACATCAGTGGTCCAGAGATACTGATGCATTTCAAAATTACCTACAGACGACTGATTTACCATTGGAAGATCAGGAGTTGCTGATTACTCGAATGGAAATGCATGACAGAATTGGCAATAATCAGGATTATCTAGGAACGGGTCTAACAAAGGAATTAAACTCTGAGAGTCCAAATAGCTGTGGGGTGGTCGAAACACTTAATTTTGAGCGTAAAACTGTTAACTTGAAGGCGTTACATGAAGCTGGTGCCATCACCATTATCAAGGATCTTGAAATAGTATGACTTATATACAGGAGTATTCAGTAGCAGCAAGTCTGCCAAGCATTACTGACCATAATTATTTACCGTGTGATGCCACCGAAATTGGACGGCTAATGGATACAACGGAACGAGAAAAGCTGTATGTCCTCATTAAACGAAATCAATATTTATCTATATTGGCTGTATTTAGGAACTTGAAAACCAATAAGTATTGCTGCACACAGTATGACTTTCCTCTTAAAGTACTTAGCTGGTTTCCCAAGGCTTTGGAGGAATTTCAAAAAGCTCCCGCTGAAGGCGGTTTACATGCAGGTGCTATGAGCAGCGTTGATGAAGATGTAGATGGTGAAATGCTGTGCGTGCAAGCTGCTACTCAAGGCTATTATATTGTGAACTGGTCTCGACAAAGCCCAATAGCCGTTACAACTGCATATAAACCAACTGAAATTTCTTTTAGTTATCACTTTTTATATGATCTTGGTTTTTTAGAACTTTGGAAAGACCTAGGCGAAAAATACGAGCGCGGTGAGATTTAACCTTAGGAACTCTTGAATAGTTTCCGGACCAACGAAGATTTATTTCCCTGATAAGGCCAAATAGCCGGAAGCGCCGACTAACGCTGAACCGCCAAAACGATTGATAAAGCGAGGGTGTTTGGAAATGCGTTGGGAGGCTTTTTTGGCTGTGGCTGCATAAATCATCACCCATGTGAAATCCAACAGTGCCATGGTCGGGCACATGATGGCCATTTGTTCAAAGAGCGACATAGAGGGGTCAATGAACTGTGGAAAAATGCAGTAAAAAACACAATGGCCTTTGGGTTGCCTGCGGCGACCATAAATCCGGACAAGAACAATTTACCGGGCGTGGCATCTTGAGTTGTTTTATCGTTGGCGGGAGCTTTCGTTGTTTGCATGAACATTTTAACGCCCATATACAGCAAAGTAATCACGCCGAACCATTTGATGATCTGAAATGCCGTTTCTGAATTGGCAATAATCACACCCAGCCCAATGGCCACGAACACCATTTGCAAAAAATTGGCGGTGATATCACCGAGTGCGGTAAAGGTGGTTTTTTTTACGCCGAAGTGAACAGAATGCACCATGCCTAATAAGATGCTGGGGCCTGGCGTCATGGTTAATACCAAGGATGCAGCGACAAAAGCGAGCCAGGTTTCGAGTGTCATGGGGGTTCCTGTTGGCGTGAAGGTAGCCGACAGTCTACTCGAAACAGGCGCTTCGCATAAAGGTGATTGGTCAATCGTTGCTCTTTTTAACGGAGCTATTTACAGGTCTATTTTACAAAAGCTCCAAGCCTAAAATGGTGAGGGCGACCACCTCACATAGATAAGTCAGGGTTGCGCCCGACATACGAAACAGCGCAGAGACCTGAAACATGCCGATGGCATGAATAACTCTGGACGCAGTAAACCCTATTACTAACGCAGGCAGTAATGTTGAACTGCTTTCTATGGCGAGCGCTAATACCACCAGGCCAAAGGCAATGACGTGCTCGACGCCGTTGGCGTGACACCGAATGGCTTTTTTTACATTAATTTTGCCGCCGTCGCCATGTGGCACTCTTTCGGTAATACGTACTTTCGACACGTATAACGCGAGTAAGGTAACAAAAGCGACATTAAAAAATACATACAGTTTAAACCAATACATAACTTTCTCCTGAAAGGGCTTGGAAGGGAGTTTATGCCTGACGGTAACCGTAATAAACTGGCTTATGTGTAATTCATTCTTACGATTAATGTAATAGTGTTGGCAGGAGTTTGCTGGTGGCTTTATCCGATGATAACCAAGTATTTATCACCTTAGTGAATCATGGCAGTTTTATTCGGGCGGCGAATGCATTGGAAACCACCAGTGCCTCGGTCAGTCGTTATCTGAAAAAATTAGAGCAACGGTTGGGAGTGCAGTTGATTCACCGAACCACTCGCTCATTGAGCCTGACTCAAGCCGGTCAGGTGTATTTTGAAAGTTGCCAGAGAATCGTGGAAGAAAAACGAGAGACGGAACTTAAACTGCAGAATTTATCCGCCAAGCCGGTAGGTACACTGAAATTAACCAGTACTTCGACCTTTGCCCGAACTCAGCTGATTCCTGTCATTGCTGAGTTTTCGGAAGAATACCCGGACATTCAATTTGAGTTGAATGTGTCTGATGCGACGTTAGACATCATCGACGCAGGGTTTGATTTGGCCTTTCGAGCCGGCGAGCTGAAAGACTCACGGCTTCGATGCCGCACGGTATTGTCTGGTTTCTTAATGGCTTGCGCCTCGCCGGAATACATTGCCCGAGCCGGTTTGCCGCAACGGCCTCAGGATTTAGCGAGCCATTCTTTTATTTTTATTGGTCACGTTCAGTCGGTGATTAAACGATTTCAACAATTATTGCCGCAGTTCCATGTTTCCAATTCAAACAATAAGGTGCTGGTTAACGATATGTTGGCGGCTTACCAGTGCGCCTGTTCCGGCATGGGGGTGACCGTTCTGCCCAGCTACCTCATTGAACAGGACCTTCAGCAAGGTAGGCTGGTGCCCTTGTTTACGTCAGAGGATCAATTGCGCCATGAGGTCAATGCGGTATTTCCGCAATCGGCGTTTGTGCCCAATAAGACCCGGGTGTTTCTGGATTATCTGATACAAAGGCTGAATTGAGTTGCCGCTGGATTTTCAGAGGCCGCGTTGGCAACGAAGCCCTCTGAAATTACATGGGTTACCAAATCAGTCATATTGAACATCAGTGACCGTGACTGTGTGAGGCATGTCCAGGCACAAACCCTTGATGAATCAGCTTGGCCACACGCGGATCGGATTCGCTGTCGCCCAAATCGGCGTAATCCATACGGTCAAAGGTGCTCAGTTGAGCCAACCAACCAACGACTTCTTCGGTTTGGTATAAGCGAGCGAGGACCATAGTCGGCTGGCCGTTTTGAATCACCCTGGCGGGGATTTGGTACTGATCGATCAACTCAACCTGGTAGCTGTGATCGTTATTGGTCAGACGGCGGGCATTGTGACGGTTCCACTGCATGGTTTCTGCCTGATGAAGGGTGTCCAGCTTTTTACTGGCGAGCAGGCCTCGTACCTGTTCCCAGCTTACGTTCTGACCAAGGGAGGCCAGGTCGGAGGCTTCGTACTCGATGACCAGTTTGGAATCGGTAATCCAGCGATTAAATTTCAGTTTCTTTCCTTTAGGGTGCCAAGAGGTCAGCTCTCCGTTGGCTTTTTTGTAAAAAGTTCCTTGGTCTGTGTACCAGACCTGCATCGGTTGAAACTGTTGGGTTTGCGGATTGGCAACGAAATAATCGGCTGCGAACGGGCTGCAACCGGATTTCAGTTTTTGCGGTTTGCAATAACCGGCTTGTGCTGTGGTATTGAATGCGATGCCGCAAGTGACAATCAGCAGAGATAAGAAACGGGTTACGTTAAAGGATGAGACAAAGAACTTCATGACGATGATCCAAAAACAGTGTTAGAAAGCGTGTGAATGGGTAATTTAAGGGAAAAATATGTCGCTCAAATGACAACAGCCAAACCGGAATAAGCGCTTGGCTGTTGCATTGCGGGTGGGTCAGTTACATACGGTTGATCAGTCCGCTAATGCTGCGTCTGCCAACTCCACCAAACCCGTTGCTTTGTTGATGATGTGGAAAATCATGTTTTGCTCCAGCGTTCCTTGTGCCAAATGCGCCCAAGGGCCTGCAGCGTAGATGCCTACGTCTTCACCAGCGTGGGTTTCCGAACCGCGAGGGACAAGAGATTCCTGATAGAAGCCTTCGGCTTGAGTATCCACTTCGCTCAGGTCGATTCGACCTGCTCCACGAGCGTCGTTATTCGCCGGGTTACTGGCCCCTGGGCCATTCATGTAACCGACCGTGGTGTACGGCATATTATCCGCACCAACCGCCACTTGGTCATCAACACCTACAACTTTGCCTAAGATTGGGTTGCCACGTTTAGGGTAACCGGCAATGGTAAACACATGGCTGTGGTCAGCGGTGACCATCACCAGCGTTTCATCCAAATCCACTTTTGCCAGCGCTGCTTTTACTGCATCAGAGAACTCAATGGCATCGGTCAATGCGCGATAGGCATTGCCTGCGTGGTGACCGTGGTCGATGCGACCGGATTCAACTACCAGTACGAAACCGTCGTCGTCTTTGGATAACATATCGATGGCAGCTTCTGTCATTTCAGTCAATGAAGGCTCTTCCGCATCGTCTCGATCCGCTTCATAACTCATGTGGGAAGACGTAAACAAACCCATCAGCTGATCCGTTTGTTCCAGGTTGACGCCTTGCAAACCGGCCTTATCCGAAACAAAGGCACGCGTGGTGTTTTCGGCGGCGCCATCCACCCACAGTTGTGTCAGATCGCGTCCGTCTTCACGTCGGCCACCATCGTCTTGTGGAATGAAATGGCGCAATCCGCCGCCCAGGATGACATCAATGCCGTCCCCGTAATCGTAGCTGACCAATTGAGAGGCGATGTCTTCACAACCTGCTGTGTTGTGGCCGTCGTCGTTCGATTCGGCAATTTCAGCGTCGTCTTCCCAACCGCGTTCCGGGCTGACGGCATACGTTGCCGCCGGCGTGGCGTGGGTAATGCGGGCAGTGGAAACAACGCCCGTTGCTTTACCGGCAATTTCAGCGAGAGAGACGGCAGATACCAGCTCGTTTCCTGCAACGGTGTTGCACTCGCTGCGCTCAACGTCTTCGTCAACGCCGATGACGCCTGCATCCGATTTGACGCCCGTCATCATCGCCGTCATGGTACCGGCTGAGTCCGGGGTTTGCTGATCGGTATTGTAGGTTTTGGCCAAAGCAACGTATGGGAAGGTGTCCCAGGCCAGGTTGTTTTCTTCCCCGGTTTCGCCGCGTTGCTGGCCTTCCAGAATGCGGGCAGCGGTGGTGGTGCTTACCCCCATGCCGTCCCCAACAAACAGAATCACATTTTTGGCGGTTTGAATGTTCGGTGCATTGTTGGCTGCGGCCGCGACGGCGTTTGCGCCTTGGTTGAACCAAGCGTTTTTCGATTCCCCCTGCGCTGCGCTTTGGGCGGGGGTGTCTACGTTGGGGGCGTCGTTGCTGTTACTGCTGTCGCTGTCACTGCAACCGGCCATGAATACGGTGCTGCTCATAATCGCAGCAAGTAGCGTTTTCTTAAAGTTCATAATCATTCTCCTGCTGGATTAGTATTGTTCGCCGCCAAGATCGGCTGCTTCATTGATGACGTGAAAGACTTCGTTTTGCTCAATGACGCCACTGAACAAATGGGAACCCGGGCCCATGGCGTGAATGGTGATGTCTTCACCTGCGTGGGTTTCGGATGATCTTGGTACCAGGCTTTCCTGATGGAAACCCTGGCCTTCGGTATTGATGTTCGTTAAATCCACTCGACCGTCGGTATGTACGGCTTGCTGATAACGATCATCACCGCCTGTGGCCAGTTCTGCGAATCCAGGACCGTTCATATAACCAACGGTGGTGTAGGGCAGGTTGTCCGAGCCAGTCGCAATGGTGTCGTTGACATCGACGACTTTACCCAGTATCGGGTTGCCGCGTTTAGGATAGCCGGCAATGGTAAATACATGGCTGTGGTCGGCCGTGACGATGATTAAAGTATCATCACGAGATGTGTTGTCGACGGCTGCTTGCACAGCTTTGGCCAGTGCATGGGTGTCGGTCAGGGCGCGATATGCATTGCCTGCGTGATGACCATGGTCGATACGGCCTGCTTCAACGGTCAGGAAGAATCCTTGTTCGTCTTTCTTGAGCAGGTCGATCGCTGTTTCTGTCATTTCAGCTAAGGATGGCTCAACGTCACCGTCCCGATCTTCTTCATAGCTCATGTGCGATGAAGTAAATAGCCCCATGACTTTGTCGGTATTGGCCACATCCAGGTTGTTTAATTCCGTAACATTGCTGACGAATTCGCGGGTTTCGCCGTTGGCGTTATCCAACCACACTTGTGTCAGGTCTTGTCCGTCCGTCCGGCGGCCACCGTCTGTGTTGGGTTTGAAATGGCGCAAGCCACCGCCCAGAACCACTTCAATGCCGTTACCTTCCGAGTAGTTTACCAATTGCTGGGCGATATCAACGCAATTGCTTGCTTCAGGCAATTTGGAATCGTCTTCCCAGTCACGGTCCGGTGAAACCGAATAGGTTGCTGCGGGTGTTGCGTGAGTGATGCGTGCGGTGGAGACCACGCCCGTTGCTTTGCCTTTGCGTTCGGCCAGAGTCAAGGCGGTGGTTAATTCATTGCCAGACACTTGGTCGCACTCGCCGCGCTCAGCCATAGGGCCAAGGTTTAACATGCCAGCGCGGTTTTTAACGCCTGTCATCATGGCCGTCATGGTGCCGGCCGAGTCTGGCGTTTGCTGATCCGTGTTATAGGTTTTTACCAGCGCGGTATTGGGAAAGGTTTCGAACGATAAGAAGTTCTCTTCACCTGTTTCGCCCTGAAGCTGACCTTCCAGAATACGGGCGGCGGTTAATGTTGAAACGCCCATGCCATCACCAACAAAAAGAATGACATTTTTTGCGGTATTCAGGTTGCGGGCTTGCATTGCTTTTTGTTCAACCAGCTCATTGCCTGTTTGATACCAATCGTTGGCGGTTTGTGATTCCGGTAATGCTCCGGCATAAGCGCCAGCCGCAGTACCTGTAAGCATGAAGGCCGCAGCCAGCTTGCGCAGTTTAAGGTTCATGATGTTTCCTCGGGCTATGCTTTTGTTTGGCAGCGGGTGTATTGAAATAGTTATCCGGCTGCCTTTTCGTCTGTTGATAGATTTATTAATGATTCTAAAAAGTGCGGTCTGGAACTTTAGGCGGGAAAGATTTCGTTTCGATGACCATTTGATTAAATGGTCATGTAATAAAAATGACAGTCCTGACACAGAGAATGAAAAGGGCCATGGTTTTAGGCAAAACAGACTGATTAAAGGCTTCGAAGGTCTTGTTGCAGGTAATGAATCATGAGATCAGTGAGTGATTGGTAAACCCCGGAGTTTCGAACCTGTTTCATCCGTAGCAAAAAAGCCGGTAACCAATTGAGTAAATGACATTGGATAAAGTGCTTCTGATTCTGAACTGACGCGTGACTGGGTTGGTGAATGTTCTGAAGGATCACATTTCCCAGGTAATCCAATTGAATGGCTAAGTGATCCGCAGGTTCTTTGAAATTGGCCTGTGTGGATAAGCCGACGTCTTCAAGCCGCTGCAACATCTCAAAATGCGGTTCCTGAAATAACGTGGGTTCCTCCGAATGATAGATGGAGGCATAAGGCAGAGTCCCTGTGTCTGAGTCCGGCATAAACAGTTCAATATAATCACGCTCAAGGGATTGTGCCGGAAATTCCAGGGCCAGCAAGGGCTGAATGTGGCGTTGAAAGCGTTTGCAAATCAAGGTCAGGCTTGGGTTGTCACAGAGGGTCTGTAAAACGTTCTGATCATCGTCTTTGAGGAGCGTTACCAGCTTTTCTTCGTCAATTGTGGACGCATACAAGGTTGAGAACCACCAGTAAATGTTGGCTCTCGTTTCCGACAGTTGCTGTATTTGTTGGTGGATTAATGCGTCCATAGCTATTACTTCCTTGTAAAAACCAGGTGAGGAATGGGTCGGTCTACATAAAAGTTGTCTTTGTAGTTAATAGTTACTTTGAATTTAGCAATTGAGGATGCTTTTGCAACACTACTTTGGATGGATTTTCTGTACGTTGTTGTTCATTTGGGGACGGTTTTCCGCTTGATTCAGTTGCGATAGTCCACCATTGAATTCATTCCGGAGGGTTTGATTATAGAAGCCGAGTCTGCGTGGTGCGGGTTCGAATAAGTAATGAAATTTTACCGGTTGTGTGTGGCGATCCTGTTCGATCAGTTGTTGGTGGTAATATTCGAAGATGCGTTTATCGAGAATGATGACATCAATCTGGCCGGAAAACAGCCGTCTTAACTGAGCGTTTTGGTTGACTGCTTCATCATAACGCAGGTGAGACGCCATCAGTTGCCGATACTCTTCACCCAGGAACTTTATGGCGTTTTGAAATGCCATAATACGGTGGCTGCGTAAATCGGACAAATTGCGAAGTGTAATGTTGCTTGAAACTAATGTGACGGCAACGTTATGGAAATACACCACAGGCTCAGATAAGTAAATGTTCGGAATGGGAGGGGCATTGATGATGGCGTCAACCTTGTGTTCCAGCAGTAATTGCTCCGCTCGTTTATTGGACGTAAAGATGATTTTTTGGATGTGGTAACCGGCCAGCTGAAATGCTTTTCGGACACGGTCGATCTGCAGGCCCGATTCGGTTTCATTGATAATGTAGGGAGGGATTGACTTGCTGGTGGATATGATCAGTTCTTTGGCTGATATTGTGGAGCAAGCCAATAAAAAGAATAACAGGGCTAATACCTTACCGGATTGCTTTTGATGAGAGGGTAAGATCAAACGATGATGCATTGAAGTTGGCTTATGGCCCTGGCAGATGACGAATAACAATTGTTTTTAGAATAGGCTATATTCTGCAACACAGAGATGGTTTGAACCAATATATTATATCTGGAGTAAAGAGATGATCAGCAAAAAGGGAATCGTTTGGTGCGCTGCTGCGTGCTTGAGCTTAGTTTTGTCAGGCTGTCAGACGACTGCAGAACAACCTGAGAAAGGTGAAGAGTACTCCGGTTTTTTAACGGACTATTCGTTGTTAGGCCAAACCGTTGCACAGGATTCATTTGCGGTGAAGCGTTGGGTCAACCCGAAACTGTACTCGGGTGAATACGCTGAACTGGAATACGTTTCTACCCAGTATTACCCGGACATTCGCCCGAACGATCAGGTCAGCGATGAGACGTTGACTGATATATTGATCTACGTGGACGGGCAATTACGACTGGCTTCATTGTTCATCAGCCAGGATATGTCGGATAAAGGCACCAAGAAAGCCAGGGTCAGAGCGGCAATCACGGCAGTGGAAACGCTGAATAAAGATTATGAGTCTCATGAAGTGGTGTCTCAGGCGTTGATTTCGGCGGCGGAAGCAACGTCGGTCAACCCGAGAAATGACGACGCAGTGATTGCATTTGAACTGGAAGCGCGTGATGTTGAAACGGGCGAGCTGTTGGTTCAGTCGGTGGTTACCGGCGTGGCTCCGACGGTTGTGGTCAATGGCCAAGAGCGCTTATCGTTGACTCTATTAAAGCCGACGATTGACCGATGGATTGAATTTGCGACCAATAGCGGCCGGAAGCTGGCAGAGCAATAAGCCATTCAGGGCGTTTATTGATTCTTTGACAGTGTATTTTGGTATTCGGAAGGGGGTATTCCGGCTTGCTTCCGAAATGCCCGGCTGAAGTTACTTGGGTCTGAATAGCCCAGTTTCTCGGCGACGGCCTCCACCGTATTGCCTGCACTCAACCGGGCTTTGGCCTGTTCCAGTTTGATGTGATCGGTCAGTTGCCGATAGCTGGTTTGGACTTCTGTTAATCTTCTGCGTAATGTTCTGCCTGTCATATGCAACATGGTGGCAACTTCATCCAATGTCGCAAAGCCTCGTTGTTCATCGTAGATGAGCAGTCGGACTTGTTCTTTGATGCTTTGCTTTTGCGGTAAGCGGGCGAGTATTTGATTGCAGGCCTGTTCCGCCTGCTTTAGCGCAGAAGGGTTTGGCATCGCCATGGGCAGGCTTAACAAATGAGACTCAAATAAGAGCGCATTTCTGGGCTGGTCAAAGCGAATGCCATCAAAGAACGTATGTAAGTAGGCATCGATGTGATCTGGCTTGGGGTAGGTGACTTCCACTTTGCCATTGATCATCAGTTTCATGCCAAAAAAGAACATATTAATGCGAACGACGCAGACAAAAATCGTTTCGATCATGAACCGGTAGGTTAAAGGGTCATCCAGCTCGGAGCTGAGTGATAACACCATCATGTCTTGCTGATGCTGAATGTTGATATCGACTGACAGCATTCGGGTTCGGTAGTACTTCAGGAGTAAATCCAGCGCTTGTTCCAGATTGTTACAGCTCATGATGGCCTGGCCCAAGGCGCCGTGGGTCATGAGGTTGAGGCGTTCTCCGAACCTGATGCCCAATGCCGGATCATTACTCTGTTCGACGGCGTAGTGAATAAGACGGGACAGCTGCTCCTGATTCAACAAGGCATCCTGGCTGCTTAATAGCGCAGGACGAATTTCTGCTTTGCTCAGCAGATTGAGGCGTTGAGAGCTGTTCTCACAAACCATGTCCACCAACAGGGCAGCGTACTGGCTTTGGAGTGCGGGTTTAAGCTTATCCATGGGATTATCATGCCTGAAAAGCAGGCAAGTTCAAGCGAAACAAAAAAGCCAGCGAAGTTGCTGGCTGAAGGGCAATGGTAATTCGAACGAGCAGGGGGCTAAAATAACCCCAAGGCTGCGTCGGTGTAGCGTGTTGGCATTCTGGGCAGGCCTTCGGCCGCTTCGTGTGGGGTCAGGGTTAAACCACCGGTAGGAATGTTGATGAAACCACCCAAATACGTCTGCTGAAAGTTCTCATGAATGATCACGTTTTTGCCGCCGGCGTCCTGACCGTAAGTCGGCGTCAGATCCCCGTTCGGGTCTGTCACCCAGGCAATGTCTTTGGATTGTTGAGATAAAAAGAAGTTCTTAACTTTGCCGTCGTCACTGGCTTTACCCACTTCCAGGGATTGAAACTGGGACAGAGGCTGACAAGTATCTGTGCCGGTTGAGGTGCTGCAATTTTCTGGCGATAAATTGATGCCGCCAAATAAATCGGGGAAGGCCCGGATGTCCGCGCCGTCAATGACCCCAATGGACTCGGCACGGATGGGGTTGAAACCACCGACGTTGTTGCCGTTTGGATCGCCGTTTTCATCGTACTGAAGCAATGCCTGAGCCTTGATGGGCACCGGAATGAAACCGAATACCATCTCGGTGCCTTCCAGAATTACATCAATGTTACCGGTGAGGCTGTCGATGTCGCCGGATAAAATTCCGCCGGATTCTTCAAACCCTAAGCGCACGCCAATGACTTCGCGTGTGCCGTTCGGCCTGTTTTCAAACGCAAATTCAAGAAACGGGTTGGTTAGCTCAAACGGTTTTGAAACCACAGTGCCGTTGTCCTGTTTTTCATAGGCACCTAAAGCGAAGTTACGAATGCTGACGTCTGAGTCGAACTTTTCGACCATTCGGCTTGGGTCACAGCCGGATGCAGGGCAAGGCTCGCCGTTTTCATATCGGGCGAACTTTCCTAATTCCAGGTGATCAATGGATAAGTGAGTTTCCAGGTCGGCACCGATGTTGATCTTATAAAATTCGGTGTCGATTTCTTCCGAGGGCGCAGAATAACCGCCGGTGAATTGTTTAACCTGATAATTATCAATGGTAATGAAAGCCTGACCCGTCACGTCTGAAAGCGCTTCATCTTCAAGCGGGCGAAGGTCTGCCAATGTTTGAGTTGATAAAATGCTGGCCATAAAGACAGCACTTGCTGCTGGGGCTATTTTCATAAGATCACTTTTTATTTTTGTTATTTTTTAGTCAGTATATACAGGGTACGTGTGTCCACTGTGATTGTCATCACATGTTGTGTTTATTGACGTAAAGTGTCAGTAATGACGCAAATAGACAAGAAATGGGTGGGCTAGATCATTGGCCTAAAATGACAGTTTGGCTGTCTCTAAATGATCTTCATTTAATTCCTCAAAACGCCAGAATGATCAGTGTGAGTCATTGCACAATCTGTCTCCGCCAATGACTTCACAACCGCGAGAACGGTTTGCTATAAATTTACCGGGCAGCCAGCTTTCACCTGTATTCAGGTGAACTGCTGCCTCTTTTTTACGTTCTCAGGTTTGTGTCTTTCTTAACCTGGTAAAAGGGAAATTATATGCCTGAATTCAAAGCGCCATTGCGTGATATGAAGTTTGTTTTTGAAGAGCTTTTTGGTGCGTATCAGCATTATCAACAGTTTGAAAAAGGCGCGGAAGCGACCCCTGAAATGGTCAATGCGATTCTGGATGAATGTGCTAAGTTCTGCGAACAAGAGTTAGCGCCACTGTATCAATCCGGAGATGAAGAGGGGTGTCACTTTAAGAATGGCGAAGTGACGACACCGAAAGGATTTAAAGAAGCTTATCAGACGTTTGTGGAGAATGGCTGGCAAGGCATGAGTCATGATCCTGAATACGGTGGTCTTGGTTTGCCTATTTCCATCGGGGTATTAAAATCGGAACTGATCAGTACCGCTAACTGGGCCTGGGGGATGTACCCTGGCTTGAGCATGGGCGCGATGAATACCGTCTATCTGCACGGTGATGAGCAGCAGAAACAAACTTATCTGACCAAAATGACGGAAGGCACCTGGTCCGGCACCATGTGTTTGACCGAACCTCAGTGCGGTACCGACTTGGGGCAGGTAAAAACCAAAGCCGAGCCTAACCCGGACGGCTCTTACAAACTGACCGGAACCAAAATCTTTATCTCTGCCGGAGAGCACGATCTCACCGAAAACATCGTTCATATCGTGTTAGCTCGCCTGCCGGATGCCCCCAAGGGCACTCGGGGTATTTCTTTGTTTATCGTGCCTAAATTCTTATCCGATGATGCTGGCAACCTGACCGAACGCAATGGCATAGAGTGTACCGGCATCGAAAAGAAAATGGGCATTAAGGCGTCTTCTACTTGTGTGATGTCGATGGAAGATGCAAAAGGGTTTCTGATCGGGCCGCCGAACAAAGGCTTGCATTGCATGTTTACCTTTATGAATACGGCCCGAATTGGTACTGCAATGCAGGGATCTTGTGCCGCTGAACGGTCATTTCAGGGCGCTCTGGCGTATGCCAAAGACCGTTGTTCGATGCGTTCGTTGTCGGGCAAAAAGGCTCCGGAAAAAGACGCCGATCCGATCATTGTGCACCCGGACGTTCGCAGGATGTTATTGACCCAAAAAGCCTTTGCAGAAGGGGGGCGTGCCATGTTGCATTATGCCGCCTTTATTGCTGATCATCTGATTGATGGTGCGACTGAAGAAATCCGGGAACGTGCAGACGATGATTTGGGCTTTTTGACACCAATTCTGAAAGCCTTTTTGACCGAAACCGGTTACGAGGCCGCTAACCTGGGGGTTCAGGTGTTTGGTGGCCACGGCTATATTCAGGAATGGGGTATGGAACAGATCGTCCGGGATACCCGAATTTCAATGCTGTATGAAGGCACGACAGGGATTCAGGCGCTGGACCTGTTGGGTCGTAAAATATTGATGGATCGTGGTGGCGCTTACCGCCGTTTTACTAAGGAAGTGAAGAATTACTGTTCGGGTAAATCGGAATTTGTCTCGGGCAAACATCGCTCTGAAATACGGCCGCTTATTAAAAAGCTGAAGCAGCTGAACAGTGAGTGGAGCCGTTTAACGTTGAAGGTGGTTTATCGCTCGATCAAAAACTGGGATGAAGTGGGTGCTTCTTCGGTGGATTATCTGATGTACTCCGGGTACGTGGTGATGGCTTATGTCTGGGCCATGATGGCCGAGAAAGCGGCCGAACAATTGGCAAACGGCTCCACTGAAGTGGACTTCTATCGAGGTAAGATAGAAACGGCCAAGTTCTATTTTGATAAGATATTGCCGAGAACGTGCGGACATCGTGAATCTATCTTGTCGGGATCTGGCAGCGTTATGGGAATATCAGAAGCTGCCTTTTCTGTGGCCAGTTAATACCGGATCAATAATTCTGGCGATTGATTAATTGAAACCTCATTCAGGCTCCTTTGGAGCCTTTTTTGATGGCGGATTAAGGCAGATGTGGCTTCATTTGGTTGAAATTTGTACCACAGGTCGCTTTTTCAGGATTTATTCCTTGTGTAAGGCTTTGTAACTTCCTAGTCTTCTTTTTCACTTCAGCAAAATAATAATGATAAGGGGACTGAGGCTATGGGTTTACTAAAGTTGTGGCTGGCTTGTTTGATCATTTCGACGCTATCAGGATGTGGCTTATTTGCGCCGACCATTCCGGATTTGGACCGACCCTACAGTGGGTTTATCAAGGATTATCGGTCGTTCCATGCGGTTGAGACGCAAGAAACAGAGTTTGTCGCTGCCAAAGCCTGGATTGCACCGGATCAAGCGTTGAATCGCTATCAGACCGTCATTGTTGACCCCGTTCGTATTGAAAGGGGCATTCAGCGAGATCAGCAGATTACCCATAAAGCGATGAAAAATATCCGTCAATACATGACTTCTGCGCTCACTTCGAAGCTGGATGAGTACTACCAGGTGTCGGATCAGGCCTCTGGTCGTACCTTACGGGCCAGAGTGGCTATTACCGGGCTGGAAACTCGGGACGAGTCTTTTCGGTTTTATGAGTTTTTACCGGCCGCATTTGCCGTGACCACCGCCGCCAAGGCAATAGGCACCCGTGACGAAGAAATTAATATGTTCGTAGAAGCGGAATTTCTGGACGCTGAGACTCATGAAGTGGTGGCCAAAACCTTAGTGAGTATGGTGGGGCACGAGCGTTTGGAAAACAAATGGGAAGCGGTCTCTTTGGCCAAAATCAAAGCCTCTATTGATCAATGGATTACGCTTCAGGTCGCGGCGTTGAAGCAGGCGCATCAAACCACCTATGTGGCAGATAATTCACCGGTGCAACCCAAACTTGTTGATCAGGAATGAAGCATGTCAGGTCAAGTTGATCTTTTCTTTCACCAAGGAACTTTAATGCTTTGGTGAGGTCTCAGAGGCCCCGAAATTCGTGGCGTATGAGGTTTTTTGGGCAAAACTGAAAAGATGTTACCAGAAGTCAAATGCTTGGTACTGTAAGTCAAGAAAAGGCGGCTGGTTTTCCGTAAAGTTATAACTCTGACAACAAGGTATCGCCTAAACATTACCTTGTATTAAACATACATTTTGATACTAAGGGTTAATTATTATGGAATTCACAACACAATATGAAGTATTTGTCCCACACAACAGCAAAGAGCAAATCAATCACGATGCACTTTGCACTTATTTTTCTGAGCTTTGCTACTGGTAAAGCCTGACCGACGGATTATTGTACGAAGAGCCTGGAACCAACCGACTCTGGCATAGGCCGGATTATTTCCCATCAACAAGGAATCCGGTTCGTATCAATAACCAAAGAATTTTAAAGGCCCTGAAGGTTCTCTTCAGGGCCTTTTTGTTTGTCTAAGAACACAGTCTTACCGAACTTTAATTTTGCCCGTCAGACTTTCAGTTAATCCCTCCGTTAGAAGGCCCCCTGATAGCAGTAAAAACTGTTGCTGTAGAGTTCAAACAGCTTTTTACGTACGTATAGCGGCAGTTTACTGGCTCTTTGCTCAAATTGATCGAGTGTGGGTTGCATGGTGTTCGGGATGTCTTTGCCTGAACACTTCATCGCGGCCACTTGGTGGCTGGGGAACAGCTGATACTTGTCTCGTATGAAGGCATCGAGTTGCAGGTGCAGTTGGTCTGCTTCTGTTTTGGAGGACGGCTTGAAAGGTTGGCCGAATTCAATGACCACTTTCCCCGAGCAGGCTTCTAAACTGTCAATCAGGTGTTGTATGCCATCGGTTCTTGGAACTTTTCCATATTCGCCCGCTAAAACCCGACAGTGATTTTCCATGGCTTTGTGGCCGTCGCTGGGGTCCCATTCGTAAGAAATCGCCACGGGCGTCAGTCTTTTCTGGGTCAGATAGTCGTGGATGGGTTGGTGTTTAGGCTTGGCCAGTGACAGCATTTTGAGAATGGCCGGGTTGGTTTGGTCAATGCCGTTTTTGGTTCGGCCTTCCCGTTGGGCAATCCAGACGTGGCTGGACTGCTGAGCCTGGTCGATTTGTTGGCTCAGTTGTTTTAACTGAATAAACTTTTGTTTGAGTGGCATCTCCCCTCGGGGAACGACCAGGCAGCCAGCCAAAGACATTAAGGATGCCATGGTGGTTTCTTCCATCAGATTACTGCCGATGACCGCACGTGCAGCGCCTTTTTGGTGTGACAGCAGTGCGTGGTTGACCAGAACGGCATCCATCAGAATGTCTCTGTGATTACTGATGAATAAATGCGACTGATTGGCACGGATGTGCTCCATTCCCCGAATCTCGATGTTGTTAAAACGACGGCTTGCCCATTGACCAAGGAAGGTCATGAAGGCGGTGACATCGGATGCGCCATCGAGATGTATGGACAGCTCTGATAGTTGCCGCAATAAGCCTGTGACGGCTGTTGCTGTCGGCGTTTCGGCCGCTTCTAGATTGGTATTTAGTGAATAAAACGGCGGTGTGTGCATGGTGTTTAAAGCCCGATCGTTATCTTGTCATTGGAATGAATTGCATCATAAAAGGCTAAGAACCGGATGAATATGCACTCCGAATAGATTGATTCGAGATGTCAAATGGTTGAGTCGATGAGTCAAGCCGTAATGTCTTTTGATCGTTAAAGTAGCCAACATCAAAATTCAACGCTTTTGCTGAAAGGAGGCAAAGCTGATGTTACAGGCCAGTTTTTCTAAAGAACAATTATCTGCATCGCTACCGATTATGGACGATTTGAAAATGCAATTACCCCAAGGTGAGATGCAACTGCTGGATCGTGTTGTGTCGTTGTCTGATCAAGGTGGACTGTATGGTCGGGGGGAAGTGGTCGCTGAGTTCGACATTCACCCAGACCTTTGGTTCTTCAAGTGCCATTTTCCGGGTGACCCTATCATGCCGGGGTGTTTAGGCATTGATGCGCTGTGGCAGACCATGGGGGTATTTTTGGCCTCGAAAGGCCATGTGGGTAAATGTCGGGCGCTGGGCGTCAGTGATGTGAAGTTTTGTGGTGAAATTTTGCCCACTGTGGAAAAAGTCCGGTTTCACGTTCATATCAAGCGGATCATTAAACGCGGCATGACTTTGGCGCTGGCGGACGGCTTTGTGTACGCCGATGGCGAAGAAATCTACAGCGCACGTAATTTAAAAGCGGCATTAATTTAGTCGCCAGGATAGGTAGGGTTATGAAACGAGTAGTAATAACGGGCGCGGGCATCGTGTCCAGTTTGGGTAATAGCCTCGATCAGGTGAGCCAATCTTTACGCCAGGGGCGTAGTGGTATTGGGGTGAATGAAAGCTTTCAGGACGTAGGGATGCGTTCGCACATCAGTGGCGTGATTGATTTTGACCTGACCAGCATACCAAAGCGGGTATCACGCTTTATGGGGCGTGGTGGCGCATTTGGCTACGCAGCGATGGAGCAAGCGATCCTGCAAAGTGGTTTGACGATGGATGAAATCAGCAACGATCGGGTTGGGTTGATCATAGGTTCGGGTGGCGGCGCCACCGATGAAATTGTGGATTCCGTGGAAGTGATGCAAAGCAAAGGCATTCGGCGCGTGGGGCCTTATCGGGTAACGCGTGGTATGCACAGTTCTACGGTGGCCTGTTTAAGCACCGCATTTGGTATTCGGGGCGTCAGTTATGCCGTCACGTCGGCCTGTGCGACCAGTTCTCATGCTATTGGCTCAGCCTACGAGCAGATTTTATTAGGTAAGCAGGATGTGATGTTTGCCGGTGGCAGTGATGACATTCACTGGACCATGGCCTTGCAGTTTGATGCGATGGGGGCTTTATCTACCGCATACAATGATCGTCCTGCTGAAGCGTCCCGACCTTATGATCAGGCACGAGATGGATTTGTGATCTCCGGCGGCGCCGGTGTGTTGGTGCTGGAAGATTTGGATCATGCGTTGGCGAGAGGCGCGACCATTCTGGCGGAATTGACCGGGTTCGGCGCGACCAGCGACGGAGACGACATGGTTCAGCCCTCTGGCGAGGGGGCAATTCGTTGCATGAAGCAAGCGATGGCCGGTTCTGAACAACCGATTGACTACATTAACGCGCATGGTACCAGTACTCGGATTGGCGACGTCAAAGAGCTGAAGGCCATCCGTTCGGTATTCGGTGAAAGCGCGCCGTTGGTATCTTCTACCAAAGCGCTTGGGGGACATGCCATTGGGGCGGCCGGTGTGCATGAAGCCATTCATTGTTTGTTGATGATGCGTGATGGTTTTGTGGTGGGCAGCCATAATCTGGGTGAAGTGGATGAACAAATTCAGGGATACCCTTTGTGTGCTCAGACGACAGAGGTCAACTTGAACCGGGTGATGAGCAACAGTTTTGGTTTTGGCGGCACCAATGCAACTTTGGTGTTTGAACGTTTTGTACCGGGCGAACACCGACAGGTGGCGGCATGATACAAGTTGAACCCAAAGTCAGAGGCTTTCTGTGTACCACGGCCCATCCCTTAGGCTGTCTTGCTCACGTCGAAGCTCAACGTCAGGTGGTTGAACAGGGCTTTGATCGCGGCCAACATCCGTTGCTGCCTGCAGGGCCAGAAGCGAGACCTACCAAAGTATTAATTATTGGCGGCTCTGCCGGCTATGGTCTGGCGTCCCGAATTACCTGTGCGCTGGGCTATGGCGCAGATACCTTATCGGTGGCGATGGAGAAACCGGCCCGTGGCGTGAAGCCGGCAAGTGCCGGTTGGTACAACAACTTTCATTTTGAACAGATCGCCCGGCAAAAAAAACTGTATGCGGAGTCGATTGATGGGGATGCGTTTTCGGACACCATCAAACAGCAGACCATTGCCACCATCAAAGCGCACATGGGCGAAGTGGATTTAGTCGTTTACAGCCTGGCGGCCCCTCGCCGAACGGTTGTGACTGAGTCGGGAGAGCAACGCAGTTTCAGCTCGGCAATCAAACCCATCGGGCAGGCGTACTCCGGCAGGACGATCGACACCAAAAGCGGGACTTTGACCGACTTTCATCTGGAGTCAGCCTCTCACACGGAAATTGAACATACCGTGGCAGTGATGGGGGGCGAAGACTGGTATTTATGGATGAAAGCCCTGAGTGACGCTGATGTGTTATCTGCCAACGTAAAAACAGTGGCGTTCAGTTATTTGGGCGGCGACATGACCAAAGCCATTTATGGTGCGGCAACGCTGGGGGCGGCAAAAGAAGACGTTGAATATCATTGTGATCGCATTAACCGGTTGTTGGGTGAATCGTCTGTGGCGCAACCTTTGGCGCAATCCCCTCAGGCTACGGTGGCAGTTTTAAAAGCGATTGTTACTCAGTCCAGTGCGGCGATTCCTTCGTTGCCGTTATACATTTCGGTGCTCTACAAAGTCATGAAACAAAAGGGCCTGCATGAAGGCTGCATCGACCAGATTGTACGTTTGTTTCAAACCGGCCTGTACCCGGACGGCCGAACCGAAGGCGCATTGTGCCAGATGGATAAGCCGTTTCGATTCCGGCTGGATGAGCTGGAAATGCGGGCCGATGTTCAGCAGGACGTTGCAAGATTGTGGTCGGAAGTGGATGAGTCGAACCTTCATCAGGTGACCGATGTAGCGAGTTATCAACAGGACTTCCTGAGGTTGTTTGGCTTTGAGTGGCCTTCTATAGATTACCAACAAGCAGTCGAGGTTGCGCTTTAGGTTACCGGTTTCGCGCACGCTCATTTTCGTTTAATTCGAGGCATAAACCCTGCCATTGAGGCCTCCTCAAGGGGTAATGCTTCCTGAAGCATAGGTTATGTATGTTGGATATGGATACAAAGGACATTGCCGGGTCGGCGACCCCTCAGGATGAAGCCTTAAAAACGGGTTTAACCACCTTTCCGTTTTTAACAGATCAGCAGGTGGAACAACGGGTGTCTGAAATTCAGGCCAAAAGTCATCAGGACTATGGTCGCGACGTGTTGCAACCGGTGGATGATCTTCATCGCAGCTCTGCGGTGGCTTTGGTTCATCAAATCGCGGATCAGCTGATCATAGATTGTGATCAGGGGCCGTTGTTTTTGGCCCGATGTGAATTCAGTTACACCGATGGCGACGCCCAAGAGACGATGGAATTGGCGGTGGTGGCGCAGAACCGCTCGGTCAGAAACGGGGTGTGGATGCCAAGCCATCATCGTCAGGTTGAAGCCTGGTTGTCTGACATTTCTGCCATGCGCTTACCGGTGGTCACGTTCATTGATACGCCAGGGGCCAATGCCGGAGCCGATGCCAACGAGCAATTACAGGCGCACAGTATTTCCAGTTTGATTTGTCGCTTTTGTGCCCTGGATGTGCCTACGGTGGGTGTGATTTATGGCAAAGGCTATTCAGGTGGGGCGATTCCTTTGGCGGCCACCAATCGATTGTTGGCGGTTCGGGATGGGGTATTCAGTACGATTCAGCCCCAAGGTTTGGCCGCCATTGCCCGGCGGGAAAAGCTGAGCTGGCAACAATGCGCCCGGCTTATTGGTATCAGTGCGGTTGAGTTGCAGCAAGATGGCACCATTGACGGGGTGATTGATTTCAGCCCGCTGGATGGACACGGACACCCCGGCGATGAACAGCATCATCGATTTAAACTGGCACTGGGTCGGGCGTTCTCTTTATTGAAGGAGCAGGTGCAGGAGGGTGAAAATATTCGTGCGTTGAGAGCCGAGACTCTGCGCGATCGTTTGACATTTTCCGATGGCCTGGAGACGCAGGCACACAGTATCAACCGGGCACTGGAATCGGCCATGGGATTTCATTCGGCAAAACATAAGTTTCTGCTGAAAGAAGAGCGTGATATGGATTTATCACCCGATTATGGTTTGCAGCAATGGCTGAAAAGCAGTCATCCGGTTCGGTATGAAAAGCGCATCCAGCGATTGTGGCTGATGATGCAGGCGGAACTTCAGCATCAAAGGTGTGAAGCAGCGGATGAGGATGAACCGGCGCTAATGAACGGTCGGATTGGTCAGTTACCGACGCATAACCCGTTTGCATTGTACGAGTCGCTGGCGCTGGAATTGGCGTTGTATCTTTATCATCAGTGGCAGTCGGATTTGGCCGGTTATGTGGCTTCGTTGAAGACCTACTGGCTCACACCGGGCAATCACCGCCCGGATATTTTTGGTTCATCGTCCACTTCTGGAGATCCGCTGAAAACCCAATACGACATCAAAGATCTGGTGATGATGCCGGAGCTGAGAGATCTGTTGCAGCATCATTTAGAGCAATTGGTGCTAATGGACTGCTGTTATGAAGTCGTTCTGGACGACATTTGTGCGGTGGCCTGGGAGTATTCGTTGCATCAGGTGTTGTCGGTGGATGCCGTGAACCGGTTATTGAAACAGGCGGTGGATCGGGCCGTCGGTCTCGGGGTGGATCGTGAGCGCTCGCAACGCTTTTTGCATTGGCTGAACTATTTACAGGAACAAAAAGTGGTGTTGCCGGAAATCACCCGTATTAATGAATGGAAGCAACGTCAGCATCCGCGTACCGAGCAAAGTTTGCTGGTGGTGGCCGGGTATTTTGTCAGCACTTTGTTGGTACGCCTGTATCAGTTACAGATTCGGGGCATTCCTTTTGATGGCGCCTTTCAACCGACGGTCATTGGTCGTCAGAAAAACTTTTGGCATCGGGTGTCACAGGCATCACGCAACATTCGGGTTCAGCAGGTACTGAACGAAACCAAAAAGCAGCGGTTGGTGACGTCTGAACAATGGACTGCTTTGTTATTCAGTCATTGGCAATCGTTTGATCAGCAATTAACCTCTTCCAATGGTAAGCAGTTTCCTGGTTTCTCCGGCCGCATCGAGCAGGCTGTGGCGGAAGCAATATCTCCCTGTGGGTTGATTACGGGGGTGGGCACGTTGTCCGAGCGCATTTTACCGGCTTTGAACACTGAGGCAGAACCCGAGCGGGACGCTGTTCAGACGGCTGAACCGGTTCGGGTGGCCGCTTTCATCAGTAATGTCGCTTTTCAGGCCGGTGCCTTTGATATGGCGGCGGCGGAAAAGCTGTGTCGTTTATTAAAACGAGCCGAACAACATAACTTGCCCGTGATTGGTTTGGTGTCCTCCGGCGGAATGCAGACCAAAGAAGGGGGGTCAGCCTTGTTCTCGATGGCGGTAGTGAACGAAGCCATCAGTCAGTTTGTGGATGCCGGAGGTCAATTGCTGATGATTGGTTTCGGCGATTGCACCGGCGGCGCTCAAGCCAGTTTGATGACCCACCCGGATGTGGACAACTATTATTTATCGGGGACTAATCTGCCATTTGCTGGCCAAGTGGTGGTGCCTGAACATTTGCCGTTGCAGGTCAGTTTATCGAACTACTTAAAGCCTGCCTCTGGCTTGTCTGGTTCAACCAAACTACAGGCCATGTCGGGCTTGATTCGCCATCCCTTTATTCCAGGACTGGATACCCGACTACGGGCGGTTGATCCGGGCCTGCCGATGGCGACGGAATCCTTGAAAGAGGTATTGGCTGACTGGTTAATGCAACGTCGAGAATCTTCGGTGGACAGTGATCAAGGCGATGTGCAGGAAAAAATCTATCGCCCGATCGAACAAGTGTTGATTCACTCCCGTGGCTGCACAGCGGAGCGTTTAATTCAGGCGGTGCACAAGGCCGGTAAAACAGCGGTATTGGTGCAGTCAGACCCTGACATGCATTCTCGTATAACGGAAGCCCTGCATCCTGGTGACCGTTTGGTGTGCCTGGGTGGGCAGACGGCAGAAGAAAGTTATTTGAATGCAGGCTCGGTGTTACGGGTTGCTGAACTGGAAGGCGTCGATGCGTTGCATCCGGGCATTGGCTTTTTGTCTGAAAATGCTGATTTTGCTGCTCAATGCCTGACGCGCGGCATTAATTTCATCGGGCCGGATCATAACAGTATCGCACTCATGGGCGATAAAGCTCAGGCCATTGCTACGGCCAGAGCTGCCGAAGTGCCCGTTGTGCCGGGCAGCCATGGTGTGGTTTCCGGTATTCATCAGGCCAAAGCCATTGTTGATGAGATAGGTTTACCGGTGCTCATTAAGGCCAGCCACGGCGGTGGCGGCAAAGGGATTGGTATCGTCACCGAGATGCAACAACTGGAAGAAACCTTCCTGCGGGTGGGTCAGGAAGCCAACAGTGCCTTTGGCAGTGCTGATTTATACATTGAACGACTGGTAGAGCAGGTTCGGCATATTGAAGTGCAAGTATTGCGGGACCGATATGGACATTTCCGTATGGCCGGTATTCGTGATTGTTCATTGCAGCGTAATCGTCAGAAGATCATTGAAGAGTCGGGTGAGTATGTATTGACCGACGATCAGATTGATTTATTAGCGCAGTGGTCGGAGCGGTTGTCGGAGCAGATCCATTATGTCGGAGCGGGTACGGTTGAGTTTTTATACGATTTGAGCCGGGATTGTTTCTATTTCATGGAAATGAATACCCGCTTGCAAGTGGAACATCTGGTGACGGAAATGACGTCGGGGCTGGATTTGGTTGAACAGCAACTGCGCATTGCCGAAGGTTTGAGTATTGATCATTTGCCTGCTTGGGTGGCGCATACCGGACACGCCATTGAGGTTCGTATCAATGCCGAAACCGTCTCGTTGGACCGAAACAGCGGCGACTTAAATGTCCTGCCGGCCACGGGCGTATTTGAACGGGTGGTGATTCCGGAAGAGCCGTGGGCAAAAGTCCTTACGCTGGCCAAAGAAGGGTGTGAGGTGACGCCGTTTTACGACAGTTTGGTGGCTCAGGTGGTGGTGCACGGTGATAGCCGGGCGCAAGCCATTGAACGGATGACTCAGTTTTTGAAAGGCCTCACTTTAGACGGAGTGAACACCAATCAGGCATTACTTCAGGCGCTGCTGGCGGATGGGGGTTTTGAGCAAGGTAATGTGAATACCTTGTACGTTGATCAGTGGGCCAAACGCAGCCGTCAGGACTTGGCCCCTCAGCATTCGAAACATGCGACGCCTGCGTTTGTCGAGCCCGACGGTCAGGAGCTGTTGTTACGTATTCCGTCGACGGGCGTGATTTATTTTTCACCCTCGCCGGACAGCCGACCTTTTGTTCAGCAAGGAGACGTTATTACTCCAAACCAGACCTTGCTGCTGTTGGAGGTCATGAAAATGTTTATGCCCATTAAACTGGAGCATTTCTTTAAGAATCACAGAATGGAAGCCGAGTATGAAGTCGTTCATTGTCGAAATCTGGACGGTCAATATGTGCAAGAAGGAGAAACCGTGCTGACCTTAAAAGCCGTGTAAAACATAATTTAAATCGTAATCTAAAACGTAATGTTCGCCTCTGGTGGTTACAGGCGGCGAATCCACATGAAACATCCAATCATTGATAGAAAATCAGGAATTATTATGAGTGAACTAAACGCAAAAATTAAAGACATCATCGTTGAGCAACTGAGCGTTGAGGCGTCGTTGGTAACGGATCAGGCTTCTTTTACCGAAGACTTAGGTGCAGACTCGCTGGATACGGTGGAGTTGGTGATGGCGTTGGAAGAAGCGTTTGAAATAGAAATCCCGGACGATGCGGCACAAAATGTAAAAACGGTGGCTGACGTGGTGGCGCTGATTTCTGCGGAAACGGCTGCGGCTTAACACGCAGCGATTGCAGGCGTCAGCGCTGACGCCTGCTATGGATTTAGGGCTCGTTGCTTTCTTCCTGAGATTTCAAACGGAAGTGCTTCGGGCTTTTTCCGGTCCAGCGTTTAAAGGCCCGGCTGAACGCGCTGAGTTCTGAGAAGCCAAGAATGAACGCGATTTCACTTAATGAATGCTGATGGTCTTTGATCATTTCCAGTGCTTTTTGTTGGCGAATATCTTCGACCAACTCCTGAAATATCAGGTCTTCTTTTTTTAGCTTTCGGTATAAGGTTTGTCGGCTCATGTGCAACCGTTGAGCGACGTGGTCAATGTCTGCATGGCCGTGAGGCAGTAGTTCTAAAACGATGTCTTTGACTTTATCGCCAATTTTTCGCTTGAATAAACGGTTATTGATGGCTTCGGCGTACCGTTGAAGTGCCGACTTCACATAGGGATTGCGCTGCTTTGGGCTGAAGTGCAAAAATTTACTGGAAAAGACAATGGTGCTGACCGGGCAATCGAACTCCACCGGGCAACCAAACACTTGTTCGTATTCTTCCGCATAAGGTGGCGCGGAATGGGCAACACAAATTTTCTCCATCCGGATTTCATCATTCACGTATTGCCGAGAGCGTTGCACGGCCAGCGCCAGAGTGCGCTCTATGTCCTGAATGCAATAAAACTCGGGTTTGTAATGATGAAACTCGATGACCGAAGTGGCCCCTTGCTTGTCGAACACCAGATCAATGCCGTTATTCACCAAGCTGTACAGTCGGGCGTATTGTTCGATGCCTTGCTCCAGAGTGTCGCTGTGCACCAGCACATTGGTCACCAGACCCATTAATTCAGCACTGGATTGCTGACCCACGTGCAAACCAATGGCGGGGTCCTGACTGACTTCTTTGGCTTTGTGCCAAAGTTGGTGATAACTCTCGATGGGCAGCCGGCCTTCCTGATCATCGATTAATGCTTCCGGTATTTGCAGTTCGGCCAACAGCTTGGATTGGCCTTGCGGGGTCAGGTAATTATTTGTGGTGAGGTAATGCAGCACCGAGCGTGCTGATGAAGTGCTTACCGTGGTTTCTTTCATGATTGGCCATGTATCTCAACTCGTTGCGTTAGTGTATCTCGGTATGATGACAATTTCAGTTTTTTTCCTGCGTTGTGTTAATGACTAACCATTTACTCAGTTTCTCTTCGACCGAAGCGGGATCAATCGGTTTACTGAGGTAATCGTCCATGCCGGCTTTGATGCAACTTTCCATGTCGCCCTTCATGGCGTTGGCGGTCATGGCGATGATGGGAATGTCATGGTTGGGGATGTCGGTGGTTTTGTCGCGAATGGCTCGGGTGGCCTCGTAACCATCCATGATGGGCATTTGGCAATCCATGAAAATTAACTCGTACTGCCCGTCTTCTGGTGCTTGTTGCAACATTCTGATGGCCTCTTCACCGTTGCCAGCGATGTCGGTGTGATAGCCGATGCTGTGTAAGATGCCGGCAGCCACTTGCTGGTTAATGGCGTTGTCTTCTACCAATAAAATTCTGGCGTTCGGTTTCAGCGGTTTACGTTTCAGACTGCGAAGGTTGTGGTGGGTAATCAGCGGTTCAGCGGCGTGCAGCGCTTCCCCGTTATCTATGACCAGTCGCAGGGCATCGTACAGATCCGAGGTGGACGCAGGTTTAGGGAAGTAAGCCGCGAAGCCTAATTCAGCAAAGTAGTTGGCGTCTCCCCGCTCTCCGATGGAGGTCATCATAATCAGGTGTAAGTCATTGTAGCGGGGGTTCTGGCGGATCGCCTGGCCTAACTCTGCGCCGTTCATAAACGGCATTTGCATGTCCAGAATGGCAACCTGGAAAGCATTGTCCTGCGAGTTATCAAGTACTTCCAGCGCTTTGTGGCCGCCGTCGGTCTCTGCCACCTGTGCGCCCCAGTGCTCAAGCTGACCCCGAAGTACTTCGCGGTTGGTGGCGTTATCGTCGACAATCAGCACTGAAACGCCGGATAAGTTGACGTCCGGCAAGTTGGTGATGGGTTGTTCGCTGCTTTGCAGCATGACCGAGAAGTTGAACTGGCTGCCTTTGTTGTGTTCGCTGCGCAGGGAAATTCCGCCCCCCATCAGTTCACACAGCTGCTTTGAAATGGCCAGGCCGAGGCCGGTACCGCCGTATTTACGGGTGCTGGATGAATCAACCTGTGAAAATGACTGAAACAGTTGTTCTTGTTTCAGTTTTGGAATGCCGACCCCGGTATCGGATACGGTGCCGTAAAGGATCAGCCCAAAGCGGCCGGCTTGTTCCAGACGCAGGCGCACAACCACTTCGCCAATGTCAGTGAACTTAATGGCATTGGAAGCCAGATTGGTCAGTATTTGTCGGATGCGACCGGGATCTCCCTTCACCATTTGGTGGGGCACCTGGTTAATGTCCAAAATTAATTCGAGGCCTTTGTTCTGAGCCAAATGAGCAATGCTGCCTGCAAAATCATTCAACTGACTGCGCAGATCAAAGTCGATCATTTCGATGTCGAGTTTGCCTGCTTCAATTTTCGAAAAGTCCAGAATGTCATTGATGACCGACAGCAATGATTCTGCACTGGAGCGTGCCATATTGGCGTAGTGCAGTTGCTGTTTGTCGAGATCGGTATGACGGATCAGGGTGATCATGCCTAACACGCCGTTGATCGGTGTTCGGATTTCGTGGCTCATGTTGGCCAGGAACTGGGATTTGGTCTCTGCCGCTTGTTCCGCCAGGCCGATTTGTTTTTCCAGTTCAGCGTGGGAGATGATCAGTTGGCGGGTGCTGTTATTAAACTGGTTGGCCAGTTCCTCAAGTTCACCACCGTGGATGTTTTTGATGGCCGCTTCTTCCGGGTTGGATAAGGTGTTGGTATCCAGGTTTTTAATTTGCCGGGTCATGCTCAGGAGCGGGGTAATCAGCATTCGACGCATGATAAACAGGCCGCACAGCAGGCTGACCGCCAATACAATGAAGGAGGTGCTTAACACCGACTGGACGATCATTTCGCTGGTGGCGAAGGCCCGTGTGACTGGAGTGACAGTCACGACTTTCCAGTAGGTTCCCGGAACGTGAAAAATGTTTGCGATGACGGCTTCGCCCAGAATGGGGTCGTTGTCTATGCTGATTTGTGACAGGTATGCATTGCCGGCGGTTTTATTGGCCAATGGGTCTTCGATCATTTGCATGATGATCGTAGCTTCGTCTTCTTCCAGCTGGTAGCTGTTGGCGGCCAGCTTTCTGGATAAATTCAGAGCATGGGCATGCAGTTTGTCTGTGTAGTCTAAGCCTTGCAGTGCGTGAGCGATTGAGGAGAAGAAAGGAGAGTCTTGAGCCAGATCTGCGACGTTTAAGTACGTTTCTGTGTCATGACCTTGTTCATCAACACTGTAGCGTTTGGATAGTTTGGCATTCGGATAGGAGAGGAAGGTGCCATTTCGGTCCAGGGCAAAGGTGTAACCGCCAAATTTTTTGGACTCGGTGGCCAGGAACTCGGTTAGCCCTTCCAGTTTTAAATCAATGGTGGTGACGCCATAAAAGCTGCCGTCGCGAAACATAGGTGCGGTGGCGGTGACCATGGACTGGTAGGAGTATGGGTCCATGTACGAGCGGGACCAGTACACCGACCCCTGAGCTAATAGCTTGGCGGGCACATACCATTCTTCATTGTGATAGCCACTCCCTTCCGGCTGATTGTAATCGTCGTAATATTTGAGGGTGTTGTTGGGTTCCCGTCCCCAGAAGAAGCTGCGCCTTTCTTTGGTGGCGTCGTATCGGTAAGGTTCCGGCCAGATGCCGCCTCCGGCGATGAAGTGTTCGTTGCCTTCATAATCCACAATGCTTTTGATGACCTGTCGGTGGAGGGCGTCGTCGGTGGGTAACACTTCTCCGGCATTGGCCATGGCCGTGACCAATGACTCGGTTAAGGCTATGCGGTTACCCAGTTGGGCGATGATGGACTCGCCGGTTTGCTTCACTTGTTTGTTGGACAGCTCCAGAATCAGTGGTTTGCCTTTGAATTCAAGCAAGCTCAGGAACGTGGCGATGAATACCAGCATGATGACCAAAAAGGTCAGGGGGATTTTGATGGCCAGTGAACTCATAAGCGGGATGTTCTGGCTCGTTCGTGGTTCTGTCATGAGTTACTTTGGTTCCTATCCTTGGCAAAAGAGCTCAGTTTATATCATCAACGATAAGGCAAATCGGGCGCCAGAAAATTTACCGAATAGACCCTTAAAATGTAGAACAAAACAGAAAATAGGCAATAGGAAGAAAGTAGAAGAGTGTGCATTTGGCGCTTAAAACACTTCATCCTGGTCGTTGTGACAAGGCACCGGGATGAAGTGTTCGGCCGGGAGGGGTTACAGGTGTTTGTCGATTAACCAAAGCAAACGTTCGCGCAGCTCTTCCTGGGTGATGGTTGGCAGCAGAAAACCATGGCATCGTGCATAACAGTTGTAGATGCTGGCAAAGTTTCTGGCACTGAACTCATCGTAACCGTCTTCAGTAAGCAGACTGACAATGTACTGCTCTCGCTTGATGTCGGTTTCTTCGACTCGGGTCTGAACCCGGTTTTCCTGCACGGCCCACGAGCGAACCGGCATGTCGTGACGAATCTGATCCTGATCGATGAGGTAATTCGTCAATATGGTGAGTGCATTTTTGGCGTTTTCATGTTCATGTTCCCTCATGAACTCGATGACGCTTTGGGAGCTGTGCGCATCCCAGTAATCAAGCACCTGATCTACGAAATCGTTGCGACTTTCAAAGTGCCAGTAGAAGCTTCCTTTGGTCACGCCCAATTTGGCGGCCAGCTTTTCAATGTGGATTTTAGCGCCTCCGGTTTGAGATAGGACTTCCAGTGCTTTCTCAATCCAGTGATCTTTTGTAAAGCGCGAATCTTTCTGTTTTGCTAGAGACATGGATTACTCGCTTGTGACTTATTGTTATACCCGGACGTGTTTATATACGTTTATTGACAGCTATTTCAAGGGGGCGAGCCATCTTAATGACTAAGCGGTATAAATCGGTCTTATATGTGGTATGTATGGTTACTTTTTTCTGGTGTTCAGTGCGACAGCATAAGGGCTTTTGGCATCGGTTTTCATGATTGTTTTCACAAATTATAGAAATTCCTTGGAATCCCCGATTTTGAGGCCGATGTGAACCCAGTCCGGTCAGGACGCTTTTACCGGACGGGTGAATGCAGTAGAGTGATCTTAAATTGTCAGGGATGAATTACTATGTCATGCATTTTTTGCCAGATTAACCAAGGGGCTCTGCCTGCCCATGCGTTGGAAGTGACCGAGCATACCCATGCCATCATGGATAAGTTTCCGCTCAGCCCCGGTCATATTATTGTGCTCAGTAAAACCCATGCTTCTACCGTATCCGCATTGACAAGTGACGAACGTGCTGCGCTGCTGGATGCAGGACATCGCCTGAGTGGCGCGCTGAAAAAAGCGGATGACCGGATTAAAGACGTCCATTTCTTGATTAACGATGGCCCTAAGGCCAATCAGCATGTCCCCCATGTCCATTTACATATCATTCCCCGTTATGGCTGGGATCTGGCGAAGTTGCCCTATCGTTTTATGACTCGGTTTGCCAACCCGCTGAACTATTTGCTGGCCGAAAAGCGCTTGTCTTCCTGGGCCGTTAAGATTCGGAACCACCTGCCTAATACTATGTAACAAGCACTACCAAGCTGACTATTTCCGTCTAGGATTAGATTAAGCGGCAAATTGAATGGTCGTACCACAGACAGGTGCGACCCTTTCACTTGCGATTCTTAGATTGTGTTGGTTTTGGATTTAATGAACTCGAAATCTTTGGGCTTAAAGCGAAATGCCAAGACTTGTGCGTATTTTTTGGGTTTATTTGCCATAAGCTACTCTATTCTCTTGTGGCAAATATCCGCACAAGAGCGCCGTATTATCAGCCAGATTGTGTCAGAAGAGCGGGCTGGTGCCTCTAAACTGATGAATGTGGTGTCTCGCCGAATCAATGATCGCCTTGATACGCTCAGCCAAATGACGTTTCTCTTATCGGACGGTGAAGTGCTGCTTCGGTTTCTGGAAGAGGATACCGAAGACAATCATTTGTTACTAACCGATGCCTTTCGCAATTTATTCCTGCTGGAAGAAGACATTGTCGACATTCGCCTGGTCAACGCCCAAGGAAAAGATCTGTTGCATATGCGACAAGAAGACTTTTTTGTTCGTTTGTTGGATAACGAAGATGGTCACATTCATGATGAACCGTATTTTCATGAGCTCAGAACCTTATCAATGAATTCGGTGGGACGTTTTTTGGGTGGCTTTGTGCACACGACGCTGACAGATGAGTCCGGTTACCGGAATTTGGCTCTGAGGTTGATTGCCCCGGTGTATGACGGTTATTTGCCGGTGGGTTATATCGTGGTCAGCATTGCGTTTAATGATTTCTTAAAGAACGTGCTGGTGGATCTTGATGAGTCGAAAACCCAATTTTTGTTGTTGTCTGAGGGCTCACATTATTTGTATGGCGTCGAAGATGCCCGTTTGTTTGGCCATGAACTGGCTCAACGCGCAGCGTTTTCGTTGGCGGTGGATCAGCCTGCAGTTTGGCAAAAAATGCAACGGGGCGAAGCCAATATTGTCAGTGGAGATACCTATTATGGCTACCAGCCTATGTCCGTTAAATTAAGCCGCCACGTGAAGTTTGATGTTTGGGCAATGGTGTTGTTCAGTTCAGACAAAGTGCAATCGCTGGCTGAGACCCATTTATTGTATTTTAAACGTTGGCGGGTACTGATCATTGTTGTGGCCTTGTCTATTGCGGCATTGGGAAGCTGGTTCAGAACCCGGCGATCCAGGATGATGGAGTTATCGTTCATGGCGCAGGCGGCAATGAAGTCCATGTCGCCGATTGTGTTGCTGGACACCGATGGCTGTGTGAAGCGGGTAAACCCTCAGTTTTCAATGATCTCGGGCTATCAATCGGATGAGGTGGTGGGTAAACCCTTGTGGGGTTTCTCATCCGGCCCGAACAATAAGAAACTACGAGGCATCTGGGAGACGTTAATTGAGCGCGGCAGTTGGGAAGGCGAGGTGAAACTGCTGGCCAAAGACGGCAGCTGCATTGATGGCTTGCTGAACTTTTTCCCGTTTTCAGGTAAGGGTAAGAAAAATCTTGGTTACGTGGGGTCTTTGATTGATATCAGTGCTCAAAAGGGATTAGAGCGTCGGTTGCGGGATTTGACGGTGACGGATGCATTGACCGGTTGCAAAAACCGGAGGTTTTTTGATTCGACCTTAGCCACCCACGTTGAAAATCTGAAACGTAATCCAGAGCAGATGTTTTGTCTGGCCATTGCCGACATCGACTTTTTTAAGAAAGTGAATGATGACTATGGCCATGATGTGGGTGATGAAGTGCTGCAATTTCTGGTTCAGGTGATTGAGCAAGAAATCCGGAATTTGGATGTGTTGTGTCGGGTGGGTGGCGAAGAGTTCGCTATCATTTTGCCCAACACCCACTTGGATGATGCCTTTGTGGTACTGGAACGATTGCGCCAATCCGTAGAGGATTCGGACATCCAGCCTAAAATTACGTGCAGCATCGGCGTGGTTGAAAGCGATGGGGATAAATCGGCGGATGACTTATACCGTTGGGCCGATGAAATGTTATACCGAGCCAAGCAAACGGGCAGAAACAAAGTTGTGTGTGCTTCTGATAAAGAGGTAGCCAGCAAAGCGTGAGCGAGTGCACCTGAGACGTCTGTGGCTGATTCTGAAAGGCTTGTCACAGGAATGTCATATTATCTGACCATTATGCTCCTTTATGGAACTTAAGCATGAAGTCAATGCAATAAATGACGTCTTAAAGAACGCATGAGACGAAACAGGTGAGATGGTAGCTGGCATGAATTGGTGTACGCTGGAACAAACACTCAGGGAAATCATCCATCAGGGAACGATACAGACTTTTTTTCAACCGATCGTAGACCTTCATAAACAGAAGGTGCTGGGGCATGAAGCTTTGACGCGCGGGCCTTCGGATTCTCCACTGTTCTCCGCTGGCGTGTTGTTTGAAACGGCCGAACGGGCGGGGTTGCAGGAGTCTCTCGAACACCTGTGTCGTCGCCAGTCTGCGCAACGATTTAAAGCTTTGGGGGTGGATGGCTTGCTGTTCATCAATGTCAGCCCTCAGGCATTGGAAGCGCCGACCTTCAGTCTTGAAAAGCTGGATAAACTGCTGGCTTTCGTTGAAATTGATCCCCGGCAGGTGGTTTTGGAGTTGTCTGAACGGTACCCGGCTTCCGACATCAGTGAAACCTTAAAGGCATTGGGCGTCTTGAAATCCAGGGGCTTTCGGATTGCCATCGATGATTTGGGCACCGGTTACTCGGGGCTGAAGCTCTGGTCTGAAGTGAAGCCCGATTACGTCAAAATTGACCGTCATTTTGTACGGGACATTGACTCCGACTTGGTTAAACGGGAGTTTGTGGCGTCTGTGGTGCAGCTGGCTAACGGCATGGGCTGTAACTTAATTGCCGAAGGCGTTGAAACAGAAGCCGAAGTTAAAACGGTGCAAGACCTGGGCATCTCTCTGTGTCAGGGGTTTTATTTTGGTAAGCCGAAACCGGTGCCGGTGATTTCGAATTTGTTCAAATTTGCCAAAACCAAGTCAGACCCGATTTCACTGGGAAAAGTAGGCTCATTGGCGGCTTGCGTTCAGCCGATTTCCTCCAACACTAGCCTGAAAGAAGTCTCTGAGCGTTTTTCTTCCGCCGGTTTTGTCTCGTCGATACCAGTGGTGGAAGAACGGCGACCCGTGGGGATGATTTCTAAATGGAGCTTACTCGAACTCTTTTCGTTGCCTTTTGGTCGGGCGCTGCACGAGAATAAACCGGTGAAGCAATACATGGCGCACAACCCGATTGTGGTGGCCTGGGATGAGGATTTATCCGAGGTCAGCCGGTTATTGACCGACGAAGAAGACTTATACATTCGTCAACACTTCATTATCGAGCGAGATGGCTTATACCATGGATTAGGAAGTACCCGTGATGTATTGAAGCGGATTACCGACATGAAAATCCGGTCGGCGCGGTACGCCAACCCGCTGACCCTGTTGCCGGGGAACGTACCGATCAATGAAAAGTTGCAAGAGCTGGAAACTTCCGGGCGGGATTACACGCTGGCATACTTTGATATAGACCACTTCAAACCGTTAAACGATGTCTTAGGGTATGCCAGAGGGGATCAGGTGATCCAACTATTGGCCAATATCCTGAGAACGCATGTGCCGCTGGATCACTCGTTCATTGGTCACGTCGGCGGTGATGATTTTGTGGTGATTTTTGAAGACAGTGTGAGTGTGATTGAGGTGTGTGAAACGGTTCAAAGGTGTTATGCCGAGGATGTGCTTGCCTACTACCCGGAAACGAATGTCCGGCAGGGTTACATTTCCGCCCATGACCGCTCCGGCCGTCAGCAACGCTTCCCGTTAAGTGCTTTGTCGGTGGGCGTCGTGTATCAGGATTGCCTGGGCGTGGCTGCGTCGCAGGACATTGCGGCGCTGGCGGCACAAGCTAAAAAGGCTGCCAAACAGAGTCAAAATAAGCTGGCGACCCTGAGCATGTCCGGATTCCTGAAGGATCTTCCGGACAAGGCGACCGCAGAGACTCAGGCTAATGAGTTAGCGGTCTGACCACCAACGAACAGCGGTCGTTAAGACCAGTGATCGCGGGACCACTGGACCCGATCTGCCACAGACATCTCCGGATGCTCCATAGCCTCAATGGTTTCCAGTCGGTGTTTAAGACCGATCTGGTTGGCTATTTGAATGGCCAGCCCGGGTCGTGCATTGACTTCCAGAATCAAAGGGCCCAGTTCGTTATCCAGTACGATATCGGCACCGAGATAACCTAAGTGGGTCATTTCAAAGCAGGAAGCGGAGAGCGTCAGGATGGTTTCCCAATGGGGAATATCCAGCTCTTCAAAGCTTTTATTGGTGTCCGGGTGGTGTGTGATTAACCGGTCATTTTGGACGGCGAATAAACTTTTACCTGTGGCAATGCTTAATCCTACGCCCACAGCGCCCTGGTGAAGATTGGCCTTACCATCTGACGACTCGGTGGAACAGCGCATCATAGCCATCACCGGAAATCCTTTGAAGATAATGACCCGAATGTCGGGCACACCCTGATAGCTGTAATCGTTGAATCGGGGATCGAAGTTCACCAGTTCTTCCACCATGGCCACGTCGTTTCGACCACCTAATGAATACAAGCCGCTTAATGTGTTGGAGATATGGCGTTGTACGTCCATCAAAGAAATGTGTTCGCCACTGGGCTTCAGAAAGTAATCCCCTTCGCGGCCGGTGATCACCAGAATGCCCTTGCCGCCACTGCCTTGGGCCGGCTTGACCACAAACTGGTTCAGCTGCTTGAGCCTTTCCAGTGCCGGTTTGATTTCAAATTGATGAGACACTTTGCCGATCAGGGTTGGCACCGAAATCCCTGCCTTGATGGCGGCGTGTTTGGTTTTCAGTTTGTCATCCACTAACGGGTAGTAGCGACGGTCATTGTAGCGGGCGATGTAATCCACATTACGTTGATTCATCCCCATTATGCCCATACGCTTTAAGGTTAAGGGGCTGGTGATCATTAAGCATCTCCCGATTTGGTCGCGTTCGGCGTTTTACTTTCAGGCATGTTCCAGCTGTCTTCCGACTTGGCCACCTGAGCAAAACGGAACAGCTCTGACAAACGGTAGCCGTTGTACTGACCGAGAATGAAAATGAAACCAAGCGTTGCCAGATGCAGTTCCGGGAAGTTGAAGGCCAGGTATTTGACGGCTTCGGAGGTCATCACAAAATAACAGGCAATCGCTACCAACAAGCTGCCGCTGCCTTGTACCAACACATCTTTCGGGCCTTCTTCTTCCCAGATGATGGACATACGTTCAATGGTCCAGGCAAGAATGATCATCGGGAAGAAGGTGACCATCAGGCCTTGTTCAATACCGAGTTTGAAGCTTGTGATGCTGATCAGCCCCATCAACCCCACCACGATGACCACAATGGCTGCGACACGGGCCACTAACAGCAGGTTAATTTTGCTGAGGTAGGAGCGGATCAACAAGCCGACAATTACAATGGTCAGGAAGACCGGCAGGCCGGTTGTGAGTGAGGTTTCAATGAAGGACAGGGCAATCAGTACCGGCATAAAGGTTCCTGAGGTTTTAACGCCGATGATGACACGCAAGAACACAACCACCAGTGCGCCCAGAGGAATCAGTAAAATCAATTTAAAGATGCTTTGCTGTTCGATTGGCAAACTGAAAATGGTGAAGTCACTCTCACTGCCGTCGGCGTTTAAAGTGTTCCAGATTGCCACTTTCTGAGCGGACATCAGGTTACTGATGATTGAGAAACGAACGTCGGAATCGTAACCGCCTTCCACGTCGAGCAGGGATTCCCCTCCGATCTGCCAAATCAAGAAATTATCCAGGGTGGTGTCACGCTCGGAGCCAAAGTTGTACAGGTGCCAGTCGTTGTCGATAAAGACCGCAAGAATTTCGGTCGGCGGTAAGCGACGATGGCCGTCTTCAAGATAGATGCCGCGCACCATAGTGGCGTCTGTGCCATTCAGGGCCAAGATGCTTTTGACCAGTTTTGGCTTGCTCTTGGTAGCCAGGTTTTGCTTCAGCAAGAAATCCACTTCCGGGATGTCTTTGGTTTCGATGATTTGAATGATACGGCGAACCAAACGATCCGTGTCGGAGGATTGCTGGTACGCCATGTCTAAGATGGCTTGCGCTGCAATGGTTTCGTCTTTGGACAGACCGGATTCCGGCTCGGCAATGGGTTCTGGCAACCTTTCGGCTTGCTGCTGGCCATCGTGGGTTAATTGCAGCTTGTAGTAAAGACGCTGTGGGCCGACGGCTTCACGCGTGCTCCACACTACTCTGCGAACGTTATTTTCAACTTCGGTGGTTAATCCGTAACCGTTTGAAGTGAACTGCTCGTCAAGCAGGGTAATGCCTGTCTGTTGGCTTGGCAGCGTCAGGCTGACTTTTACCGGGTCACCGGATGCTTCTTTGTTGGCTTTGAATTTAACAACGGATTCCACTGTCCAGACCTGGCGACTTTCACCTTTGGCAAGCGGGAAATCCATTTCGTGGGCTTTATAAAAGGTAAGGCCTAACCCTGCAATGATCAGGATCAGAGCAATAAAGTAAACTTGAGCGCGACTGGACATAGTAAGTTGCGAATCCTGTAATTAAGTGATGAGCTTATTGTTTAACGGTTTTTTTAGGGGTTTTGGCGATGAACTTGGCGCTGACGTCCACTACGGCACGGTCAATCAGGAAGTTACGGCCAATCAGTACCGGATAGGTGAAATCGCTTCGGTCGGTCAGAGTAACTTCAACGGTTTCGCTCAGTTTACCAATGGTTAAGTTCAACTCAATGGCATAGCGCTCCTGGATGCCTGCCCCGTGACGTTTGATCTGAACTACACGGCTGACCGGCTTTTCGATTTCAAAGGTTTCTTTGGTGTCTCTGTCGAACAGGTTAAAACGTACCCAGTCTTTGCCGTCGCGCTCAAACTTTTTGATGTCGCGGGCATCAATGGAAGTGGTGGTGGCACCGGAGTCGATGCGCGACTTAAAGGTCCAGCCGGAAGGGTCAACCAGTGTATGCTCGACCTGGCCTATCACCAGTTTGTCTTCAATGCTCTTATAAGCCTCAGGCAGTACTTCGACTTTCACTTCTTTGGTAACGACTTTAGGTTCCGGAGCCACCACTTCCGGGCAGGCCTTCACTTCTTGGGCAACAGGCTCAGGGCAAGCCGGGGGTTGGTTTTCGGGTTGGCCGAAAGTGGCACAACCGGCCAGTGTTGAAACCAGAAAAAGGGTGCTCAGACTACGGGTTACCATTTATAAGATACTCCAAAAGTTAAATTGTTAGTGATTTTGCGATTGCCTGCTTCAGGCGCGTCGTTGTAGTTCCATTTGTAGTTCAGGCTTAAACCTATGTTGTACGGTAAACCATATTCGAGTGCCGACTTGGTATCAATACGTTGATCGCCACTTTCCAGTTTTAAATATTTATGGTCCTGCAAAAAGAACAGGTTGCTGATGACGGTTTCTTCGCGGTAATAAATTCGGAACTCAAGGCCATTTTCATTGATGTTTTGACCTTCATCGTACTCTTCTTGCAAGTGAACCAGATCCAGCCCATAAGACAGCTTTTGAAAGGGCGCTTGCCAGGGTTGATTACCGATACCAAAGCCGTAGACACGACGGCGGTGCAGGTTTTCAAAGTCGTCTTCTTCATGGCGGTACATGGCAGACAGGAAGGTGTTGGAGTCGAGGAAGTAGTCGAGAGAACCTTCAAACAACAGTTCTTCGTCGGTAGTAACGTCTTTGTTTTTGTCCCGCTCGAACTCAATCAGCATGTTATTACGAAATTGCTTGTAGGTGATGGAGTTGCTGAGGGTGATGTCCCACTCTTCACTTTCATCGCCGTCTTCTTCGCGTTCAAGGTCAATGGCCACGTGGATAGAACCACTGACGTCCCACTCTTTATTGATGGGCGACAAGTAGTACAGGTAACTCACCTGATCGAGCGATTCCAGTTCCAGGCTGTCGCCTGCGGTGGTGTCGATTAAGGTGACTCCGTCCCGAATGCTTTGAAGCTTGCCTTCGATGACCTGGCCGTCCTTGAGTTTGATTCTGACGTTTCGCTCAAGAATCAATGATTGAATGTTGGTGCGTTGGACGGAGACCGAACCTGAGTGGTTGGTTGAAATGGTGATTTGACCGCTGTCCATGTGGCTGATGAAGCCCGTCAGCTGGTCGCCATTGCCCGTTAAAATTTGATCTGCCTGGGTGTTGATGGATGCACAGCCCAGTAGCAGTATTGTTAATGTCCGTATCAGTAATGAGCGCTGCATGGATGTCTTTCGAAGTTTAAGTGATTAAGGCTCTGTGAAAATTCCTGTTCAGACGACTAAAACGTCTGATGGGACTAGGTTAATACAGAATGCGTGTTGAAGTACAACAGACATTATAAGAGCCGGAAAGTTTCGAAATGATGAAGTGAAAAAAGCCGAGGGGTTTCCTCGGCAAAAGACTCGATTAGGAGGGAATCGAAATCGTATACAAGGCGCCGACTCATGGGTTAAGCGTCAGCGTGTAAATGTCAAAGCAAGTCAGGTGTATCGCTTATGTTCCCGGTCACTCGATGCAGAACGAATGACGCGAAAACGTGGAACGACTTAAGAAAAATAGTGGTTCAGGCCAATCGCCAAAGGCACCAGGTCAAGCACGGCTAAAATCAGAATCGGCACCAGATAGGTCATCACAGAATTGTCCGGCTTATCCATTGGCTCGTCTTCGTAAACTGCGGTTTCTTGAAAATCGTAGATGGTGCTCATTGGTTCTCTCCTATCATCGTTGTGATGATTTGTCGTTCGTTGGTATGACTACAATGTAGAACCAAACTGCGGCCGAAATATTGACTGAGATCAATTTTAGAAAGTGCGTCGCAGTGGAAGGGGGTGGTTATTGATATAGATCAAAAATACACCAGTGGTTGTACGCGAAATAATCAATTTTTGGTTTAACGTTTTGCTTTAATGAGGTAGTAGCGCAACAGGTCGTGTTTTCTGAGCCAGCTTAACAGGCGCGCGGTACCGGTGTATTTATGCCAGATGGGTGCATCCTTAAGGCCTGCAAAGCTGGCTTGGTAAGTGGGCAACCAGTGAGCGAAGCCATCCATGACGAATTCGGACAGATCCTCGGTTTCGACCTGACTGAATCCGGCCTCCGCCAATTGTTTTTGGTAGTCGTCCAGGGTAATGACATTTTCTTTCGGTATACCGCATAGCCACAACGCTAGCCGCATGATGAATTCCTGTAACAGGTCGCTGGGTTGTTGAGGCATCACCATGTCGGTCACCACCATCGCCCCTTCGGGTTTCAGGATTCGGAGGTTTTGTTTGAACCACTGCTCTTTGTCGTTGAAAAAGTAGGCGGCGTCCACCGACAGCAAGTGAGTGAAGCTACGATCCGGCTGGGTGTTGACCGCACTGTGATCAAAGTGATGCAGAAATGCACTGACATTATGGTGCTTTATCTTTTGTTGGGCCAAGCCGACCTGCGCTTGTGAGGTGTTGACGCCTGTAATGTGCTTAACCTGATAGCGCTGGTGCCAAAGCAGCAACTGTTCGCCGGTGCCGAAGCCAATGTCGATCAGTTCTGACTCGTTATTTAAACCTGCTGCATCGGCAACTTTGACTGCCAGTTGCTGGCAGGCAGTTTGGTAGTCCTGAGTATTTTCCCAATAACCTAAATTGCCCCAGTGATGCTTGGCTGGGGACAAATTGAGTATTTCGTCGGAGAGATCAAACCGTTTCATTCGGAAGGTCTGAATAACAAATACGGCGACAACCCCGACGGTCATGCCAGCCAAAAATATAAACCCGTTCATAAAGACTCCACGCCAACGCAATGCATGTCATTCGGCCAGATGGCTCGTTCGATCAGTGATGGTATAGGGACAGCTATACCAGTTTAGCATGAAGGATTTGTGTCTGGTTATTATGCTGAATTGTTATTAAAGCGTCTTCTTTAAATAACAAATAGTCTATAACGGGCGAGCTGTCCAGTTACCCGACTGTTGAATATATGGAATGTTGTGTTGCCGATTATTATGTACGTTATTGACTAACCTTCAGTTCATAGATTCGCTAGATGTGGGTTGTAATTCACAGTTTGATAACGTTCAGTTAAGGGTGAAGAATGAAGCTTTCTATGAAACTAAAAATGCTGTCTGCAGCGACCCTTTTGGCCAGTGGCTCAGCAATGGCTGATGCCCAGTCGGATGCAGCAAAAAAATGGTTAGAACAGGAATTCAATCAGTCAACACTTTCACCGGCACAACAACAGGAAGAGATGAACTGGTTTATCAATGCGGCTAAACCATTTAAGGGTATGAAAATCAAAGTGGTTTCCGAAACCATTGCAACGCATGTCTATGAATCGGAAACTCTGGCCAAAGCCTTTACCGAGATTACCGGCATTGAGGTGGAACATGTTCTGACCGGTGAAGGGGATGTGATTGAGCACCTCCAACAGCAAATGTACACCGGTGAAAGTCTGTTTGATGCATACATTAACGATTCTGATTTGATTGGTACACACAGCCGTTATGGCGAAGTGGTGGCCCTCTCGGACTTCATGACGGGCGAAGGCAAAGAGGTGACGCTGCCCACTCTGGATTTGGATGACTTCATCGGACTGGACTTTACCAAAGGGGTGGATGGCAAGCTCTATCAGCTTCCTGATCAACAATTTGCGAACTTGTATTGGTATCGTGCGGACTGGTTTGAACGGGCTGATTTAAAAGCGCAGTTCAAAGCGAAATACGGGTATGAGCTGGGCGTCCCGGAAAACTGGTCAGCGTACGAAGATATTGCCGAGTTCTTCACCAACGACGTGGGTGAGATTGATGGCGTCAAAGTATACGGCCATATGGATTACGGTAAGAAACACCCATCGTTAGGCTGGCGTTTTACCGATGCCTGGTTATCGATGGCCGGGGCCGGTGATAAAGGCATTCCGAACGGCAACCCGGTGGATGAATGGGGCGTTCGTATGGAAGATTGTCACCCTGTAGGGTCTTCAGTGGCTCGGGGCGGAGCAACCAACGGGCCGGCAGCCGTTTATTCGATTACCAAATACATCGAGTGGCTGGACAAGTATGCACCGCCGGGGTCACGCGAAATGACATTCAGTGAAGCGGGTGCCATTCCTGCACAAGGCAATATTGCTCAGCAAATGTTTTGGTATACCGCTTTTACCGCTGACATGATTAAAGAGGGCTTACCGGTGGTGAATGCCGATGGCTCGCCTAAGTGGCGGATGGCGCCTTCTCCGCACGGAGCTTACTGGGAAGAAGGCCAGAAGTTAGGTTATCAGGACGCAGGTTCATGGACCTTGCTGAAGAGTACGCCGGAAGATCGTCGTAAAGCGGCGTGGTTATACGCTCAGTTTACGGTGTCCAAATCCGTATCTTTGAAGAAAACCCTGGTGGGGCTAACGCCGATTCGCGAATCTGACATTCAGTCTCAGGCGATGACGGACATCGCACCTAAACTGGGTGGATTGGTTGAGTTTTATCGCAGCCCGGCACGTACAGCCTGGACGCCTACCGGGGTGAATATCCCGGATTATCCTAAACTGGCGCCTTTGTGGTGGCAGAACATTGGTGACGCGTCCAGTGGTGCCAAAACACCTCAGGAAGCCATGGACAGCCTTGCTAAGGAGCAGGATAAAGTACTGCGTCGCCTGGAAAAATCCGGCGCTCAAAAAGCCTGCGCACCTAAGCTGGCCAAGAAAAAGGATCTGAAAGGTGCGGAATACTGGTTGGCTCAACCGGGCGCGCCAAAAGCCAAACTGGATAATGAAAAACCTCAAGGAAAAACGGTAGCGTACGATAAGTTACTAGAAGCGTGGAAAGCGGGTCGAGCTCGTTAATCAACAAAAAATAACTGAATCGTAGTAAAACTTGCCGATGGTGTTTGATGATTGTTTCAGATGACACTCACCATCGGCGGGACTGCATCCAAGTATTGAGGTTGTTGTATGAAAGTGTCGGTGGGAATCAAAATTGGTGGTGGATTTGCCGCTGTGCTTATCATGCTATTAATTGCGGGTGGTTTTGGTCTCAGAGGCGCGGTCAAACTCGGAAACAATGTTGATTATTTATCTCAGACGGCATGGCCGTTAGCGCAGGCCAGTAATGAGCTGGCGCAAACCCTTCAACAGCAGTCTTCGTTAGTCACGGAGGTCATTGAGTCTTTAGGCTCCGGTTCGGCAACCAAGCTGGCGGAGTTGAAAAAAAGCCGAACCACCGCTGAATCATTGTTCAGTCAGTTAAAAAGTTATGAGCTGGTCTCCGGTGATACTATTAACGAACTGGATAATCGCTTTAAGAATTTTTCTTCCAGTCAGGCCAAATTGTTGGCCAGCCATTCAGCCTATGTGGCGGCACGTAAAGAAGCCTTTGCCGGATTCAACAAGTTTGAACTCTACATGGACTTGGTTCAGTTTTATAACAATCAGATTTTTTCACTCCCGAGCGTGGATCAGGGCGATAAATGGGATTTGCAAACGTATTTCTTCCAGTCCAAAGCCGCCTTAAGTAAACGATTCTTTTATCTTCAGCGTTATTTGGGCGGTGATGACCCGGACTCGATGCTGGACAAGATGGAAGGCGCCTGGGATGACCTGTCCGATGAGGCCGAATCTCTCGCTGAATTAGAGGTGTTGGAGAACTCCATCAAGTCGGGTGAGTATCAGGGGAAGAGTTACATCGAAGTTTTAGAGTCGCTGTTGGAATCGCACCGAACACAGTTTGATAAATTGGTGGATTTTAATAAAGCCTTTATTTCGGCCAAGGTGGAGTACATCAAAGTAGCTGCTGACTTCAATGGGTACCTTGAAGTGTCCAAACGCATGGTCAGTAAAGTGGTGGCGGAAGAGACGGAAGGCGCGACGGAAACCAAATACGATGTCTATAAATCCATTTCGGTTGCCTTAGTGACCGGCTTTTTAATTGCCGTAGCGGCCACAGTAATTTGTTTGATTTCGGTAGTGAAGCCCATCATTGTTGCCGGACATCGGATGGAGGACATTGCTTCCGGGGAGGGTGACTTGACTCGGACCATTAACGTGAAAGGTAACGATGAAGTGGCCAGTATGGCCGAAAGTTTTAATAACTTTGTTGGCACCATCCGCAGTACCGTGGCCAAAATCATTGATCGTGCCGAAGATCTAACTCAATCCGCAACTCAACTTCAGAATCAGGCAGACAGTACCCGTGCTGCTACAGCGGAACAGCGGGAGGGCAGTGAGCAGATAGCGGTGGCATTGAATGAGATGAGTTCAGCGGTTCAGGAGGTGGCTAAAAATGCGGCCGATGCTCAAAGCTCAACTCAGGAAGCCAATAACAAGGTGAATGAAAGCCAGCAAGTGGTCAGTACCAACCGTCAGGCGATCAGTGAATTGTCGTCCGAGATCCAGTCGGCATCGGAAGTGGTTCGGCAGCTGGAAGGTGAAAGCCAGGCGGTGGGTTCCATTTTGGATGTGATTAAAGCCATTGCCGAACAAACCAATTTACTGGCATTAAATGCGGCGATTGAAGCGGCAAGAGCCGGTGAACAAGGTCGTGGCTTTGCGGTGGTGGCTGATGAGGTGCGTACTTTGGCCCAACGGACACAGGATGCGACCAATGAAATTCAGAAAGTGATCGCCGGTTTGCAGTCCAAGTCCAATGAGGCGGTCAGTGTGATGGAAGGCAGTCGCGACCGGGCGGAACATAGCGTCGCCAGTGCCGAAGCAATTAATCAGTTATTGAATGAGCTAAGAGACAGCGTCAACGAATGTTTGTCGATGAACATTCAAATTGCGACGGCGGCTGAAGAACAGGTGAGCGTGACCGAAGAGATTAATCGTCATGTGAACCACATCAGTGATTTGTCTGGCACCGCCGCTGCCGGTGCCGAAGCAAACTCAGAAACCAGTTTGAAGGTGGCCGAACTGGCTGACCAGTTAACCAAGATGACCAACCGTTTTAAAGTGTAGCGCTGTTTGCCCTGCCTCGATGGTGAAAATCTACAGCCTGCCAGGTTGTGAACGCAGCATAAAAGCTTCGTTTGGTTTATGGCTCGGAATGGGCTTGTCTGAGTTTAGTGAGTCCTGAAAATATCAGTTGCCGGGTTAACCCCGGTGCTTCCAGTGGCAGTAAGTGTCCGTACTCCATTTCCCGAAAACAAAGGGTGTCGGGTTTCATCCGAAGCATGGCCTGCCAGGATTTATCGTGAACAAACAGTGAGGATTTACCCCGAATAAAAACCGTTGGGGTTTTCAGTGTTTGGAACGCATTTAAAATGGGGCGCACCTGAAGATAATTATGTATTTCCCAGTCTTTCGGGTAAACCAATGACGTTTTCCCTTGGTGGTTGTCTATTAAGCCTTTCAACATAGTTTTTAATGTTTGATCCGGCATTCTTTTGTATGCCGGATGCCCCCGGAAATGCTGATACGCCAGTTCGGGCGTTGACCAAGAGGTGGGTGCCGCCAAGGCACTGGCGACAGGTTCTTGTTTCTGCAGCCAGCTTTGGGGGGCGTACCGGAATAAAAAAGCATGAAAACGACTCACCATGACAGGTTCAATTAAAATTAATTCAGAGAACAGAGTGGGCGATTTGGCGGCCGCTAATAGTGTGATGTTGGCTCCCATGGAGTGCCCGACGCCTATTACCGGCCCGGTATTCTGCTTTTTTAAATGGCTGATTAAAGCATCGGCTTCATCAGCCCACCACCTTGTGTTGGGTTCGTCGGCTCCGGGCCAAAGTCCTGCGTGCCATAAACTGGTGATGGAGAACCGCTGGCTTAATGCGGTTAATAATGGCTCGTAACAGCGAACGGGAAATCCATTTGCGCCCGAAAAATGCATGGGTGGTTGGGTGCTGGTGGAATAAACCGAGAATTTGGGTTTCGCCGATGAACTCATAATAATCCTGTTATGATGTGTGTGTTCGTGGTTGTAGCCTAAGCCATTCTGATGGGATTGCCTAGTTACTGAAAGACTGGCCGTGAACGGAAAGCGTTGTCGAATACATAGCGTTGTCTAATACAAAGAAGTGGTCAGTGATAACTCTCAAGGAAGATCGGGGAACGTAGAATGTCAGAAATCGAAGGTGTGATTAAGTTTACGATGGATCATGAACCATCCGACCCGCCGGCGTGTGATGAGATACTGAATGAGTTGATGATGTGGCGGGATCTGTGTCGTAAGCTGAATTTTTTAGGGCAGGACCCAAACCGCTATATGGGCTACGGTTATGGCAACATCAGTGCTCGCCATTCTGGCATGCAGTTTCTGATCAGTGCTTCCCAGACCAGTGGTGTGGAAGCATCGCAGCCGAAACATTTTGCGTTGGTCTCTGACGCGAGCCTGGCAGAAAATCGTTTAACGTCGACGGGAGCGATGCCGCCGTCTTCTGAGTCGATGACCCATTCGGCTATTTACCAAATGTCAGACCGTGTTCATTGGGTGGTGCATGCCCATAATCCGGAGATATGGACGCATAGCGATCGACTGGATATGCCGTTTACGGCGGCAGACATCCCCTATGGAACGCCCGAAATGGCGGATGCCGTGATGACATTGTGTCAGTCTTTTGAACGGCCAGAGCAAGGCATATTTGTGATGAAAGGCCACCAGGATGGCGTTGTCAGTTACGCCCCCACCGGCAAGCAAGCTGTGCAGCTGATGATAGAGGCTTATTTGTCTGCACTGACGGTCTAAATCGAGACTGTTCTACCAGGGCGTTTCCACGCCTAGGGCATTGGCCACGCGTAATGAGGAACGAACCCCAGCTTCCAGTAATGGTATGCCTCCTCCCAAATAAGAGCCACAGAACCAGAGTGTATTTTGGTTTTGGGTCATAGTGGTTTGGATGTTTTTGATGCGACGAATTGACTCAAAATTCATTAAAGGTCGTTCGAACGTCGCGGTTGCCAGGATCTTATCGGGGTTGATTCTGATGGTTGGGTGCCAGGTCTGGAAGACCGGCTGGCAATCTTTCACAGAAGGCATGGACTTATTCAGACACACCGTCGCCATTGGCCGTTGTTGCTGTTTGTCGATGGAGTAACAGACCGGAGACAATTTTCGCCAATGCACCGGATAAATACTCTGATCCCGGTGCACCACCATGTCGCTTTGTTCAAAGGGAATCGCTGCCAAATCCTGCGCTGTTTCGGGCAGGTCGGCCTGAATCATTTGGGCTGCGTGTTGTGGCTGGGTTGCGACTACCACCTGATCAAAACTGAATTGTTCTCCGTTGGCCAGGGTTAAGGTGGGGGTCGGGCCTGCCATGGAGATGGCCTGAATGTCTGCTTCGGTCTTTACCTGATAGCCTGTGGTTAATCGCTTTACTATGTCGGGCACGCCGTATTTGGCTTTCCAGACTCCTTCCTTGGACACGCCGCAGGTGAGGTAATCAAGAATGATTTTGGCCGGGTATTGGTAAATGCTGTTGTAATCGCAAGTGCAAATGGTGGAAAGCATTGGCATCAGAACCCAGCGTACGAAAGACGAGTGCTTGTAGCCCGCTTGCTTTAAGAAGTCACCAAAGGTTTGGTTCGCCAGGTTCCAGTGAAAACCACGATCAATACGTTTTAAAAACTCCACCGCCTCCAAGGCATGGGAAATATTGCTGCGGGTAAACCGGTTGGGACCGCTGACAAACGAGTAGCTGCGTTGGCCGAACTGATAGTTTTTGTAGTGAAAAACCTGTTCCCCTGAAGCATCAAAAAATGCGCCAGCGTGGTCGGTTCGTTCAATTTCGACCCCAATGGTCTGATAGAGTTTGAATAGCTCATGGTAGTAACCAGAGGTTATGATTCGCAAAGGAATATCAATATGAACGGGGGTGTTTTCTTCGCCAACGTTGACCGAATACGCGCCCATTCCTGGGGCTTTATGTCGTTCAAACAGAGTAACCTGAAATTTATCTTTCAGTAACCAGGCGGCGGATAAGCCCGCAATCCCACTGCCAATGACGGCTAACGTTGGCTTATTCATTGATGTTAATCCCTTTGTGCAATGTTGTGGATGCTACCACCTTTTACTTTAAGGGTAACGATCTTAGAAACAAATGCGGTAAAATTTGTCTAACGGGTATGTTAAAGCCCTTATGTTAAGACCTTAATGATAAGGCGGTGTTGTTTTAGATCAGCGGTGGCTGGCTTAAACAGCGCACTCAATAAAAACAGCAATAAAGAGGAGGCGCGTCTATGGACGATATGAGTGATTTTATGAAAGAAGTCGGGGATGTTCAGCCTCTTAAAAAACAAAATAAAGCCCAGATAAAAAAAGAGAAAGAGATGACTCCGGGTCTGCTGATCCGCAAACAAGCGGCGGTGGCGGAGACTCCGAAAGACCTCAACTTTCTGACTTCAGAGACCGAGTTCATTGATTTTGTTGAGCCACACGACCCTTTGTGGTTCAAAAAAGACGGCGTACAGGAGGGAGTCTATAAGAAACTGCGCCAAGGTAAATACACCATGGATGCACGTTTGGATTTGCACCACCACACGGTGGAGCAAGCCAGGGTTGCGGTGTTTGAGTTCATAGCGGACTGCCTTAGATACGACATTCGCACGGGCATCATTGTCCATGGCAAAGGAGAGCGGGAAGAGCCCAGGGCGTTACTGAAAAGTTACACCAATAAATGGCTGCGTGAAATTCCTGAGGTTTTGGCATTTCACAGTGCGTTGCGTCAGAACGGTGGCGTCGGCGCTGTGTATGTGTTGCTCAAGAAAAGTGAGCGGGAAAAAGATAAAAACCGGTTAAAAAACCGCCCCAAGTAAGCGGCGGTTTAGCGGCTTACTTGGGTTGGTTCTCCAGGTGGGTTTATAAGTTCTGTTCGGCAAATTCGGCCAACTGGGATCTGGGGACACCTTGCAGTTGGACGGTGCCACCCAACGGGAACTGGCGGAATCGCGCCGTCAGATACGTTAAGCCTGAACTGATCGGGTTCATGTAAGCGGTATCGATTTGAGACAAATTGCCTAAGCACACGACCTTACTGCCTGTGCCGGCACGGGTAATGATGGTCTTGATCTGATGCGGTGTCAGATTTTGAGACTCATCAATTAATATAATGCTTTGCTGAAAACTGCGGCCCCGCATGTAGTTGAGGGATTTAAACTGCAGAGGCACTTTTTGCAGCAGATAATCCAGGCTGCCGTCGGTGCATTCGTCTTCGTTGTGCAGCGCTTCCAGATTATCCGAGATGGCTCCCAGCCAGGGTTCCATTTTTTCTTCTTCTGTGCCGGGAAGAAATCCGATGTCTTCGTCCAGTCCCTGAATGGTTCGGGTGACGATGATGCGTCGGTACAACTTGGAGATCATGGTTTGTTCGATGGCGGCCGCCAGCGCGAGAATCGTTTTTCCTGATCCGGCACTGCCGGTTAAGGTGACCAGATGTATGTCCGGGTCCAATAACAGGTTCAACGATAATGCCTGGTAGATGTCTCTCGGGGTGAGCCCCCAAGCCTCTCTTGCCATCAGTTTATCTTTGGACATGTCTTCCAGCGTGATGGTTTCAGGCGTGATATTAACCACTTTACCGATGAAACCGTAGGCATCCACCAGGAACTGGTTGTAATAAATATCGTATTCCAGCGTGTCTTTCGGAATGATGTGTCTGGTGCGCTTGCCCTCCGTCAGGGTTTCGACGTTACTGATGGAGTCCCAGAAGGAACCTTCCAGCTCAACAAAACCTTGCGGCAACAAGTCGATGTCGGAGACCAGTTGATCTGTATGGTAATCCTCGGCCTGTAAGCCGCAGCCCCGTGCTTTCAGACGCATGTTGATGTCTTTGGTGACCAGAATGAACTCTTTGTGGGGGGCGTGTTGTTGAAACTGGACGATTTGATTGATGATTTTGTTGTCGTTGAGGTCGTTCGGTAGAGGCTGGCTGAGCGAGGAAATGTTGGATTCCGGGGCGGTCATGAAGATGGCGATGCTGCCTTTACTCTGATGATCCGGCCGGTGAATCGGAACGCCTCGTTCGACCTGATCGGGTGGCGCATTACCGATCAGCTCATCAATTTTTCGTATCACTTGCCGGCAGTCAGCAGAGGCTGTGTGTTTGCTGGATTTGAGTTTATCCAGTTCCTCCAGCACTGTGATGGGGATGGCCACCTGGTGTTCATCAAAGTTCATCACGGAGTTTGGGTCATGAATCAGGACATTGGTGTCCAGAACGTAGATTTTCGACTTGAGATCAGGCGTGGGCGTTCGGTTTACAGAATTAAGGCGTGTTGTTTTAGTCATAATTAACGGCCCTGTTCGTTGAGATTCCTAACTGAGTCTGAAAGGCCGATGTGACGGTTTCATTACGATTTCATACAAAGATATGTACGACAGCTCAAAAAGTGACGAAACAATGAACATCCGCCAAACCATCAAATTTAATCCTTATAAATTTGATAACTTAACTATACTTTAGTTGTTACAGAATTTCGGTCAAGTTTTACACCCGTTCAGCGGAGTGTAACAAGGACGTCGGTCATCCGCTTATAAGCTTATTGTAAGGAAACTCATTTGAATGAGTCTCGGTGATGTCCTGCGTTTTTCATGGCTTAATTATAAGTCTATGGTCACACTGAGGAGAGGTTAACAATAGTCATATGTCTGCTGCAGGAACAGTCATGGAAGAAGATATGCTTAAAAAAGTGGCCAGCCGGGTTTTAAAAGAGGCTGGTCGTATTGACTCACTGGTTGGGGAGTTTTCTGAAGTTAAAGAAGAAAGTACCCGCTCTGTGGATTCGATTGAAAGTCGTTTGCAATCCATGCTCGGTGACTTTGAAGTCTTAAAAGACCGTCTACAGACGGTGGAATCTCAGCTTGAAGAAGCCCAGCAAGAAAACTCGGTTGAAAATCTGGCAGACAGCGCAGAAGTTGAAGCGATGCGACGTGAACTGGAGATGTTGCGCAGCCAGAACGATGATTTTGCTCATAAAAATGCGGTACTGATGGCGACGGTTGAGCAGTTAAAGAAAGAAAAAGCGGAGCTGACGGAAGTGTCGGGTGAGTTAACCCGGTTTAATGCCGAAACCAACGTCGGGTCAGCGGCGGTGGTGCCGCGTGAGAACCCAAAAGGCGATTGGTGTTTGCATAAAGAGGTCGTTCCGATCATTATCTCTTATAAACGCGACATTAAACAATTGGAAGCGGATTTAGTGAAGTTGAAAGGTCGATCTGCTGTAAATGAAAAGACAGAACCAGATACTAATGGTATGAGTGCTAAGTTCAGTTAAAAGCAGGTTTACGGATGTTTGAATAATACATCGAGGTTGTTCTTGCGTAGTTTAAAAAAAATAATAATAAGTAGTTGCTCTTTCTTGATGATTTTGTGGTTTGGTCTGGTGTTTAGCCATGCGGCCCTTGCTCATGATGCGTTGCAGGCCTCTGAGAATAACGCCGAACCACTGACCATCGGAGCGAGCGATGTATATTCATTGGATGAAACGTCTCAGTACATTGAAGATCAAAACGGTTCATATGATATTGACTTAGTGAAGGCCAATCGTGAACTCTGGCAACCCGCACCGGATGGTTCCCTGAATTTTGGTTACAGTCGGTCGTCTTTCTGGGTGCGTAGCCAATTTGTCAGTGCGCTTGCAGAAACCCTGATCATCAAAGGGGAGTACGCCTTGATTGATATGGTGGATGCCTGGATATACGTGAACGGAGTGCTGCATTCCAAATATCAAACGGGTGATTCGCGACCCTTTGAAACCCGACCCATCAGCCACCCCCAATTCATTTTTCAGGTGCCTGCACAACCAGGCGACAAGATTGATGTTTATTTCCGCCTGAAATCGGATGGCTCCATTACCTGGCCTGTGAAGGTCATGTCTCAGACGACCTTTAATGAACAACAGGCGGATGTGTTGGTCGTTCGGGGCGGTTACTTTGGCATTATGCTGGTGATGGTGCTTTATAACCTGTTTATCTACAGCATCATCAAGCAGCGAGCTTATGCCCACTATGTGTTGTTTGTCAGCTCGTTCTTATTTTTTCAACTGGTGTACGAGGGTTTGGCATTTCAGTACTTCTGGCCGAACATGTCTTGGTTCAATGCTTACGCAATTCCATTGAGTTACAGTTTGAATGAAGTGGCCATGATCAGCTTTATTCGGGTTTTTATGGAGCTGCCCGGAAAAAATCCGAAACTGGATTTGTACTTTCGGACGTTAATGATTTGTGCCATTGGCTTGGTTGTTGGCGTCTCTATTATTCCGTACAAGTATTTGGTGCCTATGGTGGTGATACTGGGCCTGCTGGTGACCGTCAGTGGTTTCAGTACCGGTGCTTATCTTTGGTCTAAAGGGAACAAGTTCGCGCATTATTTTACGGTCGCCTGGGCGTTGTTATTAATTGGTTTGGTTCTGGGTAATTTGAGAGCTTTGGGGGCCATTCCGAGTAACTTTTTTACCGCCCACGCTTATCAGTTCGGGGCCGTGTTAGAAGTACTGTTGTTGTCGTTCGCGCTGGCCCGTCGAATTGACATTGCCCAGAAAGAAAAGGCCAGAGCAGAGTACGAAATGATTCGGGCGCAAAGAGAGTCCATCATGAATCTGAAGCGTTATCAGGACTTGTACGATAACGCTGTGGCCGGGATGTTTCAGAGCAATTTACAAGATCGCTTTATTCGGGTGAATGCCGCATTGGCCAATATGTTTGGTTACGAATCGCCTCAGGAAATGGTGTCTCAGGTGTCCTTGATCTCCAAGGATATGGCGGTTGATCCGCTGGACATGCGAATCATGTTTAAGCAGTTGCTGCATGAACAAACGATCATGGATCGTGAGCTTAAATTGCGTTGTAAAGATGGCAGTTTTGTCTGGGCTTCAATGACCGTCAGAACGGTATTGGACGTGGCCGGTAATGTGGATCATCTGGAAGGTTCTGTGGTCGACATTACCGAACGCAAATACGCCGAGACTTATCGGCAGGAAGAAGAGCGGCGCCGTATGGCTGCGCTCGAAGAAGTGGTGGTGGGTGTGGCTCATGAAGTGAGCACTCCTCTGGGCATTAATCTGACCAGCTTGAGCCTGATTCAGGATCGGGAGAAAGAACTCAAGCAGCAATTTGAATCGGGTAGAATGTCCAAGCAATCGTTTCTGAACTTCATTGAAGTATTGGACGACGGGGTGACGTTAATGTCCCGCAACCTGAAACGCATCGATGACTTGGTTCATAACTTTCGTCAGGTGTCAGTGCATCATTTGGGCTACTCCCAGAATGAATTTGATCTGACCAGTTTGATTAAAGGCATTGCGTTGGGGGATGGTCCTGACCTGTCGGGAATTCAGCTTGACTTAGTGCTGCCGGAACAAGTGGATGCCTGCAGTTATCCTCAGGCCTTTATTTTGATTTTGAATAAATTGTTGGAAAACTCGATACAGCATGGCTTTAAAGAGGGGCAGATCAACAAATCGGTGATGATTGAACTAATTGTTCAGCCTTCCAGAGTCCGGCTTATTTATAAAGACAACGGCAGGGGGCTTGCTGAGGTCGATAAAGAAAAAATATTCATGCCTTTTTACACCACTCAGCGTGGTGCGTTGGGGCGCAGCGGGCTGGGCATGTATATTTTGTTTAATGTTGCTACTCAGTTGTTGCAAGGGCGGATTGAAGTGCTAGACCATGATGGTTTTGCCTTGTGTCTGGATGTGCCCCGCTATTTAGAAGTGGATGCAAAGTCCAGCGTTGTCCTGAATACTGATTCGGTTCGATTATGAGTTTGTGGTCTTTTGCGTGCGCTCTGTATGCTGAGCCAGGCGTAGAGCCCGCCTTACTCCAGTTGCAGGATGAGCACGGTGTTTCGGTCAATCACCTTTTAGCCGTGAGCTGGTTGCATGCTCAGAGGCGCAGTCCGGCTGACTGGTCAACGATACTGGTTGAGGAACGCCAGCTTGCCTTGAATGAAAAGGTCATCCTGCCGATTCGGGACTTTCGACGTTCGTGCAAGGGCGGGGTCAGCGATTTGCTTTATCAGCAGCTTAAAGCGCTAGAGTTGGTGGGTGAACAAGCCCAGCTGCGTTGGCTAGAAACCCGGTTACTCTCTCAAAGAAGCACGAATGAGCCGATGCCGCACACCGGAACAGCAGAAAAAGTGACGTTATATCAGGCCGTGACTGATTATGTGGTGGCAAACGCTTCGGTATCTGATGCGGATGTCGTTGTGGTGGATTCAGCAATCCTTGCCGATGGGGAGGCTATGTCTGAAAAACTGGATGCATCGTTGACTGAGTTTGCCTGTCTGGCAGAACGAGGCATGGAATCATTGACTGACGCCAATTGAATGCTTTCCGGAAAAACCCGTTGGTCAAGCCAGTGCGTCAGTAGGTGTAGCGCACGTCTGTCTGTGGGGCTCATACGGTTAAGTTCGGTGATGCCCAGTCCCTGTTCATAAGCCTTAATAAACTGCTGGGTGTCTCGAATGATGGTGATGACGGGCAACTCCAATGAGGTTAAAAATCGGCTGAGCGTGTTGAATATTTTGGTATTTTGCCTTACCCGGTTGGCTACAATGCCCACAGGTATACGTTTTTCCCGATAAGCCCGGGTTTGCAGCAGTTTGTAGATGAATTGCTCTGCCGCTTTGATGTCTATCACCGAAGGCAGAACAGGAATAAGAATAATGTCTGAGTATTGAATCACCTCTTCTAATGCGTAATCCGGCATCGCAGCCGGGGTATCCATAAAAACCAGATCGCATTGTGGGGGTGTTCTGAGTTGCCAGCTGCGTGTCTGATTCAGCTGATTTGGCTTATATCCGGGCAGGACTTGTACCGGCTTTAAGTGCGCCCCCCGGAGCAAAGCCCAGTGGGTACTGGATTGCTGGGCATCAAAATCCATGACGACTACATTGCGTTGTTGCGCGTAGAAAGCCGCCAGGTTGGTGGTTAAAGTGGTTTTACCGCTGCCTCCTTTGGCGTTTGTAATAAGAACTCTCGGCGTTTTAATTCGTGTGTATTGCCTTGCCATAAAGTTTAAGTTCCTGTTACGAGATTCTTTTGTAACTTTTTTTGTTGAATGGTTGTTTAAAAACAAATTAAGCGTAAAATTTCGGTATCAGAACCTTTGAATTGAGAAATGCGAAACCGAACGTTTTTATTGTATAAATGTAGACTATAAAGTATACATCGTTCATTGGACTTAATTTCTTTAGACAGGATGTCGATATTATGAAAATTATGATCAAACTATTGATGTTGGCTTTGGTGGGCGCAATCGTTGCCCCTATGTTCATTAAAGGCCCGGATGGCCGACCTATGATGTCATGGCAAGACTTATTTTCATCCTCTCCTGAATCTGCATACGTCCGACCCTCACAAGGTGCTTCACAGTTAACGACCGTCTACAAATGGAAAGATGAAAATGGCCAGTGGCATTTCTCTGACAGCCAGGTTGAGGGCGATGCCCATGAAACGCTTAAATACAACCCGAAAGCCAATATCATTCAATCGTTAGCCAAAAAAGAAGAACCTCAGGACTATCAGGTGGTGGCAGCGGCGCCGGGCATGAATCGCCATCTGGCGGCAAATGTGATGACGAATAAACCTCGTGATGAAGAAGAGGAATTGGCGTCAGCGTCAGAAGAGACGATCGTACAACGTCTTCGGGCTATGGGTGGCGGCGGAAATCAGAATGGAACTAGTTCGGGCGGCGTAGGTCTCACTACTATCCCATTATCCGAGGTGCCAAAACTGATTGAACAGGCGAAACAAGTTCAGGCATTGCTGGATGAACGTAATGAGGCGCTTGAAAAAGCACTTGGAAACTAATATTTAGAAAGGTTATCACCATTGAAAAAGTTAATTGCAGTCACTGCACTGGCTTTGTCTTTTGCAGTGAATGCAGAAGTTGAAACCAAAAGTGAGCAGGTAGAACTTACTTCTGACCAACAACAACTTAGCTACGCTATTGGGGTGGTGTTTGGTAAACGGCTCGCTATGGAAGCAGAAGGGCTGGATATAGATGCGTTTGACCAAGGGTTAAGAGACAGTTATTCCCAGCAGGCGTTGAAACTGACCGATCAGCAAATTAAGCAAGCGTTTGAGCGTTTCCAGCAGGAAAAGCAGGCGGCTATGGAGCAAGAGTTTGAGCAGGTGTCGGCTGAGAACCTGCAGCGAGGTCAGCAATTTTTAATGCTGAACGCGCAAGAAGAAGGGGTTAATGAAATTGTTAAAGGCCTTCAGTATAAAGTAATCACTGCCGGTGAAGGCCAAAGCCCAAACGCTTCGGATGAAGTTGAAGTCCATTATCAGGGGCAGCTGTTGAACGGTCAGGTGTTCGACAGCTCTTATAAGCAGGATAAGCCGGTTCGCTTTAAAGTGAATGAAGTCATACCGGGCTGGACCAAAGCCTTGCAGGAAATGAAAGAAGGCGATGTATGGCAGGTTTGGATTGCTTCTGATCTGGCGTACGGTCCAGGAGGCTCAGGGCCCATTGGCCCGAATGAATTACTTGAGTTCAAGGTTGAGTTGCTTAAAGTAAACCCTTAATTCGCAATAATTCAGATCGACTCGTTTGATGCAAGCCGTAGTGATGAATCAATCACTGCGGCTTTTTCATATTTGTTTCATGGTCTTCTTCCTTCATTCTGTATTCTCTGCTGTATACTTCTGAAATCTGAACCATAATTTAGATACCTGTTTTATGATGATCCGGATGAGGCGATAGAATTTTATGAAGTTGATGATCAAGCTGCTATTACTAGGCTTAGTCGGTGCCATTGTTGCCCCTATGTTAATTAAAGGGCCGGACGGTCGGCCGTTAATGTCTTGGCAGGACTTCTTCTCTTCCTCGGATTCAGGCGCTGCCAGCGTATCTTCATTGCCCCAGTCTTCTTCTGGTGTTACGACCGTTTATAAGTGGAAAGACGCAGAAGGGCAGTGGCACTTTTCTGATAAAGCCATCGAGGGTGAAAATCACGAAACGCTGAAATACAACCCGAATGCCAATATCATTCAGTCATTGGCCAAGAAGGAAGAAGAGTCTGAGATTGAAGTTAAGCCGGTTGCCGCCCTTAAAGAAACCTCCGGTCCGTCGTTAACCACGGTTCCGCTGACGGAGGTGCCTGAGTTAATGGATCAGGCTAAACAATATCAATCACTGATTGATCAGAGAAATAAAAGTCTCGAGCAGTTTAAACGTAACTGAAGCGGCAATCAGGTTACTGTTTAAAGCGGTTTAATAAGCCGTTTGAGCCCATGGCCAGAATTACATTGCCATTGCCGAAGGTTAAATCCGTAATGTGGCTTGCTTCCCGGTACACTTGCGGTCTGATGTGCGCTTTCCAGCGTTTAATCAGAGCGCCTGTATTGGCATCGTGCAGTTGTACATGACCGTCAAACAAACCGAGTAATAATTTGCTGTCGTCCTTTGAAAACCGGGCGGCTGAAATTCGGTTCCTTTCTGTGCCTGTTGTGGCAATTTGGTTACCGTTTTCCAAATCGTAGAGGTAGCCTTCATCCAGATAGGATGAAACAAATGCCGTAGTTCCCTGATTGTTACTGACCACCAGGTCAACCGGGTATTTGTGCGTCCAGCTCAGTACTTTTTCACCAGTTCGCCAGTTCCATAAGTGAGCGTTCAGGTCTTCAGATCCGGTGAGCAAGAAGTTGCTGTTGGCCACAAAACTCGCTGAACGAACGGTATCTTGATGTGGAAAGGAACGAAGGATTTGCCCGGTGTTTATGTCTAAGATACTGGCCAGATTATCCCGTCGGCCTAAGACGGCGATACTTCCTGAAGGATTTAAACTTAATGAATGCAAAATTGCAGGTGCAGTCCAAAAACCCAGTGACTTGCCGGTTTCAGCGTTCCAGGCCACCATATTTTTCTGGTCGGAAGTCATCGCCGTTTGGCCATTGGACGACATGGCTGTCAGGGTAAGATCAGAGAATGCGCCGGATTGATGGTTCCAGTTATACAGTCGTTGATTGTCGGAAATGGTCCAAAGAGAACCGCCGTGGTTGATGGATGAAATAACCACCTTTGACCCAGTGGCGTCCATCTTTCCATCCCGAACGCCCTGAATGGCGTATTCATTCGTTTCAGCGGGTGGCTCTTCGGCACAGCCGCTGAGAAACAGAGTGGTAAACAGCAATAGAAGAATGAGCTGTGCTGTTACGGGTAGTTTTGTTTTCATCCACTCTGCTCTTGGTTATCTTGGGGCATCATACGAAAAATACAGTTAATTAAGATATTTGTCGGCAGTAATGAAAAAGGCTTTAGTTTCAGATGTATAAATACGTGACGCCGGAAGAGCCAGGTTACCTTTAGGCAACCAGCTCTTTATGACTGTTATGAAGGCACTCGATGAGTTGGTCTTCAAGTACAAAACGCTCTTCTAATGCTTCGCCAAGCAAAGACAGTTTGTCCGGTAGTTCATCCAGTAAGTTGCTGCCGTGTTCACTGTTGTCGTACTGATCATTGAAGTCGAGTGCGATTTCGGTGGTTTCCTGAATTTTCGGGAACAAGCGTTTTGCCAATTCCAAACCACCATCGTTGAACTCATCGGCCTCTTTTAACAATTGCTCGTAGACTTCAAAGTGTCCGGCGGAGACATAATCCACCAGTAATTGACATAATTTCTGGATGTTTCGTGAGCAGGGGCCTTCGCTATCCGCTTCTCGAGATACACTGCTTAATTGACAGTAGAGAACGATCAACTCTTGTCGTTCTGCAATCCAACGATCAATGATGTCACTGACACCGCCCCACCGTTCTTTGGCTGTTTTACAGTTTTCAAGCATGGTCTTTTTCCCTTGTTCATCAGTCTAAAGCTGATGTCTATTTTAATTATGGGGCTATCCATTACCTTCTGAACAGGCCATTTTGATGGTCAGCTACTTGAATAACTCACCGGATGGCTTCTTGTTTATAACCTGACTCTAATGAGTTTCAAAGAGACTTGTCAACATTTTTACTGCGCCAAAGCAACGCTGAAAAAATTCCATAGCAGATAAATACGATGATCATCCAGTTTGGCATGGTCAGTCCTAAGAAATTCCAGCTGACGTCGGTACAGGAGGCCGTACCGGATAACATCGCGGTAAGCACTTCTTGAAACGGCATGATTTCAATCATGTATTCCAGTGGCGCGCCACAGCTTGGGATGTCTTCCGGAGGGAAGGCTTGAATCCAGCTATGACGGATGGAAATGGCAATACCGGCAAGGCTGGTCAGTCCGGCCAACGATGCATAAACTTTTTTGCCGGTGAATGATTTAGGGTTATGGACTAGGGTGATCAGAGCAATCAGGCCGATGGCTAATACGACGATGCGCTGCATAATACACATTGGACATGGCTCCAGCTCCATGACCAGCTCAAAGTAATAAGCGGCACCCAGCAGAGAAACAGAGGCAATAACGGTGAGGGCGCAAAGCGCTCTTAAGTTTGTGAGCAAAAACATAGTTGGTATTTTCCTGTTGGCCTGATAGCGTTGTAAACTTTAATTAGAAAAGAGTTTACTCATTTAGTTCAATAACTTAAATGACATAAGCTATGCTTCTTGAATATAACTAGGGAGAAGAGATATGTTTAAGCGTTGTCTGCTGCTGTTAAGTGCTTTGTGTTTATTGGGTGGCGGGCCTGTTTATGCCGTGTCATACGTAACGTTTGATGAACATTTTACGACAAATTTTGGTGATCCGGAAAAGCCGAAATTAAGTTACCTGAGGGTGAATGTTTCAATGAAAGTGGCTGACGATTCAACGGCAACTCGGGTTCGTGGTCATGAGCCATTCATTCGGGATTTAATCATTCGTCATCTGGTCCGGCAGAAAGTTGAAACAGTGCGTACCGAAGAAGCAAAAACACAGCTTTTAACCGATATTAAGACGTCGGTGACTGAATTCTTAACAGAGGAAGAAGGTGAACCTTTGGTTGAGGATGTTTTATTTACTGAGTTTGTCGTTCAGGAGTAACGGATCAGGCAGGAGGGTTTTAATTTTAAGAATTGAAGCACTTCAGTGCATGAACAAGAGAGGGTTCTTCTTTGTTTATGCACTCAGGCGTTCTTGATGTTCTTCAAAGTAATCGTGGCCGTCATCACGGCCGGCTTCCCAGGCTGCAATCAACACATCCGTCGCATAAGGGCAGTTTTCACGGTTGCCGGTAACACCCGTCATGTACCCTCTTCGATAGGCCTTATCCATCGATTCCAGTGAGTAATCTTTGTCGTTTAACAAAACACAACACTCCGTTTCACTATAACTAACAATAAGTTACATTTAATTTACAGTTTGTAACTCTAGCAAAAAAAAATAGAGTGTGAAGTCAAAAACCAAATAAATGTGAAGTTTTGCAGTTTATTTTCAAGTTACCTGTTAGAAAAGTTTTCTAAGTATTTGTTAAATATGGTGTTATCTTGATTTTCTAGTTCTTTTTGTTGACCCAACGAAAGTTGGCTTTTTTGAACAGACTGTTCAATAAACGCTGGCGTCAGCGGTACGTTTCTTAATTCGGTAGCGTGTTTTTGGCTGATTTCAATGCCAAACTCTTGAAAACTGGCGTTATTTTCTATCATCCACTGAAGTTGTTTATGGGACGGAAGTTCTGCCGGGTCAGTTAACAGGCTTTGATAGTGGCGCACGCTGTCGGTGTAGGATAACTCGGTTTGATTCTGATCCAGCAGAGAAGCTATTTTCTGAATTTCTTCGAAAACCTTTAAGCCTTCTTCTTTTATGGAATAACGTTTGCCTTCCAGTTGAATTGTGTATTCCGGATCGCTGCCTTCGTAAGCCATGCCCACCAGGTTGTGCGATAGATTTTTACATTCTTCAGGGTCAACTTCAGGGCTGTCTGCCAGCAAACAGAACGTAAGAAATGAATCCATGAAGGCAATCTGGCGTGCATCAATGCCGGTAGTGATGAAGGGATTGATGTCTAGGCAGCGCACTTCAATGTACTCGACACCCCGGTTTGATAAGGCTTCCAGTGGCTTTTCCTGGTCTTGAGTGGTGCGTTTGGGGCGAATGTCGCTGTAGAACTCATTTTCAATTTGAAGAATGTTGGTGTTCAGCTGTTTGAATTGTCCCGACTCATCTTTCATACCCAGTTTTTGATAAGGAACGTACGGTGTTTTGACCGCATGGTTCAGCGTGGTGATGTAGTTCTCCAGGCTGTTATAGCAAATGGTCAAATCCGACTGGGCGCTGTTCTGGTAACCCAGATCGCTCATGCGTAGGGAAGTGCCTTTTGGGGCATACAGGGTATCTTTGGCATGGCCTGTGAGTTGGTGGTGTCTGTCATCGACGAAACTGGCCGACACGGCCGGAGAGGCACCAAATAAATAAATCAGCAACCAGGAATAACGCTTAAAGTTTCGAATCAAGGCAAAGTATCGTTCCGAACGAAACTCCTGAAGTGGCTGTTTGTCTCCTCGTAGTGCCTGATATTTTGGCCAGAAACTGTCCGGCATGGAGAAATTGTAGTGGACGCCGGCAATGCTTTGCATCAAACGGCCGTAGCGATGCCATAAACCATGACGGTAAACATGCTTAAGCTGGCCAATGTTGGAGCTGCCGTATTCGGCAATGCGGATGTCCAGTTCGTTGGCAATATGGCAGGGCATACTGCAGCCCCAAATCATTTCATTGTCCAGATTTTGCTGGGTAAACGCATGGAGTTTATACAGATAGTCTGCCACTTGGTTCGGGCTGGTCAGTGCCGGTGTAATAAATTCAAGCAATGCTTCGGAGTAATCTGTGGTGATGTCTGGATGCGTCAGTGCCGAGCCCAAAGCCTCAGGATGATTCTTTTGAGATATTTGACCAGAAAGGTTGACTCGCAAACCTTCTTTTTCCAATCCGCGACGAATTTGAGTGAATTCATTGTTGAATTCGGCGGACTGAAACTGGCTGTAATGAGTTGGGTTAATGTGTGGCAAGATGCAACTTCCTATGGCAGACATCATGAATTTTTTACTGAGGTTAGACCGGATTTTTTGATTCGGCTAACCGAGTTGGTTTACGACGCATAACTGCAAAAAAAGTTGCAATCAAAGCGAAAATCTTTGATTGCAACGTTGGGTTAAAGTCGTTTTTTACCTTTCTGGTTTTTGTTCTGAGCCTGAGCAAACAGCGCTGCCATGGTGTTATTGCCACCGTCGGACTTGGATGCGGTTTGTTGTTGGCGTGCCGCTCTGGAAGGCTTTTGCGGTGCCGCACCGCCAGGCCGTTTTTCGGACTGTTCATTCGCATCGTCAGACATTCGCATGGACAAACCGATGCGTTTTCTGGCGACGTCCACTTCCATGACTTTTACCTTAACGATATCGCCTGCTTTCACGACCTGGCGTGGGTCACTGATGAAGGTGTCTGACATGGCAGAAATGTGAACCAACCCGTCCTGATGAACGCCTACGTCCACAAAAGCCCCAAAATTGGTGACGTTTGTAACAACGCCCTCCAGGATCATGTTGTCTTTCAGATCGGAGATTTTTTCCACGCCCTCCATGAAAGTGGCTGCTTTAAATTCCGGACGGGGATCGCGTCCCGGTTTTTCCAGTTCTTTCAGAATGTCTTTGATGGTGGGTAAACCAAACTGGTCGTTGACGTAGCTTTCGGCGTTTACGGCACGCAAGGTCGACGTGTCTCCCATCAGGGATTTGATGTCTGCATTTTGCTTTGCCGAGATTTCTTTGACGACACTGTAGGCTTCAGGGTGAACACTGGAAGCATCAAGAGGATTGCTGCCGTTCATGATTCTTAAGAAACCAGCGGCCTGCTCAAATGCTTTCGGCCCAAGCCTTGCAACGTCCTTTAATTGGCTGCGGGATGCAAATTGGCCGTTGTTGTCTCGGTGCGCAACAATGTTGTTGGCGATGGTGGTGTTCAGACCAGAAACCCGGCTGAGTAATGGCGCGGAAGCCGTGTTCAGGTCGACGCCGACGCCGTTTACACAGTCTTCAATAACCGTGTCCAGGCTGCGAGCCAACTCCACCTGACTCACGTCGTGTTGATACTGACCTACACCGATGGACTTAGGTTCGATTTTTACCAGCTCGGCCAACGGGTCTTGCAAGCGACGGGCGATGGATACCGCGCCACGAATGGTCACGTCCAGGTCCGGGAATTCTTTCGCGGCAAACTCGGAAGCCGAGTAAACGGAAGCGCCTGCTTCACTGACCACGATTTTGGTCAGTTTCAATTCTGGGTGCTTCTTCATTAATTCGCCCGCGAGCTTGTCGGTTTCCCGTGATGCGGTGCCGTTGCCGATGCTGATCAGTTCAATGGCGTGTTTTTTACACAGTGCGGCCAGAATCTGAATGGCCTGATCCCATTTTCGTTGCGGTTCATGAGGAAAAATAGCGCCGTGATCGACGACTTTGCCGGTAGCGTCGATGGCCGCGACTTTGACTCCGGTACGGAAACCCGGGTCAAGCCCTAAGGTTGCTCTTGGGCCGGCCGGGGCGGCTAATAACAAATCTTTCAGGTTTTGTGAGAAAACTTTGATGGCTTCGTTTTCAGCCGTTTCCCGGATTTTACCCATCAGCTCGGTTTCTAAGTGGGTGAGCAATTTTACACGCCAGGTCCAGCGAACGACTTCTTGCAGCCAGGTATCGGCAGCTCGACCTTTGTCTTCGATCAACCAAAAGTCGGCAATCATTTGTTCGCAAGGCGAACGCTTGATCTCTGGGTTGCCTGCAACAATGTTGAAATTGAGGATGCCTTCGTTACGACCGCGTAAGATGGCCAGTGCTCGGTGGCTTGGGACGGATTTTAACGGTTCGTCGTGTTCAAAATAATCCCGGAATTTGGCACCTTCGTTTTCTTTGCCCTCGATCACCCGGACGCTCAAAGTGCCTTCTTGCCATAAGAAGTGGCGCAATTTTTCCAATAGGTTGGCATTTTCGCTGAACCGTTCCATGAGAATGTACTTGGCACCATCCAGCGCAGCCTTGGTGTCTGCAATGCTGTTTTCCGGATCAACATACTTGGTGGCTTCTTTTTCCGGGTCGCTGGCTGGGATTTCATAAAGTACGTCGGCCAAAGGCTCCAAACCCGCTTCACGTGCAATCTGGGCCTTGGTGCGGCGCTTTTTCTTATAAGGTAAGTAGAGGTCTTCAAGGCGGTTTTTGGTGTCGGCGGCTTCAATGTCTTTGATCAGCTCGTCGGTCAGCTTACCTTGCTCTTCAATGCTTTTAAGAATAGTAATCCGGCGGTCTTCCAGTTCTCGTAAGTAGCGAAGACGGTCTTCCAGGTTACGAAGTTGGCTGTCGTCGAGTGCGCCGGTGACTTCTTTACGGTAACGGGCAATGAATGGAACGGTTGCACCTTCATCTAACAAAGCAACGGCGGCTTCTACTTGTTGCTGTCGGATGTTCAGTTCGTTGGCTATTGCTTTGTATATGCGATCCATAGGTGTCCTGTAGGTCTGGTCGTTCCAACTTGGTGTTTGATTCGGTTAATGACGGCAATAAAATGACTACCGAAGTCTGGTCGGTTTTCTGTGTTAACCGATAATAATGGGTTCGGTTTACTCATATTCAAGTGTTGATGGTCAGTCATTGCCATTTTTTGTGCTTATTTTGCGCTTTCCATAATAAAATGCCAATGATTCGAATCAATGGGCATGACGCTGAGTCTTGAACCTTTACTGATCAGGGATATGTCGGCCAGCGCTTTTTGCTGCTTGATCCAGGATAGAGTTATTGGTTGATTGAACTTTTGTTTGAATTTCAGATCCACTACAAACCACCTGGGGCTTTCTGGGCTGTGCTTGGGGTCGTAACCTGAGTGTTGCGGGTTTTCCGCTGTCGGGTCTGGATAGTGACTGGTGACGACTTCGGATACGCCAACAATGGCCGGTTGTTTACAGCTGGAGTGATAGAAAAAGACCAGATCACCGGTTTGCATTAATTTTAAATTATTTCGTGCTTGGTAGTTTCGGACGCCATCCCACATTTCGGTACCGTTGGTTTGGTTGATCAAATCATCAATGCTGAAGCTGTCCGGTTCGGATTTTACAAGCCAGTAGTTCATGTCGTTTCCTGTGTAAAGGGGATATCTCTGTAACGGTATGTGCGAACTTGTGAAGGTATGTATATGAGTGATTTAGATCACAATAATTTGACGCTCATAATATATTCTTATATAACATCCTCAAAAATTGAACTCATTGACACAAAATGCGCAAAAAACCCGATTTAATTGTTACTTTAATCTCTTTGTTTGTTATTGGCCTTTTAGTGAGTGGTCTTGCTAAAACAGCCTCTATCGAGCATGAGACCCCTGGATTAATGGTAACGTCGCCGGATGTCAGTCTTGAGTTTCCTGAAGACTTTTAATCGTTGCCTGTTTGAATCATCCGTTTTTTCTAGATCAGAATGCACTGACTTGGGGTTATGATGGCGTTGAGCTGTATATCCCAGGGTTCCTGGGGCAGTTCTGATGCTTGTTGACAGTCGTGGGCAATACCAATCCGTTTTGGTGACTTTAGCCATCGACAGTTAACCACCCGTTCCAGTGACGTATCGTAAAAGCCGCCGCCCATACCCAATCTGTGTCCCTGTTTGTCGAAGCCGACTAATGGCATGAAAATGATGTCCAGTTGGCTTGGGTCCAATAATCGACTGCGGGCAAGGCGGGGTTCCTTGATGCCGAAACGGTTAAAACGCATAGGTGTGTGTTGGTCGTAGCGTACAAACAGCAGTTGTCGGTGATTGATCGGATGAAGAACCGGCAGGAAAACCTGCTTATTGTTTTGCAAAAGCGTCCGTATGACGTGAGCGCAGCTCAGTTCACTGTCGTTTGCCAAATATAAAGCCACTTTTTGACTGTTGTTGAACCAGGTTTGATGGTTCAGTTGAATGAGCAGTTTTTTGGCGGCCGAGTGTTGTTCAAATCGGGTGAGTTGCTGACGCTTGTTTCTTAGTTGCGTTCTGAGTTGTTTTTTTTGTGTTATGAGCTTTTTTTGGTCAGATCGTAAGGTTGGCGTTGAAGTCGCCATTGCGGCTATTTTGGATTGGGATTGGAAGTTCAGCATGAAAGTAACTCTGGATAGGCTCCGAAGTATCGCTGCCGACTTGCCCCTGAACCCGACGGTTCAAGGTGGTGGTTGTCGAAATGCCTAAGGCTTTCCGTCAAGCGGACATGCGCAACAACATTCACGGGCAACCTCCTAAAATAGGATTATCGGCTCGAGGAACGCGTCAGCTGGCGAATACTTCAGAACTTGGTTGCCATTATAACGTGTTCAAATTATTTGTCAGCGTTATGTTGTAAACAAGTGTTTAAGTCAGATATTTTTATGTGCAATTTATTCGTTCAGATGTTGAGAACAGAGGGCTTTTACAAGCTCCCCTGGTCTGAATTGTCTGTTTCCAGTGGCAATTGGTGATTCTGGGTTAGGGCTGAATCCAGGCGATCGGCCAACTGTTTCAGCTGATCCTGACTAACGCCTTGGCTTTTTTCTCGTTCCAGAGATTCGTGAGTGATGTTCAATGCCGCCATAACTGCGATGCGCTCCAGGCCAATGACTTTGCCTGTGGAACGAATTTCTCGCATTTTGTGGTCAAGGTGACGGGCTGATTGTTCGAGGGATGCGCGTGCATCTGTAGGGCAGTTAACCAGATATTCCTTATCCAGTATGCTGACTTTAACCGGTTCCACGTCTGTCATTTATTCTTGCTCCAATGCCTTGAGGCGTGAAATCATAGCTTCGACTTTGGTTCGAGCCAAATCATTTTTACGCAGAAGTGTGGTCCTTTCGGAATTCCAGGCTTCTTGGTGTTCTCGTAACTTGCGGTTGTCTTCGAGCAGGCTCTCATATTTACCAATTAACTCGACGACTTTTTTTTCTAGATCGGGGAAGCTCAAATTGTCCATTTTGTTTCTTCTTACTTCAAGGCTAAATCTACTATAGAACCGTGACAGTTTATGGTCAATTGCTAAGCGCCTTTGCGCTGTAATTTTTGGTGTCGTTGGGTCTGGGTTTCTTCTTTGAATGTGCCAGGGTTGGCGCAAATTCTCTCTGTCCTTTTATGGTGCGACAGGGCCAGTAATGCTAGGATAACGCTATTGAATACTAGAGGCAGTTTATGACAAATCAAGAGCAACCAAAAGACGACTTCGAGCAATTGTTTGAAGAAATGGCGGACGTATTTCTGGATTTGAAAATCCATCAGGAGCCGTCGGAAGTGCATGGCGTGCTGGTTGGTATGCTGGTACGAACTCAGTCGAAAGGGTTGGACGAGTGGATCGGCTTGCTTGAAATGATTGATTTGGACACCAGTGTGCTGGATGAAAACGCGAAAGGCGTGATGCAGAACGTGTATCTGAAAACTCGGGACGGCCTGCAGTCGGATGATTATAACTTTCAGTTGCTGATGCCTGCAGATGATTATGACCTGGGCGAACGAGCGAATGCGCTGGCGGTTTGGTGCAGTGGGTTTATTACCGGGTTTGGTATGGCCTCCGAGCATAAAGTTTCGCTGGACAATGAACTGGTTGAGTTGCTGAACCACCTGCACTCCATCTCCCAGTTAGACGATCAGCTTTCGGAATCCGAAGACAACGAAAAAGACCTGTATGAGTTGTACGAGTACGTTCGTCTTGGCGCTTTAATGCTGTTGCAGGCGAACAAAGACGAAACGACTCAAGCCAGTCCGGACACTAAAAAAACCATTCACTGATCGACAACTTTGACGCAGGCCGGATGACCTGAGGCCTGCTTTTATTGAACAGTAACAATACGCTTTATTCCATTGAAACAGGTATTTGAAGGTATGACGACGCTCTCCATTTCATCGAAAGAATATGTTCAACGACGACAAACTCTGATGGAAATGATGGCTCCTAACAGCATTGCCATTCTTCCCGCTGCGTCGGTCAAAATGCGCAACCGGGATGCGGAGTTTAATTTTCGGCAGGATAGCGATTTTCAATACCTGACCGGATTCGATGAGCCGGAAGCGGTGGCGGTGCTGATACCGGGCCGGGAACATGGTGAGTACATTGTTTTTTGTCGTGAGCGTAAACGTGAAGAAGAGATCTGGACGGGTTATCGTTCCGGGCCGGAAGGGGCCATTGAAAAATACGGTGCGCATGATGCGTTCCCGATCATTGACATTGATGAAATATTGCCGGGGATGATTGAAGGCCGTGATCGCGTTTATTACTCCATGGGTTGCGACACTCAATTTGATCAGCAGGTCATGGAATGGGTCAATGCGATTAAAGCCAAAGCGCGCAGTGGGGCACACCCGCCGGGAGAGTTTGCGGCGTTGGATCATTTGTTACATGACATGCGGCTGTATAAGTCCGCAGGTGAATTGAATTTGATGCGAAAATCCTCAGAAATTGCCGCGCAAGCACACATTCGGGCGATGAAAATCTGTCAGCCGGGCATGATGGAATATCAGCTTGAGGCTGAGTTTCTGCATGAGTTTATGAAGAACGGAGCCCGGTCACCGGCTTATACCACCATTGTGGGTGGCGGTGCCAACGGTTGTATTCTGCATTATGTGGATAATAACCAGGTTTTGACAGATGGAGACCTGGTGTTAATTGACGCCGGTTGTGAACTGGATTTTTATGCGTCTGATATCACCCGAACGTTCCCAGTTTCCGGTAAGTACTCTGAACCCCAAAAGCAACTCTACCAGTTGGTGTTGGATGCTCAAATGGCGGCCATTGATGAAGTTAAGCCAGGCAATCATTGGAATGACCCGCACGTGGCGGCCGTAAAAGTATTGACCGAAGGTTTGGTGGCGCTGGGCTTGCTGAGCGGTGAAGTGAATACTCTCATTACAGAAGAGGCTTATAAGCCATTTTATATGCACCGAACCGGTCATTGGTTGGGCATGGACGTGCATGATGTGGGTGAATATAAAGTGGGTGACGAATGGCGGGTGCTGGAACCGGGTATGGTGATGACGGTTGAGCCTGGCCTTTACATTGCGCCTGATTGTGAAGAAGTGGACGCTAAGTGGCGGGGCATCGGCATTCGTATTGAGGATGATGTCATTGTGACCAAAGAGGGTTGTGAAGTGATGACCGATGGTGCACCTAAGACGGTGGAAGCCATTGAAGCCTTGATGGCCTCTTAACATCTGATTAGTTTTCAAAACTTTATGACGCTTTCTAAGATACCTGAAAGTAACCAAACTTTTCAGAAAGTATTCAATCGTTTGATTTCGAGAGACGCAAATGACCGCCAAATCGTATGACTTTGCAATTGTTGGGGGTGGTATGGCCGGATTGACGATGGCTCTGCTGTTGGCTCCGGTTTTAACTCGGTTTAAAAAAACGTTGGTCTTGATTGAAGCGTTCAACCCGAACGCAGGGCAGTATCAACCGAGCTTTGACGCCAGGTCGACCGCCTTATCGGAAGGCACTCGTCAGATTCTCGAGGAAATGGGCATCTGGCCTTCGATTGCACAACAAGTGTGCCCGATCAATAAAATACATGTGTCTCAAAAAGGGGGCTTTGGTGCCACCCGTATCTATGCTGACGACGTTGATGTGGATGCTTTAGGCTATGTGGTTGAAAATGGCTGGCTGGGTCATCAACTGATGGCGGCGGTCAGCGATTTGGATTGCATTTCCTGGTTGGCTCCGGCTCGGGTTCAAGCTGTGGCAACCATTGCTCAGGGTTCACGACTGACGCTGGAAGATGGCGCAGAGATTGAGACGGGGTTTCTGATGGTCGCCGATGGTGCTCAATCGTCTCTCCGCGCAATGCTTGGCATTCATGCCGAAAAAACGCCATATCATCAGCATGCTTTGGTTTGTAACGTTGAAACCCGGTTGCCTCATCAGAATGTGGCGTATGAACGTTTTACACCGAATGGGCCGTTGGCCTTGCTGCCGTTAACGGAGCATCGCAGTGCGCTTATCTGGAGTGTGCCGGAAGCTCAGGTAGAAGGTCGCATGGCCATGTCGGAGCGGGAGTTTAAGTCCTTGCTGGAACTTGAGTTTGGTACTCGGCTCGGCCCTATTGTGAAGGTTGGTGAACGCGCTTCTTACCCTTTAAACTTGATGCTGGTGTCAGATCAGGTACAGCCGGGAGTCGTGTTGCTGGGCAATTCAGCCCACGCTTTGCACCCGGTGGCCGGCCAGGGGTTTAATTTGATCATCCGGGATTTGGTGTGTTTGAGTCAGTCCATTGAAACACGTCTGGAGAGCCAGCTCTCGTTGTTGAAGCTTGAATGGCTGACCGACTATCAACAACACAGATACATGGATCAGTGGCTAACTACGTCTTTTTCTCACTGGTTGATTGAGTTGTTTTCGAATGATCATAAGTGGCTGACCCGAATGAGGGAGCTTGGCCTGATCGCGCTGGATTGTGTTGCGCCTGCCAAATCCACCTTTGCCCGTCAGGCAATGGGGATGGGGCTTGGCTCTGCGAATTAAGGGCCGTGTTTGGCAGTCAAGTAGTCGGCAGTAGATTGAAATAAAACGCCTAATTGGAAAATATCTCAGGGATCAAGGTGAGTCATGGACGCAGTTTCTGAAAGTTATGATGTCGCAATCGTAGGCGGTGGCTTAGTCGGTGCAACTCTGGCCTTGCTGTTGGCGGAAAAAGGCCACTCGATTGCTTTAATTGAAGCGGGTGCATTTGACAGCGAAGTGCCTGAAACGGCGAATGACCAAGACGGTCACTTCGATCCAAGAGTGGTGGCGCTCACCCAAGCCTCTGAAATCCTGTTCAAAAACCTCGGTATATGGGCATCCGTTGCTCAGAACCGTGTTTGTCCGTACCAGACGATGGCGGTTTGGGATGGCGACGGCACGGGCGAGATTGTCTTTCATGCTCATGAAGCAAACGCCGATCACCTGGGGGTGATTGTTGAAAACTCGTTGTTATTGGCGCACCTTCGGCAAGCATTGATGAAGTCCGGGACGGTGAAGCTCCTTTCGAATACCAAAGTCAGTCAGCTTGGTCCTATGGCGGAGCATCAGGGGCAGGGCGTCCGCTTCCTGGGGCTAAATGATGGCCGGGTGATTGCTACTAAAGTGTTGGTTGCTGCAGACGGCGCGTTATCGGCGGTGCGTTCGATGGCTTCCTTTGCAATGCGGGAGTGGAGTTACAACCACCAAGCCATAGTGACCACTGTTCGCACAGAACAGCCTCATCAGTTCACGGCCAGACAAGTGTTTATGAAAGAGGGGCCGTTGGCGTATTTGCCTCTGCAAACCCATCAGGGTGACGATCACTACTGCTCCATTGTTTGGTCACAGGAACCTGAACGCGCGGAAGCCTTAATGGCGTTGTCTGATCAGGCGTTTTGTGAGGAAATCGGTAAGGCGCTGGAGTATCGATTGGGGCATGTGACTCAGGTGGATCAGCGCTTTTCTATCCCTTTACGCCAACGACATGCGAAGCAATACACCAAAGAGCGCATTGCGTTGATCGGAGATGCGGCGCACACCATTCACCCTTTGGCCGGTCAAGGGGTGAATCTTGGCTTGCTGGATGCGGCGGTTTTGGCGGAAGAATTACTGAGGTCGTTAGATGCAGGCCTTGATCCTGGTAGCGATCGAACGTTGAAGCGTTATCAGCGTCGCCGGATGGGCCATAACTTATCCATGATGGCGGTGATGGAAAGTTTTAAGCAGCTGTTTGCCGAATCTGCGCCGCCTGTGCGTTTTTTCAGGAATGCAGGTATGTCTCTGTTGAATCAACACCCATTGCTTAAACGATCGATTCTGACTCGGGCGATGGGGTTGGAAGGGGATCTTCCTGCTATGGCTAAAGCTTAATCTAATGATTATTAATGCTCTTTTAATTTTTTAGTCTACGATGAATAACAAAATCGTGATTTATATCAAAGTCGTAATTTAATTGCCTTAGATAATAGAAATCATTATTATTTGCGTTCAAATCGACTTGGGGGACTTATGCGTAAAATTATCTCAGCAGTTGCCGTTGCAACTTTGATCACTGGTTGTGGAAACCAAACGGGTGAACCAGAACAGAAAGCGGCTGAAGCAAAACCTGCAGAACCGGTTACATTGACGGTTTATTCTGCACGTAAAGAACATCTGATTAAGCCATTGTTTGATATGTATACCGAGAAGACAGGTACACAGATTCAATACATCACCGATAAAGCTTCACCATTGTTGAGCCGTCTGAAAAGTGAAGGCGAAAACACCCCTGCGGATATGTTGATTACGGTGGATGCCGGCAATCTTTGGAAAGCCGCTCAAGACGGTGTGCTTCGCTCTGTTGATTCGGATGCACTGGAGCAGAACGTACCTGCAAATCTTCAGGATGAAAATAACCAGTGGTTTGGCTTGTCTATTCGTGCCAGAACCATTGTTTATGCCAAAGACCGTGTGAAAGAAGGCGATCTGTCTACTTATGAAGGTTTGGCGGACGCAAACTGGAAAGGTCGCTTGTGCCTTCGTACATCGAAGAAAGTATATAACCAGTCGTTGGTTGCCAGCATGATCAGCAACCTGGGCGAAGAGAACACAGAAAAAGTCGTTGCTGGTTGGGTGGATAATCTGGCGACAGATGTATTCTCGAACGATACCAAAGCAATGAATGCTGTTCAGGCGGGTCAGTGTGACGCAACCATCGTGAACACCTATTACTTCGGACGTTTGCAGAACAAAACGCCAGACGCAAACTTGGCGATCTTCTGGCCAAACCAGGAAGACCGTGGTGTACACATCAATATCTCTGGTGCGGGTGTGACCAAACACGCGAAAAACCCGGAAGAAGCCACTGCGCTATTGGCATGGTTGTCATCTGAAGAAGCTCAGCAGCAGTTTGCTCAGTTGAATCACGAATATCCGGTGAATGCTAAGGTTTCTGCAACGGAAGAAGTTAAGTCTTGGGGCGACTTTAAGCGCGATGCTTTGAACGTTTCTGAAGCAGGTCGTTTGCAACCTGATGCAGTAAAATTGATGGATCGTGTTAAATACAGATAAAATAGACGCCTTTCTTAATAAGGCGAGTTGAATCTGGTGGATAACCTATCCCAAAAGATGTCCGGTCAGCCTCAGGTTGAGCGGACTTCTTCGTATATGGCCTTGGTAAATTGGGTCATTCAAAAACGCTGGTGGTTGCTGGTTTCAGTCATCACGTTAAGTGTTTTTATGCCGGTGGCTGTGATTGGCTTGTCTTGGTTAAGTCCACAGACGGAAGATTGGCAGCACCTGATGGACACCGTTCTTAATGAACTGATGGTCAATACTCTGGTTCTGGCCGTTGGTGTTGCCTTGGGTGTGTTTGTTCTGGGCGTTTCTTTGGCGTGGCTGACGGCCATGTGTCAGTTTCCTGGCCGAAATCTGTTTGACTGGGCACTTATGCTGCCTTTTTCTGTTCCGGCTTATGTCATGGCCTTCTGTTTCTTAGGGTTGTTGGACTACAGCGGCCCGATTCAAACCTGGATTCGATCCCACCTTTCCGCAGACTTTGATTTGCCGGTAAGAAATGCGGCGGGGGTGATCTGTGTGTTTGTGCTGGCCTTTTATCCCTACGTTTATATGTTGGCGCGAACGGCGTTTACCAATCAGGGTCGGGGCCAGATGGATGCGGCACGCGGTTTGGGTTGCAACAGTTGGCAGGCTTTCTGGCGTGTGATGTTGCCTATGGCCCGGCCCGCTATCGCGGCAGGTATGGCCTTGGCGCTTATGGAAACGCTCGCTGACTTCGGGGCGGTTTCTGTATTTAACTTCGATACTTTCACTACAGCGATTTATAAATCCTGGTACGGTTTATTTAATATCTATGCCGCTGCGCAATTGGCTTCGCTGTTGTTGGTGTTCGTTATTTTCTGTTTGTGGTTAGAGCAAACGGCCCGAGGTCGTGCCAGATACGACCAGAGTGAGCGTCAGCAAAAACAAAATCTGTATCGTTTAACCGGTTGGCAGGCATCGGCGGCCAGCCTGTACTGCTTGTTGATTTTACTGTTGGCATTTATTTTACCGGTCAGCCAATTGGTATGGTGGGTGGTAGAAACTCAGTTTGAGGATTTCAATGCCCGGTTTGTGCAATTGATGGTCAATACGTTAGGGTTGGGGTCAACGGCGGCGGTGATGACTGTAATCATTGCGCTGGTGATGGCGTTTGCTCAACGGGTGGAAAAGAATCCGGTGTTGGATCGCATGGCGCGTTTCTCAACTTTGGGTTATGCCCTGCCAGGCACGGTGTTAGCGGTGGGCCTGATGGTTTGGTTCAGCTGGTTGGACAACAGTTTGATCGAAATTGTGCGCAATATTTTCGGTATAAATGTCGGACAATTATTTTTAGGTAGTGTTTTTGCGTTGCTAGTGTCTTATAGTGTGCGCTTTTTGGCGGTGGCCTATGGGCCGGTTCAGTCAAGATTGCAGGCAATTCGGCCCAGTTTGCACGAAGCGGCTCAGTCGCTAGGTGCGTCTCAGCGACAAATTTTGTGGCGCGTATATTTGCCGATGTTACGGCCGGGTATTTTAGTGGCCGGGCTGCTGGTGTTGGTCGATGTGATGAAAGAAATGCCTGCTACACTGTTGATGCGTCCTTTTGGCTGGGACACATTGGCGGTACGAATTTATGAAATGACGTCAGAAGGTGAGTGGGAACGCGCCGCGTTACCGGCGCTGACGTTAGTGATTGTAGGCTTGGCGCCGATCATCGTTTTGATGTCTAAGAGTCGTAAAGACCACTAGTTTTTCGATGAAGGCTTAATGTATAAACGCTCGTTCCGGAGGAACCATGGGAAATAAAACAGCTCTGTATCAGTCGCACGTTGATATGAATGCAAAGATCGTCGATTTTGGTGGCTGGGATATGCCAATTCATTATGGTTCTCAAATTGAAGAACACAATGCGGTTCGTCAGGACGCAGGCATGTTCGATGTCTCACACATGACCGTCGTTGATGTCACTGGCGCTGACAGCCAGGCTTATTTACAGTTTTTATTGGCCAATGATGTGGCGCGTTTGACTGAAAAAGGCAAAGCCTTATACAGTGGTATGTTGAACGAAGATGGACAAGTGTTAGACGATTTGATCGTTTATAACATGGAAGGTTGGTATCGTGTCGTTGTAAACTGCGCGACACGTGAAAAAGACTTGGCTTGGATGGCCAAACAGGCAGAGCGTTTTCAGGTCGAACTGACGGAACAATCTTCGCTGGCGATGGTTGCCGTGCAAGGCCCGGCTGCGATTGAGAAAGCTCTGACGGTATTTGATGCTGGTCAACAAGCGGTGACTAAAGAATTAAAAGTGTTCCAAGGTCTGGAAGCCGGTGATTATTTCATTGGCCGTACCGGTTATACCGGTGAAGATGGCCTGGAAGTGATGGTTCCTGAAAGCGATGTAGCTGCTTTCTGGAGCAAGTTGGCGGAAGCGGGTGTTCGCCCCTGCGGTTTGGGTGCGCGCGATACCTTGCGTTTAGAAGCCGGTATGAATTTGTACGGTTCGGACATGGATGAAAGCGTGTCTCCGCTGGTCTCCAATATGGCTTGGACGGTGGCCTGGAAGCCGGAAGACAGAGATTTCATTGGCCGTGCTGCATTAGAAGCAGAGAAAGCGGATGGGCCTAAAACTAAACTGGTTGGTTTAGTGCTTGAAGAAAAAGGTGTGTTACGTGGCCACCAAAAAGTCATTGTTGATGGTGTTGGTGAAGGTGAAACCACCAGTGGTACATTTTCCCCTACCTTGGGGCACGCGATTGCATTGGCCCGGGTACCTGCTGAAACCGGTGAACATGCTGTGGTTGAAGTTCGTAAGAAATTATTAAACGTACGTGTTGTAAGACCGCCATTTGTACGTAACGGAAAGAAAGTATTCGAATAAAATTTTACTGCTGAGGACGATAAAAAATGAGCCAAATCCCTGCTGATTTAAAATACGTTGATACCCACGAGTGGTTGCGTCTAGAAACAGATGGCACTGTTACAGTTGGCATTACAGATCATGCACAATCGCTTTTGGGAGACGTTGTTTACGTTGAACATCCTGAAGTTGACAGTGAACTTGAAACCGGCGAAGAAGCCGGTGTGGTTGAGTCTGTAAAAGCTGCATCTGACATTTATATGCCGATTTCGGGTACTGTTGTTGCGGTGAACGAAGCGCTGGAAGACGCGCCAGAGACGGTAAACTCTGACCCTTATCATGAAGGCTGGTTCTTCAAGATCAAACCTTCCAGTCCGGAAGAGTTGGATCAATTGCTGGATGCTGAGGCTTACGCAGAAAAGTGCGAAGCGGAAGATTAAGCATTGTATGAATTAAAACGGGGCATTTGCCCCGTTTTGTGTTTCTGAAGCAAGACAAAAATTGTCTACGTGGTTAGCTTTTTAGTCTCTGATTATTCTATTTATTTGAGGTAACTCATGCCATTTATTCCTCACACTGAACAAGATGTTCAGGAAATGCTGGAAACCATTGGTGTTTCATCCATTGAAGATTTATTTGATGAAATTCCTCCGCAACTCAGAGCGGGTGAATTAACTCAGGTGCCAGAGGCGCTGAGTGAAATGGATATGATGCGCAGGATGCGAGAGCGAGCAGCTCAGGACGACGGTGCATTATGCTTCATTGGTGCCGGTGCGTATGAGCATCACATTCCTGCAGCGGTTTGGGATGTAGCAACACGGGGTGAGTTTATGACTGCGTACACGCCGTATCAGGCGGAAGCAAGTCAGGGAACGCTTCAATTAATTTATGAATACCAGTCGATGATGGCTACCTTGATGGCGATGGATGTTTCCAATGCGTCTTTGTATGACGGCGCATCTGGCCTGGCGGAAGCGGTTCTGATGGCGGTTCGTGCCAACCGTAAATCCAAGAGCCGTAAAATACTGGTGCCTGGCACGGTTCATCCAAGCTATCGTTCTGCACTGGAAGCCATCGTTGAAGCGCAAAATATTGAAATTGTTGAAGTTGAGTGGGATCAGCAGTCAGGCACCACTTTGTTGGATGCATTGGGGCCGTTTACCGGTGAAGACATCACCGGGATGGTCATTGCTCAACCTAACTTCTTTGGTCAGTTGGAAGACGTAAACGCATTGACCGATTGGGCGCATGCTCAGAAAGCGTTAGTGATCGGGTTAGTGAACCCAATGGCGATGGCGGTACTTGAAGCGCCGGGCAACTGGGGCGAAAAAGGGGCTGACATTGCAGTGGGTGACGGTCAGCCATTAGGCGTGCCTATGGCATCCGGTGGCCCGTATTATGGCTTCATGTGTTGTACGTCTGCGATTGTTCGTCAGATGCCTGGCCGCTTGATTGGCCGAACGGTGGATCTGGATGGCAAGCCGGGTTACGCACTGACCTTGCAGGCGCGTGAACAACACATTCGTCGCTCAAAAGCGACCTCAAATATCTGTACCAACCAGGGGTTGGCGGTAACGGCGTCCACGATTTACATGAGCATGCAGGGGCCGGATGGTTTGGCCAATACTGCTGGTGCGTGTTATCAGAATACACAAGCTCTGGTGGAAAAACTGACCAGCATCGAAGGCGTGGAAAAGGCGTTTTCCGGTCATAACTTCCACGAAGTTGCTTTGACCTTGCCTGCGAAAGCGTCGGCAGTGCTTGAGAAACTGGCCGAACGTGAAGTTCTGGGTGGTTTTGATCTTGGGTTGTCTTATTCCTCGCTTGAGAACACGGTGTTGGTGTGTGTTACAGAGACCAAGACTGACAGTGATCTCGAAGTTTATAAGTTGGCGTTGGCTGACGTGTTAACTGAACTAAACGGCTAATCTGCGGAGTCCTATATTATGTTGATTTTTGAACAAAGCCGATCTGGACGTAAAGCGACCGCTCAATCGCCGGCCGCTGCTGCCGATTTATCCGGGTTACCTGAGGCATTTATTCGTAAAGAAAAGCCTGCGTTGCCTGAAGTGTCCGAATTGCAGGCCATTCGTCACTATACCAATCTGTCTCGTAAGAACTTCTCCATTGATACTCAGTTTTATCCATTGGGTTCATGTACGATGAAGTACAACCCTCGTGGTGCACTGGCTGCGGCCACCTTACCGGGCATTTTGAATCGCCATCCGCTGGCACCTGAAAGCCACTCGCAAGGCTTTTTAAGCTGCATGTATGAGCTTCAGGAAATGCTGAAAGACGTGACGGGAATGAAAGGCGTGTCGCTTACCCCAATGGCTGGTGCCCAGGGTGAGTTCGCCGGTGTTGCTATGATTCGAGCCTATCATCAGGCGCGTAATGATGATGCCCGTACTGAGATTCTTGTCCCTTCGGCGGCCCACGGTACCAATCCGGCAACGGCGGTGATGTGCGGTTTTAAGGTACGTGAAGTGCCGGTGAACAGTGATGGCGATGTGGACGTTGATGCCCTGAAAACTTTGGTCGGCCCTCAAACTGCGGGCATCATGATGACCAACCCTTCAACCTGTGGTGTATTCGAACGCCAGATTGAAGAGATTGCTCAGGTGATTCACGATGTGGGCGGTTTGTTGTATTACGATGGTGCTAACCTGAATGCAATTTTAGGCAAGGTGAAGCCTGGTGATATGGGCTTTGATGTAATGCATATGAATCTGCATAAAACCTTTGCTACGCCACACGGCGGCGGTGGCCCGGGTGCCGGCCCTGTTGCGGTTGGTGAACGCTTACTGCCTTATTTGCCTACACCAATCGTAGGGAAAGAGGGTTCGGATGATGCTCCGAGCTACCGCTGGCTGACGGATAAGGACATACCGGAAACCATTGGTAATTTGTCTGCATTCATGGGGAATGCCGGTATTTTGATTCGTGCCTATGTTTACGCGGTGATGTTGGGTAAAGGCGGTATGCACCGAGTGGGTGAATACGCGACCTTAAATGCCAACTATATGGCGAAGCAGCTTGAAAAGGCCGGCTTCCAGTTAGCGTACCCGGATCGTCGTGCTACTCACGAGTTCATCATTACGCTGAGCAAGCAAACCAAGGATTATGGCGTTAATGCGATGGATGTGGCGAAGCGTTTGCTGGATTACAACTTACATGCTCCGACAACCTACTTCCCATTATTGGTGCCTGAATGTCATTTGATCGAGCCGACGGAAACGGAATCCAAAGAAGCGATGGACGAATACATTGCGGCGATGGCCAGTATTCTGAAAGAAGCTGAGACGGATGCGGATATGGTTCGTGGCGCGCCTTATACACAACCGGTGAAACGCCTGGATGATGTGAAGGCCGCGCGAGAGCTGGATTTAGCCTGGAAGGCTTAATATAGCTCATTAACTGGCTCAGTCTGGTTTTGTGTTATAAGAGTAAAGCCCGACCTTTTCAGGTTGGGCTTTTTTTATTGTTCAAGAGGCTTTAATCTTGACGATTATTTTGAATGAAGAGAATAGGTTATGTGGTTAAAACACGCACACATGTTGTTTGCTGTGATTTCTGTTTTAGGGTTCAGTCTACGTGGTGTTCTGAAATTGTTTATGCATCGAAGCCTGGATCATAAACTTTGGAAAATCTTACCGCACGTCAATGATACTTTGTTGCTGGCTGCGGCAATCGGCTTGTTGGTGGTCTATCAATGGAATCCACTTGAGGTTCCATGGGTGTTGGCGAAGATTCTTGCGTTGTTTGCTTACATTGGCTTCGGCATGATGGCGCTGAAATTTGGTAAGAGTCTGGCACAGCAGCGCGTGTTTTTTGTGGCCGCATTAATGACGTTCGGCTACATCGTTGCAACGGCGGTGACCAAGCAGCCTTTGTGGTTCATCGGTTGATTGATCGATGGTAACTTGGGAAGAACGTTCCGGTCGGTGTGTATTGCCGTTTAGGTTGGGCCGACCGGCTTTGAAATGATTGGTTTATTGATGGATTAATCGATGAACGAATCACCCACAGAAATGCCCATTTCGCTGAATCGAGCGGCCATATCTTCGATATCGTAGGTTCCTAACCCTATGTGTTCTAAAATTTTACTGCCATAACGATTCCACTCATGATCGGTGCTTTGCCCTCCCAGAACTTTGCAGCTGGCGCAGATGTGATCCGCCAGTTTCAGGATCGCAATGAGGTTTTTCTTTTCGCTGTCGATGCCTTCCGGATCAATAAACAGCTGCTTTAAATTGTGATGTTCAGCAATGGCTGCGCATAAGTGTGTCGGCATATTCCAGGCCTTGGCGGTGTAATAACCGACGACAGCGTGGTTGGTGTTGTATTTGTCATTTTCGATGTCGATGATGCGTTCTGAGTCAGCACCGTAAGCTGCAGTCATGGTATTGGAGTAGTCTTCCACGCCAAAGCGTTTCATCATCAAAGGGATGCCGCAGTTATGGAACAGCCCTAGCAGGTAGGCTTCGTCATGATGCTTGTAGCCAATTTCTTTGGCAATGGTGGCCGCCACCATGGAGATATCATTGGCGGAATCCCAGAATCGGTTCAGGGCGACAATGTCTTCGTCGGACATTTCGCTGCGTATCGTTAAGCCGTTCACTATGTTGATAACGGAATTAAAGCTCAACAGGTTGACGGCCTGGCCAACCGAAGTGATTTTATTGCTCAGGCCAAAAAACGGCGAGTTAACGATTTTCAGAATGGTTCCGGCTAAGCCCACGTCTTTGCTGATGAGGTCTGCAATACGGCTGATGTCAGGGTCAGGCATTGCTTGCTCCATCTGAAGGTCGACCATGATCTGCGGCTGCGGAGGAATGCGAATTCCTTGCAGAACGTGTTTGATCTGGTCTTCAGAGAGTTCCTTGCTGGGCATAGCTTCCTCAATTTTTTGTAAACTCATGCATTATAGTAAAGCAGAAATGGGTGATCTGTTATAGATGTGTAAATCTTTTTCTGGATGTTCTTTTGATATAACGCATAATAGCCATCGAATTCAACTGGAGCCTCCATCATGCAGCTATCAAGCCTGAAATTAAACCCTAAATCCGATGCCAGAATCCGCGCAGGTCATATGTGGATTTACAGCAATGAAATAGATACCAAGGTGACTCCTCTGAAGGGGTTTGAGCCGGGTGAGCAGGTGGAGGTGTTTGCGGCGGACGGTAAGTCGATGGGGGTGGCGATCGTGAGCCCTCAGGCCTTGATTTGTGCTCGAATGATTTCCCGTTCAAGTAACGTGTATCTCAATCGTAAGTTTTTAAAGTATCGGATTGAGAGCGCTTTACAACTGCGTGAGCAGCATTATGCGGATCAGAGCTACCGACTGTGCTTTGGTGACAGCGATGGCTTACCAGGCTTGGTGGTGGATCGTTTCAGTGAAACTTTAGTGGTGCAGATTTCCAATCCGGCGATGGAATTGGTGAAGGATGATATCGTTTCTGTGTTGGACGAGCTGATCGCTCCGGCCACTATCGTGTTGAAAAACGATGGCAAAATGCGGGCGGTTGAAGGTTTGCCTGTGTACGTGGAAGTCGTTAAAGGTGAGTTAAATGAGGGCTTTGCCCGATTCACCGAAAACGGCGTGTTGTTTGATGCTCCGGTTTTACAAGGCCAAAAAACAGGTTGGTTTTATGATCACAGGGACAGCCGTAATCACCTGAAACGTTATGTGGAAGGGAAACGCGTTCTTGATGTATTCAGCTACATCGGTGGCTGGGGTGTTCAGGCTGCAGCGTTCGGTGCCGATCAGGTAGTTTGTCTGGATAGCTCGGCGTTTGCGTTGGAGTGTGTTTCCCGAAATGCACACCTGAACCAGGTGGAAGGTCGAATGGCGACCATGCAGGCGGATGCCTTTGAAGGTCTTAAAACCTTGGCGCAGGACAAAGAAAAGTTCGATGTGGTGGTGCTTGATCCGCCCGCGTTGATTGCCCGCCGTAAGGACATTAAAGTGGGCGAGCGAGCTTATCAAAAGCTCAATCAACTGGCGCTGCGACTGGTTGAAACCAATGGGGTGTTGGTGACAGCATCTTGCTCCATGCATCTTGAGCGAAATCGTTTGGTCAATATTTTACAAGCCAGTGCTCGTCAGGTGGATCGCACGGTTCAGTTGTTAGAGCAAGGTCATCAGGCGCTGGATCATCCGATTCATCCGGCCATTGCTGAAACAGAATACATTAAATGTTTGTTTGCCCGCTCACTGAAGAGTTGGTAAGCGGGCCGGAATAAGTTATTCCGGCTGAAAGACCAGATCGTGTGAGAGTTCGAGGAGTTGGTTGCATCGATTGCTGGCCAGCTCCAGCAACAGGCTGTTTGACGGCTCTTGCTGATATTGCTGTATCAATTCACTGAGGGAGTTCAGTACGGCGGTGAATTCTTCTTTTTCCGGCTGCGGAAACACGGCCCAGATGGAAGATAAATTTTGGTGGTAGCCCGTCAAAGTTTCAATCCCGACGTTCAATAACTCTGTCTCTGCTCTTGAAAAATGAGCCCGGCCTAATAGCAAAGGTTTTTCCTGAATGCTGTTTAGGGCATCCAACACCAACCAAGTAGCTTTTTGGTAGCTTTTGGATAATGTCAGATTCAGGTTTTTGCTGATCAGGGCATTGAACTTTTTAGTGTCTTCGCCGTTCGGCAACTGCCATCGTTTATGCAACTCAGACGTATCTTCAACCAGTTGTTCAACCTGTAATTTCAGCAGGCTTCTGCGTCGGTTGTTGGGTAATTGCTCGATCAGAATTTCCTGGCTGGCTTCTTCCTCTGGCAATTCGTTTTGAATCAGGAACTGTTGATAGTGGTCGCTCTGGAAATGGTCGAATAACAGGAACTCTATGGCTGATAAACCAAAAATGACTTGTTCGTCGTTGTCCAGAGTGTGCAAGCGTTTGAGCGATTCTGGCTGGATTGGGAGCATGATGTCGTGCACGAGCCCGCTGTAAGGGTAATCAGGCAGTTCATCCAGATAGCCAGGTAACATTGGAAGCTTTTCGATGCGGTTTACCAGGGGGGCGCCTTGGGTCGTCAGGGCTGTCATGTAAATATAAGGCAAGGATTGCGCCCACTGACTGAGCAGCAGGTTGTACGTGTTTTGAGCGTCTTTTAATTTTTCCGGCGAAGGTTGTTCTAAAAAGCCGGTGGTGGCGATATGCAACTGGTGACTGAGGTGCAGTAACTCGGTGGTGTGTTGGAAGGTGTTGGCAGATAACGTTGTTAGCAGTCCATCGGGCAGGAACGTTTTGGCAAGCTGAGGCTCAGAGGTTTTTTGCTCTGGGGGGGCGGATTTGTCACAACCGTTTAACAGTACGGTTGCGACAAGTACAGCGATCAGAAAAGCACAGTGCTTCATAGTTAAATAGTGTGTCTCGATTTAATTACGCAGACTGATGCGCTCCCATCCTCGTTCTTCGGCGGTTTGAAGAAGTCGGTCATCACCGTCCACAATAATGGGGTTATCTACCAGCTCCAATAATGGCAAATCATTGTGGGAGTCACTGTAGAAGTAGCTGTCATCCAGTGAATGGTTGGTGCTTGCTAACCACTCTTTAAGACGTGTGACTTTTCCTTCCTGAAAGCTTGGTGTTCCACTTACTTTGCCAGTATAGCGGTTATCTTTAAACTCTGGGACAGGGGCAATGATATCATCAATTTCGAGTAACTGTTTAGCGGGTTCCGTCACAAATAAGTTAGTGGCGGTGATAATAAGCAGATAGTCACCTTGTGCCCGGTGTTTGGCAATCAGGTCAGCGGCTTTGGGTTGCATCATGTTGATGAATACCTGGTCATAAAAGCGTTGACGCCACTCTGTGATTTCCTGGTAGCTGTATTGGGTCAACACGGCAAGGCTGAACTCAAGGTATTCAAATATGTCGAGGGTACCTTCGACGTATTGGCGATAAAACTCGTCGTTCTTTGACTTATAAAGTGCTTCATTGACCAGCTGGTTTTCTACAAGAAATTCACCCCAGGCATGGTCGCTGTCACCGTGAATCAGGGTGTTGTCCAGATCAAAAATTGCTAAAGCCACAGTTGCTCCAATTAACTCGCTAATATTACTGTATAGATGTCGGTATTGTGCATTAAATCCTATTGTTGCTGCAAACAGATGACAGACTACATTCGAGTTTATTGGTTGTGAGTGGTTTGAAGATACGGTATTTTAAGAAGATTATGGGTTCATCTGTCTGTTGGTTAAATGTAAAAAGGGTGATTGGCTGATAGGTGGATTGGGACTAGACTTTTTCCATGGGTTTGTTTTGTGATTGATTCGGATGGGTTCCGTCCTAATGTAGGAATTATTTTGACCAATGATGTTGGCCAGGTGTTATGGGCCAGGCGCATTGGCCAGGATGCTTGGCAGTTTCCTCAAGGTGGGATAAAACATGATGAAAGTGCTGAAGAAGCGCTGTATCGTGAATTGAAGGAAGAAGTTGGGCTAAGGGCCAGCGACGTGGAAGTACTTGCCTGCACCAGAGGCTGGTTACGCTATCGTTTACCGAAACGAATGGTGCGTTATAACAGTCAGCCAATTTGCATCGGGCAAAAACAGAAATGGTTCTTGTTGCAGATGAAAAGCGACGATACCAGTGTTGATCTGGCTCGCTCTGATAACCCTGAGTTTGATGGATGGCGATGGGTCAGCTATTGGTACCCGTTGGATCAGGTTGTACCTTTTAAACGAGACGTGTATCGCAAAGCATTAAAAGAGTTGGCCCCAAAAATTCGGCTGTTAGGGTAATACTGCTGTTATATAGTTTATCTTATCTTTAACAGGATATATCAACGAACGTATTAGGACATCAATAAACGACCAATGCTCAAAACGTTACGTGGCATAGTACAAGAAGTGAATACTGCAGGGGATTTAAAATCTGCCCTGGACATTATTGTACATCGTGTACGCGAAGCCATGGCCACTCAGGTGTGTTCCGTTTATTTATGGGAACCGGAGAGCAGCCAATATGTTTTGATGGCAACCGAAGGTCTCAAGCAAGATGCCATTGGTCGTGTGCGAATGGGGTCGGCGCAAGGACTGGTCGGACTGGTCGGTGTTCGTGAAGAGCCAATCAATCTGGACGATGCGCCAGAGCATTCGAATTATCAGTATTTCCCTGAAACCGGAGAAGAGCAGTTTCATTCGTTTTTAGGCGTGCCAATCATTCATCATCGTCGGGTATTGGGTGTCTTGGTTGTTCAACAGCAAGACCGGCGTCGCTTTGATGAAGGCGAGGAAGCCTTCCTTGTGACGATGTCCGCTCAGCTGGCGGGTGTGATCATCCATGCGGAAGCCACCGGCAAAATTAATGAGCTGAACAAAGCCGAAAAAGGCAAACCTTCCAAAGTTAAAAAAGATCAGCAGTTCAAAGGAAGTGCCGGTGCGCCGGGCATTGCAATCGGTCAGGCGGTTGTGATGATTCGAACCGCTGATCTGGATTCTGTACCGAGCAAAACCATCAACGATATTGACGCTGAGAAACGGGTGTTCCAGCAAGCCGTTGATGCGGTCAGGCACGACATTCGTTCGGCCGGTGAAAAACTGGCTGATCAGCTTCGGCCTGAAGAACAGGCGTTGTTTGATGTGTACCTGAGCATGTTGGACGACGAAGCCCTGGGTGCAGAAGTGAATACCTTGATTGACGGCGGGGAGTGGGCACAAGGTGCGCTTTCTAAAGTGATCAAGCAGTACGAACAGCACTTTAGTATGATGGACGATCCTTATCTCAGGGAAAGGGTCACTGACATTCGTGATATGGGCATACGCCTGCTGGAACGGATGCAGTCGGTTAAGATTGACCCGATTGAGTACCCGAATGACGTGATTCTGGTGGGTGAAGAGATTACGCCGACCATGTTGGCAGAAGTGCCAAAAGGCAAGTTGCAAGGGATAGTGTCAGTAGAAGGTTCCAGTAATTCACACGTAGCTATCTTGGCGCGTGCGATGGGCATTCCGACCATCATGGGTGTTCAGGGTTTACCTTACGCTAAGCTGGATGGTAAAAAAATCATCATTGACGGTTACCGAGGCAAAGTATTCACTCTGTTTCCGGATAGCTTACTTACCCAGTACCAAAGCATTGTTGAAGAAGAAAAAGAACTGGTTCGTGAGCTGGATACGCTCAAAAACCTGCCTTGTGAGACTAAAGATCATCACCGGATGAAGTTGTGGGTAAATACCGGCTTGATGGCTGATGTCTTCCGTTCTTTGGATCGGGGCGCGGAAGGTGTCGGGCTGTACCGGACGGAAGTGCCTTTCATGATAAAGGATCGCTTCCCCACTGAAAAAGAACAAATGCACACCTATCGGGAGCAACTCAAAGCTTTTGCACCTAGCCCGGTTACGATGCGAACTCTGGACATTGGCGGCGATAAAGAGCTGAGCTATTTTCCGATCAAGGAAGATAACCCGTTTTTGGGTTGGCGGGGTATCCGAATCACTCTGGATCACCCGGAAATCTTTTTGGTGCAGGTTCGTGCCATGATGAAGGCTTCCGAAGGGCTTAATAACCTGCGAATCATGTTACCCATGATCAGCGGCACCGGCGAAGTCGAAGAGGCCATGCGTTTAATTCACCGGGCCTTTTATGAGGTTTGCGAAGAAGGCTTTCATGTGGCGATGCCTGAAGTCGGGGTTATGATCGAGGTTCCTGCGGCTGTTTATCAGACCCGAGAGTTGGCGCAGATGGTCGACTTTATTTCTGTGGGCAGTAACGATCTTACGCAATACATTCTGGCGGTGGATCGAAACAATGCCCGAGTTGCGGATTTGTATCACTCCTATCATCCGGCGGTATTACAAGCGCTGAAAAAAATTGCCGAAGACGCATTGATGGAAGACGTATCCCTCAGTATATGCGGCGAGTTGGCGGGAGATCCGATTGCGGCCCCCATTTTGTTGGCCATGGGCTATGAAATACTGAGTATGAACTCGGCAAGTTTACCGAAAGTGAAATACGTGGTGAGAAACATCACCTACGCGTGGGCACAAGCACTGCTTGCCAGGGTGATGATTTCAGATTCACCAGAGGTCATTCACAGCATCATTGAGCTGGCGTTGGAAGAGGCCGGTATTTTGTCTTTCATCCGTCCGCAAACCGGTATTATGTCGACCAAAGCCAATTAGAGGCCGGATCACGACCAATAACGTACCCGACCAACGTCGAGGTGAATGAAACCGCTTTTGGGGTAAAAGCCCACGCCCCCGGCTTTAAGTTTTGCTGCAGACTTCCTCAACTCTTCAATGTCTATTCCCGGTATGCGGATATCTGCTGCTTGGCCGGTCATGTGTAAACTGCGTTTAGCGACGCCTTGACTGTTGGACCGTAGGTGTTCATTCGACTTGGGTGAGCGGTAGCCGGAGATGATGTGCATTTCTTTATTGGCGCCACAAGACGCCTGCAACAAACTTAAAGTATCCAGCAATCCCAGCGACATTTGATGGCTGTCATTGGTTCTGTGATCTCTCAACACCTGATTTATGTCGTATAAGGCACCGGAATCGTACTGGCCATTGCGGCAGTAAGTTACCGTCAAAGATTCATTGGTGTGCAGGTTGCGAAGGCTCAGGTGTCTGTCTTTGGTTCCAGCCAAATCTGCCCAAACGCCTGTGGTTAATAGCGAGCCAGATAAGCCGAGGCCTAAATGCGACAGAAAAGTTCGTCGGTTTATAGAATGATTCATACGGTGTGGAATGCTCTTTTTGACCTGTTTTCGTTAGTTGATCAATAATCGTGCCTAAATTGTGATCAATTATCTTGATGGTGTGGAAATAAGAAAGATCAAAAAAGAAACAAATGTGATTTGTGTCACACTGAAAGTGTCGATTCAGACGAGCGGTTGTTCTGGATAGGGGGGATTTGGATTACATAGAAATGCTGGCAGGGTTTGGGCTTAATAAATCGCGTTGATAGATGTCATCTCTGAATTGTAAGGTGCCTTGTTCATCCACCCAAGCGGTCCAATACATTAAATACACAGGGGTTTCTCGTTTCAGGCCAATGTACATGGTTTTTTTTCGTCTGTGGACTTTAGATATGCGTCTTTTGTCCCAACCAGGGTTGTATTTTAGAAGTTCTTCGGTGAGTTGGTGGGGCTTTTCAAGGCGTACGCAGCCGGAGCTGAGCGCTTTGACAGGTTTATTGAATAAATGTGGCTTGGATGTGTCGTGCAAAAAAATGGCGAAGTCGTTGTTGAGCGGAAATTTCACTTGGCCCAGTGAATTCCGTGCGCCGGGTTTTTGCTCTAGGCGGTATGGAAATTTCTTAATGTCGATGTTTTCCCAATCCAGCTCAAATGGATCAATGATGGTTCGTTTTCGGCCAAAACCCTGCACAATTTCTATGTTCTGTTTTTGCAAATACGCCGGGCTCTTGATCGCTTTGGGCAGGTAAGTGGTTCTGGCGATGCGTGGCGGAATGTTCCATGAGGGGTTCAGTACCAATGTTTTGAGTGTTTGAACCAGAATGGGGGTGCGTCGGCTTTGTCTGCCTACAATGATGTCCATATCGAGGGTGGTTTTACCATGGTCGATGACCCGCAACCGGTAATCTGCCATGTTGGCCATAATGTACCTTTGCCCGAGGTTAGCGGGCAGATAACGCCAGCGCTTCATATTCATAGCAATTTGTCTGATGCGACTCTGCGGCGGTACATTTAACTGGGCTCGGGTGGCATCATTAAGCTTACCGTTGGCTTCAAGATTATGTCGACGCTGAAAATGTTTTAAGGCTGTGGACAGTGTCAGATCAAAATATTCCGAAAACTCTGTCGGGGCGTTTGCCGGGTGGTTCAATGGCGCATTAAAATCTCTGAGAGCCTGGTTTGATTGTTGGATCATCAAGGCGCTTGAGTCGCTGACGGGGCGTTTATAAATATCGTAATCGCCGAGCTGAGATAGTCTGGCTTTTACTTCGCTGACCTGAGGGTGACTGTCGCCCATTTTCAGTTCAGCGCCAGGGGTTAAGGGGTACCAAGTGCCCGTTTGAGCGAGTTGTAAGTAGTGCTCCAATGCCCTTCTGAGTCCTAAATATCCAGGGTGTGCGGGGGTTAAATCCTGACTGATGAGTGTTTCAAGCTCCTGTGGGGATAGTTTGCTGTCCAGTATGGAAAGCAATTGCTCGCGAGTCTGGCGGTTACTTCGTCTGTCGGCGGACTCGGTGGCGGATGTCCGCCAAATGACGGGGTGGTCGGGTTCATTCTGGTTGGGCAGTATTTTACCGGTTAACACATCTTTGGCGTAACTCAGGAAACCATCGGACAGTAAAATATCCAGCGCTATGATGGCGTCGGGCTGGGTTCGGAGGGTATGTCGCTGATATAAAATGTCATAGGCGTGATAAGGCAGTTGTGGTGCCCGAACCACCGCAGTTTCCTTGATGGCCTGTATTAAAGCCTGCCCGGCGGGCGTCAGTTTTGAGCGCTTAAACCAAACGAGCTGAAAGCCAAAGCGTTGGTACAGTTGGAGTACCTGACTTTTTTGTTTCAGCGTTGCGCTTAGCTCGGTATTTTCCAGTTGGTTGAGGATCTGCTTTTTCAGAGGGGTTTGGCTCTGCATGGCATGTTCCTCTGCCATGACCGGCAGAGTCGTTATTGCTGCGACTGTGGCAATGAGCAGCCACAAATGAATGGCAGCTGCCTTGGTTGGGAGTTTATAAAATCTGTGTTCAGCCATAATTCCATTATGGACGTTTTGATTCAGGTTGCGATGTCATTACAGTTGCAGAGTGACCTGCCGATTGGCAGTGCGCTGACATGTTCTGGCAAGTGCGACTGTCATTGCTCACAAAATCAAAGGGGAGCTTTGAGCGTTGGGTGACGATAATTGTTTGAAAGGCTTGGGGTTCCAGGAAAACTCTTGTTGGGAGGCGAGCGCCCCGGAAGCAAACCAGTTGCTCTCTCTGAAATAACACTTATTTTTCTGATCCTGCCAAAAAACACTGGTACAGCGTGTTCCGTAACTCGGACTGGTAATAAACGCCGATGATAATAAATGTTCATGCTGTTGTGGGATGCCGGTATCCGGCAGCAGCTCATAAGCGTAAGGCGTTCGGTCGGATAAGGTTTCAGTTAACGTATCCGGGTTGATTTGGTCTTCCACAATCGCTCGCTGAAGATGCGACTTTGCGGCCTGAAGTTTTGGCCAGGGGGTGTCCAGGAATGCGTTGCTCAAACCATAAATCCCAGGCGGAAGCGCGTTGAACCCCTGGTTTAAACTGCTGCAATAAAACATTTTTTGATTTTCGTAAATCAACAGATTGAAAGGTCTGAAAATATGGCAACGATCGCTTAAATGAGAAAGGTATTGGCTCGCCGGCGTTTGCTGAACGATGTAGTCGGCCACAATTTTTCCACGGGACAGCGCGTTTTCTGGCTGAGCAGCCCGGCCGATACGGATATTGGTTAATGCGATCAGACGGCCATAGTGGTCTGCGGCCATCCAGCTGCCCCCTTCGCTTAAATCTTTGCCTGCAACCACAGAGGGTGCGTCTGGCCACCAGTGGGCCGGGTGCGCTTGTCGGTGATGGAACTCATCCCGGTTGGCCACCATGATCAGGGGATATTCCGGGTGAACCTTGTACGCAAAAGTAATCAAACACATAACGTCGCCAAATTATTGTTGTATTTGTTCGTTCTATCTTAGAAAGATCGGTGCGATAATAGCCAGCTTTTTTGTTAGCGTCATAGAGTCTTATTGATGATCTTATTAATATATCTGATTGTTGGTGCGGTTGCAGGTTTATTAGCCGGTTTGTTTGGCATTGGTGGCGGGATGATTATTGTTCCTGCTTTGGTGATTGCCTTTGAAGCTCAGAGCGTAGACCCTGCGGTATTAACGCACTTGGCGGTAGGCACTTCGTTAGCAACCATTGTGTTTACCTCGATCAGCTCGATTCGTACCCACCATTCGAAAGGCGGTGTGGTTTGGCCGACCTTTAAACACATTGCGGTTGGTATTGTGCTCGGGTCTGCATTGGGTGTGGTAACCGCCAGTCAGATCTCCGGAGCTGCGTTGCAAAAAATCATTGGTTGTTTTGCTTTGTTTGCAGCCGCTCAGATGGCTTTTCAGTTGAGCCCCAAACCATCCCGGGCGTTACCGGGCCGATTCGGGTTGGGCGTTGCCGGTACGTTTATTGGCTGGGCGTCGGCCATTTTTGGAATCGGCGGGGGGACTTTATCGGTGCCTTTCCTGACGTGGTGTAATGTACAGGTCAGACAAGCGGTGGGAACTGCGGCGGCCATTGGTTTTCCAATTGCGGTGATTGCTGCTGTTACCAACGTTGTTGTAGGCTGGGGACAAACGGGTTTGCCGGACTGGACGACAGGTTACATTTATTGGCCTGCCTTTTTCGGCATTGTGGTAACCAGCGTCTTTTTTGCTCAGCAAGGGGCAAAGCTGGCGCATAAACTGCCGCCTTTGGTGCTCAAACGATGTTTTGCAGTGTTGTTAGTGATTGTAGGTACGCGCTTTATTTTGGCGTAATCCGGTTGGAATTTTTTAAACACATTTAAATACAGGCAGGAACGGAATGATTGCTTATCCTTCGATTGACCCGGTTGCGTTGGAGCTGGGCCCATTAAAAGTCCACTGGTACGGCATTATGTATCTGGTTGGGTTTGCGGGTGCTTATTGGCTGTTGAATTTAAGAGCGAAAAAAAGTGGTTCGTGGACATCAGAACAAGTGTCTGACTTGGTGTTCTGGGGCGCGATGGGCGTAATTCTGGGTGGCCGAATCGGTTACGTTTTATTTTATAACTTCAGTCATTTTCTATCAGACCCTCTTTCGTTGTTTTACATTTGGGAGGGCGGCATGTCGTTCCATGGCGGTTTGATTGGCGTGATGTCATCGCTCTACATTTATGGTCGCCGGATCAATAAAACCTTTTTTGAAATGATGGATTTTGTCGCGCCTGTGGTGCCCGTTGGCTTGGGTGCGGGTCGTATCGGTAATTTTATTGGTGGAGAACTTTGGGGGCGTGTCTCCGATGTGCCTTGGGCGATGGTGTTTCCAAGAGGCGGTGATTTGCCTCGTCACCCATCCCAGTTGTATCAGTTTGCGCTCGAAGGGGTGGCGCTGTTTGTGATTCTTTGGTGGTTCTCGGCCAAGCCAAGGCCTCGTATGGCGGTATCCGGTTTGTTTTTGGCGTTTTACGGTTTGTTCCGGTTCATTGTCGAATTTGCCCGCCAGCCGGATGAACATCTCGGCTTCATTTATGGCGGTTGGTTAACCATGGGTCAGTTGTTGTCGACGCCTATGATTCTGTTAGGTGTGGCCGTTGTTTGGTTCGCTTATCACTCGGAATCGTCCATACAGAACAAAAGCACATCAAGGTAGGAGGGTTAGCATGCAACAGTATCTCGATTTATGTCACCGGATTGTGGATGAAGGCGTTTGGGTGGAAAACGAACGTACCGGTAAACGCTGTTTAACCGTCATCAATGCGGACTTAACTTACGATGTGGCCGCGAATGAATTTCCGTTGGTGACCACGCGTAAAAGTTTTTGGAAATCGGCCATAGCAGAAATTATCGGTTACCTGCGAGGCTATGATAATGCCGAAGATTTTCGGAAATTGGGTACTAAAACCTGGGACGCCAATGCCAACCAAAATCAGGTTTGGTTAAATAACCCGTACCGCAAGGGTGAAGACGACATGGGGTTGGTGTACGGCGCGATTGGCCGTAATTTCCCGAAGCCGGACGGGGGCCAGATTGATCTGTTGAGAAAAATCATTGATGACCTGAAAGCCGGTAAAGACGATCGTGGTGAAATTCTGACGTTTTATCATCCCGGGGCGTTTCATATGGGGTGTTTGCGCCCTTGTATGTACAGCCATCACTTTTCGTTATTGGGTGATACCTTGTATCTGAACAGCACACAGCGTTCTTGTGATGTGCCGTTGGGGCTGAACTTTAATATGGTGCAGGTGTATGTGTTATTGGCGCTGGTGGCGCAAATTACCGGGCATCAGCCGGGTCAAGCGTACCATAAGATAGTGAATGCGCATATCTATGAAGACCAGTTGGCGTTGATGCGTGATGTGCAGCTGAAACGTAAACCGTTTGCCTCGCCTCAGTTGAAAATCAATCCGGACATTAAGACCTTAGAAGACATTGAAACCTGGGTGACGTTGGATGACTTTGAAGTCACGGGTTATGAGTGTCATGAAGCCATTCAATACCCGTTCAGTGTATAGGTAATTCAGGGTATTGATCATCAGTGTGTAGCTTAATTTAAGAGTTGTTGGACAGTAAATGAAACTTTCTATGATAGTGGCCATGGCAGAAAATCGCGTGATTGGTCGAAATAACAAATTACCCTGGTACCTGCCTGAAGACCTGAAATACTTTAAACGGGTTACGATGGGCAAGCCGATCATTATGGGTCGCAAGACTTACGAATCGATTGGCCGGCCTTTGCCGGGTCGACCGAACATCATTTTAAGTCGTGCCGGTTTTGAAGCTCCGGAAGGGGTACATGTGGTGGAAACCATCGAGGCGGCGAAAGAGCTGGCCGAGAGCCTGGCCTTCATTGATGGCCACGATGAAGCCATGATCATTGGGGGTTCGCAAATCTATCAAATGGCGTTGGACGCGTGTGATCGTTTGTATCTGACGTTGGTGCACGCCGAGGTGGAAGGCGATGCGTATTTCCCAACGTTCGATCGCTCGCAATGGCAGGAAGTGGGCCGGGAAGATTATGCTGCGGAAGGCCCGAACCCTTACGACTACAGCTTTACGGTGTTAGACCGTTTGTAATTCGCCGGTACGTTTGGCGGCGGTAAGCCGACTCCTTTGGTCGGCATTTGTCTTTTGTTTTCTGTGTTGAGCATGCCGGTGGTCTATTCTGAAAGAGTAGAGAACACCGGATGGACACGCCTTGATGGGTCATCGAAGACCGTTAGAATCAATGTAGGAGACGCCCAATGACTCAATACCAGCCGCTTAAGCTCGTTTCGCTGAACGCTTCAGTACCTTCCAATGCCGCCAAAGCCAATTTTTCAAATTTAAAACTCTCGCTTACCAGCCCGGCTTCCATTTTGGTGGATGCTTATTCCGATCAGAAACCGGTCACCGTCCATGGAGACGATGGCGTTCAGGAAACGCTGCACGTGATGCAGGCAATGAGAGTGTCTGTGTGTGTGGTAGAAAACAGCCAGGGCGCTGTTGTTGGCATTGTTACTAAACGAGATCTGATGGGCCAGCGGTCGGTGGCTTTTTGTACGTCAACCGGCATTCCCAGGTCTGACTTATCGGTTCGGGATGTAATGATTCCCCGGTCTTCATTGTATTGTATTTCCAAAGAAGAGGCTCGCAGTGCAGATATTGGTGATGTGGTCGAAACGCTGAAACGAATCGGTGATGGTTATATTTTGATCACCGACAATCAGGCGCTCAGTTCGGTAATTTATTGTGTGGTGTCCACTCAAGAACTGAACAGTATGCTGGATACCCATTTGCAGTTAGGTTATCGGGCGCTGAATATGATGGACATGCATTTTTCGTTATCCGGCCTGTCATCCGATTTTTGATGGGATTTTACATGCACAACATGCGCTTAATGGCGCGGATTTTTTCTCTGGCGGAGTCGATCCACTGCATGCTCATTTCTGCCGTGAAATCTAACTTTTCCAGATGACGGAATGCAGGGATTTCGCTGGTGGGAGGGCACTCTTCAAGGTGCTGTTTCTCCTTTAAATAATGATAACGTGCAATGGTGATCAGGTCGGTGGTGTCCAGATAAGGCGTGGATTCAAATTTCCAATTGTTGCGGGCTTTGACTGCGTCTTCGAAGGTTTTTCCTAATCCCCAGAGCTTGATGAGTGCTAAGCCGGCTTTGGTCGCGTTTTCTTCCACCAGGAGTTCAACGTCTTGTTCTTCCAGTTCGGGAAAGTGTTGCAAATGATTGATCAGCGGCAGTGCCCCGATATTCTGCAACATGGCGGCTACCATGCAGTGTTCACTTTCCATGTCCGGTAGGTAGTCGGCAAGCACCGCCACGATAGCGGCTAATTCGGTGGCTTCATTCCACTGATGAATCAGTACCTTTTTCCAAGCCCCTTCGGTACTGACAAACATGGTTCGCATGGTGTATGTCAGGGCCATGTTTAATACGGACTCGATGCCAATTAAGCCAATGGCGTCGGGCAGAGCATTGACCCGATTCTGAGTTCGGTACAATGGGCTGTTGGCTACTTTTAAGAAATGCGCAGTTAAACCCGGGTCGAGAAAAATGACTTTCGCGACAGAGCTGGCGGTGGAGGATTTCTTTTTAACTTCTTGCTGAATCGTCATGGCGACTTCAGGCAGGCTGGGCAGAATTAACTCCCCGGCTTCAAGGTCCTTTTTCAGCGAGGCTGATATTTGTTTTTTTAATTCAGTCATATAAGTAACTTTGTTAATTTTACTTCTCGTCCATCCGAATAATCATAGCCGGATTTCTGTAAATTTCAGTGTAATTCGTGTTATTTACGACCAGTGACTGGAATTCGTGTCCAAAGCCATGCCGTCGTCCGGATGCGACGCTTGGGGAGAGTTAAATGGGCGTTGGTCTAGCCGTCGCTACTACTGGGCGACAGTGGTTGGGTCTGGTATCCTAGCGGATTAATTACATTGTGCCCTGATTGCATGATTAAGGGCGGCTGACCGGAAGAGCCTTAGTGGTATAATAATCGGGTCGGCCTTTATACGTTGATATACAAAAAAGATGAGGAAAGTTCATGCCTGAGTATCGCTCTAAAACATCCACGCATGGTCGTAACATGGCTGGCGCTCGTGCCCTATGGCGTGCCACGGGCATGACAGATGAAGACTTCCATAAACCGATCATTGCCGTTGCGAACAGTTTTACCCAATTTGTACCTGGTCACGTGCATTTGAAAGACATGGGTCAGCTGGTTGCTCGTGAAATTGAAAAAGCCGGTGGCGTTGCCAAAGAGTTTAATACCATTGCTGTTGATGATGGCATTGCCATGGGTCATGACGGCATGCTGTACAGCTTGCCAAGCCGTGAGCTGATTGCTGACTCGGTTGAATACATGGTGAATGCTCACTGTGCGGACGCCATTGTGTGTATTTCAAACTGCGACAAAATCACACCGGGAATGTTGTTGGCTTCATTGCGTTTGAATATTCCGGTGATCTTTGTTTCCGGTGGCCCAATGGAGGCCGGTAAGACTAAGTTGTCTGAGCATAAACTGGATCTTGTTGATGCTATGGTCATTGCCGCTGATGACAGCGCCAGTGATGAAAAAGTCGCTGAGTATGAGCGCAGTGCCTGCCCTACTTGCGGGTCGTGTTCAGGCATGTTTACTGCCAACTCAATGAACTGTCTGACCGAAGCTTTGGGTCTGGCATTGCCAGGCAACGGTTCTACGCTGGCCACTCACGCTGATCGTGAACAGTTGTTTTTGGAAGCGGGTCGCCTGATTGTTCAAAACGCCAAACGCTATTATGAGCAGGATGACGAATCGGTATTGCCTCGTTCCATCGCCAACTTTAAGGCGTTTGAGAATGCGATGACGCTGGATATTGTCATGGGTGGTTCCACCAACACCATTTTGCACTTGTTGGCGGCAGCTCAAGAAGCTGAACTGGACTTTGACCTGAAAGACATTGATCGTTTGTCTCGGGTTGTGCCTCAGCTGTGTAAAGTGGCTCCGAACTCTCCAAAATATCACATGGAAGACGTGCACCGGGCGGGTGGCATCATGGGCATTTTGGGTGAAATTGACCGTGCCGGTCTTTTGCATAATGAACTGCCGACGGTACACAGTAACACCATGACCGAAGCCTTGGACAAGTGGGACATCATGCGTAACCCGAGTGCTGAGGTAATTAACTTCTTCAAAGCAGGCCCGGCGGGCATTCCAACTCAAACGGCGTTCAGCCAAAGTACTCGTTGGCCGACACTGGATGGTGACCGTAAAGAAGGTTGCATTCGCAGCATCGAAAATGCGTATTCGCAAGAAGGTGGCTTGGCGGTATTGTATGGCAACATCGCCTTGGACGGTTGTGTGGTGAAAACTGCGGGTGTGGATGAATCCATTTTGGTTTTCCACGGCAAAGCGAAGATTTTCGAATCACAAGACGCTGCAGTGACTGGCATTTTGAATGATGAAGTGAAAGAAGGCGATGTGGTAATTATTCGCTACGAAGGGCCAAAAGGTGGGCCGGGTATGCAGGAAATGCTGTATCCAACGTCTTATCTGAAGTCGAAAGGCTTAGGCAAAGCTTGTGCTCTGTTGACCGATGGCCGTTTCTCGGGCGGGACATCAGGACTGTCCATTGGTCACTGTTCCCCGGAAGCCGCTTCAGGCGGTGCGATTGGTTTATTGAAAGACGGCGACTCGATCGTGATTGATATTCCAAACCGTAGCATTAACGTTGAATTGAGCGATGAAGAGTTTGCTGCGCGTCGTGCGGATCAGGATGCCAAAGGTTGGAAACCTGCTGAAGACCGACCGCGTCGCGTGACCACTGCGCTGAAAGCGTACGCTAAGTTTGCAACCAGTGCGGATAAAGGTGCGGTTCGTGATAAGGCAATGCTGGACGAATAATCGCCAGCGGTTGCTGAGTAGTGACACAAAAAAGGCCATCGATAGTGATGGCCTTTTTTGATGGTGTTTGTTGGTTACGAATAGTCCGGCGGCGCTGACTATTTGGGCAATTAACTTACAGGTATTCATCCAATTCTGCTAATACCTGCTGAACCATTGCCTCGATTTCCGGGATTTCGGTCTCCGCCTGATCTAACAGGTTGTCTTTATAACGTAGTTCTAATTCTTCTGCTTTTTGGGAAACCTTGATCGCGCCGTAATTACCCACCGAAGATTTAATGCTGTGAACGGCCCTGCGCATGGTTTCATGGTCTTGCTCTTGGTAGGCGTTTTTTAATTCGGTGACGATGCTCTCAAGCGATGCTCGGGAACTGGACAGAATGATGGAAAATTTTTCGTCTCCAATGAGGCCTTTTAAATTTGAAACCGCATCAGGATCATGAAGTTTGGACATTATGAAGTGAACCCTTGTCTTGTTGAATAATTTCCTTTGGGATTCAGTTTAGTCGATAGATTCTAAGTTGGGTAATTTCTTGAGCAGTAAATTGTTTTAAAACAGCAGTATATAAAATGTTTTTGAAATGCAACGGGATCGATCCTGGGCGTCATTAAGAGGAGAACCGTCAGCTCCCTGTATTATTGAAACGGAACAAGGAGCGGAGAAGCCTGGCTTTCAGAGGAGAAATCAGCAGCGCTAGATGTGTTATATGTCTTTGACCAAAATACGTGAGTTTCTTTGCCAGTTATACAGTTGTTGTCGCGCGGGAGGCAGTTGTTCGGGTTCGGCTTTTTGAAAGCCTTGTTCGATAAACCAGTGGCCGGTGCGGGTGGTTAACACAAACAGCTTTTTGAAGTTACGGGCCCGGCACTTTTGCTCAATGTAGGCGAGTAGCTTTTCGCCGCGCGCGTCACCACGGTATTCAGGGTGTACCACCACACAAGCCAGTTCTGCCCAGGTGATGTTGGTGTCCGGGTCATGATACGGATACAAGGCGGAGCAGCCCACAATCATGCCCTCCCAGTCCATTACCGTAAATTGTTCAATTTCTTGTTCCAGTAACTCACGTGACCGTTTGACCAGTACGCCTTTTTGCTCCAAGGGTTGGATTAAATCAAGAATACCGGCGGTATCAGCAATCGATGCCTGACGAAGTACTTCGGTCGGTTCGCGGGTTAGCAAGGTACCGCAACCGTCCAGCGTATACAGTTCTTGCAGTAAAGCACCATCGGACTGGTAGCTCACCAGATGAACCCGTGAAAGGTAGTTTAACGCCACCAAACTGGATCTGAGATTGACTTCAATCAGAGGATCAAGCGGATTCGTTTTCAGCAGTTGTCTGATTTTGCCGGGGGTTAGCTCCCGAACCAGCTTGCCGTTTTGCATGACGCCAGGGCTGTCTTGAAATAAAACCAGTTTGTCGGCCTGAATGGCTTTCGCCACGTCGGTGGCTAACGCTTCTGAAGGCAGGTTGAACACTTCGCCCATAGGCGAAAACCCCAATGGCGGAATGATGACAATCCGGCCTTGACCCAAGTCGTCCAGAATGGCTTGGTGATCAACCCGGCGGACTTCTCCGGTATTGCCAAAATCAACGCCGTCTTTCACCCCTATCGGTTGTGCTGTAATGTAATTGCCGCTGCTGATCCGAATGTCGGCACCGTGCATAGGGGAGTTTGGCAGTCCCATGGAAAGCATGGACTCCAGCTGAATTCTTAAACTTCCGACGGCGTCTTTGACGTAAGGTAGCGCGTGTTCAGAGGTCACTCGTAATCGTTGTTCAATCACTGAATCAATATTATGATCGGCCAGTTTTTGATCAATTTGAGGGCGGGCACCAAACACGATGCATAAGCGAGCGCCCAAACTGCTGAGCGTGGCGATGTCGTGAATGATGTTCGGCAGGTTGTCATCAGCCAGACTTTCCCCATTAAGCAGCAGCACCAGCGTTTTTCCGCGATGGGCATTGATATACGGTGAAGTATTTCTAAACCACTGAACGTACTGCTTTTGATCCACGAGCTTTTCCTTCATAGGTACTTTGGTGTGACGGCTTAAGCCGTCACTGATTCTTCCAGAATTTCTTGTTTTAGCGTGTCATGGGTTTCCGCAGGCAGACGAGCACCGAAGTGTGTTACCAGTTCTGACGCTGCTCGGCTGGCCAAGCGTCCGGCCAAGTCTGGGGTATGACCGTGGGTAATGGCGTATAAATATGCGCCTGCAAACATGTCACCGGCGCCATTGGTGTCAATTGCTTTGACAGGGAAGGCCGGAATTTCATAACGTTCGCCATCTTTAATTACGAGCGCGCCGTTCTTACCGAGGGTGACTACCAGATGTGAGGTCAGCTGAGTCAGAGCTTCAACGGCGTCTTCCACCGATTCTTTACCGGTGAATAATTGCGCTTCCTGATCGTTACAGAACAATAGGTCAACGCGGTCGCCCAGCATTTCAGCCAATCCGTCTTTGAAGAACTGGGTCATGGCCGGGTCGGAGAATGTCATCGCGATTTTAGTGCCGGCTTTACGCGCCACTTCTCTGGCTTCAATGGCTGCGCTGCGACCTGAGTCGGACGTAACCAGGTAACCCTCAATGTATAGATATTCGGAGTCGGAGATGGCGTCGGTCACAATGTTACTTTGGTCGAACAGCTCGGATACGCCCAGATAGGTGTTCATGGTGCGTTCGGCATCCGGTGTGACCATGACCAGACACTTGCCGGTCACGCCCGTTTCGCGATTGCCGTTCATGTTGGTATCAACGCCGGCGGCCATCAAATCTTTCACATAAAAATCACCGGTTTCATCATCGGATACCCGGCAAGAATAGAAATTGGAGGCACCAAAGTAATTCGCTGCAATGATGGTGTTCGCTGCAGAACCGCCGGAGGCTTGTTTAACGACACCAAAACGTTCTTTTAAATCATCAAACAAAACGTGGTGCTGTTCTTCGTCGATGAGGGTCATCATTCCTTTGTCGATGCCTTTGTCGGCCAGGAACTGATCGCTGATTTCGAACTCCATATCAACCAAGGCATTACCTAGGCCATACACATGATATTTTTTATTGTTGGTCATAATGATCTCTTATCGTGTTTCGTTTTAATGGCTGGCTGGTGGAGCAACACGCCGTTTGAACAGTATTTTAATGAAACTGTTTAATAAAAACCTTAAAGGCCTTTGAAAGAACTCTATATAATATGCGACTTTAATGACAGGTAACAGGGATAGTCACCAACGCCCATGACAGAACGCAAAAAAAAGCCCACTCAAAAGCGCCCCGCGACCAAGAAAAAGGCCTCCGGTTCCCGATCCCAAACGTCTCATTCTGATAAGCAACGGAAAAAAGCGCAAGTGACGCATGAGCGGGTACGCTTAGTGCCAAACTGGTTTCGCTGGTTTGTGAAGTTATCGCTGGTGGGTTTGGTGTGTATGTTGGTGTTTTTTGTGTATTTGGATGCCAACCTCCGTAAAGACCTGGATGCCGTGCAATGGGAATTACCTGCTCAGGTTTATGCCCGGCCGCTGGAAATTTATCCGGGTAAATCTTTGACCCTTGGTTCGTTGGTGGAGGAATTAAAAGCACTTGGGTATCGCTTTCAGCCGCATCGACGCACCGGTTATGCACAGACCAGCAGCAACAGTGTGACTATTTTTGCTCGAAAGTTCCGGTTTGAAGATGAATTACGGGAACGCGCACGGGTAACGGTGGAGTTCCAGAACGAGCGGGTTTTTCGTTTATTAGTGGACGGTCAGGAGCGGGATATATTTCGGTTGGAACCGCTATTAGTGGGCAGCCTTTTCCCCAGTCATCATGAAGATCGGCAACTGGTTAAAATAGATGAAGTACCTCAAGCGCTGAAACAAGCGCTGATTGCTACTGAGGATCGTGAGTTCTATGATCATCATGGTGTTTCTCCGAAATCCATTGTTCGCGCGATGTTGGCGAACTTTCAGGCCGGAAGTGTGGTGCAGGGGGGCAGCACGTTAACGCAGCAATTAATTAAAAACCTGTACTTAACCCGCGAACGAACCTACACCCGAAAGATTATGGAAGCTTCCATGTCGTTGCTGGTGGACTTCAGATACTCCAAAGAAAAAATTTTGGAAACGTACCTGAACGAGGTGTATCTCGGACAAGATGGGCCGAGGGCGCTGCACGGGGTGATGGCGGCCAGTTATTTCTATTTCGGGGTGCCGATTCGAGAACTGAAACTTCACCAGATTGCTCTGATGGTGGCTGTGGTGAAAGGCCCGGCCTATTACAACCCGAAACGTTTTCCGGAACGGGCACTGACCCGAAGGAATTTAGTGCTCGAGCTGATGGTGAAGGAAGGGTACATCAAACCTAAAGTGGCGGATTGGTCTAAGCGCCAGCCCATTGATGTGGTTAAACACCCGACCCGTTCTGCCAATCGTTTTCCGGCTTATTTGAGTTTGGTGCATCGGCAGTTAAAACAAGATTATTCACCCGAGGAATTGTCCGAAGAGGGCCTCCGAATCTTTACAACGCTGGACCCGCACGTTCAGTGGACGCTGGAAAAAAGTGCTGTGGCCAGTGTCGAGCGTTTGGCCCGCAAGCATAAAAGCGAAGGCGAGCATTACCAGTTAGCCACTGTGGTGACTTCCGTGGATAACGGTGAGGTCGTGGCGATGATCGGAGATCGCAAAGTGGGCTTTTCCGGTTTTAATCGGGCGTTGGATGCCAAACGGCCAATCGGCTCATTGGCGAAGCCAGCGGTGTATTTGTCGGCCTTGCAACGGCCGGAACAATACACTTTGGCGTCTGTGGTGAAAGATCAGGCGTTTATGATCAAAACGGAAGATGGGCAAGAGTGGGCGCCAAGAAACTTTGATAAAAAAAGCCATGGCGATGTGCTCATGTATCAGGCCTTTGCCAAATCTTACAATCAGGCGACTGCCAGGCTGGGTTTGGAAGTCGGGTTGTCTGAGGTGGTTTCGACCTTTCGTAAATTTGGTTTTGACCAACATGTGCCAATGTTACCGGCCATCATGTTGGGGTCACTTTCACTGAGCCCTTATGACGTGACCAGAATGTATCAGGTGTTGGCGGCGGAGGGGTTTAAAACGCCGCTGAAAGTTATCCGCTCTGTCACCGATGCCGAGGGCGCGTTGCTGGAAAGCTATCCATTGGACATCGAGCAAGTGTTTGATCAGAAAGCGGTGTACCTGACGGATTATGCGATGCAAATTGCTGCCCGTGAAGGCACCGGGCGTTGGTTGAATTCTGTGATTCGTCAAGATCAGGTGGTGTACGGTAAAACCGGTACGTCCAACCAACAAAGAGACAGTTGGTTTGCCGGTGTTAAGGGGGATTATTTGGCTGTCACTTGGTTGGGTCGGGATGATAATGCGCCCACGCAGCTGACGGGCAGTAGTGGGGCTCTACGAATTTGGGGTGAGTTTATGGCGCAGCTGCCGAACGAGCCAGAGACCCGGTTAGTGCCGGAAGGCGTTGGCTTTGTTTGGGTGGATGAACGCACGGGATTACTGACGGGTGAGCATTGCCCTTCGGCCCGGTTGATTCCATTTATCGAAGGCAGTGAACCGACTGACTCGGTGTCGTGTGCCGGAAAAACACAGAAAGGTTTGTTAGATCGATTGATGGATTGGTAAACTGCCAAGCTCGATCAGAGTCATTTTATAGTGTTAGGTATTTTACATGAACCGTATTTTATTTTTAGCGATCTCAGCTTTGTATCTGGCGGGATGCACCACCACCCATAAAGCACCCGTTGTTGGCGGTGGCCAGCAGGAACCTGTTTATCAACCTCAATTGGACGATAAGTTTGAACAGGCCAATGACACCACCAAAGGCGTTACCATTAAACCCCAAAAAGAACGGGGCGAAATTGCCGGCAATAGTAACCGAAATAAGCGGCATGATACCCGCATCGGGGTGGTGGGGTTGTTGGCCAGTGCAGAGACTTACGGCATAAAAAAACAATGGGCGAAAGCTCAGCGAACCTTGGAGAGAGCGCAGCGGATCGATCCCAAAGAGCCGAAGATCTATTACGAATTGGCGATCACTCATTTGAATCAGAATCAGCCCCGACAAGCCGAGCAGCTTTGCCGCAAAGGGCTGTCTTTGGCGCATGGTAATGCTTCATTGCAAAAGCAGCTATGGACCGCCATGGCGAAGGCGTTGGAGGCTCAAGGGAAAACGCAAAAGGCCCAGAAAGCGCTTCGCAGAGCGCATAAAATCCAGGCCTAGAGATATTACGTTATCAGTCTAAATGTGATTGCCCGGTTTACAGCTGGGCAAATGCTTTTTCTGCGGCATCAAGCGTGTGTTGAATGGCTTCATCGTCGTGTGCAGCAGATACAAACCCCGCCTCATACGCAGAAGGTGCCAGATAAACGCCCTGCTCCAGCATTAAGTGGAAAAACTTCTGGAAGCGCTCCATATCGCAAGCCGTTGCTTGCTCAAAGCTGGTGACTTTGTCCTGGTCTGTAAAGAATAAACCGAACATGGCCCCAACTTGTGATGTTGTGAAAGGAATGCCAGCTGCATCCGCCCGTTGTTGTAGACCTTCGATCAGTAGCGTGGTTTTTTCTGTCAGCGCTTCGAAGAAGCCAGGTTTGGATATTTCATTGAGTACGGCCAAACCCGCAGTCATGGCTACCGGGTTTCCGGACAGTGTGCCCGCCTGGTAAACAGGGCCGGTCGGGGCGATGTAATCCATGATTTCAGCTTTACCACCGAAGGCTCCAACAGGCATGCCGCCGCCAATGACTTTGCCCAGAGTGGTTAAATCCGGCGTAATGTTATACACAGACTGAGCGCAGCCCAATGCGGTTCTGAACCCCGTCATGACTTCATCAAAAATCAACACCACACCGTGTTCATCACATAACGTTCGAAGCCCTTCCAGGAAACCTTCAACCGGAGGAATGCAGTTCATGTTGCCGGCGACGGGTTCAATGATGATGCAAGCAACCTGATCGCCAATATCAGCCAGTGTTTCTGCCACTTGGTTCAGGTTGTTGTATTCTAAAGTCACCGTATGTTTGGCTAAATCTTCCGGGATACCAGGTGAGCTGGGAACGCCCAAGGTCAAAGCACCGGAACCGGCTTTCACCAGCAGAGAGTCGGCATGACCGTGATAGCAGCCTTCAAACTTAATTAATTTATCGCGTTTGGTGTAGCCACGGGCCAGGCGGATGGCACTCATGGTGGCTTCTGTACCACTGCTGACCATTCTTACTTTCTCAATGGACGGCACCAATTGACAGACTTTTTCGGCGGCTTCGATTTCAACCGCAGTCGGTGCGCCAAAGCTCAAGCCTATATCCACTTGCTTATGGATGGCGCCCAGAACGGCCGGATGACCGTGACCAAGAATCATTGGCCCCCATGAGCCAATGTAATCGACGTATTTATCGCCGTCTTCATCAATGATGTAAGCGCCTTTGCCTTCTTTAAAGAAGACAGGCGTGCCGCCAACGCCCTTGAAAGCGCGAACCGGAGAGTTGACGCCGCCAGGAATAACTCGGGAGGCTTTATCAAAGAGTTCTTGAGAACGTGTCATACCAATACCTTTACGTTTTATCCTAGCGAACGCTCGTTCGTAGAATGATTAAATTCGTGAGCAAGAAATTCGTGAACCAGTTGTTGAGCACTGTGTCGGATGTCATTTTGGCCAAAAATGGCATCAATGATGGCGATGCTGTCCACACCTGTTCGAATAATTTGGTCAATATTATGCTGATTTATTCCACCAATCGCGACCACTGGAATGGATAATTGTTGTTTTGCCTCAAAAAGAACGCTGATTTTTGCAGGCTTTGCCTGAGGCTTGGTGTTGGATGGAAAAAACCGGCCAAAGGCCACGTAGCTTGCGCCTTCGTTTTGAGCCTTTATTGCCAGCTGCAGGTCATCATGGCAAGTTACTCCTACGATGGCATCGTTGGGTAATGCTGCTCTTGCTTGAGCAATGGAACCGTCGGTTTGCCCTAAATGGACGCCATGAGCATTGGCTGCTAAGGCCAAGCTTAGAGAGTCATTAATGATGCATTTTGCCTGATGTTGATTGCATAGCTCAGTAATGGCTTTTGCCCGGAATAACTTTTGCGCCTGGGTTGCCTGCTTATCCCGGTATTGAATGATGGAAACCCCGGCGGCAAGGGCCTGAGCCACGCCATCCAGCAGCTGTTGCTCCGAAGTTAATAAGTTGGGGTCTGTGATGGCGTATATTCCGGATATTTGAAGCTGATTCATATGATCAAGGCGCTGTTGTGTGGTTGAGTCGCTGAGGAATCCGTTGGCCCTGGCCGATCGGGTAGCTGGCGGCTAAACAGTCCATGGTTCGGCTTTGTGCTTGCTCCACCGCTTCGGCCAAAGGCATACCATGTGCCATCAGGCCCGCAATGAGCGAAGCCAAGGTGCAACCTGAACCATGAAACTCTCCATCTAAGCGAGGCCAATGCCACTCCGTTTCGCTGGCATGGCTGAACAGTCGGTTGTGAACGCGTTCAGTGGAGGTATCGTGGGTACCTGTCAATAAAACAGACAGCGATTGAGTGGTCAGCTGTTCGGCGGCGGCTTGAGGGTTGTTGTCAATGTTTGCTAAACGACACGCTTCATAGGTATTTGGGGTGATCAGGGTGCATAAAGGCAAGAGTTGTTCGCGTATCTCATCCAGCAGTTGATCACTGCTGAGGTTGGTTCCGCCGCCAGCTGCCAATACCGGATCAAAAATGACGGGCAGATTGGGGCAGTCAATCCGGATGTCCCGAATCAGGGTGGCAACCACCCGTGTGGCATCCACTGAACCCAATAGCCCAATTTTAATGGCTTGAGGACGGATGTCTCTGACCAGACAGCGCGCGCTTTCTTCGATGATGTTTCCTGAAATTGGCTGTACGGCATACACGTTATGAGTGTCTTGCGTGGTGTAGCTGGTTATCACAGGGCAGCAATGACTGTTGACCAGACTTTGGCTGGTGATGTCGGCCTGAATGCCTGCGCCACCAGTTGGGTCCAGGCCGGAAAATGTTAAAACAACAGGAGGGCGGGGGGTCATAACTCAATGCTCGCTAAAATGGTTTCACTACGACCATGATGATGATGCCGATGAGTAAAAAGACTGGCATTTCATTAAACCACCGGAAGTAGACGTGTGATTTGGTGTTTTTATCGTCGCGGAAAGCGCGCAAGTGTCTGCCACACATGCCATGATAAATGATCAGTAAGCCGACCATGGTCAGTTTGGCGTGAAACCAGGCACCGGTCAGGTAAATCTGAGGTGTCAGAAACACAATCCAGGCGCCCAGTAAAACCGCCACCACGGCGGAAGGGGTCATGATGCCGCGATAGAGTTTTCTCTCCATGATCTTGAAGCGATCAATGGATGCCTGATCGTCCGACATGGCGTGATACACAAACAGTCGGGGTAAATAGAATAACGCCGCAAACCAACAAATGACGGCGATGATGTGAAAGGCTTTTACCCAGAGATATATTTGCACGAAGTGTTCCTTAGCGTTTATTCGCGAGATTCAATTGGCGTTATCTTAGCGAGGTGTTTGGTCGAATAGAAGTGATCTAAGTCGTTTTGAGTAATGATACCAAGCAGCTTAGGCTCTTGTCCTTCAGGCGGGGTGCTCTGAATCAATAAGGCATCGGTTTGATGACTGTCGATGAGCGACAGGGCATCCACAATGTCGGCTTTGATGTTGATGGGCGTTAAATCAAATCGGGTGGCAGGAATAGACATGATGTCCAGGTCTTTGTCTTGCTCCTGAAACTTCATTTCATCTTGGTTGGTGGCGATCAGCTGGTGGTCGATCTGATATTTGAGCCAATTGGCCAAATCCGATGCCTGCATCAGGAAAAACTTGGTTTGATCTTTGATGATGACCCATCGAGGCTGATCCAAAAACAGCTGGTGAAGTGAACTTAGCTTCATCTTTCGTTCGGTCACGATGAACCGACGATCCATAATGGGCATGATGCCGTATTGTTCAAGGCTGCTGGATTGGGCGTTCATTCGATCACGGTCGTGTCTGATTTTTTGCAAATTATCAAAAATTGCCTGTTGTCCCAGCAGCCCTTTATTAATCAGGTAAGCGATTACGATGCAGATCATACCGGGTAAAATCACGGCCGATGAGTTGGTCATTTCCAGTAACGTGACTAACGCGGCCATGGGGGCGTGAAGTGTGGCGCCCATCATCGCGGCCATTCCAATGAGACAAAACAAGCCGACCTGAACTTCAGTGCTTAGCTGTTGTAATCCCAGGCCGACCGTAAAACCGGTGCATGCGCCGATCAACAAGGTGGGCCCAATCAATCCTCCGGGGACGCCGTAGGCGAGTACGAAGGTGGTCAGTAACAGTTTGGCACAGAGAATGATGATGACCCACTGCCAGTCCCACGTGCCATTTAAGAGTACATTTATGGTGTCATAACCCACGCCCATGACTTCCGGCACAAACACGGCTACCAGGCCGGTTAAGAAACCGGCGATGGGCAGTGACTGCCACTTTGGTAAGCGGTTGGTGGTCTGCCAGGCAATTAAGAGACGGCCAAAAACCACAGAAAACCCACCAATGATGATGCCGAGCAGCAGCAATCCCGGGTAATCTATGGCAGTCATGGAGATCGTAAACGAAGGAAAAATAACGGCTTCGCCCAAAGCGATTTGGGTGACGAGTGAGCCTGCGACGGAGGCGATCACCAGAGGCGTTAAACTGGCCAGACTGAATTGTCGGAGGATAACTTCCTGGGCGAAGATTACTCCGGCCAAGGGGGTATTAAAGGAGGCTGCAATGGCGGCTGCCACTCCGCTGCCGATCAACATTTTCCGGTAACCGTATGGCAGTTGAATGTACCTTGCGATGAAGCTGCTGACCCCGCCGCCGAGGTGAATGGCGGGGCCTTCCCGGCCAGCACTTTGCCCGGACAACAGTGCAATGCTTGCTCCGACAAATTGCATTAACGTGTTGCGAAATGGAATATAGCCCTGGTGATAGTCAAGGCGCTGCAGTAGATAGGGTGCACCAACGTCGTGGTATTCCGGTGCCACCAGTTTATAGATGACGGCCAGAATCAACGCTCCGGCGACGGGTAACAGAAAGCGCATTTCATTCGACAGGTTTTCAAACCCTTCGTGGCCTTCGCCGGGCATAAGGTCTACAACGGCGTATTCAGTTAATAATCGAAATAGCAAAATCACGAAGCCGGCTGTGATGCCTATGAGCGCTGCAATGGCGGAAATTTTCGGTAGAGACTTACGTTGCGACCAGGTTCGTTTCATGCTTTTTGAAATACAAAGAGACGTGTGTCGGGTTTATTTCGTTGTAAAAACGAAGCTACTATCATGGGTTACAGTAAAACTACGTAAATAGTTGGTAGATTACTTTAGCTTTTCAGCTTAGCCCATTATCATACCAAGGGTTTCAACTTTGAGCGACTAATTAGAGGATAGATACGTGATTCAGGTCGGAGTGGTAGGCGGTACAGGTTATACAGGCGTTGAGCTTTTAAGATTGTTGGTCTTGCATCCAGAGGTTGAGCTTAAAGTAGTGACTTCTCGCTCAGAATCTGGCCGAAAAATATCCGATTTGTATCCAAACCTTCGTGGCCACCTGGACATTGAATTCTCTGATCCAACCGTGGCTGAATTGGCGACGTGTGACTTGGTCTTTTTTGCAACGCCGAACGGCGTCGCCATGAAGTCGGTGCCTGAGCTACTGGCGCGTGGTGTAAAAGTCATCGACCTTGCGGCGGACTTCCGAATTGAAGACGCAGCGCTTTGGTCTGAATGGTATGGCATGGAACACGCCTGCCCGGAACTGTTGGAAGAGGCCGTTTACGGGTTGCCTGAAACTTCCCGTGACAAAATAGCGTCGGCGCGTTTGGTGGCGAATCCTGGCTGTTATCCAACGGCTGTACAGTTGGGCTTTCTGCCTTTAATTAAAGCCGGGTTGGTTAATACTGAGAACTTGATTGCGGACACTAAGTCGGGTGTCAGTGGCGCCGGCCGTGGTGCCAGTGTCGGGGCTTTGTTGTGTGAAGCGTCTGAATCTATGATGGCTTATAAAGCGGGTGGTCATCGCCATCACCCTGAGATTTCTCAAGGGTTACAGTGGTTTTCTGAATCCAAAGTAGGGCTGACGTTTGTTCCGCACCTGACGCCTATGATTCGTGGCATTCATGCAACTCTTTACGCCCCTTTGAATCAAGACGTGGATGACCTGCAAGCTTTGTTTGAAGATGCTTACAAAGACGAGCCGTTTGTGGATGTGATGCCTGCCGGTTCTCACCCTGAGACTCGCAGTGTGAAAGGAGCGAACACCTGCCGTATCGCTGTGCATAAACCTCAGAACGCTAATACGGTCATTATTCTGTCTGTGATTGATAACCTTGTTAAGGGGGCTGCAGGACAGGCGGTGCAGAATATGAACCTGATGATGGGGTTGGAGGAAACGGCAGGTTTGAACCAAGTGGCGCTTTTGCCATAAGTGATTATGCCTTACTGATTTTCAGCGGATATGCGGCTTTAGGCTATCCTTTCGTTGAAGATCATAAAAAGTATAAAAAACCGTAGCAATATTAACAGCGGCCCATTCACGGAAGACAACTCGTTCACTCAGTTCTTGGGGTTCCTCCAATGAACGGTTGTTGAATGAAAGGGCCTCTAACAAGCGTTAGGAAAGGTAGTTTTTGTATGGCTGTAGTGAAAGGCTCTTCTCATCAGCGGTTGAAGGTAGTTGCTTACAACCCGGCAACTGACTTCGTGCAGAGAACTTTGCTGATACTGTTGTTAGTCGCTTCGATCATCGGGGCCTATTTAACGGGCAGTTGGCATATCTCAACACAGCTAATGGAAGTCCAGGAAGCCCGGGAAATTATTGAAGACGATCTTGAAGTTAAGACCGAAGCGGTGGAGACCTTAACCCAGCGGGTTGCTGTTTTGGAAGAAGGCAGCAAGCTGGATAAGCAAGCGAATGACGAAGTCCGTCTCACAATTAAAGAATATCGTGACAGAATTGCGGACTTGGAAAAGGAAGTGGCTTTCTATAAGAATATAATGGCACCGGGTGGCGAAAGCACCGGCCTTCATATTCAAAAGTTGAATCTGGCGGCTTCTTCGGAAGAAGGCGTGTTTAAATACAAAATTGTGCTGACCCAATTAGAGAAAAACCAGAATTACGTGAACGGTCAGGCGGCCATCAATATCATTGGTGAGCTGAAAGGCAAAAAGACAATCTATTCACTGCGAGATCTTTCCAGTGAGCAAAAAGACCTGGGTGTGAAATTTAAGTTTCGATATTTTCAGAACATTGTGGGTGAGTTGAAAATACCGGCTGACTTTGCACCACAGGAAGTTCAGATCATTTTACAGACGACTGGCAAAAAACCTGTGCGTGTTGAAAAGGCGTTCGGTTGGGCCATGGGAGAGAGTGTTAATAATGTGGGGCAATAAAGGCGGTAATCATCACTGGGATACAGTGATTTCCGGAAAAACTAAAATTACCGGCGACTTGCATTTTTGCGGTGGTTTGCATATTGATGGCTATGTGAAAGGGAATATCATTGCTGATGATGAATCTAATGGTGTGGTTCGTGTCAGTGATCGTGGTCACGTTGAGGGCGAGATTCGTGCGCCGAACGTCATTGTGAATGGTAAGGTTCACGGCAATGTTTATTCCAGTAAGCATTTGGAGTTGGCTAAGAAGGCCTCAGTGCATGGCGACGTATACTATACTGTAATGGAGATGGTCATGGGCGCAGAGATCAATGGCCAGCTGAAACACACAACGGAAGTAAAGTCGGTGAGTAATAAAACGCAGTCTTTGAAGCAAGTGGATGTTAAATCCGTTGGAGACAATGGTTAATCTTGACCAATCTACTCAGTTAAACGGATAATAGCGCCATATTTTGTTTGTTCGGAGAAAAGTATGACCGGCGTGGTTGAAGTGCAAAACCCTTTCCCAATTGACTTTACTGATGCTGCCGCATCGAAAGTAAAGACGTTGGTGGAGGAAGAAGAAAATGAGCAACTCAAATTGCGGGTCTATGTAACTGGCGGTGGTTGCTCAGGTTTTCAGTATGGTTTCACCTTTGATGAAACACTGAATGAGGATGACACTACCGTTGAAAAGCAAGGCGTCAGCATGGTGGTTGATAGTCTGAGTTATCAATACTTGGTCGGTTCTACAGTCGATTATCTGGAAGGTCTTGAAGGGTCAAGGTTTGTTGTCAGTAACCCTAATGCCACCACTACATGCGGCTGTGGCTCGTCATTCTCTGTTTAGTTGAGTAAGCATTATGAAAAAGGGAAGAATTTGGTTATTACTGCTGAGTTGCCTGTTTTTTCCTTTTTTAGCTGTTGCTGAAGGTGTCTCCTACATTCAGAACGAACAGGGGCAGTACGTTGCCAAAGTTGAATTGCATACTCCCGAAGAGTTAAAAGCCTTGTTTGATCGGGCCGAAAACTATCTGGCCAATCATAATAATTACAATAATAAGACCAGTCCGATTGCGGTTGTGCTTCACGGCCCTGAAGTTCGCGTTTTTCAAAGAAAAAATTACGATAAATTTAAAATGCTGGTTGATCAGGCGGCCCGTTTAGACGCATATAACATCATTGATGTTCGTGTATGCGAGATCTGGATGTCGGCTGATAATGCGAGCATCGGGGAGCTCCCGCCTTTTGTAGAGACCGTGCCGGATGGCCCTAAGCTTGAAAGAGAATTGTTGAACGACGGTTATCGTTATTTTTGAACTGTGTCAGGGTACTGAAAGTTCGTAGTTTTTGATCCTCTGAGTCAGCACTTTTAAGGGTAGTAAATACCGCCTAACAGTGCATTACGAGTCGCGCCCGTGGTTGTGGCTTGTTGAATGTTTCTCTTTGCTAGTGTTTCTTGAGCAAACCATGCAAATGCACAGGCTTCGATCCAGTCCGGTTGGATGCCTAGATCTGAGGTTGAACCCACGTAAACCTGAGAGCCTATTAGCTGTCGGATTCTTGTTATCAGATAGCTGTTCTTCCACCCCCCACCGCATACATACACCTCTTGGGTGTTGGGTGCAGTCGACTCAATTTCTTTACAAATGCTGGTGGCTGTCAGCTCCACCAACGTGGTTTGTATATCTTGCGCTGAAAACGAATGGCTTTGCTTCAATGCGTTGAGCTGATGAGTTAGCCAGTTGGGGTTAAACAGCTCCCTTCCCGTGCTTTTAGGTGGCGAGTCTTGAAAATAGGCGGTTTGCAAACATTGAGAAAGGAGTTCAGGGATAACCGTTCCTTGTTTCGCCCAGTGACCATTGTTGTCGAATTCACCTGAATTGTGTTGTGAGTACCAGTAGTCCAGTAACGCATTGCCTGGGCCTGTGTCGTATCCGACCGGGTTTGCATTTGGACAAACAGTTTTTGGTGTAAGAATTGAAATATTGGAAATTCCGCCGATATTCAGAATCACCCTGTGCTTGTCATCGGATTGAAAGAAGGCGTTATGAAAAGGAGGAACCAGAGGTGCTCCTTGGCCTTGAAGTGCGATGTCTTTACGGCGAAAGTCTCCAACCGTAGTAATACCTGTTTGTGCTGCAATTTGTCCCCAGTTACCAAGTTGGGCTGTGAAGCCTGGGGTCAGCTCAGGGTGATGACGAATGGTTTGTCCATGAATACCGAGTGCTGAAATATTACTGGCTGGAATATTAAGACTTCTTAGCCAAACGTTGATTGTGTCTGCACAAAATTGGGAATAGAAGTTTTCGGTTTGAAACAGTTGAGCGATATTGATGGTTTCTAAGTGTGATAATTCAAATAAGGCAGACTTTAACGTTTGGGGGAATGGCAGAAAGTGCGAGTGAGTAACGATGTCTGACTGCTGAAAATCACAAAGGGCCAGGTCGAGACCATCCAAACTGGTCCCGGACATGGCGCCGATGAAAAATTGACTCACTTTATCAATTGCCCGAATTGCTGGCGACCACAACAGCGCGTTGGTTGCTTTCTAGCGTTGCTAACCACTTCTTAGCATCAGCTAAGAATGCGTTACGGTATTTTTTATCAATCGGCGAGGCTTCCGGTAATTTTACTTTAACCGGATTTTTATGAACGCCGTTCACTCGGAATTCGTAATGTAAGTGAGGGCCGGATGCTAAGCCACTGCTGCCTACATAACCGATAATTTGTCCCTGGCTGACACGGGCACCTTTTTTGGTTTTTTTGTTGAATTTGCTCATATGAGCATACAGTGTTTGCATGCCTTGGCCGTGTTGAACAATCACGCAACGACCAAAGCCACCTTTCCAACCAGCAAAGACTACCTTGCCATCACCCGCTGTGCGGATCGGGGTTCCGCGTGCTGCTGCATAGTCAGTCCCTTTGTGCGCGCGGATTCTGTTCAATACAGGGTGTTTGCGTCGTAAATTGAAATGTGAACTGATGCGTGCAAAATCAATGGGTGAGCGAAGGAACGCTTTTCTCATGCTTTTTCCTTCCGGTGTAAAGTAATTGCCGCGACCAAATTCATCTACGTGGCGAATGGCTTGGAACTTTGAGCCTTGGTTGATGAACTCTGCTGCCACAATGTTGCCAGCGCCTATGGATTCACCATCCAAGAACTGTTCTTCATACATGAGTGAAAAGCTGTCACCTTCACGAAGATCTTGGACAAAATCGATGTCCCAGCCAAATATGTTGGCAAAATTCATGATGGTGGTCTGGCTCAGTCCGGCTTGCTGTGCATCTAAGAATAATGAGGAATTAATAGTGCCTTGGGCAAAACGATATTCAATGGTTGGCGTCCGCTTCTTTTCAGACACCTCATAAGCACCGTCTTTAAGTTCGATAATATTGCTGGTTAGCTTATCTTTCTGATGTTTAAACGCTTTGAATGTGTTGTCCGCAGTATAAGCAAAAGAAACTTCTTCGCCGGGGTGGAGTCGGGTTGCATCTTTATATACTTTGGCGACGTGGTAAACGTCTTTGGATGTTAAGCCAACTTTATTGAAAATAAGCGCCAGAGTATCACCGTTGGTGACGGTATAGTGGCGGGTGAATTTTAATGCTTCTTCGGCCGCAGGCGCGTTGTTAATTTCTTGCTCCGTAGAGATGGGCGTGATGTCTGCAGTTGTTTTCATGGAGTTAACAGGAACATAAATGCCTGAACTCTGTTTGGTGTCAATAATAGAGTCCGTCTTATCACTGTTTAACGGTAGAGATAAGTCAATTTCAGTTCTGCTGGCTGAGACTGATTCGGACGTAGGTAGAATGGCCATTGCAAGTAAAAAACTGGCAACAGCTGAAGCCGCAACAAAATGTCTTTTAGGGTAATGTTTTGCGAGACTTGTTAGGTTTTTCTGAGAGTTCATATGAAAAAAGTCGCCTAACTTGCTATTTTACTGGAAAAACTGATCATATCTTAGCCATTTTTCTGTGTTTTCACAAGAATAGTTGGGTCGCATTATTGTAAGTGAGTGTTATAATCTTTCGCCATTTTAGACTATTGAATATTAATTAGGTTGCCTCATGCCGTCAGTTGAAGAGTCATTAAAAGTTATTAAACGTGGTGTTGAAGAAATTTTACCGGAAGAGGGTTTGGTTAAAAAGCTGGAATCTGGTCGTAAATTACGTATTAAGGCTGGGTTTGATCCAACCGCACCTGATTTGCATTTAGGTCACACTGTTTTAATCAATAAATTGAAGCAACTGCAAGACTTGGGTCATGAGATCTTGTTCCTGATCGGTGATTTCACGGGTTTGATTGGTGATCCAACTGGAAAAAGTGCAACTCGTCCACCGCTGACGGAGGCTCAGGTGCAAGAAAATGCACTTACCTATAAAGAGCAGGTGTTCAAAATCCTCGATGAGGAAAAAACAACGGTGATGTTTAACTCTGAGTGGATGGGGAAAAAGTCTGCTGCGGATATGATTCAATTGGCGGGTCAATTTAACGTTGCTCGTATGCTTGAGCGCGATGATTTCAAAAAGCGTTTCAAAGGTGGTCAAAGTATTGCGATTCATGAATTTTTATACCCATTAATTCAGGGATATGACTCAGTGGCTATGGAAGCGGATATTGAATTGGGTGGTACAGATCAGCGGTTTAACCTTTTGGCTGGTCGTCAACTGCAAGAGCATTTTGGTCAGGAGCCGCAAGCGATCATTATGATGCCGATTCTTGAAGGGTTGGACGGCGTGAAGAAGATGTCCAAGTCGTTAGGTAATTATGTGGGCATTAATGATAAGCCGGGCGAAATGTTCCAAAAGATCGTTTCTATGCCGGACTCTTTGATTTGGCGTTATTTTGAACTGTTAAGTTTCAAAACTATCGAAGAAATTGAAGCGTTAAAAACATCCGTTGAGCAGGGGGCAAACCCAAGAGATGTGAAAATGGAGTTGGCTCGCGAGCTGATTACACGTTTTCATGATGCGGAAGCTGCGGAGAATGCCCATAAAGCAGCAGGTAATCGCTTGGCGGAGGGTGAGTTGCCAGAAGATATTCCTGAGGTTGAGATTGACTTTGATGGTCAGGAAGAAATGCCGATCTCTGCTGTATTGAATAAGGCGGGTTTAGTTAAAAACTCAAACGCAGCAAGAGACATGTTGAAGTCGGGTTCTGTTAAGGTTAACCAAGAGGCGGTTGAATCGACATTTAAGGTTCAGGTGGGTTCGGAATACGTTATTCAGGCTGGTAAAAAGAAATTCGCTAAAGTTAAAACTCTTTAAAAAATTTAATTCTCAAAAAAGGCGAGCTTAGCTCGCCTTTTTTGTGTCCG